>UCEU01000013.1 GCA_900471485.1 Hyphomicrobiales bacterium
GCGCCGATCCCGCCTCGCCGACACGCCTGCCGGTGTATCCGATGACGGGACGCCGATAGTGTAGGGGCAGCTTTCGGGCGCGGGGATGAACGAGTGGCCGAGATTCTCTCAAGCTATTGATAGGCAATCAATAATTTGACGATCAATCAGGTCTTCGGCGTCTCCGTTGCGCCGTCATCTCTCATTGCCGCTTCCAGCTTGGTTACAGCGGCCATGAACATCGGAAAGGCATGCCGGAGAAGCTCCAAATTTTCAACGACCTTATCCGGCTTCAGATCGAACCCGTACCGATGGCGCACGAGGTGTCGAAAGCCCTTTAGCTCCGCCAGAGCCTCATAGAGATCGAGATCGATAAGCGCCGGTCGCGTTCCCGAAACTTCCGATGCCATCTGGTCAAGTACATCCTGGTGCGCGGAAGGCCCTGTCGGGACATCGTCGTCGATGTCCCGGGCGAGGCTGAGAAGAACATCCTCTATTCCGTTGTACACATTGTGGATGCCGGCGGAGATGGCCGACATGGCACCCCAATCATTCGCGGCCATCTCGGCCGCATGTTTCTCGTAAAACGCTTCCATCTGGGCGAGCTCGCGCTCGGCGCGATGAATCTTGGGCGTAAGCCGTGCAAATGCCGGCAGGCTATACGATGCCATCGAGAAACTCCTGAAGGCGATCGTGGGTGAGATCGGCCTCGAAGACGAGGTCATAGGGAATTTCCGACGCTCGCATGCCGTCAGCCACGAGTTGTTCGGCCAAGGCGCGGCGCTTTCGGTCCATGGGGCCGCGAACGAGCAGATCGACATCCGAATGCGAACGGAAATCCCCGCGCGCAAGAGACCCCACGAGGGTGATGTCGACACCCTTGCTGGATGCGTCACGCAACACCTGCGAAACGGCTGCTGATGCCGCGCTGTGTCGCCTGTCGCGTCTCCTCGTCATCACTGCGGTCATGCTGGCCATTCAGAAACTCCGATTTCTTTCAACTGTATAGCATTGGAAGATCGGCGAAAAGTGGCGCATTGCAGCGCCTGATCGGGCCACAGCGCCCTAATCCCGCTTCCCCTGAAAGAACCCGCGCAGGATCTCCGCCGCCTCCATTTCGCTCATCCCCGAATACACCTCCGGCGCGTGATGGCACGTCGGCTGCGCATAGAACCGCACGCCGCTGTCCACCGCGCCACCCTTCGGGTCCTCGGCCCCATAATACAGGCGGCGGATGCGCGCGAACGAGATGGCCGCCGCGCACATCGTGCAGGGTTCGAGCGTCACATAGAGATCAGCGCCCGTTAGCCGCTCCTGGCCGAGCGCCTCGCAGGCCATGCGGATGGCGGCCACTTCGGCGTGGGCGGTGATGTCGTTGAGCTCGCGGGTGCGGTTACCGGAACGGGCGATCACGGTGCCGTCGAGGACGACGACCGCGCCGATCGGCACCTCGCCGCGATCACCCGCGGCACGCGCCTCCTCAAGCGCCAGCTCCATAAATTGATTTGTCTTCACGATCCGACAATTTCCACTTAACCGCAGGGGCGCGAACTGATAGAAGGCCCCAAAAGGCAGGCAAACAACAAATGACATTCAAAGACAAGCCAAAACGGCCGGGTGGCAAGCCATCCCCGCGCGATACCGGCGCGAAATCGGGCGAGAAGCCCGCAAGGAAGTTCGCAAAATCGGCTGACAAGGCGGATGCCGTGTCCGACGCGACGAGCGACAGCAAGGCGGAACGCATCTCCAAGGTGATGGCGCGCGCCGGCGTTGCCTCGCGTCGCGATATCGAGCGCATGATCCTCGATGGCCGCGTCACGCTGAACGGCAAGCCGCTGGATACGCCCGTCGTCAACGTCACGCTGACCGACAGAATAGAAGTCGACGGGATGCCGATCCGTGGCATCGAGCGCACCCGCCTGTGGCTCTACCACAAGCCGGCCGGCCTGGTGACCACCAATGCCGATCCGGAAGGCCGCCCGACCGTATTCGACAACCTGCCGGACGATCTGCCGCGCGTCATGTCGATCGGCCGCCTCGACATCAACACCGAAGGTCTGCTGCTCTTGACCAACGACGGCGGCCTGGCGCGTGCGCTGGAACTGCCGACGACCGGCTGGCTGCGCCGCTACCGCGTGCGCGCCCACGGCGAGATCGACCAGGAAGCGCTCGACAAGCTGAAGGACGGCATCGCCGTCGACGGCGTGCTCTACGGCGCCATCGAAGCGACGCTCGACAAGGTGCAGGGGTCCAACGTCTGGCTCACCATGGGCCTGCGCGAAGGCAAGAACCGCGAAATCAAGAACGTGCTCGGCGCGCTCGGTCTCGACGTCAACCGCCTGATCCGCATCTCCTACGGCCCGTTCCAGCTCGGCGATATCCCCGAGCGGGCGGTGATCGAAGTACGCGGCCGCACCCTGCGCGACCAGCTCGGCCCGCGCCTGATCGAGGATGCCAAGGCCAATTTCGACGCGCCGATCTACAACGCGCCGGCCGTGACCGAGGAAGAAGAAGCCGACGCCAGACCCGAGCGCCGTGAGCGCTCGTGGAAGCCGGAAGACAAGCGCGAACGCGCGCTGAGCCGCCTCGACACCAAGCGCGACGATAAACGCGACGACCGCCGTGGCGGTGATCGCGACCGTGGCCCAAGCCATGGTGGCGATCGCAAGGATGAGGGCCCGAAGCGTCCCGCCCTCGGCAGCCGCCGCAACGCCAATGTCTGGATGGCGCCCGGCGCCCGTCCACTCGGCGAAAAGGCCGCCGCCAAGGCAGAAAAGAACGCCCAGACGGCGCTCCGCCGTGGCGAGAAGCCCGGCCGTTCCAAGCCGCAGCCCACAAGCTACGACGAAGGTCCGCGCGTGCAGATCAACCGCGCCCGCGATGAAGAGGGCGAATGGATCCGCTCCAGCGATGTGAGCCGCGACGACGACCGCAAGCGCGGTGATCGTGGCGATCGTGGCTTCGGCGACCGTCCCCGTGGCGACCGCTCCTTCGGAGATCGTGGTGACCGCTCCGGCGGCGACCGCACGGCACGCGGCGACCGGCCTTATGGCGACCGCCCCTTTGGCGACAAGCCACGCGGCGAACGCAAGCCGCGCGAGGACGGCGACCGTCCTCGTTCCTTCGGCGACCGCCCGGCACGTGGTGACAGGCCACGCGGCGATCGGCCTTTCGGTGATCGTCCTCCCCGTGGTGACCGGCCGACAGGCGACCGTCCGTTTGCAGGCAAGCCCCGTGGCGACCGCAGACCGCGCGAGGATGGCGACGACCGTCCCCGTTCCTTCAGCGATCGTCCCCCACGTGGAGACCGGCCGTTCGGCGACAAGCCGCGCCGTCCGCGTGAAGAGGGTGACGAGCGTCCCCGCGCCAAGCGTTTTTCCGGCGAGGCTCGCTCCGAGCGTCCGGCCGGCGAGCGTTCGTTTGGTGACCGGCCCCGTGGAGAACGTCCGCAGGGTGAACGCCCAAGAGGCGATCGTCCCTTCGGCGACAAGCCGCGTGGTGACGGGCCGCGCGGCAAGAGCTTTGGCGGCAAGCCAAGCGGCTCCAAGCCGGGTGCGAAGAGTTTTTCGGGCAAGCCTTCGGGCGATCGTCCCGGTGGCGGTGGCAAGCCCTCGGGCGGGCCGTCGCGTGGTGGACCCAAGGGCAAGGGAATAGGACGCGGTGCGGATCGTCGGCGGTGAGTTTCGCGGACGGTCGCTCGCCGTGCCTAAATCCAACGACATCCGGCCGACTGCCGACCGGACGCGTGAGAGCCTGTTCAATATTCTGAGCCATGCCTATCCGGAATGCGTCGATGGCACCCGGATACTCGATCTCTTCGCCGGCACCGGCGCCGTCGGGCTGGAAGCCGTCTCGCGCGGCTGCCGCCATGCGCTCTTCGTTGAAAACAGCGTCGAGGGCAGGGGCCTGCTCTGGGAAAATATCGATGCGCTCGGCTTGCACGGCAAGACGCGCATCCTGAGGCGTGACGCGACCGATCTTGGGAGCGTCGGCAACCTCGAGCCGTTCCAGTTCCTCTTCGCCGACCCGCCCTATGGCAAGGGTCTCGGCGAAAAGGCAATGGCTGCCGCCGCCAAGGGTGGTTGGCTGGTTCCGGGCGCGATTGCCGTGCTCGAGGAGCGCGCCGACGTTGCCGTTTCGGTCGATCCTTCCTATCTGTTCCTGGAAAGCCGGATTTTCGGCGATACCAGGGTGCATTTCTACCGCTACCAGCCTCAATAGGTCGCGGCGACAGGGGGCAAAGGGTGACACAGCAGGCCGAGAAGACCAGTTCCGCGTTCCCTGCTCTCGAAGATGTCGCCTCCGGCGCGTCGCCGCGTGTGGCCATCGCGTTCGGCGGCGGCGGCGCCCGCGGCCTTGCTCATATCCACGTCATCGAAACGCTTGACGAGCTCGGTATCCGCCCGGTGGCGATCTCCGGCTCCTCGATCGGCGCCATCATGGGCGCCGGCATGGCGGCCGGCATGACCGGCGAGGCGATCCGCGAGCACGCGCTGATGACCGTCGGCAACAAGACCGCTGTGGTCAGCCGCCTCTGGGGCCTGCGCCCGCAGACGGTGCGCGACGCGGTGGCGAACGGCGTGCGCATCGGCCAGTTCAACCTCGAACGCATCCTGAAAGCCTTCTTGCCCGCCGATCTCCCCGATCGCTTCGAGGATCTGCCGATCCCGATGACGGTGACCGCCACCGATTATTACGGCCAGCAGGAAGTGCTGGTGAGCGAGGGCCAGCTGTTTCCGGCACTCGCAGCCTCCTCTGCCATCCCCGCCGTCTTCATGCCCGTCCGGCTGCATGGCCGGGTGATGATCGACGGCGGCATCAGCAATCCCGTCCCCTATGAATGCCTGATGGACCGCGCCGATATCGTCATCGGCATCGATGTCGTAGGCGCGCCGGAGGGCGACGGCACCCATATCCCGAACCGTATGGAAAGCATCTTCGGCTCCGGCCAGCTAATGATGCAGACGGCAATCACGCTCAAGCTCCGCATCCAGCCACCCCACATCTTCCTGCGCCCCGCCGTCGGCCGCACCGGCGTCATGGATTTTTTGAAGGCCCGCGAAGTGCTGGCCATGTCGGCGGGGGTCAAGGACGAATTGAAGCATGCGTTGGATGGGGCGATCGAGGCACACCTCAAGGTCCGAGTGGGTTAAGCACCGGCCCGAGCCGGATTAAGCATCCGCCACCGCGTCTGCCGTTCCCGCCAGCGGGTCCTCGGAAAAGTCCATCGTCCGCTTCGGCTTGACCAGCGGTTCCGGTTTGACCGGTTGCGAGAAAAGCATGTCGCGGCCGGCCTGCAGGCCTTCGGAGGCCTGGAGCACCAGGCGCTGTTCGTCGCGCCGGCGGATGTCCTCGCCGATCTCGTAGGCTTCCGCCTCGCTGAGCCCCAGCGCTTCCAGCGTCCGCCGCCCGAAGAGCAGACCGGATTCCAGCGTCTCGCGCAGCTCGTAGTCGACGTTGAGATTGCGCAGCGCGATCGAGTGGATGCGGTCGTAGGAGCGCACGAAGAGCTTGGTGTGCGGGTAGTCCGCCTGCACCAGTTCGACGATCTTGTCGGTCGTCTCGCGCTTCTGCGTGCAGACGACGACGATCTTGGCGCGCTCGATGCCGGCGGCCCTCAGCACGTCCTTGCGCGTGCCGTCGCCGAAATAGATGCGGAAGCCGAAGGCGGAGGCCTGGCGGATGCGGTCGGCGGAAAAGTCTATGACGGTCACCGATCGTCCGCCGGCAAGCAGGATCTGCGAGGAAATCTGGCCGAAACGCGAGAAGCCGACCATCAGCACGTCGGCGCCCGCACCCTCGAAATTCTCGTCCAGCTCCTCGTGCTCGTCGCCCTTCAGGAGCCGCTTGGAGAGCATGGTGCCGAGAGGGGTCAGCGCCATCGACAGCGTGACGATGGCAATCAGCAGCGAGGCGGTGCTCGACGGCATCAGGCCGGCGCCGGCCGCGGCCGAAAACAGGACGAAGCCGAACTCTCCGCCCTGCGGCAGCAGGAAGGCGATCCGCACCGCGTCGTTGTGCGACGAGCCGGTCATGCGGCAGAGCGCATAGATGAGCACGGCCTTCACCACCATGACGACGGGCACGGCGACGACGATGAGCAGCGCGTTGTCACGCAGGACCTCGAGCTCCAGCGAGAGCCCCACGGCGATGAAGAAGATGGCGAGCAGCACGCCGCGGAACGGCTCGATATCCGCCTCAAGTTCGTGCCGGTAGGAGGATTCGGCCAGCATCACGCCGGACAGGAACGCGCCCATCGCCATCGAAAGCCCGGCAAGCTGCATCAGGCTCGCGGCCCCCATCACCACGAACAGCGCGGCTGCGATCATCGCCTCGCGCGCCCCGGTGCGGGCGATAATCTGGAACAGCGGTGTCAGCAGATAGCGGCCCATGACGATCATCGCCCCGACGGCGCCGATCGCGATGGCGAAATCCACCACCGGCGAGCCATGCCCCTTGCCGGTGTCGAGGATGTTGATCAGCGCCAGCAGCGGCACGATCGCCAGATCCTGGAAGAGCAGCATCGAGAACGAGCGCTGTCCGTATTGCGTATTGACCTCGCCGGCATCGTCGAGGATTTGCATGGCGAATGCGGTGGAGGACAGCGCCAGGCCGAAGCCGGTGACGACGCTTCCGGCCCAGCCGAGCAGGCCCGAGAAATAGGTGAGGAAGGTGAGCGCCGTCCCCGTCGTCACCACTTGCGCCGTTCCCAGCCCGAAGATGTCGCGCCGCATTTGCCACAGGCGCGTCGGCTTCAGCTCCAGCCCGATGATGAAGAGCAGGAAGACGACGCCGAGCTCGGCGACGTTGAGGATCTGTTCGCCATCCGTCAGCCCATGGAAGACCGGACCGATGACGACGCCGGCGGCGAGATAGCCGAGCACGGTGCCGAGACCCAGCCGCTTGAAGATCGGCGCCGAAACCACGGCGCCGCCGAGCAGCAGAATGGTTTCCGTAAACAGGGCGTTGGGCTCTGACATGGCACGCTTTTCTTTCGACAAGGGGACAAGCGCGGGGGCTGATAAAAAGAATCGGCGCTCCCGGCCTTGATGCATTTCATAGTGCACAATAAATGGAACGCGAAGGAAAGGCCAAATCATGTCCTCAGAAATCGACTCCTCGACGCTTCTTTCCCGTGCAAGCGAACTGATAGACCTCGCCAGGAAGGCCGGCGCCGATGCCGCCGATGCGGTGGTCGTGCGCTCCCGCGCCCAGTCCGTCACCGTTCGCCTCGGCAAGGTGGAAGGCACCGAATCCTCCGAAAGCGACGATTTCTCGCTCAGGGTCTTCGTCGGCAAGCGCGTCGCCAGCGTCTCGGCCAATCCCGGCTTCGATCTCTCGGTGCTGGCGGAACGCGCCGTCGCCATGGCCAAGGTCTCCCCCGAGGATCCCTTCGCGTGCCTCGCAGATGAGGACAGGCTGGCGCGCTCTTATCCGGATCTCGACCTGCTCGACACCACCGAGGTCTCGTCCGCTCAGCTACAGGACGCGGCACTTGCCGCCGAAGCCGCGGCACTCGAAGTGAACGGCGTTACGAATTCCTCCGGCGCCGGCGCATCTGCCGGCATGGGAGGCATGGTGCTCGTCACCTCGCACGGTTTCCAGGGCAGCTACATGGGCTCGCGCTTCGGCCGTTCCGTCAGCGTCATCGCCGGCGAAGGCACGGCCATGGAGCGCGACTACGATTTCGACAGCCGCATCTATTTCGCCGATCTTGACGACGCAGCTGAAATCGGCCGCCGCGCCGGCGAGCGCGCCGTGCGCCGCGTCAATCCGCGCCAGGTCGATACCGGCAAGGACGTGACTGTTGTGTTCGATCCCCGCGTCGCGCGCGGCTTCGTCGGCCACATCGCCGGCGCCATCAACGGCGCCTCCGTTGCCCGCAAGACCAGCTTCCTGCGCGACAAGATGGGTGAGCGCGTGCTGAAGGCCGGCCTGTCGATCACCGACGATCCGCTGATCGTGCGCGGTCCGGCCTCGCGCCCCTTCGATGGCGAAGGCGTTGCCGGCAAGCGGATGGTGATGATCGAGGACGGCGTGCTGAAGCACTGGTTCCTCTCCACTTCGACGGCCCGCGAAATCGGTCTCGAAACCAATGGTCGTGGCGTGCGCGGCGGCAATTCGGTCACCCCGGCCTCCACCAACCTTGCGCTCGAGCCCGGCGATATCTCGCCGGAGGACCTGATCCGCAACGTTGGCCGTGGGTTCTACGTCACCGAGCTGATCGGCCAGGGCGTCAACATGATCACCGGCGAATACAGCCGCGGCGCCACCGGCTTCTGGATCGAAAACGGCGAACTCACCTTCGCCGTGTCCGAGGTCACCATCGCATCGAACCTCAAGGAGATGTTCATGCGTGTGACGCAGGCCAATGACATCGACCGCAAATACGGCGTCGCCGCACCGACGCTGGCGATCGAGGGAATGACGCTGGCCGGCCGCTGACGGATTGGCCTGAAAAGAATTGGATTGACGGGATGAGCGACGTGGACAATGGCCGCTGGCAGGGCGATCTCGAACTGGTCGCCGATGCCGCGCGCCAGGCGGGCGTCGTCGCGCTCGGCTATTTCAACCAGTCGCCCGAGGTCTGGTGGAAGAACGAGGGCCGGTCCCCGGTCAGCGCCGCCGATTTCGCCGCCAACGAAACGCTGGAACGCATCCTGCGCGATGCCCGGCCGGACTACGGCTGGCTGTCGGAAGAAACCGACGATGGTGCCGAGCGCCTGTCGCGCGAGACCGTCTTCATCATCGACCCGATCGACGGCACGCGCGCCTTCCTGGCCGGCCAGGATCTCTGGTGCGTCAGCGTCGCAGTCGTCCACCATGGCCGGCCGGTCGCGGGTGTGCTCTACGCGCCGGCGCTGGAGGAACTTTATGAGGCAAGCCAGGGCGGCGTCGCGCTGAAGAACGGCAACCGGATCACGGTGTCGGACAAGGCACCCGACCTGCCGGGCCGCTTCGCGATCGCCGAGGATGTCCTCAAGTACCTGCCGGAGGCGCTGCGCGGCACGGTCGAGCGCGTCCGCCACGTGCCCTCGCTCGCCTACCGCATCGCCATGGTCGCGGATGGCCGCATCGAAGGCACCTACGTCAAGCCCCACTCCCACGACTGGGACCTCGCCGCCGCCGACCTCATCCTCGAACGTGCCGGCGGCCAGTTGCTCGACCTCGACGGCCAGCCGCTGACCTACAATCGGCCACATGTGGTGCAGGACGCGCTCTGCGCGGGAGCCGGGGAGAGGCTGACGGGTTTCGTCGCCGGGATGGCGGGGCTGCGGGCTGGGGGTTGATAGGCGAGGGGTGTGCCATCTTGATGTAGGATGGGGTTCGTTTATGCTTTCCAAAAGGGATATGCCATGGCCGATCGACACCTCTCTGTCCGAAGCTCCAAGGCGCGAGACCTAGCTCGCAGGCTGGCGCGCAGCGAAAACAGCTCTATCGTCGAGATTGTCGAGCGTGCACTTGAAGCCTACGAAACGCGCGAGACAGGGCGGGAGCCGGCGTCGAGTTTCTATGCGCGCATAAATGCGCTTGCCTCAACTGATTTGGATCTCGAAGCTATAATCCGCGAAGGGCATCGTTCGAAGTAAGCAGCGCACTTCCGGCTGCGCCAATCTCGTGATTTCCGAGCAGCCGACTTTGATTGGCTTTGCTGGTGGATACTAAAACACGAGACAGTTGACGTTTCCGTCAAAATACCTCAGATGAAACGGTGGAGGAGCCTACAAAAGAAAGAAAAGAGCATGACCAACTCCAGCGACAAGAAACAGCTTCTGCACCTTGTATTCGGCGGTGAGCTTGAGAGCCTTGACGACGTCCAGTTTCGTGACCTCAAGGATCTCGATATCGTTGGCATTTTCCCTGATTACGCGTCCGCGTTGACCGCCTGGAAGTCCAAGGCGCAGTCGACCGTCGATAACGCGCATATGAGATATTTTATCGTGCATATGCACCGTCTCCTTGATCCCGAAGGCACGGTCGCCAAGTGAAAATTTAGAAGCCGGTTCACCAGTCGGCTGACGCATTCTGAACAAATTAATCGGCCATTTGGCCGCGATGATAATTGGGAATGGGTTCATGTCGATCATTGTTGATCGGAGGCATGTCAGATGAGCCGTCGCATGGCGCGGCTCATACTCGGCACCTACCAGACGGCGGGGACGCTGATGACCCCGTTCGTCGGCGGCTATCTGGCCTACAGGGCGGCCAAGGGCAAGGAAGACCGCGCCCGCAGGCTGGAGCGCACCGGCTATGCCAGCGCCGACCGTCTGCCCGGTCCGCTGGTCTGGTTCCACGCCGCAAGCGTCGGCGAAATGAACGCCGTGACCCCGCTCATCCGTGAGATCCGCCGCCGAGACGTGCAGGTGATCCTGACGACCGGCACGGTCACTTCAGCCAAGATCGCCGCCGAGCGACTCGGCAACGAGGCGATCCACCAATATGTTCCGCTCGACCTGAAGCCGGCCGTCAGCCGTTTCCTTGAATACTGGCAGCCCGATTGCGCCATCATCGCCGAATCCGAGATCTGGCCGGCGACGCTGATGGAACTCGGCCGCCGCCGCATCCCGCAGATCCTCGTCAACGCCCGCATGTCGGACCGCTCGTTTGCCCGCTGGAGCCGTCGCCAGGCCCTCGCCGAGGCGCTGTTCGAGAACCTGGCACTTGTCATTGCCCAATCCGACGTCGATGCCGAGCGCTTCCGCGATCTCGGTGCCCGCCATGTCATGATGGGGGGGAACCTCAAGGTCGATACAGACGCGCCGCCCTATGACGCCAATGTCTTCGCCCGCTACAAGAAGCAGCTCGGCGACCGCAAGACCTGGGCTGCGATCTCGACCTTCGAGGGCGAGGAGAAGGCCGCCGGCATCGTCCATCGCACGCTGAAGGAGCGCAACGGCCAGCTCACCATCATCGTGCCGCGTCATCCAGACCGTGCCGACGAGATCGAGGCCGAGCTGGTCAAGCAGGGCCTGAAGGTCGCCCGCCGCACCCGCGAGGATGTGCTGTCGCCCGACGTCGATGTCTTCCTCGGCGATACGATCGGCGAGATGGGGCTTTACCTGCGCCTGACGGAAGTGGCCTTCGTCGGCCGCTCGCTGTTTGCCGAAGGCGGGCAGAACCCGTTGGAGCCGGCCATGCTCGGCTGCGCGGTACTGTCAGGCAGCAATGTGCAGAACTTCCGCGAAGCCTATCAGAAGCTTGCCAAGCGCGGCAGCGCCCGCATGGTGCGCGACACCGAGATGCTGGCCAAGGGCGTGCACTATCTGCTCACCAACGAGGAGGCGCGCCGCACCATGATCGACGCCGGCATCGGCGCCGTGCAGGAGATGCGAGGTGCGCTGACGGCAACGGTGAAGGGCCTGGAGCCCTACATCAATCCGTTGACGGTGAAGGCAAGGCTGCTGCCGAAAGCGGCGCAGCGCTGACAAGGGGTTGGGCATGAAGGCGATCAAGGGAATCCTGTTCGACAAGGACGGCACGCTTCTCGATTATGACGAGAGCTGGCTGCCTGTGAACCGCGAACTGGCGCGCATCGCGTCCGAAGGCGACGCCGCCCTTGCCGACCATCTGCTGCGCGAATGCGGCATGGACCCGGTGAGCGGCCATATCGTGCCCGATAGCCTGCTCGCCGCCGGCAACACCCGGCAGATCGCCGAAGGTCTGGTCGCCGCCGGATCGAAGGTCGACGTCATCGAGCTCACGATCAAGCTCGACGAACTGTTTTCGAACGCCGCCGAATTCTCCGTGCCTGTCACCGATCTCGCCGGCTTCTTCGCGCGGCTCCACGCGCGCGGCTTCCGTCTCGGCATCGCCTCCAGCGACAACGAGCGCTCGATCCGCCAGACGGCGCAGCGCTTCGGCTTTGCGGGCCATATCGATTATGTCGCCGGTTACGACAGCGGTTTCGGCACCAAGCCGGAGCCCGGCATGGTTCTCGGCTTCTGCGCCGCAACCGGTCTTGATCCGTCCGAGGTCGCTGTTGTTGGCGACAACAATCACGATCTGCACATGGGCCGCAATGCTGGCGCCGGCGTCACGGTCGCCGTGCTGACCGGTACCGGATCGCGGGCCTCCCTTGCCGCCGCCAGCGATTATTGCCTGAACGACATCACCGAAATCGAGCCCCTGCTGCCGGCACTTCAGCTCGCCTGATCGAGCAAAGGCTTGCTTTTTCTTGAAAATTGCCTTTTCTTTCCGCCCGGTAGAGGATGACGAGCACGGGCCTGTTGGCCGCGGCGCAAAAGGCAGGACCGCAAGAATGGTATCCGAAGCGCCACCCTTCTGGTGGACGAAAGCCGATTGGCGCGCCTGGACGCTCTATCCGATTTCCTTCCTTTACGGTCGCGTCGCGGGCTATCGCATGGCCCATGCCAGGCGCGCATCCGTCCCCGTTCCCGTCATCTGCATCGGCAATTTCACCGTCGGCGGCGCCGGCAAGACACCGACGGCGCTGGCAATTGCCCGTGCCGCCAAGGCCAAGGGCCTGAAGCCCGGTTTCCTGAGCAGAGGCTATGGCGGCTCGCTCGATGTGACGACCGTCGTCGATCCCGCGCACCACCGCGCCGTTGCCGTGGGCGATGAGCCGCTGCTGCTTGCCCGCGAGGCGATGACAGTCATTTCGCGCCGCCGCGTCGAGGGCGCTCAACGGCTGGTGAAGGAGGGTGTCGATCTCATCATCATGGACGACGGCTTCCAGAGCGCTCGGCTGGCGCTCGATTATGCGCTTCTGGTCATCGATGCGACGCGCGGCTTAGGCAACGGCCACATCGTGCCCGGCGGCCCGATCCGCGCGCCGATCCGCCAGCAGCTGCGCTACGCCACCGCACTTCTCAAGGTCGGCGAGGGGACCGCGGCCGACAGCATCGTGCGCATCGCCGCCCGCGCCGCCAAGCCCTATTTCACCGCGGCGGTGAAAGTCTCCGACGGCGCCGATCTGAAGGACCGCAAGGTGCTGGCCTTTGCCGGCATCGCCGATCCCTCAAAATTCTTCCGCACGGTGGATGGCATCGGCGCCGAGATCATCGCGCGCCGCTCCTTCGGCGATCACGAGCACCTGACCGACGACGAGATCGACGATATCCTGATCACCGCCGAGCGCGATGATCTGCAGATCGTCACCACCTCCAAGGATTTCGTTCGTCTGGCCGGCCATCATGGCAAGGCGGACGAGCTCGCCGCCCGCGTTCGCGTCATCGAGGTCGAAATGGCCTTCGACGACCCGCTCGCCCCCGACCTCATCCTCCAGCGCGCCATAGACGCCTGCCGCGAACGGCGGCTGAGGGAAAAGGCCGCGAAGTAAGAGAAGCCCAGCGGCGGCGCGTTGTGTCATCCCCATGCGTGCGGATCCGGTTTTACCGTAACGTACTTCCGCAGGCGCACGTCGGCTTGCTATCGCACATTCGCCACAGGAGAACGTGCCATGCAGACGATCCGACGTGCCGCCATTCTTGCGCTCGCTGCCGCCCTCGCGCCGGCCGTAGCGTCCTGGGCCGCAGACGGCACGCCTGTCACCGTCGACAATTTCACGCGTGCCGAGTCCGACCTTTATTTCGCAAATGCGCTAAAGGACGCAGAAGGGAAAACCGGCAGGTTCGGGCATCACCGCGAACCGATGTCGATCGACCATCAGAGTGTTGTTCGTTCCAATCGCGACACGCTTTACTCGCCCGCCGTTATCGATCTGGACGCCGGGGCCGTCACCATCACCTTGCCCGATGCCGGCAAACGCTTCCGCTCGATGCAGGTGTTCAACGAAGATCACTATGTCGTGGGAGACGTCAAATACGCGGCGGGAACATATACTTACGATCGGGCGCAGGCGGGCACGCGCTATATACTCGTCGGGTTGCGCACCCTTGTCGATCCCAACAGTCCCGAGGACATGAAGGAGGTCCACGCCCTTCAGGATGCCTCGACCATCAGCCAGGCCAATGCCGGCAAGTTCGAGGTGCCGGAGTGGGACAAGGCCAGCCAGAAGAAGGTGCGCGATGCGCTCCTCGTGTTGAGCGCGACCATTCCGGATTTCAAGGGCGCTTTCGGTTCCAGGGATCAGGTGGATCCCATCCGGCATCTGATCGGAACCGCCGCCGGCTGGGGTGGCAATCCCGAGAAGGATGCGACCTATCTCAATGTCACGCCCGACAGGAATGATGGCAAGACCGTCTATCGGCTCGCCGTCAAGGATGTGCCGGTCGATGGCTTCTGGTCGATCAGCGTCTACAATGCCGAGGGCTATTTCGAGAAGAACAAGCTCAATGCCTATACGCTGAACAATATCACCGCCGCCAAGGCTTCGGATGGCTCGGTGAAGGTGCAGTTCGGCGGCTGCGACGGCAAGATCGAGAATTGCATTCCGATCACCGAGGGCTGGAACTACACCGTTCGTCTCTACCGCCCACAACAGCCGATACTCGACGGCAGCTGGAGCTTTCCGAAGCCGGAGCCGGTCAGGAAGTGAGCTTCACCGCCGCACCGGCGGCGTCAGTTCGTTGACCAGCTGCTGCAGGCTGCGCTGGTCGCCGGTGCTGGTCTTGTCGAAGATGGCGGCGAGCTGGGATTTCACGGTGCCATCGGAAACGCCCTGCATCTCCGATATCTCCGCCCGCGTGCGGCCCTCGGAGACATAGCCGACGACGCGGCGCTCCGCCGCCGTCAGTCCGAACAGCGCGCCGACCGCGTCGATCGACGATTGCACCAGCGTGCCGGGCGCGGCGATGAAGACGGCCGCCGCCGCCCTGTCCTCGAAGCGTCCACCTGCCATGCGCATGCGCAGCGGCAGCACATGCGCCACCGCCGGGCGTTCGCTGGAACCGAGCGGCAGGTCGATGCCGCCGGCGCCGAGCGTGATCTCGTCGCGCGAGCCGACCGCGACCGCCTTGGCGAGCGCAGCGTTCGCGTAGGGATAGTGCGCCACCAGCCTGCCCGACATCTGCCGCACGATCACCTGCTCGCGCAGCCGTTCTTCCGCCGCCGTATTGGCAAAGACGATGGACATGTCGTCGGCGACGAGGATGACGGCATGTTCCAGCGTGTCGATGATCTCGCGCAGGAGCGATTTCTCCCGCCGTTCCATCTCCAGCATGTCGTGAATGGTGACGGCGCGGCGGATATGCGGGCCGAGCATGGAGACAAGGTCGAAGGTACGGCGGTCGACCGGCTCGTGGCGCACCGAGATGTTGATCGTGCCCACCCGCGTCGGCCGTTTCAGCACCGCCATGTCGATCGAGTTCAGGACGTCGTAGCGGCTGTGAAAATTGCGGTAGAGCCCGCCGTTGCGCCATACCTCCTCGGCATCCGGCCCGTAGAGCCGGAACATCCGCTCCAGCGTGTCCGGCTCGTCGATTTCCATCTTGTGCAGCAGATGGAAGAAGGGAACGTCCTTGGCGTGGGCGATCAGCGCCATGATCGCTTCGGGGTCGTCGCAGGCGATCTGCGCCAGCCGCGCGGCGCGGGTATTGGTGTCGAACACGGCGAGTGTCGTCAGGAAGCCGTTGGCGCGGCGATTGATCCCGCTCAGCGCCTGCGTCCACAGGTCCTCGCGCGCCACGCAGTCGTAGATGCTGCCGATCAGCTCCGATAGCTCATGGTCCATGCCGTCCCCGCGCGCCCGCCCAAACTCAGCCCGGCGGCACCATACACGGGTACCGTGCAAAATGCATCTCCCGCACGGGCGATGTCGATCCCGCGCAATCCATTAGAACCGATGCCGCCGGAAAGACCGGCGAACTGATTTTTCAATTTCTGGAGGCAATCGAATAATGAAATCGACAATGATTGCGCTGGCGGCGGTTGGGCTGCTGGCAAGCCAGCATATGGCGGCCGCCGCCGAAGAGCCCGGCTTGGCCGGCCAGGGTCTCGTCGGCCAGGTCCGCAAGGCCAACAGCCGCTTCGAGAACGTTGCGCAGGCGATCAAGGAAGGCTACGCGCCGATCCCCTGCACCAGCGGCGTAGACGGCGGCGCCATGGGTATTCACTTCGTCAATGCCGACCTCATCAAGGACGAAAACCTCGACGTCGCCAGGCCGGAGGCCGTGATGTACGAGCCGGATGCGCACGGCGCCATGAAGCTGGTTGCCGTCGAATACATCACCACCAAGGGTCCGGCGAACCTCGGCGGCCAGCTCTTCAGCTTCACCGGCGCGCCCAACCGCTATGGCCTGCCGGCTTTTTACGAGCTGCATGTATGGGCCTGGAAGGAAAACCCGAAAGGCCCGTTCTCGGACATGAACCCGCAGGTCAGCTGCCGCCACGCGCATGGCTGAGTGGCGCATTTCATCAAATCAAGGAGACTTCAACATGCCGCAATTTGTCGTTGAACGAAACATCCCGGGCCTTGGCGACATGGACGCCAGGACGCTGCAGCAGATCTCGGCCAAGTCGAACGCCGTGGTCGACAGCCTCGGCGTTCCCTATCGCTGGATCACCAGCTACGTGACCGGAGACAAGATGTACTGCGTCCACGAGGCCGAAAGCGCCGACGTGATCTACCGCCACGCAAAAGAGGGCGGCTTCCCGGCGGACCGCGTGACGGAAGTGACAACGCTGATCGGTCCGCACACCGGCCGCATCTGACATCGTCCCGCGGCCATCGACACGAGGCGGTGGTCGCGGGGAAAAGACAATGCTGGCCCGCACCGGGCTGGAAGAAAGGTTACCGCTTCTGGTTCGGCAGCACACCCGCGCGCTTGTCGGCTTCCATCGAGGCCACGGCGTCGGCATAGGGTTCCTGGCGGGCGACGCTCCAGTAGCGGAGTTCGTCGAGCGGGATCTGCTTGCCGGTGATGACGCAGACGACGTGCGAACCCGGCGACAGGATCTGAAAATCCGCATCGAGATAACGTATCTTCGCTTCGCGGTTTCCCTGGCCCTCGAACAAGTTCATGCGCTCCGTTCCCTGTGGTCTGTCATGGCGCTGACATAACCCGGCGCGCCCGCCATTGCCAGCATTTTCAGCTGCGCCCGAACAGCCGCTCGATGTCGGAAAGCTTGAGCTCGATATAGGTCGGCCGGCCGTGGTTGCATTGGCCGGAGCCGGGCGTCACTTCCATCTGCCGCAGCAGCGCGTTCATCTCCTCCGGGCGCAGCCGGCGTCCCGAGCGTACCGATCCGTGGCAGGCCATGGTCGCCGCCACATATTCGAGCTTGGCCGAAAGGCCGGATGCGGTGTCCCATTCGGCGATCTCGTCGGCAAGCTGGCGGATCAGGCCCGACGCATCGACCTCTCCCAGCATGGCAGGCGTCTCTCGGACCGCGATCGCACCGGGGCCGAAGCGCTCGATGGCGAGCCCGAGTTCGGAGAGTTCGGCCGCAAACTGCATCAGCCGGTCGCAATCCTCTTCCGGCAGGTCGACGATCTCCGGGATCAAGAGCACCTGCGAGGCGAGCCGCTTCGAATGCAGCGCCTTGCGCATCGCCTCGAACACCAGCCGCTCATGCGCCGCGTGCTGGTCGACGATGACCAAGCCAGTTTCGGTCTGCGCCACGATGTAGTTCTCGTGGATCTGCGCCCGCGCCGCGCCCAGCGGAAACTGTGCCGGAGCCGTGGTGTCGGCTGCAGGGGCGGGGGCCGTCCGGCTCGAAGGCTGCGGCGCCTCGGCGCGCGCCGTCGGCATGGTCAGCCCGTCGAAGGAGGCCTGCGGGCGCTCGTTGAAGCCGGTGCTCGAGCCACCGGCGAACGCGGCACCGGCGGGTGCCGTGAAGGGTCGCGACGGCGAGGTCTCCGCCGACCATGGCTGCTGTGGCGGCTGCGGGCGATAGGCGTTCGGCTGGAAGCCGGGGCGGAAGGCGCGCAGCATGCCGTCGGCGCCCGTTGTCGCGGCCCGGCTGCCGTCTCGGGCCAGCGCCTCGCGGATCGCGCCGATGATGAGGCCGCGCACCAGCTGCGGATCGCGGAAGCGCACGTCGGATTTCGCCGGATGCACGTTGACGTCGACCAGCGCCGGATCGAGCGCGAGCGACAGCACCGCGATCGGATAGCGGCCGGAGGGGATCGTCTCTGCATAGGCGCCGCGGATGGCCGACAGGATCAGCTTGTCCTGCACCGGCCGGCCGTTGACGAAGGCGTATTGGTGGGCGGAGTTCCCGCGGTTGAAGGTCGGCACGCCGGTAAAGCCGGTGAGCGTGATGCCCTCGCGCTCGGCGTCGATCTCGATGGCGTTGTCGCGGAAGTCCTTGCCGAGGATCTGCGCCATCCGCGCCAGATGATCTTCGCCGGTGGCGGGAAGTTCGAGCGTCGTGCGGTCGGTCCCTGACAGCACGAAGCGCACGGCCGGGAAGGCGATCGCCATGCGCTTGACGATCTCGGTGATCGCCGCGGCCTCGGCCTTTTCGGTCTTGAGGAACTTCAACCGCGCCGGCGTCGCGAAAAACAGGTCGCGCACCTCGACGATGGTGCCGGGATTGGCGGCCGACGGACGGACATGCTGGATCTTGCCGCCGGCAACCGAGATTTCGCTGCCGCCGGCGCTGTCCCTGCGGCGGCTGGAAATGCTGAGACGCGCCACCGAGCCGATCGAGGGCAGGGCCTCGCCGCGAAAGCCGAGCGTGCGAATGTCGTCGAGCGTTTCGGAGATCTTCGAGGTGCAGTGTCGGCGGATCGCCAGTTCCAGATCGGTCGCATCCATGCCGGAGCCGTTGTCGGAGACGCGCAGCAGGCTCTTGCCGCCGCCCGACGTGGCGATCTCGATGCGCGTCGCGCCGGCGTCGAGCGCATTTTCGATCAGTTCCTTGGCAGCGCTCGCCGGCCGTTCGATGACTTCGCCGGCGGCGATCTGGTTGATGAGCGTTTCGGAAAGCTGTCTGATGGCCATGCCCTATTGTCGTGGATTCGCCGCCCTGAGGGAAGGGCGAAAGCGCAAGGGCAAGCCATTGTCCCGCCTCAGATTTCTGCTGCTTAAAATTAAGCGCGCCTTAAGACAAAACTGCCATTTTGCGCCTTAACTTCGAAGAGACTGAGTAGTCGTACGAATTTGGGACGCGTGTGAATGAGTGCCGGCTTCGACAAAGCGGACACATCATCTGTGAGTGGCGAGATGCCGGCTGAAACCAGCCTGCAGACGGCGTTGTTCGACGCGATCTGTGAAAGCCTTGCCGCCGCCTTCATTATTTACGACAAGACCGATCACCTGCTGTTCGCCAGCCGCCAGGTCACTGATTTCTTTCCGATTTCCTCCGACATGCTGAAGCCCGGAACCCGGCTTCGCGACTTCCTGGGTGCCATCTACGACACCGGCATCCGCGCCCAGACGATCGGCAACGAGGCGGTGGGGCGCGAGGATTGGTTGTCGCAGAAGATCGCCTCGCATTGGCGCGAGCGCTTCGAAGCCGTGGAGCGCCATGGCAAGGACCGCTGGATCCGCTTCCAGAAGCGCCGCCTGCCGAGTGGCTACGGCGTCTGCGCCATCTCGGATATCTCCGAAGAGAAGAAGCGCGAGGGCCAGTGGCGCGCCGACCTCGAGCGCGTTCAGCTGACCGAGGACGTGCTCGACAACCTGCCGTTCCCGCTCTTCGTCAAGGATCGCAATCTCAACTACGTCGCCGTCAACATCGCCTTCTGCGAGAAATACCAGACGACGGTGGACGAGGTGCTGGGCCGCAAGAGCGGCGATATCTTCTCGGCGGATACGGCGCAGCGCTTCGAGGAGAGCGATCGCCACGTGCTGGAAACTGGCGAGATGTCGATCTCCCGTCAGCGGCAGATTTCCCGCGACGGTATCGAACGCGATATCGTCACCCGCAAGCACCGCATCGGTAAACCCGGCCGCTATTTCCTGGTTTCCACCATGCAGGATCTGCCGCGCGAAGGGGCGGATCTGGACGAGTTCGAGCTCGCCTCCAGCATCACCGCTTCCAGCAAGCATTCCTACAAGCGCGCCTACGTGCCGATCAACGCCACCGAACGCCGCGAGCCGGCAGCCATGGAAGCGATCGTTCCGGAGAATTTTTCCGGCCGCAAGATTCTCGTCGTCACCGCCGACATCGGCGCGGAGACGGCCGCCCTGCGCACGCTCTCCAAGTATGGCTTCGAAGCCTGCTCGCTGCGTGGCGAGGATGAAGAGGAACAGTTCCTCGAGATCATCAGCTCCGCCGGTATTTCGCTCGATCTCATCATCATCGACAACCAGCTCGGCATGCGCTGCCTCGAGCTTGCCGAGCAGCATGGTATTCCCTCGCTCGTCATGGACGGCTTCCAGCTTGCCAACGAGCTGACCTACCAGATCGCCCGGCACTTCAACCGCAGCAACCGCAGCAGCTTCACCGACGCCATTGATACCGATTGGGAGATCAGCACCTCGGAAGACAACCGCGCGCTCGACGTGCTGGTCGCCGAGGACAACGACATCAACCAGATCGTATTCTCGCAGATCCTCGAAGGGCTCGGCTATAGCTATCTCATCGCCCCGACAGGCGACGAGGCGGTGCGGTTGTGGACCGAACACAAGCCGAAGATCGTGCTGATGGACATCTCGCTGCCGGGTTTGAACGGCTTCGAGGCCGCGCGCCTGATCCGCCAGATGGAAGAGGACGGAAGTTCGAAAACGCCTATCATCGGTGTCCTGACCCAAGCCTTCGAGCGCGACCGCGCCGAATGCGCCCGCGCCGGCATGGACGACGTGGTCATGAAGCCGGTGAGCCCGGATATCCTCGAAGGCGTGTTCCAGAAGCATCTCGGCGATGGGCGCCAGCGGGCTGCCCTGTAGCGCTCGAAGGTGGTCAACTCCCTAATTCTAGGGAGGAATTTCCCTGTTTATCAGCTTTTCCCAATATCGAATTCTTAAGACTTGCCCGCCATCCTTCGTGACCAATGGGTAAGGTCCTTGGGTCTGCAATATGATGTCGGCTGAAATGCCATTGATGCCAGTAAGTCAGAGCGAACTGCAGACGATGGCCTATACGGATCCGTTGACGGGGCTCGGCAATCGCTATCGCATGCGTGACCGGATCGCACAGATCTCGGCGGAGCGCGCCAGCGACCCGGCTCCCTTCACCATCGGCATCGCCAATCTCGATTCCTTCAAGCCGATCAACGATCTCTTCGGCTCCTTTGCCGGCGACGAGATCCTCTGCCAGGTCGCGCACCGGCTGAAGGCCTGCATTCCCGACGGCGCCCTTGTTACCCGCCATGGCGGCGACGAGTTCGCCTTCGTACTGCCGCTGGTCTTCGAACGGGCAGGAGCCGAGAAGTTCGGCCAGATGATCCGCGAGGTGCTGTCCGCACCCTATGATCTCGGCGACCGCAACGTGCGCCTCTCCGCCTCTTTCGGCTTTTCCATACACCCCTTCGCGGGCGAGGAATACGAGGAACTGCTGAAGAACGCCGAGACCGCGCTCTATCGCTCCAAGCGCCGCGGCCGCGGCCAGATCACCGTCTATTCGCGCGAGATCGCGCAGGAGATGAAGCGCACGACGCAGTTGGAACAGGCGCTCCGAAACGCCATCATCTCGGATGCGATCGACGTGCATTTCCAGCCGATTGTCTCGCTCGCCAATTCCCAGGTCGTCGGCTTCGAGGCGCTGGCGCGCTGGAACGATCCCGATCTCGGTTTCGTCTCGCCCGGTGTCTTCGTGCCGCTCGCCGAAGAGCGCGGTTTCATCGATGCGCTGTCGGAAGCGCTGCTGCGCAAGGCGGCGGAAGCGGCGCTGTCATGGCCGCGCGAACTGTTCCTGTCCTTCAATCTCTCATCGGCACAGCTGATGGACCCCGGCACCAGTTCCAGCGTGCTCTCCATTCTCGGCCGTGTCGGCTTCGATCCGCACCGGCTGGAGCTGGAAATCACCGAAACCGCCGTCATGGGCTCGGCCGATACCGCAAACCGCATCATCGCCGATCTGCGACAGGCCGGCGTGCGCATCTCGCTCGACGATTTCGGCACCGGCCAGTCGAGCCTGGGCCGTCTGCGCGATTTCATGTTCGACAAGATCAAGATCGACCGCGCCTTCGTTTCTCGCATCAACGCCGACCGCGCGTCGGAACACATCATCAAGGCGATCCTGACGATGTGCGAGGGGCTGGACCTGGAGGTCGTGGCCGAGGGTATCGAGGATTACTCGGAAGCGGTGAAACTGCGCGCGCTCGGCTGCGGCATGGGCCAGGGCTACCACTTCGGCCGCCCCGCCGACAGCATCGCCACGCTGCGCTACCTGCACGAGAACTACTACGATCCCGCCGAACGGGTGAGCGCCTAGTCTAGCTCCAAACGCAAAAATCCAGCGGCGCCCTTTCGGACGCCGCCGGTACTCACTGCGCAGTTTACACTCACAACATTAGTTGTTCGTCGTGGAACCGGTCGACGTGGTGTCGGTCGCGCCCGGTGCCGGGGCCTTTTCAGCCGACTGCATCAGCAGCGTCTTGAATTCCGGCGCTGCCTTCAGCGTTTCGGCCGTTTCCGAGGTCGTCAGCTTGACGCTGCCGTCCTGGGTGTTCTGGGCAACGGTCACCTTGTCCATCGGAACCGCGACGTTCTTGGCGCCGATACCAAGGAAGCCGCCGACACCGATCACCGCGGCAACAAGACCGCCATCCTTCTTCATGATCAGGTCGCTGACCTTGCCGATGCTTTCGTTCTGGCCGTTGTAGACCGACTGGCCGATATAGGTGTTGGCGCTGATCTGGTCCGCGGCCTGCTCGGTCAGATAACTGCCGCCTGCAGCCGCCATATCGCTCGAAGCGGCGGGCGCCGGTGCCTGGGCCGCATCGCCTGTCGGCGCTGCCGCATCAGGGGTCTTCGGCGGTGCGGCCGGATCGGCCGGAGACGTCATGGCCGGAGCACCCGGCGTGGCCGGCTGCGTCGCGCTCTGCGAAAATGCTACCGGTGCGAAAGCCGTGGCAAACAGTGCGCCAGCGGCAACGGTCGTCATAAGTTTGCGTGTCATTTCGAACCTACCTTTTTACGTTCCTTGAGTGACCTTAAGTCCGGCATCGCCTTGTTGATTGGCTTGTCTGCCTGACCGGTTCCCTATTGAAATGAATGGGTTGGCTATTGGTTCCCGAAAAAATGAGTGAAAAAATCGCGTTTTATTTGGGAACTTTTATCGCAGCCGTTGCAGGGATCGCAGGCTTTCAGTCGCCCAAAAAGCAAGGGGCGCTCCCGAAGAAGCGCCCCTGTCAAAGGTCAAATTCTGATCCGTTTCAGATCACATAGGCCGGGTCGAAGATACCGCGAACGGTAACGCCGAGTTCGAGCAGCGAGCCGGCGTGCGGCTGCGTCGAGCGGGCATGGTCGTCGAGACCTTCCCAGGCCGTGGTCACCGCCAGCCGGTCGGCATCGGCACCGATGAAGGCCGGGCAGGAGGGCTGCGCGGCCGGCACCTTGTAGCGAGCGATGCGAAGACCATCAGGGCTGTAGCGATCGACGCTTCCGGCGCCCCAGCGCGCATTCCAGATATAGCCGTCGGCATCCACCACCGAGCCGTCGATGCCGCCGGTCTCGTCCATGGTATCGACGAGCACGATCGGCTCGCCGGTCGGAAGACCCGTTGCCGGATCGACCATGACCCGCATCAGGCGGCTCAGCCGCGTATCGGTGAAATAGCCGATCGAACCGTCCGGCGAAAAGCAGATCGAATTCGGAATGCTGATGCCTTCGAAGATCTTCGTCACCTTGCCGCCGCCGACATGGTAGATCGAGCCGGCCTGGTTTTCCGCACGCTTGCTCATCGTCCCGACCCAGAGCGAACCGGAGCGGTGCGTGCGCCCGTCATTCGAGCGGTTTTCGGGCTTGTCGCTCTCAAGGCCGAGATAGAAGGTGAGCTGGCCGCTGGCGATATCGCGCACGAACAGGCCTTCCTCGGTGGCGAGCAATTGCCGTTCGGCATCGATGCGGGCAAGCACGCTCGCCATCATCGGCAGCGTGTGAACCTTCTTCTCCTCCGTCGAGAGGTTCAGCTCGTGCAGTTCCTTGCCGAGAATGTTGAACCACCAGACGGTATTGGTGTCAGGATCATAGGTCGGACCTTCGCCGAGGACCGAACTTGTCTCGCTTAATGTCTTGCCTGCAAATTCATGAATTTCAGTCATACGCCTCAATCTCCCACCGCGGCATCATAGGCGTAGATGGTTGTCTTGGCGCGTTCGGCAACCTCGGCGGCTGTCATTCCCGGCTTGTAGAGGCTGGTCCCGAGACCGAAGGCAAGGATGCCGGCCTTGGTGTAATCGGAGAAATTCTTGTCGGAAACCCCGCCCACGGCGGCGATGACGAGCTCCGGCGGCAGGATGGCGCGGATGGCGGTGATGCCCGATGGGCCGAGCACGCTGGCCGGGAAGAATTTGAGACCCGTCGCGCCGGCGCGGGCGGCAGCCAGCGCTTCCGTCGGGGTGAATACGCCGGGCATGGTGACCATGCCGTAGTCGCGGGCGCGGATGATCACCTCGGGCTCGACGTTCGGGGTCACCAGCAGCTTGCCGCCGGCCGAGTTCAGGCTGTCGACTGCTTCGGTCGTCAGAACGGTGCCGGCGCCGATCAGCACGTCGGCCGGCGCCATCTTTGCGGCGATCTCGATCGACTTGAAGGGCTCGGGCGAGTTCAGCGGAATCTCGATCGCGGTCAGGCCGTTCTCGATCAGCGTGCCGACGACGCTTTCGACTTCGGCGGGTCCAATGCCACGCAGGATGGCGATCAGGGGACGCTTCATGGCGGGGAAGGGGATGCGGTTCATCGCTCTGTTCTTTCTTACTTGGGCCAGATCGCGGCTGCGGCGGCCGAGAGGCCGCGAAGCACCGCCGTATCGGCGTCGATGGTGGTGACGTTGAGGGAAAGCGCCTTGAAGGCGGTTTCGTAAAGCTTCTGCAGACGGCCGGAGGCGACGAGCACGATCGGAGTGTCGTTGGCGGCATCCGAAAGCGCGCCCGAGATCTCCAGGCCGATCAGCGTGCCGGAGATGCGCGCCTGCGCCTGCGATGCGGTGAGCCCGTGCAGCAGCTGGCCGGAGCGGGCAGTGAACAAAAGGTTGGTCGCCATCTGCGGCTGGCGGAAGGCGGTCGAGACCGATGCCTTGAAGGCGGAATTATCGGCCGGCGACTGCTCCGCCCCGGCAACGGCATGCGACAGGATCGTATGCTTGGTGATCGCGTCGAACAGTTCGCCCGTCATGAAGGTCGAGAAGCCGATGACTTCGCCGTCCTGCACATGAACCCACTTGGAATGCGTGCCGGGCATGCACACCGCCTGCGCGCCGGTGCTGTCGGGCCCGAGCGCACCGAGAAGCTGCGTCTCTTCTCCACGGATCACATCAGGCGAAGCCTTGTCGCGCTGCGCAAGGCCCGGGAGGATGCGGATGTCGCGGCTCTGGCCGGGCACGGAAACGGCGCCGGTCAGAATGGCCGAAAGCGAGGTCGGAACGTCGGTGTAGCCCGCTTCCACCCAGCCCTGCTTGGCGCCGACCATGCCGCAGGCGATGACAGGGAGATCCGCGGGCGCCGACACTTCCTTGAGATGCTTGGCCAGCACCTCGGGAAAACCTGACTGCGCGGCCACCGTCATGCCTTCGTTGCCACGGCTTTCGCCGAGCACGCTGCCATCCTCGCCGATCAGCCACAGGCGAAAGCTGCTGGTGCCCCAGTCGACCGCGATATAAGCGGGGTTCGTCATCAGAAAATGCCTCCATCGACAATTATGGACTGCGCGCTCATGGCGGCGGCGCAGTCGGATGCTAGAAACAGGCAGGGGCCGACGATCGCGTCGGCATGCAGGACTTTCTTGATGCATTGCCGCTGGACTGTATCGGCAATGCCTTCCTCGGTGAGCCAGAGCTTCATCTGGCGATCGGTGACGATCATGCCCGGCAGGATGCAGTTGACGCGGATATTGTCCGGCCCGAGCCTGCCCGCAAGGCTCTTGGTCAGCCCGATCACGCCGGCCTTGGCGGTGGAATAGGCCGGGAAGTCGGGCATGTTCAGAAGAAACGCGATCGATGACATGTTGATGATGACGCCGCCGCCGGCCTCGCGCATCGATGGCGCGACCACCTGGCTGGTGAAGAACACATGCCGCAGGTTGGTCGCCAGATTGTTGTCCCAGTATTCAGGCGTCACATCCGCGAGATCGTGACGGTCGTCGCGCGCGGCATTGTTGACGAGCACGCTGATCGGGCCGGAATGCGCCACCACCTCGTCCACCGTTCGCCTGATCGCATCGACATCGCGCAGATCGGCCCGGTGGAAACGCACGGGATGCAGCGTGTCGCGCGAAAGACGATCGGCGAGCGCGTGGCTCTCCTCCTCGGCGATGTCGATGAACGACACCTTGGCGCCCTGGCGCGCGAACCCCTCGACGATCGCAGCCCCGATGCCGGAGCCGCCGCCCGTGATCAACACGCTTCGATCCCTGAACTCCGGAAATTGTGCCACGCATCCTCCCGACGTCATGTATTCCATTATTTGGAACTTAATTTGACTATTTGGAATTATCGATTTACGCTTCGCGCCTGTCAAGCATGTGGAGCGGAGATGGGTGCGAGAAAAGGTCCCATGGAGGGAAGAGAGACAGGCACCCTGGGCAAGCTCATGGCGCTGCTCGATCTCGTCACGCATGCCGATGGCCCGATGCGCTTCACGGATATCCTTGCCGTCGCCGGCCAGCCGCGCGGCACGCTCCACCGCCAGCTCGTCCATCTCTCCGAGGAGGGGCTTCTGGAGGTCGACGACGACGGCCGATATCTGCCGGGCCTGCGGCTTCTCGATCTCGCGTCCCGCAGCTGGGCGCGCAACGAGTTCCGCCTCGTGGCCGAGCCTCATCTTACCGCGCTGCAGAAGCTGACCGGCGAAACCGTGCATCTCGGCGTGCTGCGCGGAACGTCGATCATCTATCTCGACAAGGTCGAGGGGCAGCAGTCGGTGCGCATGTATTCGCAGATCGGCAACGCCTCGCCGATCTACTGCACCGGTGTCGGCAAGGCTGCCCTGTCGATCCTGCCGCAAGCGCGACTGGAGGCGCTGCTCGCCGAATTGGAATTCCAGCGTTTCACGCCGAGCACCCACACGGCCGAAACGCTTGTGGCCGAAATGGACGATATCCGCCACGAGGGCTGCGCCTTCGACCGCGAGGAACACGAGGTCGGCATCCGCTGCGTCGCCGCGCCCATCTGGTCGGACAATCTCTCCTTCATCGGCGGCGTTTCCGTCACCGGGCCGGCTTACCGGCTGACGATGGAGAGGCTGGAGGAATGGTCGACCCCGGTTCGCCAATCAGCGCAAGATATCATGCGCGATATGCGCATCGGCCTTGGGCCACGCCGCTGATTGCGGCCTATTCGACAAAGAAATATCGAGCGCACCCTAATTGTGAGCCTGATATTGAGATTTTCTGACGAATCATCACAATTGGTACTCGTCAACCCCCCATACTGGGGTGTATGTGCTGGTAGAAGCGTGGTGGCCGTGCAATCTAGGGCGGTGCACGAATAAGCCGCGACCTGCCTCAACCTGAAACTCGAGTTGAACACATAAATGACATCACCGTTGCAAGAATCTTCCGTGGACGTCTACGTTAGTGAAATTGGTGGACTGAAAACCCAATTCGACATTTTCCGCTTCATGAAGAGAGTAACGGAGGCCTATCGCTCGCGTGCCTTCATGGTGTTCAACCTCCCGCAATCCACGGCCTCCGACCTGCAGAGCAGCACGGTGATCTCGAGCTGGCCGGTGGAGCTGATGGCCGCCTACGACCATGAGCGCCTGGTGACCAATAGTCCGGTCATGCGCCGTCTGAGAACCTCGACTGCGCCCTTTTACAACGACATCTCGGAGACCAAGGTCGAGCGCTCCGATGGCAAGGGCGGCATCGTGACTGCCTTGTTCGAACGCTTCCGTATGGTGCGCTGCGCCTATTTCCCGACGCACGAGCCCTCTGGCAACCGTGGCGCCGTTTCATTCTCGGGCGATCGCGAGGCATTCAGCCCGGAAGAAATGCGCGAGCTTCACTATATATCGATCCACGTTTTCGACCGTCTTGCCGAAATCCGCAGCTTCGACAACCGCGTCACCGACGCGCTGACGGATCGCGAGATCGATTGCCTGAACTGGACGGCGGCCGGCAAGACCAGCGTCGAGATCGCCGATATCCTCGGGCTTTCCGAGCATACCGTGAACCACTACCTGAACCGCGCCACCAAGAAGCTCGACACGGTCAACCGCACCCAGGCCGTTGCCAAGGCGCTGCGCATCGGTCTCATCAAGTAGTCTGCTTAAAGACGTGATTAAATTGCAGGCGCTCTGCTGAAAACGCGCCTAAAATCGCGTCAGGGATGCGTGCCGGATTCGGGTAATCTGCCCGATTCCGCTGCTTTTGCGGCAATCTCGCAGTTGGCACGCTTTCTGCTTCCTTATTTGCAGCTGGTCCAGAGGGGGCCTTGTAACGACGCCGATAAACTGGCGCGACCTGCATTCGCCGCCGATCTCGAAGATGCCTTGCGCTTCGACATCGGCGGCGGTGTTGCTTTTGGGATACGCCTGATGCGGCTTGGCGCGTGAGCGCCCTTTCCCCGTTTCTTTTCGCTGGTCTTTTATACTGATTGCTCTAGTTCCGGGGATGCATCGGAACGTCGTTGTGCCATCAGGGCGAAAGCCCGGCGGACTTGGTGGCACAACGGCCTTCCCGCACCTCCCACTCGATTGCCTTCGTAAGCGCCTCGCGCGCAATGCCGAATTTGATTGGCGAAGGCGCGGCGCTCCTCTATTTAGAGTGCCGAGACAGGCAGTGAGGATGGAATGACTGGCGTTACCAAGGAACAGGTTCTCGAAACCCTGCGGACAGTCCGCGGTCCCGATCTCGAGCATGATATCGTCGAGCTCGGCATGGTCTCCGATGTCTTCATTTCCGACGGCAAGGTCTATTTCTCGATCACCGTGCCCGCCGAGCGCGCCAAGGAACTGGAGCCGCTGCGTCAGGCGGCCGAACGCGTCATTCGCGAAATGCCCGGCGTCAACGGCGCGCTCGTGGCGCTCACCGCCGACAAGAAGGGCGGTTCGGCGAACGCGCCGGTGTCGCGCCCGCAGCCGCAGGCTGGCCACGGTCATCACGGTCACGCCCACGCGCAGCAACCGCAGCAGCCCCGCACCGGCAAGATCGGCGTTCCCGGCGTCAAGGCGATCGTCGCCGTCGCATCCGGCAAGGGCGGCGTCGGCAAGTCGACCACGGCGGTCAACCTGGCGCTCGGCCTGCAGGCCAATGGTCTCAAGGTCGGCATTCTCGATGCCGATATCTACGGCCCCTCCATGCCGCGCCTCCTGAAGATCTCCGGCCGCCCGACGCAGATCGACGGCCGCACGATCAATCCGATGGAGAACTATGGGATCAAGGTCATGTCGATGGGCTTCCTCGTGGACGAGGAAACCGCGATGATCTGGCGTGGTCCGATGGTACAGTCGGCGCTGATGCAAATGCTGCGCGAAGTCGCCTGGGGCGAGCTCGATGTTCTCGTCGTCGACATGCCGCCCGGCACCGGCGACGCGCAACTGACCATGGCCCAGCAGGTGCCGCTTGCCGGCGCCGTCATCGTCTCAACGCCGCAGGATCTTGCTCTCATCGATGCCCGCAAGGGCCTCAACATGTTCAAGAAGGTGGAAGTGCCGGTTCTCGGGATCATCGAGAACATGAGCTACTTCATCGCGCCCGACACCGGCACGCGCTACGATATCTTCGGCCATGGCGGCGCCCGCAAGGAAGCCGAGCGCATCGACGTGCCGTTCCTCGGCGAAGTGCCGCTCACGATCAACATCCGCGAAACCTCGGACGCCGGAACGCCGCTGGTCGCTTCAGAGCCGAACGGCATCGTCGCCGGCATCTATAAGGACATCGCCGCCAAGGTCTGGCAGCAGCTCAGCGGCCAGCCGCAGCGCGACGCGCCGGCGATCGTTTTCGAGTGAGAACCGCCCGCCGCACGACTCCGTGAATGCGGAGGAAATATGGTGAAACGGGGCAGTTCACGTAAGATGTCTTGATTCTTTCGCCGCTTTCCGTCATATGGCGCGCCGTCGCCATGAGTGCGATTGTGCGAATGCTCGTTGATGGCCAGCCCCGCCGGGGACCTGCGCCACCTGCATGTCCGGAGTTATCTTGTCGGTCCAAGGATTGGTGACTGCGATGCGGTTGAGCATGGTGCGCATGCGGGATGATACCCGATGCGTCAGGAGTCCTATGAAGTTTCAGTCGCATCCATCGGGATTTGGTCCACGCGACCCGAGCGCGCTGTCGTTAGGCGCGCCGTGGAAGGGCTTTCGATGAGAAATCCGGCGGCCGCAAACGCAGCTGAGCATCGGAGTGACATCTCGTGATCACGGCCTATTGCTCCAACTGCACCTCCATTCCGCTGACGGACTTGTCCGGCGAGCGCAAGCTGCCCGACGACGTCGTCTGGATCGACATGATCGAGCCGACCCGCGAGGAAGAGCGCTTCGTCGAAAGCGCTCTCGGCATCGAAGTGCCGACCCGCGAAGATCTGAAGGACATCGAGCCTTCGGCGCGCCTTTATACTGAAAACGACGCCGTCTTCATGACCGCCTCGCTGGTCTGGAAGGCAGAGACCGACGCGCCGACATTGACCGATGTCGCCTTCATCCTCGTCGGCAAGCGTCTCGTCACCATCCGTTACGCGCAGCCGAAGTCCTTCTCGCTCTTCATCGCAGCACTTCATCGCGTGCCGGAGCAGTGGCGCAGCGGCGCATCGCTGCTCGCCAAGCTGTTCGAGACCGTGATCGACCGCACCGCCGAGATCCTCGAGATCTCCGTTGCCCGCATCGATATTCTCTCCCAGCACGTCTTCGGCGACCGCGCCAAGAAGGTACGCAAGCCCGGCAACTATCTGGAAGAGAAGCTGCGCGACATCGCCGCCCATCAGCGCCTGGTGAGCAAGGTGCGCGACAGTCTGGCCTCGCTGTCGCGGCTGATGACCTTCTTCTATAATGTCGATGCGGTTCAGAAGGACCGGGCCACCAAGGAGCTCTGCAAGACGGTATCGCGCGATATCCAGTCGCTCTCCGAGCATGCATCCTATATCGCCGGCAACATCACCTTCCTGCTCGATGCCTCGCTCGGCCTGATCAACATCGAGCAGAACTCGATCATCAAGATTTTTTCGATCGCTTCGGTTGTGTTCTTGCCGCCGACCCTCGTCGCCTCCATCTATGGTATGAATTTTGAATTCATGCCGGAACTGCATTTCGCCCAGGGCTATCCCTATTCGCTCGGGCTGATGCTGGTTTCCGCCGTCATCCCCTTCTTCTTTTTTCGATGGAAAGGCTGGCTCTGAAGAGCCTGGTTTCATTTCATGCACGAAGGCAGCCATTCCCACGACCAGCATATGAGCCCGCGCAAGCTCTTCTATCTCGCGCTGGGTTCGGTCGGCGTCGTCTACGGCGATATCGGCACCAGCCCGCTCTACGCGTTTCGCGAAGCGCTGAAGCCGGTCGCCGCCGATGGCTTGACCCGTTTCGAGGTCATCAGCGTCGTCTCGCTGATGATCTGGGCGCTCACCATCATCGTCACCATCAAATACGTGCTTCTTTTGCTGCGCGCCGATAACGAAGGCGAAGGCGGCACGCTGTCGCTTTTGGCGCTGCTCCTGAAAACGGCCAACGGACACACAGCACTTCTGATGACGCTCGGCCTCGTCGGCGCGGCGCTGTTTCTCGGCGATGCGATGATCACGCCGGCGCTGTCGGTGCTGTCCGCCGTCGAAGGTCTGAAGCTCGTCGCGCCATCGCTCAGCAGCTACATCGTGCCGATCTCGGTTGTCATCCTGGCATGTTTGTTTGCCGTGCAGTCGCGCGGTACCGGCACCATGGCGCGCTATTTCGGCCCCATCACGGCACTCTGGTTCATTGTGCTCGCCATCGTCGGCATCTCCCATATTTCCGACGACTTCGGCATCCTCGCGGCGTTCAACCCATATTACGCGGTGAGCTTCCTCATGCATGAAGGCTTCTTCGGCGTGATCGTGCTCGGTGCGGTGTTCCTGACGCTGACGGGCGCGGAAGCGCTTTATGCCGACCTCGGCCATTTCGGCCGCCGCCCGATCCAGTGGGCGTGGTTCGTGCTGGTCTTTCCGGCGCTGGCGCTCAACTATCTCGGCCAGGGCGCGCTGGTGCTCGGCAATCCGCACGCGATGTCCGACCCGTTCTACCTGATGTTCCCGAAATGGGCGCTGCTACCAGCCGTCATCCTTGCCACCGCCGCCACCATCATCGCCAGCCAGGCGGTCATCACCGGCGCCTTCTCGCTGATCCGCCAGGCGATCAACCTCGGTTTCCTGCCGCGCATGGAAATCCTCTTCACCTCGGAGACCAACACCGGGCAGATCTTCGTGCCGTCGGTCAATCTGCTGCTCTTCCTGGGCGTGATCTTCCTCGTCATCACCTTCGGTTCGTCGGATTCGCTGTCGACGGCCTACGGCATCTCCGTCACCGGCGCGATGGTCGTGACATCTATCATGGCCTTCGAATTCGTCCGCGCCCGCTGGAACTGGTCGGCCCTGACGGCAACGGCGGTGCTCGCGCCGCTGTTCGTGCTGGAAATGATCTTCCTTGGCGCCAACCTGATCAAGATCCACGACGGCGGCTATATCCCCGTCCTGATCGCCACCGCCTTCGTCGTCGTCATGTGGACATGGCGTCGCGGCTCGGCGCTGCTGATGGAAAAGACCCGCCACACGGATATTCCGCTGGCGTCGTTCATCAGTTCGATCGAGCGCAAGAGCGATCACTCCCCCGCGCATGTGCCGGGAACCGCGATCTTCCTCACCAGCGATCCGGAATCCGCCCCGGCTGCGCTGCTTCACAATCTGAAGCACAACCACGTCCTGCATGACAAGAACGTCATCCTGACGATCCGCACGGTCAACAAGCCGCGCGTGCCGAGCGCCGATCGCTACAAGGTCGAGCAGATCTCCGAGCGCTTCTCGCGCGTCGAGCTGCTGTTCGGCTTCATGGAATCGCAGAACGTCTCGCAGGCGCTGGCGACCTTGCGCAAGACCGGCCTGAAGTTCGACATCATGTCGACTTCCTTCTATCTCGGCCGCCGCAAGCTGGTGCCGGATGCGAAATCGGGCATGCCTTATTGGCAGGACCGTCTCTATATCGCGCTCGCCAATGCCGCGGCCAACCCCTCGGATTACTTCCGGCTTCCGGCCAACCGCGTGGTCGAACTCGGCTCCCACGTCATCATCTGATTGCAGCGAATTTTCAAAAGCCCGGCCATCGCGCCGGGCTTTTTGCGTCTTTCGTAAAATACAAGTTGCTCATGGAGCTTTCTGGGGCAGCGCATTAACCAAGCATCAAGGTTAATGAGAGATTTTTGACGGCATGTTCATGCGTCCCATGCCGGAGTCTGGTTTTGCGTCGAAATAGCCGTTCACATGGCAAGCTGCGTGCCTTGCTTCAGAAATGGAGCTCTCCCGCTCTCTTCGGTATCTGCGGGTGGCTCGTATTCCCGACCATGGCATCTCATGCCGATCTCGCGGCACTGCTCGCCGGCCTCGACCAGGGGCGCGAAAACTGGCGCATGGTCATGACCAATTCGCCGGCCGGCTCGATCCACCAGGCCGAACTCACCTTCACAGACCCGACCGTGACGGGCGCGATTGCCGCCGGTGCCGGCATGGTGCTGCCCGATGGCCGCAAGGTCGCCTTCATGGCCAAGGACAAGGGCCACGAAAACACCGAGGACGAAGACCGCGTCAACCGCCAGCAGAAGAAGGGCAGGGTGGTCGCCGTCGAGCACGTGCAGCCGCCGAAGGATTTCTCCGCCGGCTCCATCCTCCAGCGCACGCAGCTTCTCTTCGAGCCGAAGTTCAATCTCAAGGACAAGTCCGCCTTCGTGAAGCCGAAGATCCGCGGCAAGGAAATCGAGATCGCCACCGCATTCTATAAGAAGGAAGCGCCGAAGCTCGATCGCGGCGTCTCGCCGATGCTGGCCGATCTCGTCACCAGCCAGAAGGCCGACGTGCTGGCGACCGCCTTCGCTCCCGCCGCACCCGATTATGCCCGCCAGTCGCCCTTCGATTCCATTCTGACCGAGAACAAGGATGACGGCCGCTTCGTGCCGCAGATCGGCCCCAAGGATCATGCCTGGGCCGCAAGCGTGCTCCCGCCCACCGTCTTTTCCGCCGCCGAGCAGCAGTGCCTCGCCTCCGGCATCTATTTCGAGGCCCGCGGCGAAACCGTGAAGGGCCAGGCGGCGGTGGCGCAGGTCATCCTCAACCGTGTCCGCAACCCGGCCTATCCGAAGACCATCTGCGGCGTCGTCTACCAGAACGAGGATTGGCGCAACCGCTGCCAGTTCTCCTTTGCCTGCGACGCCATCAAGGACCGCATCAATTCGCAATATCACTGGCGCATCGCCCGCGAAGTGGCGATGGCCGTCACAGCCGGCAAGATCTGGCTGCCGCAGGTCGGCTCGGCGACTCACTACCACGCCGTCTACGTCCGCCCGAAGTGGGCGAAGACGATGGAAAAGGTCGGCCGCATCGGTCTGCACGTCTTCTACCGCACCTATGGCGGCGGCTGGAGCTGATCCAAAAAGCCGATCCGCGACGGTTTTCCCGCCCGAGGACCGCCGCCCGGCGCGGATTCTTTCAACTGAATCCGTCCCGCACCGGACAAATCGACCTAAGCATATGTTTCTGATCGGTTATTTTATGGCTGGACATCAGGTGCCTACGCCTTGACTATGCTTTTTGCTAAAACTATGTTGCGCGCGACTTCAAAGCGGGCCGGAAGGCTCTTTCGCCTTGGGGTCGTTGTCCGGAAAACCGGGGTAGCGGCATAACGGACGGCGGCAGGCGGAGGAGAGCATGATGGCGGATGACCGCGAGGAGAGTCTAGAAGAGCGCCGTGCGCAGCTGGGAGCGAAACTCGCGACCAAGCGCATCGAAGCGGGGAAGGACGAGGCCGACGAGGCCCGCGCCGAGGTAAGCCGCAAGGGCTACGCCCAGGCGATGAAGCTTTCGAGCGAGTTCATTTCCGCGATCGTCGTCGGCGCCGTTCTTGGCTATCTCTTCGACCGCTTTGTCGGCACTGCGCCTTGGGGGTTGATGGTTCTTCTTCTTCTTGGATTCGGTGCTGGCGTGTTGAACGTTATGCGCGCGGCTGGAAAGGTGTCGAAACCGAGCCCGGCCAGTCGCAGCAACGACAATAAATAGGGCGGATGCTTCGGCGTTCGATCCAGTGCAAGGCGCTCGTGTCATGCGGGCCAAAGATAGAGAGAACAAGCGGTGTCTAACGATCCGACCCATCAGTTCCTGATCCAGAAGATTGTGCCGATCGAAGTCGGTGGAATTGATTTCTCGTTTACGAATGCATCGCTGTTCATGGTGGCTTCCGCGGCTGTTGCCGCCGGCTTCCTGTATTTCTCGACCTCGAACCGCGCCATCGTGCCGGGCCGCTCGCAGTCCGTCGCCGAAATGTCCTACGAGTTCATCGCTGGCATGCTGAAGGAAGGCGCAGGAACCAAGGGGATGAAGTTCTTCCCGCTGGTCTTCTCGCTCTTCATGTTCGTGCTGACGGCAAACCTGCTCGGCATGTTCCCTTACTTCTTCACCGTCACCAGCCAGATCATCGTCACCTTTGCTCTCGCGCTGCTCGTCATCGGTACGGTTCTTGTCTACGGCTTCTACAAGCACGGCTTCCACTTCCTGAACGTGTTCATACCGCAAGGTGTGCCTGGATTGCTGCTGCCGCTGGTCGTCGCGATTGAAATCATCTCCTTCCTTTCCCGCCCGATTTCGCTCTCCGTTCGTCTTTTCGCGAACATGCTGGCCGGCCACATCACCCTCAAAGTGTTCGCGGGCTTCGTTGCCTCGCTGGGAGCGCTGGGTGCCGTGGGTATCGGCGGAGCCGTTCTTCCCCTCATCATGACGGTCGCCCTGACCGGTCTCGAGTTCCTCGTCGCCTTCCTCCAGGCTTACGTCTTCGCGGTACTGACTTGCATGTACCTCAACGACGCGATCCATCCGGGTGGCCACTAAGGGATACCGACATTGACGCCCATCGGGCGTCAGTCAAATCGCCGCAACACAACCATTTCAAAGGAGTTCAACATGGAAGCGGAAGCAGCAAAGTTCATCGGTGCAGGTCTGGCTTGCTTTGGTATGGCCGGTACGGCTCTCGGCCTCGGCAACATCTTCGGCAGCTACCTCTCGGGTGCTCTGCGCAACCCGTCTGCTGCTGACAGCCAGTTCGGCCGTCTGGTATTCGGCTTCGCCGTTACGGAAGCTCTGGGCATCTTCTCGCTGCTCGTCGCTCTCCTCCTGCTCTTCGCCGTTTAATTTCGGCGCATTGAGGGATCACGGCCTGCGGACCGCAAGCCGTGATCCTTTGCATTTGCAGTACACCTGGAGGTGAGCATGTTTTTTGTGACCCCGGCTTACGCTGAAGAAGCCCCGGCGGGAACCGCAGAAACTGGTGCAACGACCGGTACCGACACGCATGCTGCCCCGGCCGCAGGCGAGGTCCACACCGAGACCGGCGTGCCAGCCGAACACCATGGCGGTGTGTTTCCGCCTTTCGATTCGACGACTTTCGCATCGCAGCTGCTCTGGCTGGCGATCACGTTTGGCGTCTTCTTCGTGCTCATGCAAAAGGTCATCGCACCGCGCATCAGCGGTATCCTCGATCAGCGCCACACGCGCATCAGCCAGGATCTCGATGAGGCCGGCCGCCTGAAGGCCGAAGCCGACGCAGCCGTTGCGACCTATGAAGCCGAACTCGCCGAAGCCCGTGCGAAGTCGAACGCGATCGGCACTGCCGCCCGCGACGCCGCCAAGCTGAAGGCAGAAGCCGACCGCAAGGCCATTGAAGCCAATCTCGCTGAAAAGCTGAAGGCTGCCGAAGGCCGCATCGCCGAAATCAAGGCGAAGGCATTTGGTGACGTCGGCACGATCGCCGAGGAAACCGCGACCGCCGTCGTCGAACAGCTTATCGGCGGCACCGCTGCCAAGGCTGACGTCGCCGCTGCCGTTGCAGCCGCCAAGAAGGGAGCTTGATCGATGGAATTTGCACTGGACGCAACATTCTTTGCGATGATCGGCCTGTTCATCTTCCTGGCGCTTGTGGTTTACCTCAAGGTTCCGGGAATGATGGCGAAGTCGCTCGACGACCGCGCCGATCAGATCCGCAACGAACTCTCCGAGGCCAAGCGCCTGCGCGAAGAGGCCCAGCACCTGCTGGCCGAATACCAGCGCAAGCGTAAGGAAGCCGAGGCTGAAGCCGCGAATATCGTGGCTGCCGCCGAGCGCGAAGCTGAGATGTTCACCGCCGAAGCCAAGAAGAAGACGGAAGAATTCGTCGCCAACCGCACCGCGGTTTCCGAGGCGAAGATCAAGCAGGCCGAGGCCGACGCGATGAAGCAGGTTCGTTCTGCCGCCGTCGATCTGGCGATCGCCGCTGCCGAATCCGTTCTGGCGAAGAAGGCCGATGCGAAGGTTCAGTCCGAACTCTTCAGCAACGCGCTGGGCCAGGTGAAGACCCGCCTCAACTAACGTTGACGCATCGCTTTCAAGAACCCCGCCTCGGCGGGGTTTTTTCGTTTTGGGGCGTCTTCGATACGTGAGGTGATGGAGCTTTCACTCGCCTTCGATGACGAGCGTCTTCTTCAGCGGCCGGAACGACATGCGGTGAAGCGGGCAGGGGCCGTGCTTCTCGATGCCGGCACGATGCTGGGCCGTGCCGTAGCCGGCATGCGCCGCGAAGCCATAGGCGGGGAAGATGAGATCGGCACGCGCCATCATCCGGTCGCGGGTGACCTTGGCGACGATCGAGGCGGCGGCGATGGAGACGGATCGCGCGTCGCCCTTGACGACCGCCTGGCCGGGGCATTCGAGCCCGGGAGGCACGTCGAGCCCATCGGTCAGCGCGTAGCTTGCCGGGATCGCGAGGCTCATGATCGCCCGGCGCATGGCATCGAGGCTCGCCTTGCGGATATCGGTGTCGTCGATGCGGGTGGACGAGGATGAGGCGATGGCGACCGTGGCTGTCGCCAGGATCTGCGCGAACAGCTCCTCACGCTTCTGCGCCGAGAGCTGCTTGGAATCGTTCAGCCCCTCGGGGATGCGCTTGGGATCGAGGATGACGGCGGCGGCGACGACGGGACCGGCGAGCGGCCCGCGGCCGGCTTCATCGGCGCCTGCGACCGGCCAGTGGCCGGCCTTGCGCGCCTTCAACTCGAGCCGGAAATCCGGCACCAGCGGGACGTCTTCGAAAAGCATAGGAGAATCGGGTGGCGTGCGACGTTTCATGCGGCTGAACCTCGCACGCCAACCCGATTTCCTGCAAGTCCCCGGATAGGGCGGCACACCGGGGACTTGAGCGCGGACGGGCAGGGCAGCCGCCCGCGAAGCTGATATCAGAGCAGCGACAGCTGCACGCCGCTGCCGTCGGGCGGCACGAAGAGGTCGTCGCGAAGCGGCATGCTGCGCCTCGTCATGCCGAGCCTCTTCGTCGCCATCTCGAAGCGGCGGGAAATCTGCCAGGCATAGGGACCGGCCCCTTTCATCCGCTTGCCGAACTCGGCGTCGTAATCCTTTCCGCCGCGCATCGAGCGCACCAGCGACATGACGTGGCGGTAGCGGTCGGGATAATTCTGCAGCAGCCAGTCGCGAAACAGCGGCGAGACCTCGAGCGGCAGGCGCAGGATCACGTAACCGGCCCCGGTAGCGCCGGCGGCATGCGCGGCATCGAGAATGCGCTCCAGCTCGTGATCGTTCAGCGCCGGGATCATCGGCGCCGCCATGACGGATGTCTGCACGCCGGCCTCTGCCAGCGCCCGAATGGCTTCCAGCCGCCGTGTCGGCGTCGAGGCGCGCGGCTCCATCGTCCGCGCCAGCTTGCGGTCGAGCGTGGTCACCGACAGCGACACCCGCACGAGGTTGCGCTTCGCCATGCTCTCCAGGATATCGAGATCCCGCATGACCATCGCCGACTTGGTGACGATGGAGACGGGATGATTGGCCCTATCAAGCACCTCGAGGATCTGCCGCATAACGCGCCATTCCTTCTCGATCGGCTGGTACGGGTCGGTATTGGTGCCGATCGCGATCACCCGCGGCTTGTAGCCGGGCTTTGCCAGTTCCCGCTCGAGAAGCTTCGCGGCATCCGGCTTGGCGAACAGCTTGGCCTCGAAGTCGAGACCGGCCGAAAGCCCCATATAGGCGTGGGTGGGCCGCGCGAAACAGTAGATGCAGCCATGCTCGCAGCCGCGATAGGGATTGATCGACCGGTCGAACGGGATGTCGGGCGATTCGTTGCGGGTAATCGCCGTGCGTGGCTTCTCGATCTGCACCTCGGTGCGAAACGGCGGCAGGTCTTCCAGCGTCTCCCAGCCGTCGTCATAGACCTCGCGGCGCATAGGCTCGAACCGGCCACTCGGGTTCAACCCGGCTGCCCGCCCGCGACGACGGTCCACCTCGATCCTGAGACCGGAAGAAACGATCATTGCGTCGGCAATATCTGCAGTATTGGCAGGCGCAAACGCGGCCTGCCCTGCAAGGGACTGTTCGTTCATTGGATTCTCCACCGACGGAAACGTTGTGCGTCCGCCCGTTCTTGTGATTAGATTCCTATCGCCAAAAGGAGAACATTGCAAGAACAAAAATGGAGAACATCGCCGCTGGAAAAATTTTGTGCGCCGCTCTATGAATAGGCAATGTTGACGGTTTTACTTGAGTGCCACGATCAGGAACCTGAGCTGGCGCAGACATTATCGGTATTGGTGGCAGGTGCGATCGAGGGCCTCGTGTGCGATGTCGTCGTGCTGGATCACGGCTCTCGCGACGGTACGTCGCGGGTGGCGGACGCAGCCGGTTGCCGCTTTCACCAGCAGTGGGACATCAAGGATGTGCTGCGTTCGGCGCGCGGAGAATGGCTGCTCTTCGTCGAGCCCGGCGCCCGCCCGCAGAGCGGCTGGATCGATGAGATCGCCGAGTATGTGTCTCTGAACAAGACGCCCGCCCGCTTCACCGCCTCGCGCGGCTATCGCCGCCCGTTCTTCCGCCGTATCGGCCGCTCCACGCCGCCGCTGGAGCTCGGCTATCTTGTGCCGAAGAAGCAGGCGATCGCGGCCGCCAGGAATGGCATGCGCCTGGCGGAGTTCGTCAAGGGCCAGAAGCTGCGCAAGCTTTCCAGCGAGCTGATCCCCTCCTGGGTTGCCCGCGCCGCGCGCTGAGCGGGCAGGGGAAGGCTCAGCCGCCGGCGCCGCGCTTCAGGTGCTCGTCGAGACGCGGCATGATCTCCACGAAATTGCACGGCATGTGGCGGTAGTCGAGTTGCGCCTTGAGAATGCCGTCCCAGGCATCCTTGCAGGCGCCGGGGGAGCCGGGCAGCACGAAGATGAAGGTCGCGTTGGCGACACCCGCCGTGGCCCGCGACTGGATCGTCGACGTGCCGATCTTGTCGTAGGAGATGCGGTGGAATACCTCGGAGAAGCCGTCCATCCGTTTCTCGAACAGCGGCTCCAGCGCCTCGGGCGTCACGTCGCGGCCGGTAAAGCCGGTGCCGCCGGTGGTGATGACGACGTCTATGCCGTCGGTCTCTGTCCATGACTTCACGCGCGAAAAGATCGCCTGCCGGTCGTCGGGCACGATGGCGCGGTCCACCAGCCGGTGTCCGGCCTCGGTGATCCGTTGTGCCAGCGTGTCGCCGGAGCGGTCGTCGGCGGCCGTGCGGGTATCCGATATGGTGAGAACGGCGATGCCGACGGGGATGAAAGGCCGCTGTTCGTCAAGACCTGCCATCTGCACCTCCGTTCATGTTCGCTCCGGCCATGTTCGCGCCGGGAATGGTTTCCGTCGCCTGGAAATACCAGTCCGGCCTCTGCCTGTGAAGCGCGGCCGCGGCGGTCTGCGCCAATTCGGATGACTGGAACAGTCCGAAGCACGTCGCGCCGGAGCCCGACATGCGCACCAGATCGGCGCCCTGTTCGTTGAGCATCGCGGAGATCTCGCCGATTTCGGGTAGCATCGCGCGCGCCGGCGGTTCCAGATCGTTGCGCATCAAGCGGATGGCGTCGAGCCAGCCTGCGGCTCTGTTGGTCGAGAGGGGGGGATTGGTCTTGGTTGCGAGCCTTCGGAACACCTCGGGTGTGGAAACGCCCTTCAGCGGGTTGGCGAGCACCATCGCGAAGTGAGGCAGGTCGGCAACCGGCTCGATCACTTCGCCGATCCCCCGCGCGATCAGCGGCGTGCTGTGCAGGCACATCGGCACGTCGGCGCCAAGGCTCAGCGCGATCGCATCGATCACCGTTGCCGGCAGCGAAACCTCCCACAGGCGCGACAGCCCGCGCAGTGTCGCCGCCGCATCCGCCGAGCCGCCGCCGATGCCCGAGGCGATCGGCAGGTTTTTTTGAAGATGGATATGAACCGGCGGCGCATCGGCGCCCGCCTGCAGGGCAGCATCGCGCAGCCGGTCGCGGGCGCGGATCACCAGATTGTCCGCTCTCGCATCGCCAAGTGCGTCGCCGAAGCGGCCGGATATCTCGAAGCTGTCCTTGTCGGCGGGGGTAAGCTCCAGCCGGTCTCCATGCCGGGCAAAGGTCACCAGCATGTCGAGCAGATGGTAGCCGTCGTCTCTCTGGCCCGTCACATGCAGGGCCAGATTGATCTTCGCGAACGCGTCCTCGACGATCATGCCTTTCTCAGGCATGTCCTATCAGGACTTCTTGTCGGCAGGCTTCGGCTCGACCGGAGCGGGGTCCGGCTGCTTCTTGTCGGCCGCCTTCGTGCTGTCGCCGTCCGCCGGCAGGCCGTTGGCGATCTTTTCCTTGATCTTCGGAATCTCGGCCTCTTCCGGATCGGAGCTCAGCGCCCGGTTCCACTGGTAGACGGCTTCGAGCTTGCGGCCGACGCGCCAGTAGGCATCGCCGAGGTGGTCGTTGATCGTAGCGTCGCCCGCCTTGATCTGCGCCGCCTTCTCCAGCTCGGTCACGGCGTCATCGAACTTGTTGAGGCGGTAATATGCCCAGCCGAGCGAGTCGATGATGTAGCCATCGTCGGGACGCAGGTCGACGGCCTTGCGGATCATCGTCAGGCCCTCGTCGAGGTTCCGGTTCATGTCGATCCAGGAATAGCCGAGATAGTTCAGCACCTGCGGCTGGTCCGGATTGAGCTCCAGCGCCTTGCGGAAGTTCGGCTCCGCCTGGTCCCACTTCTTCAGGCGCTCATAGGCGATGCCGCGCTGGAAGAACACGGTCCACGCGCCACGGCCCGGCAGCGGTCCGATGACGTCGACGGCCTTGTCGTAGTTGGCGGCCATGGCGGCATAGTCCTTGGCGTCCGAGAGAACGCTGCCATAGGCCAGATAGCTGCGCACATCCTTGGGGTCGGAGGTGATCAGGTCCTGAAGGTGCTTGCGCGCCTCCTCGATCTTGCCGCCCTGGGCAAGCGCCAGGCCGAGCTGCAGCTCCGAGACGCGGCTCATCGGCGAGTTGTCCGGCACCTGGTTGTAGAGCGCGATGGCGCGGTCCATCTGGTTCTGCTTTTCCGCGATACCACCAAGCATGACCAGGAGGTCGGCGCTATCGGGATCGAGCGCTTTGGCGGTCTGCAGGTAGAGCGAAACGATGTCCTCGGCGCCGTCGCGGTTCAGCGCGCCGCCGATCGAAAACAGGACGCCGGCGGCGCCCTGCTTGGCGTTCTGCACCTGCTGTTCCTGCTTCTCGCCCTTTTCGATGCTCTGGCGCAGCGCGTTGAGCGGCGCGTAGTTGGCGATCAGGTTGTCGCCCACCGAGATCGCGTCCAGCGCCTTCTGCTTGTTGCCCTGCGAGGCCTCGAGGCGGGCAAGCGCGATGACTGCACGCATGAAGGTATCGGGCGCCGTCGCGCCGCCGTCCTTGTCGAGAACGGCATCGTTGAGGTTCTGGCGGGCGGCCTTGATGTCGCCGTTGACGATCGCGATGGCGCCGGCATTGTAGGACTTGAAGATGCCGACCCAATCCGGGCCCTTGATCTTCTGCGCCATGGCCAGCGCTTCCTTGCCACGGCCGGCGCCGGCGCGCGCCCAGGCGGCCAGAAGGTCGTTCATCATCCGGTCGAGATCATTCGGACCGTTGTACTTCAGGAGGGATTCGGCGGTCTTGAACTCGCCGCGGCGAACGGCGTCCATGCTGCGCACGATCGTGGTGATGCGCTCGACCGACGAATCCTTCTTCAGGTCGTTGGCATATTTCACGCCGTCCTTGATGTCGCCGTTGAGAAGCAGCGAGATCATCAGCCGCTGGCGGATCTCGGGATTGCCCGGCTCGAACTGCAGCGCCTTCTTGTAGAGCTCGATCGCCGTCTCGTAGTCGTGATCGACATCGGCGGTGCGGGCCGCGAGAAATGCGCCGGCGAAGCTGTCGACGCTGTCGGGGTCGAACATCACGGTCGCGGCGGCATCGGCCGGCTTGGCCGCGTCTTCGGCATTCACGCCACCGAGCGCTGCCAGCGATAGGACCGCTGCCAAGGCTGCGCTCGAAAGAAGACGGATGGCACGTGTCTGCCGCATTAGAAAACCTCTCTCACAGGGCAGCCGGCCTCGCCCGACTGCAAAATCAGTAGAATGACTGATTCACAACAGGATGGCTTTTTTGAAGCGGCCCCGCAATAAAATCAGCCGCGATCCGTGACCGTCGATTAGTTGACGCGCTCGATGCAGAAGTCGATGACTTCCATCAGGGCCGATTTCCATGCCGTATCGGGAAGCGGCGCGAGAGCATCCCGCGCGATCGTTCCGTAATGTACGGCCCTGCCGATCGTGTCGTTCAGTGTGCCGTACTTGGTGATCAGGCCAAGGGCCCGTTCCAGGTTCTGGTCGCTGCTTTCCCCGCCCTCGATCGCCTTGCGCCAGAAGGCGCGCTCTTCCTCGGTGCCGCGCCGGTAGGCGAGGATGACGGGAAGCGTGATCTTGCCTTCGCGGAAGTCGTCGCCGACATTCTTGCCGAGATCGGCAGCCTTGCCGCCGTAATCTAGCACGTCGTCGACCAGCTGGAAGGCGAGGCCGAGGTTCATGCCGTAGGACTTCATCGCATTGCGTCCGGCCTTGCCGGCATCCGCCACGATCGGGCCGACTTCGGCGGCAGCCGCAAACAGCGCCGCCGTCTTGGCGCGGATGACCGAGAGATAGTCGTCCTCGGTGGTTTCCATGTTCTTGGCGACGGAGAGCTGCAACACTTCGCCTTCCGCGATCACACAGGCCGCCGAAGAGAGAACGTCGAGCGCATCGAGCGAGCCGACATCGACCATCATGCGGAAGGCCTGGCCGAGCAGGAAGTCGCCGACCAGCACGCTTGCCTGGTTGCCCCAGATCATACGGGCGGTGGACTTGCCGCGGCGCAGGTCGCTTTCGTCCACGACATCGTCGTGCAGCAGCGTCGCCGTGTGCATGAACTCGACCGCGGTCGCGAGCTTGATGTGGTTTTCGCCCTTGTAGCCATAGAGCACGGAAGAGGCGAGCGTCAGCATCGGCCGCAGGCGCTTGCCGCCGGACGAGATCAGATGGTTCGCCACTTCGGGGATCATCTGCACGTCTGAACCGGCCTTCGAAAGGATCAACTGGTTGACCCGCTCCATGTCCGCCTTGGTAAGATCCACCAAAGGCTTGACGGATGCCAGTTTGTTTTTGCTTTCTTCAAGCGGTATGACCACGCCCAACGACCCGGACTCCTGTTCACTCATTGTTTTTGACAATAGAAAGGGGCGGCTTGAGCGGCAAGAGGCGAAATTGCCACGTCGCGTAAATTTGAAAGGGATTCCACGGCAAATGCATGAACTTATCCGAGCCAACGATCCCGTGCTGCTCTCGTTTGCGGAAAGCCTGATGAAGGATGCCGGCATCCATTGCTTCATCGCCGATCAGGGCATGAGCATATTGGAAGGCTCGCTCGGCATGCTGCCGCGCCGCCTGCTCGTTGAGGACGACCAGGCCGACCGTGCCCGCCGCATCCTCATCGACGCCGGCCTCGGCGACGAATTGCGCGAGCAGAAGTGAGCGACCCCGTGACCAGCGAGCCGACGCCCGTGACAGAAACCATCGACGCCTTCCACCGAGGCGCCTTTCATATCCTTCAGCCGAAGGGCAGGGGGCACCGCTCCGGCATGGACGCCATGCTGCTTGCGGCATTGGTGGATGATGGGAGAGCGGTGAGGATCGCCGACCTCGGTGCAGGCGCCGGTGCGGCCGGTCTTGCCGTCGCCTCGCGGCTGCCGAAGGCCGAGGTCGTGCTCTTCGAGCGCTCCGCCGAGATGGCAGGCTATGCCCGCCGCAGCCTCGATCTCGCGGAAAACGCCCACATGCTGGGCCGTGTCACCGTCGTCGAGGCGGATGTGACGCTGAAGGCCAAGGCGCGCAACGATGCCGGCCTCATCGACGAGAGCTTCCACCACGTCATCCTCAACCCGCCCTTCAACGATCCCGGCGACCGCAAGACGCCGGATGCGCTGAAGGCGGAGGCACATGCGATGACGGATGACCTGTTTGAAAGCTGGCTGCGCACGGCGGGCGCCATCATGATCCCTGGCGGCCAGCTGTCGCTCATCGCCCGCCCGGAATCGATCGCCGGGATCATCGACGCCTGCGGCCGTCGCTTCGGCGGCATCGAGATCACGGCCATTCATCCGCGCGAGGGCGAAAACGCCGTGCGTATTCTTGTGACCGCGATCAAGGGCTCACGCGCCCGGCTGTCGCTGCGCGCGCCGCTGATCATGCATCAGCAGGGAAGCCACAAGTTCTCCCCCTTCGTCGACGACCTCAACAACGGCCGCGCCGCCTATTCCAGGCGTTAGCCGATGACGAAATCGAACAGCAGCTTGATGTTCAGTCCGGCGATGATGATGGCGATCGTGTAGGCGATGGCGGACAGCCAGCGCGGTGCCACGAGGTCGCCCATCTTCGCCTTGTTGGCGGTGAACATCACCAGCGGGAAGACCGCGAAGGAAAGCTGCAGGCTGAGCACGACCTGTGTCAGGATCAGGAGCTCGGCGGTGCCCGCGTCGCCATACCAGATGGTCACGAAACCGGCCGGCACGATGGCGATGGCGCGGGTGATCAGCCGCCGGATCCAGGGCTGCAGCCTGATCTTCAGGAAGCCTTCCATGATGATCTGCCCGGCCATGGTGGCCGTCACCGTCGAGTTCAGACCGCAGCATAGAAGCGCGATGCCGAAGAGCGTCGGCGCCAGCGCCAGCCCGAGCAGCGGCGCGAGCAGCGAGGAGGCTTCGCCGAGTTCCGCGACGTCAGTGCGTCCATTGGCATGGAAGGCCGCGGCGGCGAGGATCAGGATCGAGGCATTGATCAGAAGCGCGAAGCAGAGCGCCACGGTGGAATCGATCGTCGCATATGTCAGCGCCTCGCGCTTTTCCGGCAGGCTGTGGCCGTAGTCGCGGGTCTGCACGATGCCGGAATGCAGGTAGAGATTATGCGGCATGACGGTCGCGCCGAGAATGCCGAGCGCCAGATAGAGCATTTCCGGATTGGAGACGATCTCCGTGGTCGGGAAGAAGCCGCGAATGACTTCGCCCCACTGCGGATCGGCCATGAATATCTGCACGCCGAAGCAGACGGTGATGATCCCGAGCAGCGCGATCACGAAGGCCTCGACCCAGCGGAAACCGATCTTCTGCAGATAGAGGATGAGGAAGACGTCGAGCGCGGTGATGAGGACGCCGAGTTCCAAGGGAATGCCGAACAGCAGGTTGAGGCCGATCGCCGTGCCGATCACCTCGGCGATGTCGGTGGCGATGATCGCGATTTCGGCGAACAGCCAGAGCGGGATCGATACCCAGCGCGGAAAAGCGTCGCGACAGGCCTGCGCCAGATCGCGGCCGGAGCCGATGGCAAGGCGTGCGCAGAGCGATTGCAGCACGATCGCCATCAGGTTGGACAAAAGCGCCACCGTCAGCAGCGTATAGCCGAACTTCGAGCCGCCGGCGAGCGATGTCGACCAGTTACCGGGGTCCATGTAGCCGACGGCCACCAGATATCCGGGGCCGACGAATGCGATGGCGCGGCGCCAGCGCGAGGCGTGCTTCTGCGTTCCGATCGAACGGTGGACATCGGCAAGCGAGGCCTCCTCGCGCTCGTGGCGCCAGCCCGTCTTGGCCTTCGGTGTCATAATGTCCATGCAGCATCCGCCTGTTTTATCGATAGAAGCAATATGGCCGATTAGAATGATAATGCAAGTCATTCGCAACAAGAAACTTTGCGCGCAGTTGTTTTGCGTCTCGCCCATTGCGTTTGCCGTTGTGACGCATACATGGAGGTGACGTTTCACCGAGCTTGCACGAAGGAATGGGAATGGCCGGATTTTTGAGAAAACTGATGCCGAAGCGCTTCCGCAAGGAGGGCATCGTGATCCCGGTTGTCAGGCTCCAGGGTGCGATCATGACCGGCGGCAGCCAGTTCCGCCCGGCGCTGAACCTCGCCGCCACTGCGCAGGTGCTTGAAAAGGCCTTCAGCTTCAAGGACGCGCCGGCCGTCGCGATCTCCATCAATTCGCCCGGCGGTTCACCGGTTCAGTCGCGGCTGATCTTCACCCGCATCCGCGAACTGGCGCGCGAGAAACAGAAGAAGGTCATCGTCTTCGTCGAGGACGTGGCGGCCTCAGGCGGCTACATGATCGCGCTTGCGGGCGACGAGATCATCGCCGACCCGACTTCGATCGTCGGCTCGATCGGCGTCGTCTCCGGGGGCTTTGGCTTCCCCGAGCTCCTGAAGAAGATCGGCGTCGAGCGCCGCGTCTATACCGCGGGCGAAAACAAGGTGATCCTCGACCCCTTCCAGCCGGAGAAGGAAAAGGACATCGAATATCTGAAGACGCTGCAGCTGGAGATCCACCAGGTCTTCATCGCCATGGTGCGCGAACGCCGCGCCGGCAAGTTGAGGGATGACGAGACGGTGTTTTCCGGCCTCTTCTGGACCGGCACGCGCGGCCTCGAGCTCGGCCTCATCGACGGCCTCGGCGACATGCGCCAGGAGCTGAAGAAGCGCTACGGCTCGAAAACCAAGCTCGAACTCGTAACCCCTGCAAGGGGGCTTTTCGGGCGCCGCGTTCCCGGCATATCATCATCGCTCGAAGGAGCCGCCTCCGGCTTCGCGGCCGGTCTTGTCGAGACGGCCGAAGACAAGGCATTGTGGAGCCGATACGGGCTCTAGGGAGTAAAAAGGGCGACATGCCGCAGCTTTTGATCATGGGTGTGCTCGTCCTGGGCGCCTGGCTCCTCTACCGCCGCTTCGTGGCCGAAGCGACGCGCCTGCAGGAAAAATCCCGCCGTGCGCAGAAGGAACAGCAGACCGGAGCGATCGGCACGCTGGTGAAGGACCCGGTAACGGGGGAGTATCATTTGAAGAAGGATGATGAGTGAGGGGAGGGCTTTGATCAGCCTCGTTCCCGAACCCGCGCCTGCCAATCCGCTCCGCCATAACTGACACAGAGAACAAAGACGGATTGCGCTTCGTCATTGACGGTGAAGCAGACGGTTGCTTTATCCGACGCGGGAATGGCGCGCAGCCCGGGATAGAGGTCGCTTCGGATGGTGCCGATGTGAGGAAAGTCGGTTAACCGGTCGATGAACGCTGTTATTTCGTTTATTTTGCTTTGGCCGATGCGCAGCCCGGCGAAGTCCGAAATGAGTTCAGCGATCTGATACAGATCGGCTTCGACGAGCGGATGCTGCGTGATCGTGTACGGCATCCGGCGCCTCTTCCTTGAATTTCCGAGCCAGCCTTTCGTTTAGTCTCTCTGCCATCGCCTTGCCATCCCAAGGAATTCGCTGATCCTCGGGCAATTCCGCGCGCCGCCGAATTTCGTCCGCCATTCCGGCCAGCGGATCGTTTGAAGCCTGCTCAAGCATCCGCATCCGCGTAATCCCGGCTTTGACTACGTCGGACACGCTCGGAAACCGCCCGTCCTCGACGAGTTCTTCCGCATAACGAAGATCTTCATCCGACAGCGTCACCATGTTTTTGACGGTCATAATCGTCTCCAAGGCAAAATCTACTCCACTATAAGGTAACCGACACCGCTTGTCCTCCCTGCAAACTGTGGGGAAGAGGCCGGACAGCTTACTTTGGCGCTTCCATTGCTGTGTGATACGGTGTGAGAGGTTCACGTCGGAGCGCGCCATGCGGATTTTCAAGTTCGGGGATGGTCTCGGAGTCTGCATCCCACAGGCAATTGTGGATGAACTCGGGTTGAAGGAAGGCGACGACATCGCGGTTCGCGTCGGTACTGATCGCAATTTTGAACTAACCACGGCAGATGCCCGATCGAAGGCGTTTGAACGGATCAAGGCATTCAAGCTGCAGCTGCCGCCGGATTGGGTCTTTGACCGTGATGACGCGAACAGCCGATAAGTCCCGAAACCCTTGACCCTCATCGCCGCTCGTGGCACCTGTCGCCCACCGAACCAATTGAATGGCGACTAACCTCATGTCTGCACCCAGCATCCCCGACCACATGAACCCGAAGCGCTCGTTTCAGGCGCTGATCCTGACGCTGCACAGCTACTGGGCGGACAAGGGTTGCGCGGTGCTGCAGCCTTACGACATGGAAGTCGGCGCCGGTACGTTCCACCCGGCGACCACGCTGCGCGCGCTTGGTCCCAAGCCCTGGAAGGCCGCCTACGTGCAGCCTTCCCGCCGTCCGTCCGACGGCCGCTATGGCGAAAACCCGAACCGTCTGCAGCATTACTATCAGTATCAGGTCATCCTGAAGCCGAACCCGCCGAACCTGCAGGAGCTCTATCTTGGCTCGCTCGCAGCGATCGGCCTCGATCCGCTTCTGCACGATGTCCGCTTCGTCGAGGACGATTGGGAAAGCCCGACGCTCGGCGCATGGGGCCTCGGCTGGGAGTGCTGGTGCGATGGCATGGAAGTCTCGCAGTTCACCTATTTCCAGCAGGTCTGCGGCCTTGAGTGCTCGCCGGTCGCCGGCGAACTGACTTACGGCCTCGAGCGTCTCGCCATGTATGTGCAGGGCGTCGACAATGTCTACGACCTGAACTTCAACGGCCGCGAAGGCGACGAGAAGATCAGCTATGGCGACGTCTTCCTGCAGGCAGAGCAGGAATATTCGCGCCACAACTTCGAATTCGCCAACACCGAGATGCTGCATCGCCACTTCATCGATGCGGAGAAGGAATGCCAGGCGCTGCTCGCCGCCGGTGCGCCGGGTGATAGCGATAACCAGAAGCTGCACAAGTGCGTCTTCCCGGCCTACGACCAGTGCATCAAGGCCAGCCACGTCTTCAATCTGCTGGATGCGCGCGGCGTGATCTCGGTCACCGAGCGTCAGAGCTATATCCTGCGCGTGCGCACGCTCGCCAAGGCCTGCGGCGAAGCCTTCCTTCTGACCGACGCCGGTGGCGTCAATCTCGCCAGCAAGGCTGCCTGATCGATCAGCGGCGCCTGTTGGTCTTCACCTCTACGGTGCGCGCTGCCGGACGCGGCGCGCCCTTGAGCATGAAGAACGAAGCGATGGCAAGCATGTTGAGCAGGAAGATGGCTGCGCTCACGGCTGATTGATCCTCGTGACATGGTTCGGATCCCGCCGCCGTCGGCCGATCCATGGTCAAGATAGGTCTTATCCGGCCGCCGCGGTATCGCGAGATCTCGGGATGCGCCAAACAACAACGGCGGGAGATGACAAGCGGCGCCAAGCCGCATAGTCTCCCGGCCGACCTTGCGTCGTAACGGGGGATTCGCGATGTATATTATTCTAGGCCTCATCGTCCTGATCGCGCTCTATGCGGTCTTTGTCTACAACGGCCTCGTGCGCGCCCGGCAGATGGCCGAGGAAGCCTGGTCCGGCATCGATGTGCAGCTGAAGCGCCGCGCCGATCTGATCCCCAACCTGATCGAAACGGTGAAGGGCTACGCCACCCACGAAAAGACCACGCTTGAAGAGGTCGTCAAGCTCCGCAACCAGGCGCAGACCGTTCCGGCAGGCGATGTCGCCGGGCGCGCGCAGGCGGAAGGCCTGCTCGGTGCAGCACTTGGCCGCGTCATGGCGCTCGCCGAAGCCTATCCGGATCTGAAGGCCAACGAGAATTTCCGCGAGCTGCAGACCTCGCTCGAAACCATGGAAAGCGAGATCCAGATGGCGCGCCGCTATTACAACGGCTCCGCCCGCGATCTCAACGTCAAGGTCGAGAGCTTCCCCTCCAACCTCGTCGCCAACCATTTCGGTTTCACCAAGCGCGAGTATTTCGAGATCACCAACGAGGCCGATCGCGCCGTCCCGAGCGTAAAGTTCTGATCCCCAACTTCTGATAACAGCCATTTGCCTTTTCTGAAAAGCTGCTATGAGCAGGGCAAGATCGCGGCCGGATAGGCCAGCGGATAAGACGTGAAGAGTAAAGACAAGCCCATGAGTAAAGACAAGCTCACCATCATCCCGGCGGCCAAGCCGCTGTCCGGCCGCGCCGTGCCTCCCGGCTCGAAGTCGATCACAAACCGCGCGCTGCTTCTGGCCGGTCTCGCCAAGGGCACCAGCCGGCTGACCGGCGCGTTGAAGAGCGACGACACGCGTTATATGGCGGAAGCCCTGCGCGCCATGGGCGTGACGGTGGAAGAGCCTGACGCGACCACCTTTGTCGTCACCAGCTCCGGCGAGCTCAAGGCTCCGGCCGGTCCTCTCTTCCTCGGCAATGCCGGCACCGCCACCCGCTTTCTCACGGCAGCGCTCGCACTCGGCCACGGCCGCTATGTCGTCGATGGCGACGAGCATATGCGCAAGCGCCCGATCAAGCCGCTCGTCGACGCGCTGAAGTCGCTCGGCGTCGCGATTGAAGCGCCCACCGGCTGCCCGCCGGTGACGATCGACGCCAACGGCCGTTTTGCGAATAACAAGGTCGTCATCGATGCCGGCCTCTCCAGCCAGTATGTCTCCGCTCTGCAGATGGCGGCGGCCTGCGGCTCCGAGCCGTTCACCATTGAGCTTGCTGGTGCCGATATCGGCGCACGCGGCTATATCGATCTGACGCTTGCCGTCATGCGCGCCTTCGGCGCCAAGGTCAGCCAGCCGACGCCGTCGTCCTGGGTGATCGAGCCGACCGGCTACACCGCCACCGATTTCGTGATCGAGCCGGATGCGTCCGCCGCCACCTATCTCTGGGCCGCCGAAGTGCTGACCAAGGGCGCGATCGACCTCGGCGTCGCCAATGAGGATTTCACCCAACCGGACGCGAAAGCCTACGACGTCATCCGGCAGTTTCCGCATCTTCCTGCCGAAATCGACGGCTCGCAGATGCAGGACGCCGTGCCGACCATCGCCGTGCTGGCCGCCTTCAACGAAACGCCGGTGCGCTTCGTCGGCATCGCCAACCTGCGCGTCAAGGAATGCGATCGCATCCACGCCGTCTCGACCGGCCTCAACAACATCCGCGCAGGCCTTGCGACCGAAGACGGCGACGACCTGATCGTCTCCTCCGACCCGGCGCTATCAGGCCAGCACCTGCCCGCCGATATCGACACCTTCGCCGATCATCGCATCGCCATGAGCTTCGCGCTCGCCGGCCTGAAGATCGATGGCATCACCATTCTCGACCCGGATTGCGTCGGCAAGACCTTCCCGTCCTACTGGCGGACGCTGGCGGGGCTCGGCGTGGAGTATGCGGACGAGGACTGAGACGATAAAGGGCGGCTAAGGCCGCCCGCTTGTGGGGGAATGAGATGATCCGGCGGCTTCTTGGCCTTTGCTTTGCACTGTTCCTGATGGCTGCGGCGGGCCCGTCGCTCGCGGCCGAGATCATCAACTCCTACGTCTCCGAGATCGTGCTGGAAAAGAACGGCACGATGACGGTGTCGGAGACGATCACCGTCAATGCCGAGGGCAACCAGATCCGCCGCGGCATCTTTCGTGATTTTCCGCTGACCCTGAAGAATGTCGATGGCCGCACCATCCGCGTCGATTTCGACGTCGTCTCGGTCAAGCGCGATGGCCATGACGAACCCTGGCGCACGGAAACCATCACCAACGGCGTGCGCATTTATGCCGGCTCCGCCGATGTGATGCTGGACTACGGCCGCCACCAATATGTCTTCACCTACCGCACCGGCCGGCAAATCCGTTATTTCGACGATCACGACGAGCTCTACTGGAACGTCACCGGCAACGGCTGGATCTTCCCGATCCTCTCGGTCCAGGCAAACGTCACGCTTCCCCAGGGCGTCAACGCGACCGACACCGTCTTCTTCACCGGCCCGCAAGGATCGACTGAGGAAAACGCCCGCGCCAGCGTCAGCGGCAGCCGCGTCAGCTTCGCGACCACCGAGCCGCTCGGCACGAACGAGGGGCTGACCATCGCCATCAAGATGCCGAAGGGCTCGATCGATCCGCCATCCGGCAGTGAGGCGAACCGCTGGTGGCTGAGCGACAACCGCGACTACCTCATCGGCTTCGGCGGCCTCATCCTGGTTTTCCTCTATTACACCCGCTCCTGGCTGAAGGTCGGTCGAGACCCCCAGCGCGGTGTCGTCGTCCCGCGCTGGGATGCGCCCGATGGCATCTCGCCGGCGCTGGTCAACTACATCGACAATCGCGGCTTTTCCGGTCAGGGCTGGACCGCGCTTTCGGCCACTGCGCTCAATCTCGCGGTGCGCGGCTTTGTGGTGCTTGAGGACCTGAAGAACTCCATCATCATTCGTCGCACCGACAAGCCCGTCACGGGCGCGAAGCTGGAAGCGGGCGAGGCGAGCCTGCTCAACGCAGTCGGCGCCAAGGGTTCGCTCACCATCGACAAGTCCAATGGCGAACGCGTCAAGTCCATGGGCGAGAAGTTCCGCTCCGCCATCGAGCGCGAGCATCGCGGCAAGTACTACAATTCCAACGCCGGCTACACCATCGGCGGCGTTGTCCTCAGCGTCGTCTGCCTGCTCGCGCTCTTCGTCTTCGGCTCGCTGGAGCCGGATACGATCGTGCTGATGGTGGTGCCGATCGTGGTTGCCGTCTTCATCTCCGTCTTCGTCGGCGGTTTTGCGAAGTCGCTCCGCCCCGGAAAGCCGCTTGGCAGCAAGATCATGGCGGTGGTTTCGATCGCCATCGCGGTCTTCGTCGGCTTCAGCATGTTCGCGACGCTGCTCATGTCCTTGCTCTCGTCGCTTATGGAGATCCACGAAACGCCGATGCTCTTCGCCGTCGGCGGCATCGTCCTCCTCAACATCCTCTATGTCTTCATCATGGGGGCGCCGACGCCGCTCGGCTCGAAGATGATGGATAGTATCGATGGCCTGCGGCAATATCTGACGCTGGCCGAAAAGGATCGGATGAACATGGCCGGCGTCCCGGAGATGTCGCCGCAGCATTTCGAAAAGCTGCTGCCTTATGCGGTGGCGCTTGGAGTCGAGAAACCCTGGAGCCGCACCTTCGAGATCTGGCTTGCCGCGGCTGCCGCCGGTGTTGCGGGTGCCGCCGCCTATCAGCCCGGCTGGTACTCCGGCAATTTTGGCAGTGGCAACTTCTCCGACCGCATCGGCGGCTTTTCCTCCTCGATGGCCTCGACCATCGCCTCGACGTTGCCGAGCCCACCCCCCAGCTCCTCGTCCGGCTTCAGCAGCAGCGGCGGCGGCGGTGGCGGCTTCTCCGGCGGTGGCGGTGGCGGCGGCGGTGGAGGCGGCTGGTAGCCTTTGAGCTTGACCTTTCGCCGCTCTGCCCTTAACCGCCACTCACAAACTGGAAAGGGACGGGCATGAAGGTTCTGTTGATCGGATCGGGCGGACGCGAGCACGCATTGGCCTGGAAGCTGGCGCAATCGCCCGAACTCACCAAGCTCTATGCCGCCCCCGGCAATCCAGGCATCGCCGAGCATGCGACGCTCGTCCCCGTCAACACCGAGGATAACGACGCCGTCGTATCCTTCTGCAAGGACAACGCGATCGACTTCGTCGTCGTCGGCCCGGAAGCCCCGCTGGTGGCGGGCGTTGCCGATCGTCTGCGCGCCGAGGGCTTCGCCGTTTTCGGTCCCTCTGCCGCCGCAGCCCAGCTCGAGGGCTCCAAGGGTTTCACAAAGGATATCTGCGCCCGCTACGATATCCCGACCGGCGCCTACCAGCGTTTCAACAATGCCCCCAAGGCCAAGGCCTATATCCGCGAGCAGGGCGCCCCGATCGTCGTCAAGGCCGATGGTCTTGCAGCCGGCAAGGGCGTGACTGTTGCGATGACAATCGATGAGGCGCTTGCCGCCGTCGACGATTGCTTCGAGGGCGCGTTTGGCGCTGCTGGTGCCGAAGTCGTGGTCGAGGCCTATCTCGATGGCGAAGAGGCAAGCTTCTTCTGTTTGAGCGACGGCAAGCACGCATTGGCGCTCGCCACCGCCCAGGATCACAAGCGGGTAGGCGAGGGCGATACCGGCCCGAACACCGGCGGCATGGGCGCCTATTCTCCGGCTCCCGTCATGACGCCTGAGATGGTCGAGCGCACGATGAAGGAGATCATTGAGCCCACGATGCGCGGCATGGCCGAGAGCGGCTATCCCTTCTCCGGCGTCTTCTTCGCCGGCCTGATGATCACCAAGAAGGGCCCGGAGCTGATCGAATACAACGTCCGCTTCGGCGATCCCGAATGCCAGGTGTTGATGATGCGCCTGAAGAGCGATCTGCTGCCGATCCTCTACGCGACCGCTACCGGCACTCTGGACAAGGTCACCGCCGAATGGAGCGATGATCCGGCCCTGACCGTCGTCATGGCGTCCAAGGGCTACCCGGGCTCCTACGACAAGAACACGCCGATCAAGTCCATCCCCGAAGCCGGCGAGGGCGCCAAGGTGTTTCATGCCGGCACAGCCTTGAAGGATGGCGCGCTCGTCGCCACAGGCGGCCGTGTCCTGAACGTCACCGCGACAGGCAAGACGGTCGGCGAGGCCCAGGCCCGCGCCTATGCCCTGCTGGACAAGGTGGAATGGGACAACGGCTTTTGCCGTCGCGATATCGGCTGGCAGGCGATCAAGCGCGAAAAAGCGTAAGTGCCAGCCGAAATCGGGTCAGTTCCCTAAATTTTTACCCTTTCCCCTGACGGGATGGAAATAAAGCTGCGTTAAACCTGTGCCCAAGGTGAGACGGAGTGGTTCCATGCGTCAGGTATTTCTGGGTGTCGTTATCGCATTCGCGGCGTGTTCCGCTGCCTCGGCATCCTCGATCGAGGTGATCGGCAAGAGTGCGCCGGTCGATAGCGGCAGCATCATCACCACCACCTGCCAGACCTGCCCGCCGCTTGCCGTGATCGAGCGCAAGAAGGATTACAACGTTCCCTCCCTGCCGCAGGGCGAACTGCAGTCGTCGCAGGTCCGCGACATCGGCGGCGAGAAGAAGCTTTATCGCACCGAAGGCTGGATGGGCGGCTCGCCGATCGTCTTCGTGACCAAGGCGCCGATCGCAACCATGACGGCATCTACCCCTGTCATGGACGGCATCGACCGGACCGAGACGACCTCGGTGGTCATCGGCAGCGGCGCAAGGCCCGTGGCGGCCGGCATGACCGGCCAGGCGCCGGAACAAAAGGCGCCGCTTGACGTTTCTACCTTCAAGCTTCGGCAGTAAGCTTCAAAGTTCCCTGCCCCATCCGCCCAGGTTTCTGGTCGGTCGGGTTCCACCCAAGGTGGATAAAATGCGTCCCTGAAGAGAAGCAGGGGCGCATTTTTCTTTTTTGTTCAAGAACAATGTCCCGAATTACGCATCACACGAACATCTAGATCGTGGTTAAACCTTTCTTAGAGGAAACCTACCATTTCTAGCCTCGACCGGTAGCCGCATGTCGATTTCGCAGCAGTAGCAGCGGGTGGCCAATCAGCCCTCGCATACGTGGTAGGACGCCACGCCGGATATCTCAACCGAGCTCTGTTGCGAGGCACAATGAAGAATTTGAAGATTTCCCGGCAGCTTTCGCTGCTGGTCGCGGGATTGATGGTGGCGTTTTGCATCGCTTCCTACCTGCAGATCAGCGCATCCACCACCGCGATCTACAACGAGCGCTACGACATGCTGCGCACCCAGGCGGAATCCGGTATTTCGCTGATGCAGCAGTATTACGACCGCGAGAAGTCGGGCGAACTCACGCATGATCAGGCGCAGGCGCAGGCCTTCAAGGCGCTCAGCAACCTTCGCTTCGAGCCGGATGGTTACTTTATCGGCTATGACTACGACGTGGTTCTTCGCGTTCACTACGACAGCAGCAAGCTCAACAAGAGCAGCAAGGGCGTGCCTGATAGTCAGGGCAAGATGTATCGCGACGAGATCGTCAAGGTCGGCAAGGCCGGCGGCGGCATCGTCGATTTCTACGGTCCGAAGCCCGGACAGCCGGCGGACGTGCTGGTGCGCAAGAGCGTCTACGCCAAGGCCTTCGAACCCTGGCAGATCGCCATCGCCACTGGCGTCTACCTCGATGATCTCGATGCCGAGGTGCGCTCGACCATCCTGAAAGCGATTTCGGCCGGCATCGTCGTCCTGCTCTTCGGTACCGCCGCCGCGGTCTACGTCGTGCGCAGCATTTCGACGCCGCTCACCCGCATCCACGACGCCCTGCGCGCCGTTGCCGACGAGAATGTCACTGTCACCATTCCGCACGCCGAGATGAACAACGAAATCGGCATGATGGCGAAGGCAACGCAGGCATTGCAGGAAAAGGTGCGTGAGCGCCATGCCATGTCCGAGCGCGAAACGGCCCAGCAGATGGCGCTCGACGGCGAACGCGAAAACAGCCAGCGCCTGCAACGCGACGAAGCTGCCGCGCAGACCCACGTCGTCACCACCATCGGCACGGCGCTGGAGCAGATCGCCCGCGGCGACCTCACCGTACGTTGCGCCGATCTCGGCCAGAAATACGTCGCCTTGCGCGACAACTTCAACGACGCCCTGTCGCATCTCGAAGCGGCCATGGCCAAGGTCAGCTCCAAGGGCGGCGACATCGCCGTCAGCAAGGAAGAGATCCGTCGCGCCTCCAACGATCTGTCGCAGCGCACCGAGCGCCAGGCCGCCAGCCTGGAGGAAACCTCGGCCGCTCTCGACGAGCTCACCGTGGCGGTGCGCCAGACCGCAGAAGGCGCGCACGAGGCAAGCAAGCGCGTCCAGGAAGTCAGCTCCGAGGCCACCCGCAGCGACCAGGTCGTCACTCAGGCGATCGAGGCGATGAGCGGCATCGAGAACTCGTCCAATGAGATCGGCAAGATCATCGGCGTCATCGACGACATCGCTTTCCAGACGAACCTCCTGGCGCTGAACGCCGGTGTCGAGGCTGCCCGCGCAGGTGAATCCGGCAAGGGCTTTGCCGTCGTCGCCCAGGAAGTTCGCGAACTCGCGCAGCGCTCGGCCGCCGCGGCCAAGGAGATCAAGGACCAGATCGCCCGTTCGTCGGGTCAGGTCGACCACGGTGTCCGCCTCGTCGGCGAAGCCGGTTCCGCGCTGAAGCGCATCTCCGACCAGATCAAGTCGGCGAGCGAGATTGTCTCCAAGATCGCCCACAGCGCCTCCGAGCAGGATACAACACTGCGCTCGATTTCGTCCTCGATGAACCAGCTCGATGCCGCCACCCAGCAGAACGCAGCCATGGCCGAAGAGACCACGGCATCGGCGGAATCGCTCGCCAGCGACACCGACGAACTGCTGAACCTCATCCACGGCTTCCGCGTCGGCTCCGGCCACCAGGCCCCGATGCAGACCCGCCGCGCGGCCTGAGGCCGGGCAGGGCAGCGACAAGGACAGCCGCCGGAGCGATCCGGCGGCTGTTTGCGTTTCCTACTTTCGAGTTGATTTCATCGGAGCGATCAGCTCGTCGCCCGCATCGGGCTCCGTATCCGGAACGCCGTCCAGGATGGCAAGCGCTGCCTCCACATCGCCGCGCTCTGCGCGCTTCTTCAACCCCATGATCGCGCGCCGATGCCCGATCCCGTCGGCGATGAATGCCGAAAACAGCTGGTTCAGCGACACGTTGTCCTCGGCCGCCGCGCGCTTTGCCTCCTCCATCACGTGGTCGGCTATTCTGAGAGGATAGCTACTCATCTTGTCTGTCTCCTTCCCGCGAACTCCGCGATAAACGCTCCGGCGCTGACAGCCGATATTCCAAAGGCTTTCACGGCGGGATGTCGAAAATGCCTGTCGTTGCTGACGATAAACGTGGCACCTGCCGCCAACGTGCACTCGATGTAGATGTCGTCCTTGGCGTCCGCGAGGAATGGCCTGAAGCGGAACCATGGCGAGATGAGGTGGGCCCGGCTGAACACCGCATCAAGCAGGATGTCGATTTTCTCCTCGCTAAGCCAGGGATTCACGCCGAGGATACCGGGTCGTTTCAGAACGTCTGCGTATTCCAGCGCTATGGCCGGCGAAACGGCAAACGCGACATTTCCAGCAAGCATTTCGCGCAAAACCTGGTGGGATGCGCCACGCGATGACCGCACAGCCGACAGCAGGACATTTGCATCAACGACGATCATGAAGGCAGTATGATGTCTTATATGATATCATGTCAAGAAATTGGTGCGATCATGCCTCGGCAACCAAAACCTCGATAAGCCGGTCGATCTCCCCGTCCGAATAGACCGCGATGCCCGCCCGCCGCAGCAGCGCCGCCGTCACGCCGGCCCCATCGCGTTTGCTGCCGCTAAACGAACCGTCATAGATGAAGCCGGAGCCGCAGGAAGGGCTGCCGTCGATCAGCAGGGCGTAGCGGCAACCGGTCTCCGTGGCGAGCTTCAGGGCGTTCTCCGCCGCGATCACGAAGGCATCCGTCAGGTCGCCGCCCGACACCTCGACGACGCGCGCCGTACCCTCAAGCACGTCCTCGCCTCCTGCACCATCGGCGATTTCCGCCGGCGGCCGCGGCACCGGCATGCCGGCCGACATCTCGGGGCAGATGGTCACCAGCCGCCCCTCCGCCCGCCAGCGTTCCAGCGCGGGATGCACGAGCGGCTTCGCCTTGCCGTCATAGCGAACGGCATGACCCATGAGGCAGGCGCTGACGAGAATCTTCTGCATGGGGTGGAATAGCGCGCCCGATGTGATAGTGCCAGCCTCAGGTGGCGGCGACGGATCGAGACTTTGCCAGTCGTCGCGTTTGAGCGAGTGGCACTGTTGAACATCGAACACGCCAGACCTGAACAGCAATCGGATGCCGCATGACCACGCTTGCAGCCTATGCCGGCCTTTTCGCCATCTCGCTGATCGCGGCCACCATCCTGCCCGCACAGTCGGAAGCCGGGCTCGTCGCGCTCATTCTCTCCGGGCAATATTCGACGCTGCTGCTGGTCGTGGTTGCCAGCCTCGGCAATATCCTCGGCTCGCTGGTCAACTGGCTGCTCGGCATCGGCATCGAGCGTTTTCGCGACAGGCGGTGGTTTCCGGTGGGGGAGGTGGCGCTCGATCGGGCGCAGCGTTGGTATCGGCGGTATGGGAAATGGTCGCTGCTGGCAAGCTGGTTGCCCATCGTCGGCGATCCCATCACCGTCGTCGCCGGCGTCATGCGGGAGCCGCTGCCGGTCTTTCTGCTTCTGGTGACGGTCGCCAAGACCGCGCGTTACGCGGTCCTGGCGGTGATCACCCTGGGCATCGTCGGCTGATCAGCCGGCGATCTTCGAGAAGTCGGCGACGGTGCCGGTGGCTTCGCGGATGAGGCGCAGCAGCGCGAGGCGGTTGGCGCGGATCGCCGCGTCCTCGTCGTTGACGAGCACGTCGGTGAAGAAGCGGTCGACAGGCGCGCGCAGCGTCGAAAGTGCCGCCATCGCCGAGCGAAAATCTTCTTTCTCGATCGCGCCGGAAGCCTCGGCCGAAACCGTCTTGATCGCCGCGAAAAGCTCCTTCTCGGCGTCGAGCTTCAGAAGCGCGTCCGAAACGCCGTCGGCGACCACGGTGCCCTTCTTCTCCTCGGCGGCCAGCAGCTGCACGGCGCGCTTGGTGCCGGCGAGCAGGTTCTTGCCATCCTCGGAGCTGACGAAATGGGTCAGCGCCTCGACGCGCCGCGCGACCATGCGCAGGTCGTCGGTCTCGGGCGTCAGCACCGCGTCGATCAGGTCGTGGCGGGCGCCCTGGTCGCGTAGATAGACCTTCAGGCGGTCGTGGAAGAAGGACAAGAGGTCGAGCTGGCGCGACATGTCGTCGGCGGCAACCGTATTGCCGATATCCATGTCGATACGCGCCATGTGGCTGACGATGCGCGGCAGAAGCGTCAGGTGCACGCCGCGCTCCAGAATGATGCGGATGACGCCGAGCGCGGCGCGGCGCAGCGCGAAGGGATCCTTGGAGCCCGTCGGCTTCTCGTCGACGGCCCAGAAGCCGATCAGCGTGTCGAGCTTGTCGGCAAGCGCCACCGTGATCGCCACCTTGTCCTGCGGCAGCTGGTCGGATGGGCCCTGCGGCTTGTAATGCTCCTCGATCGCCGTCGAGACCACGGCCTCTTCGCCCTGAAGAGCGGCATACTTGCGGCCCATCACGCCCTGCAGCTCGGGGAATTCGCCGACGGCTTCGGTGCGCAGGTCCGCCTTGGCGAGAACCACGGCGCGATCGACCAGCTTGTAGTCGGCACCGGCGGGGAAGGCGACCTTGGCGGCCATGGCGCGGATGCGCTCCACCCGCTCGCCCTGCGTGCCGAGCTTGGCATGGAAGGTGACGTTCAGCGCATCGAGCTTGGCCATGCGCTGGTCGAGCGGCTTCGCGAGATCAAGGCTGAACTTCTTGGCCGAAGCCTCCAGCGTCTCCAGATCCGGCAGATCACCCTGGTCGCGCTTCCAGAAGTGCAGCGCGTCGGAAAGACGGGCGCGGACGACCTTGCCGTTGCCGTGAATGATTTCCTTGCCGCCGTCCGTCGCTTCGATGTTCGATACGAGGATGAAATTGTTCGAAAGCGTCTCTTCACCCGGTTTGCGGGTGACGAAGCATTTCTGGTTGGTCTTGATCGTCAGCCGGATGATCTCGGACGGGATCGAGAGATAGGCTTCCTCGAAGCTTCCCAACAGCACCTGCGGCCATTCGACGAGGCCCGAGACCTCTTCCAGCAGGCCTTCGTCCTCGACTAGTTCGAGGCCGTTGGCGAATGCGACGTCGCGGGCGTCGTGCAGGATGATGTCCTTGCGGCGCTCGGCGTCCAGGATGACCTTGGCCTTCTCAAGGCTCGCGACATAATCGTCGAAGCGCTTGACGGTGATCGCCTCGGGCGCATGGAAGCGGTGGCCGTAGGTGATGTTGGAGGCGACGATGCCGGAGATCTCGAACGGGATGACCGTCGTTTCCTCATGTTCGGTGCCAAAAAGGCAGACGATCGACTGCAGCGGTCGCACCCAGCGCAGCGAGCCCGGCTGCGACGAGGCCTTGCCCCAGCGCATCGGCTTCGGCCATGGGAAGTCGCGGATGATCGAAGGCATCACCTCGGCGATGATCTCCTCGGCGCTGCGGCCGGTCTTGGAGATGATCGCGACGTAGAAATCGCCCTTCTTTGGATCGCTCTGCACCTGCGCCTCGGAAATCGAGGCAAGCCCGGCGCCGCGCAGGAAGCCTTCGATCGCCTTTTCGTTGGCGTCGGTGCGCGGACCCTTGCGTTCCTCGCGCACATCGGCGGAGCGGGCAGTGAGGCCGCGGATATCGAGCGTCAGCCGGCGCGGCGTCCAGTATTCCCGCGCACCCTCATAGGAAAGTCCCGCCTCGACGAGCGCGTCGGTCACGAGCTTCCTGAGGTCGCCGGCAGCCTTGCGCTGCAGGCGGGCCGGGATCTCTTCGGAGCGGAGTTCTAACAGCAGATCGGGCATGTCACTTTCCTTGCCTCCACGGGGAAGGCGCTACCTTGCGGGTCTGAAAACGGTCGCCTCTGCTAGCAAAGAATGGCGCAGGTTTACAAGCTGCAAAAGCGGGATGGAGCGGGCGGGGAGGGGATTTGGGTAACCGGAGTGCCTTTCGGCAGCCTTTGATGTTCGGAAACGGGCTCCGCCTCGGGGGCGAGTATCAATGTTGTCCATCGTCCCTTTGCTGACAGGAGGCCAGTGATGTAAGACAGGCACCTGTCACAGGGGGCCGAGATGCGAGAAGTCATTTTGTCGGTTGATCCAAACTACCTGCCTGCAGAAGGCGACCTTGATCGGGATATCTGGATCGTGACATCGAACGCTAATCTGGCACTAGCTGATCTCCGGCGAAGAACGTCAGGGAGTAAATCTACGACAGTTTTCAATGATCTAGGCTCTCGCTTAGAGAATGCGTCGGCGATGTTGCCGACGGTTTTCGAGCATCACCCACAAGCGGCTGGAGTGATAATCCGAGGGCTCTCAGATCAAGAGAGCAAGCAGCTCATAGACGACTTGGCCCCTGAATGGTTTGGCACCGCCTTTGATAGCGAGGTTCAGTTTGGTCGGGGCCGATGACAGCTTCCGCCCCAATGCGGACATTCGGTTGCTATGCTTCGACCATAGAGTTGCCAGCAAAGGTCTTTCTGGTGGTGACGTGGACAGTCTTCACTGTAATAGGGTCAGGCCGAAAAATGTGGTAAGCGGCAGCCAGACAACAACAGGAGTGTATCGTGAGCGAACCAACCGTAGCAGAGGCAACAGACCGTATTTATGAATCGCTCCGGGCGGACAATGCCGACATCGACCTGCATATCGCAGCCCTCAAGGCAGCCTTGACGCGGGCGGGCTTGAAAGAGGCCGTCTTCGATCCGGCCAAGCTTGTGCACGGCAATCGCTCCGGCCGGAAACTCATGCAGGCCTACTTTCGGCAGCGTGGCGTGACGGTGACATTCACGGCACAGTGACGCTGTCCGACGATGTCAGATGCAGCGTGATCAAGCGTCTGTCGTCGAGCTTGCTGGTATCAGGTTGAAGCTGCCGCAGATTTCGTCCGGGCCGTTGTGCTCCTTCACGCCGTACTTCCGCTGTGGAAACCCATCTCCATCCTTGCCTTGCCGCTTTTCGCCGCTATGGTCCGCCACCTCAATTGAAACGCAGGAACCATCATGGCCGCTGATATCCGCATGCTCTCCGCAGTCATCGCCTCCGAGATCAATGCCCGGCCCGAGCAGGCCAAGGCCGCGATCGAGTTGCTGGATGAGGGCGCGACCGTGCCGTTTATTGCGCGTTACCGCAAGGAAGTGACCGGCGGGCTGGATGATACGCAGCTGCGCGATCTCTCCGAACGCCTCGTCTATCTGCGCGAGCTCGAAGCCCGCCGCGATACGATCGTGGAATCGATCTCGGGCCAGGGCAAGATGAGCGACGAGCTGATGGCGAAGCTCAAGGGCGCGGCCACCAAGGCCGAGCTCGAGGATCTCTATCTGCCCTACAAGCCGAAACGCCGCACCCGCGCCGAGATCGCCCGCGAGCGCGGCCTCGGTCCGCTCGCCGAGGCAATCCTCGCCGACCGCGCCAAGGAGCCAGCAACGCTGGCGGAAGCCTACATCACATCAGACGTCCCCGACGTGAAGACGGCGCTGGAAGGCGCCCGCGATATCGTCGCCGAAGGCATCGCCGAAAATGCCGATCTGCTCGGCAAGCTGCGCGCCCATATGCGCGGTGCCGCCCTGCTCAAGGCCAAAGTGGTCGATGGCAAGCAGGCGACCGGCGAGAAGTTCTCCGACTATTTCGACCATTCCGAACGCTGGGCAACGGCCCCCGGCCACCGTGCGCTTGCCATGCTGCGCGGCTGGAACGAGGAAGTGCTGACGCTGACGATTGAGGCCGACGCAGAGACTGCCTCGCCGAACAAGCCGGTCGAGCGGATGATCGCTGCGGCCTACGAGATCGGCAACAGTCGCCCGGGTGACCGCTGGCTGATGGAGGTCGCCAGCTGGACATGGCGGGTGAAGCTCTCCATGTCGCTGTCGCTCGACCTGATGCGCGAGCTGCGCGAACGCGCCGAGGAAGAGGCGATCCACGTCTTTGCCCGCAATCTCAAGGACCTGCTGCTCGCGGCCCCCGCCGGCTCGCGGCCGACCATGGGCCTTGATCCAGGCATCCGCACCGGCGTCAAGGTCGCCGTCACCGATGCCACCGGCAAGGTGGTCGCGACATCGACCGTCTATCCCTTCCAGCCCCGCAACGACGTGCGCGGCGCGCAGATCGAGCTCGCCTCGCTGATCCGCAAGCACAATGTCGAGCTGATTTCGATCGGCAACGGCACCGGCAGCCGCGAGACCGAGAAGCTGGTGGCCGACATGCTGGCCGATCTGCCGGGCGCAAAGCCCACCAAGGTCATCGTCTCGGAAGCCGGCGCTTCGGTCTATTCGGCGTCGGCCACCGCCGCCGCCGAATTCCCCAATCTCGACGTGTCGCTGCGCGGCGCCGTCTCCATCGCGCGCCGCCTGCAGGATCCGCTGGCCGAACTCGTCAAGATCGAGCCGAAGTCGATCGGCGTCGGCCAGTACCAGCACGATGTCGACCAGCAGAAGCTGTCGCGCTCGCTCGATGCCGTGGTCGAAGACGCCGTGAATGCCGTCGGCGTCGATCTCAACATGGCCTCTGTGCCGCTGCTCGCGCGCGTCTCCGGCCTTGGAACCTCGATCGCCGAAGCCATCGTCAGGCATCGCGACGAGACCGGACGCTTCGAGACCCGTCGCGATCTCTTGAAGGTCGCGCGCCTCGGCCAGCGCACCTTCGAGCAGTGCGCCGGCTTCCTGCGCATCCGCGACGGCAAGGAGCCGCTCGATGCCTCCTCCGTCCACCCGGAAGCCTATGGCGTCGCCAAGAAGATCGTCGCCGCCTGCGGCCGCGACCTGCGCACGCTGATGGGTGACAGCGCGGTGCTGAAATCGGTCGATCCGCGCCAGTTCATCGACGACAAGTTCGGCCTCCCGACGGTCAGGGACATCCTGTCCGAACTGGAAAAACCCGGCCGCGACCCGCGCCCGAGCTTCAAGACCGCGACCTTCGCAGAAGGGATCAACGAGATCTCCGACCTGAAGCCGGGCATGACGCTTGAGGGAACGGTCACCAACGTCGCCGCCTTCGGCGCCTTCGTCGATATCGGCGTCCATCAGGATGGCCTGGTGCACGTCTCGCAGCTGGCAGACCGCTTCGTCAAAGATCCTCACGAAGTTGTGAAAGCCGGCGATGTGGTCAAGGTTCGCGTCGTAGAGGTGGATGCAAAGCGCAAGCGCATCGCGCTTTCCATGCGCAAGGATGACGGCGCCGCGGCACCCGCACCACGCGGCGAAACCCGTTCAAATCCAGCCCCTCGCGGTGGAAACGACCGGCGTTCGTCAAGCCCCAAGCAGGAGAGCCAGGGGGCATTCGGCGCGGCACTCGCCGAGGCCATGAAGCGAAAATAAGGGCTTACGGATAAGCATGGCAGAAATGTCACACTTTGGCAGCCTTGTTGCCGAAGTGCCAATTGCGGCGCTTGTAAGGCGGCGGGGAGGGTCTAAGTTTACCGGACTAACCTGTCACATTGCGAGGCCTAACTGATGGCGTCGGCTTTCTTATCGATTGTCCAAAAAATCATCCGCAAGGGTAACCTTAAACTCACGCTCGCCAATGGCGAGACGCATACGATTGGGGACGGCACCGGAGAACCTGTTGCCGCCCGCATCGCCGACGAGGAGGCGGAGCGACTGATCCGCCGCGACCCCACCCTCAAGCTCGGCGAAATGTACATGGATGGCCGGTTCATTCTCGAACAGGGCAACATCTACGACTTCCTGGCGCTGGTGAAGCAGAACACCACAAACGAAGTCTTCGACATCCCGATGGCAGCTCTTCTGATCGGCCGCATTGCCCTGCAGCAGCTGAAGAGCCGTCTCCCCGTCAATCACAACAAGCGCAACGTCGCCCATCACTACGATCTGTCCGAAAAGCTGTTCGAGCTGTTTCTCGATGAGGACTGGCAATATTCCTGTGCCTACTACAATCCGCCCGGCATCAGCCTGGAGGAGGCGCAGGTGGCCAAGAAGCGCCACATCGCCGCCAAGCTCTTGCTCGAACCGAACCAGCGGGTGCTGGAAATCGGCTCCGGCTGGGGTGGCATGGGCATGTACCTGACGGAATCGACCGAAGGCGTCGATCTCACCGGGATCACCCTCAGCGAGGAGCAGCTGAAGATCTCCCGCGAGCGTGCCGAAAAACGCGGCCTGTCCGATCGCCTGCGCTTCGAGCTGCAGGACTACCGCACGATGAGGGGCCAGAAGTTCGACCGCATCGTCTCGGTCGGCATGTTCGAGCATGTCGGCATCGGCAATTTCGGCAACTTCTTCCGCAAGGTGCACGAATTGCTCGCCGATGACGGCGTCATGGTGCTGCACTCGATCTCGCGGCCGAAGCCGAGCTTCGGCACCAACGCCTTCATCGAGAAGTACATCTTCCCGCAGGGCTACATCCCCTCGATCGGGGAGACGCTTCCGGCCATCGAGAAGGCGAACCTTCTGGTGCGCGACGTCGAGGTCCTGCCGCTGCACTACGCCTACACGCTGCGCCATTGGCGCGAGCGCTTCGTGGCGCGCAAGGCGGAAGCCGTGGCGCTTTACGACGAACGCTTCTTCCGCATGTGGGAGTTCTATCTGGCCGGCTCCGAAATGGGCTTCCGCTGGGACGAGCTCTTCATCATGCAGATCCAGATTTCCAAGAACCAGTATTCCACCCCCGACAATCGCGACTATATCGCCGCGAACGAGGCGAAGCTGAAGGAATTTGAGGCGACACGTCCGCCGCTCGAAAAGGTCATTCTCTGACCCCACGAAAAGGCGCGGCAAGACCCGCGCCTTTTTTATTCCCGCTGTTTCATTTTGAAAGGGTTGCGAGATGAGCAGTGCCTATCCCGAGATCACGCTGGTGCGCCATGGCGAGACCGAATGGAGCCTGTCGGGCCGCCACACTGGCCGCAGCGACATCCCTTTGACCGAAAACGGCGAAGCCGCCGCCAGCCGCCTCGGCCCGCGCCTTGCAGGCCTAGCCGTCGCCGAAGTCTGGTCGAGCCCGTCAGGGCGCGCCCGCAACACCTGCCGCCTTGCCGGCTTCGGTGAGCGGATGGTCGTCAAGGACGACCTCGCCGAATGGGATTACGGCGCCTATGAAGGTGTGACGACCAAGCAGATCCTCGCCAACCGCCCCGGCTGGCAACTCTTCCGCGACGGCTGCCCCGATGGCGAGAGAGCCGCCGACGTCGGCACCCGCGCCGACCGCATCATCGCCGCGATCCGCACCGCAAACGCCCCGATCCTGATCTTCTCCTCTTCTCACTTCCTGCGGGTGCTGGCCGCCCGCTGGGTGGGATTGCCGCCGGAAGGCGGGGCGCATTTCGTGCTCGATACGACGAGCATCAGCGTGCTGGGGTATGAACATGATCTCAGCGAGCCGGTGATCCGGCGATGGAATGGGTAGTGTAAGCTTACCTCAGCGCCCGGAGCCCCCTCATCCGACCCTTCGGGCCACCTTCTCCCCGTGGGGGAGAAGGGAGGACGTTGAGCAAGCGGCCCACCCCGAGTCCCTTCTCCCCAGCGGGGGTCCGTAGGACGGGTCGAGACCGTTGGCTCGACCCCGGTCGATGCCGGCAGGCAGATGAGGGGGCCGCACCCACTGATCTCTCCAATACACCTGCATCTCACCAGCCACACCACTCCACCAACCCGCTTGACCCACCATCCCCCACGTAGCTAGATGACCGCATGCAACAGATCGACGGAATCAACGGGCGCGTGGCGGATGCGCCTTCCAACAACTGGGTTTACCGGGTGCTGCCGCCATGGCTCTGGCCATACGCGCAGCTGGCGCGCTGGGACCGGCCGATCGGCTGGCAGCTTTTGTTGTGGCCCTGCTTCTGGTCGGCGGCGATGGCGGCCAATGCGGCGGCTCATGTCGGCCTCTTTTCCGGCGGTCAGCTGATCTGGCACTTGCTGCTCTATTTCATCGGTTCCGTCGCCATGCGCGGCGCCGGCTGCACCTACAACGATCTCGTCGACCACAAGATCGACATGGAAGTGGCGCGCACCCGCTCGCGCCCACTGCCGTCTGGCCGCGTCACCCGTACACAGGCGAAAATCTTCATCCTGCTTCAGGCGCTAGTCGGCCTTCTGGTCGTCCTGCAGCTCAACTGGTTCTCGGTCATTCTCGGCGTCGCATCGCTTGTCATCGTGGCGCTCTATCCCTTCGCCAAGCGCTTCACCGATTGGCCGCAATTCTTCCTCGGGCTTGCCTTCTCCTGGGGCGCGCTGATGGGCTGGGCCGCGATCTTCGGCAGCCTCTCGCTGGCGCCGGTGCTGCTCTATATCGGCGCGGTCGTCTGGACGATCGGCTACGACACCATCTACGCCCACCAGGACAAGGAAGACGACGAGTTGATCGGCGTCCGCTCCACCGCGCGCCTCTTCGGCGACAACACCAAGCAATGGCTGGTCGGTCTCTATGGCCTGATGCTGATCCTCACCTTCGCGGCCTTCCTGCTCGCGGGCGTCGGCATCATCGCCTATCTCGGCCTGCTGATCGCGGCCGGCATGTTCGCCTGGCAGATCGTCACGCTCGATATCAACGATGCCGATCAGTGCCTCGTGCTGTTCAAGTCGAACAACCGCGTCGGCATGATCATCTTTATCGGCCTGTTCCTGTCGCTGCTGTTCGTGCTGCCTTAGGGCGCAATCCCTACGGAACGTGCTGCATGATGATCTGCGTGTGCAGCATTGGGGCATCGGCGCCGAAATAGGTGTCGAGCACCGATAGAAAATCATCGGACAGATAGAAATCCGTCAAGGCGCGATCGGCGAGCAGCCGGAAATCGGCGTCGTTTCGGGGCAGCGCGATCGCATAGGGCTCATGCGTGAACAGCCGGTTGCCGACCTCGAGCAGGGATGGATCCCGCGCCCGGGTGGCTAGACTGGTCAGCAACACCTGATCGCCGATATAGGCGTCGATCTTGTGGTCCTCCAACGCCTTGAGGCCATCCTCATGCGTTGCGAAATCGGCGATCGTCGTCTTTGATGCCTGGCCCTTCATGGCGTCGTGCAGTGCCGCACCTGTCGTCGAGTTCGCCCGTGCGCCGATAACGCTTGGCGACGCCGCACGTTGGCTGACGGCGCTGACAGCCGGCTTGTCGAAGAAGAACGACTGCAGATAGTCGGGTGAATCCTTGCGAAGCAGCGCACTTGCCCCGGTCAGGAAGATCGGCTGTGAGAAATCGACGATCTCCCGCCGCTCAAGATTGACGGTGATCGCGCCGCACAGCAGATCGACCTCGCCATTCTTCACCGCATCGAAGCCGTTGGCGAGTGTCTTCTGCACGTATTCGCGTTTCAGCTCCGGCGCTTGATGCTCGATGTCATCGGCGATCTTGTTGCAGAGATCAATCGCATAACCCTTCGGCTCTGCCCCGGCCTTGGCCGCGGAGAAGGGCGCCTCGTCATCGATATAGCCGATCCGCACAGTTCCGCGCTCGATGATGCCGTCGAGGGTAGCCGCACTTGCCGTCAGGGCTGAAAGGGAAAAGGCGATAATCGCCAGCGGGAGCCGTCTCATGCACTTTGTTGCCACCGGCATGACGCTCATCTCCGAAAGACGGTTGCGATCTCAAAGCTGTGCACGCAGCTTATGGCCCGTCGGGCATTTGTCAACCGAGGTTGCTTGTCGCCTCTGTGATCAATTAGTTGTTGGCGGCGCGTTCCGCTTTAAGTTTACGCAGGAATGCAATGGCGTCGATTTCTTCCGGTTCGCCGCTCGCTTTGCCCGCAGCGTATTCGCGTTTAAGCCAAGCGAGCCAACGAGCGCGGCGTTTATAGACGTCAGAAATGGTGTCTTCAGATGGCATCTGAATCCTCTTCAATGATGAGACGACGCTATCAGTTTTTGATAATCGGGCCAAATGAAACCATAAGATCGCAGGCAAGCCCAAAAACGAAAAACCCGGCACGCTGGCCGGGTCTTTCCGTCAAATCGATCCATCGTCGCTTAGCTGCGGGCGATGATTTCCTTGCCTTCGATCTTCATCGCGACGCCGAGCTTGCCGGTCGTGCGGCGCACGAGGAAGCGGGGGCGGCGGTTGGCGAAGTAGGAATGGCGGCGGCGCGGCTTCAGCGTGTTGGTACGCAGGTCGCCGAGATGCTCTTCCAGCGGCCGTGCGACGCCGTCGGCCTCGACCATCAGCATCGGGATGCGGAAGGCTTCCGACCAGCCGCGCCAGTCGGCGGCGATATCGGAGAGATCGTGGGCCACCAGCAGCGGCACACAGAGTTCGGGATCTTCATGGTGCAGTTCGAGCGTTACGGTCACTTCACCGTTGCCGTGATCGATGGCGCGGGCGGCGACGCCCTTGAACGCTCGCTTCGGCAGGGCAATCGAAAGCGGAAGGCCGCTCGAGGGGAGGATCTTGCGCAAAATCGCGCCGCGTTCGTCTATCGTTATGCTGACGTCGTTCGTGGAGTCGTGAATGGCGTAGCTCACCTGCTGGGGAAAGCGCGACGGATCGAGACGCAGTGTCGTGCCGGCCCATGCGGGCTTCATAACGGTATTGTTCATGTTCATTCTCACCCTTGTCTTACCTGAGAGCCGGTTTCCGGTCTTCTCCTCGGGGCTTTTCGCCCTCTATGGCTCAACAATAGGCGCCGGCTGTTCGATACAGCTTAAAAATCGCGGTTAAGAAGACCTTGCCTCGGGGGATGGTTATCAAAACCGAACGTGGCAAGGTTTCCGAGGAGTGAACGCCGGCTGTGTCATCCCGCTACAGCAAAGGGGTAAGTCTCGGGTAAGCTTTTTATCGCAGAATGAGGCACAACATCTGCGTCATTCCTTTAAGAATTTGCCGAAAAAGGTCGTCCCATGATCTCTGCTTCAATGGCCTACAGCATATTGTCGGGCAATATGCAGAAGAGCCTCGACAACGTCGCCAAGCAGTCGACGGTCAAGCGTGACGCCGATTATTACAAGGAAAACATCAACAAGGTCACGGATGTCGATGATTTCCTCGGAAATTACCGGCTCTACAACTATGCGATGCAGGCTTATGGCCTGGAGGACATGGCTTACGCCAAGGCCTTCATGAAGAAGGTGCTCGAAAGTGATCTGACGGATTCCAGCAGCTTCGCGAACCGCCTGTCGGATTCACGCTACAAGGATTTTGCCGCCGCGTTCAATTTCAGCGCATCGACGGCCGACGTGCAAAGCGACTCCCAGGAAGACGACCTGATCGGCCTCTACAGCCAGTCCTTTGCGGATGAGGAAAAGAACGCGGCGACCGAGACGACCTATTACGACAACGCGATTGACGATGTGGAGAGCGTCTCCGATCTGGTCAGCAATACACGTCTTCGCAGCTATGCGCTGAAGGCCTATGGCATCGACCCCACCTATGTGTCGAAGGATTTCCTGACGCAGGTGCTGACCAGCGACCTCAGCGATCCCGACAGTTTCGTCAACGTCAACGGCAACGACAAATATAAAGCACTGGTTGCGCAATTCAGCTTCAATGCCGACGGCACCGTGAACGGCGCCGCACAGACCGCGACGCAGAAGGACGCGGTCATGGAACAGTACAATCTGGTCGTTCCCTCCATCGTCACGCAGGCCGCCGCCGACTACAACAAGGCTTACTATCTGTCCAAGATCGGGACCGTCACGAAGGTGGCCGACATCACCGCGGACACGCGCCTGTCGTCCTATATCAAGACGGCCTTCAACATGGGCTCGACATTCAGTGATGCGGCGCTCCGCAAAGTGCTAACGGATCCGACCTACGCGGCCTCGCTTGACTTCAGCGATGTCTACCGGGCTTTCAATTTCAAGTCGGACGGTACCATTGCGACGACGGCGCGCGCCCAGACTGCGGCGCAGACGAAGGCCACCACCACTCAGGCGACCAGCACATCGTCCTATTACACCAGCCAGATCACCGGCGGTACGATCACGACGGTCGATGACCTGCTCGCCGATCCGAAGCTGACGGCCTACATCAAGGACGCCTACTCGCTGTCGCCCACCTTCAGCGACGCCGATCTCCGAAGCATTCTGACGGACGCCGACTATGCCGCCACCGGCGGTTACAGCGCCATCAACTCCGCTTTCAACTTCCAGGCTGACGGCACGCTGACCGGCACCAACGTACAGACCACGACGCAGCGTAGCGCAACGGTCGCCAAGGTGACGGCGAACGGGAACTACTTCCAGACCAAGGTCGGCGACTACACCAGCGTCGATGCGCTTCTCGCCGATACCCGCACCGTCAGCTACCTGCGCAACGCCTATAATGTGTCTTCGACGATCACCGACGCCGACCTGAAGACCATTCTTTCCGATCCCGATGCCGCGGCCACCATGGGTTATGGCACACTGCACGACGCCTTCAGCTTTACTGCCGCTGGCGGATTGTCCTCGACATACCAGCCGCAGACACCGGATCAGGTGAACGCCCTGACCAGCGCCGCGAACGGCATGAAGACCAGCTACCAGTCGGCGATCGTAAAGATCACCAATGTCGATGACCTCATCGCCAATACGACGCTGACGACCTACATCAAGAATGCCTACGGCGTCCCGCAGAGCCTTAGCGATGCCGATCTCCGCAGCGTTCTCACCGATGGCGACTATGCGACGACGCTCGGCTATGGCGATCTCCATGCCGCCTTCAATTTCCTTGCCGATGGCAGCACGCCGAACGACGTCAATGCGCAGTCGACGAGCCAGGCGCGCACAACCACCACCAAGGCCGCTTCGGTGCTCGATTATTTCCAGAGCAAGATCAGCACCATCGCGAATGTCGATCAGCTGATCGCGGACACCAAGCTTACAAGTCAGATCCGCACCACCTACAAGATTTCGTCCGACGTCAGTGATGCCGACCTGAAGAGCATTCTCACCGACGCCACCTTCGCGGCGTCGGCGGGCTACTCGAATGTCAACGCGGCCTTCAGCTTTGCCGCCGATGGCTCCGCTCCATCCGCCTCCGGCCCGCAAAACGGCCAGCAGCTTGCAGACGTGACGTCCTTCTACAACACGCGTTACGACGATATCCAGGACGAGGCGATCGACGATGCGATCGCCAACTACAAGGACCGGATGGCGGACGGCAACATCAAGTCGGTATCCGACTTCCTGCGCAGCAACACGTCGGCCGACCAGGACAAGTCGAACGACAGCCTGCCGGATCTATACCAGATGGCGTTGCGGGCTTACGGTCTGACCGAGCAGGACGTGCCGCGCTCGACGATGCGCAAGTTGCTGACCAGCGATCCCTATGATCCGAACAGTTATGTGTCCTCGCTGAAGGACGAACGCATCACCAACATGGTGCGCGCTTTCAACTTCGGGTCCGATGGCAAGATCGCGGTGGAAGTGCAGGCTCTCTCGCCGGCGGTCATGGCGAAATACGCCACCAACTACAAATCGCTGTCTTTGCTCGGCCTCGCCGACGGCCCGTTGCGCGACAAGGCATCTTCCGACGCCACGAAGGCGGTCGACAAGTTCGCAAAGGGTATGGCGGAGGTCAAGTCGCTCGACGATTTCCTCGATAACAAGGATTTGACGGACCTGGTTATCAAGGCGAACGGTCTTGATCCAAGCAAGTATACGCCTGAGATTCTGCGCAAGATCTTCACCTCGGATCCGGACGATCCGAAGAGCTATCTGAACACCGAAGCGGAATCGAAATTCAAGGAAATCGTCGCCGACTTCAACTTCAACACGGATGGCGACCTGACCCGATCCAAGATCGGCACGATCCAGAACGTCGGTGCTGAAGAGCGCACCGAGAAAAGCTACATTCAGCAGACGCTCGAAACCCAACAGGGCGAGACTAACGACGGCGTTCGCCTGGCGCTCTACTTCGCCCGCAAGGCACCAAGCGTAACGTCCATCTACACGCTGCTCGGCGACCAGGCGCTGTTCCAGCTGCTGCAGACGGCCTACAGCCTGCCGAGCGGCTTCTCGAACATGGATGTCGACAAGCAGGCCGACATGTTGAAGAAGTTCGTCAACATCGCAGACCTTCAGGATCCGAAGAAGGTCGACAAGCTGGTGCGCCGCTTTACCGCGCTCTACGACGTGAAGAACGCCTCCACGACCTCGCCGGCCCTGACGATCCTGACCGGTGGCGCCTCGTAGTAAGGTGCTGTCGAAATCTCGACCCGCTTGCGGATCGAGATTGCCTGGCGATCGGCCTTGGCCTCACTCGACTGTGACGACCTTGCCCGGGTTCATGATATCAGCCGGGTCGAAGGCGCGTTTGATCCGTCGCATCAGATCCATTTCGATGTCCGAGCGGATGGATGCCAGCTCGTCGCGCTTCAGCTGGCCGATGCCATGCTCGGCCGAGATAGAACCGCCATGCGCGAGCACGATGCCGTGGACGATGTGGTTCATCTCGTGCCAGCGATCGATAAACGCCTGCTTGTCGGCGCCGACGGGCTGGGAGATGTTGTAGTGGATGTTGCCGTCGCCCATGTGGCCGAAGGCGCAGATGCGGGCGCCCGGCATGGCCGCCATCACCGCTTCTTCGGCTTCATTCATGAAATGCGGAATGCGGGACACCGGCACCGATACATCGTGCTTGATCGAGCCGCCCTCCGGCTTCTGCGCCTCGGACATGCTTTCGCGCATGTGCCAGAGCGCCTTCTGCTGCGCGACCGAAGAAGCGATCGCCGCGTCCTGCACCAGTCCCGCCTCGAAGCCCTGTTCCAAAAGCGCCGTCATCATGCGCTCGGCGGTCTCGGCCGAATCCGATGTCGAGATGTCGATCAGCACGTACCAGGGGTGCGGCGTTTCCAGCGGGTCGCGTACGCCGTCGATATTGCGCGCGGTGATCTCCACGCCGAAGCGCGGCATCAGCTCGAAGCCGGTCAGCGAGGTGCCGCACAGCCCGGATGCGAGGTTGAAGAGAGCAAGAGCGTCCTCGACCGTGTTGAGACCCGCGAACGCCACCTGTTTGCCGAGCGGCTGGGGGAAGAGCTTCAGCACGGCGCCGGTGATGATGCCGAGCGTGCCTTCCGCGCCGATGAAGAGGTCGCGCAGATCGTAGCCGGTATTGTCCTTCTTCAGGCTGCGCAGCCCGTTCCAGATCTCGCCGGTCGGCAGCACCACTTCTAGGCCAAGGCAAAGCTGGCGCATGTTGCCATAGGCAAGCACCGCCGTGCCACCGGCATTGGTGGAAAGGTTGCCGCCGATGCGGCAGGAGCCTTCAGAGCCGAGCGACAGCGGAAACAGCCGCCCATGCGCCTCGGCCGCCTTCTGCACTTCGGCCAGAATGGCGCCGCCGTCGGCGACGATGACGTTGGCCACCGGATCGACCGAGCGGATCTTGTTCATGCGCTCGAGCGAGATGATGATGTCGGACTTGCCCTCGCGCGGCGTCTGCCCGCCGACAAGGCCGGTGTTGCCAGTCTGCGGCACGACGGCCGAACCGGTCTCCGAGGCAAGCTTGAGGATGGCGGACACTTCCTCGACGGTCGCCGGCTTCAGAAGCAGCGGCGAGGAGCCATGGTAGAGGCCGCGGTTCTCGATCAGGTGCGGGGCAAGATCGGCCTCGCCGCGAAGCGCGTATTTTTCGCCGACGATGGCTGCAAAACGGTCGAGTAGATCGGGTGAAACGCTGCTCATCGGGCTTTATCCTCTGTTATTCCCGCGGCGCTGCGGCGCGCCGCAGCCGGTCGTTGATGGCTTCGCCGAGACCCTCGTCGGGAATGGCGGAAAAGGCAATGGTCTCCGCGCCGGTGGCATCGGCGCGCTTCATGTAGTCGAAGAGATTGGCGGCGGCTTCCGCGAGGTCGCCGGCTTCGCTCAGATTGAGCACGATCCTTGCCGATTGCGAACCGGCGACAGGCGCGCGGCCGAAGGCGATCAGTGCCTCGCGGTCACCAACCTCGGTCGCGTCAAGCCGCACATGCGCGCCGGGCGCATAATGCGAAGCCATCATGCCCGGCGCCTCGATCGCGGCCGACGCCTTCCTAGGGCGCACCAGCTTCATGCCCGCCACACGCTCGATCTCGGCCGCCGGCAGCCCGCCCGGACGCAGCAGCCTGAGCTTGCCGTCCTCGACCTTGACGATGGTCGATTCCACGCCCACGTCGCTGGCGCCGGCATCGAGAATGAGGCGGATCTTCTCGCCGAGGTCGGCGTTGACATGCTCGGCGCTCGTGGCGCTGATCTTTCCCGATGTGTTGGCGCTCGGCGCCGCAAGCGGATGCCCGAAGGCGCGGATCAGGTCGCCGGCAAATCCCTTGGGAATGCGGATGCCGACTGTGTCGAGCCCCGCCGTCGCCAGCGCGTGAATGGCACTGCCTTGCTTGAGCGGTACGACGATCGTCAACGGCCCCGGCCAGAAAGTCTCGGCCAGCGTCCGCGAGACGGGATCGAACTCGGCATACTGCTCGGCCATGGCGAGATCGGCCATGTGACAGATCAGCGGATTGAACTGTGGCCGGCCCTTGGTCTCGTAGATGCGGGCGATGGCTGCCGGATTGGTGGCATCGGCGGCAAGCCCGTAGACGGTCTCGGTCGGAATGGCGATCGGCAAACCTTCGCCCAACACGTCGCAAGCGGCCTTGATGGCCAGCTCCTTGTTCGCGGTGATGTCGATGATCTCTGCCATGGTCTGCCCGGATGCGGTGTCGGGCAGTCCTTATGCTTTCCCGGCGTTCCGATCAATATAAGAGCGCGCGAATGGCCTCAAAGCTGGCGAATGATCTCGCGCAGCTGTTCGTTGCGGGCACCGAGCAGCAGTACGTTGCGGATCGCCACCTGCGGGTCGTCGGTCCGGAATAACACGCCGTTGCCGCGCACCGAGCGGTCGATCGTCATCTTCTCCGGCGTGTGCTCGCCCGGCTTGATGGCGACGGCGAAATACATGCGGGTCTGCCGCGCATCGATGCGCTCGAAGAAATTGTCGTTGTCGCTGATGTCGGCATAGAAGTTGGCGATATAGAAGGCCCAGCTGACTTCCTCGTAGCGGGCGAACTTCGTGCGCGACGCCGTCACGTGACAGTAGCCGAGATGCGGGCTGTCCTGCAGCGTGCGGTGGAAGACCAGCTTCGGGAACTGGATGGTGCGGTGAAAGGCGTTGATGTGCTGATGCGTCTGCACGCCGGCGGCCTGCAGCTTGCGGCCAGTCTTTTCCGCCACTTCGTCGTGGCTAAGATACCGGCGCTCGGCGGCAAGCCAGTGCGCCCGATGGCGCGTGATCTTGCCGGTGCGCAGGAATTCCGAGTGGGAATTGGCCGGTGCCGGTTCCTTCAGCGTCGTTTCCGTGCTCGCGTCGAAGTAACGAAGTTTTGCCATGGTGCGCATTCCGAATGCTTGCCTGATGGCGGCGAGAATAGGCCGATCATGCTTAACGCGGCCTTAAACCGGGCAACCGCGATTTATGCTCGTCGGTCGGTGGCAGGTATGTCGCAAACGCGATATCGTGCCTGGTGGGGCCGAGAAGGCATTGTATTCGTGCATTTGCATCCATGTCGCAATCGATGATATTTTCCGTGGGATAGCAGCCGGCATGCGGTTTGCGCGGTGCGATTTGATAGCCGCTCGACCCTGTCGTCATTTTCGAAGCCGATGTCGCTTTGCAACCAAGCGTCCGGCCCCGGTGGTGTTTAAATATGCGGAATGAATTCTCCTGCGGGAGAGACGGAACGAAATGCTTCCGGAGGCCTTCGTTTCCAGCGAAGTGGCGGCCTGAACAGACGAGGATAGGCGCATGGATATTCGTAGCAACGTGTTGCGGCAGCTCAAGAACCGCCGGGAAGGCTTCAGCCTCGAACAGCCCTTCTATATCGACGAGGATTACTTCAAGCTCGATATGGAGATGATCTACTACCGCGACTGGCTGTTCATGGGCCATGATTGCGAGCTGCCGAAGGCGGGCGCCTATTTCACGGTGCAGATCGGCCAGTATCCCGTCGTCATCGTTCGCGGTCGCGACAACGTCATCCGCGCCTTCCACAACAGCTGTCGCCATCGCGGCTCGCGCGTCTGCACCAAGGATCACGGCTCGTCGGTCCGCCTCGTCTGTCCCTATCACCAGTGGGCCTACGATCTCGACGGCAAGCTCGCCTTCGCCCGCCACATGGGCGACGATTTCGATAAGAGCGGCTTCGGCCTGAAGCCGGTCCATTGCGAGAGCTTTGGCGGCTACATCTTCATCTGCCTCGCCGACAAGGCGCCGGACTTCCAGCCGGTCCGCGACATGGTCGCCCCCTACATGATGCCGCATCACCTGAAGGACGCGAAGATCGCCTTCCAGAGCACCATCATCGAAAAGGGCAACTGGAAGCTCGTTTGGGAAAACAACCGCGAGTGCTACCACTGCGCCGCGAACCATCCCGAACTCTGCCGCACCTATCCCGAGGCCCCGAGCGTCACCGGCACCGACGGCGGCGCTGATGATCCCGAGATATCAGGCCACTGGGCGCGTTGCGAGGCCGCCGGCCTTCCCAGCAAGTTCCAGATCTCGCCGGATGGCCAGTTCCGCGCCGCCCGCATGCCGCTGATCGAGGATGCCGAGAGTTACACCATGTCCGGCAAGCGCGCCGTCAAGCGCGCGCTGTCCGATGACGTGACGATCGACCGGATCGGCACCATGCTGCTCTTCCACTACCCGACGACCTGGAACCACATCCTCGGCGACCACGCCATCTCCTTCCGCGTCCTGCCGCTCAGCGCCAACGAGACGGCGGTCACGACCAAGTGGCTGGTCCACAAGGATGCCGTCGAGGGTGTCGACTACGATCTCGATGAACTGACCCACGTCTGGACCGAGACCAACGACCAGGACCGCCGCATCGTCGAGGAAAACGCTTTCGGTATCCACTCGCCGGCTTATGAGCCAGGCCCGTACTCGATGCTGCACGAAGGCGGCGTCATGCAGTTCCTCGAATGGTATTCGCTGTTCATGACCAGCCGCCTGCAGGGCGACCAGGCCAAGCTCTCCGTCGTCGCCTGACGTCGGCAACAGGATCTCCCAAGCGGCTCCGTTTCCTTGAGGGAGGCGGGGTCGCTTTCGTTTTTAGAAGTCCTGATAGTTCAACGCATTGATCTCGCGCTTCGGCACCGAGGAGGTGGTGATCGGATCGGGCGCGCTGGTGTCCGTCGCGGCAGACCTCGGCTCCATCTCGATCTTTGCAAGGATAAGCGGCGGATCGGGTTCGCGCGCCGGCAGAAGGTTGCCCTGCGCCCAGATCCTGGCAAGATCGGCCGGGCTCATCGCCGCGACGTTCACGTCGATATCGGTCAACGTTCCCGGCACGCGGTAGGGGCAGCGGTGCTTGCTGCAATTGGTACCGGAAGAAAACTGCCAGAGCAGGTAGTTGTCCCAGTTGCCCATCGGGAACACGCCCTTGATGTCGGGCTTGTAGCGCGCATACCAGAGCGGCAGCCGCGCCAGCACGGGGTAGTCGTTGCGATACGCGGCGATGTAACGGGCGGTGTTGTGGTTCGTGTAGAGCACGGGATATCGCCCGGTGCGGGCCTTGATGTGGCCGGCGAAGATCTGCGCGTCCTCCAGCGACATGAACTTGCTGGGGTCGATGCCTTCGAGATCGAGGATCATCATCTCGTCGTCGCGCGGCGTGGCGTAGTCGAGGAAGTGGTTGGCCTGCTCGACGGGGTTGCCCGGTCGTCCCAGGTGATAGGCGCCCCAGAGCAGGCCCGAGGCGCGGGCGACCAGCCGCCGCGTCTGGAAGAGCTCGCGGCTGACGGCGTATTTGCGCCACATCGTCTTGCAGTGCGCCACCGTGTCGCCGGCATGCTCGCCGCTGCAGTCGAAGCTCTCGGGCAGACCGTCGGACGCCTTGGAGATGAAGCCGGCAATGCGCTTGTCTGACGTGAGCGCCTCCCAGTCGAGCGTGTTCAGCTCGTAGGCGTCGATCACGATGGCGTTATCGGTTTTGTTCCACGGCAGCACGTCGGCCGCCCTCGCATGCTGCGCCACAAGGCTTGCAAGCATCAAAAGCAGAAATGGGAAGATAAGGATTCCACGGTCTTGCTTCATGGAACGAGGGTGGTGAGAGTCGGTTAATGTCCGGTTAATCCATTAGCAAATACAACGCCAGGGCCGGCCGGACGCGCGCCCGCGCCTCTGGAACGTTCCGGTGTTCTGTACGTTTATGATCACGCGAAATTATCGGGATTGGAGACGAAATGCTCGGATCATTTAAGAAGCATGCTGTTGCTGCTCTTTCATCCATTATCGTTTTGACAGGTTTTGTTCCCACTCAGGCCATGCAGATGCCGTCGCTGCCGCAAGTCGAGCGCTCAGGCGATGTCCAGAATGTGCAGTATTGCCATCCTGGGCAGAGCATTTGCGGTCGCGGCGGCGTTCATCCTCGCTATCGCTCGGATTATCGGCCGCGGCCGGGTTACCGTCCCGGTCCGGGCTATCGCCCTGGCTACTACAACGGCTATCGCGGCTACAGCTACTACCGTCCAGGCTATCGTCGCTACAATGACTACTGGTATCCGCTGGCAGCCTTCGGCGCCGGCGCCATCATTGGCGGCGCGATCGCCGCGCAGCCGCGCTACGTCGCCCCAGCAGGCGGCATCAATCCGAGCCATGTTGCCTGGTGCGAAAACCGCTACCGCTCGTACCGCGCCTACGACAACACCTTCCAGCCGTATAACGGCCCGCGCCAGCAGTGCCTGTCGCCCTATTATTGAGGCGATCGCTCAGCGGATGATAACGAAAGCCCGGCGTGAATGCCGGGCTTTTTCATTGAGCTAGAGAATATCGACCCGCTTCAGCAGCCACCAGGCGAGAACGATCGAGGCGATGATCATCGCAACGGCGTATTCCGTTCCGGTCGAGCCCTGCGTGAAGGGCAGGTTGGCGGTGTTCATGCCGAAGAAGCCGGTCACCAGCGTCGGCGGCAGCAGGAATGCCGTCATGATCGACAGGATGTAGAGGTGCCGGTTGGTCTCGGATGAGAGCTTCGAATCGATTTCCTCGTGCAGCAGCCGTGCCCGGTCCTGCAGCGCATAGATGTCGTGATCGACCGTCTCCAACCGCGCCGTCAGCCGCCCCGCCACGTCCTCGAAGCCGAATGGCATCTCGTCGTCGTCGGACGCCGCCGCCCGGCGCATCAGCGCCAGAACGGTGCGCAGGTGCCGGTGGATGCGCACCACGGTGCGCCGCACCGGCGCCAGCCGCCGCCGCTCGTCTCGGGGCGCATTGTCGTAGACGAAATCCTCGATGACATTGAGCTCTTCGGTGAGATCCATCACGATCGAGATCAGTGTCCGCTGAAATTCGGTGACCAGCAGTTCGAACAGGTCGACAGGCCGCGCATACTTGGCCGGGTTCTTCTCGATCAGCGCCCGGGCGCGGTCCACGCTGCGCAGCGGCTGCAGGCGCGTGGTGATGATGAAGCGGTCCGAGATCGCGAAATGCAGCCAGCCGAGATCGGCCGTCTCATGATCGAACTCGCGCTGGCAATCGACCAGCGTGCCGTAAAGCATCTGGTCGTCGACGGTGATGGCCGAATGCGTGTCGTGCGTGGTGAGCGCCGCCTTGGCATCCTCGGTCAGTCCGGTCAGCGTGTCGAGCAGGGCGGGAACGCGGGCGTCGGCGAGGTTGAGGTGCAGCCAGTAGAAGCCGTCGCCCTCGGTCAGATCAGCCGCCAGCGCGCTGTTCGTCAGCCGGATTGCCTTGCCGCCCTCGGATGGAAAGCGATAGGCCCAGACGAAACCCGGCATGCTAACAGGCAGTGTGTCCATGATGCGCCGGTCCTCTTGCGACTTGCTGTATATGTCGACCATAACGCTCGATCCGCCACCGGTCGATAAGCGGGGCAGGCGGTCGCGCCGGGTGGCGGGACCCGTTCAGGGACCATGCCTTAGCGCTTTCTTTATGACCGATATTTTGCAGTTTCAAGACAGTTCGCGCAGCCGCGCCTTCACCGGGACGGGTCAATGCACGTGGCAGATTTGAAATTGACGTTTACGTAAAAATCAATTAGCTCTGCGGATGGAGGAGCGAGCGGGATCGGCAGATCCGCGCCGCCGGCATACGAGGAGACCAGCATGTACAAGGCGCCCGTCGAGGAGATCGCATTCACACTGAAGCACGTGGCCGGTCTCGCGCAGGCGATCGACGACGGCCTGCTTGGCGATCTCGGCGAGGATCTGGTCGACGCGATCCTTCATGAAGCCGGCCGCTTCGCATCCGATGAGATCGCCCCGCTCGCTGACATCGGCGACCGCCAGGGCGCACGCATATCGGACGGCAGGGTGACGACGCCGGATGGCTGGCGCGATCTCTACCGCAACTGGATATCAGGCGGCTGGAACGGCCTGACGGCATCGGAAGACTTCGGCGGCCAGGCGCTGCCGCATATGCTGAATGTCGCGGCACTCGAAATGTGGAACTCCGGCTCCATGGCATTCGCCCTCTGCCCGACGTTGACCATGGGCGCCATCGAGGCGATTGCCGCTCACGGCAGTGACGCGCTGAAGGCGACCTATCTCCCGAAACTCGTCTGCGGCGAATGGACCGGCACGATGAACCTGACGGAACCGCATGCCGGTTCCGATCTGGGCGTGCTCAAGGCCCGCGCCGAACGCCGCGACGACGGCAGCTACCGCATCTTTGGCCAGAAGATCTTCATCACCTGGGGCGAACACGACGCCGCCGACAACATCATCCACCTGGTTCTCGCCCGCCTGCCGGACACGCCGGCTGGTACGCGCGGTATCTCGCTGTTTCTCGTTCCGAAGTTTCTCGTCAACGACGATGGATCGCTCGGCGCCCGCAACGATCTCTTCTGCCACGCGCTGGAGCACAAGCTTGGCATCCACGGCTCGCCCACCTGCACGATGATTTACGGCGACGGCCGCTTCGGCGAGGAGAAGGGCGCCATCGGCTGGCTGGTCGGCGAGGAAAACAAGGGCCTCGCCTGCATGTTCACGATGATGAACAACGCCCGCCTCGCGGTCGGCATGCAGGGCGTCGCGATTGCCGAAGCCGCCACGCAGAAGGCCGTCGCCTATGCCCGCGAGCGTACCCAGGGCAAGGCGCCCGGCTGGACGGGAGCAGGCCAGGCAGGGGCTATGAGCCCGATCATCGAACACCCCGACGTCATCAGAATGCTGCTCACCATGAAGGCGCTCACCCAGGGCGCCCGCGCCATCGCCTATAGCTGCGCCCACGCCACCGACATGGCGCACCGCGCCGGCGATGACAAAAAGCACTGGCAGGAACGCGCCGCTCTTCTGACCCCGGTCGCCAAGTCCTTCGCCACCGATATCGGCGTCGACGTCGCCTCGCTCGGCATCCAGGTGCATGGCGGCATGGGCTTCATCGAGGAAACGGGCGCCGCGCGCTACCTCAGGGACGCCCGGATCGCGCCGATCTACGAAGGCACCAACGGCATCCAGGCGATCGACCTCGTCACCCGCAAGTTACCGCTCTCCGATGGCGGTGAGGTGAGAAGTCTGCTCGCCGAGCTGCAGCAGATCGCCGACCGCGTCGCTGCGTCCAATGCCGAAGGCTTCGGCGCCACGGCGAACCGCCTGAACGCCGCGATCACCGACCTAGCCGAAGCGACCGACTGGCTTCTCGAGCAACTGGCGCAAGGCAAGACCACCGAGGCGCTCTCCGGGGCTACACCCTACCAGCGCCTGTTCGGCCTGACGTTGACCGGCTGCTACCTCGCCAAGGGCGCCCTTGTCGATGGCAATGATGGCGCCTCTGACAAGCGCATCGCGCTCTGCCGCTTCGCCGCCGAAAACCTGCTGCCCGAAACGACGGCCCTGAAGGATGCCGTCATCAACGGTGCCGCCAGCCTTGTCGCCGCCCGCGCCATTCTCGCCTGAGGGACCTGATATGACCGATCACATCATCGTCGAGCGCCCAGCTGGTCATCCCGGCATCCAGGTCATTCGCTTCAACCGCCCGGAAAAGAAGAACGCCATCACCCGCGCGATGTATTCCGCCATGACCGAAGCGCTGGCGGCCGCTGAGGACGACGAGACCATCCGCGCCACTGTCTTTCTCGGCACCGAAGGCTGCTTTTCGGCCGGCAACGACATGGGTGATTTTCTGGCTGTTGCCATGGGCGGCGGCATGCCGCGCGAGGTCATTGAGTTCCTGTATGCTTTGGTGCGCTCGACCAAGCCTCTCATTTCAGGTGCCGATGGCCTAGCGATCGGCATAGGCGCCACCATGCATTTCCATTGCGACATGACGGTCGCTTCCGCCCGCAGCCAGTTCCGCACGCCCTTCGTCGATCTGGCGCTGGTGCCGGAAGCGGCCTCCAGCCTGATCGCGCCGCGCCTGATGGGCCAGCAGCGCGCCTTCGCCATGCTCGCTGCCGGCGAGCCGTTTTCCGGCGAGGAGGCGAGGGAGGCCGGCATCGTCTGGAAGCTCTGCGCGCCGGAACAGGTGGAGGCCGCGGCGCTGTCCGCAGCAGCCAGGCTCGCCGCCAAGCCGCCGGAAGCCCTGCGGATCGCCCGCGATCTCATCCGCGGCAATCGCGAAGAGATCACCGCCCGCATCGACGAGGAGGCGCGGCACTTTTCGGAGCGCTTGCGCAGCGCCGAGGCGCGGGCGGCTTTCGAGGCCTTCATGCGCCGCTAAAACATGCGCTTAAACATTAGTATTACTTTTAATCATATTTTACCAAATATGACACTTAATGCCGTCAATGCATGATGCATGGCGGATCATCTCCGCACCCCATCCTCGACCAATCATGGCACAAGGCAGGGAGCCGATCGACACGCGATCCGGCTGACCCGCGCCCATACGCCGCCGCGAGAACCCGCTATGTCCAAGTTAAAGATCAAGACGCTCCTGCCGCTGCTTTTCGTGTCCCTGGTGGCGATCGCCATCGTGCAGGGCGCGATTTCCGCCTTCTCGCTGATCCGGCTGGAGAGCAATGCGCATGAGATCGGCGTGCAGAACATCCCGAACACGGCGCGGCTGCAAACCATCGTCGGCACCATGAACGACGTCCGCCGCAGCTATGCCGATTACCTTTTGGCCGCCAGCAAGACCGATTTCCGCAATGCCGAGCAGACGCTGAAGTCGCGTCGCCAGCGCCTGACGGCGGCAATCAGCGCCTTCGAGACGCAGCCCAAGAGCGACTACATGAGCCAGAACTTCGAGCGGCTGAAGAAGGCGCTCGCCAACGACGCGGCCCTTGCCGACAAGATCATCGCGCTCACGCTCGACAACAAGAAGAGCCAGGCGAACCTGCTCTATCGCGGCGAACTCTCCATGTCGGTCAACAACATCCAGACGCTGGTCGATGGCATGATCGCCAGGGACCGCCAGTCGACCGATGCGGCGCTCGTCGAAGCCGCCGCCAATTACAGGACCGGCATTCTCTCCATCGCGGCCGGCCTTGCCGTCGCCGTCCTGATCGCCGCCGCAGCCGCCTATATCGGTTGGCGCCGCATCTCCGCGCCGATCTCGATCATCACTACGCGCATGGCGGGCCTCGCCCGCGGCGAGCTTGATGCCGCCGTTCCCTATGCCGATCGCCACGACGAGATCGGCGAAATGGCCGCCGCCGTCGCGGTCTTCCGCGACAACGCCTTCGCTCGCCTCGATCTGGAGCGTAGCGCCGAAGGCAGCAGGACGCAGGCGCAGGAAGAGCGTGCGCGCAACGAGGCGATGAAGGCGCGCGAAGCGGCCGAAACCCAGCACGCCGTCGATGCGCTGGCGGGCGCGCTCGGCGAACTCTCCGACGGCAATCTAGCGCACCGCATCGAAACGCCCTTTGCCGATCATCTCGATCGCCTGCGCAGCGATTACAACGGCTCCGTCGCCAAGCTGCAGGGCGCTCTTCAGGCCGTCGGCAGCAATGCAAACGCGATCGACGCCGGCGCCACCGAAATCCGCACGGCGGCCGATGGCCTCGCGCGCCGCACCGAGCAGCAGGCAGCCTCCGTCGAGGAGACCGCGGCAGCGCTGGAAGAGATCACCACCACGGTCAAGGACACCGCCCGCCGCGCCGAGGACGCCGGCACGCTCGTCGCCCGCACGCGCCTCGGCGCCGAGGAGTCCGGCAACATCGTCCGCAAGGCCGTATCGGCAATGACCGAGATCGAGGAATCCTCCGGCAAGATCGCCAACATCATCGGCGTCATCGACGACATCGCCTTCCAGACCAATCTGCTCGCGCTCAACGCCGGCGTCGAGGCGGCGCGTGCGGGTGAAGCCGGCAAGGGCTTTGCCGTCGTCGCCCAGGAAGTGCGCGAGCTCGCCCAGCGCTCCGCCCATGCCGCCAAGGAAATCGAGAGCCTGATCACGGCATCGAACGCCCAGGTGCGTTCCGGCGTGACGCTGGTCGGCAGCACCGGCCAGGCGCTGGAGACCATCGTCTCGCAGGTCCAGGAAATCAGCCGCCACGTCGAGGCGATCGTTACCGCCACCCGCGAGCAGTCGACCGGCCTTGCCGAGATCAACCACGCCGTCAACACCATGGACCAGGGTACACAGCAGAATGCCGCCATGGTCGAGGAACAGACGGCGGCAAGCCATGGGCTGGCGCAGGAGGCGGCCAAGCTGATGCAGCTTCTCGGCCAGTTCAACCTGCAGGCCGGTGCCCACGGTTCCGCCCGCTACGCCGCCTGACCTGAGCCGGCAAGTAAAGAAAACGCCCGCGCACGTGTCGCGGGCGTTTTGCGTTTCAGGCCGCCTGCGGGATGCGGGCGATGACCTTGATCTCGAAATCGAAGCCCGACAGCCAGGTCACGCCGACCGCCGTCCAGTTGGTGTAGGGCGGCTTGCCCATCACCTTATGGCGCACGGCATCGATCGCCGGAAACTGTGCCTCCGGATCGGTGTGGAACGTCGTGACGTCGACAATGTCGTCGAAGCTGCAGCCTGCGGCCTTCAGCACGGCCGCGAGATTGTCGAAGGCAAGCTGCACCTGCTTTTCGAAAACCGGTTCCGGCGAGCCGTCCTCGCGGCTGCCGACCTGGCCGGACACGAAAAGAAGGTCGCCCGAGCGGAGCGCCGCCGAATAGCGGTTGATCTCATAGAGCGCCTGTCGACCGGCGGGAAAGATAGCGTCGCGCTTGGTCATGTCTGTCTCCTGTTTTTCGTCATGGCAGATCGCTCGCGTGCGGGGTGCCGCACGGCGTTGGTTCCTTCGAGCTATCTGCGCTTCACTGTTCGAGAGGCAAGTGATATACGCCTCGTATGTGAATATAGGTAGCATACGTCGCGTATGTCAATAAAGATACGCGACGTATGTTAATTCCGGAGTCATGCATGGTCGCGAAAACACGAGCGCAGATGGTCGAGGATACAAGGGCAAAGCTGATCGCGGCGGCCCGCAAGGCCTTCGCCACAAAGGGTTATGCCGCATCCTCGATGGACGATTTTACCGCCGAGGCCGGCCTGACGCGCGGCGCGCTCTATCATAATTTCGGAGACAAGAAGGGGCTGCTTCAGGCCGTCATCGACCAGATCGATGCCGAGATGCTGGTCCGCCAGCGCGCCGCGCAAGCGGAAGGAAGGACCCCGTGGGAAGGGTTCATGAACGAGGGCCTTGCCTATATCGAGATGGCGCTTGAGCCCGAGATCCAGCGGATCATGCTGCTCGATGGCCCGGCCGTGCTTGGTGATCCCTCGCAATGGCCGAACCAGACCGCCTGCCTGCGCACGTCCACGCAGACGATCGAGGCGCTGATCAAAGAGGGGATCGTCAAGCCGATGGATGCCGAAGCCGCCGCCCGGCTGATCAACGGTGCGGCATTGAACGCGGCGTTATGGATCGCCGCCGCCGACGATCCGCATGCGGTGCATGAAAAGGCGGTCGATGCCTTCCGCCATCTTGCCGGCGGCCTGCTGCGCGCCGGGCGCTGACGAGCCGGCGCCTACTTCTCGAGCGTCGCCACCACTTCGACATGGGCCGACCACAGGAACTGGTCGACCGGCGTGACCGAGGTGATGCGGTAGCCGCCCTCGACGAGGATGGCGAGGTCGCGCGCCAGCGTCAGCGGATTGCAGCTGACGGCGACGACCTTCTTGACGGTCGAGCGGGCAAGCTCCTTGCACTGGAATTCCGCGCCCGCGCGCGGCGGGTCGAAGACGACGGCGTCATAGACCTTGAGCTCCGAGGTCATCAGCGGCCGGCGGAAGAGGTCGCGCTTCTCCGTCGTCACCGGCTTCAGGCCCTGCGTATTGCGGCCGGCGAAGTCGAGCGTCGAAATCGCCTTCTCGTCGCCCTCGACCGCATGCACCCGGCCGATGCGGGCAAGCCGCAGGGAAAACGTGCCGGCGCCCGCGAAGAGGTCGGCGATCCGCTTGGCCTTGCCGACATGCGCCAGCACCAGTTCGGCCATCGCCTCCTCGGCCTGCTTGGTGGCCTGGGTGAAGCTGCCGGGCGGCGGCGATGCCTTGACTGCGCCGAACTCGACGATCGGCTTTACCGGCTCGATGAGAATCTCGCCATTGACAGAGATGCGAGCGATGCCGCGCAGCGAAAGCGCCGTTTCGATCACCTTGCGGCGATGCTGGTCGCTCAGCTTCTTCTTGATGCCGTCGATCGCGATGTCGAGCCCCGACAGGGTCTCGAGCACGCCGATGCGAAACGCCTCCGCATCCGTCGCGATCGCCGCGCCAATCGCCTTGATCGCCGGCAGCCTGGCCATGATGCCCGCCGACGAGATGGGACATTCCTCGATATTGACGATGTGGTGGCTTTCGGCCTGGTTGAAGCCGATCAGCATGTCCTTCTCGGTCTTGCGTGCGGCAAACACCACGCGCCGGCGCTCGCCGGGATGCGCCGCGATCGTCTCGCCGACCTCGGGCGTCAGGCCCTTCGATCTAAGCGCGTCGATCACCAGCTGCCGCTTGAAGGCGCGGTAGGGCGCGTCGGCGAGGTGCTGCAGCGTGCAGCCGCCGCAGGTGCCGTTGACGCCATCCGGGCCGAAGTGCCGACAGAGCGGCTCCTGTCGGTCCGGCGACGGCGTGGTCACCGACATCAGCGTGCCCTGGTTCTTCACGCGCGCGATTGCCACCGTTTCGCCGGGCAGGGCGAAGGGCACGTAAACAGGGCCGTCGCTGCCGATGACGATGCCGTCGCCCTGGGCGCCGAGCTTCTGGATTGTTACTTTCTCGCTGCTCACGGTTTCGTTCCTGCCAAAAGATATTCCTGATTGCCGTCTCCGCCCGAGATCGGCGAGGGGATGAGCCCGAGGCTCGTCCAGCCCATGTCTTCCACAAACCAGCGCTGCAGCTCGGCGGCGACTGACGGTGCCGAGGAGGGATCGCGGAGCATCCCGCCCTTGCCGATCGCCTCGCGCCCCGCCTCGAACTGCGGCTTGACCAGAAGCACGGCCGTCGCGCCGGGTTCCGCCAGATCGAGCGCCGGCGCCAGCGCCAGCTTCAGGCTGATGAAGGAGACGTCGGAAACGATGAAGGTGAGGGGGTGGCCGATATCCTCGGCAACCAGGTTGCGCGCGTTCAGCCCTTCGATGTTGCTGACATCGGCGTTCTCGGCGATACGCGGATGCATCTGCCCATGGCCGACATCGATGGCAGTGACGTGCGCCGCGCCGCGCTCCAGGAGTACCTCGGTAAAGCCGCCGGTCGAAGCGCCGACGTCGAGACAGTGATGGCCGCTCGGGTCGAGCTTGAAGTGGTCGAGCGCCGCCGTCAGCTTCAGCGCCGCTCGCGACACATATTCCTGCGCGGGATCGTCGATCTCGATAGCGGCATCCGGGCCGAAGACCGCGCCTGCCTTGGTGATAACCCTGCCGTCCACCTTCACGGTGCCGCGGCTTACCGCATCGCGGGCGCGCGAGCGGCTGGCAAAAAGACCCAGGCTCACGAGAAGCTGGTCGAGACGTTGTGCGTTCTGATCGGACATGGCCTGTCCATGCCGATCAAAGCCGTCACTTGCAAGCCTTTTTGTTCCTTCCTGCCCTTGCGCCCGCCAATGCGCTTAAAAAGCATGGCGTAAGTAAGCCCTTGCTGATTACACCGACCGGTTGGACGGTTTACTGTCCTGAAATTGTATTGGTGCCGGGAGATACACGCCGTATCAGTCGAAACAGGCGGAATGTTGCAATGCACATTTAAACGTTTTTAAATTACTCGCTGCCTAATGTCGCCTCGATTGCAGCGGACTTCAAGCCGCTCCCGCCATGATGGCACGCACATTCACCTGCCGATCATGTGTATCTCCCCCGACGAATTCTTCGGCATGCATCCGCATGCGCGAGTTGCCCACGGCTTTGTGCCGCCAGGAGAAATTGACTGATGTTTGCCAGAAACATGTCCCTGAACGGTAAGCTCGCCGCGACCTTCGCCGCGCTGATCCTTATCTTTCTTTCCGTTTCCGCCTTCGTCTATTCGAAGGCCGGCACGGCTGCCGACGCTTCCGACCAGCAGAAGAAATCCGAACAGCTCGTCACCCAGATCGACGATGCGCTGCAGGCCATGCTCGAGCAGGCCGTGAACCTGCGCGGCTTCCTGCTGTTTCGCAGCGACAGCACCTATGGTGACATCGCCACCAACCGCGAGCGCATGCTGAAGGCAATCGCCGCCGCGCGCCAGACGGCCGCAGGCAATGCCGATTTCATCCAGCAGATCGACGCCATGCAGAAGGCCGCCGATCTCTATTACAACGAGCTTGCCGTGCCGCAGTCCAAGGCCCGCAAGGAAACCGAGATGCCGGTCGACCAGATCGTCAAGATCGGTGTCAACGAGACCAAGGGCCAGCTTGACGGCTTCCGTCAGGCATCCGCCAAGATCAAGGCCGCCGCTCGCGAGCAGTCCGATGCGCTTGCCGCCCTGCGCGTGTCCGCCAACAGCGAACTCAGCGCCAGCCTCGTCATCGGCGGCATCGCGGCTGCCCTCGCGGCTAGCCTGCTTGCCTGGATGATGTCGCGCAGCATCGTCAAGCCGATCGTCGGCATGACGGCTGCCATGGGTCGCCTTGCCGGTGGCCAGAACGATATCGACGTTCCCGCCCTCGACCGCCACGACGAAGTCGGCCGCATGGCGCAGTCGGTCCTCGTCTTCAAGGACGCCGCCATCGAGAAGATCCGCCTTGCCGGCGAAACCGACCGGATGCGCGGCGAGGCCGAGCGCCAGCGTCACGCCGGTGACGAGCAGAAGGCCCGCGAGGAGAGCGAAATCCACTTCGCCATCGACAATCTCGCCAATGGCCTCGCTGACCTTGCGAACGGCAATGTCGCGGTCCGTATCGACACCCCCTTCGCCGCCCGCTTCGATCGTCTGCGCAGCGACTTCAACAATGCCGTCGAAAAGCTGCAGAGCGCGCTTCAGTCCGTCGGCCACAATGCCTCGGCCATCAACGCAGGCGCCGGCGAAATCCGCACCGCCGCCGACGATCTGGCCCGCCGCACCGAGCAGCAGGCCGCAGCCGTCGAGGAAACCGCAGCCGCTCTCGAGGAAGTCACCACGACCGTTCGCGACAGCGCCAAGCGCGCCGAGGATGTCGGCCAGCTCGTCGAGCGCACCCGCCTGGGCGCTGAGAAGTCGGGCGAGGTTGTCCGCAAGGCCGTGACCGCCATGGAGCAGATCGAACGCTCGTCCAGCGAGATCGGCAACATCATCGGCGTCATCGACGATATCGCCTTCCAGACTAACCTGCTGGCGCTGAACGCCGGCGTCGAAGCAGCGCGTGCCGGTGATGCCGGCAAGGGCTTCGCGGTCGTGGCCCAGGAAGTGCGAGAGCTCGCCCAGCGCTCGGCCAATGCCGCCAAGGAAATCAAGGCGCTGATCAACACCTCGGGCAGCCATGTCGAGACCGGCGTCTCGCTGGTCGACGAAACCGGCAAGGCCTTGGCCGAAATCGTCGGCGCCGTGCAGGAAATCAACAAGCATGTCGGCGCCATCGTCACCGCCACCCGCGAGCAGTCCATCGGCCTGCAGGAGATCAACACCGCCGTCAACAATATGGACCAGGGTACCCAGCAGAACGCCGCCATGGTCGAGGAACAGACCGCGGCCAGCCACGCGCTCGCCCAGGAGGCAACCGCGCTGGACGACCTGCTGCGCCAGTTCAACCTCGGCCAGCAACAGTCTGCCGCACCGCGCGCCAGCGTCGCCACGACGGCCTCGCGCCCGGTTGCCTCGCCGGCGCACGCGCTGACGAAGTCGGTCGCCAAGGCCTTCGGCGGTCGCGCCACCTCGGCCGCCGTTGCGGTCAAGGAAGAATGGTCGGAGTTCTGATCGAACACCGACACCTCTATTTCAGCAGGCCGGACATTTCAGTATGGCCTCATTTCAGCAGGGACGGGGTCGCGCTCAGGCGTGACCCCTTTTTCGTTCCGACGCACCGGCTCCAGATGCGCCGTCGGTGCTCCCCGTTAGCCCTCCGGCATCGTCGCCGGCGGCTCCGCGCCCGCGATCCGGTCAAGATTGTCGATCAGTCGCCGGAGCAGCCCGGTCAGTTGTTCGGCTTCTGTCTCTGTAAATCCCTGCAGCGCCTCGCGATTGCCTTCGAACAGCGTGGCGATCGCCTCGGGCATGCGTGCTTCGGCAGCCGTGGTCAGGCTGATGCGGCTGCTGCGGCCGTCATCCGGGTCGGGCGTCCGGCGGATCAGCCCGTCGCGTTCCATCCGGGCCAGCATCTGCGCCATCGGCGGCTGCTCGGTCCTGGCGAAGCGGGCGAGATCGCGCTGCGAGCTGATATTGCCGTTCTGCAGCGCCACCAGTACCGGCAGTTGCCCCACGCCGAAGCCGAGCGGCTTCAAGCGCGCCTCGCTGAGCCGCGCAAAGCCGCGCCCGGCCAGGCTGATGAGATGCCCCGGTGTCGATAGCACGTCCTTCTCGTTCATCGCGCTTCCTTGGTGCCATTGACGAAAATGTATACGTACATATATAAAATGCCAATCCCGTCGTCAATGTTGGAGGCTGATGCCCTGCATTCGACGCCAATGAGTTTTCAAAGGAGCCGACATGGCGGAAACCAATACGCAACTGATCGAACGGATCTACGGTTGCTTCAACGCAAGGGATATCGACGGCGTGCTCGCCACGCTGGCCGAGGATGTCGCCTGGGCAAATGGCATGGACGGTGGCCACGAACATGGGCGCGATGCCGTTCGCGCTTATTGGACACGCCAATGGGCGGTCGTCAGTCCGCATGTGGAGCCGGTAGCAACAAGCGAAAGAGCCGAGGGCGTGCTTGCTGTCGAGGTGATCCAGACAATCCGCGATCTCGACGGCCGACCGCTGGCCGGGCAGAGCCATGGGTTGAAGGACAAGACGGTCTTTCACGTGTTCCAGATATGCGACGGCAGGATCACCCGCTTCGATATCGAGGATCATTGAAATGGCCAGCGGCCGCTAGCTTGCCTCCGTTTGGGCCTGTCACGATCAATCGCCGCATTGCCAATGTCCGAAAAGAGGGGAGGAGGCGGAACCCAGCTGACGCTTATCCGTTCACGTTACTCGTTTTCCGTTCTGCCGCAACCGCAGCACCACATCTGTACGGATCGCCGGCATTTTCCCAAGCATCCTCAAAGCGCTAGCATCTTTGACCTTCAAACGATTAGCGAACATATTATTCGCGTTCTTGGAACTTTCGACGGCCAAACGCGTTTTCCCTCGTAACCGAAAGGATCTCGATTATGAGAAAAATCATTACGACCTTTGCAGTTGGCGGTTTGAGCGCCCTGATGGCGCTGACGTCGATAGCGCCCGTTCAGGCTATGCCGATCCACGCGCCTGCCGGCATCCAGCAGACGGAAAATCCTGTAGCTAATGTGGAATCCGTGGAGTGGCGTCACAACCGCCATCACTGGAAGCGCCATCATTCCTATCGCCACGACCGGCGCCACTATGACCGCCGCTACTACGGTCATCGCCGCCACCACCATTCGAATGGCGCGGCCATCATCGGCGGGCTTGCGGCGGGCGCGATCATTGGCGGCGCGATCGCCAACAGCAACAACCACCGCTACTACTATCACAACGGACGCCGCTATCTCCGCGATTAGCCGTCCGTGAGTGGAGGAGCGAAGAGGCCGCACGTCGATGCGGCCTTTTTGTTTGCCGGAAGACCACGCGCTTTCCTGTATCTAGACGCGCTCGTCGCCGCGAAAATAGACCCGCTGGATGATGGCCATGATCAGCGCCGTCGCCCACCCGAAGATGATCCAGCCATTGACCGCCTCGAAAACCGAGACTTGCCGCCAGTCCTTGCCGAGCACGATGTCGCCATAGCCGACCGTGGTGAACGTCGTGGTGGAGAAATAGAGGGCATCGTCAAGCGAGGGCAGGGCACCGAGCGCGAGATAGAGCAGTGCCCAAAGGCATATGTCGAGGCCGATCGGCACCAGCAGGTAGCTGACCCAGATCACGGTCACCATCGTGGCGTGCCGGCTGAGATAGCGCTCGTCCATCCGCCGGAAGACGCGCAGCCCCGCGGCCATGAATACGGCCTGGATCGCAACGGTCGCCGCGATCATCGCGGTCGCAAGAAACAGCTTGAAAAACACCGGGCCTCCAGGAATTGCCGCGCGTCATGTCGGCGCCTTCAGTAATCAGCATAGCAGCTACGCGCGGCGTTCCGCATTGAGCGGCGTCAATCTGTCCCGAGGCCTCTCGCCAATGGCCCGCGGCACCACGTTGATCCGGGTCAATGCACGCCGCCGCCCATCGTCCTATCCTTGATTGCGACGGGGTGGAGGCATCGATCGTGCAGAACGCGCAGCAGAAACACGGATCTTCAGGCTTGATCGATGCCGCAATGTCGGAACTGCGCGCCGCGCCGCTTCTGGCACTTCTCGTCTTCGTGCCCGTCGTGATCCTCACGGAGATCGCCGCACCGGAGTCCCACACGCTGCTATTCATCCTCTCCGTGCTGGCCATAATCCCACTCGCTGCCTTGCTCAGCCGCGCGACGGAAGCAGTCTCTGCCCGCACCGGTGACGCCGTCGGCGGCCTGTTGAACGCCACGCTCGGCAACCTCACCGAACTCGTCATATCGCTCGCCGCCTTGCAGGCCGGGCAATATCTGCTGGTCAAGGCCTCGATCGCCGGCGCCATCGTCACCAACACGCTGTTTATGCTTGGCGGCTCCTTCCTGCTCGGCGGCCTCAAGCATCACCTGCAGGAGTTCAATCGCGTCAGCGCCCGCTTCCAGGCGTCGCTGCTCTTTCTCGCCACCGTCGCGCTGTTTGTCCCCTCGCTTGTCAGCCGCGCCGATCAGGGCCCGGAGATGGTGCAGGCGCTCAGCCTCGGCCTCGCCGTGATCCTGATCGCGGTCTACGCCATGGGCATGCTGTTTTCGCTGAAGACCCACCGCGAGCTCTTCGCCAGCGTCGGCGAGGCCGAGGAGCACCATGGCGGCTGGGGGCTTTCGACCAGTATCACGGTGTTGGTGGTGGTGACGCTCTTCGTCGCGCTGATCAGCGAGGTCTTCGTCGGATCGGTACAGGCGGCGGCCGACAAGATGGGCATGACGCCCGCCTTCGTCGGCTTCATCGTCGTGGCGCTCGTCGGCGCGGCGGCGGAAATGACCGCGGCCTTCTCGGCTGCCCGCGCCAACCGGCTCGATCTAAGCGTGGGCATCGCGCTGGGAAGCGCCTCGCAGATCGCGCTCTTCGTCGCCCCGGTTCTCGTCATTGTCAGCTATTTCATCGGCCCCGAGCCCATGTCGCTGCAGTTCTGGCCGGGCGCGGTGGCCATGATGTTCCTCGCCATGATGGCGGCCGCACTGCTCTCCAATGGCGGGCGCGGCGCCTGGTATGTCGGCGTGCTGGCACTCGCCGTCTACGCCATATTCGGCCTGACGTTGTTCCTCCTGCCGCCCGCCGCTTCCTAGAATCCGGAAAGATTCGGAGACGTGCGCATCCGCGCCACATCCCGCTTCGGCGTTTCCTTGTGCACGCGGACATAATCGCGGTTGAACTGAGAGGGGCTGTCATATCCGACGCGAAATCCCGCCTCGGCCGCCGTCATCCCCTCGACGATCATCAGCCGCCGCGCCTCCTGCAGGCGGATCTGGGTGCGAAACTGCAGCGGGCTCATCGCCATCGCCGCGCGGAAATGCTCGTAGAAGGACGACGAGCTCATGCCGGCGATATCCGCCAGCTCCTCGATCGCGAAGGGGCTTCCGAAATTGCGGCAGACATAATCCACCGCCCGGCCGATCTGGTTCAGCCGGCTCTCGCCGCTGGCGATCTGCCGGATCAGTCCGCCCTGCGGTCCCGATATCAGCCGATGCAAAATCTCCCGCTCGACAAGCGGCGCCAGAACCGGCGCATCCTCGGGCGCGTCGAGAAGACCAAGCAGACGCGCCGCCGCATCGATCAGCCTTGGCGTCGTCTCGCTGACCCGCGCCGCCGCCGGGTTCTCGTCGCGTGCCGGTGATCCCGAAATCATCTCGTTCAGAAGCGTTCGGTTGAACTCCAGCCGCAGGCAGAGATAGGGCGCGTCAGGACTGGCCTCGATCACCGCGCCGATGACGGGCAGATCGACGCCAACAACGAGATAATGCGCGGCATCGTAGATATAGCTGGTATCGCCGATCGTCGCCCGCTTGCGCCCCTGCGCGACAATGCAGCAGGAGGGCTTGTAGAGCGTATGCAGCGGCTCTGTTGTCGCCGAGGATCGTATAACGCCGACGCGCGGCAGCACGGTGTCGAAGTTTCCATCCACCGCTGCATGACGATCGATCAGGGCGGCAAGATCGGTAATTGTTTCCATGGCGCCAGCATCGGACGTCTCGCGCGCTTTGCCAAGAGACCATCATCCCATTTCGGAGGATCGTGCAAGAATTCCGGAAAAGCCGTCTACCGCAATGGGCCCCGTCGGCGCGATCCTGTCTCGGTCAACAGTTCGCTTGAGGAGCAAGACATGACCGATATGAACAACAAGGTAGTGCTGATCACAGGCGCCAGCAGCGGCATCGGCGCTGCCACGGCCCGAGAGCTGGGTGCCGCCGGCGCAAAGCTGGTCATCGGCGCGCGTAGAACAGGCCGGCTGGACGCTTTGTGTGAGGAAATCCGTGCCGCCGGCGGTGTCGTGATCTCGAGAGCGCTCGACGTCACAGACCGCAATGATATGCAGGTCTTCGTCGATACCGCTGTCGCCGAGTTCGGCCGCGTCGACGTCCTTGTCAACAATGCCGGCGTCATGCCGCTGTCGCTGATGTCCTCGCTGAAGGTCGAGGAATGGGACCGGATGATCGACGTCAACATCAAGGGCGTGCTCTATGGCGTCGCCGCCGTGCTGCCCGTCATGAACGCCCAGCAATCCGGCCAGATCATCAACGTCTCCTCCGTCGGCGGCCTCGCCGTCTCGCCGACCGCGGCCGTCTATTGCGCGACGAAGTACGCGGTGCGGGCGATCTCCGATGGCCTGAGGCAGGAAAACAAGATCCTGCGCGTCACCTGCATCTATCCCGGCGTGGTGGAATCCGAACTCGCCGACACCATCACCGAACCCTTCGCCGCCGAAGCCATGGTCGCCTACCGCGCCGTTGCGCTGAAACCCGACGCCATCGCTCGCGCCATCCTCTACGCCATCGCCCAGCCCGCCGACGTCGACGTCAACGACATCGTCGTGCGTCCGACGGCCAATGCCGGGTTGTGAGCATGGCCGCCCGCCAATCTCTCGCGGCGGCGCTGATCACCGTGCCGCCGTCAACGCTTTCTCCAAGGATTTCAAGATGCAAACACCTCCCAATTCAACCCATCCCTATATCGGCATGTGGATCACCGCCGACGGTCGCATCAGGCAGGAACTGCTGCCCAACGGCCGCTATGACGAAGCACGCGGCACGGTCAAGAGTGCCTATCAGGGCCGCTACGAGGTGAGGGGACGCCACATCGACTACTGGGACGACACCGGTTTCACCGCAGACGGGGAGTTCGTCGACGACGTGCTCCATCATGGCGGCATGGTGTTTTATCGCGATGGCGTAAGGAAGGATTGAGGGACACCACTCGCGAATGATGAGGCGGGTCGCACCCTTTTGTTCTGCAGAATTACCAGGGCCAAGTCGCGCGTCTCCGCCCACGCTTCGCGCCAAGATCGACCTGTGGAGAGATTTACGCCAAACGGCGAGGTAGAAGCGAGCGACTGCCCCAGCAAATCTCCCCCACCTGTGAGGGGAGATGCCCGGCAGGGCAGAGGGGGGTATGCCTCGCGCCAAGTTAGCTTGTCGAGCAAATCGCAAAGGCCAGGCGTTCGCCCAACCCATCGACCAATCCGCTTACCCGGCAAACCCGACAGCCGCCGGCCGCCCAAGCGCCTTGAAAACGGTGCTCACGATCCCGGCCCGGTCGAGCCCGGCCTGGGCGTTCATCACCTCGGGCTTCGCCTGCTCCACCCAGAGGTCTGGCATGACCAGCGAGCGCACCTTCAGCCCGTTGTCGAGCAGGCCCTCGGTCGCCAGGAACTGCAGCACATGGCTGCCGAAGCCGCCGACCGCGCCTTCTTCAACCGTGATCAGCATCTCGTGGTGACGCGCCAGCTGACGGATCAGGTCGTGGTCGAGTGGCTTGGCGAAGCGCGCATCGGCAACCGTGGTCGAAAGGCCCGCGGCATCAAGGTCTTCGGCGGCGAGCATGCAGTCCGCCAGGCGCGTGCCGAAGGAGAGCAGCGCCACCTTGGTACCTTCCTTGACGATGCGGCCCTTGCCGATCTGCAGGATTTCGCCGCGAACCGGCATGTCGACGCCCACGCCTTCGCCGCGCGGATAGCGGAAGGAGATCGGGCCGGAGTCATAGGCGGCCGCCGTGCGCACCATGTGCTTCAATTCCGCCTCGTCGGCTGCGGCCATGACGACGAAGCCAGGCAACGTCGCGAGGAAGGTCGTGTCGAACGAGCCCGCATGCGTCGGGCCGTCGGCGCCAACGAAGCCGGCGCGGTCGATCGGGAAGCGCACCGGCAAGCCCTGGATCGCCACATCGTGCACCACCTGGTCGAAGGCGCGCTGCAGGAAGGTCGAATAAAGTGCTGTAAACGGCTTGTAGCCCTCGGCGGCGAGCCCGGCCGCGAAGGTCACGGCATGCTGCTCGGCAATGCCGACATCGAAACAGCGCGACGGAAACACGCTTGCCAGCTTGTCCAGTCCCGTGCCGCTCGGCATGGCGGCGGTGATGCCGACGATCTTGTCGTCGAGCTCGGCTTCCTGCACCAGCGCTTCGGCAAACACATTGGTGTAGCTCGGCGCATTCGGCTTCACCTTCGCCTGCGCGCCGGTGATGACATCGAACTTGTTGACGCCGTGATACTTGTCGGCGGCGGCTTCCGCCGGCGCATAGCCCTTGCCCTTCTGCGTGACGACATGGATCAGCACCGGCCCATGCGCATTGTCGCGCACATTGCGCAGCACGGGCAGCAGGTGCTCGAAGGAGTGACCGTCGATCGGGCCGATATGATAAAAGCCCATCTCCTCGAACATGGTGCCGCCGGTCACATAGCCGCGGGCATGCTCGACGGCGCGGGTAATGGCGCGATCGACCGATTTGCCGAGATAGCTGGTGAGCTTCTTGCCGACCTCGCGCATGCCCATATAGGTGCGGCCCGAGGCCAGACGCGCCAGATAGGCGCTCATGGCGCCGGTCGGCGGCGCGATCGACATATCGTTGTCGTTGAGGATGACGATCAGCCGCGCATCGAGCGCGCCGGCATTGTTCAGCGCCTCATAGGCCATGCCCGCCGACATCGCGCCGTCGCCGATGACGGCGATCACGTTGCGCTTGGTGCCGGAGAGATCAGACGCCACGGCCATGCCGAGGCCTGCCGAGATCGAGGTCGAGGAATGCGCGGCGCCGAAGGGGTCGTATTCGCTTTCGGCGCGGCGGGTAAAGCCCGAGAGCCCGCCTTCCTGGCGCAGCGTGCGGATGCGGTCGCGCCGGCCGGTCAGGATCTTGTGCGGATAACACTGGTGCCCGACATCGAAGATCAGCTTGTCGTCAGGTGTGTTGAAGACATTGTGAACGGCAATCGTCAGCTCGACAACGCCGAGGCCGGCGCCCAGATGCCCGCCCGTCTTCGACACAGCGTCGATCATCTCGTCGCGCACCTCGCGCGCAAGCTGCGGCAGGTCGCGATCCTCCAGCTTTCGGAGGTCGGCCGGATAGGTCACTTTATCCAGCAGCGGCGTCTTCGGCGGTTGTGTCACGGGTGGGCACTCTTTCTTGTGATTCTTGGGCCATGCGATTCTTGGGGCGCATGGCCTTCAGCCATAAATTGCGGTGAAAAAAGTCGATTTCAAGAACCGCAACGATCCTTTCTAGATGAGATCAGCCCTCGGGCAAAGGGACGAATTCCTCTTCATCCCCCGGAACGATGTCGAAACGCCCGGTCCGCCACTCTTCCTTGGCCTTTTCGATCCGCTCTTTCGATGACGAAACGAAGTTCCACCAGATGTAGCGCTTCGAGTTCAGCGCAGCACCCCCGAAGAGCATGAGATGACAGCCTTGGCTGCCGCCTTCGAGCGTGATCGCGTCACCCGGGCGGAAGACCAGCAACTGGTCGGCTGCGAAACGATCGCCCGCGATCACGACCTCGCCCGACAGCACATAGACCGCTCGCTCCTCGTGTGCGGCGGCAAACGGAAAGCGCACGCCGGCATCGAGATTGATGTCGGCATAGAGCGTGTCGGAAAACACCTTCACCGGCGAGGCCATGCCCTCGAACGCACCGATGACGACGCGCCCGCGCACGCCGCGCTCGTCGATCACGGGCATCTCGCTTCTTTCCGTATGCGCGAAGGAAGGATCGATCTCCTCCTTGTCGTCAGGCAGCGCCAGCCATGTCTGCAGCCCGGACATCAAAAGCGGATGGCCGCGCAGATTGTCCGGCGTGCGCTCCGAATGCACGATCCCGCGCCCCGCCGTCATCAGGTTGATATCTCCAGGCCGGATCACCTTCTCGGTGCCGAGGCTGTCGAGATGACGGATCTCGCCGTCGAACAGATAGGTCACGGTCGACAACCCGATATGCGGATGCGGCTTCACATCGAGCGCCTCGTTCGGCTTCAATATCGCCGGTCCCATGCGATCAAAAAAGATGAACGGCCCCACCAGCCGCCGCTGCCTGGTCGGCAGCGCCCGCCGCACCTGAAACCCGCCGATATCGCTGGTGCGCGGAATGATCAGGTTCTCGATCGCATCACAGGCGAAGGCATCGCCGGGCAGCGGGTCTTTACCGGGAAAGAAGGACATGGGGGATCTCCATTCGCGAAAGCGGTCAGGTTACCGGCTGAAGCAGCCAATAGCCAGTCATGCCGTTCATTGCAATTGACCGGCTATGGCGTCGGATGTCATAGTGCCTGTATGAAGGCTGAGCTGCTCTTTCGTGAACGTATCATCTATGACGATGGGGCCATTCTCGAAATGACCATCTGGCGTGTTCCCGATCGGGTGCCGCCATCGCGGCATTTCCTGAAATATGCGCTCTTCTATGGCCTGCCCGGTGAGCGGCTTGTCCTTTACGACAATGAGCGCGGCAAGGGAGACCATCGGCACTATGGAGCGCGCGAGGAAACATATCAGTTCGTCTCGATAGAGCGCCTGGTGGCAGACTTCAAAAGGGATGTCGAGCAATTGAGAGGTGAAGCGATATGAGCAAGGAGATCGAACTTCACGTTGGGGGAACCTTCGACCAGACAGCCGGCCGCTTTGTCGATGCCTGGCATCGTGCCGAAGGGGGCGAGCCCGTGTCCGAGGAGCATCTGACCTTCGTCGACTGGGAAGCCTTTTCTCGCACCATGACGGCGAAAAGGCTGGAACTGCTGCGCCACCTTCATCGCAATCCGCAGACGAGCATCTCGGCGCTGGCAAAGAGCCTGAAGCGCGATTACCGCAGGGTGCACGAGGATGTCGAAATCCTGTCGGAAGCCGGATTGATCGAGCGCGACGGCAACGGGCTGCGCACCGGCTATGATGAGATCAGGACGGTGATCGCCCTCTAGAGCCGTCCGCTTTTCTTCGAATCACGGAAGTGCTCTATGCTTTTGCTTAAACGCAATTCCAGACGGAAAACCGCTTCGCACTTTTCCTGGAATGCTCCAACCTCAAGCTCCATCCAGCGGCTCGACGCCCTGCGGCTTGCCCGCGCGGTCGAGGCGGATTTTCTCGATACGGTTTTCGGCGGCTGAGAGCAGTGTTTCGCAATGCTTCTTCAGGGTTTCGCCGCGCTCGTAAATCTCGATGGATTCGTCCAGCGCCACGTCGCCGCGTTCCAGGCGCGCAACGATGCTTTCCAGTTCGGCGACCGCCTTTTCGAAGGAAAGGCCTGATACCTCCGGCCCCGATACCCCTGGCTTGACGCTATCCGTCATGCTCAACCTCTCATCATTCTCAGAATATGCAGCCCGGCCGATTCGGCGAGCCCTTCCAGATCATAGCCGCCTTCCAGAAGGCTGACGACCCGGTTGCCGGCACTTTTGTCGGCGACCTCGAGCAGCCGCCCGGTCGCCCAGTCGAAATCCTCGCCGACAAGGTTGATCTGCGCCAGCGGATCGCGGTGGTGCGCGTCGAAACCGGCCGAGATGATGACGAGATCAGGCCGGAAATCGTAAAGCGCCGGCAGCACGCGCGACTTGAAGGCCTCGCGGAAATGGTCGCTGCCGACATTCGGCGAGAGCGGCGCGTTCACGATCGTGCCGTGCTTGCCGGTCTCGTCCTTGGCGCCGCTGCCGGGATAGAGCGGCATCTGGTGGGTCGAGCAGAAGAGCACCGAGGGATCGTCCCAGAACACGTCCTGTGTGCCGTTGCCATGGTGCACGTCCCAGTCGACGATCGCGACCCGCTCGGCGCCGTAGGTCCTCTGCGCATGGCGCGCCGCGATGGCGGCATTGTTGAAGAAGCAGAAGCCCATCGCCTTGGATTTCTCGGCATGGTGACCGGGTGGGCGCGAGGCGACGAAGACGTTGTCGGCCTTGCCGGTGAACACGTCGTCGATCGCGGCCATCGCCCCGCCGACGCCTGTCAGCGCCGCCTGCAGGCTCTTCGGGCTGGCATAGGTGTCGGCCTCGAGCTGGTTGATCTCGCCGTCCTCTTCGGGGATCTGCCGCATCACCGCGAAGAGATGCTCTTCGGGATGCGCGAGCAGGATGGCGTCCTCGTTCGCCTGCGGCGCCTCGCGGCGCTCCAGCCGCTCGAAGTTCGGATGCTCCAGCGCGACATTGATCGCCCGCAGTCTGTCGGACCGCTCAGGGTGCCCCTCCGGCGTCACATGCTCGAGAAAGATCGGGTGTTCGTAAAGGCGGGTGCTCATCGGTTCACTCTATCCGTCTGTCCGCGTGCGATCCACAGCAGATGGGGCCGGTTGCCACGATTTCAACAACGGCGCACGGTTGACCGGCCGATGCCGCGTGCACGCAGGAGGACACGAAAATCGCCTCTGAAACAACGCACTAGAGCGTGATCTCCACGAAAATCGCTTACGCTTTGCCGCACCTTGTTTTATCATCCGGAGAGGGGATTGAGGGCAGATGGCGATGAACGACATACCGCGATCGAATGTGGTTGAGATGCATGTGCCGTTTCGCGACGTCGACATGAACGGCCAGATGTTTCTCGGGTCCTACATCGCCTATGCGGAATCCGTGCTCGCCAATTTCTGGACTTCGCGGCCGCAATTGGAAGACGAACCGCTCTACGTCGCCTCCAAGGTCACCTGCATCCTGCACCGGCCACTGCGTTTCGACGAGAAGGTGTCCTTCACCCCCTCGGTCGACAAGATCGGCCTGCGCTCGGTGGGCTTCATCATCGCGGCCATGACCGGCGGCGAACATGCCGCCGAGGTGGAGATCATCTGGCAAGCGCGATCGCCGGAAGACCAGCTGCCAGTGCCGCTGCCGGAGATCACCCGCGACTGGCTGTATGGTTTCGTGGATTAGCCTAGCCTCGCGCCGGCAGCAGCGGGTAGCCCACCATGACGGCGCGGCCGACCAGTGCGGCGACGAAGGCCTTGAGGATGTCGCCGGGAATAAAGGCCATCGAGCCGAGGAATGCCGTGCTGAAGTCGATTTTGGCGGCGAAGGTCAGGTAGACGATGCCGAAGGCGTAGAGCACGACCACACCGCCCAGCACCGCCGCCAGGAAGAAGCCCGAGGTTTGCGCGAAGGCGGATTGTCCCTCCCGCACCAGCGTCTGGCTGATATAGCCCGTCGTCAGCGCCGCGAACACCCAGCCGATCAGGAAGCCGGTAGTGGGGGCTGCGAAGGCGGCAAGGCCGCCGCGTCCGCCTGAAAGCACCGGCAGGCCGATGGCGACCAGCACCAATACGATCAGCACCGCGATTGTCCCGCGCCGCGCCCCGAGCGCCACGCCGGCCATCATGACGCCGAGAGATTGCGCGGTGATCGGCACCGGAATGAAGCCGAGCGTGATCGGCGGCAGCAGTCCGAGCGCAACGATGATGGCGGCGAAGAGGGCGGAGAGGACGAGGTCGCGGGTGCTCATGGGGGCTCCGTGTTTCAATTTCTGCTAATTCACATGCCGTCGAATGCCGCGGGCGTCAATCGCGGCCGCGATGTTATCCGCATCCTTGAGGGTAAGGATGATCAGCGGTACCAGCACGGTCGTCGGCCGCAGCTTGATGCCGCGCGCCGCATGAGCTTCGCGGATGGCATGATAGCGGCTCAGAATTTCAGGCACGAAACGCACGACAAGCCCGACCGCAAGTCCGACATCGTCAGCGCGCAACAGGCCGAGCCGTTCCAGCGGCCGCGCCTGAAGCGTGATCTCGTCCATGAACTGCGTGACTGACGTCGTCGCGGTGACGGATGCCGCAAACAGCATCAGCGCCGTCAGCCGCAACAACGCAATGACGGCCTCGTGCCAGGGATTGAAGGCGAGGCTGAACAGGGCGACGATCACGATCGTCAGGAAGACCGGCCTCAACCGTGTCAACGCGGCGCGCAAGGGCAGGCCGATGCTCAGATAGACGGCAGCAGTTGCCGCGACGGCGGCCGCAAGCAGCGCGACATTGGTGGTCGCAAACAGCAGAATGCCGAGAAGTGCCAGAACGATCAGCTTCGCCCGGGCCGAAAGCCGGTGCATCGCGCTGCTGCCTTCGACGAAGAGCGATTGCATCAGCCGGCGATCTCCCGGTAACGGCGAACGGCCTCGGCCGGGCGCGCATCGGCCACGAGTTGCCCTTCGTGAAAGACCAGCACGCGATCGTAACAGGAAACGAGGTCGAGATCGTGGGTGATGACGATCGTCTGCTCATGCAGGTCGTCGATCAGCTTCTGCACCAGGCCGCGATTGCGCAGGTCGAGCTGGTTCGTCGGCTCGTCGAGGATGAGGATGCCGGGATCCGTCGCCAGCACCGAGCACAGGGCCGCGACCTGAAGTTCTCCGCCCGAGAGCTCGTGGGCGCGGCGGTCGGCGAGGTGTGCCGCGTTGAAACGCGCCAACACCGCCTCGACCTTGGCGTCGATCTCGGCCTTGCTCAGGCCACGGCCTTTCAGTCCGAAGGCGATGTCATCGCGCACGATGGGCAGGATGATCTGGTTCTGCGGCGATTGAAAGATGAAGCCGACCGCGCCGGGACCGCTCTTCTCGTCCGCCGTGTCGCGACCGTCGACCAGCACCCGCCCGGTCGTCGGCTTCGTCAGGCCGTTGATGAGCCGCGCGAAGGTCGTCTTGCCGGAGCCGTTGAGCCCGATGATGCCGATGCGGCGCTCGCTGATCTCAAGCGTCAGCGGCTGCAGCGCGACCCGTTTTCCATAGCTGACGCCGGCGCCTTCGAAGCGGATATCCAATCGATCCCCCTGACTTGATCCGCCGCTCTATAAACCAATGCCGGCCCTGAGATAACGGGTGGCGGGGAATATTTTCCGGATTATGCTGGGCCATGACGACTCTCATCTCGAATGCCGATGCACGCCGCGTGTTCCTCGCCAAGCAGGGATTGAGCGCGCCGCCCAACAAGGCCCTGAACAAATCGGGGCTGCTGCAGCTCATCCACGATATCGGCTTCGTCCAGGTGGACAGCATCCAGACCGTGGAGCGGGCGCATCACCAGATTCTCTTCTCGCGCAACCAGACCTACCGGCGCGAGCACCTGACCTCGCTGCTGGAGAAGGACGGCGCGCTGTTCGAGCACTGGACGCACGACGCCTCGATCCTCCCAAGCGTCTTCTTCCGCTACTGGAAGCACAAGTTTCGCCGCGAGGAAGAGGTGCTGGTCGAGCGCTGGCGCAAATGGCAGGGGGAGGGCTATGCGGATGCCTTCGACGAGACCTACGAGCGGGTGGCGCGCGACGGCGCGATCATGGCGCGCGAAATCAAGGCCGACGGCCACGTCTCAGGCGGCTGGTGGAACTGGCATCCCAACAAGACGGCGCTCGAATATTTCTGGCGCACCGGCAAGTTCGCCATATCGGGCCGCTCCAATTTCCAGAAGATCTACGACCTCGTGGAACGCGTCATCCCCGCCGAGTTTCACGAGCCGGAGGTCAGCCGCGAGGAGTTCATCGACTGGGCCTGCCGCAGCGCCCTGACGCGCCTCGGCTTTGCCACGCACGGCGAAATCGCCGCTTTCTGGGCCCTGTTGTCACCGGATGAAGCGAAAGCCTGGGTGGCGGAGCATCGCGACGAGCTGGAGGAAGTGCTTGTGGAGCCCGCGCTAGGCGGCAAGCCGCGCCCCTCTTGGGCGTTTGCCGGCTTCCTCTCGACGGTCGACGATCACTTGGGCGCCCCGCCGCGTATCCGCGTGCTCAGTCCCTTCGATCCGATGATCCGCGATCGCAACAGGACAGAGCGGCTGTTCGGCTTCTTTTACCGTATCGAGATCTTCGTGCCGGAGCCGAAGCGGGAATATGGCTATTACGTCTTTCCGCTGCTGGAGGGCGACAGGCTGATCGGCCGGATCGACATGAAGGCGGATCGCAGGAATGGCCGTCTCGATGTCAAACGCCTCTGGCTGGAGCCCGGCGTGCGCCCGTCGGCGGGCCGCATCGAAAAGCTGCTTGCGGAACTCGATCGCGTCGCCAGGTTCGCCAGCGTCGAGCAAGTGGTGCTGATGGATGGCTGGCAGGGCTGAGTGGGCCCGAGATCGCTCGCATTTTACGAAATTGCTTCGTGATTACAAAGCATTAATGTTGATGCGCGCTTTACCATGCTTGTCTTGAACTCCTTAAGACCCGCTTGCGTAGATGGCTGCATGAAAACACGAGCCATCAAATTCGCCGCATGGACGGCGCTGAACAGCCTTCGCCGTGAGGTGAGGGCGCTGCTGCGAATGCGGCGCGATGCGCGCGCCGCGACGATCGTCACCCGCGCCGGGCATCAGGCGAAGATGGAACCGCTGACGGTGAAATCGACGCTGATCGACGCGGTCTATTTCAGCCAGGAGGACGGCCGGCTTCGTGTCTGTCTGAGCAATGGCGAGGAGCGCCAGTTCGAAGGCGTGGCCGAGGCCGACGTGATCGCCATGGTCACGTCGCGGTCGCCGGGGCAGTATTACATCGAAAACGTCCGCGGCCGCTTCAAGCGCATCGCCGCCTGAAGCCTGAACCAGCGGCATGGTCATGCCGCCGGTTCGAATTGATCGATCTCAGCCGATCTCTGTCTCGGCGATCTTGATGCCGAAGCCTTCGAGGCCGACATAGTGGCGCTCGCTGCGGGTCAAGAGCTTGATCGAGCTGACGCCGAGATCCTTGAGGATCTGCGCGCCGAGACCGATTTCCAGCCACTCGCTTTCACGGTTCTGCGCTTCCGCATGCGCTTCGCGGCCCTGGCCCAAAGCCTTGCGGCCGTTGTCCTGATGGCCGACGCCGACAGAACCCTCGCGCAGATAGACGATGACGCCGCGGCCCTTCTCGGCGATCTTCTTCATGTAGTGATCGACGGAGCGCTTGCCGAACAGGTCGTCCACCACGCTTTCCGTGTGCAGGCGCACCGGGATGTCGATGCCGTCGCGGATGTCGCCGAAGACGACGGCGAGGTGCTGCATCGGGTCCCAGGGCAGCGAGTAGCTGTGGGCCTTGGCCTTGCCGAACGGCGTTTCGACGTCGAAGCTCGCCTGCAGCTGGATCAGCGTTTCCTTGCGCTGGCGATAGGCGATGAGGTCGGCGACGGAAACCAGCTTGAGGCCGTGCTCTTCGGCAAAGCTCGAAACCTGCGGGCCGCGCATGACGCTGCCCGTATCGTTGACCAGTTCGCAGATCACGCCGATCGGCGGCAGTCCGGCGAGCTTGCAGAGATCGACGGCGGCTTCCGTATGACCCGAGCGCATCAGAACGCCACCCTCGCGGGCGACAAGCGGGAAGATGTGGCCGGGGCGCACGAAGTCGGAGGCGCCGACATTGGGGTTGGCGAGATTGCGCACCGTCAGCGTGCGATCGTCGGCGGAAATGCCCGTCGTCGTGCCGTGCTTGAAGTCGACGGTGACGGTGAAGGCCGTCGTATGCGCGCTGTCGTTTTCGGCGACCATGGCGTTCAGCCCGAGGCGCTTGGCCTCTTCCTTCGGCATCGGCGTGCAGACGATGCCCGAGGTGTGGCGCACGATGAAGGCCATCTTTTCCGGCGTACAGTGAACGGCGGCGACGATGAGATCGCCTTCGTTCTCGCGGCCGTCGTCATCGACGACAACAACGATTTCGCCGGCTTCGAAAGCCCGGATAGCGTCGACGACGCGCTTCTGATCGTAAGCCATGGAGATATTCCTATTTCAGTCGGCCGGTCTGGCCGCGGTCACGGAGGTAGTGGTCGGCAATCGCGCAGGCGACCATCGCCTCGCCGATCGGCACGGCGCGGATGCCGACGCATGGGTCGTGGCGACCCTTTGTGCGGATATCGACGTTCTTGCCGTCGGCATCGATCGACTGGCGCTCGGTCAGGATCGACGAGGTCGGCTTGATCGCGAAGCGTGCGATGACAGGCTGACCGGTCGAAATGCCGCCAAGGATGCCGCCGGCATGATTGGACAGGAAAATCGGCTGGCCGTCATTGCCCATGCGCATTTCGTCGGCGTTTTCCTCACCGGTGATCTCGGCCGCCTCGAAGCCGTTGCCGATCTCCACGCCCTTGACGGCGTTGATCGACATCAAAAGCGAGGCGATGTCCTGGTCGAGCTTGGAATAGATCGGCGCGCCGAGACCGGCCGGAACGCCGTCGGCAACGACTTCGACCACGGCCCCGATCGACGAACCCTTCTTGCGGATACCGTCGAGATACTCTTCCCAGACGGGCACGATCTCGGGATCGGGCGCGAAGAACGGGTTTTGGTCGACCTGGTCCCAGTCCCAGTTGTCTCGGTTGATCTTGTGCTTGCCGATCTGCACCAGCGCGCCGCGCACGCGAACGCCGGGAACCACCAGCCGCGCAATGCCGCCGGCCGCCACACGCGCCGCCGTCTCGCGCGCAGACGAGCGCCCGCCGCCGCGATAGTCGCGAATGCCGTATTTCAGATCGTAGGTGTAATCGGCATGGCCCGGCCGGTATTGCCTGGCGATCTCGCCGTAGTCCTTCGAGCGCTGATCGGTATTCTCGATCAGCATCGAGATCGGCGTGCCGGTCGAGATCATCGTCTCGCCGTCGGCATCCAGCATCACGCCGGAGAGCACCTTGACGAGGTCGTCCTCGCGGCGCTGCGTCACGAAGCGCGACTGGCCGGGCTTGCGCTTGTCGAGCCACACCTGCAGGTCGGCGAGCTTGAAACGCAGGCCGGGAGGGCAGCCGTCGACGACGCAGCCGAGCGCCGGTCCGTGGCTTTCGCCCCAGGTGGTTACGCGGAAGAGGTGACCGAATGTATTGTGTGACATATGCTCCGACCGGATCGCGCCGCCGGGCGTCCCCGGGCCGCGCCATTCTTTGAAAAGGCGCGACACTCATAGGCCAAAAGCCGAGAGGGAAAAAGGCTTTCTTTGCTTGAAAGCGGTCGCTAACGAAAATGCTGTTTCCGCAAATCGTGAACGATCATCTAGGAGGCGAGCCGCCAGGATTGTTCCATCGCCGCGTTGCAGAAATCCTCGAAGGACAGCGGACGGGCAAACGCGTAGCCCTGCAAGAGGTCGCAGCCGAGTTCGTCGAGGAGCGCTGCATGCGCGCCGGTCTCCACGCCTTCGGCAACGGTTTCGACGCCGAGCGAGCGGGCGATGTCGATGATCGAGCTGACCAGCGCGCGCTCCGGCGGCGAGGTCACGATCGGCTGCACCAGCTGGCGGTCGATCTTCAGCCGCTTGGGCCGGAGCTTCAGCAGGCTGACGATCGACGTATGGCCGGTGCCGAAGTCGTCGATCTCGATGTCGATGCCGAGCGCCTTGATGCGATCGAGATTGTCGGCGGCAACCTCTTCGCTCTCGTCGAGGAAGATCGATTCGACCAGTTCGAAGGAAATTTCGCCAGGCGTTATCTGCAGCCCGCTCAGCGAGTTAAGCAGATTGTCGTCGTGCAGGCGCCGGGCCGAAACGTTGACGGATATTTTCGGAACCGTGATCCCCATCGCCGCCCAGCGCATCTTGTCCTTGAGCGCGGTCTCGAGAACGATGCGGTCGAGCGTCTGCACGACGTTGATCTCGTCGGCGATCTTCAGGAAGCGGTCGGGCGTCAGCAGGCCGCGGGTCGGATGCTTCCAGCGCACCAGTGCCTCGATGCCGGTCAATTGCATCGTGCGGGCGCTGAACTGCGGCTGGTACCAGGCGGTGAACTCGCCGTTCTCGATACCGGCCAGAATCTCGTCGGCCATGCGCTTGTTGTTGATGATATTGGCCTGGAGATTGTGGTTGAAGAACTCGTAGCGGTTCCGCCCCAGGCTCTTGGCGCGGTAGAGCGCGATGTCGGCGTTGATGAGCACCTTGCGCGCATCGACATGCACGCCATTGGCCAGCGCGATCCCGATCGACACGCCGCAGCGGCAGGAGAAGCCCTGGAAATCCACCGGCTGGCGCATCTCCTCGATGACGCGTGCCGACAGCGCCGACATCTCGGTGTCGCTGGCATTCTTCGCCAGGATCACGAACTCGTCGCCACCGATGCGCGCCACCAGATCACCGTCGCCGATGCTCCGCGACAGGACCTTCGACGCATGCACCAGCATGGCATCGCCGGCCGCGTGACCCAGCGTGTCGTTGATCTCCTTGAACCGGTCGAGGTCGATGTGAAGGATGGCGAACCGTTGCCGCTCGCGCTCTCCGTCGATCGTCAGACGCTCCAGCGCGATGTCGAGCTTGCGGCGGTTGGCGAGCGCCGTCAGCGGGTCGTGCAGCGAATTGTGCTCGATGCGATTGTTGGCAAGCTCGAGCTCGATGTTCTTGGCGACCGCCTCGTCCTTGGCTGACTTGAGCTTCACCGTCATCAGCGCGTCTTCGGTTACGTCGAAGGCAACGCCGATGATCTTTAGCTGGCCGCTCGGCGTCTGGTGTACCTTGCCGGTGGAACGGACATAGCGAATGCCGCCGTCCCGGGTGGGGACGCGGCAGATCAGCGTATGGGTATCTCCGAGCTGCTGATAATAGCGCGCGCTTTCCAGCGCCAGATGACGGTCCTCCTCGAGAATGCAGGAAAGCCATGCCGCCTCGGTCGTGAAGCCGGTGGTGGGCGCCAGCTCGTAGAGATCGTGCATCCGCTCGTCCCAGATGGAGCCCTGGTCGCCGAGCGTCGCTTCCCAGATGCCGCACTGGTAGGAATCCAGCGCCAGATCGAGCTTGCCGGACAGCTCCGCCAGTTCGGTCTCGCGCCGTGACAGTTCGTCCAGCGCCAGCTCCAGTTCGGCGTTCTTGATGTCGCTCAGATCCTTGGCCTTGCGCAGCGTTTCCGCCGCCTCCGCATCCGCCGTCACGTCCCAGACGATCCCCACCGTCTTATCGGCGCCGCCCGCGTCGGTGTAGAAGGCGCCCACGGAACGCAGATGCCGGATGGAACCGTCCTCCATCTCGATGCGGTATTGCGCCGTGTAGGCCGAACCGGCAACGTTGTAGTTGAAGAAGTGCACTTCGGCGACGTGCCGATCCTCGGGCACGATCGTCGCCAGCCAATCCTCGAGCGAGTGGCTGCCGTCCTCAGCCGCCTTGCCGTGCAGCGCGGCCGCGCGAGCATCCCAAAACAGCGTGTGCCCGTGGTCGTGCAGCTCCCATATGCCGATGTTGGACGATTCCAGCGCGAGGTTGAGCCGCTGCGACAGCTCCAGCAGTGTCGCCTCGCGCGCCTGCAGCTGCCGGATATTGCGGTTGCGCTCGCCGAGAAGCAGCGTCGCGAAGAACACCGAGACGATCATGATGCCGCCGGCGATCAGGATGATCACCCGCAGCACCGGTTGGTTGTCGGGTGTCTCGTCCCATCCGGCCTTCGGCACCGCCGCGATTTCCCACTGGCCGCCGGCGAAGTTCACCTTGCGCAGCATCGGCTGCCTGTCCAGCACGTCGGAGGGTCCATAGAACGGCGCCGCCGGCCCGTTCTTGCCCGCCACGTTGCGCACCGCGATCGAAAGATGATCGAGGTGCGGGTACTTCTCTTCGTTCTCGTTGTTGTGCACGGCCTTCAGGCCGGTGCTCTGGTAGAACAGGTTCTGGTCGATCGCCACCTCGACGGCGCCCCAGACCTTGCGTATCCCGTTTTCCTTCACGAAGACGGGAAAGAAGATCGCGAAGTTGTCCTTGTCGTCGATGCCCTTGATCGGGCCGTAGAAGCGCGCCTGCTGGATGCCGATATCACGCAGCCCCTCTGTGGAGGGAAGGCGGCCGCGCACGTCCTTGCCGAGCCGCTCCCTGGCGGCGCGCGGCGGATAGACGGAGCTGACGATGAAGCTAGGCGCAAGCGCCACATGCACGAAATGCGGGTTCTGGATGAGAAGCCAGTTGATCTGCCGTTCCATCTCCTCGGTGTTAACGGCGGAACTGATCGCCACCATGTTCGCGAGGTCGCGAACAACAGTCATGTCCATGTTGATCTGCGCCGTCAGGCGGGCGCGAAGCAGACCGGTCTCGTTTTCTGTGCGGATGCTCAGTTCGCGAAGATGAGCCGCAGTATTGGCGCGATCAAGACTGAAGCCGACGATGACGACCATCGCCGCGACGATGCTGGAAACCAGAAAAGAGACGCGGGTATTCCGGAAGATGCGCCGCAGCCTGTTGCTGTTCTTGAGGCGGAATGGCAAAAGAAGTTTCCCCTGTTCGGGGAGAGACTCTAGGTCGTGTCCGTTAATTTACGATTTCCTGGAGCTCAACTTCGGCGATAGTGTAAAAACACTGCCGGGATTGTTAATGAATTCTTAGATTGACCGTTAGACTTCATTCATAAATTAGGCGCGGAAGGCCATTCTTCAGGGCAAATTTCGCCATATTCGAGGGGTTATCTGTGAGCAATTGGATATCAGAATCGCGTTTTCGAGGGAAAGCCGTCATGCGTTTTGTAGTAGCTACCCTTTTGGCCACGGCAAGCTTCTTGTCGCCGATCAACAGCTTCGCCGAGAGTGCGGATGTCGAGGCCACGATCAAGACGATCGACATGACCAATCTCAGTCTGGTGCTGGATGACGGCAAGACCTACCAGGCGCCGGAAGAGTTCAATTTCGAAGGCCTGAAGGCCGGTGTGAAGGTGATCGTCTTCTACACCGAAGTCGATGGAAAGCGCGTCATCAACGACCTCGACGTCGTTCAATGACGACGTCCGACGTCGTTCAATGATCTGACGGCTCAGATCCAGCCGATAAGATTATCCGACGTCTCGATCTTGAGGATGCGGTCCTGCGGAATCTCACCCTCGGCCGCTTCATCCTTGGGCAGCCCCGCGATCGTCCTGAACATGCTGCGGATCACGCCGCCATGCGTCACGCACACCGTCGGCCGGTCGACGGAATTCAGCCACGACGCCACCCGCCACGACATGATCTCGTAGCTTTCGGCCGTCGGCCCCGGCGGGATGAAATCCCATTTGTTGAGGTTGCGCTCGGTGATCCGGTCGCGCGCGGTCGCCTTCAGCTCCTTGACGGTGAAGCCTTCCCAGTCGCCGAAGGACACTTCCACAAGCCGTTCGTCGGTGCGGTAGTCTTCCGGCTGAAGGCCCATGGCGCCGCGCAGGATCTCCATCGTCGCGCGGGTGCGCCCGAGCGGACTGGCGACGAAGTCGAAGGGAATGCCTTCCACCTTGAGGATTTCGGCGAGATCGATGCCGTTCTGCCGCGCCTGTTCGCGGCCGATGGCGTTCAGGGGAATGTCTTTCTGCCCTTGCAGGCGACGTTCGGCATTCCAGTCAGTCTGGCCGTGTCTGACGACGTAGATAAGCAATGATCGGCTCCGTTTGGCGCGCGCGCCTCCCGAATCGCTGTCGCGAAGTCAGAGGGAGACGCGAACGCGACGCATTACAGGAGTGCGATCAATCCTTTATGACGGAAATATCCGGCGCGTCCACTGCCTTCATGCCGATGACATGATAGCCGCTGTCGGCATGGTGCACTTCGCCGGTGACGGAGCGCGACAGGTCGGACAGCATGTAGAGGCCGACGTCGCCGACTTCCTCAATGGTAACGGTACGGCGCAGCGGCGCATTATACTCGTTCCACTTGAGGATGTAGCGGAAATCGCCGATGCCGGAAGCCGCGAGCGTCTTGATCGGGCCGGCCGAGATCGCGTTGACGCGGATGTTCTTCGGTCCGAGGTCGACGGCCAGATACTTGACGCTGGCTTCGAGAGCCGCCTTGGCGACGCCCATGACGTTGTAGTTCGGCATGACCTTCTCGGCGCCGTAATAGGTCAGCGTCAGCATCGAGCCGCCATCCGTCATCAGCTTTTCGGCGCGGCGCGCCACCGATGTGAACGAATAGACGGAAATCTGCATGGTCTTGGCGAAGTTGTCGGCGGTCGTATCGACGTAACGGCCGGTGAGCTCGTCCTTGTCGGAGAAGCCGATCGCATGCACGATGAAGTCGATCTTGCCCCAGGTCTTTTCGATGTTGTCGAAAACCTCGTCGATCGATGCTTCATCGCTGACATCACAGTGGCCGGCCAGAATGCCGCCGAGTTCGGCAGCCAGCGGCTCGACGCGCTTCTTCAGCGCGTCGCCCTGGTATGTGAAGGCGATCTCGCCGCCCTGAGCATGAATAGCCTTGGCAATACCCCATGCAATCGAGCGATTGTTGGCGACGCCCATGATGACGCCGCGTTTGCCTGACATGAGGCCTGGTGCCTGAGCCATAATTCTTCCCCTGAAATTCCTGATCGATCCTGCCTATGGCATAGCAAGCCCATCGGTTCAAGATTGGCAGCAATCATCAACTGTTAGGGATCGTAATAAAGGGTGCTCTACACACCGAAATCTTACAAAAACAGCCCGTTCTTCATGCTGCGCATGAGATCCGTGACCTTGTCGTCGGGCTTTTCCCACAGGATTATCCGCAGTTCCACCACCAGATCGCCCTTTCCGCCGGTGTCGTTGGCGAGCCCCTGACCCTCGACGCGGATGGTCTTGTCGGAGCCCGACCACGCGGGAACGGTGATGGAAAGCGGGCCGTTCGGGCCGTCGATCGTGGCCTCCGTGCCGAGCACGGCGTTCTCGATCGTAACCGGCAGGACCGTGTGGAGGTCGAAGCCGTCGACGGTGAAATGCGGGTCCGGCGCGATGTGCAGGGTAACCACCGCATCGCCGCGCTGCATGCCGGTCAATTTGTGGCCCTGGCCCTTCAGCCGTACCTGATACCCCTCGGTCATGCCGGGAGCGAGCTGGATGATGGCGTCGCGCCCTTCGCCGAGATCGACGGTCAGGCGCCCGCCCTTGAGCAGTTCGCCGACGGCAACCGTCGCGGTCACCGTCTGGTCCGGCGCCTTTTCCGGCGCCGGCGCGGGCGCACCTGTGAAGCGGCGCACCAGCGACGTCAGCAGGCTGAGCGGCTGCAGGACGGCGGCGGAGGCCGCAGCGGCGTCTTCGACCGGCTGTTCGGCATCCGCCTTGGGGGCATCAACCGGCTTCTCCGTGCTCGCCTTGGCGGGCTCGGGACGCTTGGCGGTGCCCGGTGCCGGGCCGGCGGCCTGGCTGCGTCCGCCGCCGGAAGCGGCGCGCGCGCCGAATATCCGCTCGACCACCTCTTCGGCCGCTTCCGCGGCGCCGGACTGCTGCTGCTGCCTTGCGGCATCGGCGGCGGCCTTCTGCGCGGCGGCGCGGGCAAGCTCTTCCATCACGCGCTCGGCATTCTCCTGCGCCGCCTTGGCGCGGAGCGCGGCTTCGCGGGCGGCGTTGCGTTGCTGCATGATGGTGTTTTCGTCGGCCTTGCTCGCGGCTGCCGCCTTGGCTTCCGCCATGCGCGCGGCGCTGTCGAACAGGCTGCGTTTCCTGGGGTCCTTCAGCGTATCATAGGCGCGGCCGATCTCGGCGAAACGCGCGGTCGCGGTCGGATCGCCCTGGTTGTGATCGGGGTGCGCAATCTTGGCCATGCTGCGCCACGCTGCCTTGATCTCGTCCTGCCCGGCGTCACGCCTGACGCCCAAAATCTTGTAAGGATCGCGCATTTGTCTCAAACCGCCGGTTGGTCGGTGTGCCTGCTCTGTCCTGCACACCGAGTTCAATAACTCATTTGGTGCGTCCCGGTTCACTTCCAAAGAAGATAAATGGACGCGCTAATGAGGTTGATCCTCCGGTAAAGTTGCTAATCAGTCCTTATTTCGCGTGGGTCCTGCTGGCGCTTTCACGCCGGATGGTTATCGTTTTGCTAAAAATTGAAGGAAATGCCGAAAGCCGTGCCTGATAGGGCGTGCGGCCGGCTATCAGCTCTCCGGCTGGAAGCTCAGAAGCTGCCAGTTGCCGCCGCCGACAAGGCAGGTCTTGCCGTAGAATTTGGCGATCCCGACATAGGAGTGGCGGGTCGTGCGGAACTGCCGGCAAACCTGTCCGGTATCGTTGTTCTCGACGATCGTGTCGATCACGCCGGCGCTGCCGGTCGAGGCGTTCGCCCAAGGCAGCGGGCGACCCTGCAGGCCGTTGATGTCGGCCGAGGTGACGGCGTTGCCGACGGTCATTTCATCCGAGATGCTGTCGCTGGTGGGTGCCGGCTGTGGCACGGTACCGGTGGCGACCGAACGATCGACCTTCGAGCTGCTGAAGAGGTCGAGCCCCCCGGCCATGCAGCCGGAGAGGGAAAGCACTGCCATGCCGACAACGCAGAAGGCCGCGCTTCGACGCAGCAGACCCTTTGTATGGCGACCTGACTTTGCTATGACTTCCACCCTTCGTCCTGTCCAGTAGCGTAAAGCTGGGCAAATTTCGCATAAACCCGGGGCATTTGAGCTAATATGTCGGAAAATGAGTTAACAACCAGTGACTTCACCGAGCGAAACGAGCCGTTCGACCTCTTTGCCGACTGGCTCAAGGAAGCCGAGGCTTCCGAGATCAATGACCCGAATGCGGTAGCGCTGGCGACGGTCGACGAAAACGGCCTTCCCAATGTCCGCATGGTTCTCCTTAAGGGGTTCGATCTCAACGGGTTTGTCTTTTACACGAATTTCGAAAGTCAGAAAGGCCGGGAGATCCTCGGGCAGAAAAAAGCGGCCATGTGTTTTCACTGGAAAACCCTGCGTCGTCAGGTGCGGCTGCGTGGCGATGTCGAAATCGTGACCGTTCAGGAAGCCGACGAATATTACAAGACACGTGCCAGAGGCAGCCGGATCGGCGCCTGGGCCTCCAAGCAGTCGCGTCCGCTGGAAAGCCGATTCGCGCTCGAAAAGGCAGTTGCCGAATACACCGCCCGCTATGCGATCGGCGATATCCCGCGCCCGGCCCACTGGTCGGGTTTCCGCATCAAGCCGGTCTCGATCGAGTTCTGGAAGGACCAGAAGTTCCGCCTGCATGATCGCGTCGAGTTCCGCCGCGAAACGCCTGCGGGCGACTGGAGCAAGGTGCGGATGTATCCGTAACCTCAGCGGCCCATGAGCTTGAGGGGTATACCGGATGCGAGGCCCGAGATATAGCGGGCCTTCTGGTAAAGCCCGTTGATCGACAGCCGCGGAAGATAGGCGGTGCTGGAAAGCGACCGCGGCGTCACCACGCCCGGCTGCGTCGTCACCGCTATTCTGAAGCCCATGTCTCCGGCGATGCCGGCCTCTCGCGGCGTCGCCGCGTCGCGGGTGCCATACGGATAGGCGAAGGCCTGCGGCCGCCGGCCGCTGATCTCGGTCACGTAATCCAGCGACGCCTGCATCTCCGCGCGCACCTCGGCGTCCGACAACCGCGCAACGGCGCGGTGGCTGACCGTGTGGGCGCCGAGCGAGGCCAGCGGGCTCGCGTCCAGCAGGTTGAGTTCCGGCGCCCCCATGACGAGGTCGTCGACGATCTCGATGGGATCGACGTCATGCGCACGGGCCAGTGCATCGATGGCGGCCACCGCGGTGCTCTCGTCGCTCTGGTGGATATAGCGGGCGAAGCGCCCGAAGGCCTGCGCCTTGCCCGAAGGCGTCGAGCAGTCGATCGCCTCGCTGCCGCCGCCGAAATCGAACACCAGCCGCTCTTCCTTGCGCAACAGCGCCGCCAGCGTCTCCCACCAGATCGTATGGGTGCGCTCGGTCAGCCCCTTGGCGACGAAGATGGTGAAGGGCGCCTCGTGCCGCTCGAAGACGGGAAAGGCGTAGACGAGATTGTTGCGGTAGCCGTCGTCGAGCGTGAACGCCGCGAAGGGCTGCTTGGGTGCCGGCTCGGCCAGAAGGGCAGGGACGTCGTCGAGCGCCACGAAGCGATAGCCGTCCCGCTTCAGCTGCGAAAGCGCCGCGTCGAGGAACTCAGGCGTGATTTCGAGATGGGCGTTGGGGGAGAAGGGGGCGCCCTGATCGGGGCGGACATGGTGCAGCGTGAAGATCGCGCCGCGCCCGCGCGCGCCGCGCATCAGGCCGGTCGAACGGATCACATTTGCCGCTTCCAGCCCGCCGGTGATCGCGATTCGCTTGACAAATTGCTTGGCGCTCGCCTTCATTCCGCTCGCCCTCAGGTGTCGTCGGGCGGCGAAATTATCAGGCCTGAGGTTAAGTGTTACTGAACATTCGCCTTTTTTCTCGCCGTTTTACCGTTTCTTCACCAAGAAAGGTAAAACTTGAGAAAAATGGTATCAGTTGCCGCAAAGTCGCGCCACATTGTGGCCTCTTGTAGCGTAACGAGACACCCGCGTGGGACCGCGTCATTCGTACATTGAGGGGAAGTGCATGAGAAAGCTATTGGCCGCGTTTATGACTGCGACGCTCGTCGTTGCAGCGCCATTGACGGCAATGGCAGGCAGTGCCACCCTGATCCTCGATGCACGGACGGGCAAGGTTCTGACCTCCGAAAATGGCGATACCCTCAACCATCCCGCATCGCTCACCAAGATGATGACGATCTATATGGCCTTCGAAGCCATGGATCGCGGCAAGATGACCTGGAACACGCCGATCGTCATGTCGAAATACGCCGCTTCCCGCCCTCCGACCAAGCTCGGCGTGCGCCCCGGCACGACGATCACCGTACGCGAAGCCATCCTCGGCATGATCACCAAGTCGGCCAACGATGCCGCCGCCGCCATGGGCGAGAAGCTCGGCGGCTCGGAAAGCAATTTCGCCCGCATGATGACGCAGAAGGCGCGCCAGCTTGGCATGAGCCGCACCGTCTTCACCAATGCATCGGGCCTTCCCGACAGCCGCCAGGTCACGACCGCCCGCGATATGTCGACGCTCGCCGTGGCGCTGATGCGCAACTATCCGAACGAATACCGCCTGTTTTCGACGGCGAGCTTCAATTTCCGTGGCAAGCAGATCCGCGGCCACAACAATCTCATGTACCGCTACCAGGGCATGGACGGCATCAAGACCGGCTACACCAATGCCTCCGGCTTCAACCTCGTCAGCGCCGTGCGCGACGGCAACCGCCGCGTCGTCGGCGTCGTGATGGGCGGCCGCACGGCCCGCAGCCGCGATGCGATCATGGAAAACCTGCTCGACAAGTATCTCGGCCGCGCATCGAGCGGCGGCAAGCTGGTCGCCAGCGTCAACGCCCGCCAGCCGGTCGAGGTCGCGTCGGCCGCAGCTGCCAGCGATCTGCCGCTTCCGGCAACCGCACCGCGCTCGAACGAGCTCGCGCCGCCGCCACAGGCGCTCGGCTATCTCAGCGACACCGTGCCGATGGAGCGCCCGACGGCGCTGGACGAAATGGCCAATGCCGGCAAGCCCGCCGCATCGCGCCCGGTCGCCAACGGCGAATGGCAGATCCAGATCTCGGCTGCCCCGAGCGACGATGCCGCCCGCGCGCTTCTCGCGCTTGCAAAGGCCGAAGGCGGTGCTGCGCTGAAGACCGCGTCTCCCTACACGGAAGCCGTCGGCAGTGGTTCGAGCAAGGTCTACCGCGCCCGCTTCGTCGGCTTCCAGAGCCGCGACGCCGCAACGTCCGCCTGCGATGCGCTGAAGAAGCGCTCCTACGACTGCATGCTGCTGCCCGATCACGGCTGATCGGCCATCCATTCCGACTGGACATTGCCGGTGAATCAGGGTTCTCCTTCGTAAACAAAAGGAGAACGTGATGCTGGACGATCTTGCCCGAAAATTCGAGCGGGCCTCGAGTGCCTATGCCGGAGAAAACGGCATCACCCGCGATGCCGACTGGTTCCTGCTGAAGCTCCAGGAAGAGATGGGCGAACTGACCCAGGCCTGGAACCGCGTGAGCGGGCGAGGGCGGCCCAAGGGCCGTTCCGGCGAGGACATGGCCCGCGACCTCGAAGACGAAGCCGCCGATGTGCTAGGCCACATCCTGCTCTTCGCCCACCGCAACGATCTCGACCTCGCGGCCGCGATCAAGCGCAAGTGGCTGTTTTCCTTGGATGAAGCTGTCTAATCCTCAGGAGACGCGCACGCTCAGCCTGTAGAACTTGCTATCGACGGCCATGACGGGGAAGCTTGTCGGCAGCGTGCTCTTTTCGACTTCCACGAAGCCGTTCTTCTCGTAGAAGCGATGCGCCGCGAGAAACTTGTCCGTCGTGCCGAGATAGATGTCCCGAAGCCCCTGCGCCTCTGCGTGCCGCACCAGCGCGGCAAGAAGCGCCGTGGCAACCCCACGTTCGCGGCCGCGAAAATCCGCCGCCACGAACATCTTGCGGAGCGCCGCCTGGTCGCTGCCGATATCCTTGAGGCCGATCGTGCCGACCACGGTGTCACCCGACGTCGCCACCCAGAACTGACCCTTGCCGGACTGGTAGAACTCGGGAATGGCGGCGAGATCCGGCTGGTCGGCGGCGGTGATCGCGATCCCGAACTCCCCGCTCTGGATCGGCAGGATCGTCGAGATCACGCCGCCCTTGTCTGACGGCGTGAAGGGGCGAACGCGGATATCGCTCATCGGAGAGGGGCCTGTTACGCCTGCGTGCCGCCCACCGTCACCTGGTCCATCCTCAGATGCGGCTGGCCGACGCCGACGGGAACCCACTGGCCTGCCTTGCCGCAATTGCCGATGCCGGTGTCGAGCTTCATGTCGTTGCCGACCATGGAGATCCGCTTCATTGCATCCGGACCGTTGCCGATCAGCATGGCGCCCTTGACGGCCGGACCGATCTTGCCGTTCTCGATCAGGTAGGCTTCGGTGCAGCCGAACACGAACTTGCCGGAGGTGATGTCGACCTGGCCGCCGCCGAAGGAGACGGCATAGATGCCCTTTTTCACCGAGGAGATGATCTCTTCCGGCGTCTTGTCGCCTGATAGCATGTAGGTATTGGTCATGCGGGGCATCGGCACGTGCGCGTAGCCCTGCCGGCGGCCGTTGCCTGTCGGTTTCATGCCCATCAGCCGGGCGTTCTGTCGGTCCTGCATGTAGCCCACCAGCTTGCCGTTTTCGATCAGCACGTTGTAGCCCGAAGGCGTTCCTTCGTCGTCGATGGTGATCGAGCCGCGGCGGCTGTCGATCGTGCCGTCGTCGACGACGGTCACGCCCGGGGCGGCGACCATCTGGCCGAGCAGGCCGGCGAAGGCCGACGTCTTCTTGCGGTTGAAATCGCCTTCCAGCCCGTGGCCGACGGCCTCGTGCAGCATAACGCCCGGCCAGCCGGAAGAAAGCACGACGTCCATCGTGCCGGCAGGCGCGTCGATCGCTTCGAGATTGACCAGCGCCTGGCGCAGCGCTTCATCGGCGCCATACTGCCAGTTGCCCTCGGCGATGAAATCGCCGAAGCCGATGCGTCCGCCGCTGCCGTAGGAGCCGCTTTCCTGGCGGTCGCCCTGGCCGACCATGACGGAGATGTTGATGCGCGTCATCGGCCGGATATCGCGGACCCGGTGACCGTCGGCGCGCAGGATGTCGACCACCTGCCAGCTGGCCGCGACCGAAGCCGTCACCTGCCTGACCTTGTCGTCCTTCCCGCGCAGATAGGCGTCGATGTCCTGCAGAACCTTGACCTTCTCCTCGAAGGTGGGAGAGCCGATCGGGTTTTCGTCGCTGTAGAGCTTCTTGTTGGTGCCCTGCGGGGCGGCCGCATAGCTGCCGGTATAGCCGCGCGTCACGGCGCCCACCGCGTCGGCAGCCCGCTTCAGCGCCGAAACAGAGAGATCGCCGGCATGCGCGTAGCCCACCGCTTCGCCGGCCACCGCGCGCAGGCCAAAACCCTGCTCGGTGTTGAAGCTGCCGCCCTTGAGGCGGCCGTTGTCGAACATCAGTGATTCCGCCTGCGCGTGCTCGATATAGAGCTCCCCGTCGTCGGCGCCGGAAAGGGCTTCGGCGACAAGCGAACGCATCTTCGCTTCGTCGGCGTCGAAAAGCGTCAGGAGATCGGTGTTCATGTCATTATGCTCCGCTGCGGCAGGAAGTGCTTCCAGCCGATGTAGGTCCCGGGGACGGTTCGAGCAAGTGTCGAATTCGTAAGGATCGCAGAAGCGATCAGGCCCTGATATCAGGGAAGCGCGTCGTAGCCTTCGGCGAAGCCCTTCAGGTCGACAGGAATGCCGATACCTTCTTCAGGTGTCTGGAAGACGATGAAGGTGGCGCTGGCGCCGCTGCGGAAGGTCTTCAGCAGTTCGTCCTCGAGCACGACTTCGGCATAGCAGCCATCGGCGAAGCAGCGCACGAAATAGGCGCGGCCGATATCCTTGCCGTCGACGTTAAGGCCGAGACCGTTGGGCAGCAGCACGCCGAGAGGTGCGAGCACGCGCAGGATCTTCGACTTGCGGTCTGCGGTCTTCAGGACGACGACGGAGAGGCCGACTTCCGGGCGATCCTCGGCGATGACGTTCTGCATCAGCGCGCACTGCTCGGTCGAAGCGCCGGCCGGCTTGTCGCAGACGACGGACCATGCGCCATGGTTCGACTTCACCGTGCCGGGAGCCTGGGGCTGCGTCTGGCCCGGGGTCGCCTGGGCTGCCGGCGCGCCGGGAGCCGGCTGCGGGGTTGGCGCCGGCGCAGGCTGCTGGGCGAAGGCGGGCGCCGTCGCGGCGGCCGCAATACACGCTGCCAGGATAAACGGCCGTGCAAGCGAAGGGAAACCCATGAAAACCTCTGGAATTCGAATCAGTGCCGCTAAAGTGAGGCGACCCATCCAAAATGAAAAGCCCCACCTGCTGAAAAGCCGGGGACTACGGCGGAAATGGGACGTTAACCCGATAATGTTCGCCAAGTCGATTGGCCGGCGTGGCGAATTTGCTTATGATGGTCGTTAAAGGTGGTATTTTCAGTCATGTTTTCCGCGGGAGAGGGAAGCGAAAATGCCGCATCTACAAATGCTTTGCGCTGTTGCGGCGGATAGCAAACTGTGGTTTGAAGCGCAGAGGATGGCAAGATTCCGTGCGGTTTTTGCACGGATCAGCGCTAGAGGGAGATGTTAACGTGATAAAGAAGGCTTACGCAGCCATGACAGCGCTATGCTGTCTGCTGTTTGCTTCCGGCAGTTATGCCGACCAACCGATGCCTTGGCAGGCAACATTGCAGCCGGCGGCGACGCCGATCATGCGCTCCATTCATTGGTTCGAGCAGTATACCCTCTGGTTCATCGTTCCCATCACGCTCTTCGTGCTGGTGCTCTTGATCGTCGTCTGTTTCAAGTTTCGCGCCAGCGCGAACCCGGTTCCGTCGAAGACCAGCCACAACACGCTGATCGAAATCGTCTGGACCGTCGGTCCGGTTCTGGTGCTGCTGTTCCTGGCGATCCCGTCCTTCACCCTGTTGACCGACCAGCTGACGCTGCCGGAAAACCCCGATGTGACGATCAAGGCGACAGCGACGCAATGGCAGTGGAACTACGAATATGAAGGCACCGGCGAAAACCAGCTCGCCTTCGATTCCTTCCTGCTCAAGGATCAGGACCGCGCCGCCGCCGGCAAGGAAGACCGCGCCGTCTATCCGCGTCTTCTCACCGTCGACAACGAGCTCGTACTGCCGGTCAACAAGACGGTTCGCGTTCTCGTGACCGCCGCTCCGACCGATGTCATTCATGCGTTCGCCATGCCGTCCTTCGGCATCAAGATCGATGCCGTTCCCGGTCGCCTCAACGAGACCTGGTTCAAGGCGGAGCGCGAAGGCCTGTTCTACGGACAGTGTTCCGAGCTTTGCGGCAAGGACCATGCGTTCATGCCGATCGCCATCCGTGTCGTCTCCGAGGACAAGTACAAGCAGTGGCTGACTACGGCCGCCGCCGACCTTCCCGGAGCCTACAAGGCACTCATGGCCGCAACCGATGGTCCCGCAAAGACCGTCGACGTTGCCGATAACGTCGCAAAGTAAGGAAGAGGGAACGCAACGATGGCTGGACCTTCGACACACGACGATCATCATTCGCATGATCACGCGCATGGCGCGCACGACCACCATGCTCACGACGAGCATCACGACCATTCGCACAAGCCGAGCTTCGTCAACCGCTGGTTCTTCTCGACGAACCACAAGGACATCGGCACGCTCTACCTGATCTTCGCGATCATCGCCGGCATCATCGGCGGCGCGCTCTCCGTTGCCATGCGCATGGAGCTGCAGGAGCCTGGCATCCAGATCTTCCACGGCCTCGCCGCCATGGTCTACGGCTACGAGGGCGATGCCGCCATCGATGGCGCCAAGCAGATGTTCAACATGTTCACGACCGCGCACGCGCTGATCATGATCTTCTTCATGGTCATGCCGGCGATGATCGGCGGCTTCGCCAACTGGATGGTGCCGATCATGATCGGTGCGCCGGACATGGCCTTCCCGCGCCTGAACAACATCTCTTTCTGGCTGATCGTTCCGGCCTTCTTCCTGCTCATCCTGTCGATGTTCGTCGAAGGCCCGGCCGGCGCTTACGGTGCAGGCGGCGGCTGGACGATGTATCCGCCGCTGTCGAGCTCCGGCACGCCGGGCCCAGCGGTCGACCTTGCGATCTTCGCGCTCCACATCGCCGGTGCGTCGTCGATCTTGGGTGCGATCAACTTCATCACCACGATCCTGAACATGCGCGCTCCGGGCATGACGCTGCACAAGATGCCGCTGTTTGCCTGGTCGGTGCTGATCACCGCCTTCCTGCTGCTGCTGTCGCTCCCGGTTCTCGCCGGCGCCATCACCATGATGCTGACCGACCGCAACTTCGGCACGACCTTCTTCTCGCCTGAAGGCGGCGGCGACCCGATCCTCTACCAGCACCTGTTCTGGTTCTTCGGTCACCCCGAGGTGTACATCCTGATCCTGCCGGGCTTCGGCATCGTCAGCCACATCATCTCGACCTTCTCGAAGAAGCCCGTCTTCGGCTATCTCGGCATGGCCTACGCCATGGTCGCGATCGGCGCCGTCGGCTTCGTCGTCTGGGCGCACCACATGTACACGGTCGGCCTGTCGCTCGACGCGCAGCGCTACTTCGTCTTCGCGACGATGGTCATCGCCGTGCCCACGGGCGTGAAGATCTTCTCCTGGATCGCGACGATGTGGGGTGGCTCGATCACCTTCTCGACGCCGATGGTCTGGGCGATAGGCTTCATCTTCCTGTTCACTGTCGGTGGCGTCACCGGCGTGCAGCTGGCCAATGCCGGTCTCGACCGTTCGCTGCACGATACCTACTACGTCGTGGCGCACTTCCACTACGTTCTGTCGCTCGGCGCCGTCTTCGCGATCTTCGCCGGCTGGTACTACTGGTTCCCGAAGATGTCGGGCTGCATGTACAACCAGTTCATCGGCAAGCTGCACTTCTGGGTCATGTTCATCGGCGTCAACCTGGTGTTCTTCCCGCAGCACTTCCTCGGCCTGGCAGGCATGCCGCGCCGCTACATCGACTATCCCGATGCCTTTGCCGGCTGGAACTACGTATCGTCCATCGGCTCCTACATCTCGGCCGTCGGCGTGCTGATCTTCCTCTTCGGCGTCTTCGAAGCCTTCGCCAGGAAGCGCGTCGCCGGAGACAATCCATGGGGCGAGGGTGCTACGACCCTCGAGTGGCAGCTTTCGTCGCCACCCCCTTATCACCAATGGGAACAGCTCCCGCGCATCAAGTAAATGGATGCGAGACATCGTGATCGCCGCCGGAGGAGCGCGGCGGTCACAGTTCAGTTTTCAGGACAATACCAATGACAGTCATCGACGATCGCAACAGCCTTGGACACGACAGCGAGCTTCGCATGTCGGAAGCCAGCGCACGCGATTATTTCGAGCTCCTCAAGCCGCGCGTCATGTCGCTTGTGGTCTTCACCGCATTTGCCGGCCTGATCGTGGCTCCCGGCCACATCAATCCGGTGATCGGTGCGATCGCCATCCTCTGCATTGCCGTCGGCGCTGGCGCGTCGGGCGCGCTCAACATGTGGTACGACGCCGATATCGACGCCGTCATGACCCGAACCGCCAAGCGCCCGATCCCCGATGGCCGCATCGCGCCGAACGAGGCGCTTGCCTTCGGCCTCGTGCTTTCCTGTTTCTCCGTTTCGATCCTCGGGCTCGCCGTCAACTGGCTCGCAGCCTCGATCCTCGCCTTCACCATCTTCTTCTACGCCGTCATCTACACGATGTGGCTGAAGCGCTCGACGCCGCAGAATATCGTCATCGGCGGCGCCGCCGGCGCCTTCCCGCCGATGATCGGCTGGGCCTGCGTGACCGACAGCGTCACCATCGAGAGCATCACGCTCTTCATGATCATCTTCCTCTGGACGCCGGCGCATTTCTGGGCGCTCGCGCTGTTCAAGATGCGCGACTACGAATCCGTCGGCGTGCCGATGCTGCCGAACGTCTCTGGCGAGCGCACCACCAAGAACCAGATCGTCGTCTATGCCGTCCTGACCGCGATCAGCGCCGTGGCGCCGACCTTCCTCGGTTTCGCCAGCACCGGCTACGGCGTGGTAGCGGCGCTGCTTAGCGCCATCTTCGTCTACTGGTCCGTCATCTGCTGGCGCATGCCCGACGGCGACGAGAAGATGGTGCCGGCCAAGAAGCTCTTCGCCTATTCGATCTTCTATCTCTTCGCCATCTTCTCGGCCCTGATGTTCGATCGCCTGGCCTCCTTCCTCGTCTCGCATTGGGGAACGCTGCTGTGATCGAAACCGTCAAGCTCACCGAGGGACAGCGCAAGTCGCGCCGCAACCGCAACGTCGCGCTCGGCCTCGTGCTCGCCGGCCTCGTCATCCTGTTTTACGCGATCACCATCGTGAAATTCACCGGGGGACACGGCTGATATGAGCGAGACGAAGCAGGTCACACAGGGCAAGCCGCGCAACAACAGCGCCGTCGTCTTCATGTGCCTCGCCTTCGTCTTCGGCATGGGCGCCGCAAGCTACGCCGCCGTGCCTCTCTACCGCATGTTCTGCCAGCTCACCGGCTATAACGGCACCACCCAGCGCGTCGAGCAGGCGTCGACCGAAATCCTCGACCGCAAGATGCGCGTCACCTTCGACGCCAATGTCGCCCCCGGTCTCGAATGGGAGTTCAAGCCGGTCGAGCGCGAGGTCAACCCGCGCATCGGCGAAACGATCCAGGTGAACTTCACCGCCGTCAACAAGTCCAACGAGACTCAGCGCGGCCAGGCCGTGTTCAATGTCACGCCGGGCGAGGCGGGTGTCTATTTCAACAAGGTCCAGTGCTTCTGCTTCAACGAAACCGTGCTGAAGCCGGGCGAGAAGCTGGACATGCCGGTGGTGTTCTACGTCGATCCCGAGATCACCAGAACGGTGGAATCGAAGAACATCCACACCATCACCTTGTCCTACACGTTCTATCCCAAGGAGGGCCCGAAGCCGGTGGCATCGCGCGAGGATGGAACGAAAACGCTTGAAAAGAAACTTTGATACTGGGTTCGTTTCCGGCTAAGCCGGGCGAAGAGGAAGAGATCTGGGGGTAGCTTACATGGCCGATGCGCATCAGAAACATCACGATTATCACATCATCGACCCGAGCCCGTGGCCGCTGGTGGCCTCGATCGGCGCCTTCGTCATGGCCTTCGGCGGCGTCGGCTACATGCGCTATCTCAACGGCGGCTCGTTGCACCTGTTCGGCATCGAATGGGCGCATCCCTGGATGTTCTTCATCGGCCTGATCGTCGTGCTCTACACCATGTTCTGTTGGTGGGCCGATACGGTGAAGGAAGCCCACGAGGGCGCCCACACCCGCGTCGTGTCGCTGCACCTGCGCTACGGCATGATCATGTTCATCGCGTCCGAGGTGATGTTCTTCGTCGCCTGGTTCTGGGCCTATTTCGATGTCAGCCTGTTCCCGAACGAGGCGATCCAGGCGTCCCGCGTCGCCTTCACCGGCGGTCAGTGGCCGCCGAAGGGTATCGAGGTGCTCGATCCCTGGCATCTGCCGATCTACAACACCGTGATCCTGCTTCTCTCCGGCACCACGGTCACCTGGGCGCACCACGCGCTGCTGCACAACGACCGCAAGGGCCTGATCCAGGGCCTGACGCTGACCATCCTGCTCGGCGTGCTGTTCTCCAGCGTCCAGGCCTACGAATACGCCCACGCTCCGTTCGACTTCAAGAACTCGATCTACGGCGCCACCTTCTTCATGGCCACCGGCTTCCACGGCTTCCACGTGCTCGTCGGCACCATCTTCCTGCTGGTCTGCCTGATCCGCGCCCTGCGCGGCGATTTCACCCCCAAGCAGCACTTCGGCTTCGAGGCGGCCGCCTGGTACTGGCACTTCGTCGACGTGGTCTGGCTGTTCCTGTTCTTCTCGATCTACGTCTGGGGCGGCTGGGGCGCGCCGCTCGCGGCCGGCTGATCGTCGCGATATCCTGATAAAGAGGCGGGTCTGCGGGCTCGCCGCCGACATCGATGTGGAACCGCCGAAATCTGGCGGTTCCACATTTTTTTGTGCCCGCCTTCAGCCGAAAGGCGGCTATATCAACATAGCCAAATATGTTTCTCGGTTGTGCCCGCCGTGCTATTCTCGCGCAGGGGGTGTCCATGGATCACGAGCTTATCGCATCGATATATGAGGCGGCCGTCGTGCCCGAGCTCTGGAAGGGGCATGGGCTGCTCGACCAGCTGGCGCGCCGCAGCCAGTCGCATGACGGCGTCCTAATGGGCGTGTCGCCGGATGGAGTGGCCCGCTGGATCGGCAACGATTCCGCCATTCCCAAGATGGAGATCTACATCAAGGAAGGCTGGGGCGCGAAGAACCCGTATCTCCTGAGCGAGGAGCGCAGCCGCAAGTTCTCCGAGCCGCGCTTCCTGATGGATACCGACATCATGACCTACGAGGAAATGATGGAGAGCGAGTATTATCAGGGCTTCATGCGGCCGCACGGCTGCTTCTGGCACGCAGGAACCGGCATCACCTCGCCCTCGGGCGACATCATCAAGATTTCCGTGCATCGCAGCTACGAGGAAGGGCCGCTTCCGGGCGAGGTGACGACGGCGCTGACCGAGATCAGGCCGCATCTGGCGCGCGCCGCACTTCTGGCATCCCGATTGAAGTTCGAGCAGATCAAGTCGACCGTGGACGCGATGGAAGCCCTCGGCATCTGGGCGGCAGCGCTGAAGAACGGCCGGCTGGTCGTCGCCAACCGGAGCTTCCAGAGCCTCATCCCCAACGTCATGCGCGACTGCCGGCATCGGCTGGTCATCGACCAGAAAACCGCCGATGCCCGCTGGGCGTCCCTGCTGGAATCGCGGGTGTCGCAGTTCGGCGGTTCCTTCCCAATCGCCGCACGCGAGGATCATCCCGCGATGGTCGTCCATGCATTGCCGATATCGGGAGCCGCAAACGACATCTTCAACGCCGCCGACCTGTTGCTGGCGATCACGCCCGTCCTGAAGGAGGCGAAGGTGGACGACGGCATCCTGGCCGGTCTCTACGACCTGACGCCCGCCGAAGCCTCCGTCGCCAAGGAGATAGGCCTCGGCAAGAGCGTCGACGAGGTGGCGCGGCTGCGGGACGTCTCCGTCGGCACGATCCGCGCCCAGCTTCACTCCGTCTTCGACAAGACCGGCTCCAAGCGCCAGAGCGAACTGGCACGCCTTGTACTGGGGCTCGGCCAACTGACCGAATGAACTAAAGAAAACGACCGGACACCACCGCGCCCGATCGATTTCTTCAAGCATTTCGAAAGCCATATACCAGATGATATATGCGCTTCCGCCGCACCTTCTATAGCTTTGCAGATGGTGACCGGAGGGGGTGCCTGCGGACCTGTGTAACTGAGGGCGTGGTTGTCCGAAGGTTTCCGGTCACCAATTTTCCACTGCCAGATACGGCTCCGCCGAGCTTGGACCCCCGCACGATGCGGGCCGTCTTCTGACGGGCACATCCACGCGAAACACAGGAGGATCCCATGCGACCGATGATCGCCTTCGCAGTCCTGGCTGCCCTTCCCACTCTTGCTTTCACCAACCTCGCATTCGCCCAGGCGGCGCCAAAAGGCACCGCGCCGGTCCCCGCGGCCGAGATCAAGCAGATGTTCGCCGGCAAGACATACAACTTCACGGAAAAAGGCCACAAGGGCGAAAAGGAGCCGATCTCCTGGTACCTCGCCGCCGACGGCAAGATGCTCGGCTACACCGGAAACGGGCCGTCGCATGCCGAAGGCACATGGTCGACGTCAGACGGAAAGCTCTGCGTATCGGACCAGTGGACCGGCGCCTGGGGCACGAACCATTCGGATGAATGTCAGCTCTGGGCCCGCGACGCCGCCAAGCCCACGGTTCTCTACCGCGCGGAGCCGAGCAAGGGCGGCAAGTGGGCCAAGTTCACGCCAAAGCTGTCGGGCGGCGATACGATCACGCCGAAGATCGAGGCTTTGAAGGTGAAGCTGCAGAAGGGGTGAGGGGGGAGCAATGTTTGTGAAGGCGCGTCCGCCGGCTAACTGCAGTTACAGCTGCGTTGCCAGTTACGACCGACGCGCCTTCGTGTTTCGAATACGCTTGAACCGATGCCAATGACGGCCGCCCTTCCATCATGAAGAAATGCAGTTCTGTCTTGTTCGGAAGGCTGAGCATATGACTGTTTCCGACGCATCGGCGACAGCCGCTTCGGTGTAGGGTATCGAGCTTCTTTCGAGAAGAGACTTCGTCTCTTCTACCGATAAGCCGGGTTCAAAACCATCGAAGCGCACATAGCGTCGCGGCGCGTATTTCATCTTTCCCTGCTTGGGCTCGGGAGATCCGCTTTTTGTCGTCCACATCCGGATGCCAACGCGCCGAACTTCCACCTGCTTTCCGCGAACCCAGAGCCCGATTTGAATGTTTCCGCCATAGTCAAGAAGACCGTCAAAGCCGACTGGATCCCCACTGAATTCCCATTGATCCGGCGGCCCCAGTGTGTGGGCTACAGTGGAAAAGGAGACATCCGGACGAATGGCCTGCGTGGGCGATCGTTTCAGTAGTTCTATAATCGAGAAAGGGAGCAACATATGGTTCCTGCTCAACGGTGCCGGAGAGATCAGTGCATTGGAAATTTCATCTGGACTTGGCTTATTGTCAGCGGCGCAACGCTGGAAGCCAGTGATGGCCGTTATCAGCGCTTCGCCCACTGGAGATACACTTGTTTCACAGTGGCACCTTTATCGGTCGAACATTGAATGTGTTTTTGACAATAGGCCACATGGTTGAAGAGTAGAATCCGACAAATCCCATTAACCGGGCTCTCTACGGCTAAGCAGCAAGCGCTAAGCGATGGCTATCGGCTCATCGGGCCGCCGGCTGGTGCCTCCGTGTCGCTTTCTCCATCTGAGGCAGCATAGATATCGAGACCGAGTTGCAGCCCTCGCATGCCAATGGCAGTCAAGGTTGGGGCGGAGAGGCTTAGACCCTCGTTGGAACTGCCCAGGAACAATCCCGCGAAGATATTGCCATCGTAGCGCTCGGCCAAACTCCGCCATTTGGGGAAATCCTCGGTGAGCTCTTCAAAAAGTGCGGCTATGTGTTGGTCGATGTCGCCAGGCATCGCCTCGCTGGTCCTCATAAGCCACAGACCGGAACTCGCGACGATTTCGCGGCCCTTTGGTGTGATCCACACGCCGCCTTTTCTAACCGCCAATGTCGGTTTCTTACCCAGTGCATCGGAGATTTCGTCTGGATCGAGATCATCACCGCCGAAGCGGAGAGAGGCGACGGATTTACGAACAGTCGGCATGCGCTCCTCTTCGGTATCTAGCAGACCGTCCTAACACCATTTTCTCGGTCACCGCAATTTACGCACGATGACTGCAATCGTGATCGCCCACTTCCGCCCCTACCGCTCTCCCGCAAGCCGCTCGAACGCCGAAGGGCTCGGAATCCCGAGATCCAGCTTCTGCCGGATCGCTTCCGCGCATTCCAGCGGCGTCATCACGGAGGTGTCCAGCTCGAGATCGTAGATTCCCGGCATATGCACCTCGTTCTGCCAGCGCAGAACCGGCTCGGGCACGGCTCCGTTTTCCTCGCCCTGCACATACAATCCCTCGCGGCCCGGCACCGCAAGCGCGCGCCGTTTCATGATCGTCTCGATCGGACACTTCACGCCGACGAAGAGCACCGGCAGGCCCTCCAGCCGCCGCGCGCAATCGACGAGGATGCCGAGCGGCTGCGAGTAGCTGTCGTGGTGGCCGACGTCGGCGACAACGTTGAGGCCGAGCCCGGCGTGGATGGCGATCGATTCATAGAGGGCCGCGTAGAAGAATGGCACGACCTCCTCGAGATCCGGCCGCTCGCCACCGGGGCGCAGGCCCACGCCCGGCAGGTAGCGCTCGGGCGTCATGCCGTTATAGGCGTCGACCCCAAAGTTGACCCATGGGCCGTCGAACTCCTCCTGGATCGCCTTGGCGATCGACGATTTCCCGCTGCGCGGCGCGCCGTTCAGGATCACGATTTGGGCGGCAAGTGTTTCCTCGGTCATTCATTTTCTTCTTCTGTTTGGCGCGAATCGGTGAGGCGAAAGCGCGCAGGCATTTCCTTTCGTTCTGCGATTACATTATGGGTGACTTTAAGGCAGGCTCGACATCGGCGCGGGTGCGTCCACAGGGACGCACAAGACACGCACTGACGTTTTGAAGCTACGGCATCGGGAGGATAGCATGAACGAGGACGGCGCGCATTTCCCTGTTGTCGATCCCGTGAAGACGGGTATCCGCGGTTGCTGCCCGCGCTGCGGCGAGGGCAAGCTGTTCGACGGGTTGCTGGGCTTGAAGCCGCGCTGCGCCGCCTGCGGGCTCGATTACGCCTTTGCTGACGCCGGCGATGGCCCCGCCGTCTTCGTCATCCTGATCGTCGGCTTCATCGTCATCGGCTCGGTGCTTTGGCTGGAGGTGAACTATTCGCCGCCGATCTGGTTGCTCATCCTCATCTTCGCGCCGTTGACGATCATTCTCTCGCTGTTGGCGCTGCGCTGGTGCAAGGGCATCCTGATCGCCATGCAGTACCGCCACAATGCCAGTGAAGGACGTCTCTCTCGTGACTGATGCAATTGCCGCCCCGCGTCGCGGGAGACCCATCCTCACCGCCGTCGCGGTTCTCATCGCGCTCGCCATCCTGATTGCGCTCGGCACCTGGCAGGTCGAGCGGCTGCACTGGAAGGAAGGCCTGCTCGCCGATATCGCCACGCGTCTCGCTGCCCCCTTAGTCCCCTTGTCCGAGATCGAGGCCATGGCCGCCAAGGGCGAGGATATCGAATACCGCCGCGTCACCGCGACAGGCGTCTACGACAACAGCCGCGAACGCCACTTCTTCGCCACCTGGCGCGGCCAGACCGGATTCTACGTCTATACGCCGCTGCAGCTTGCAGACGGCCGCTTCCTCTTCGTCAATCGCGGCTTCGTGCCCTACGACAACAAGGAACCGGAAATGCGCATGCAGGGCCAGCTGACCGGCGAGCAGACCGTCAACGGTCTCGCGCGCGCCAAACTTCCCGGCAAGCCGTCCTGGATCGTGCCTGATAACGATATCGCCAAGAACATCTTCTACTGGAAGGACCTCGACGTCATGGCCTCGAGCACCGGGCTCGACAAGGCTTCAGTCGTGCCCTTCTTCGTCGATGCCGACGACACGCCCAATCCCAAGGGCATGCCGATCGGCGGCGTCACCGAAGTCGACCTGCCCAACAACCACTTGCAATACGCCTTCACCTGGTATGGCCTGGCCGCGACGCTGGTCGTGATCGTCGTCGTCGCGCGATTCCGCAAGCGCGGCAATCCGCCCGCGCAATAGTATCGCTTCAATTCGTGCCTATATTGGGCTAGAGACGCGTATCTGCATAAACCGGAAAAGACATGAATATTGCGGCGAAACCTCCACTGACGATCAGGCTCTGCGGGCCGCGCGGCTTCTGCGCTGGCGTCGACCGGGCAATCCAGATCGTCGTTCTGGCGCTGAAATCCTATGGCGCGCCCGTCTATGTCAGGCACGAGATCGTTCATAACCGCTATGTCGTCGAGGGCCTGGAAGCCAAGGGCGCCGTCTTCGTCGAGGAATTGAACGAGATCCCGGAAGAGCATCGCGCCCAGCCGGTGGTCTTCTCCGCCCATGGCGTGCCGAAATCGGTGCCGGAGGATGCGACCACGCGCAACCTCTTCTATCTCGACGCAACATGCCCGCTGGTCTCCAAGGTCCACAAGCAGGCCATGCGCCACAACAAGCTCGGCCGCCACGTGGTCCTGATCGGCCATGCCGGCCACCCGGAGGTGATCGGCACCATGGGCCAGCTCCCCGAAGGCGCCGTGTCGCTGGTCGAGACCATCGCCGACGTCGATCTCTACGAGCCGGTCGATCCCGACAATCTCGGCTATGTCACGCAGACGACGCTCTCGGTCGACGACACCGCCGGCGTCATCGCCCGCCTGCAGGAGCGCTTCCCGAACCTGACCGCGCCATCGGCCGATTCGATCTGCTACGCCACGACCAACCGCCAGGAAGTCGTCAAGCAGGCGGCGCCCGGCTGCGATCTCTTCATCATCGTCGGCGCGCCCAATTCGTCCAATTCCAAGCGTCTCGTCGAAGTGGCGCTGAGGGCAGGGGCGAAGAAATCGATCCTGGTGCAGCGCGCCTCCGAGCTCGATTGGGACGATATCGGCCACGTCGGCACGCTTGGCCTCTCGGCCGGCGCCTCGGCCCCCGAGGTCATCGTCAACGAGATCATCGAGGCTTTTCGCGCCCGGTTCGATGCCAAGGTCGAGCTTGCCGAAACCGTGCAGGAAAACGAGCACTTCCTCGTCAACCGCGAACTGCGCGACATCGAGCTGACGACGGCGGACATGGCGTTCGTCAACGGCTGACGGCCAAGGCCGGCTTGACCCCGGCCAATATCTTCAATTGTTTGGGGAAGACGCTCCCCCCGGCCAATCTCCCCCCTTGTGGGGGAGATGCCCGGCAGGGCAGAGGGGGGTATCATCTGCGCCGCCCGAAGCCGACCGAAGCACCAAACCGAAAACGAGAGCCCGCCTTGGCAGTCTACACCGATATCTCCGAAGACGATCTGAAGTGGTTCCTGACGGAATATGACGCCGGCACGCTGTTGTCCTACAAGGGCATCGCCGAGGGCGTCGAAAACAGCAACTTCCTGCTGCATACGTCGAAGGACCCGCTGATCCTGACGCTCTACGAAAAGCGCGTCGAAAAGACCGATCTGCCGTTCTTCCTCGGCCTGATGCAGCATCTTTCCGCCCGCGGCCTGTCCTGCCCGCTGCCGCTGCCGCGCAAGGATGGCGCGCTGCTCGGCCAGCTGTCGGACCGCCCCGCTGCCCTCATCTCCTTCCTCGAAGGCATGTGGCTGCGCAAGCCGGAAGCCAGGCATTGCCGCGAGGTCGGCAAGGCGCTCGCCCGCATGCACATCGCCGGCGAGGGCTTCGACCTCAAGCGCCCCAACGCGCTCTCGATCGGCGGCTGGCAGGAACTGTGGGACAAGTCCGAAGCGCGCGCCGACGAAGTCGAGACCGGCCTCAAGTCCGAGATCCAGGGCGAGCTCGACCATCTCTCGGCGAACTGGCCGAAGGATCTCCCCGCGGGCGTCATCCACGCCGATCTCTTCCCCGACAACGTCTTCTTCCTGGGCGACGACCTCTCGGGCCTGATCGACTTCTACTTCGCCTGCAACGATCTGCTCGCCTACGACGTCTCGATCATCCTCAACGCCTGGTGCTTCGAAAAGGACGGCGCCTATAACATTACCAAGGGCATGGCGATGCTCGAGGGCTACACCAGCGTGCGTCCGCTGAGCGACGCAGAACTGGCAGCACTTCCGATCCTCTCGCGCGGCTCGGCGCTGCGCTTCTTCCTCACCCGCCTCTACGACTGGCTGATGACGCCGGAGGGCGCGATGGTCACGAAGAAGGACCCGCTCGAATACCTGCGCAAGCTGCGCTTCCACCGGCAGATCAAATCCGCCGCCGAATACGGGCTCACGCCATGAAGCACGTTGATATCTACACCGACGGCGCCTGCTCCGGAAATCCCGGCCCCGGCGGCTGGGGCGCGGTGCTGCGCTATGGCGAGGTCGAGAAGGAGCTCTGCGGCGGCGAGGCGGAAACCACCAACAACCGCATGGAGCTGCTTGCCGCCATCTCGGCGCTGACGGCGCTGAAAAGCGCCTGCGAGGTCGATCTCCACACCGACAGCAAATACGTCATGGACGGCATTTCGAAGTGGATCTTCGGCTGGAAGAAAAACGGCTGGAAGACCGCGGACAAGAAGCCGGTGAAGAACGGCGAACTCTGGCAGGCACTCGACGCCGCCAACCAGCGCCACAAGGTCAAGTGGCACTGGGTCAAGGGCCACGCCGGCCACCCGGAAAACGAACGCGCCGACGAACTCGCCCGCAAGGGCATGGAGCCGTTCAAGAAGCGGTAGGCGCGGCGGTAAATAGGACACAGTCATGGCGCACTCTTCGCCGCTCGATATTGGAAAGAAGACGCCCATGACCGCCGTGCCATCGACCGTGCCGCCGCTGAACGCGGTCGTCGATTTCGACTGCCAGAGCTGCGGCGCCTGTTGCGCCTATGACGCCAGCTGGCCGCGGTTTTCGACCGAGACCGACGAGGAGCTGGACGAGCTGCCGCCGCATTTCGTCGCCGATGACGAACAGGGCATGCGCTGCGACGGCGACCGATGTTCGGCGCTATCAGGCAGCGTCGGCGTCCACACCGCCTGCATGGTCTACGATATCCGGCCGGACATCTGCCGCTCCTGCATGCCGGGCGACGGCGCCTGCTTCGAGGCCCGCGCGGCATACGGCTTCGATTGAAAAATGCCGCCTGCGCGATCCGTAAAATCAATCGGATAGAGCGCTTCTGTGAATCAATCCGGCAAGCGCTTCGATCATCGGATGAGGAGGCTGCCCGTCACCGTCCGGCAATGACGAGATAGGCCGAGATCGTTGCGATCGACAGCACCGTCGAGGCCAGTACCACCCGTCCCGTCAGGCTCGCCTCGCGCCCATAAAACTCCGCCAGCATGAACGGCCCGGTCCCCGTCGGCAGCGCCGCGAGCAGCACGCAGGTATGCACCGCAACCGGCGGCAACTGCAGCAGCGGCCCGGCAATGACCCAGGTCACCAAAGGCTGCGCAACCAGCTTCAGCCCGACGAGTATCCCCGCAGTCGCAGCCCGCTCGGTCGCAGCCCCAGCCTTCGATCCCGCCAGAAACAATCCGAGTGCAATCAGCGCGCAGGGCGAGGCCGCCCCGCCGAGAAGTTTTAGGAACGCATGTACCGGCGCCGGCAGTGCTACGCCCGAGACCATGAACAGCGCCCCCAGCACCGGCGCGATCAGAAGCGGGTTTTTGGCCAGCGAGAGAAAGGTCTTCCTGGCGATATCGCGCCGCCGCGTCTCCGATTGCAACCCGCCCTCGATCAATACGATGGCGACGGCGAAGAGCACGCAGACGGTGACGATCGTCGCGATCAGCGTCGGCGCCATGCCGTTGTCGCCGACAACAGAAAGCACCAGCGGAAAGCCGACGAACCCCGTATTGGCGTAGCTGGCGTTCAGGCTGTCGATCGCCGCATCCGCCAGATGCCGCCCCTTGGCCATCCGCCACCAGAGCGTCGCGCAAAAGATGATGGCGCAGCCCGAGGTGAAGGCGAGGATGAAGCCCGGCTGCCAGATCTGCGAGAGCTTCGCGTTGGCCATGATGTCGAAGAGCAAAGCGGGCAGCGCCAGATAGACCACCAGCCGGTTCACCTCGCGCGTCGCATTGGGGCCGAGCGCGTCGGTCTTGCGCGCGATCCATCCGGTCAGGATCAGCGCGAAGATCGGGAGCACGATGAGGAGATTGGTCAGCATTGGGGGAAGGAACTCAGGTTGCAAAGGCCATTGTCTAGCCCCTGATATCGATATAATCCAATGTCGATATCATCGCTGATCGATACTCCAGAGGTATGGAATGGATACGCGCCACATGCGCTATTTCGTGGCGCTCGCCGAGACGCTGCACTTCGGCCACGCGGCGGCGCGCATGAACATGAGCCAGCCGCCCTTCAGCCGGCAGATCGCCGCGATCGAGAAGACGCTGGGCGCCCGCCTCTTCGAGCGCAATTCCCGCAACGTCGCGCTGACGGCGGCGGGCCGGCATTTTCTCGAGGAGTGCCGCGCCGTGCTCGCCCATTTCGACGCCGCCTGCCGCGATGTGCAGCTGGTGGCCTCAGGCGTGAAGGGTGAATTGAAGCTCGGCTTCATGATGAACGCCGCCTACAGCGTCGTCCCGGCGCTGGTGCGGCTCTATTCCGAGGCGCGCCCGGATGTGCGCCTCGTGCTCGAGGAGCGCATACCCACGGATATCGAGGAGATGCTGATCGAAGGCCGCCTCGACGCCGCCGTCACCTTCGGTGGCAGCCCGGCCACGCACCTGCGCACCACGCTTCTCGCCCGCGACCGCCTGCGCCTGATCGTGCCGCGAGATCACCGCCTGGCGAAACTCGACATCGCCGGCCCAACCGATCTCGCAAGCGAACGCCTGATCGCCGCCCCCGCAAGCGTCACGCCGACGCTCCGCGACGCCATCCGCAACTACTGCGCCTCCCCAGGCGTCGTCCCGCATTTCGCCTTCGAACCCCGCCTGCAGCACACCATCATCCGCCTCGTCGCCGAGGGCCTGGGCATCGCGCTCATCCCGCAATCGCTCTGCGCCGATCTGGCCGAAGGGCTGGTTTCGCGGCCGATCAAGGACCCGCCGGAGTTCGACATCGTGCTCTGCGCCTCGGCTGCGTCCAGCAATCCGGCGGTGCCGGCGCTGTTTGAGGTGGCGGAGAGGCTGGGTGGGGTGGGCAAACGCGCAGAGGGAGCTTGATCAAGCAGCTAACTCCGCGCCAGCGGCCCCCTCATCCCCGGTGCAACTTGTTGCACCTGAACCCTTCGGGCCACCTTCTCCCCGAGGGGAGAAGGGAAGAGCGGAACCCTCTCCCCTTGGGGAGAGGGTAGGGTGAGGGGCCCACACGGTAGGGCCGATGATCAGTGGATTGGGTTGATTGTCGAGGAGTTTGTCCGCTTAGCGCCAAGAGCGGTCATTGACACTTCTTCCAATTCATCTCAGCTTGCGGCCGGAGGGTACCATGTCCGGCAAACTAACAATGAGGGCTGTACGAGATGACAACGCGAGGCGTGTCAGCGTGTATTTGCGCTCTGATGGCAAGTACGAATATGCCGAAGAGATGATCTCTGAGTGGGATGACAGTCCGCCTTCTTGGGTCGGACAACGTCCGTCCGGCATCTTCGCGAGCGCAGAGGCGGCCATGGCAGAAGCCAGACAGGCGATTGGTTGGATGCGGTATCCATCAAAAGCATGCGACGGGCCCACGGGTATCGACACACCGCTCAGGAATTGGCGTCCGATCGGTGTTACCGAGCATGCCCTTATCATGCATCTGCTGCGTGAGGAGTTTCGGGGACGAGCAGAAATCCTCGAACAGGTTAAGTCGCTGGAGGTGATGCGGGTCGGTAGATGGAGCTTAATGCTCCGTAGTCAAGGCCCGCTCGCCGATGTGAAAGATAGTGATGCTCCATCCCCACTGCCGAACGACTGCATACCAGTCGAAGGGTTTTACGACGACGTAATCGATGAAACCCAGGGTTCCTACGCACGGCAGCACTTGTGAGGATTGCGTTGCACGTGACAACCGGAAAGCTATCCGAACTCGAAATATACAAGGAGAACGGAAAGCCTATCCTTCTCGATCCATATGAGATCGAGCTGTCGAGAGTTCATTTCTACTGAACTGTGCCATCGGGCTTTGCTCTAACGTCCGCTTCGGGCCGATAGCGGTCACAATAGCCGACTACGTCGCGCCATTGGCGACGCTACCCGGCCACCTCTCCATCCCGCATTCGCCTTCCTCGGCGCCCGCAACCTCGCCCCACATCTCACAATATCAACCACTTACTCGAATCTTTTTCCCCGCGCCCTTTATCTGCGCCACACTCACCCCGTCCCGTCTTCGGATACACCGGTTGCGTTGCCGGCGAGACGGGACCGGCGCTTTCGGGAAGCCCCTGACGCAGGGTGAAACGAAGGGCGTCGCGGAATGGTCCCGCCAGCGAAGAGTTGGTGTGCGGGTGAGAAGGTCGGTTCGCCGATACCACGCGCCTATGCACATAAGGGACGGCGACTGGCCGACCGTGGATCCGCAAGGGTTTTGCGGAACGGCGCTGGGGTGCTGCGGGCGACAGGTCCGCGGAGGTCCGCTCCGGCTTCGATCAAGACGGCCCTTCGGGATGCCCGGGCAGCGAAAGCGCAAGAAAAGCAACAAGTCCACGAGCATATCTCTGAAAAGATGCCGACCGCCCGGTAAAGGAACCAGGACACGATTGCAGACCGTCGAACGGGGCGCCGGAAGGTGTCACTAAACTAAACTATTTACGAGGCAGCTTTTGGCGCCCCGTCCGATCAGATGCCGTATCAGCCGGGGGTAAAACCTGCCGGGGTAGAGGCATGTTGTTTTGTGGGTGGGAGTTTCGAAAGTGGCTAACGTCAGCGCCAGCGGCCCCCTCATCCCCGGTGCAACAAGTTGCACCTGAACCCTTCGGGCCACCTTCTCCCCGTTGGGGCGAAGGGAAGATGGAGCGAGCGGCCTGCCACGAGTCCCTTCTCCCCAGCGGGGAGAAGATGCCGGCAGGCAGATGAGGGGGCCACACGGCACAACGCCAGCCACCCCCTCATCCTCATATCCCTCAAGCCGCCTTCGCCACATCCCCATGCGGGTCGAGCACGAATTTCGTCGCCGCCCCGTGGTCGAAGCTCTCGTAGCCCTGAACGGCCTCTTCAAGCGGGATCACCTTGGCGTTGACGATATCGGCGATCGGCAGGCGGTCGTGGAGGATCGCCTGCATCAGCTGCCGGTTATACTTCAGCACCGGCGTCTGGCCGGTGTGGAAGGATTGCGCCTTGGCCCAGCCGAGGCCGAAGCGCAGCGACAGGTTGCCGGTCTTGGCGGCGCTGTCGACGGCGCCGGGGTCCTCGGTCACGTAGAGGCCGGGAATGCCGATCGAGCCGGCGGCGCGGGTGATGTCCATCATCTGGTTCAACACGATCGCCGGCTGCTCGCCGCCCGAATGGCCGCGCGCCTCGAAGCCGACGGCATCGATCGCGCTGTCCACCTCGTTGCTCCCGGTCACCTGCGCGATCATGTCGCCCAGCCGGTCGCTCTTCGACAGATCGATCGGCTCGAAACCGACGCGGGCGGCATGCGCGAGGCGATCCTTGTTGAAGTCGCCGATCATCACCACGGCCGCACCCAGGATGCGGGCGGAAGCGGCCGCGGCAAGCCCGACCGGACCGGCGCCCGCGACATAGACGGTCGAGCCGACGCCGACGCCGGCGCGCACCGCGCCATGGAAGCCCGTCGGCAGGATGTCGGAGAGCATGGTGAGGTCGCGGATCTTCTCCATTGCCCGGTCGCGATCCGGAATTTTCAAAAGGTTGAAGTCTGCGTAGGGGATGGTGACGTAGCGGGCTTGGCCGCCGATCCAGCCGCCCATGTCGACATAACCATAGGCGCCGCCGGCGCGCGACGGGTTGACGGTGAGGCAGACGCCGGTGTCCTGCGACTTGCAGCAGCGGCAGCGGCCGCAGGCGACGTTGAAGGGTACCGAGACGATGTCGCCGACCTCGAGCATCTCGACGTCGATGCCCTTTTCGATGATCTGGCCGGTGATCTCGTGGCCGAGAACCAGCCCCGGCATCGCCGTGGTGCGGCCGCGCACCATGTGCTGGTCCGATCCGCAGATATTGGTCGAGATCACCTTCAGGATCACGCCATGCTCGATGCGGCGCCCATCGGGTGCCTCGAGCTTGGGATCATCGATGTCATGGATTTCGACAACGCCGGGCCGCATGTAGACGACGCCACGGTTCTTGCTCATTTTCATCTCCTCCGTTGAAAATGCTGCGGTCCGCGCGGGCTCCTCTTCCCTCGCGGTTGTCGTCGCAGCTTAGAGGAGAATGCCGCCGGCGTCGTCCCGTTTACGACGCTTTGGTCGCCCGAAACGGTCGCTGACGAAGAAGTGAGGCGAGGGCGGCGCGCTTCGGGGAGGGCCAATCTTTGCACCTTGCCCATGGCCGCATTCCCACTATGCTCTAACGATAACAACATGTCGGGAGGCGACCATATGATCCTGCACTCGGTGCTGATGCGGCTGAAATCGGCCATCACGGGCGAAGAGAAGCAGTCCTTATTCGAGCAGATCGTCGCGCTGAAGCAGGTCATTCCGGGTATTCTGGATATCAAATACGGCCCCAACGTCTCGCCGGAGGGCCTGCATGCCGGCTTCGTCGATGGCTTTGCCGTCACCTTCGAAAGCCCGGAAGCGCGCGACGCCTATCTCGTCCATCCCGAGCATGTCGCCGTCGGCGAACGCATCGTCTCGTCGCTGGATGGCGGCCTCGGCGGCCTGATCGTCTTCGACCTGCAGGTCTGATCCCGCAGGTCGAACGTCTCGGTTTCCGTCGTCAGCTGCCCTTGCGCATGGCTGCAGAGATCTGGTCGACATTGTAGCGGAACATCTTCTCGTAGGTGGATGCCGGGCCCTTGGCATCCGAAAGCGATTCCACATAGAGCTCGCCGCCCGGCTCCGCCCCCGTTGCCTTGGCGATCTGCTTGACGAGGCGCGGATCGTTGGAGTTTTCGAAGAAATAGGTCTTCACGTGCTCGGCCTTGATCTGCTCGATCAGCTTGGCGACTTCGGCGGCCGACGCCTCGCTTTCGGTGGAAACGCCGAGCGGCGCCAGGAAGCTCACATGATATTCCCGGCCGAAATAGCCGAAGGCGTCATGGCTGGTCAGCACCTTGCGATGGTCCTCGGGGATATCCTTGAACTTCGCCTTGGCATAGGCGTCCATCTCGTCGAGCTTCTTGGTATACGCCTCGGCATTGGCCTTGAACGCCGCCGCATCGGCTGGATCGGCCGATGTCAGCGCCTTCTCGATGTTGGCGACCCAGACCTTGACGCTGACGGGGCTGTTCCACACATGCGGATCGGTCACTGTCTGCCCGTCCTCTTCCATGGTGCGCGTCTTCACACCCTCGGAAACGGTCACCGGCGTGCCCTTGTAGCCCGAAGCCGCGATCAGCCGGTCCATCCAGCCTTCCAGCCCTTCGCCGCTGACGAAGGTGACCTTCGCGGCCTTCAGGTTCTTGGCGTCGGTGGGCGAGGGCTCGAATTCGTGGGGGTCGCCGTTCGGCCCGACGAGGCTCTTGACCTCGACATGGTCGCCACCAACCTGTTTGACCACATCGGCCAGCACGGTGAACGAGGCCACGACATGAAGCGTTTCGGCCGATGCCGGCATGGCCGAGAAGGCCATCAGCGCGGGAAGCGAGGCGGCAAGAAGCAATCTTCTATGGGGCATAGAAGGATCCTTTGGTTAGCCCTTGAGATGGGCGCGGGGGAAAAGACGCCGGGCAAGGCCCGACGGTGCGAAGAAGATGGAAAAGCCGTAGATCGCCGCCGCCGTCATGATGATCGTCGGCCCGGAGGCGAGCTCGAAATGGTAGGAGGCGATCAGCCCGAAATAGCCGGATGCCGCGGCACTCAAGGCCGCCACCAGCATCATCGAGGGCAGGCTGCGCGACCAGAGCTGCGCGATCGCGGCCGGCAGCATCATCAGCCCCACAGCCATCAGCGTACCAAGCGCCTGGAAGCTGGCGACGAGATTGAGCACGACGAGCAGCAGGAACAGGAAGTGATAGACCGGACCGCGCCCGCCGATAACACGCAGGAAACTCGGGTCGAAGCACTCCGCGATCAGCGGCCGGTAGATCGCGGCGAGCACGATCAGCGTCAGCGTCGTGATCGCGCCGATCTGGTAGAGGGCAGGGGGATCGATGGCGAGAATGGTGCCGAACAGCACGTGCAGCAGGTCGATATTGGAACCCCTCAGCGAGACGATCAGCACGCCGAGCGCCAGCGACGCGAGATAGAAGCTGGCAAAGCTCGCATCCTCCTGCAGCACCGTCACCCGGCTGACCGCACCCGACAGCAGCGCCACCGCAAGCCCCGCCACCAGCCCGCCGATCCCCATCGCCGTCAGCGACAGCGAGCCGGCGACGAGATAGCCGATCGCCGCACCCGGCAGGATCGCATGGCTCATCGCATCGCCCATCAGGCTCATGCGCCGCAGCATCAAAAACACGCCGATCGGTCCGGAACCGAGCCCGAGGCAAAGGCACGCGACCAGCGCCCGGCGCATGAAGCCGTAATCGACGAAGGGCGCGAAGAAGAGATCGTAGATGGTCATGCGGCGGGCGCGCAGGCGTCTGCGTCCTCATCCCAGCGCTCGGCCATCGCCCGCGCTTTCAACAGGTTCTCGGCTGACATGGCTGTCGCCGTCGGCCCCCAATCGATCATCTCGCGGGCGAGAAGCAGCGTCTGCGGGAAATGTGCGCGGATCTGCTCGAAGTCGTGCAGCACCGCCACGATCGTCCGCCCGTCGCCATGCCAGGTCAGGATCATCTCGATCAGGTCGCGGGTGGTGCGGGCGTCGATCGCGGTAAACGGCTCGTCGAGCAGGATCACCTTGGCATCCTGCAACAGCAGCCGCGCAAACAGCACGCGTTGCAGCTGGCCCGATGACAGCGACCCGATCTGCCGCCGTTCGAAGCCCTCAAGCCCGACCGCCGAGATCGCCTCGCGCGCCTTCACCATCTCCGTGCCCGAAACCCGCGAAAACGCCCCCGCCTGCCGCCATGCGCCAAGCAGCACCGTATCGAGCACCGAGATCGGAAACCGCCTGTTGATATCCGCCGCCTGCGGCAGGTAGCCGAAATCGGTGCGCTGCAACTGGTGCTCGACGCGCCCCTCGCTCGGCCTGAGCTCGCCCATGATCGCCTTCAGCAGCGTCGACTTGCCGGCCCCGTTCGGCCCGGCAATGGCAGTCAGGCTGCCGGTCGCGATCGTGCCGGAAACGTGGTGCACGGCGGGATGCCTGTCGTAGGCGACGGTAAGGTTGGAAAGCCGGATCAACGCTTCGCTCACGGCAACTGTACCGCCCATGCGATGGCGGCCCAGAGCAGCCCGGCGACAAGCGCCGCGCCGATAATGCGGCTGACCGCTGAGGCGCTCATCAGGCCAGCGGTGAGATTGTTCAGGAAGGTCATATGGGTGCTCAATATGTAATAACATTACTTGGTAACGTTATAACGAAAACTCGAGCCGGAATGCAAGCGGCCGAGCGTGAAAAAATATCGACGGTCGGCAGAGGTTTGTGGAGAACAGGGAAGTGAATTGCCGATTGGGGATGAAGGGTGAAAGCGCCGCCACGCTCTCAGCGCCATCCTCGGCCAACGTGCCGAGGATCTAAGCCCGCCTCCGGGAATGCGACGGTGCAGGGGGATGAGGGGAGCCGGAGCCACTGGAATTTGTGGGCGGGTGCGTACTTGCGTCCGAACAGGCACTCGCAGCCTCCTCTGCGCCCAGCGTCCATTCACGTCGAGCAAGCTGCACCCGCAGCAGATACTTGGGACGAGCCCGAGCATGACGGTCGAGAGGATGGCGCCGTCGTCAACATATTGAAACGACACCGCTTTCCCTTGCGCGCCGTCATCCTCGGCCATCGTGCCGAGGATCTAAGCAAGCAGCCGCGAATCCAACGGCGCAGCAGGAGCGAGAGGGCAAAATAACCTCCCGCCAGCAAACATCTCTTCAGAGCTGCTCGATCATCGTCGCGGCGCCCGAGACCGTCGCCTGGCCGGGGTTTTCCTCGACGTTGAGCGACTTCACCACGCCGTCTTCGACCAGCATCGAGTAGCGCTTGGAGCGAACGCCGAGGCCGCCGCCGGAGAGGTCGGCGTCGAGGCCGAGCGCCTTGGTGAAGGAGGCGTCCCAGTCGGGCAGGAAGTGGATCTTGCCGAGGCCGCCGGAGGATTGTGCCCAGGCGCCCATCACGTGCCAGTCGTTGACGGCGACGACGGCGATGTCGTCCACGCCCTTGGCGAGGATCGCGTCGCGGTTTTCGAGATAGCCGGGGAGGTGGTTCAGCGAGCAGGTCGGCGTGAACGCGCCGGGGACGGCGAAGAGCACGACGCGCTTGCCGGAGAACAGCGCGTCGGTCGTGGTCTCGACCGGGCCGTCGGCGGTCTTTTCCTTGAAGGTCGCAGCGGGAAGCTTGTCGCCGATCGCGATGGTCATGGGTCTGTCCTCGTCTTGTCTGGAATGGAAGGCGGCGGGTTGCCGGTTCGCAGGACTATAGGACGGCATCACTCAAAGGCAAGCGGGGTCTCGATGGCGCGATCGCCGTCGATGACCAGTGCTGTCCATGTCTTGCCCTTCACGTCGTAATTCCTCGGGAGCTTGCCCACCGCGATGGTGGTTGAAAAGCTGGTGCCATCGCGCTTGCTGGTCTTGCGCTTGGTGAAGGCATAGCCGCTCGGGCCGGCGATGATCACTTCCGGCGCCGTCTCACCGGCTTCCGGCAGGGTGATCTCGAGCGACAGTTCCTTCATGTCGGGAGACAGCGCATGCGCGGTGACCTCGAAGTCGGAGGAGGGTTCCATCGGCAGTCGTGTTTCGGCGGCGTCGAGAATGGCCTTCTCCTCCGGTCGCGATTGCGGCGGCGAAAGGAAGTCGAGCGAGAGCTTCGCCTGGAAGGGAATGCAGATATCCTTGCAGATGCCGATGAAGGCATCGACCTCGAGCTTGGCCGGCTTGCCGTCCGTGGCCGTCAGCCGCAGCGGAAGCGTCACCGTGCCGTCATAGGCGACCTCATCGACCGCATCGGTGACGATATGCTTGGGCACCGGATAGAGCATCGCGTCGAGTGAGACGCCCGGGGTCGCGACGGTAACCTGCGGTGGAATCCCGGCATTTCCGGGCTCGCGCCAATAGGTGATCCAGCCCGGTTTCGGCTCGATCTGCAGCCCCGCGCGAATGTGTCCGTCACTGTCGGCGGGAAGCGCCACGAGCCGCATTCGCCCGCCTTCGTTATCGGCCCATGCGCTGGTTTCCGCCCGGGCGGCATGGCTCGTCGCCAGCATTGCCACAAGGCAAGAAACGGCTATCGGCATGGCGCATGAGGCAAGTGAAATAGTCTTCATGGATCAAAGGTTTATTGAATATCATGAAAATCTGCCAGCAATCTCTATCATTTAAGTTCTCATTTTCAGTTGATTGATCTGTGACATTGCCCCATGTTTCCCGGGTCGGGACTTTCAGCGGTCTGGCAGCAGGAGGAATGATGTCGTTAGCAACTCTGAAGAACAGACGCGAACGCGGCTTCTTCGATGGGCAGTTCCTCATCGCCATGCCGGGCATGGAGGACCGCAACTTCGCGCGCACGGTGATCTACATCTGCGCGCACTCCGATCAGGGCGCGATGGGCTTCGTCATTAATCGCCCGCAAAACCTGACCTTCACCGACGTTCTGCTGCATCTTGAGATGATCAAGGACGACGAAGCCATCGTGCTTCCGTCGCCGGCCCGCGACTTCCCGATCCAGACCGGCGGACCGGTCGAGAGCGGCCGCGGCTTCGTGCTGCACTCCGATGATTACCTCTGCGATTCCAGCATCCCCGTCAGCGACGACATCTGCATGACCGCGACGCTGGATATCATCCGCGCCATCTCCAAGGGCGAGGGGCCGAAGCGCGCCACCATGCTGCTCGGCTATGCCGGTTGGGGTGCCGGACAGCTGGAGGCGGAGGTCGCCGGCAATGGCTGGCTCAATTGCGCCGCCAACGAAGAACTGATCTTCGACCGCTCGCTCGACGACAAGTATGAGCGCGCCCTGGCATCGATGGGCGTCACCGCCGCGATGCTGTCTGCCGAAGCCGGCCACGCGTAAATCGCCGGAACGATTTTTCGAAACGCACGTTTCCTATCGGCAAGCGGGACAAGATGTCCCCGATCCCACAAGGAGACAGCAAATGGGTAGCACCACCGACAAGATCGCCGGCAAGGCCAATGAAATCGCCGGCAAGGCCAAGCAGGCGGCAGGCAAGGCAACCGACGATCCGGCGCTTCGCGGAAAAGGCGCGGCCCAGGAAGCCAAGGGCAAGGCGCAGGTCGCCACCGGCAAGGTCAAGGACAAGCTTAAGGACGCCGTCGACCGCCTCTGAGCGATCCGATGTCCGAACGATGCCTGCTGCGCCTTGGCGCCGCGGGCATTTTTTTAATCTCCTGAACCGGGAACAGGAAACCGATGAGACTGTTTGCCTGCGAGAGCTGCGATCAGGTTGTGCACTTCGATAATCGCCAATGCGTTCGCTGCGGTCATCGGCTCGGCTTCCTGCCGGATGACCTGAAGATGCATGCGCTGGAGCCCGCCGACGACGCCTGGCAGCTCACCGCCGATCCCGGTCGCCGCGTGCGCTTCTGCGCCAATGCCGGCCTCGATATCTGCAACTGGCTGATCCCGGCGGAGGGCGAGGGAGAGTTCTGCGTCGCCTGCCATTACAACAGGCTGGTGCCGAACACCAATATGCAGGACGGCATCGAGCGTTGGCGCCGCATCAGCCAGGCGCAGCGCCATCTCTTCTATTCGCTGCTGCGCTGGCGGCTCTCTCCACCCGATCGAACCGAAGATCCCGCAGGCGGCCTCGTCTTCGATTTTCTGGAGGACGAAGTGCAATCCGACGGCAACGTCGTTCCCGCCATGACCGGCCATGACGAGGGCGTCATCGCCATCCGCGCGGCGGAGGCCGACGACCTTACACGCGAGCAGGCGCGCGCCTCGATGAACGAACCGTATCGCACGCTGCTCGGCCACTTCCGCCACGAGATCGGCCACTTCGTCTGGAACAAGCTGGTTCGCGATCGCGATGCCTTCGAGGGTTTTCGTGCGGTGTTCGGCGACGAGCGGCAGGATTATGGCCTGGCCCTGCAGGACCACTATCAAAACGGTGCGCCGCCCGATTGGCAGCTGAGCTTCATCAGCACCTATGCGACCGCCCACCCCTGGGAAGACTTCGCCGAGTGCTTCGCGCACTATCTGCATATCGTCGATACGCTGGAAACGGCGCGTGGTTTCGGCATCGCCATCGATCCCAGGGGGCATGAGGAGATGGCGGCGGAAGTGGATTTCGATCCCTATCGCGCGGCGAGCGCCGAGCAGCTGGTCAGCGCCTGGATACCGCTGTCGGTTGCGATCAACGCCATCCAGCGCAGCATGGGTCAGCCCGATTCCTATCCCTTCGTGCTGTCGCCGCCCGTGGTGGCGAAGCTCGAATATCTGCACAGGCTCATCCAGGCACGGGTCGCCGAGCGCAGGCAGGAAGCCGCCTGACTGACGTCAGGCGCGCTTGGTCAGCGGGAAGCGTTCCTTCAGCAGCCGCAATACCGATTCCGATGCCATCGGCGGGCCGAAGAGATAGCTCTGGCCGTAGGTGCAGCCCATCTTCGCCAATTCGATCGCATCCTCGTTGGACTCGATCCCCTCGGCGACGACCTTCATCTCCAGCTCGCGCGCCATCGAGATGACGGAGCGCAGGATGGTGGCCTTGCGGTCGGTCGCATCACGCACCAGCGTCTTGTCGAGCTTGATGGTGTCGAACGGGAAGCGCGTGAGGTAGGAAAGCGACGAATGGCCGGTGCCGAAGTCGTCGAGCGCCAGGCCCATGCCGGTCTCCTTCAGCTTCTCCAGCACTAGGCGCGCCTGTTCCGGGTTCTCCATGACCATGGTTTCGGTCAGTTCGAGCTTCAGCCGCGACGGGTCGCAATGGGTCTTGGCCAGCACCGAGCGCACGTCGTCGTAAAGCTCGTTGTTCAGAAGCTGCGCGCTGGAAAGGTTGATGGAGACGAAGATCGGCAGTTCGCCGGTCTGGCCTTCCCATGCCATGAGATCGTTTGTCGCCTGCTCCAGCGCGAAGACGCCGAGCATGTTGATGATGTCGGATGTCTCGGCGATCGGGATGAACTCGCTCGGCGGAATGGTGCCGCGCTTGGGATGCTCCCAGCGCATCAGCGCCTCGAAGCCGGCGATCTCCACGTCCTCAAGCCCTGCGATCGGCTGATAGACCATCGACAGCTCCTTGCGCTCCAGCGCCCGGCGGAGGTCGGATTCGAGCTGCAGACGGTCGGCGCCGAAGTCGCGGAAGGCGGGCTGGAACGGCTCGACGCGGTTGCCGCCGGCGCGTTTCGCCCGGTACATGGCAAGCTCGGCGTCGCTCAGCATCCCGGCCGCCGTTTCCTGCTGGCCGACGAAGGATGAGAGCCCGATCGAGGCGGTGAGGATGATCTCGCGATTGGCGAAGTTGATCGGCACCATGATCGCCTTGCTGATCGCATCGGCGAAATCGGCGACCTTGGCCGGGTCGCGTTCCGAGGTCAGCACGAGGCCGAACTGGTCGCCGGAGAGACGCGCCAGCGTATCCTGCGGCTTGAGCAGACGACGGAGGCGGCGCGTCAGCGCGATCAGGATGTTGTCGCCGGCGGCGATGCCCAGCGCGTCGTTGACCATCTTGTAGCGGTCGATGTCGATGACCATCACCGTCGGCCGCAGCGTCTCCCCGCTTGGCGCCAGAGCCAGCACCGCCTGCAGGCGGTCGAGGAACAGCTGCCGGTTCGGCAGGCCGGTAAGGTTGTCGTGCAGCGCGTCGTGCAGCAGCCGCTCGATCGAGTTCTTCTGCTCGGTGACATCGACGATGGTGCCGACGCAGCGGATGATCTCGCCGTTCGAGCCGAGCACCGGCCGCGCGCGGATCAAGAGCCAGTGGAAATGCCCGTCTTCGGCGCGAATGCGGAATTCGTGGTTCAGCCGCCCGCGGCGGTGTTCGAGCAGCACGTCGAGCGTCGCGCGGAAACGGTCGCGATCATCGGGATGCAGCCGCGGCAGCCAGTTGCGGGCCGCGCCATGCATGGTGCCGGGCGACAGGCCGAGCTTCACCGAGACGTCGGGAATGGTGACGACGCGGTCGCGCGCCACGTCCCAGTCCCACACCATGTCGCCGGAGCCGGCGACGGCAAGCGACTGGCGCTCGAGATCGGAGAACAGCCCCTGCTGGAAAGCACCGCCGGCAAAGGCGTGCTGCATGACGGTGAAGCCGATCAGGAGCACAATCAGGACCAGGCCGCCGCCGAGCGCCGGCTGGATGATATCGTTGTCGAGCCGGCCGGTGATCGTCAGCCAGGCGCCGAAGATCCACACCAGGATCAGCGCCCAGGCCGGCACCAGCAGAATGGCGCGGTCATAGCGGTTGAGGCCGAGATAGATGATGAGCAGCAGGCCCATCGTCGCCGTCAGCGCGAAGGATAGCCGCGCGATACCGGCAGCGATCGCCGGGTCGTAGATGGCAACCCCGAACAACAGCGCCAGTCCGAGCACCCAGGCGAGCGTCAGATAGCCGAGATGCGTGTGCCAGCGGTTGAGGTTGAGATAGGTGAACAGGAAGATCACGAAACTCGAGGCCAGCGCCACTTCCGCGCAGGCGCGCCATATTCGCTGGTCCGCCGAAGCGATGCTGATCAGCTTGCCGAGGAAGCCGAAATCGACGCAGATATAGCCGAGCACCGCCCAGGCGAGTGCTGCCGTCGCCGGCAGCATCGAGGTGCCCTTGACCACGAACAGGATCGTCAGGAACACCGCGAGCAGGCCGGCAATCCCCAGCACGATGCCGCGATAGAGCGTGAACGCGTTGATCGTGTCCTTGTAGGCGTCGGGCTCCCACAGATAGATCTGAGGCAGTTCCGGCGTCGAAAGCTCGGCGACGAAGGTGATGACGGCGCCCGGATTGAGCGTGATGCGGAACACGTCGGCCTCGTCGCTCTGCTGGCGGTCGAGCGCGAAGCCTTCGCTCGGCGTGATCGCCGTGATGCGCTGAGAGCCGAGATCCGGCCAGAAAAGCTTGGAATTCACCAGACGAAAATGCGGCGCGACGATCACGCGCTCCAGCTGTTCGTCGGAGACGTTGGCGAGCGCGAACACGGCCCAGTCGCCCTGGTGGTTGCCGGAGCTCGAGCGTACCTCGATGCGGCGGCGGATGCCGTCGGCGCCGGCAGCGGTCGAAACCTGGAAGGCTTCGCCCTGGTTGGCATAGATTTCCGTCGTCGCCGTCAGGTCGAGCGCGGTGTCGTCACGGGAGATCTTCACCGGCTCGGCCGCCTGCGCGGCGCCGGCCACCAGCATCAAGGCCGACATAAAAAGCGCTGCGATCACCGCGATCAATCGTCCGGTCGGTGATGAGGGCAGCATACGGTTTTCAGTCATCGGCTGTCGGTTATCCTGCCTTTATCCGTATCCGTGGCGAGCAGTGAAAACATCACGTGATCATGCCACTGACCGTTTATCTTCAAGTATCCGCGCAGATAGCCTTCCCGCTGAAACCCGGCTTTTTCAAGCAGGCGGATGCTCCGAGCGTTATCTGGAATACAGGCTGCTTCGATGCGGTGCAACTCAAGCCCCGCGAAGATGTAGGGTATAACCAACCGAAGTGCGGCGAACATATGGCCCTGGCCGGCATGAGCCTCGCCCATCCAGTAGCCGATCATGCAGCTTTGCGCGGCGCCCCGGCGGATGTATCCGACGGTGATGCCGCCGAGCAACGTCATGTTCTGCTTGTGAAAAAGCAGGAGCGGCACGGCCTGGCCGGAGGCGTATTCCTGCTTGCCGCGAATGACGCGGGCGCGATAGGCGCCCTCCGTCAGCTCGTCGCGGCGCCATGTCGGCTCCCAAGGTTCCAGAAACTGCCGGCTGGATGCCCGCAGCTTGTGCCACTGGTTGAAATCCTGATAGCGCGGGAGGCGGAGCACATAGTGCTCGTTCTCGAGTTCCACTGCTTCCGGCTGCCGTGACAGGAACCGAAAAACCGATTTTGTCATCGATTACTCCCGGCAGGATGGATGGCGTTAGAGGCTGGCCTGCTTTTGCACGGCGGGCGCCGTGAGCGAAGCGGCGATGTCTTCCATCGGTGCCAGGTGTTCGAGCGGGCCGATCGCCGAAAGCGTCGGGACGGTATCGAAGAACAGTCGGCCCGCCAGATCGGTCAGGCGATCCACCGTGATGCCTTCCAGCCGCTCCATCATCTCCGGATTGGAGATCGGCCGGCCGTAGAGCATCATCTGCCGGGCGATCTGCCCCGCGCGCGCCGCCGGGCTTTCCTGGCCCATCAGAAGCTGGGCGCGAATCTGTGCGCGGGCGCGCTCGATTTCCTTCTGGTCGATCGACGCTGCCGACTTGTGCAGCTCGTCGATGATCACGGGCACCAGTTCCGGCAGGTTCTCGCCGCCGGTCGCGGCATGGATGCCGAAGATGCCGGTGTCGGAGAAACCCCAGTGGAAGGCATAGATGGAATAGCAGAGGCCGCGGATTTCGCGCACTTCCTGGAACAGCCTGGACGACATGCCGCCGCCAAGGATGTTGGCGAGGATCTGCGAACAGTAGAAGTCGCGGGCGTGGTAGGCTTTGCCTTCGAAACCGAGCAGGATCTGCGCGTCCATCAGGTCGCGCGTCTCGCGAATGTTGCCGCCGACATAATGCGCGGCTTCCATGACCGGGGGCGCGCTCGGCGCGGTCGGCAGCGCCGCGAAGCGATCCTCGACCATGCGCACGAAGTCCTGGTGATCGACGGCGCCGGTGGCGACCACGAACATCCGGTCGGTCGTGTAGTTGCGGCTGAGATAGCCGCGAATCTGCTGCGGCGTGAAGGAAACGACCGTCTGCGGCGTGCCGAGAATGGCGCGGCCGAGCGTCTGGTCGCGATAGGCGACTTCGGAAAAGCGGTCGAACACGACGTCATCGGGCGTGTCGTTGGCGGCGTTGATCTCCTGCAGGATGACCTGCTTCTCCCGCTCCAGCTCTTCTTCCTCGAAGGCTGATTCGGTCAGGATGTCGGCCAGGATATCGACGGCGAGCGGAACATGGTCCTTCAGCACGCGGGCGTAGTAGGAGGTCGTCTCTGTCGATGTCGCGGCGTTCACTTCGCCGCCTACATCCTCGATTTCCTCGGCGATCTCGCGGGCGCTGCGCCGCTTCGTTCCCTTGAAAGCCATATGCTCGAGCAGGTGGGCAATGCCATGCTCGTCTGTCGTCTCATTGCGCGAACCCGATTTGATCCAGACGCCGAGCGCAACGCTTTCGAGATGCGGCATCGTCTGGGTCACTACTGTCAGCCCGGATTTTAGCCGGGTGCACTCAACTGTCATTGGCTATCTTTCTGCGCCTGCCGTCTCTCAGGCCCGGGAATGCTTGCCGATGAAGGTTTCGACGGCTTTAAGCTCGGGCTTCATGATCTGGAAGCGCTCCTCCTTGTCCATCAAATCAGCAAGCCACGTCGGAAGCGCGGGGTCAATACCGGATGCGGATTTTACGGCCGCGGGGAATTTCGCCGGGTGCGCGGTGGCGAGCGTCACCATCGGCGAATTGGCCTTTTCGTGCTTTCCCGCCACGAAGACGCCGATCGCCGAATGCGGGTCGAGCAGGTAGCCGGTCTCGGCGTAGGTGGTCTTGATCGTCTGCGCCACCTGCTTTTCGCTGGCGCGGCCGGCGCGGAAATCCTTCTTGATGAAGGCCATGGCTTTGGCGGAAATCTCGAAGCCGTTCGATTGCTTCAGGCTCTCCATGGCGGCCCGCACCTTGGACGCGTCGCGGTCGTAGGCTTCGAACAGCAGCCGTTCGAAGTTGGAGGAAATCTGGATGTCCATAGACGGCGAGGTCGTTGCCTTGACGTCCTTCATCTCGTAGCGGCCGGTCTTGATCGTGCGCGCCATGATGTCGTTTTCGTTGGTGGCGACGACCAGTTTCCCGATCGGCAGGCCCATGCGCTTGGCGCAATAACCGGCGAAGATATCGCCGAAATTGCCCGTCGGCACGGTGAACGAGACTTTGCGGTCCGGTGCGCCGAGCGTGATCGCCGTCGTGAAGTAGTAGACGATCTGCGCCATGATGCGCGCCCAGTTGATCGAGTTGACGCCCGAGAGCTTCACCTTGTCGCGGAAGGCGGCATCGTTGAACATCGCCTTCACGAGGTTCTGGCAGTCGTCGAAGTTGCCCTCGACGGCGAGCGCATGAACGTTCGGCGAAGTCGAAGTGGTCATCTGCCGCTGCTGCACCGGCGAAACCTTGCCGTGCGGGAAAAGGATGAAGATGTCGGTGCGCTCGCGCCCGGCAAACGCATCGATGGCGGCTCCACCCGTGTCGCCCGAGGTGGCGCCGACGATGGTGGCGCGCTCGCCGCGCTTTTCCAGCGCATAGTCCATCAGCCGCGCCAGAAGCTGCATCGCGACGTCCTTGAACGCCAGCGTCGTGCCGTGGAAGAGTTCCATGACGAAGCTGTTCGGCCCGGTCTGCACCAGCGGCGCGATCGCCGGATGGCGAAAGGTGCCGTAGGCTTCGTCGATCATGGCGCGGAAGGTCTCGGCCGGAATCTCGCCGTTGGTGAATGGCGACAGGATGGTGAAGGCAATATCCTGATAGCTCTTGCCGCGAAGCGCGCGAATTTCCTTCTTGGAAAACTGCGGCCATTCGCGCGGAACGTAGAGACCGCCGTCGCGGGCCAGTCCGGTGAGCAAGGCATCACAAAAGCCGAGGGAAGGAGCTTCGCCGCGGGTCGAGATATAGTCCACTGTCGTCATCCTTGATGTGCCGGCCGGAGAAAATCCGGGTTCTGAAGCAAGTCTGCCCTGCGCTCTATCCCGCTTGTCTCGGCGGCCATGGCCGTCAACGATCCGGAAATGTGCATCAAAACGGTTCTTACCCAATCGATTTTTGTTTGCGCCGCTGATATAGACCATCGCAAACTGTCACGAAAGGCCCTGCTTTCAAGTCGTTGGGTCTTGCAAACGCTTTGTGAAGAGGGTGGAAATATCGTGCTTGGTAAGGTCTCGCGTCTCATCGTTTCCGCATCGGTCGCCGCCATTCTTGTCGGCTGCAACTCGCTTGGCGTCGGCGGTGGGGAGAGCAGCACGGCGCAATCGACGCAGTCGGGCGGCAACAGCCAGATCATGCCGATGGCGCCTGCCAACCCGTCTTCCAGCGGTCCGCAGATCGGCACGGCAACCACCGCTTCCGGCGCAGTCGCGCCTGTTGTCCAGGGTTCCTGCCCGCAGATCTTCATGAAGGATTCGGAAGCGATCTACCGCTCCTACGCCGGCGGCGCCAAGACCGGCGACGCGGATAAGCTGTCCGTCCAGGCCTCGATCGGCGACTACACTCGCCAGTGCTCCCTGAACGAACAGAACCTGTCGATGACCGTGGTCGCCCAGCTCCGCCTGATTGCCGGCCCGGCCGGTGCACCCGGCAAGGTCAATCTCCCGATCCGCATCACCGTTCTGGACGGCGAGGATGCCCTCTATTCGGAAGTCACCAATTTCCCCGCCGACATGACCTCCGGCGCCACCCAGGTCCTGTTCCGCAAGGACGGCATCAAGCTGCCCGTTGGTTCCGGCGCGCTGGTACGCGTCAACATCGGCTTCGACCAGGGCGCGCCCGCTAAGGGCAAGGGCAAGAAGAAGTCCAGCTAAGAGAGGTTTTGGGGTAGGGGATCGCGGTTGCTGTTGCGTCGCGGTATTCAAAGGGTGAGGTTGTGCCGCGTGGCCCCCTCATCTGCCTGCCGGCATCTTCTCCCCAACGGGGAGAAGAGACTCGGGGTTGGCCGCTCGCTCCATCTTCCCTTCGCCCCAACGGGGAGAAGGTGGCCCGAAGGGTCGGATGAGGGGGCCTCACGGCACAACGCCAACACGTCACCCCTCAAACACCCTCAATCCAAACTCAGGCCACGCCTTCCCATTCCGCCAGTGCCGCAACCACACCCGGCAGATCCACCATCCGCGAAATCACCGTCTCGGCACCCGCATCCGTCAACCGGTCGGCGTGCGAGGGGTAGGTGTGCGAGGCGCCGGTAAAGCCGATCACGCGCATGCCGGCGGCGCGCGCCGCATGCACGCCGTGCACGGAATCCTCGACCACCACGCAGCGCGACGGCGAGGCGCCCATCTGCTTGGCGCCGTGCAGGAATACATCCGGCTTCGGCTTGACGCGGTCGGGGCCGAGGTCCTTGGCCGAGAAGATGTTCGGCGCGAAGAGCCGGTTCAGCCCCACCTTGGAGAGCATCATCTCGAGGCGCGCGCTCGACGAGTTCGAGCAGATGCAGCGCTTCAGCGGGATTTTTGCCAGCGCCGCCTCGACGCCCGAGATCGCCTGGACGTCGGTTGCAAGGCGCATGTCGAGCAGCTTTTCGGACTTGTCGAGCAGGGAGGCCGAAAGCGGGATGCTCGCCTCGCGCTCGATCTGCATGAGGATGTTCTGCCATGTCATCCCGGAGAAGCGCTCGCCCATCTCCTCGATGCTAATAGGATAGCCGGCCTCCGTCAGAAGCCTGGACTCGACGTCCGCCGCGATGATTTCGGAATCGACCAGCACGCCGTCGCAGTCGAAAAGAATGAGGTCGAAGCCGTTCATGTAAATCTCGAGCCTTGTTTGGGATGAGGCGGCTTTACACGATGCCTCGTTCGATCTCAACCGGCGGGGCGTCATGGCTGGTCTGCTACGGCCGGGAGGCTAGGGTTGCGCGCGAGGAAATTGCCTGCGGATGCAGGCGCTTGCCGCCTCGACAAGCCATGGCTCGCCCTCTAATGGATGAGTATGGCCAAGGAACCGGAAGACACAATCGCAAGCCGCATAAGCCGCGTGCTTGCCGACCGCATCGTTCGCGGCGAACTGCCGGCCGGCTTCCGTCTGCGCCAGGATCATATCGCCGAGGAGTTCGGTGCCAGCCACGTGCCCGTGCGCGAAGCCTTCCGCCGCCTGGAGGCCCAGGGGCTGGCGATCAGCGAGCCGCGCCGCGGTGTGCGCGTCGCCTCCTTCGACATCAAGGAGGTGCGCGAGGTGGCCGAGATGCGGGCCGCACTCGAGGTGCTGGCGCTGCGCCACGCCGCCAAGCACCTGACGCCCGCGATCCTCGATGCCGCCGAGGAGGCGACCCGCGAGGGCGATGCGGCGGCTGACGTTCACGCCTGGGAGGAGGCCAACCGCCGATTCCATCGCCTGATCCTCACGCCCTGCAACATGAGCCGTCTGCTCGCCTCGATCGACGATCTCCACGCCGCAAGCGCCCGCTTCCTGTTTTCCGCCTGGCGTTCGGGCTGGGAAAAGCGCACCGACCACGACCATCGCGCCATCGTCGTGGCCTTGCGCCAGGGCAGGGCGGAAGAGGCGGCCGGCATCCTCGAACGCCACGTCCAGTGGATCGGCCGCGCGCCAAAATCCACCAACAAGGCTGGCGAAAACGGCGAAGCCTTCGCCATCGTCGGCTGATTTTCAAAAATTATAGATAATTTATAATCGGTGCGAATCTCCCAGGAATGCGCGCATCTGCGCTCGTTTTCGTCGCCGATCCTGCGTGTGATCCCGTTTGTCCACTGCGCAATCGCGTCGTGGCCGCTTGCCATGGCGAAAAATCTCTCTCATAAAATAGATGGGAATCAAAAATTATCTATAATTTGAGAAGGAGAGTTCATGTCCCTGTTCGATCAATCCCAGGAGTTCCGTTTCGACCCGCTGGGCCTCGCCACCCGCCCGGCCGCCATCAAGGCCGTCTTCGTGCTAGCGGGCACGCTCGTCCTGGCGCTCGCCTCGCAGATATCGGTGCCGATGGTGCCGGTGCCGATCACCATGCAGACTTTCGCGGTGACGATGATCGGCGCGCTCTATGGCTGGCGTCTCGGCGCGGCGACGGTTCTCGCCTGGCTCGTTGAAGCAGCCATGGGCCTCCCGGTTCTGGCTGGCGGCGCCGGTGGTCTGGCACCCTTCGCGGGCCCGACGGCGGGTTATCTCGCATCCTTCCCTGTGATCGCGGCCCTTGCCGGCTGGCTTGCCGCGCGCGGCTGGACCGGCGACGCCGTGATCCGCAGCTTCGCCGCCCACTTCGCCGCCAATATCCTGTGCCTGGCGATCGGCGGCCTGTGGCTTGCAAACCTGTTCGGCATGGAAAAGGCGTGGCTGCTCGGCGTCGCCCCCTTCATCCTCGGCGCGGTGCTCAAGTCGGCGCTGGCGGCTGCCGTGCTGAAGGGCGTCAGGATCTACACCGGCCGCTAAGGTGACCGTTCATCTCCGCGCCCATCACCTGCTCTGCATGCTGACCTTTGTCGGTGAAGGCTACACGCCCGCCTTCACCGAGAATTACATCGCCATCGCCCGGCGCCTGTCGTCGGGCGAGGAGATCCAACTGGTCGACGGCCCCGACGATATCTGCGCGCCGCTGCTTTCAGGAGCGGCGGCGCATTGCCACAACGAAAGCGTCGTCGCACGCGACGAGGCGGCTGCCGAGGCCGTCGGCCGTCTGCTGGGGGTTAAGGTCGGAAAGGGCACCCGCATCCGTCCCGACGCAGCGCTGCTGAAACGCCTGCGCCGCAATTTTGCCCTCGGCACGATCCGCAAGGCCTGCGGCGAGTGCGAATGGAGCGAACTCTGCGGCCATGTCGCCGAGCGCGCCTTCACCGATGTACTGGTCGCGCCGGGCTGACGCATGTCTCCCGAAAGTGGTTCGCGGTTTGGGGACAAGGACCTGCGCAAAAGCAAGCGCCTGAAGCGCGCCGCGCTTCAGGCCGCGACTGGCGTCTCTACTGGAAACAGCGCAAGGAACTGTCGCTCTCCATCAGGCGAAAAGATCACCGAGCGGCTGCCCGCCGTGCGCCGCGCCCAGCCCTTGTCGAAGAAATTCGCAAGCAGCGCCTTGCCGAGACTGCCGGCCAGATGCGCTCGCCGCTCGCTCCAGTCGAGGCAGGAGCGGCAGAGCGGCCGCCGAGATGCCTTGAGGTCGGCGACATTGATGCCGATGCACTGGAACGTCTCCTCACCCTTTGCGCTGAGCGCCACGCCGTCGCCTATGGCATCGATCGCGCCCCTTGCGACGAGGCTGTCCAGCATCCGCACCCCGTAATCTCCGGCCAGATGGTCGTAGCAGATCCGCGCCTTGCGCAGCGCCGGCTCCTTCGGCCCCGGCTGATGGCGCAGATGCCCGCGGCTCGCCGCAAAACCCATCATGCTTTCGATCAGCCGCGCCACCGTTTCATCGGCAAGCGTAAAATAGCGATGCCGCCCCTGCTTGCGGGGAAGGAGCAGCCCGCCGGCCTCGAGCTTGGAAAGATGCGCGCTCGCCGTCTGCAGCGTGATGCCGCCGACCGCGGCGAGTTCGGTCGCGGTCAGCGCCTTACCACCCGTCAGCGCGGCCAGCATGTTGGCGCGGGCGGGATCGCCGATCAGCGCGCCGATCTGCGCGATATCAGGTCCTTCCTTCACGGCTCACCTCCTCAGGATGTCATCTTCCATACTTCGACCGTAGCCGAAGCATCTCTGTCCCGCAACATGGCAAAACCATTCTGCAACCAAGGAGAAAGAGTGATGATCACCTGCTTCATCCGCTACGAAATCGACCCGTTCAAGAAGGATGCCTTTGCCGAATACGCGCGCAACTGGGGCCAGGCCATCCCGCGCAACGGCGCCGACCTCATCGGCTATTTCGCCCCGCATGAGGGTTCCGCGACCACGGCCTACGGCGTCTACAACATCGAAAGCCTCGCCGCCTACGAAGCCTACCGCGCCCGCCTGGCCGCCGACCCGCTCGGCCGCGAGAACTATGAATTCGCAAGGCGCGAACGCTTCATCCTCAGGGAAGACCGCATCTTCCTGAAGAACGTCTCGCTCCCCCACGCCGCAAAGGTGCTGCCATGATCGCCGTCATCTTCGAAGAACTGCCCTATATGGGCGAGCGCCATCGATATCTCGACCTCGCCGGCGAACTGCGCGCCGAATTGGAGAAGATGGACGGCTTCATCTCCATCGAGCGCTTCGAAAGCCTGACGACCCGGGGCAAGCTGCTCTCGCTCTCCTTCTGGCGCGACGAGGAAGCGGTCAAACGCTGGCGCAACCTCGAACACCACCGCGCCGCCCAGGCCGCGGGCAGGGGCGGCATCTTCGCCGACTACCGCCTGCGCATCGGCCATGTGGTCCGCGACTACGGGATGACCGAGCGGGCGGAGGCGCCGGCGGATAGCCGGGCGGTGCATGATGTGGTGGGTTAGTTGGCCGAGAACCGCGCAGAGAGATCGTCGATGGCAATCCGCAGGCGCGGTATCTCGTCGGAAATCACGCCTCACAGAATGTTGTCGGAGAGGCCGTGATACTCATGGCGCAAGACGTTGCCGATCGCTTTCACCTGCGGCCAGGGGATTTCCGGTCGCAGCGCCTTGATCTCGTCGGGCAGAGCACGGCTCGCTTCGGAAATGATCTCGATGGCGCGCTGCAGCGGTCGAAGCAGCCAGTCGTTCTGGTAGTCCTGAAGCGACTTTCCCGCAGTCGCGTTCTCGATCCCCTCGATCGCTGCCCTCATGTCGTCGAGCAGGTGGCGGATCTCGCGCGCCATCAGAAAACCTGCATCGCCGAGGATTCGATCCGCGCTCTCAAGCGCGGATGCAGGCCGTCGCGGGTGGTGATGTCGACAGGGCTTCCGAGCTTATCTTCAAGCATCAGCTTGATACCGATAAGATCGAAAGCGTTGAAGCGGCTCTTGGGGTCGTAATCGATGAAAAGGTCGATGTCGCTTGCCTGTTTCGCCTCGTCGCGGGCAACCGAGCCGAACAGGTAAAGCGAGGTTGCGCCGAGCGCGCGTACCGCCTCGGCATTGCTCTTCAGACGTTCGAGCGCTTCGCTTTTCCTCATGTCGCAAGACTACCCCATCACGCAGTGCTTTGCCATTGCCCTGAATTTTTTCCCGAAATCGTACCCCGGTTCAGGCTTTGGTAACCAAGATGAGTAACCATAACAGACAGTAAAGAGCGTAATGTGTATGAGCGAGTTAAAAGATGGCGTCTGTATTTCCGCTTGCCGATCTCAAGGCCTCCGCAAAGCCGGATTCCTGGATCGACACGATCATCAAGGGCGATTGCGTTGCCGCTCTTGAAGCCCTCCCGACCCATTCCGTAGACGTCATTTTCGCCGATCCGCCCTATAACCTGCAGCTCGGCGGCAACCTGCATCGCCCCGACCAGTCGCTGGTCGATGCGGTCGACGACGAATGGGACCAGTTCGCCTCCTTCGAAGCCTATGATGCCTTCACCCGCGCCTGGCTGCTCGCCTGCCGCCGCGTGCTGAAGCCGACGGGCACGCTCTGGGTCATCGGTTCCTATCACAACATTTTTCGCGTCGGCGCCACGCTGCAGGATCTCAATTTCTGGATCTTGAACGACATCGTCTGGCGCAAGACCAACCCGATGCCGAACTTCAAGGGCCGTCGCTTCCAGAACGCGCATGAGACGATGATCTGGGCGAGCCCGAACGCCAAGGCCAAGGGCTACACCTTCAACTACGATGCGCTGAAGGCCTCTAACGACGACGTCCAGATGCGCTCCGACTGGCTGTTCCCGATCTGCAACGGCCACGAGCGCCTCAAGGGCGAGGACGGCAAGAAGGTGCATCCGACGCAGAAGCCGGAAGCGCTGCTCGCCCGCGTCATCATGGCTTCGTCCAAGCCAGGCGACATCATCCTCGATCCGTTCTTCGGTTCGGGCACGACGGGCGCCGTCGCCAAGCGCCTCGGCCGCCACTTCGTCGGCATCGAGCGCGAGCAGGATTATATCGACGCGGCCTCCGCCCGCATCGAGGCAGTCGAGCCGCTCGGCAAGGCGGAGCTGACTGTTATGACCGGCAAGAAGCAGGAGGTCCGCGTGGCCTTCAACACGCTGGTCGAAAGCGGCCTCATCAAGCCCGGCCAGGTGCTGACCGACGCCAAGCGTCGCTATAGCGCGATCGTTCGCGCCGACGGCACGGTTACGGCTGGCGGCGAGGCGGGTTCGATCCACAGAATGGGCGCAAAGGTCCAGGGTTTCGACGCATGCAACGGATGGACGTTCTGGCACTTCGACGATGGGCAATCCCTGCGCCCGATCGACGATCTCCGGGCCGTCATCCGCAGTGATCTGGCAAACGCGGGCTGATCCGCGAAAGGCCCGATCGAGACTGCCGTCGACCGGTTTTTGTACCTCCAGTTGCGGAAGACGGCAAAAGGCGCCCGGGATCATACCCCGGGCGTCTTCAGTTTTTGGCCTTGGTCTTCACGCAGCCGCGCAATGAAAAACGCCCCGGAAAGCCCGGGGCGTTTGATGTTTGTCGATATCGCGGTCTCGGCTTCAGCGCTGCAGCAGCGCCATCCGCTCCTCGTCCTCGTCGCGCTGGCGACCGCCGATCGCGGCGGCGACACTGGCGATGAAGGCGCCGACGAACAGCGACAGCGCGCCGAACAGGGCAACCGCCGAGGCCGTCTTGCGGGCGTCATCCGCCGCCTTCTGCGCTGTCGTCTTCGCATCGTTGATCCGCGTCAGGACGGCATCGATGCGGGCTTTGGCGTCGGCCTGTGAGAGCCCGGTGCGCGAGGTGACCACTTGCTCCAGGTAAGTCTGGTCGTCGGCCGAGAGCTTGCCATCGACGATACCGTTCATCAGCACTCGCGATACCTCGGCGCTCACGGCTTCGTTGCTCTGGTTGGCGGGTGCTGCGGCCGGATTGGAGGGGCGCAGCAGTGCATCGGTGAAATAGGCCGGCGAGAAACCACTCGCCCCACCCGTATTTTCATTGGCACTCACTGCCGTTGCCGCGCCGGCGGTTCCCGCTGCGCCGACGGCTGTCGCCGCGACCTGGGTACCGGTGCCGAGCACGGATGACAGCGCCGAGCCCAGCAGACCGGCGACCACCACGGTCGCAAGCGCCCACGAGAGGAAGCCGTGCGCCGTGTCGCGGAAGAACACCTCGTAGGTATGAATGCCGACCCACTTCGCCCGCAACCGCCCGGTGAGGTAGCCGCCGAGAGCCGCCGAAACCCACTGCACGACGATCAGCCAGACGGCCGCGGTCGCACCGAGCGTCGTCAGCGACGCGCTTTCCCCGGACCATGGAGAGACCATCGTCAGCCCGAGGCCGGATCCAATGAGAATGAAGACCAGCGATATCGCGGTCGCGGCCAGCGTACCGGCGATGATCGGTCCCCAGCTGACGGCGGACGAGGACGATTCCAGCGGTGCGTCGGTGACGACGGTGGACGAGGTGTACGACATCGCCACCTCCCTAGTGCCAGAACAGCAGGATGATGAGGATCAGCGGAATCGGAACGCCGAGAAACCAAAGCAAGATACCTCTACCCATCGTAACCTCCTGTCAGCGAAGCTGATCGATTGTTTTGCTCGAAGCCCGCCATGCGCGGGTCCTCTCAAAACTTTCAAGGTCACTCATTGTTCCTAACGCGATGGAAAAATTGCGGTTTCCCATCGCGCAGGGAAAATGGCTGCGGTCAGAACGCCTGGTAGTCTTTCACTTCGACGTGGGTCACCTTGCCGTCTTCGTTGAAGGTGAGGGTTTCCTCGCCCTCACGCACAAGCGGCTTGCCCGTCTTGCTGTGGGTGGCGCGCACCGACCAAACCGCACGTCCGGCGTTCGGGCTCACGCGTTCGACGAGTGTGTTGAACGCCGCCTGATCCGGGTAATCATCGAAATACTTGCGGAATGCGGCCATGATCTCGTCGCGGCCCGAAAGACTGCCGACGCCGTTCGACGTGTAGGTCGCGTCTTCCGCGAAGTAGTCCTCGATGACGGCGTAGTCGAGCCGGTTGACGGCATCGTGGAACAGGACGACTTCCTTGATGGGATCGAATGTCATGGTCATACCCTCACGCCGCGTTCTGCAAGGTCGGCGCGCAACTGCTCGGCGCCGGTGAAGAGCACCGCATCCCATCCCGCCTTCTTGGCGCCTTCCACGTTGGGTGCCGAATCGTCGATGAAGATCGTCGCCGCCGGATTGAGGCCGAAACTCTCGGTGTGCGCCTCGTAGATCGCGATGTCGGGCTTGATCAGGCCGATATCGCCCGAGACGGTAACGCCGCGCGGCTTGGTGAGGAAGGGGAAGCGCACTTGCGCCTCGCGGAACGTGTCGGAAGCGAAGTTCGTCAGCATCGTCACGTCGCGGCCTTCGGCTATCAACCCTTCCATGATCGCGACGCTGTCGTCGTAGGAATGCGACACCATCTCGTGCCAGTGCTTGCGGAAGGCGCGGATATGTTCCTCGCGATCGGGATGCGTCTCGATCAAGAGCGCCTCGGCATCCGCCCATGTGCGGCCGCGGTCCTGCTCGATGTTCCAGTCGTGGGTGCAGACATTGTCGAAGAACCACTGCCGCTCGGTCGCATCCGGAATGATGCGGCTGAAGGGGATATCAGGATCGTAATGGATAAGAACTTTTCCGATATCGAAAACGATATGATCAATAGGCATTTACCCGTCCTTGGACTGTTGAAACGCGCGTGGAATAGCCGATGTGATCGCTTTTTTCATGACTGTGGGCAATGCCTGCGCGTCAAGATTTGTAACCGGCTCCCACCATCCGTCATCCCCTTCGATCCTCGCGGGGATCGCAACGCGCCAGATCGATAGCCTGAGCTCGAAATGGGTGAACACATGGGTGACGGTGCCCGATGGCTGCCAGTCGGCCGCGAAGGGGGCGGCGTCGGCCGAGGTCTCGCCGTCGATCCGCGCCGTCCAGCCCGTCGTCGGCACCTCGGTCATGCCGCCGAGCAACCCGCTCTCGATCCTGCGCCGCAACAGCACCTCGCCATCTGATGTCACCGCCACGAAGGCAGCGCCGACGTGAACGGGCTTGGCCTTCTTGGCGGCCTTGACCGGGAAATGCTCGGGATCGTGAAGCGCCAGCGCCTCGCACGATCCGTTGAAGGGACAGAGCGCGCAGGCGGGCCGCTTCGGCGTACAGATCGTGGCGCCGAGATCCATCATCGCCTGGGCGAAATCGCCCGGCCGGTCCGCCGGCGTCAGCAGCGCCACCTTCTGCTTCATCAACGGCTTGGCAGCAGGCAGGGGCGTCGAGATCGCATAGAGCCGCGAGATCACCCGCTCGATGTTGCCGTCCATCACGGACGCCTGCCGGTTGAACGCGATCGCCGCCACCGCCGCTGCCGTATAATCGCCGATCCCCGGCAGCGCCTTCAGCCCTTCCTCCGTATCTGGAAACACGCCGCCATGATCGTACGCCACCGCCTCTGCGCATTTCTTCAGGTTGCGGGCACGAGCGTAGTACCCAAGCCCCGCCCATGCCGCCATCACGTCCTCGCTGGGTGCGGCAGCAAGATCGCCAACCGTCGGCCAGCGCGCGAGGAACTTCAGGAAATAGGCTTTGACTGCCGGAACCGTGGTCTGCTGCAGCATCACCTCGGAAAGCCACACATGATAGGGGTCGGCCTTGATCCCGCGCTTGGCCATCGGCGGCGAAACACGCCAGGGCAGGTCGCGGTGATGGCGATCGTACCAGTCGAGCAGGGGCTTTGCTAAGGGCGCGGTGGTGGTCTTTAAGGTCATCATTTGCCGTGCGGAGGGGAAGTGCCCTATACTTGGCGAAGCATTGCCGCCCGATCAAGGCGGCGGCGCCCGATAGCGGCGGCATCCAAAGGTTTCCATGAGTTATCCACGCAAAGGTGAAAAACAGATCTCCGAACTGGCCAACGGCCTGATCGACCCCGTGCTCGCCAAGCGCGCCGGCATCAACACGGCGCTGCTCGGCTCCTGGGACGAGATCGCCGGCGAGGATTTCGCCGATTGCACCCGCCCGGAAAAGATCGCCTGGGCGAGGGGCGGCGATGACGGCAGCTTCCGCCCTGGTGTCTTGACCATCGCCTGCGAGGGCGCCCGCGCCCTGTTTCTGACGCATGCGCAGGGCGAACTCATACAGCGCATCAACAGCTTCTTCGGCTTCTCCGCCGTCCACCAGATCCGCATCGTTCAGAAGCCGGTCTCCCAGGCCTTCAAACGCTCCCGCACCCCGCCACCGCTGAAAGGCGAGGCGGCCCGTCGTCTGGAGGGGATGATGGAGGGCATCGACAATGAGAAATTGCGCGAGGCCGTGAAGCGGCTGGGCACGGCGGTGTTGGGGAAGAAGGGGCGGTAGCTGCTCGGACGGCCCGCTTGCATCAGAAGCGTTCTGTATTACACTGTAATCATTCTCGTTCCGGTCTCAGGTGATCAGCATGCGCAGCAGCAAACCCATAACCGTTACGCTGGGCAGCCAGCAAAAGAGCTTGGACATGCGCCTGGAATCAGGGGCCTACAGCTCGGCCAGCGAAGTCATGCGCGCCGCCTTGCGCGCGCTTGATCGAGAAGAGGATGCGCTTGACGAAATCATGCGCCAGAAGATCCGCGAAGCGATTGACGATCCAAGCCCCGATATCGATGAGGACGTCGTCTTCGATCGCATCGAACGCAAGCATGCGGAAAGAATGAAAGCGCGCGATGCCGGTAACTAAGGTCGTCTATCGCGCCAAGGCCGAACGAGACCTTGACGAAATCTATGACTTTATCGCCGACGACAATCCTGTTCATGCTGTCGACTTTGTTCGCAGATTGCGAGCCTTTTGCCGCAGCCTCACGGAGTTTCCGGAGCGCGGCGCTGCACGAAACGATTTTGATCCAGGCGTCCGCATCTTAGTTTTCGAGAAACGCGTTACGGTCGCTTACAAAGCTGACGGCAAACGCGTTCTGATCCTGCGATTTTTCTACGCGGGACGAAACACTCCGGCCGCCTTCCGCGCCAAATAAAATCAACAGTTGCTTGCCAGTCCCGCCCCTTCGTCCCATCAAGGTCACAATTGTTTGAAGAAACTCGTTCACGCGTGCCTTGTTCGCGGCCATCAGCCGTTATATCGCACTTCCAGCCGCTACTCTCATTTATGAGGAAATTATGCAGATGTCCGAAATGCAACTGACCAAGCGCCAGCTCCTGGGCGGCGTGGCTGCCGCGACTGCCGGCCTGGCGGTTTTCAGCAGCGCCAATGCGGCTGCCGAGATCCCCACCGCTGATGGCGATGTCGATATGGCTGCCGTGCTTAAGCCGGGCGAGCTGCCGGAAATGGCGCTCGGCAAGGAAGATGCCAAGGTCACCATCGTCGAATACATGTCGATGACCTGCCCGCACTGCGCGCACTTCCACACCACGACCTTCGACGAGATCAAGAAGAAGTATGTCGACACCGGCAAGGCTCGCTTCATCATCCGCGAATTCCCCTTCGACCCGCGCGCCGCCGCAGCCTTCATGCTGGCCCGCTGCAACGCCTCCGACCCGACGAAGCTCAGCACGCCGGAGCAGTATTTCCCGATGGTCTCGATGCTCTTCAAGCAGCAGCCGACCTGGGCCGCCGCCGACGATGGCCGCGCGGCACTGCTCCAGATGTCGAAACTCGCTGGATTTAGTGAGGATAGCTTCACGAAGTGCTTGACGAACCAGAAGCTGCTGGATGAAGTGAACGCGACGCGGGAACGGGGTTCCAAGGAATTCGGCGTCAACGCCACGCCGACTTTCCTCATCAACGGGAAGCGCTACTCTGGAGACATGACGGTTGACACCATGTCGGCCCTTATCGACAGCCTGCTCTAAGCTGAACCGTTCCTACAAGACGGGCGACGGCGGAAGCCGTGCGCCCGTTTTTTCGTTGGGTCGTCGCCAGGCTGAGGCGACCGCATGAAGTTCAACAAGCTTCGCGTCGTCGGCTTCAAGTCCTTTGTCGAGCCAACGGAATTCATCATCGAGCGCGGCCTGACCGGTGTCGTCGGGCCGAACGGCTGCGGCAAGTCCAATCTTGTCGAGGCGCTGCGCTGGGTGATGGGCGAGAACTCCTACAAGAACATGCGCGCCTCGGGCATGGACGACGTGATCTTCTCGGGTTCCGGCAACCGTCCGGCCCGCAACACGGCGGAAGTCGCGCTTTATCTCGATAACGCAGAGCGCACGGCGCCCGCCGCCTTCAACGACAGCGACGAGATCCAGATCACCCGGCGCATCGAGCGCGAGCAGGGCTCGGTCTACCGTATCAACGGCAAGGAAAGCCGCGCCAAGGATGTGCAGCTGCTCTTCGCCGACGCCTCCACCGGCGCCCGCTCGCCGTCCATGGTCGGGCAGGGGCGCATCGGTGAGCTGATCTCGGCCAAGCCGCAGGCCCGCCGCCAGCTGCTTGAAGAGGCCGCCGGCATTTCCGGCCTGCATTCCCGCCGCCATGAGGCGGAACTGCGCCTGCGCGCCGCCGAAAGCAATCTCGAACGTCTCGAAGACGTCACCTCGCAGCTCGAAAGCCAGATCGAGAGCCTGAAGCGCCAAGCCCGCCAGGCCAATCGCTTCAAATCGCTCTCCGCCGATATCCGCGCCCGCGAGGCGATGCTCCTGCATATCCGCTGGGTGCAGGCCAAGGAGGCGGAAGCCGAGGCCGACAGCGCGCTCAACCAGGCCACCTCGATCGTGGCCGAAAAGGCGCAGATGCAGATGGAGGCCGCCAAGGCGCAAGCGATTGCCAGCCTCAAGCTGCCGGAGCTGCGCGACGGCGAAGCGCGCGCCGCCGCCGCCCTGCAGCGGCTGCAGATCGCCAAGACCCAGCTGGAGGAGGATGCCGGCCGTATTCTGCGCCGCCGCGACGAAATCACTCGCCGCCTAACGCAGCTTGCCGAAGACATCCGCCGTGAAGAGCGGCTGGTTGCCGACAATGCCGCGATCCTTGCGAGGCTCGACGCCGAGGAAGCTGAGATTTCCGAAGTGCTGGCCGATTCCGGCCGCCATGCCGCGGAAACCCGCGAAGCCTTCGAAGCGGCCGCCGCCAAGCTTGCCGACAGCGAGCGCATTTTCACGACGCTCACCGCCGAGCGCGCCGAGGCCGCCGCCGGCCGCAACCAGCTGGAACGCGCCATCCGCGAGCTCGCCGATCGCAAGATGCGGCTGGAGCGCCAGATGGACGAGGCCAACCGCGAGCTGTCGTCGATCGGCGAAAGGGTCGCGACGCTGCCGGACCCCGAGGAAAAGCGCGCTATCGTCGAGGCCGGCGAGAACGCCGTCGCCGAGGCCGAGGCCGCGATCCAGGCGGTCGAGCAGGCGCTGGCCGCCGCCCGCCAGACGGAAGCCATGTCGCGCGCGCCGGTCGACCAGGCCCGCTCGAAGCTGAACGCGATCGAGACCGAAGCCCGCACCATTTCCCGCATGCTGGCATCAGGCGCCGCAGCCGGCGAGTTTCCGCCAGTCGCCGACGATCTCAAGGTCGATCGCGGCTATGAAACCGCCCTCGGCGCCGCATTGGGAGACGATCTCGAATCGCCGCTCGATCCGCATGCGCCTGCGCACTGGTCCGATAATGGTGACGGTTCGGGCGACCCGGCGCTGCCGTCGGGTGCCACGCCGCTGATCGATTGCGTCCGCGCGCCGGCCGAACTCACCCGCCGTCTGCGGCAGATCGGCCTTGTCTCTGACGCCGATGCGCCGACGCTCATGAAAGAGCTCAAGCCCGGTCAGAAGCTGGTCACCACATCGGGCGCCGTCTACCGTTGGGACGGGCACGTCACCGGTGCCGATGCGCCGAGTGCCGCCGCGCTCCGCCTTGCCCAGAAGAACCGCCTGTCGGAACTGGAAGGGGAAGTGGAGCTCGCCCGCGATGTTCTCGACGAGGCCGAGGAACGCCTGGCGGTCGCCGCCGAGGCGATCCAGCACGAGGAGCGCCGCCTTGGCGATGCCCGCGACGCCAGCCGCCTGGCTTCCAGGCATTTGACGGATGCGCGCGAAGCTCTTGTGGCTGCCGAGCGTGCTTCGGGCGATCTGCTGCGCCGCCGCGATGTCGTCACCGAGGCGGCAAGCCAGCTGCAGAGCCAGCTTGAAGACATTGCGTTCCAGGAAGAGAACGCCCGCATCGAGCTCGACGACGCGCCCGACCTGACCGAGATCGACGAGCGGCTGCGCCAGCAGCAGTTCGAGGTCGCGACCGATCGCGGCGCGTTGGCCGAAGCCCGCGCCAACCACGAAAGCCTGAACCGCGAGAACGAGGCGCGTCAGCGCCGCATCGTCGCCATCGGCCAGGAGCGTCAGACCTGGCACCAGCGCGCCGCCAGCGCCGAGGATCATATCGCCACGCTCCGCGATCGCGAGGAGGAAGCCCGCGAGGAAGCCGTCGATCTCGAAATGGCGCCCGACGAATTCGACGACAAGCGCCGCGCGCTGATGAGCGAACTGCAGAAGATGGAAGAGGCGCGCCGTGCCGCCGCCGATCTTCTGGCCGAGGCCGAACTCGTGCAGCGCGATGCCGACCATAAGGCGGCAACGGCACTTTCCGAGCTTGCCGAAAGCCGCGAGCGTCGCGGCCGCGCCGAGGAGCGCCTGGTTTCCGCCCGCGAAAAGCGGCAGGAGGGTGAAGCCCGTATCCGCGAGGCCCTGAACGTCGCGCCGCACGAAGCGCTGCGCCTTGCCGGCCTCGAAGTCATGCAGACGATGCCCGACATCCGCGAAGTCGAGCGCGAACTCGAGCGGCTGAAGATGGAGCGCGAACGGCTCGGCGCCGTCAACCTGCGCGCCGAGGAAGAGCAGAAGGAACTGAGCGACCGCCTGGCGGCGCTCATCAAGGAGCGCGACGACGTGATCGACGCGATCCGCAAGCTGCGCGGCGCCATCCAGAGCCTGAACCGCGAGGGCCGCGAGCGCCTGATCGCCGCCTTCGATGTGGTCAACGGCCAGTTCCAGCGCCTCTTCACCCATCTCTTCGGCGGCGGCACCGCCGAGCTGCAGCTGATCGAATCCGACGATCCGCTGGAAGCCGGCCTCGAAATCCTCGCCCGCCCGCCCGGCAAGAAGCCGCAGACCATGACCCTTCTGTCGGGTGGCGAGCAGGCGCTGACGGCGATGGCGCTGATTTTCGCGGTGTTCCTTACAAACCCGGCGCCCATCTGCGTGCTGGACGAAGTGGACGCCCCGCTCGACGACCATAACGTCGAGCGCTACTGCAACCTGATGGACGAAATGGCGGCTTCCACCGAAACTCGCTTCGTCATCATCACCCATAATCCCATCACCATGGCGCGCATGAACCGCCTGTTTGGCGTGACGATGGCGGAGCAGGGCGTATCGCAACTTGTATCTGTGGACCTGCAGACGGCGGAGCAACTGCGCGAAATTGCCTGATTTCGGCATATGGCGCGGCTAAAACCCCAAAAAAAGTCAGTCACATTTAGGCGATATCACCTAATCAGGTGATGTGTTCGTACTCAACTTGTATTAAATATTACGAGAAGTCGGGTGCTGGCGACAGAATATGACTGTCGACGGCAAAGACCATACCTTCGCCGGGCCGGAGCGGAAAGCTCTGGGCGCGGTTGTTGACGTGATGGAACCCCCCGTCCGGTTTCCTGGCTGGACGGACATAAGGCTTTGCGGGACTTTGTTGCAGTCCCGCAAAGCTTTCCTTCCCCTCACATTCCAACGATTTAGCGGAGCCCATTTTTGTGCGCCGCAACATTTCGGCCGCATTTGTCGATTTTCATTTCCGCGCCAACGGATTAAGTTGATCCGGATTTGGTGTTGGGGGAACGATGACCAAGTGGGTCTATACATTCGGCAATGGTCAGGCGGAGGGTCGTGCGATCGACCGCGAGCGCCTAGGTGGCAAAGGCGCCAACCTCGCCGAAATGTGCAGCCTCGGCCTGCCCGTTCCTCCGGGCCTGACCATCGCCGCCGAAGCATGCGGCGATTATTACAAGGCCGGCGGCCTTATCCACGATGAACTGAAGGCCCAGGTCCGCGCCGGCATCGCCACGATCGAGGAGAGCACCGGCCGCCGCTTCGGCGCCGGCGATCGACCCTTGCTGCTGTCGGTCCGCTCCGGCGCGCGTGTTTCCATGCCCGGCATGATGGATACGGTGCTTAATCTCGGCCTTAACGATGAAACGGTGCAGGCGCTTGGCCACGACGCCGGCGATGCGCGCTTCGCCTGGGACAGCTACCGCCGCTTCATTCAGATGTACGCCGATGTCGTCATGGGTCTCGATAACGAGGTCTTCGAGGAAATCCTCGAGGACGAGAAGGCCCGGCTCGGATACGATTACGATACCGAGATGACGGCAGGTGAGTGGCAGCACGTCGTCTCGCTCTACAAGACCGTGATCGGCGAGGAACTGGGCGAGGATTTCCCGCAGGATCCCGAAATCCAGCTGTGGGGCGCCGTCGGCGCAGTCTTCCAGAGCTGGAAGAGCGCCCGCGCCGTCACCTACCGTCACCTCCACAATATCCCCGAAAGCTGGGGCACGGCCGTCAATATCCAGGCCATGGTCTTCGGCAATCTCGGCAATTCCTCCGCGACGGGCGTGGCCTTCACGCGCAACCCGTCGACCGGCGAGAAGTCGCTCTATGGCGAGTTTCTCGTCAATGCCCAGGGCGAGGACGTCGTTGCTGGTATCCGCACGCCGCAGAGCATCACCGAGGAAGGGCGCATCAGTTCCGGCACCGACCGGCCATCGATGGAAAAGCTCATGCCGGAGGCCTTCAGGCAGTTTTCCGATATCTGCGTCGAGCTCGAGAACCACTATCGCGACATGCAGGATATCGAGTTCACCATCGAGCGCGGCAAGCTCTGGATGCTGCAGACCCGTTCCGGCAAGCGCTCGACCCGGGCGGCGATGAAGATCGCCGTCGACATGGTGGACGAGAGGATGATCACCGAGGAGGAGGCGGTGCTGCGCATCGAGCCGTCCTCGCTCGACCAGCTGCTGCACCCGACCATCGACCCGCGCGTCGACCGCGCCGTCATCGGCACCGGCCTGCCGGCCTCGCCGGGTGCTGCCACCGGAGAGATCGTCTTTACCGCCGAAGAGGCGGTGGAAGCTTCCGAAGCCGGCCGCAAGGTCATCCTGCTTCGTGTCGAGACCAGTCCGGAAGACATCCACGGTATGCATGCCGCCGAAGGCATTTTGACCACGCGCGGCGGCATGACCAGCCACGCGGCGGTCGTCGCCCGCGGCATGGGCATCCCCTGCGTCGTCGGCGCCGGCACCATGCGCATCGATGCCCGCAACGAACGGCTGATCGGCATGGGCGTGACGCTGAAGAAGGGCGACATCATCACCATCGACGGCTCGGCTGGCCAGGTGCTGAAGGGCGAGGTCCAGATGATCCAGCCGGAACTGTCCGGCGATTTCGGCCGCATCATGCAATGGGCCGATCGCGCCCGCCGCATGGCCGTGCGCACCAACGCCGATACCCCGGCCGACGCCCGCGCCGCCCGCTCCTTCGGTGCCGAAGGCATTGGCCTTTGCCGCACCGAGCACATGTTCTTCGAGGGCGACCGCATTCATGTGATGCGCGAGATGATCCTCGCCGAGGACGAGAAGGGCCGTCGCGTCGCGCTCGACAAGCTGCTGCCCATGCAGCGGTCGGATTTCACCGGCCTCTTCAACGTCATGCACGGCCTGCCGGTAACGATCCGCCTTCTCGATCCGCCACTGCATGAATTCCTGCCGAAGACCGACGAGGAAATCGCCGATGTCGCGGCGGCAATGGGCATGGACGCAACGGCGCTGCGCCAGCGTGTCGATGCCCTGCACGAGTTTAACCCCATGCTCGGCCATCGCGGCTGCCGCCTTGCCATCTCCTATCCCGAGATTGCCGAAATGCAGGCCCGCGCCATTTTCGAGGCCGCCGTCGCCGCCGCCCGCGAAACCGGCGCGGCCGTCGTGCCGGAGATCATGGTGCCGCTGGTCGGCCTGCGCTCCGAGCTCGACTACGTCAAGGAGCGCATCGAGGCCGTCGCCAGGGACGTGACCGCCGAGGCTGAGATGCGCATCGACTATCTCGTCGGCACGATGATCGAGCTGCCGCGCGCCGCCTTGCGGGCGCATATCATCGCCGAAGCCGCCGAGTTCTTCTCCTTCGGCACCAACGACCTGACGCAGACGACCTTCGGCATCTCGCGCGACGACGCCTCGGCCTTCATCCCGACCTACCAGCGCAAGGGCATCATCGAGCACGATCCCTTCATATCGCTGGATTTCGATGGGGTAGGGGAACTGATCCGCATCGCCGCCGAACGCGGCCGCCGCACCCGCAACGACATGAAGCTCGGCATCTGCGGCGAACATGGCGGCGACCCGGCGTCGATCCATTTCTGCGAGGAAATCGGCCTCGACTACGTATCCTGCTCGCCCTTCCGTGTACCCATCGCTCGCCTGGCCGCCGCCCAGGCAATGATCAGCGGCGCGAAGGGATAAGAGTTAATCGTCGGCGGCGTCGAAGGCCTGCCGCGATGCCTCGATCGCCTGCCAGTTCTCCCTGATCCACGACGTGAACCCTTCGAGCGCCGGGAGCATCGTCTGCCCATTCCGGTCAACTCGTATTCGACGCGTGGCGGCACCTCGGCGAAGTAGTGCCGGGTTACAAGGCCGTCTCGCTCGAGATTTCGTAGCGTCAGCGTCAGCATCCGCTGCGAAATGTCGGGAATGCCGTTCCGGATCGCGGAAAAGCGCAAGGGTGTCTCGGGAGAAAGCGCCAGCATCGACATGACGAGGATCGTCCATTTGTCGCCGAGACGCGCCAGCACGCTGTTCGGCGCGCAGGGCGTGAGCACCGGTCCCTTCGCCGTTTCGACGTACGGCCGACCGTGGATCGTCTTCGCCAACGGTTACCTCCTTGTGACCGACAGACAAAAATGTGCCGTCTTGCGCGACATCAATAGCAGTGCCACTTGGTAACTATCAATAGTTACGAAAGGGAAGTTTCATGTCGAGCGACAAGACGATCCTGGTATTTGGTGCCACGGGACAGCAGGGTGGAGCGGTCGCTCGGGCCTTGCGCGGCAAGGGATGGGCGGTGCGGGCGCTGGTTCGCGATCCGGAAGCCGAGAAGGCGAGGCAGCTCGCCGCGATCGGCATCGACCTGCGCAAGGGGGATTTCTCCGATCTGCGATCCATCGAGAACGCAATGTCAGGTGCGTATGGCGTCTTCAGCATCCAACCGAGCTCCGGGCAGGGGGCAGCCTATGGCATGACCGACGAGCAGGAGGTCCGCTACGGCAAGGCCGTCGCCGATATCGCGGCGGCATCTGGCGTTGGCCATCTCGTCTACACCTCCGTCGGTGCCGCCGGCAAAGGCGAGACCGGCATGGGTCATTTCGACAGCAAGACGGCGATCGAGGAGCATATCCGCCGGCTCGATCTGCCCAGCACCATCGTCCGCCCCAGCACCTTCATGGAAATGCTCATGCTCCCCGGTATGGGGCTGGAGAAGCGGACATTCACGTTCCTGATGCGCGAGGATCAGCCGCTGCAGATGATCGCAGCCTCCGACATCGGCAGGATCGTCGCCAGCATCTTCGGCGATCCCGAACGCTTCGTCGGCCGGACATTGGATATCTCCGGCGACGAACTCACCGGCCGGCAGCTGCAGGAGGTGTTCAGCAAGGCAGCCGGCAATCCGATCACCTACAATCGCTTCTCCGACAGCTTTCTGGACGAAAACCCGTTCCTCGGCCGACTGGCAGCGCTCGTCGATGACGGCAGGTGCGCTGGATCGGCCGACATCCCTGCACTTCGGAGCGAATTCGGCGAATTGCTAACGCTTGCGCAATGGTTGTCGGGTGAGGGTCGGCTGTTGTTCGCGAGGGCTTTGCAGGCGGCGGACGCTCCCGTCGCGCTGCGATAACCACGGCGATATCAGCGATAGCGCCTGTAGTAATAGGGCCGGCCGTAATAGGGGCCGCCGATATTGTAGGACATGTCGAGCATCAGCATGTCGCTGTTGTAGCGCGCGGCCGCACTGCGACTGAGATCGATCCGCTGCAGGCAGGTGGCGAAGCTGTCTGTGCCGCGGCGGAAGCCGTAGCTCAGGCATTGCTTTTCGTCGCCCGCCCGCCGCTCGGCGGCGGTCTGGCACGCGGCAAGGCTGATGGCGATAGCCGCCAGTGTCACCGAGAGAGTTAGCATACGCATGTGACCGACTTCGCGTTATTGTCCGTCAAGACAAGAGACGCCTTTCACATGGTGGCGTCAATCTGAAATTGTGTCTCAGGCAGCACCCGCGGGATCGCCGATCGGCAGCAGCGCCGGGTTCAGCGTCGGGTCCTGCGGGTTCTTGCTGTCTCCGGGGTCCTGCGCCGGCGTCAGCGGCGGCTTTTCCTGCACGCGGTCGGGAATGCCTGGCGTCGGCGTCGGGCCGCGCGGGGTTTCCGGGCTGGGCGTGGGAATGGGGTCGCGATTGGGCATGATTGACATCTCCTTTTGAAAGGAAACGACACCCGCTGCCATTGGTTCCTGCTTTCGTTCCGCGCCGATCGCCTGTAAGAAGGCCGCTTCGTCGGTATGGAAGGCAGGCATGGCACTACGCGATCGATTCTCGAAGAAACTGACTTGCCCGCAATGCGGCAACAGCGGCTTTGCGGAAGCGTCGGAGATCGACGATCCCAAGCGCAAGCATCCCGGCTTTACCGTCGATCAGTTGCCGCGCGGCCTCTTCATGCAGCGCGCTTCGAACCATCAGGAAAGCACCGTGATCAAGTGCGAATGTGGACGCAAGTTCCCGTTCCGCAGCCTGTCGGAACCGGCAAGCAGCTAGCTCTGACAATCAGAACCGCTCGAGCACCTTGATGAAGGCATCCGCGAACCGCACGATATGGGCAGTCTCGGGCTCAGGTGCTTCCATGCGGATTTCGCTGCCGGTGTGATCGAGCACGGCAAGCACGATCCGCATCTGCGAATCCGAGGAGGGGATGCGTAGCACCGCGATGCGCCGGCAATCCTCCATCAACCCTTCGGCAGGAAGATCGAACAGGAATTCGCCACCCGCCCGCGCCGCAGCAACCCGCACCGCATCGCAGAAATCCGCGTCGCCGTCATAACCCTCGAGCGATAGCTCGAGTTCCAGCAATTCCATCGGCAAAAGCGGGTCGGATGGATCGACCGCCCCCATGGCCGGCGGCTGGGTTTCCGTTGCGAGCTCCGGTGAAATCATTGCCTTTCTCCTCTTTTTCCCTGTTCGTCAGGAGATCGCCCCTACGCAATGGCTCATGAATATCAGAAAATGCTTACGCACGCCATTGCCGTCTTCTTCGTGGATTGCGCGTTACTCTTCGAGACAACAGTTTCAATTTAGGCGAATCTTGCACTAAACAAGTGATGGGCCGATTTGCGCGTTCATGCGGGACGCGCCGCCTGCGAGTGACCGGTAAGTTTTGATGGCAATCCGTTTTGACCGCCCCGTTTCCAGTGCCGCCCGCTTCGCGCGGCGCATCGGGGCATTTGCACTGGTGCTCTGCCTGGCGGCCCTTGTCGGCCATCGCTTCGGCGGTCTTGCGACGCCTTATTTCGTGCTGGTCCTGCTGGTTTCGATCGGCCTGGCGCTGCTGGCCGCGCTGCTGGCCTTCATCGGCCTGCGCAGCCTGTGGCAGACGGGGGCCGAAGGCGGCCTGGATGCCATGAAGGGGCTGATCTTCGCCGCTCTGCCGCTTGTTGTCGGCGGTCTGGCGGCCGAGCGCTACTACAGCCTGCCGGCGCTCTACGAGGTTTCCACAGACATAACCACCCCGCCGGCCTGGCTGAAGCCGCCGAATGCCGACCAGATGTGGCTGAAGCGCAGCCCCGTTGTCTCGGAGGCGGACCGCGAAAAGCAGGTCGAGGCCTACCCCGAGCTCACCGGGCGCCGCTATGACGGTGCCATCGACCGCGTACTGGAAGCGGTGAAAAAGGTCGCCAAGCTGCAGGGCATCCGCATCGTCCGCGCCGATGGCGACACCATCCCGCAGCCGGAAACGGAAGCCCCGCCGCCCAAGCCGCAGGCCGACGACAGCGCCGTGACCGACGCGCCCGATCTCGTGCCGGTCCCCACCCCACGCCCCTATGACGACGACGTCGCCCAGCTCATTCGCCGCGCCAACGGCGTGACGCTGCAGGGCGATACTCGCACGCTGGTTCTCGGCCTGCGCTTCGATGTCGAGATCCGCCTGCGCGAGGAGGCCGAAACCACCTTCGTCGACGTCCGCGTCGCCTCCCGCTACGGCCCGCACGATCTCGGCATGAGCGCCGATATCGCCGACGATTATCTCAAGGCGCTCGACGCCGAGTTGCTCGGGATCGCCGGCGGCTGAGGCCTTTCGATTTTGCCGTCAGCCGATGAAGCGGCCCCGCTGCTCCGACGTCGGCACGTAGCAGCTCTCCCGCCGCCCGGCGATGCGAAGCCGGTTGCGCGCCACGAATTCGTAGATCAGGTCCATCAGCCCGCGCGGGAAAAGCCGCAGCACGCCAACGGCCGACCACGGCGCGCCGAGACCGGCCGCCATGCGGATCGACCCCTCCGACTTGAAGTAGGCGCGCCCGTTCTCGATCAGGATATTGGTCTCGTAGTCCGGCGTCTTGAGCCCGTAATGGCGGTAGAGCGCCTGTCCGAGCGGCGATTGTGCCGCCAGAAAGCGATAGCGGCCTGCCTTGTCGTGCTTCAGCACGAACTGCACCCAGCCTGAGCAGAAGATGCATTCGCCGTCGAAGACGATCAGCGGGTGACCGTCCGCGAAGGCCGGCACGTCGGGATCGCCGCGATAGCTGTAGTCGGCGCGCACGTCACTTCCCTCACGCGGGCCGGTAGTGTCCGCCGAGCGCCGGCGGGCCGTCCGTTTCGATCAGCCCCTGTTCCAAGAGGTCTTCGATATGGGCGAGCACCGAGAGTGCCGCAGCCCCATGCAGGCGCACATCCGTATCGCGGTAGATCACCTTCACCATCTCGGCAATACCGGTGTCGCCGGCGCGGATTCGCGCCAGAATCGCCTGCTCGCGCATCCGGCGGTGTGTCTTCATGGCTCGCACGAAGCTCGCCGGCTTTTGCACGGGGCCGCCATGGCCCGGAAACAGGATGCGGTCCTCGCGTGTAATCAGCTTGTCGAGCGAGGCCATGTAATCCGCCATCGAGCCATCGGGCGGCGCCACGATCGAGGTCGACCATGCCATGACATGATCGGCGGAAAACAGGATGCCGGTATTGTCGAGCGCGAAAGCCGCATGGTTCGCCGTATGTCCCGGCGTGAGCACCGCCGACATCCGCCAGCCGTCTCCCGCAATGCTCTCGCCGTCGCCGATCGCGATATCAGGCCTGAAGGCGGCATCGGAGCTTTCCGCGAAAAGGTTGACCTCACCCAGATGCAGCGGCCGCGCCGCGCGGTGCGGCCCCTCGGCGACGATCATGGCGCCCGTCTCTTCCTGCAGTCGTCGCGACAGCGGCGAGTGGTCGCGATGCGTATGGCTGACGAAGATGTGGCTGACCTCGCGGCCATCGAGCGCCAGCATAAGCGCCTGGAAATGCGCCTCGTCCTCCGGCCCCGGATCGATCACCGCGACCGAGCGGTCGCCGACGATATAGCTGTTGGTGCCGAAGAAGGTGAAGGGGCTCGGATTGTTGACCGTGATGCGTTGCACGCCGGGTGCTACGCTCACCGCCTGCCCATAGGCCGGCTCGAAGCTGGTATTGAACGCGGGATTGGCCATTCTCTACTTGTATTCGATCTCGATGAAGGACATCGGCTCGCTGCCGGCATTGACGACATTGTGCTCCGTTCCGGCATCGCGGCGGTAGGCAGCGCCCTTGGCGATATCCACCCTGCGGCTGTCGCCGTTTTCCTCGATCAGGAAGCTGCAATCCGTCATCGGCACCACGACATAACCCATGCCATGCGTATGCACGCCGGTATCGGCGCCCGGCTCGAAATCCCAGCGGGTGATGCGCACGACGGCGTCGTCGAGCAAAAGCGTGGCAAGGGCAGGCGGGCGTGCGCGATACTGGCTCATCATGGCTCCGGACGCTTGTCGATCGGTCGATCGAGACCTAGCACGCGCAGGAGCGGATCGCACAGAAATATGCGGACCGAAGAAACATAATCATTGTGACGGGAACGGACCTTTGCTAATCAGGCCCCGATCCGGCAAGCGCTTTGCGCTTCCGGGCCGTGGTGGGGCGTCGCCAAGCGGTAAGGCACCGGTTTTTGGTACCGGCATTCCCAGGTTCGAATCCTGGCGCCCCAGCCACCTTGTTTCGGCGCGTTTCCTATTGGCTGAAGGCATACAACCGGTTGCCTTTCGGCGTCTCATCCTCGTCGTGATTTGCCGAACGCGCAGGCACGTCGAGGACATACTCCATCAGCCAGGCTTGGCGTCTTTCCATCCAGATCTGTTGCGTGTTCGCTCTGGCGAAGTCTACCGCCTGACGCACCTGTCTTTTCAAGTCGCTTCTATTCTCGTCAAGGGCGACAAACGCCTCCGCAAGATTCTCGGCTGATGGCCAGGCGGTCGTCTTTACGGCTCCGCTCATCTCCGCGAGGTCGTTGAAATAATCGAGATTGAAAGCGACGATGGGCAGTCCTCTTGCCATTGAATCGAATGCGGACCGCGGGGTGTCCTCCAGCAGCGGGCACGCAATCGAAGCGTGGAAGTTGAACAGGAGGCGAAACAGCGGTTCACCATACTTGACGGCAGGCAGGAAAGTGACTGCCTGCGACAGCCCGGCCTCCTCGGTTTGTCGGTGCAGCGACTGCGCCTCAGGTCCGCTGCCAATGATTGTTAGCCGTATGTCGTTGCCTCGCGATCGCGCCAGACGAATGGCTTCGATAGCGCGATCCATTCCCTTGTATTGGACCAGACGGCCGAAATAGACGAGGTTTAGAGGTCTGGTCTCGTCGTCGATCCAGGAAAGGCGCTGGTTCAACTCCTCGTCGGACAACACCTGTTCGAGCGAGTGCGCGGTGTCGAGCACGTTCTTTACGCTGGCCCTGCCTTTACCGAAGTCGCGGACCAGTTTGGGGCCCTTAAGCAAGACCAATTTCGATAGTCTTACCGCGAGCCAGACTTGAGCCCAGCGTAAGGGATCGTGCAGCAGACGGTTGATAAGGTAAGTCTTCCTGCTCCACATACCAAGTTGTCGAAGACGCTCGGTGTTGCGCCGAAAGTCGATGTCGACGACGAACAATGCACGTCTTCCGTAACGCCATGCGATAAAGTTGACCAGCAGCAGCATCGGCCGCCAAGTGTCGTGGGCGGGCCCCGTGTGCACCACGACGGCGCGCCTTATCGTTCGGTCAAGAACACGCCAAAGTTTCGGTACGTGGCGAAACCAGAATTCTTTCGTTGATGCGCTGGCCGGATAGGTGGGGACCGCCTCGATCCCTTCGTCGGCCGTGATGATGCCAAGCGACGGATTGTTGTCGAAATCGCTTCGGCTGAGTTCTGGCGCCACGACTATCACCTTGCCGGCATGCTCGCCGAGCCGTGATTTTAGCTCCCTGAGATGATGGGAGAATGCGTCCTCGATCGCGAAGGAGCTGTCCGACAGTCGGTAGACCGGCGCCGGCACCGCGATGACATACGCGTTGTCCGCTGCTGAGTCCTTAAGCGATGAAACCGCTTTGATTGACGTTTCGCTTTGACCTGGAATTTTCACGAACGAGGCCACTCTGATTGAATTGCCTTCAAGATACCCGCTTGCTCCGAGAAGTTGAAGTTCGCAATAAGGAGACGGCAAGTACGCCCTTTGATGCCCTCTCTGGTGCGGAGGCTTTTCTGGTCTTCCAAACGCGGAAGTGCCTGGGCTCATGGCGTTTACGCCGTCAATCCAACGCACAGGAACTGCCGGCGCTGAGCCTTTGGGGCGCAATCAGACGGTAGAGCCACCGGCTCTGGGTGCTGCCGGGATCCGGAGGCTCGAATCCGGCGCTCGGCAAGCGATGAGGTCAGGCTCCATGCTACGCTTTTGGCGGAACGTTGAGCACATATTCCATAAGCCAGGCCTGTCGCCTTTCCATCCAGATTTGTTGCGTGTTGTCCCGCGCGAAAGCGATCGCCCTGCCGGCCTGCTCTGCAAGGATGCTTCGATCGTCATCCAGGGCGACGAACGCATCGGCGAGGCCCTCAGGAGAGGGCCAGGTCGTTGTCGTCACTGCGCCGCTCATCTCGGCGAGGCCTTTGAAATAGTCGATATCGAATGCAACGATCGGCAGCCCCCGCGCCATGGCGTCGAACGCGCAGCGCGGCGTATCCTCCACCAGCGGACTGGCGACGCATGCGTGACAATCGGATAGCAGCTCGAACAGCGGCGCGCCGTATTTGACGGCGGGTAGAAAAGTGATCGCATCGGTCAGCCGCGCTTCGGCGACCTGATGCTGCAGATCGGGCAGTTGGGGGCCGTCACCGATGATCGTCAGTCGGACATCGCTTCCTCGAGCTCGCGCGAGACGAACAGCTTCGATCGCAAGATCTATGCCCTTATAGAGCACGATGCGGCCAAAGTATGCGAGATGAAGCGGCCTGGCCTTGTCGTGCAGCCACGCCAGCCGCTCTTCCGTCTCGCCCTTGGACAGTACCTGCTCTGCGCTGTGAACGACGTTGAGCAGGTTCTTGACCCTGGGCCGGCCTTTGCCGAAATCGCGCACCAATTCGGGGCTCTTCAGAAGGACCAGCCTTGAGAGCCTGACCGCGAACCAGATCTGCAGCCACCGCAAGGGATCATGAAACAGACGGTTCGTCAGGTAGTTTTTGCGGCTCCAGAGCCCCAAGTGCCGGAACCGCCAGGTGTTGCGCCGAAAGTCGATGTCGACGACGAACATCACGCGCTTCGTCAGAGACCAGGCGATGACATTCACCAGCAGCATCATCGGGCGCCAGGTGTCCGACGAAAGGCTGCTATGCACGACACTCGCCTGACTGATCGTGCTGTAGAGCATGCGCGCCATCCGGGGCATATGCCGCAGCCAGAAATCGGGGACCGACGCGTTCTCTGGATAGGTGGGCAGCATCACGATGCCGTCGATGGCCGTCAGAATGCTCAGCGACGGGCTCTTGTCGAAGTCCGCCCTCGACATTTCCGGCGCGATCAGGATGATCTTGTCCACATGCTGGCCGAGTTGCGATCTGAGTTCCTTCAGATGGTGGGAAAACGCATCCTCTATTGCAAACGAACCATCCGCAAGCCGATACGCCGCGACCGGCACGGCGATGACATAGGCTTTTGAGGGCACCGTCTTCGCGTGGCGATAGGAGTTTGCCGCAATCAGGGTGAAGCTGGAGGCAATGATGTGCACGGATCGAAGGTTCTCGGCTTAAATTCCGGTCAATATCTGTGAATGTATTCACGGGGGAAAGCTGGCAATGCGTTGATGTGGCTACTTCATTCGAACTAGGACTTTCTGCCTAGACGATGAGCGCTCGCCGCTATCGGGAAGTGCCTGCGATGGACCCAGAATTGGCTCGCCCGCTGGCCCCCTTCGCGCGGCAATAAGATTGACAGTCCTCCGCCAGGCAATAAGCCTCCCCGTGCTCAATTCTGAGCAAGGGGCACATACATGAAATTGAAATTTCTGTCCGCCGCGGTCGCTGCGGCTCTCTTGGCATCTGCTGGCGCTTCGCATGCTGATGAAGATCTCGTGTTCACGCTGAAGAACGGCACGAACTCGGTGCTGACCAATTTCCACACCTCGCCCGTCGGCGTCGACGAGTGGGAAGACGACGTCTTCGGCAAGCAGGTACTCAATCCGGGCGAGAGTATGGACATCACCATCGCCGATGGCCGCGATGTCTGCAAATACGATATGCGTTTCGAGTTCGAGGAGGATTCAGATCTCGACACCACGACCGACACTCAGAACCTCTGCGAGATGAGCTCGTATACCATCCACGAATAATCACGGTCGCGCGATCGCGGAGGGGCTGCGGTCGCCGATGGTGGTGAACCGGCGTTGAAACAAAAAAAGGCGACCGCAAGGCCGCCTTTTCCACATGATCAGGGAACGCTCAGCCCGCGGCAGGCGCAGGCGCCAGGAATTCGGCGCAGTAGGACGGACCGTTGACGCCCGGAATGTCGCCGGAAACGCGGATGCTGCGGATCGTGTAGTCTGAACCGGTGGTGATTTCCGCCTGGCAGCGGAGATAGAGCGTGCGGGCAGGGGAAATCTGCTTGCCGCGCTTGCCGTCGGCGCCATCGGCGTACTTCGCGGGAACCCGCACCGTCTTGTAGCCACCCTTCCAGGTGTAGTTGACGCCCGAACCATTATCGACGTCGTTGATCGGCGGGCCGTAGGCCGCGAAGAACTTGCCGGCCGACTGGCCGACCCAGCGGCTGGAGATCGGATCGGCGGCGTTCGGAATGGTCGTGCAACCGGCAAGCGCAATGGCAAGCCCGGCCGCGGCAAAGGTGCGGAGTTTCATCGTGTGTCCCTGAAGTTGTCGCGCATTCGACGGCGAATCGCTGCCTTAAGGCAGTCCTCGCATGTCCCGCCAAGCGCTTTAGCGCGGAATCCGGCAAAAGAAAATTAGGCCTTGTTCGCAATTGCAAAATTTGCCCGAACTGTGGCTTTTTCTCCGCCCCCAAAGCCCCCGCCGGCCACGCCTTCGCCGCGCAAAAGAAATGCGCGCAATTTTCGATTTTGACGCTTGCGCAATAAGATGCGCCGTTCTATAGAGGCGCCGCTGGTCACGGAGTGTAGCGCAGTCTGGTAGCGCACCACGTTCGGGACGTGGGGGTCGCAAGTTCGAATCTTGCCACTCCGACCAGCCGAAAACCCTGCTCCGGCGGGGTTTTTTCTTTTGTGGTTTTGCTCTTGCGCGGCGAGACACCTACACGCGCCCCACAACAAACATGTGTCGTCCACATCACACCTTGCATCGCCGTTCAATTAATTCGTCTCAGGGGTTGCCATCCGCGGTCTGACGAAGAAATATATCAGTGGGAGCATGATAGTGATGGGAACCACACATGCCTAAGACTGGTAGAATTGCGATATCGGGCACGGCCCTCTCGGGGGCGTGCGTGTTTACGGAAGAGGGCTCTGGTGGCAAGATCCGGGGCTGTCCGCTCTTTTTGGGAATGCTGGCCGGCAAGGGGAGCATTCGCCTTTCCGACACGTCGAGTGGCCGTTGGACGTCGATCGAGATCAACAAGGTCGATCGGCGCGGCAACGCGACTTTCCGCTGGATCTAGTCGCCGCGGCGAAGCGACGTAAGATGCGCTTTCGGGTGTTCTCGATGGCGTGAACAGGCTATCGCACAGCTGTGCATTGGCTTGGAAATGTCGCGAACAGACACGTCTATGTCGTATCCGCGTATCCAATCCAATGAGATGCGACTAAAGTAGCGATCCTCACAGACAACATAAAAACAGCGCGCTTCCGGCGGGCGGGGAACAGTGCATGAAGGCCTCAGAGTACAGAGCTGCGGTTGCCGTGACGGGACTCGACACGGCCGGCGTGGAGAAACTTTTCGGTGTGGATCAGCTGACTCACAGGCGCTGGGCGTCTGGAGAGCAGGAGGTGCCGCGTGCCGTGGCGCTTTGCCTGCTGTTGATGACGGCCGCCAACGTGTCGGTGGCGCAGGCGCAGATACTGGCCGATGGCGAGCCACGTCTGGCGCTGGCCGGCTAGCCGTCGCTCGGCTTTTTAATTTTCGTGAGGGTGTCCCGACGCGCCGTTGCCGCAAGCAGCGTGCGGCGCGTCGGTGTCGGATCTGGGCCTCTCAGGCGCCGAGGATGGCGTCGATCTGCGCGATCAGCGCCGTGTAGGTCTCGATATGCCGGCGATACTCGTTCTTGATCTGGTCGGTTATGTCGGCCAGCGGTCCCTTGCCCTCCGAGCGAAAATGGCGAATGTCCTTCTCGCTCGTCTCCTTGAGGTTGGTCTCGTATTCCTTGATCCTCTGCGTGTAGTCTTCGCGAAGTTTTTCCAGGCTCATCTCACGCCTCCTGCATCGAATGTCGCGGCCGCGGCGGCGGTCCTTCTAAAGCCGTCCTTCTAAAAAGGTTGCCTGTAAGAGATGCTGCGCTTAAACCGGATTGACAGTCCCCGCCTGAGATAAAGTGAGCCGATGAGCACCAGGAATTACTATTCGAACATGGGCGGGCTGCCGCCGCAGACCGATCTTCTGTCCAGCAAGGCCGTCTTTACCACCGCCTATGCCGTCATCCCGCGCAGCGTGATGACCGATATCGTCACCAGCTATTTCCCGCATTGGGAAGGCACGCGCGCCTGGGTCATCTCGCGCCCGATGACGGGGTTCTCCGAAACCTTCTCGCAATACATCATGGAAGTGCAGCCGGGTGGCGGCAGCGACCGGCCGGAGCCGGAAATGCGCGCCGAAGGCGTACTCTTCGTCGTCGACGGCGAGATCACGGTCGATCACGAGGGTGCCACGCACGTGCTGCGCCCCGGTTCCTTCGCCTTCCTGCCGGCAGGTTCCAGGTGGACGCTGTGGAACAAGGGCGCTGCCGTCGCCAAGTTTCACTGGATCCGCAAGGCGTTCCAGGCCGTCGAGGGCCTCGAGCCGCCGCCGGCACTCTTCACCCATGAGGACCAGAACCCGCCGCAGCCGATGCCCGACACCGACGACGTCTGGGCAACCACGCGCTTCATCGACCCGTCCGACCTGCGCTACGACATGCACGTCACCATCGTCACGCTCGAGCCGGGCGGCGTCATTCCGTTCATGGAAACCCACGTCATGGAGCATGGCCTCTACGTGCTCGAGGGCAGGGCGGTTTATCGGCTGAACCAGGATTGGGTCGAGGTCGAGGCCGGCGATCATATGTGGCTGCGCGCCTTCTGCCCGCAGGCCTGCTATGCCGGCGGCCCCGGCCGCTTCCGCTACCTGCTCTACAAGGACGTCAACCGGCACATGCCGTTGTTCTAGGTGGTGCCATGGTGGCGCTGATATTGAGGAGCATCCGATGACGGCTTTCTTCGAAATAAGACGCGCCGCCCCATCGGATGCGGCAGCCCTTGCCGCCTTCGCCACGCGGCTGTTCCGCGCCACCTATGGCGACGACACGTCCGCTGCCGATCTCGATCATTACATCGCCGGCGCCTTCAGCGCCGAGATCCAGGCGGATGAGATAGCCGATCCCTCCGGCGCCGTTTTCCTCGCGATGGCGGGCGGCGCGCTCGCCGGATATGCGCATCTCCTCGTCACGTTGCCAGCGGACGGTCCGGCCTTGCTCAATCGCATCTACGTCGATGCGGACTGGCGAGGCATGGGGCTCGCCAGTCAACTTGTGGACGCCGTGGCCACGGAATGCGCGGTACGCGGTGTCGAGCGCCTGCAATTGACGGTCTACGAGAAGAACGCCCGGGCCATCGCCTTCTATCGGAAAGCCGGCTTCATGGTCGTCGGCCATACCACTTTCACCGTCGGCGGCGATGTCCAGAACGACGCGGTGATGGAGCTGGATGTATCCGGGCGGCTGCCATAGCTGAGCCGAACTCTCCAAAGAAAACGGGGCCGTTCGGGCCCCGCTTTGCGTCTCAGATATCGCCGCCGGCGTTCGACCAGAGGTCGGCGGCTTCCGCTGCCGTCATGCGCCGGACTTCGGCTTCGTGACGGCGGTTGGAGAAGAGCTCGCTGGCCATGATCTGGTCGGCGAGGTCGGCCGGCAGCGACAGGATCACGCGGGCGTCGCCGCCGTGAATGCCGCCGAGCTCCGAACGCTTGCCCGTCACCATGCCGCCGGCGACCGTGTTGTTGGTCTCGGGATCGATCAGGATGAAGGCGCCCGACGAGCGGTTCTGCTCGTAGGGATCGAAGATCGCCGCTTCGTCGAAGGACAGATGCACCTTGCCGATGGCGTTCATGTAGAGCGTCTCGGCCGAGGTCCATGTGCCGGTCTTCAGCTGCAACTGCGCGACGGGCTGAACTTGAACGCGCTGGCGGCGGCTGCCGCTCTTCAGCCAGTAGCGCTTGCCGGCTTCGATGCCCTCGGGCTGCAAGGCCACGATCTGGGCGTCGAAGGACAGGCCCACCTGCGGCTGGCTGTCGATCGAAACGATCATGTCGCCGCGCGCCACGTCCACCTGGCGGTCGAGCACCAGCGTGATCGCATCGCCCGCGACCGCGGCATTGCGCACGAGATCGAAGGTGACGATCTTGGTGACGTTGGCGACCATGCCCGACGGCAGGATCATGACGCTGTCACCCGGCTTCACAGAGCCGCCGGCAACCGTGCCCTGATAGCCGCGAAAGCTTTCGCCCGGGCGCGACACGCGCTGCACGGAGAGGCGGAAGCCGACCGTCTGCGACGAGCGCACGGTGGCGAGCTCCAGCGTTTCCACCAGCGTCGGGCCGGCATACCACGGCATCGAAGCCTCGCCGGAATAGACGACGTTTTCGCCCTTCAGCGCCGACATCGGGATCGCGGTGATCTGCTTGACGCCGAGAGACAGTGCGAATTCGCGGAACTCGTGGACGATCTTTTCGAAGCCGGCGCGGTCGTAGTTGGTGAGGTCGATCTTGTTGACCGCGAGCACGAACTGCTTGATCCCGAGCAGCGAGGCGATCGTCGCGTGACGGCGCGTCTGCTCAAGAATGCCGGCGCGGGCATCGACCAGCAGAATGGCGAGGTCGGCGGTGGATGCGCCGGTCGCCATGTTGCGCGTGTACTGCTCGTGGCCGGGGGTGTCGGCAACGATGAAGGAGCGCTTGTCGGTCGCGAAATAGCGATAGGCGACGTCGATGGTGATGCCCTGTTCGCGCTCGGCCTGCAGGCCGTCGAGAAGCAGCGCGAAGTCGGGCAGGCCGAGATCGTTCTGCTTGCCGGTGGAATCGCGGCGCAGCGTCGCTGCCTGGTCTTCCTTGACGGCCTTGGTGTCCCAGAGCAGGCGGCCGATCAGCGTGGACTTTCCGTCATCGACGCTGCCGCAGGTGATGAGGCGCAACGGTCGCGTGTCGCGCACGGCCTGGGCGGGCTCGGCGGCGGGAGCGGCGATGGCGCTTGCTGTTGCTGCTGCAGTCATCTCAGAAATATCCTTCACGCTTCTTTTTCTCCATGGAGCCGGACTGGTCGCGGTCGATGGCGCGGCCCTGGCGTTCGGAGACAGTGGCAATTTCAAGTTCGGCGATAATGTCGTCCATCGTCGTGGCGGTGGACTTGATCGCGCCCGTCAGCGGGAAGCAGCCGAGCGTACGGAAGCGGATGTAATCCTCCTGCTTCGTTTCGCCGGGCAGCAGTTCCAGGCGCGGATCGGAGGCCGAGATCATCATGCCGTCGCGCTCGACATAGGGGCGCTTGGCGGCGAAGTAGAGCGGCACGATCGGAATGTTTTCCGCCTGGATGTAGCGCCAGATGTCGACCTCGGTCCAGTTCGACAGCGGGAAGGCGCGCACGCTCTCGCCGCTGCGGATCTGGCCGTTATAGATGTTCCAGAGCTCGGGGCGCTGGTTGCGCGGGTCCCAGCGGTGGTCGGGCGTGCGGAAGGAGTAGATGCGCTCCTTGGCGCGAGATGCTTCCTCGTCGCGCCGCGCGCCGCCGAAGGCCGCGTCGAACTTGCCGGCGTCGAGCGCATTGCGCAGCGCTTCCGTCTTCATGATGTCGGTGTAGCGCGCCGAGCCATAGGTGAACGGCGTGATGTTTTCGGCTGCACCGCGCGGATTGATATGCTCGATCAGGTCGAGATCATAGTCCTTCACGATCTTGTCGCGGAAGGTGATCATCTCCGCGAACTTCCAGCCGGTGTTGACGTGCAGCAGCGGGAAGGGGACGCGACCGGGATAGAAGGCCTTGCGCGCCAGATGCAGCAGCACCGAGCTATCCTTGCCGATCGAGTAGAGCATCACGGGACGCTCGAACTCGGCCGCCACTTCGCGGAAGATATGGATGGATTCGTTTTCGAGCGCCTTCAGATGAGGGTCGAGCGGCGGCTTGGTGCTCTGCGGATTGCTAAGTTCCGTATCCGGACGGCTATCGGGCATGTCTTACTCCAGACTTCGGTCGTTCCAGGCCGGATAGCCGGAACGCAATTTCGTTTGATCTTCGGGGAGCGGCGACGACAGCCGCGCTTCGATCCCGAACTCGGGGTTACTGTCGGGCGGGGATTGCGGAAGCCTCTTCGGCAACATGCAGGCCGCATTCGCGCTTCTCGTCCTGCTCCCACCACCAGCGGCCGGCCCGTTCGGGTTCGCCCGGCTTGATGGCCCGGGTGCAGGGCTCGCAGCCGATCGAGGGATAGCCGCGCGCATGCAGCGGATTGATCGGCACGCTGTTGTCGGCGACGTAGGCCTTGATAACGTCGATATCCCAGTCGGCCAGCGGATTGACCTTCAGGAGATGGCGCTCGGCGTCATATTCGGCGAAGGGCGTTTCGGCACGGTTGGAGGACTGGCCGCGACGCAGGCCGGTGATCCAGATGGTTGCCCTATTAAGTGCGCGCGCAAGCGGCTTCAGCTTGCGCACGCCACAACAGGCATGCCTTGCTTCGACGCTCTCGTAAAAACCATTAAGGCCGTATTGCGCCGCATAGGCGTCGATATCTGCCTGCTCCGGCTCGTAGCGGCTGATATGGATATCGTACTGCTTTTCCGTCTCGTCGATCAGATTGAGCGTTTCTGGAAAAAGACGGCCGGTCTGCAGCGTCACCACGTCGATTGGCAGGCGATGGTTGCCGATCTCCGCTGTGATCACCTGATCCTCGATCCCGAGAGACGTTGTGAACACGACGCGCCCACCGAGACCCGATACGAACGACAGGCGTTCAGCCAGGCTCAGGCTAGCAAGTTTCGCGTTCAGCGTTTCCGCTTCTTCGATTGTATGGGCAACAGTCATGGGAATCCTGTCCTTGATGTTGGCCGGAGTATCGCAGGTCAATAAGGGATCGGACAGAAACGGGCATTTCGAATGCAGGCGCGATAGGAGCAAATATCTCTCCCTCGTCGCCGCAATGCAGAAAAGCAGCCGCGTTGCGGAGCATGCGCGGCCTTGAATTGTTAATGTCTACCGATTTAGTAGGCTTACACGCAGCCTGTCAATCGGAAATGTGAATTGATAGCTTTTCGATGCGGAAAAAGCCTAGTGTGAACATAGGTTCGCCGAGGGGGTTAGCTGAAACCGGAAACGAACGAAACACCTTGCAGCACAAGGCATTTGCCGTCCTGTTCAAGTTCGGTTCATGCGGCGCATGCCATGAAGGGTGAAACAGGGATTCGGGTGGAATGCGCTTGCGTTCCGTCATGTGTGTGTCGACGGTCGAAAATGATTACGCAGAAAGCAAAATACGCGCTGAGAGCGCTGACGGTTCTGGCCGACGCCGATGCCGGCGAACCCGTGATGATCTCCGACATCGCGGCGCAGCAGAAGATCCCGAAGAAGTTTCTCGAGCAGATCCTTCTCGACCTCAAGCACCAGGGGATCGTCGCCAGCCGCCGCGGCAAGCAGGGCGGCTATCTGCTGCTGAAGCCGGCCGACATGATCACCTTCGGCGAAGTGCTGCGCATAATCGATGGCCCGATTGCCCCGCTCCCCTGCCTTTCGATCACCGCCTACCGCAAGTGCGATGATTGTGACGGCGAGCAGAACTGCGAAATCCGCCACGTCTTCGCCAAGGTCGCCGATGCCACCCGGAAGGTGCTGTTCTCCACCACCATCGCCGATGTCGTGGCGCCGCGCGGTGCCGAAGTCACGCGGATGCTGGCTTAAGCCGAGACTAGTGGGCCGGCTCTTCCTGATGTGACGCCTTCTCCGCCGCGCGCCGCGCCCGGATCGCGGCTGCGATGAACACACGCGAAAGGCCATGATAGAGCGGCTCGCGCGACAGGAAGCGCGACGTCACATAGCCGATCATCGACACAGCCATGATCGGGATCACGGCCTCATGGTCGCCGGTCATCTCCAGAATGATCACGAAAGCCGTCATCGGCGCCTGCACGACACCGGCGAAATAGCCCGCCATCCCAAGGATCGCGGCCAGCGCGATGCTGCTGCCGATCAGCGAGCCGACCGTGCTGCCGAAACCGGCGCCGACGGCAAGCGACGGCGCGAAGATGCCGCCGGGAATGCCTGAAATCATCGACAGGAAGCTTGCGAGCAGCTTCTCCACGAAGAAGAACAGCGGCAGCGCATGGCCCTCGACGGCACCGCGCGCCTGCTCGTAACCCGTGCCGAACGTGTTGCCGCCCGAACCGATGCCGATCACGGCAATCGCCAGCCCGCAGCCGCCCGCAAGGCAGAGCATGCGCTTCAAGGGCTGCGGCTGCGCCCAGCGGCGCACGCGCTGGCCGACATGGAGCGCAAGACCGCTGAAGCCGGCCCCAAGCGCCCCGCCGCCGACGCCGCAGATGATGACGAGGCCCCAATCCGCCATATGCATGGGCGCGACGGAGGTGGAGCCGAAATAATTGTAGCTGCCCGACAGCCCGAGTGCGGCAAGGCCGGAGAGGATAACGGCGGTCAGCACCAGCCCGTTCGACCGCGATTCATAGGTTCGGCTCATCTCCTCGATGGCAAAGACGATACCGGCGAGCGGCGTGTTGAAGGCGGCCGCGATACCGGCGGCCGAGCCCGCCAGGATCAACCCGCGCGCCTGCGCCATGCCGCCGAAGCGGGCGACGGCCAGCATGATCGACGCTCCCACCTGCACCGTCGGCCCCTCGCGGCCGATCGATGCGCCGGAGAATAGGCCGAGCACGGTGAGCAGAATCTTGCCGCCGGCGATCCGGAGCGACAACAACCGCGTGCGATGCGCCTCGTCATGCAGATGGCGCGCCGCGATCGCTTGCGGAATCCCGCTCCCCTGCGAATTCGGAAACAGCTTCGCCGCCAGATAGGCCGACAGCACGAAACCGGCCGGCGTGATAATCAACGGCAAGAGAAACGACCATCGGCCTGACGTCGTCACCGCCGCAAACGCCTTCTGCGCCATGTCGGCAAGTTCCGCGAAGGCGACGCTGATCAACCCGATCGCCAGCGCTCCGCACCAGAACACCAGACGCGGACGCCAGAGCGAGAACGAGCCCCGAAACACGCGCGAACGGCGGAGCAGCTTGGATTTGCGGTAGAGAGGGGGCATGTCGGTCACTTGGGGGTGGGGACAGGATGGGGGCACCGGTCTTATCGGCCCCGTGGCCGGTGTTTGCAAGCCCTGGCGAATATGTGGGTGAGGTTGCGGTTTTGAGATATGTGCTATCCTCCGATCAAACAGGGGGCGCAAAGATGAGAATAAGCGTCGATATCGGCGAGGATGACCTGAAGGCTCTGGATTCCATCGCCACGCTTGAGAACGTCTCGCGCTCGTCTCTCATTTGCCGGGCGATCGGCAAATTCCTCATGCGGAATTCACCGAATGATCGGAGCCAGGCATTCGGCCTTTGGAGAAACCGGACGGTCGATGGTCTCGCCTATCAGGAGGAGATCAGGTGCGAGTGGCAAGACAAAACCCCTTAAAAGCGAAGGTTTCCACGTCGCCGATTGTCTTGCATTCTGGGCAGCAATGGCAACGCTGAGATGGATGCCGTGAAACCCGCAAGCTCCTCTGCAATCGACCTCGCGCCCGACCTGCGCGCCGCCGCCGAAAGCGTCTTGCGGGACGGCGAGACGTTGCAGGCATTTGTCGAGGGCGCGATGCGCGCCCGGATCGAGCACCGCCAGTTCATTGCACGCGGCCTTGCCTCCGCAGAAGAGGCAAGGCGGACCGGCGTGTACTACACCGCCGAGGAGGTCTTTGCCGAGTTGAGAGCAAAGCTCGACGAGGCACTCGCGAAGAAATCGAAATAGGGCGTTCAGCCCTACCGATCACTCACTTCCCAGCGCGGATTGATCCAAGGCTCCTGGTTCGAGCGTGGCAGCGGCTGTTTGCCGAGGATGTGATCGGCGGCCTTCTCGCCGGTCATGATCGAGGGGCCGTTGAGGTTGCCATAGGTCACGTGCGGGAATATCGAACTGTCGGCGACGCGCAATCCATCTACGCCGATAACGCGCGTTTCCGGATCGACCACCGCCATCGGATCGTCCTTGGCGCCCATCTTGCAGGTGCCGCAGGGGTGATAGGCGCTTTCCAGGTGCTCGCGCAGGAAGGCGTCGATCTGATCGTCCGTCTGGACGTTCTCGCCCGGCTGGATCTCGGAGCCGCGATACTGGTCGAAAGCCTGCTGCCCGAAGATCTCGCGGGTAAGCCGCACGCAATGGCGGAACTTCTCCCAATCCTCGGGATGGCTCATATAATTGAAGCGGATCAAGGGATCGGCCTTCGGGTCGGATGAGGCGAGCATCACGTTCCCCCGTGATTTCGACAGGTTATAGCCGACATGCACCTGGAAGCCGTGGCTCTTGGCCGCCGCCTTGCCGTCATAGCTGATCGCGACCGGCAGGAAGTGATACTGGATATCCGGCTGCTTGACGCCGGGGCCGGAGCGCAGGAAGGCGCAGGCCTCGAACTGGTTGGAGGTGCCGAGCCCGGATTTGGTGAACATCCACTGCGCGCCGGCCACCCCCTGCCAGAACCAGGGCAGCCAGGAATAGAGCGACACCGGCTTGGTCGAGACCTGCTGGAAATAGAACTCCATATGGTCCTGCAGGTTGGCGCCGACACCGGGCCGATCCGCCTTCACCTCGATACCCATTTCTTTCAGATGCGCCGCCGGGCCGATACCCGAAAGCATCAAAAGCTTCGGCGAATTGAACGACGAGGCCGAGACGATCACCTCGCGGTTGGCCTTGACGACCTCGACCTTGCCGCCGCGCTCGATCTCCACGCCAACAGCCCGGCCGCTTTCGATCACCACCTTGCGGGCAAGGCCGTAGACCAGATCGACATTCGCCCGCTTCAGCGCCGGCTTCAGATAGGCAGATGCGGCCGACCAGCGGCGCCCCTGAAAGATCGTCTGCTCCATCAGCCCGAAGCCTTCCTGCTTCGAGCCGTTATAGTCGTCCGTCGCCTCGAAGCCCGCCTGCTTTCCCGCCTCGATGAAGGCGTGGAACAGCGGATTGCGGAAGCCGCCGCGCTGCACATGCAGCGGTCCGTCCGTCCCGCGCCATCCCTCTTCGCCGCCGTGGCTGTGTTCCATCCGCTTGAAGTAGGGGAGTACGTCGGCATAGGCCCAGCCATTGGCGCCGAGCGCCTCCCAGCGGTTGTAGTCCTCCGCATGCCCGCGCACATAGACCATGCCGTTGATCGATGACGATCCACCGATCACCTTGCCGCGCGGCGCGGTAATGCGGCGGTTGTTGAGGTTGGGCTCGGGCTCGGAAAGATAACCCCAATTGTAGCGCTTCATGCTCATCGGCCAGGCCAGAGCCGCCGGCATCTGGATAAACGGCCCGAAATCCGACCCGCCGGCCTCGATGACGATAACGCTGTTCTTGCCGTCTTCCGACAGACGATAGGCAAGCGCCGAGCCCGCCGAGCCGGAACCGATGATGACGAAATCTGCCTGCTGCATGATGAGTTCCATAGCTCGTGATGATGTGTACAAGACCCCGCCCCAAACCCC
>UCEU01000068.1 GCA_900471485.1 Hyphomicrobiales bacterium
CCGGCGAAACGCCGATTAACGCCCCGCCCCGCCTGACAGCGGCAACCCCGATCCGGCCACAGCTGCAGATCAGCGCCTCGGGCATCGGCCACATCAGCCTCAATCCCGGCAACAGCTCCTCCGTGGTGCGCCGCATTCCGCTCTTTCTGACCGATGGCGAACAGCTTTACCCGAACCTCGCCATCGAGGCGCTGCGGGTGGCGCAGGGCGCCTCCACCTATGTGCTGGCGGCTGCCCCCGACGCACCGGATACGCTGACCTCGGCCAAGATCGGCGGCTTCGTCGTGCCGCTGACGAAGAGCGGCGAGCTCTGGCTCTACACCAGCCCCGATATCGCCGAGCGCTACATTTCCGCTTCGAAGATCCTTGCCCCCGAGGGCGCCGCCCCCGAGATTGCGGCGGCGATCGACGGCAGCATCGTCTTCGTCGGCACCTCCTCGGCCGGTCTCCAGGACATCCGCACCACGGCACTCGGCCAGAACGTGCCAGGCGTTTCGATGCATGCCCAGACCGTCGAGCAGATCCTGACCGGGCACTTCCTCTCCCGCCCGGATTGGGCGAACGGCATGGAAATATTGGCCATCGCCATCCTTGGGACCGTCCTCGTACTGCTGACGACCTTCGTCAGCCCCGCCGTGGCGCTTTTCTGCGGCCTTCTGATCACCGTGCTGGCGGTCGCCGCCTCGTGGTTCGCCTTCTCCCGCTGGGGACTGCTGTTCGATCCGCTGGCGCCGATCATCGCCGGCACCATCACCCACTTTGCCGCGACCTCCTTCCGCATCCTGGTGATCGACAGGGAAAGGCGCGAGGTCCGCCGCGCCTTCGGGCAATATCTCTCGCCGTCGCTGCTCTACCGCATCGAGCATACGCGCAACGCGCTGAGGCTCGGCGGCGACGATCGGGAGCTGACGGTGATGTTCGTCGACGTGCGCGGGTTCACCGAGCTCAGCGAGCGCCTTCCGCCGGCCGAAGTCGTCCGCTTTCTCAACACCCTGCTCGACGCGCTGAGCCGCCACGTCACCGCCAACGAGGGAACGCTCGACAAGTTCATCGGCGAT
>UCEU01000001.1:0-606678 GCA_900471485.1 Hyphomicrobiales bacterium
CGTAAAATGTGCGTAGGCTTGATGCTCGCCCCAATCCCGGCGGCTTTTCCGGCATTGTTGTTATAAAACAGTACGCTGACGTTTGTAGGCGACACCAGGGGGCGGTTTCGCCTAGCTCCTGCGCCTAGCCGAAGGTGAACGCATAGGCATCGACACCGGGATCGAGGAACTGGATCCTGAAATCCCTGGCTTCGACATCACCGGCCTGGCGCACCAGCTGATAAAGCCGGGTCGAGCCGATCGTGCCGTTTCCCTCGGCATCGGTGTCCGATCCGTGGCTGGCACCTGGGGCTTTGCCATCGATGGTGACGCGGAAGCGGATGGGCTTGCCGTTGCCGCCCGGGCCGAGAACGAGATGAAGGTCGCGGGCGCTGAAGCGATAGGCGATGGCGCCGCCGGGCTTGTCGAGGGTGGCCTTTTCCGCTCCGACGGTCCAGGTGCCCGCCAGAGACCATTCGTTCAGGTCGGGATTGCCGACCGTGTAGTCGCGCGACGCGTCACGCCCCAGCCGCTGCGGCGAAGCGAAGCCCGTTGCCTGGCTGTAGCCGACATAGGTCTCGCCAGAACCGATATGCGCGAGATCAGGGCCTGCTTCCGCGCCCTTGGCGTCCGGCTGCACCATGTCCTTAGAGGCTGTGTCGCTGCCTGCTTCGCGCAGAAGGTCCTGGATCGCCTTTTCCGTTTCGCCGTAGCTGCCTTCGCCGAAGTGGTGGTAGCGGATATTGCCCTTGGCATCGGTCAGATAGTGCGCCGGCCAGTAGCTGTTATCGAAGGCGCGCCAGATGCGATAGTCGTTGTCGATCGCGACGGGGTAGGTGATCTTGAAATCGCCGACCGCCTGCTTCACGTTGTCGATCTTCTTTTCGAAGGCGAATTCCGGGGCATGGACGCCGATGACCACCAGGCCCTGGTCCCTGTACTTGTCCCACCATGCACGAACATAGGGCGTGGTGCGAATGCAGTTGATGCAGGAGTAGGTCCAGAAATCAACCAGCACGACCTTGCCGCGCAACTGCTCGGCCGTCAGCGGCGGCGAGTTCAGCCATTCGACGGCACCGTCGAACGCGGGTGCGGTGCCTTCCACCGGCAGGTTGCTGTGGAACGTTTTGCTCGTGTCGATCATCGCTCCGTTGCTGGCGACCAGCGACGTCGAAGCGTCCTCCCTTTCTCCATGCAAGCGATCAAGCACGACTTGCTCCAGAGACGAGGTGCGGGCGTATGAAATCCGCGACAGAAGGCTGGTGTCGAGGCCGAGCGCGGCCACGGCGACGCCGGCCAGAACCAGTGCGCCGAGCCCCTGCCGGATGCGTTCGCCTACGCCAAGCGAGCGCTTCATGGCTTCGAACACGCGTTCCCCGATAAGGAGTGCTGCGGCGAGCGAGCTGGCGGCCCCGAGCGCGTAGGCGAACAGCAGCAGGGTCGTCTCGATATTGGCGCCCTGAAGTGCGGCACCCGTCAGCACGAGCCCGAGGATCGGGCCGGCGCAGGGCGCCCACAACAGGCCGGTGGCGATGCCGAGGACGAGAGAGCCGGCAACGCTCGGCGCGGCGCGGGCGCCGCCGGTCAGGTTGACGAGCCGATTGCCGAGATCGACGACCGGCTGCATCAGGAATGTCGAAACACGCGAAGACAGCAGGCTTAGACCGAAGCCGGCCAGAAGCAGAAACGCCGCGAGACGGCCAAACTCGTTGAGCTGGATGGCCCAGCCGCCGCCCACGGCCGCAAGCGTCGCCACCAGCGCGAAGGTGGCGGCCATGCCCGCCAGCAGCGGCAGCGTGCTGCGGATGAAAGGCTGGCCGGCGCGGGCGAACACGAATGGCAGGATCGGCAGGATGCAGGGGCTGAGGATGGTCAGCGCGCCGCCGAGATAGGCAATGATGAGAAGCGTCATCGTCTTTGTCCTTTAAGAGGATGGATCGACGCCGGTCGTCTGAAGGGCTCGACCGGCATGGCGCACATATGCCCGTGGGGACGTATCTCTCATGTGTCCGGCATACGGCCGAACTGTACCAAAGTGTAGCGGCGCCCTGCTCTGGGTGGAGGACCTGATCAGGTCACCCTGAAATCCGGGTTGGACCGGCCGGGCGGTCGGCAATTGTATCGGAATGTATCCGCGCTCCGCCTTGCTACATCAGGATGCAAAATGAACGGTCGGCGACACATCGCGCATACATCGAAATGTTTTTATCCTGACATCACAACGACACAGGAGCCTACGATGTCCGACCAGATCAATATGCAACGCCGCCGTTTCTTTGGAGTAGCCGCGATGACTTTCGCGGCCGTCGAACTCGGCATGGCCGCCGCCGCAAACGCACAGCCGGCAACTGCCCCGGCATCGAAGGTCGGCGGCCATGGCTCCTTTGCCGCGCTGAAGCATATCAAGGCGGGTGTACTCGATGTCGGTTACGCCGAGGCGGGGCCTGCCGACGGTCCGGCGGTTTTGCTGCTGCACGGCTGGCCCTACGATATCTACAGCTTCGTCGATGTCGCTCCGCTGCTGGCCGATGCCGGCTACCGCGTCATCATTCCGTATCTTCGCGGCTACGGCACCACCCGTTTCCTGTCCGACGCGACACCGCGCAACGGCCAGCAGGCGGCGCTTGCCGCCGACATGATCGCGCTGATGGACGCGCTCGGCATCGAAAAGGCGATCGTCGCCGGCTATGACTGGGGTGCACGCACTGTCAACATCATGGCCGCACTCTGGCCGGAGCGCTGCAAGGCCATGGTCTCCGTCAGCGGCTATCTGATCGGCAGCCAGGAGATCAACAAGAAGCCGTTGCCGCCAAAGGCCGAGCAGGCCTGGTGGTACCAGTTCTACTTCGCGACCGAACGCGGCCGCCTCGGCTATGAGGCCAATCGACACGATTTCGCGAAGCTCATCTGGGAGACCGCTTCGCCGAGCTGGCATTTCGACGATGCCACCTTCGATCGATCGGCGGCGGCCTTCGAGAATCCCGATCATGTCGAGATCGTCGTCCATAATTACCGCTGGCGGCTGGGGCTGGTCGAGGGCGAGGCGCAGTATGACGCATTTGAGGAGCGCTTGGCGAAGGCCCCTGTGATCACCGTCCCGACAATCACGATGGAAGGCGACGCCAACGGCGCACCGCATCCGGAGCCCTCGGCCTATGCAAAGAAGTTCTCCGGCCCCTACCAGCATCGGACAGTCGGCGGCGGCATCGGCCACAACCTACCGCAGGAGGCGCCAGAGGCCTTCGCCCAGGCGATCATCGATGTCGACAAGCTCTAGCTTGGAAAACCGTCGGAGGTATCACATGGCCCCTTCGCGACGGGCGGAACTGGGTTTAATGGAGAGGGCGGCGGATGCGCCGCCTTCGAGAGACCGTAACTGGAAGTCCTGTGATGGAGCACATTGATCATATCCTGATCGTCGATGACGATCGCGAAATCCGCGAGCTGGTGTCGAGCTATCTGACGAAGAGCGGTCTGCGCACGACGGTTGCGGCCGATGGCCGGCAGATGCGCAGCTTTCTCGAAGGAAATACGGTCGACCTGATCGTGCTCGATGTCATGATGCCGGGCGACGATGGCCTTGTCCTCTGCCGGGAGCTACGAGCCGGCAAGCACAAGGCGACGCCGATCCTGATGCTCACGGCGCGCAGCGACGAGCTCGACCGGGTGCTGGGCCTCGAGATGGGCGCCGACGACTACCTGGCAAAGCCGTTTGCCGCGCGCGAACTTCTGGCGCGCATCAAGGCCATCCTGCGCCGCACCCGCATGCTGCCGCCCAACCTGCAGATCAGCGAGGCCGGCCAGCTTCTGACATTCGGTGACTGGAAGCTCGATACGGTGGCGCGCCACCTGCTCGACAAGGACGGGACGGCAATTGCGCTGAGCGGCGCGGAATACCGGCTGTTGCGCGTGTTCATCGATCATCCGCAGCGGGTGCTCAACCGAGACCAGCTGCTCAACCTAACCCAGGGCCGCGACGCCGATCTTTTCGATCGCTCGATCGATCTGCTGGTCAGCCGCGTGCGTCAGCGTCTGGGCGACGACGCGCGCGAACCGACCTATATCAAGACGGTGCGCAGCGAAGGCTATGTCTTCTCTGTCCCGGTCGAGATACTGGAGCTGCGGGCGTGACGGTGGCTGCGTTGCGCCATCTATGGCCGAAGACGCTACGGGCGCGGATATTTCTCATCCTGCTGGTCGGCCTGGCGGTTGCCTACGGGCTTTCCTTCAGCGTGCTCTATACCGAGCGCTACATGTCGGCCAAGGCCGTCATGCTGGGCACGTTGGAAAACGACGTCGCGACCTCGATAGCCGTGCTAGACCGGCTGCCGGCGGACCAGCGCGCCGATCTGCTCGATCGACTGAGCCGCGGCAATTACCGTTTCATCCTCGGGCCGGGAAGCAAGGGCGTTCCGGACACATCGAGCCGCGCGGCCGAAATCACCGGTCGGCTCGAGGATGCGGTCGATCATCGTTTCCCGCTCAGCATCGAGGCGATCCCCGGGGATGTCGCGCGGTTGCAGGCCCATCTCAGCTTGAGCGACGGCAGCCCGCTGACGATCGACATCACCCCGCGCGGCGTCATGCCGATCGCGCAATGGCTTCCTTATGTTTTCGTCGTGCAGATGCTGCTGCTGATCGTCGTCGCCTGGCTTGCCGTGCGCCAGGCGATCCGCCCGCTGGGCGATCTCGCCGCCGCCGCCGATGCGCTCGACATGAGCAGCAAGGGGCCGGTGATGAGCGATGCGGGGCCGACCGAGGTGGCACACGCCGCCAAGGCCTTCAATGCCATGCGGGACAGGATCGCCCACTATCTTGAAGAGCGCGTTCAGATTCTGGCGGCAATCTCGCATGACCTGCAGACGCCGATCACGCGTATGCGCTTGCGGGCCGACATGGCCGATGAGGGGCCGGGCAAGGACAAGCTGCTGCACGATCTCGGGGAGATCGAGCGGCTGGTACAGGACGGCATTGCATACGCGCGGAGCTCGCATGGCAGCGGCGAGAAGTTCTCCCGCATCGATCTGGCGTCGTTCATCGAGAGCCTGTGCTACGATTATCAGGATACCGGCAAATCGGTCGCCGTTGTCGGCATGGTGCAGGGGACCGCCGCGACGAAGCCGCATGCGCTGCGGCGCATCCTGTCCAATTTCATCGACAATGCCCTGAAATTCGCGGGTGCCGCCGAGATCAGCGTGGAGCGCCGAGGCGAGAGCGACATCGCGATCAGCGTGCTCGACCGTGGACCCGGCATTCCCGAAGAGCAGCTGGACGCGGCGATGCAGCCGTTCTACCGGCTCGAGCAGTCGCGCAATCGCGAGACGGGCGGTTCCGGGCTTGGGCTTGCGATCGCGCAACAACTGGCGGCGGCGATCGGCGGATCGGTTCGTCTCTATAATCGCGACGGCGGCGGCCTGATCGCCGAGCTAGTCATTCACTGACGGGAATTTGTAGCCGGGTATGTCCAGCCGCCCGGATGCTACGTTTCGTTACAGTTCGCCATCTTGCCAAAACATGCCGGATACATCGGCAGGGCAAAAACCACTCCGTCAACGGACGCCGCACTGGGCGGCGCAACAAGGAGTGTTCGCGATGACCAAGATCGACAAGGTTCTCTATACCGGCAAGACCCACACCACCGGCGGCCGCGAGGGTTTTTCGCGCAGCAGCGATGGTGAACTCGATGTGACGCTGTCGCCTCCGGGCAGCAAGCGCGCCGGCACCAACCCCGAGCAATTGTTCGCGGCCGGTTGGTCGGCGTGCTTCATCGGCGCGATGGGCATCGCCGCGGCCGCGCAGAAGGTGCAATTGCCTTCCGATGTGTCGGTCGATGCGGAAGTGGATCTGGGTACTGCCGAAGGCGCCTATTTCCTGCAGGCGCGGCTGACGATCAACCTGCCCGGCGTCGACAAGGCGGTCGCCCGCTCGATCGTCGAAGCCGCACACCAGACCTGCCCGTATTCGAAGGCAACGCGCGGGAACATCGACGTCGAACTGATCCTGGCCTGAAGAACGAGGGGCACACGATGAGAATGATGGTTCTCTGCATGCTGGGCGCGGCGATATTCGCGGCTCCCTGCATCTACGACATCGGCTCGCAAGAGCCGTCGCCGCTGGTTGGGGCGATCGCGGCGACCACAGGCTGGTAGCCTCCTGAAAGTGCCCCGTCCGTGCCGCGCGGGCGGGGCATTCACTGACGCGGCGATATGGCCGCGACGAAGATGTCCCAGCGCTCATCGAAGAGCCTGCGGCAGGCGGCTTCGTCCAATGTGTCTGCCGGGACGAGCCGCACGCGGTTGCTCGCGCCTTCCAGAAGATCGACCAGAATGGCGCAGATGGCGATAGGATCGCCGGCAGGCATGACGTTGGCGGCCTGCGCCGCGACGATCACCGCCTCCAGCGGCTCCAATGCCGTGGCGGACCAGGCAGCAAGCTTCTCGCGGATGGATGGGGAGATGGCGGCTTCGGCCATGACCGCCAGATAGAAGGCCGCGTAGTCTCGAGAGATACCGAAGGTGAAATAGCGCAGAGCTACCGCATGCAAGGCCTCGAGCGGTTCGGACCGTGCTGCCGCGGCCTGCGCAAGCGCCTCGCGGAAACGCCCGAGGTCTCGGGCGACGACAGCCTCCAGAAGGGCGCCCTTGTTCGGGTAACGGCGATAAAGCGTGTGCTTCGACATGCCGAGGTCGGCCGCGATCTCATCGAGCGAGGCGCTGCCTATCCCCCTCCTAGCGAACACGTCGCGCGCACCATCGAGAAGACGTTCGCCGATCGCGGCCGCCTCATCCTTGCGCGGCCTGCCGCCGGGGCGGGCGTGGTTTGTCGTCAATGTCCATCACACCTGATTTGGCGCACCGCTGCAACGGAGGCGCTGTTGCACATTCAGTCGAATTTTGATAATCGACACGATATCGTGCTGTTTTTAGTTTTTCAAGAAGGCGTCACGCGATGTCCTCCATCACCATCGGCGATCTTTCCTGGGCAAAGCCGGACGGCCAGGCAGTGTTTTCCGATCTCAGCCTGAGCTTTGCCAGCGAACGCGCCGGCCTCGTCGGCCGGAACGGTGTAGGCAAGACCACGCTTCTAAAGCTGCTCGCAGGCGAGCTTCAGCCACGCGCTGGGCACGTGACACTTGACGGCACCGTCGCCATGGTCCGGCAAACCGTCCATGTGGAAACGGGAGAAACCGTCGCCTCGCTGTTCGGGGTGTCGGAGGCGATGTCTATCCTTCAGCGCGCCGAAGCCGGCACGGCCAGCCTAGAGGAGCTTGGCGACGCGGACTGGACGCTTCAGGACCGCATGACCGCGGCGCTCGCCCGTGTTGGATTTGCTGCAGACCCGAATACATTACTGACGACGCTGTCGGGTGGGCAGCGGACTCGTGTTGGCCTGGCGGCGGCGATATTTCGCGAACCCGATTTTCTCTTGCTGGACGAGCCGACGAACAACCTTGATCGCGATGGCCGGAGGGCCGTCATCGATCTCCTCGCCGGCTGGCGCAGCGGCGCCATCGTCGTCAGCCATGATCGCGAATTGCTTGAGGAAATGGATGCAATCGTCGAGATGACCTCGCTCGGTGCCCGCCGCTATGGCGGCAACTGGAGCGCCTATCGCGCGATGAAGTCCCTTGAGCTGGACGCGGCGGAGCACGATCTTGCACATGCCGAAAAGTCGATCGCCGAAGTCAAACGCAAGGCGCAACTCGCCGCCGAGCGCAAGGACCGACGCGACGGGGCGGGTGCCCGCAAGGGTGCCAGGGGCGACATGCCGCGGATCGTCGCCGGCATGCGAAAGAACAGCGCCGAGGCCAGCAAGGGGCAAGCGGTCAAGCTGGCGGAACGGCAGCTCGGCGGAGCGCGGGACAGTCTCAGCGCGGCGAAATCGCGTATCGAGGTCCTGCAGCCATTCTCCATCAGGCTACCTTCGACGGGCCTCGCATCGGGCCGATCCGTTCTGACCCTTGATCATGTCGATGCCGGCCATGATCCCGAGCACCCGATCATCCGCGGTCTGTCGCTATCGATCGTCGGCCCCGAACGCGTGGCCGTGACCGGTCCCAACGGCGCCGGCAAGACGACGCTGCTGAAACTTGTCTCGGGCGTGCTCGAGCCATTGCGGGGCAAGGTGAGCGTGCAGGTGCCGCATGCCATGCTGGACCAGACGGTCGGCATCCTTGAAGCCGAGGATACGATCCTCGGCAACTTCATGCGGCTCAATCCGCAGTCGACAGAGAATGAGTGCCGGGCCACGCTCGCGAGCTTTCTTTTCCGAGCTGACGCGGCACTGCAACGGGTCGCCACCCTCAGCGGCGGGCAGATGCTGCGCGCGGGGCTTGCCTGCGTGCTCGGCGGCCCGCGGCCGCCGGCACTGCTTGTCCTGGACGAGCCGACCAATCACCTGGATATCGATTCGATCGAGGCGGTCGAAGCCGCGCTCGTCGCCTATGACGGTGCGCTTCTGGTCGTGAGTCACGATGAAACGTTTCTCGAAAATATCGGCATCACCCGGCGGCTGGAATTGGCCAAGGAACCCACCTGACAATCACAGGACAAAGCCGCCATCGATCGTCAAGCTTGCTCCGGTCATGTAGCCCGCGGTTTCGCCTGCAAGATAGGAGGCGAGCGCCGCAATCTCGTCAGGGTCGCCGACCCGTTTTAGGGGAACGATCGTAGCAAGCGCATCGATCATTTCGGCTGTCATGTCCGTCCTGGTGGGGCCGGGCTGGATATTGTTCACGGTAATGCCACGCGGCGCCAGATCCAGCGCTATGCCTTTTACCATGGCGGCGACGGCGGCTTTCGTCATTGAATAGACGCTGCCCCCGACGGAGCCTGTCCGGATCGCGGTGTTGCTGCCGATGGTGATGATACGGCCCCTGTCCTTCATTTCGCGCGCCGCCGCCTGGATTGCGAGATAGACGCCGCGAACATTGACGTTCAGAGATAGGTCCAGATCCTCGATGCTAACTGCATCGACCGTGCCCATCTTCAAAACGCCGGCGTTGATAACGGCCACATCGAGAAGGCCGAAAGATGTGACTGTCTGGTCGACTGCATTGCGTATATCGGCGGGATTGGCGCTGTCCGCCTGAATGGCGATTGCAGCGCCGCCATCGGCCTTGATAGCGGCAACAGTTTCATCCGCCTTGTCGGGCCTTGAAACATAGGTCAGCGCGACCTGAAAACCATCTGCGGCGAGGCGTCTGGCGATGGAGGCGCCAATACCGCGGGAGCCGCCAAAAACCAGCGCGACCTTGGCGGCGTTATTCATAGCACTCATGATTTCTTCCTTACGGTTGCTCATTATTTGACTGATCGTTCCAGAATTGCTCAAAAAAACCGTCATCAGGTGATCGCCCGCAATGCGAGCCTTCCCAGAGACGCGAGATGGTCGGGACCCGCACCGCCGCGTGCGGCGATGCGGATGCCGGAAAAGCTGGCGACCAGGAAATCGGCGACCTCGCCGGGTGAAAGGTCGGCGACGATCTTGTCGGCCGCCTGAGCTTCGGTGATGCGACGATGCATTGCCTTTTTCAGCCGCCCATCGGCTGTGCCGTGAACCGCTGTGAGATCCGCGTGGGTCTGGCCGAACTCGCACACCGAGCCGACACCGAGGCAAGCCTTGTGTGCTTCTGTCACCACGCGCTCGATCATCGCACTTATTCCGGTGAGCGCATCGGCATCGCTGTCGAGCGCTTCTATGTGTGCCGTGGTTTCAGCCGTGGCATAGCGTTCGACGGCGGCGCGATAGAGCTGCCACTTGTCTCCAAACGTATCGTAAAGGCTTTGCCGGCCGATTTTCATCGCCGTCACCAGCATGTCCGTCGATGTGCCTTCGAACCCATGGTCCCTGAAGACACCGACGGCAGCATCCAGGGCCGCTTCTTTGTCGAATTCCTTTGATCTTGCCATGGCCGAAAGATGGGAGTTCTGGAATGATCTGTCAAGAATATTTTGGAATGTTTATTCCAGAACTGATAAATGCACTCACGCGCGGCGATCAGAAACGCCCGTGAAGCGGTTTTCAAACTGGATAGACTGTCCGCTTTGTCAGCCGGATTCCTCAGCCGATGTAGTGCCCCGCAAAGGCGTCCGCAGCCGATTTGACGACGACCGCGAGGCTGAGGCCCTTGGTCACCGTGGCCCCTGCGGCACCCTTGGCTGCCGCGGCCTTCAGCCCGCCGTCCGCCGGTGGGTCAAGTGGCTTGACCGTCCCAGCGGTCAGATCCGCAACCCATAGACCTTTTTCTCCTGCAATGCCGATGACGACTACTTTTGTCATGCCTGGACTCCTCTGGAGATCGGTTTTCAAAATCCTGCTTTCTTGAGGCCTTCGCGATAAAGATCCTTGTGCCATTGCTCTTTGCTTGGCACCGCCGACAGCCAGCGGTCGACGTCGAAATTGGGGTTCGCTTCCAGCACGCGCCGAACGAACACCTGGGCCATATCCTGTCGTCCGAGCATTGCGCAACTCGCCGCCGAAAGCCTGTCGGCCAAACCGGGATTTGCCATCTGGCTGATATAGTCCAGTGCCGTCTCGAACTCGCCCAGCGCATAGCTGGCGCCGGCGGCGGTCCAGAAATAGGTGTCCGGGCTCAATGGATTGAGCTCGATCGCGCGCTCGATTTTCTTCAGCGCCATAGAGGGAAGCGAGCAGTGGACCAGCGTGTCGGCATGGTCGGCGACGATATCGGCATAGTGCGGCGCCAGCGTCTCGGCGATTTCCATCGCCGAAGCGCTTTCGTCGAACGCGCCCTGCAGGAGCTTGGCGACGCCGAGTTCGCGATAGCCGTCGGCGAGATCGGCGCGTTCCCGAATGGCCTTCGCGGCGTAAGCCTCCGCGGTCTTGAGAAGCTCGACATCGCCGCGGGCGCTGAGCAGCCACTCCTTCGAATAGGTGCGGCCGATGGCGCTGAGCGCCGGCGCGAAGCTTGGGCTGGCATCGACCGCCGCAGTCATCTCTTCGCGCGCACGCTGCAAGTTGGGAAGCGTCAGCTGACCGAGATGCTGCCGTCCGACAAGGAACCGGCGATAGGCCGCCGGACTGAGCTCGTAGTCGGACTGTTCCTGCCTGTGTCGATCGATCTCTCCCGAAACCGAGATGGCGATCTGCCGCGACAGCGCGCGCCTGTCACGCACGAGGCTCAGATGATTGAGGCTGAAGCGTTCGGCCCAGATGATCTTGCTGTCATCGAAGAAGATCAGTTGCGCAAATAGCGTCACGTCGCCGCCCGTGCTGCTGATGCGCGTCGCCAGTACATAGTTGACGTGATGCCGTTTGAAGAACGCCGTCTGCGTCTCCATGTGGTGGCCGATCTGCACGGCCGAATGCGGAGCGATGACCTGAAGGCTGTTATAGGCGCAGAAACCGATCGTGATGTCTTCAATCAGCGATGTGGCGAGGGTCCCTGCCTCGGGACGAATGGATTGGTTGCTGGGCGGCAACAGTACAAGGCGGGGAAGAACGGGTTGCCCGCCGTTGTCGTTTGTAAGGCTCGATCGGATGTCGTCGGTGAACGGCTGGGCGGGTCTCCGCTCGATCAATGGCTCCCTGCGCAACGATGTATTGAGGACGTCGACGCTACGCGAGATCGAGCCGCTACGCTCGGCGAAATGGCGTTGGAGCGACGCCACGTCCTCCTCCGCGTTGAAAATATCTATCAACAACTTCAACGTGTCAGGGTCGGATGCTTCCGATCGGAACAGAACAATCGCCGCCTTTCTTATCAGCTTCGACTCGTCACCGGTGTGGGGCAGGCGGACGGCTGCGCGCAGCGCGTTCGAGAGAAGGTCGACGTGAAAGGCTTCCTGTATGGCAAGCCAGTTGCCGAAAACAGGGCTGTTGCAGTTCACCATTCCCATGAATGGCTTGCTGAAGAGATCGTGCAGGTGGCCGAGCCATGAGAAGGGCTCGTATCCCTCCTGATCGCCGGTCGGAAGATCGGATGAGAGCACTTCCCGATCCACTGAAACCTTGGTGTCGTCGAATGAAAGAAGGGAGACGCCGATCTCCTTCTGGCGCTTTGCGATTGCCGAGATCAGTTCGTGAAAATTCGAAAGAAGAACGCTCTCCTCGCCGTCGCCCCATAGAAAGACGGCCAGTGAAATGCGGCAGGCCGAGTCATCGGCTCTGGTCAGCAGGTAGGCGAGCAGCAAAAGTCCATATTCGGGAAAAACGACATCGTTGCCTCTGCTATCCGAGAGCCGCAACGGTCCGAATGTCTTCAGAACGTAAGCCATTTTCCCCTCTAAGCGCCGCAGTCTTTCAGTCAAAACTAAAATACAACAAGAAATTGAAAACTACAATGCAGCCCCTGTTCGAAAATGGCAATCAGGAATGTGGCCTCAGGGTTGCTCTTGAATGTGTGCCGCGGCCGGTCTGGTTTCATGCCATATACAAGGCGCCCAATTGCCCTATCAATGACCACCCGATTCGAAGGCTGGAGCCCGATATGAAGCATCTTACCAAGTCGATTGCCTGGAGCGCATTGGTGTTAGCAACCACGGTCGTTCCACTCTCGGCTGCACAGGAAATCTCTCCCAAGACGGATGGGCTGGTCGGCCGCGCATGGATGGAGGTGAAACCGCAATCCGGCTTACCCGGCGTGATGATGGTGTTTCTTGCCGATGGAACTTTGCTGATGGACTCATGCTGGGAGACCTATGCCCTCCGTAAGTGGACGCGCACCGGACCGGATGCCGTCAGCTGGGACGAGGACGGCGCGAAGGTTTCGGCGAAGATCAAATCGTTGACGCAAGGCCAGCTGACGCTCCAGGTGAAGGCAGGCAAGGACGTCGTCGAACATCGCTACACCGCCGGCAAGGCGCCGTACATATGTCCTGATATGAAGCGATAGCCGCGCGCGAGAAGTTCATGCAATCCAAACGGGCGAAGAACGCGTCATGAGAATCTTTCCGGGTGTAATCGGGCTGGTGTCTGCGATGTTGCTGGGCAACGCCTACGCCGCGCAGCCTGACGACCGTCTTTGCGAAGCCGCTAGCTTCGGCGGCGCCGGCTATGTGGTTTGCTCCGTCAAGCGCGATGCCGGTGACGTTCGCCTTTTCTGGCGTGGTGCCGATGGTCAGCCCTATCGCACGTTCTCCACCTTGGCGAACGCCACCGAAGCTCAAGGAGAGCAGCTCGCCTTCGCCATGAATGGCGGGATGTTCGACGACGACTTTTCGCCCGTCGGTCTATACGTCGAGGGCGGTCAGGAGTTGAGGCCGGTTAATGCCGCCAGCCGCACGGGTTCTCCCGGATCGGTGCCGAACTTCTACAAGAAGCCCAACGGCATCTTCTTCATCGATGAAAAAGGCGCCGGCATCCTTTCGACCGAAGAGTTCCTGAAACGCCCGCCGAATGTGAAAATGGCCACGCAGTCCGGTCCGATGCTCGTCATCGACGGTGCCTTGCATCCGGCCTTTATACCGGGATCGACCGATCGCAGACGCCGCGATGGTGTCGGCATCTGCGAGGATGACATAAAGTTCGTAATCAGCGAGGATGACGTGAATTTCCACGACTTCGCGCGCGTGTTTCGCGATGAACTCAAATGCTCGGACGCCCTGTTTCTCGACGGTGGCCGGGGAACAGGCCTCTACAGTCCGGACCTCGATCGCAACGACCGTTCCGGCCACGGAGGGTACGGGCCGATGATTGCCATCGTGCGGTGAGGAAACCGCACCGCACGACCGTCATCACATGGTTGCGCCGATTTGCCAGGGTACGAACTCGTTTCGTCCATAACCAAGCAGTTCCGACTTGGACCGCTTGCCCGAGGCGGTGTCGAGGATGATCTGAAAGATTTCGCGGCCTTTCTCTTCCAGCGAGACGCCTTCGATAATATCGCCGCAGTTGACGTCCATGTCCTCCTCCATCCTCGCATAGAGGTCGGAGTTGGTGGCGAGTTTCAGGGACGGGGTCGGCTTGCATCCATAGGCCGAGCCGCGGCCTGTGGTGAAGCAGATGACATTGGCGCCGCCGGCCACCTGGCCGGTCGCGGCGACGGGATCGTATCCTGGTGTGTCCATGTAGACGAAGCCCTTGCGCGTCACGCGCTCGGCGTAGCGGTACACTTCCCTGAGCGTCGAGCTGCCGCCCTTGGCGACCGCGCCGAGAGACTTTTCGAGGATCGTGGTCAGGCCGCCCGCCTTGTTGCCGGGCGAGGGGTTGTTGTTCATTTCGCCACCGGTGCGAGCCGCATACTCGCGCCACCAGTCGATGAGGTCGACGATCTTCTGCCCGACTTCGGCGCTCTCGGCGCGCCGCGTCAGCAGGTGTTCGGCCCCGAAGATCTCAGGTGTTTCCGACAGGATCGCGGTGCCGCCGTGGCGCACCAGAATATCGACCGCGACGCCCAGCGCCGGATTGGCGGTCAGTCCGGAATAGCCGTCGGAGCCTCCGCACTGCAGGGCAACCGTCAGCTCCGAGGCCGGGACGGTTTCGCGCACCGAGGCGTTCGCGAGCGGCAGCATTTCGCGGATCTTCGCCACACCGGCCTCGATCGCCTTGCGCGTGCCGCCGATCTCCTGGATCGTCAGGCTCTGGAAGTGATCGCCATCGACAATGCCGAACATCTTCTTGAGACGCGGGATCTGGAACACCTCGCAGCCGAGGCCGATCAGGAGGACGGCCGAGAAATTCGGATGGCTGGCATAGCCCCACTGGGTTCTTGCCAGAACATCGAATTCCTCACCCTTGCTGCCCATGCCGCAGCCGGTCCCATGCGTGAAGGGAACGACGCCGTCGACATTCGGATAGTCGGCGAGGATTCCCGAGCGATTGATCTCGTCGGCGATGAAATCGATGACGGTCGCCGAACAGTTCACCGAGCTAAGGATGCCGATGTAGTTGCGGGTACCGACCCGCCCATCGGCGCGCCGGAAACCCTCGAACGTGGCGGGCTGCTCGCCCGGCAGCAATCCGTTTTCTTCTCTGGCCTCGGACGCAAAAGCATAGTCGCGCTCGAAATCGTGCATGGCGACATTGTGCTCGTGCACCCACTCGCCGGCGCCGATATCGCCGCTGGCGAAACCGATGATCTGGCCGAACTTGCGGATGGCCTCGCCTGATGCGATCGGCTGCACGGCAATCTTGTGCCCGCGCGCGACGGGCTGGGAGACCACGACGCCGCCATCGATGGTCTTGCCGGTGGCGAGGCTGTCGATGGCGATCACGACATTGTCGGTCTCGTGAAGTCGCAGCGTGCGGGGTGAGGTCATGGTGATCAGACTTCCAGGATGGCCTTGATGACGCCGGCCTCGGGCCGCAGCCAATCGTTGAAAAGCTGCGGCGCGTCGGCAAGCGCGCCGCGATGCGTGTTGAGCGCGAGCGTCGGCACGCGTCCGGCCTCCATCTGCTTCACGACCTCGGCGAAATCGTCCGGCTGAGCGTTGCGGCTGGCGTAGAGCGTCGTTTCGCGCTTGTGGAATTCAGGATCGGAGAAAGTGATGTCCTGGCGCACGACGCTGACCAGAACGTAGCGGCCGGCATGGGCCACGAAACCGAAACCGCGCTGCATCGCTGCCGCGTTGCCGGTGGCGTCGATCACGACGTCGAAGAAGTCGCCGCCGGTGATCTTTCTGGCTTCCGCCTCGGCGTCGGCATTGGCGACCAGCGTGCGGTCGGCGCCGAGCGAGGCGACGGTGAAGGCAAGCCTGTCCTCACGCATGTCCATGACGGTCACATCGGCGCCGCGCGCCTTGGCGAAGATGATCGCCGACATGCCGATCGGCCCTGAGCCGACGACCAGTACGCGATCGGCGGCGGTAATCCCGCCACGCTTGACGCCATGGGCGCCGATCGCCAGGAATTCGATCATGGCCGCCTCGTCGAGCGACGCATTGCCGGCCGAGATCACGTTCTGCTCGGGAACGCAGAGATATTCGCTCATGCCGCCATCGCGATGCACGCCGAGAACCGCGATGTTCTGGCAGGCGTTGGTGACACCGCGGCTGCAGGCCACGCATTTGCCGCAGGAGAGGTAGGGGACGATGTAGACATTGTCGCCCTTTGAAAGCCGCGACGAGCCCGGCGCCTCCTCGACCGTGCCGGAGAGTTCGTGACCCATGACGCGCGGATATTCGAGGAAGGGATGCTTGCCTTGGTAGATGTGGAAATCGGTCCCGCAGATGCCGACGCGACGGATGCGAACCAGCACTTCTCCTTCACGGGGAACGGGAACGTCACGCTGGATCAGGGACAGCTTGCCGGGTTCGTCGCAGATCAATGCTCTCATCATTCACTCTTCGCGCGCCGGGTGGACCCTGGTCGCATCACCTTGAGGACTTCGTTGGGAGGAAGCGCCGGGTGAGCGGCGCTTCCTCGTTGCTGGGCTGCCCAGGCTCAGGTCTTCGGCATTTCCGCCGGCAGAGCGACGCCGTTGTACTTCTGGTAAATCTCATTGAGTTTGCCATTCGCGAGGTTCTTGGCAATCCACTCGTTCAGGGTCGTGCGCAGCGCATCGTCGCCCTTGCGAACGCCGACCGCGTAAGGGTTCGTCTTTAGCACGAGCTTGACCTCGAGCGGGTCGTCGGAGCGACGCTGGTTCACGGCCGCCATGACCTGCGGCGAGGACGCCATGATCGGCACCTGGCCGGAAACGAGCGCGGTGATCAGCGTGGCGTCGTCGTCGTAGCGAACCATCTCGGCGCCCTGCGCCTCCGTCGTCGCGACCTTGTCGTTGGTCGAGCCGCGCGTCGTGCCAAGACGCTTGCCGACGACATCGGCGATACTCTTGATCTCGGTGCTTTTCGGCGCGGCGATGACGATCTGGATGACGCCATAGGCATCGCTGAAGTCGATGACCTTCTTGCGCTCCTCGTTGACGCTGAACGAGGCCATGACGATGTCGGCCTTGTTGGTCAGCAGGAAGGGAACGCGGTTCGGGCTGGTGACCGGCACGATCTCCAGCGGGTAGCCCAGATCGGCGGCGAGCAGCTTTGCGGTTTCCACGTCGGAGCCGGTTGGCTGCATCGAGGCGTCGCTCATGCCGAAGGGCGGCGAGCCGAGATCGATGGCGACGAGAAGCTTCTTGCGCTCCTTGATTGTCTCCAGTGTATCGGCAAGCGCCGGGCTCGGCATGGTGCCGAGAACGGTGGTTGCCGCCAGTGCGCCGGCGACGCCGGCCATGAATGTTCTACGCTTCATTGTATTCTCCACCCTTTTTCATCCTACCAAGAAAATGTCCGGCAGTGGTCCTCAAAGACCGCTGCCGACGAAGTCGCGCAGTTCCTGTGTCTGCGGATTCTCGAGCATCGCGCCCGGTCCGGTTTCCCAAACCTGGCCGTGATGCATGTAAATGACCTTCGATGCCACCTTGCGGGCAAATGCCATTTCGTGTGTGACGAGGATCATCGTCATGCCGCCGCGCGCGAGATCCTCCATGACCTTCAGCACTTCGCCGGTCAGCTGCGGATCGAGCGCCGAGGTCACTTCATCGAACAGCATCAGCTTCGGCTTCATCGCCAGAGAGCGGGCGATCGCTACGCGCTGCTGCTGGCCGCCGGACAGCTGTTCGGGAAAGTGATCAGCCTTGGCCTCGAGGCCGACTTGCGAGAGCACCTCGCGTGCCAGGTCGCGTGCCGCGGATTTGCTGAGCTTCTTCACGCAGGTCGGTGCCAGCATGATGTTCTGCTCGGCCGTGAGGTGCGGAAAGAGATTGTAGCTCTGAAACACGATGCCGACGTCGCGGCGCAGCGCGTTCTTGTTCATGTTCGGATCGTGCACGGCGTGATCGCAGACTTCGATCGTGCCGTCCTCAATCGTCTCAAGCGCATTGATGCAGCGCAGCGCCGTCGATTTGCCGGAGCCAGACTGACCGATGACGGCCGCCACTTCGCCGCGCCCGACCTCGAAGGATACGCCGTTCAGGACCTTCACGGCGCCGAAAGCCTTGTGGACGTTGGTGAGTTTAACGATGGGCGACATTGAGCTTCCTCTCGAGGGTGCGGCTCCAAACCGAAAGCGGAAAGCAGATGGCAAAGTAAAACAGCGCCACCACGATGAAGACGGTGAAGGGTTCGAAGATAGAATTGTTGATGAGCTTGCCGGCCTGCGACAGTTCGACGAAGCCGACGACGGAGGCAAGCGAGGTGTTCTTGACGATCTGGACAAGGAAACCGACCGTCGGCGGCGTGGCGATGCGCAGCGCCTGCGGCATGATCACCTTCACCATGCGCTGCCAGCGCGACAGCGCCAGGCACTCCGCCGCCTCCCACTGCGTTTTCGGCACGGATTCGATGCAGCCGCGCCAGATTTCGCCCAGGAAACCCGAGCTATAGATGATGAGACCGGCGGCGGCCGCCAGGATCGCCGGCACCTGGTCGAAGCCGAGAATGGCGATGCCGAAATAGATGAGGAATAGCAGGACCAGTAGCGGCGTACCCTGGACGAGCTGGATATAGCCGGCCGCGGCCATTCTGACGGCCCGAACGGGGCTGATGCGCGCCAAGGCGACCGCGAAGCCGAGCAGGCCGCCGCCGATGAAGGCGATCGCTGACAGGCCGATGGTCCACATCGCGGCCCAGCCGAGAAACTCGAGATGAATGATGCTGAAACTTGGCATCGCGGTCCCCCTACAGTGCCGTGCCGAGCTTGCGCCGGCGTACGAAGAGCCCAAGACCGAGCAGCCACAGGGCAATGCGGACGACGAAGGACAGGATGATGTAGAGGACGCCGACCACGATATAGGTCTCGAAGCTGCGGAAGGTATCCGACTGGATGCGGTTCGCAACGGCGGTGAGTTCTTCGGCGGAAATCTGCGAGGTGATCGAGGAGGCGAGCATCAGAAGCACGTACTGGCTGGTCAGCGCCGGATAGACGCGTTCGATCGCCGGACGGATGACGACGTGCCAGTAGATCTGGCTGCGCGACAGCCCAAGACATTCCGCCGCTTCGATCTGTGCCTTGTGAACGGATTGAAGGCCGGCACGGACGATCTCGCAAGTATAGGCGCCGACGTTGACCACGAGGGCGATCACGGCCGCCATGTTGGCGGAGACGTGGATGCCGAGCGTCGCGATTCCGAAATAGACCAGGAACACCTGCACCAGCAGCGGCGTGTTGCGGATCACCTCGACATAGGTGGCGACGAGGCCGCGCACCCACGGGCCGCCATCGGCGCGGCCGATCGCGCAGAGCGTGCCGAGCACGAAGCCGATGACCGTCGAAAGGACCGAAAGCTGCAGCGTCAGCCAGACGCCGAGCGCGAATTCCCGCCAATATGGCAGGAGAGACGCGAAATCGAACTGGTAGTTCATGCCTGATGTCCACTTTCTGAATACCGCGCCACAAGCGCCTTCAGGACGGGGGCGTCGTGGGCTTTCCCGGACGTTTCGACCCAATCGAGGAAGGCGGCGATGCGACGCTCGACCTTCTGCGCGTGATGCTGCGCGATGTCGGCGATGCGGTGGTTGAGGAAGGGATTGAGGAAGCGATCGAGCGTCGTCGCGACGTAGGCACGCGTCTCGTCTTCCATCCCCTTGGCGGCGAAGCCCGGGATCACCTCGTCGCGATAGATCGCATCCAGCCGCGTGCGTACCGCGGAATCCGCGAGGATCTCGCGGACGGTCTCGTTGCGGTCGCGACCTTCCGATGCCCAGGTCTCGGCGAGCCATGTATGCCCGAGGTTGAGGATATGCAGCTTCAGCCGTTCGTAGGGCTCCAGATCGTCGGCAAGAACGATGCTTGCATGCGTGCAGGGCGCGCGAACGCCCGGAGCGTTCTTGATCACCCAGATCGCATAGGGCTCGGCAACCGCGCCAACCGGCTCGATCGCTTCGGAGACGATGCGGTCGACCAGCGTATCGGCGAAAGCCACGTCGCGATCGAGCCACGCGAAAAAGTCTTCGGGCAGATCGTACCGGCGGGCACTTTCCACGACCGCCTTCTTCAGCGCCTGTCCGTTACCAGTCACGAGTTCGCAGGGCAGCACCACAAGCGCCTTGCCGGAGGATTTCCAGCGAAGACAGAGCAATGCGGCAAGCTTGGCGGGAAAGGATTTTGGCGCGGTATCCTCAGAAATAATCGTATCGTCAGCCGAGAGCTGATAGCCCGTGTCGCCCGTGTTGGAGACGATGAACTCGGCTTCTTCGGCGAACAGTCTCGAGATTTCCGCCCAATCGGTCGAGGCAGACAGTCCGCCGGTGACGCTGCGAACCATCACGGTCTTGTCGATGACATCGGAGCCCTCAACGCCGCGGATGACGATCGGGTATCCATCAGGATTGCCGAAGGCCGCGACCCTGCCGTTTCGATCGGCCGAGCCTGAGGCCTGGATGATGGTAATCGGCCCGGCGTCTTGGCCTGCCTCACGCGCCTCGTGAACGAAGAGCGCGGCGTGCGCCTGCAGGAAGCGACTGGTGCCGAACTGGAGGATCTTGCCGGTCATGCGCGGACCGGTGCCGATGGGGCGGTCCCGGCCATATGACCGAACCCATGCTCGCAAAAAAACATTCGTAACCCTCCCATCTCCTGTTTCTTATGCATATAAAACAGCTATAATGGCGTCAACTGTTTTTTATATATAATTATCCGCTCGTGTGCGGACCAGAATTTTCGGGTGCGAGGAGGGGTCGTTTGAAGGGGAACGCGGTTTACAAGGCGGCCTATAACCGTTGCCTGGATTGGCTTTCGGCGCACGCCGTGGGCGAGCGGATGCCGTCCAATTCGGAGCTTGCGACACTGTTGGCCGTCAGCCGGACGACCGTCAGGTCAGTGCTTGCCTCGATGGCCGAGGCTGGTATTCTTTCGTTCGACGGAGCGAACCATGCCCTGGTCCGGTCGCCCGACGAGGCTGACTATTTTCCCGAGACGCAGACCATGTCCGCCGGCGCGGCGGTCGAGCGCCGTTTCATGGAATGGATACTGCAGGGCGACTTCAAGGCCGGACAATCGCTGAACAGCGCCGAGCTCGCGCGCAAGTTCGGCACCTCGACGACCACCATTCGCGAATACCTCACCCACTTCCAGCACTTCGGCCTGATCGAGCGCCGTCCCAACAGCGCCTGGGTGTTTCGCGGCATCACCCCCGATTTCACGGAGGAGATCTACGAGGTGCGCGAGATGTTCGAACTGCGCGCGGCCCGTCACCTCATCCGCATGCCGGATGATGCGCGTTGCTGGAAGGATCTGGATGCAATCGAGGCGGAGCACCATGCGCTGCTCGCCGACGTCGATCGACGATACAAGCAATTTCCCGCCCTCGACGAACGCCTGCATCGCCTGGTGCACGACGCCTCGCGCAATCGCTATATCATCGAGTTCTACAGCGTCGTCTCAGCGATCTTCCACTACACCTACCAGTGGAACCGCGAGGACGAGAAGCAGCGCAACACCAAGGCGATGACCGAGCATCTCGATTACATCGCGGCGCTGCGCCGCCGCGATCCGGAGGCCATAGAAGCGACATTTCGCGCGCACCTCGGAACGGCCCGCCAGACGATGATGCGCTCCATCCAGCTTGGTCCGTTTAAGGTGAAAGCCTAGAGACCGACTATGCGAGCCGCCGGCCATCGCCGTCGAAGAAATGCAAGGCGGCTTTGTCCGCGCCGACAGTGACGCGTTCGTCGATGGCGATCTGCGATCGTCCGGGGACGCGAAAGACCAGTGGCTGGCCGTCGCCGAGTGTCGCGTGCACATAGCTTTCCGCGCCGACCAGTTCCACGGCGCCGACGCGCACCTCCATCCGCAGGCCTTCACCGCTCTCGGCGGAGGCAAGATGCAGATCTTCCGGGCGCACGCCCAGTGTGCTGGCACCCGCCGGCGGTATGACCGTACCGCCTGACAGAGACGAACCTTCCCTAAGTGGCAGCAGGTTCATCGACGGAGAGCCGATGAAGGTGGCGACGAAGCTGGTCGCAGGCCGCTCATAGAGCTCGATCGGCGTCCCCACCTGCTCGATCCTGCCGCCGTTCAGCACCACCAGCCGATCGGCCAGCGTCATGGCCTCCATCTGGTCGTGGGTCACGTAGACGCTCGTGGTTTTCAGCGCCCGCTGCAGCCGCTTGATTTCCACCCGCATCTGCACGCGCAACTTCGCGTCGAGGTTCGATAGCGGTTCGTCGAACAGGAAGGCGGCGGGCTCGCGGACGATCGCCCGCCCCATGGCGACGCGCTGGCGCTGGCCGCCCGAGAGTTGCCGCGGCTTGCGGTCGAGAAACGCTTCGATCTCCAGCGCCCTCGCGGCCTTCTCGATCCGCCGCGCGATCTCGTCGGGCGGCGTGTTGCGGTTCTTCAGGCCGTAGGAGAGGTTTTGCCGCACCGTCATATGCGGATAAAGTGCATAGTTCTGGAACACCATGGCGATATCGCGCTCGGACGGTTCGAGATCGTTGACGACGCGCTCGCCGATGGCGATCTGGCCGCCCGAAATGCTCTCGAGACCGGCGATCATCCTGAGCAGCGTGGATTTTCCGCAGCCCGATGGCCCGACAAGCACGACGAGTTCGCCATCGGCGATATCGAGCGACACGCCCTTGATCGCTTCGATGTTGCCGCCATAGACCTTGCGAATATCCCTGAGATTGATCTGGGCCATTACTTCTCCGTCTCCACGAGACCTTTGACAAACCAGCGCTGCATCAGCACCACGACGATGATGGGCGGGATGATGGCGAGGATCGCCGTCACCATGACGAAGTTCCACGGCGTCGCCGCGTCGGCGAAGTCGACCATCTTCCTGAGGCCGATAATGATCGTGTTCATCTTGGCGTCGTTGGTGACAAGCAGCGGCCAGAGGTACTGTGTCCAGCCGTAGATGAAGAGGATCACGAACAGCGCCGCGATATTGGTGCGCGACAGCGGAAGCAGGATATCGCGCATGAAGCGGAACGGGCCGGCATTGTCGATCCGCGCGGCTTCCAGCAATTCGCCGGGAACGGTAAGGAAGAACTGCCGGAACAGGAAGGTCGCCGTGGCGGATGCCATCAACGGCAGCGTGAGGCCGGCATAAGTGTCGATCATGCCGAGATCGACGATCACCTTGTAGGTCGGCAGGATGCGCACCTCGACCGGCAGCATCAGCGTCACGAAGATCATCCAGAAAAACACCATGCGCAACGGAAAGCGGAAGAAGACGATCGCGAAGGCGGAGAGGAACGAGATCACGATCTTGCCGACGGCGATCACGACCGCCACCACGAAGGTGTTGAACAGCAGCCGCTCGAGGCTGACGCCGACCACACGTTCGACGCCGCCTGTAAGCGCATCGCGATAGTTCTCGATCAGATGATCGCCCGGCAGAAGCGAGATCGGCGGACGGATGATCTCCGCCGAGGTCATCGTCGAGGCGACGAAGGTATAGTAGATCGGAAACGCAACGATGATGATGCCGATGATCAGCATCAGATGGCCGATGAGGCTGGCGACGGGTCTTTTCTCAATCATGCGCGCTCACCCGTAATGGACCCGCTTCTCGACGAAGCGGAATTGAAACGCCGTTAGCGCGATGACGATGATCATAAGGATCACCGATTGCGCGGCGGACGAACCGAGGTCCAGATTGACGAAGCCGTCGTTGTAGACCTTGTACACCAGCGTCTCCGTCGCCTTGGCCGGACCGCCGCCGGTGACGGAATGGATGATGCCGAAGGTGTCGAAGAAGGCGTAGACGGTGTTGACCACGAGCAGGAAGAACGTCGTCGGCGCCAGAAGCGGGAAAACGATCGTCCAGAAGCGCCGGCTGCCCCGCGCGCCGTCGATGGCGGCTGCCTCGATCAGCGATTTCGGGATCGCCTGCAGGCCGGCGACGAAGAACAGGAAATTATAGCTGATCTGTTTCCAGGCTGCGGCCACGATCACCAGTGCCATCGCTTGATTGCCGTTGAGAAGCGGGTCCCAAAGAAAGCCGTTGCGGCGCAGGATGTAGGCGAACGTGCCCATGGCGGGATTGAACATGAACAGCCACAGCATGCCGGCCACGGCAGGCGCCACCGCATAGGGCCAGATGAGCAGGGTTCGGTAGAAGCCCTGGCCACGCACCACCTTGTCGGCGGCCGTCGCAAGCGCGAGCGCCACGACCATCGACAGTAGCGCGGTCGAAATGCTGAAGATCACCGTGACCTGCAGCGAATTCAGGTAATTGGGATCGGCCAGCACCGCCTTGAAATTGGCGAGGCCGACGAAACCGCTTTTCAGGCCGAACGGATCCTGGCGCTGCGTCGACTGGTAGAGCGCCTGGCTCGCCGGCCAGAAGAAGAACACGACGGTCAGGACCAATTGCGGGGCGACCAGAAAATAGGGGAGAATCTTGTTCGGAAAGGCTGCTTGCTGCACGGGCGCGTCCTTGCAAGGAGAGGTGCCGCCCGCGGCCGCAGGGACCGCAGGCGGTGTCGCTTCGGTCCGTTACTGGCCGACGGCCTGCTTGATGGCCGCGTTGCCGCGCTCGACCGCCTTGTCGAGAGCCGCCTTGGCATCCTGCTTGCCGGCCAGCATCGCCTCGAACTCCTCGTTCATGATGTCGCGCACCTGCGGCAGGTTGACCAGACGAACGCCCTTGGAGTTCTCGGTCGGCGCCTTGCCCATCATCTGCAGGATCGGCGTCTCGCGGCCCGGGTTCTTGTCGTAGAAGCCGGACTTCTTGGTGTCCTCATAGGCCGCCATCGTCACCGGCATGTAGCCGGAGACCTGGTGCAGCCGCGACTGGATCTTGGTCTGCGACAGGAAGTGGAAGAACTGCGCGATGCCCTTGTATTCCTCGTCGGTCTTGCCGGCGAAGACCCAGAGGCTGGCGCCGCCGGGGATCGTGTTCTGTGGGCCGTGACCATCATAATAGGGCAACTGGCCGATGCCGTAATTGATGCCGGACTTGATGATGTCTCCGAGCCCGCCCGAGGACTCCGTCATGATCGCGCATTCGCCGGAGGTGAAGAGCTGCTTGGCTTCCGACGTGCGGCCGCCATAGCGGAAGGTGCCGTCTTTCGCGAGATCGGCGATCGACTGGAAATGCTGGACGAACAGCGGCGAGTTGAAGGCGAGCGTAACGTCGGTGCCCGCCAGACCATTCTCGTTGGAGCCGTAGGAGACGTTGTTCCAGGCCGCGAGGTTTTCGGTCTGGATCCAGGTGAGCCATGTCGAGGTCAGGCCGCAGGCGGCGGCACCGCTCGCCTTGATCTTCCTGGCGGCGTCGAACACCTCGGGCCATGTCTTCGGCGGCTTCTCGGCATCAAGGCCGGCCTTCTGGAAGAGGTCCTTGTTGTAATAGAGGATCGGCGAAGAGGAGTTGTAGGGGAACGACAGCATCGTTCCGTCAGGCTTGGAATAGTAGGCGGCGATGCCGGGCAGATATTCGGACTTGTCGAAGGTGAAGCCGCCCTTCTTGAGCACTTCCGCCGCCGGCATGATCGCACCCTCGGCACCCATCATCACGCCGCTGCCGGCATCGAACACCTGCAGGATGGCGGGCGCCTGCTTGGCGCGGAAGGCGGCGATGCCAGCGTTCAGCGCCTCGGGATAGGTACCCTTGAAGACCGGCACGATCTTGTAGTCGCTCTGGCTGTCGTTGAATTCCTTCGAGAGCTGATTGACCACTTCATTGTTGGCGCCGGCCATGGCGTGCCACCACTGCAGCTCGGTTGCTGCAAGCGCGTGCGACGTGATGCCAAGCGAGGCGACAGCGCCAAGCGCGAATACGGACAGACTGCGAACGGACATGAATTCTCTCTCCCTGATCGTTACTAGAGCGGGTCGACCCGCTCCCGCCAACCCGATTACGACCCTCCTCGATCCCAACCGGGCGCCTTCAAAACGCCAGCTACAGAACAGTAAAATCCGCTCCTTTGCAAACGCGTTCAAGCCAAGATAGCGCCTTCGCTCGATCTGTCGAGGCGGTATCGTCAGTTTGATCGTTTCGAACGCAACGTTGTGCGCTCTGTTGCAAGGCGCCTCTAACCCCCCGCGATCGTTAAATCAGTGTTTAGCGATATGTCCTATCCTTGGTGGTTGTATATAGTCGGGTGCGGTAACCCTTGGCTGCTGGGTGGAGAGCAAGCGGATGCGGATAAGCACGATCACCAACTGGGCCTATGTCGTCACGGTCATCCTGACGATCACCTCGGGCGGCGCCTTCCTGTTGTCTGCGCGCAGCGCCGCGATCGAACAGGCGGCGACCGAAGCCGCCTGGCGGATGGACGATATCGCCGATCGCCTTCAATCAGCGGCTGAGCAGACCAGCGAAGATGCCCGGCTTTACGTGATGAAGGGCGAGGACCGTTATCTCCGGGCTTTTCGCGGCGCCGACGGTGAGGAGCGGGCGCGCGAAAAGACGGTCAGGGAGCTGATGGATGGCCGCCTGACGCCGCAGGAACTCGCCGCCCTGAAGGAAATCGAGACGGATGCGGAAGCCCTCGATACGGTTGAGGAGCAGGCCGTCGCGGACTACGCGGGTGGCAACCAGGAGGCCGCGCATGCCGCGCTCTTCGGCTCCGAACATGAGCGGCTTCAAACCGATCTTCTCGCCAGCGTCGGACATTTCACAGATCTGGTCGCGACCCGCGCGCAGGACGAGCTTTCGCAGGCGAAGGCGCGAAATGAGCTCTGGAGCGCCGTCGCAAAAACACTGCTCGGCGTGACCGCGCTGGTTTTCCTCAGCGTTCTCTATTTCGTGTTGAAACGCCGTGTGGCCATGCCCCTTTTGCAGATGTCGGGCGTGGTGAAGCGGCTCGCCCGCCAGGACTACGACGTCGAGCTTCTCACGGACGATCGCCGCGACGAGATCGGCGAGATGAACAACGCCATCCAGATTTTCCGCGACAACGGGCTGGAGCGCGACCGGCTGGATGCGGAACGCCGCAAGGACCAGCATACCAAGGACCAGATCCTGCAGATGATGCACCGCATGCAGGCCTGCCAGGACGAAAAGGAGCTTGCCGCCGTCGTCTCGCTCTTCGCGCCCGAGATATTTCCCGATCTGAGCGGCCGCCTTTACGTAATGAACGACGGCCGCACCGCGCTACGCGCCGATGGCGCCTGGGGCGAGCCGCATCGTTCCGGCCACGAGTTTCCGGCCTCCGAATGCTGGGGCCTCAGGCGTGGCCGGGCGCATCTCAGCGACAGCAGCCAGGCCGATGTCGTCTGCGAGCACATTACCAGCGAGACGCTCGGATGCCTCTGCGTGCCGCTCGCTGCCCATGGCGACACGGTCGGCATGCTCTATTTCGAGGGTGTCGATGGCGGCGCGGAGCTGGGTGCGGCACGGGTCTATATCGAGCTGATCGCCGAGAATATCGGCCTTGCCATCGCCAATCTCCAGCTGCGCGACCGCCTCACCAATCTGGCCACCAAGGATCCGCTTACCGGCCTGCTCAACCGCCGCTCTCTCGACAGCGAGCTGAACCGGCTTCGGCGCGAGGAGAATGATCGGCCAGCCGCTTTCGCGATGATCGACATCGACCATTTCAAGCGCTTCAACGACGATTTCGGCCACGATGCCGGCGACCATGTGATGAACCAGGTCGCCGCGCTGATGACCGATATCGTCTCCGGCCAGGGCACCGTGCACCGCTACGGTGGCGAGGAGTTCGCGATCGTGCTCGATGGCATCGACAAGGATGCGGCTGCACAGCTCGCCGACGTGATCAGACGCGCCGTCGAGACGGCACCCGTCATCTATCTCGGCCAACCGCTCGGAACTGTCACGGTCTCCGTCGGCGTGGCCTCCACCGAAAACCGCCGCCCGGCCGCCACGCTGATGAAACGCGCCGACGCCGCCCTGCTACGCGCCAAGGCGGGCGGCCGCAACGCCACCGTCACGGATTGGGCAAACGATGGCGCGGCGGGCAGGTTGCGGGCGGGGTAGGCCTGTCGATGAAACGTCTACCCGGCTTCAGAAACGGCGGCTGAGGGAAATCTTGAAGTTGCGTCCCGGCATCGCGGAGATGCCATCGCTGAGGTAAGGCAAGTATCGCTTGTCGAACATGTTTTCGAGCGCGACATGCAATTCCGTATCCTTCATCATGCCTTCCTTCGGCGTCCAATCCAGGAAGAGGCCGTGCACGGCATAAGCGGGGCTGGGCTTGGTCGAATAGGCGCTACCTTCAGCCTGATAGTAGGGCGTGCGATTCTGCGCGCCTACGAAGGTTCCCGTCCAGCCGAAGGAAAGATCGCGATCCGGGACCTTCATGCCGAGCGTGGCGAGCACGGTGGTCGGTGCCAGATCCACGAGATAGGTTTCCCCGTTATAGAAGATATTGTTGATTGCGGCGTGCCGCTTTCCTTCCATCCAGGAAAGGCCGAGATCGCCGAACATGCGTTCCGTCTCGTAGTGCGCCTGCAGCTCGAAGCCGCGCGAATAATAGGCCGGTGTGTTCCAGTACCAGGGCACCTGTCCTGCAAGGTTCAAGTCGGAAAGATTAGCCCTTCCGATGCGGCGGGTCACGGGGCTCGTCACGTGGTTGTTGAACAGCGAGACCCGCGTGGACAGAGAATCGCCGGAGAGGAACACGTCGTCGAAATTCACGTCGACACCGAGATTGATCGTGTTGTTGCGCTCGATATCGAGGCCGCGGCTGGTGCCTGACGCGGTCGTCAAAGCGCTCTGTGTCGAGTAGAGTTCATCGATATTGGGTGCGCGCATGGCGTAGGCCCAGTCGGCGAAGAAGCGCACGTCCGGTGTCGCCTGCCATTCCATGCTGATGGCAGGCGTGAAGCCTTGATGCGAGACGGCGCTGTAGTCGTGCAAGCCCAGGGGGTTGTTATAGCGCGGCGCGGCATTCGGAACGCCCTCCGATCGCACATAGTCGAAGCGCAGGCCAGGCGTCACCTTGAACGTGTCGGTAACATCGATCGTGTCGCGGACGAAGGCCGACGTGGTGTTCTGCGTTCCCTCCGGCATGAACCATGGCGCATAGTAGCCGTAATTGTATTCGGCTTTGGTGGCGTTCGCGCGATCGAACATCATGACTTCGCGCTTGTGGCCATTGTATTGCAGGCCATAGTTCAGCTTGTGATCCAGCCCACCCAGGGTGAAGTTGGAAGTGTTTTCGGCTTCAAGATGAAGGTCGGAATAAGTGGCGTCGTTCTCGACGCCACCTACAGAAGCTGATGGGGTCGTTCGAAAATGGGTGCGTGTTGCATGTTGACCTGTCGATGAGTAGCTCGCCAGGAAGCGCGCGTTCACCAGATCGGTGTCGCCGGTATATTTGTATTCGAAGGACGATGTCAGGTCCTTCAATTCGCGCCATGCAAGTCGTCGCGCGATGGCCTCGTCATATCCGAGTGGCAGATCAGCCGAATTGATATCAAGCTGGCCGCGAACGGCCGCGATAGGTCCCCAGTTGTTGCTTCGGCCATAGCTGACGGATGTGTTGATCTCGTTGCCGTCGAAATCAGCACCTGCGTTCAACAGTCCGGATGCCAGTTTTGAATCAGAAGCGGCATATATCTCGCCACCGCCGATGCGCATGTCGTCGCTCTTGCGCCAAGTCAGCGAAAGCAAGCCATTATAAGCAATCGGCGTGCCGAAATCCGATTTTCCGTAGACCGCGCCGGTTTCGAGAAGCTCCCTGTTGGCGGACTGGAAGCCGGTCTTGCCCCAGGCGCCCCAGGTCTGGCCGGGCTTCAGCATATCGCCGGCGTCCTTGCTTTCCATCAGGATCGTTCCGCCGAAGCCGCCATTCCCGTAGCGCACCGATGTTGCGCCCTTCTGGATTTCGACGTTCTTCAAAAGCTCCGGCTCAACGAAGACGGTGCCTTGGTCGTATTTCTCGAAGTTCTTCGGTGCGCCGTCGAGCAGGATCCTTGTATCCGATTGCCGGCCGAACCCGCGGATGGCGATCGACTGCCCTTGAATGCGGACGCCGCCAGACAACGAAACGCCCGGCGTCTTGTTCACGAGTTCAGGGAGGCTCGAAGCTTGTGCCTGCTCGATCTGTTCCTGCCCGATGACGGCGACGTTGGGCGCGTTATCGCCATAGTACCGGTCACCTTTGACGACGATGGTCGAGAGATAGGTGGCGTCGCCCTCGGCCTTGTCGCCCGGTGCTCCAGCCTTGCTCAAAGTGATCATCGAGGAGCCGCTGTAGCGGTAGGTGATCCCGGTACCGGCGAGCAGCCGCGAGAGGGCGTCATCCGCCGTCAGGTGTCCCGAAACGCCTGCTGTCCTGACGCCTGCTGTGACGCCGGCGTCGAAGACAATCTGCAGCCTGGTCTGGGCGGCGAGGACGTTCAGCCCGCTGGTCAGGCTGCCGGCTGGCAGGTTGAGCTCGATGGCGCCGGCCTGCTGCGCTTGCGCCGTTCCAATGCTTGCCACGGTGACAGTGCTGGCCAGAAGGGCCGCAAGGAGGTGAAGCAGCGGGCGAGCGCTGCCGGTATGCATCGAATGTCTCATGGAACCCCAGGCCTATGCTATTCAATCGGTGTCTGCGGGGTTGACGGACGAGCCATGCTGTTTGGGACAGGCATTCGAAAATTTATTCGCTGAGGATAGTCAGATAAGGTCCGACGCGGGTGATCCGGACGCGGAAGGCATTCGCGAAGTCTTCCAGCGTCTCATTTGGCGACGTCAGGTTCAGGCTGCCCGATATTGGCCTCTCGGCCAGCGACGCCTGCGCGATGACGATCTTGCCGGGAATATATCGGGCGATTTCCTCCACGACGGCCGACAGTGGCCGGTTGTCGAAGGCGAGGCGTCCCTGCCGCCACGCGATTGCCGTGTCGGGATCGACATCCCCCACCGCTCCCAGCTGACCATCTTTGTCATAGCTCAATTGCTGGCGCTCGCTCACCTGGAGCCCCGCTTTGTCGTCGAGCGGACGCACCATCACGGCATGTTCGGCGACGACAACGCGCGCGCCTTCTACCGTGAGATTGACATCGAAGGCGGTGCCGAGCGCCGTTGTCGTGCCGTTGCCGGCTTCCACGACGAAGGGACGGGATCGGTCGGCGGCGACGTGGAAATAGGCCTCCCCGCGCAATAGCGTGATGCGCCGCTCATTGTCCTTGAGGTCGATGGCGATCGCGGAATTCGCGTTCAGTTCGACCGTGGAGCCATCGGCAAGCGTGACGGTTTGCGGCTCGCCGACCTTCGACATCACATCCGCCCGCAGCCGCATCGGCCCGTCGGCGAGATAGAATGCGCCGGAACAGAGGCCGAGAACAAGGATGGCGCCAACGATGGTCCGGGCGCGTGGCAGCGCGTGCTTGGCGGCACTTCGTGTGAACTCGAGATCGTTCGACAGTAGATGGCTGGCATCCCCCATCAGTCGCTTCGCGCGTTCGTAAACCAGCGTATGTGAGGGGTCAGCGGAAATCCACGCCTGAAACGCAGCCTCGACAGCTTTGTCGCCCGGGTTGTCCTGCAGTCGGATCAACCAGTCCACCGCCTGTTCGCGCAGTTTCTTCTCGCTCGTCGGCTTCGCCTGCATGGTGAGTGGGAGGCCTTGGGTCACAGGGTGGATTCGATACGATCGAGGCAGTGGAGATAAGCCTTGCGCAAATGCCGGTCCACCATATTGCGGCTGATATTCAGCCTGAGAGCAATGTCGTCGGACGACAGTTTGCCGACCCGGCTGGCGATGAAGACGCGCCTGCGCTGCACCGACATCTCCATGATCGCCACCTTCAGCATCATCATGCGGTGGTGAAGATCGATGCCAAGATCCGGGGAAACGAATGGCGCGCTCACCTGAAGCGCCTCGGTTTCGCTGCCGGAGAACAATTTCGCCTCGAAGCGTTGGCGGCGGAAACGGTCTATGCCGAGATTGACGCAGGATCGTATCAGAAAAGCCTTCAAGGACAGCTTGCCGTCCAACGCTGCATGCTTGTCGCGTAGCCTCACATAAAGGTCATGGACGATCTCGCGGGCGATCGCCGGCGGGTGGCCCTTGCGCCGCATGCTGCCGCACAGCTCTTCGTAGTGGGCGATGATCGCCATATCCAACAAGGTGGTCTGCGCGGTCGAAGGCATGGAGTGATCGGCTGTAGGGGCGATCCAATGCGCGGTCATGAGTGTCTCGGAGGCTTCTGGACAGATGCGTTTGATCGCGTCTTAGCCAGCGCTTGCGATCGATGCAAGAAAATATGACTATAATAATCATATTTTTGGAAGGTGTGATATAGCGGCGGCTTACGAGTGTCAGGCTAGGGACCAAAGTCCTCGTGACTACGACTGTGCTTATCACTATAACCGGATACATTGCATCCAGTTTGAAACATTGCGCGGCATGCTGTTGTCGTCACATGAGGGGCCGCTATCGGTGTGCATCGAAAGTTATCGCGATCGTCCGTGTGCGTTCGATTTCATGGAAGCGACCAGCCGAGAATTCCGCCTTGCGCACTGACAGGTCTCTGCTTTCCACGCTGCGATTGCGGTTTAGCCTGGCGCAGCAATTCATCGTTGCCGGCGCCGTCGTTCTGGTTATCGGCATGGTTCTCATTGGCCTTTGGGTCACGACCAGGATCGAGGATGCGGCGGTTCGCAATTCGGCGGCCGCGACCGCGCTCTATGTCGATGGCATCATCGCGCCGCTGACGCAGGAGATGGCGAGCGGCGCCGATCTCAGCGAGAATGCCCAGCAATCGTTGAAGGAGACGCTGCAACGTGGCGTCCTGCGCAGCCGGCTCTTCTCGTTCAAGCTCTGGCGCCCCGATGGAACGGTGATCTTCAGCACCGAGCAATCCCTCGTCGGTCGAAAATTTCGGATCGGCACCGGTCTCTCCACGGCGCTTGCCGGCGGCATCCATGCGCGGTTCAACGATCTGCATGCCGATGAAAACAAGCTGGAGCGGGACAGCCGGAAAACGCTTCTGGAAATCTACAGCCCGATCCGCGAGGCCTGGTCAGGCGACGTTATCGGCGTCGCGGAATTCTACGAGCGGGCCGATGATCTGAGTGCGGAGTTGAGGAACGCGCGGCTGCAGAGCTGGCTCGTGGTGGCTTCGGTTACGGCAGGCATGTTCGTGTTTCTCTTCGTCATTGTCGCGCGCGGCAGCCATCTCATCACAACGCAGCGCCGCTCGCTCGATCATCAGGTGGCCGAACTCTCGCGGATGCTGTCGCTGAACGACGCGCTTCGCGCGCGGGCCGACAAGGCAAACCAGCGCACGGCGATGTTGAATGAGCGGTACCTGAGACGGATCTCGGCGGAGCTTCATGACGGGCCGACCCAGCTGCTCGGGTTCGCCGCGTTGCGCCTGGAAGCGATCAGCAAGGGGCGGGCCCGCGACGACGATGCCGCGCAGGTCAAGCAATCCATCGCCGAGGCGATCAAGGACATCCGCGATATCTGCCGCGGCTTGACGCTGCCGGAGTTGAAGACGCTCGCCGGCCACGAGGTCGCGCGTCGCGCCATCCAGACGCACCAGACCCATTCGAAATCGAGTGTCGAGGCCGAGATCGGCGAAATCGCGGTTTCGTCGCAGGCGGCGAAGATCTGTATCTACCGCTTCATCCAGGAAACGTTGAGCAATGCCGCGCGGCATGCGAATGCATCCGATATTTCGGTGAAGGTCAGAGAGATCGGCGGGATGATCGAGGTGTCGGTACATGACAATGGCACGGGATTCCAGGCGCAGCCGGGTGATTTCGGTCTCGGTCTTGCCGGTATCGAGGAGCGGGTGGCCGGTCTCGGTGGGCAGTTCCAGCTGATCTCGGATACGGCGGGCACGACGGTGCGCATGACGATCCCAAGCGGAGCAGAGAGTGAAGACCTATAGAATTGTCGTCGCCGACGATCACCCGATTTATCGCAATGGCCTGGTTCGCAGCCTTGAGGACGAGGCAGAGTTCGAGGTCGTCGGTGAGGCGTCGACGGCCGATGACGCCGTGACCGTCTATCGGCGGCAGTCTCCCGACGCTCTTCTGCTAGATCTCTCCATGCCCGGCGGCGGGCATTCGGCGCTAGCGGCGATCCTTGGTGATCATCCTGATGCCGTCGTCATCGTGCTGACGGCATCCGAGGATGATGACGATCTTTTCCGTGCGGTAAAGGGAGGGGCAAGGGGTTATGTGCTGAAGGGCGTCGACGCCTCGGAACTGGTCGATATCGTCAAGCGGGTGATCGCGGGCGAAAGCTATGTTTCGCCCGGCCTGGCATCGCGGATACTCAGCGAACTCAAGCCCGCCACGACCCGTTCTCCCGCGGATGATGCGCTTGCCAGTCTGACGCCGCGCGAGGAGCAGATCCTCGCGCTCGTGGCCGAGGGCAACAGCAACAAGGAAGTGGCCCGCCGGCTCGGCCTCCAGGAAAAGACGATCAAGCACAACATGACGCGTATCCTGCAGAAACTGAAGGCGCGAAACCGCACCGAGGCGGCGATGCTGCTGCGCGACACGCGCGCTCGCGACTGATGTACTTGGCAGCACGCCTTAGGGACTTTAGTCCGCATGGCGCCTGCCTGCGTTCCCGATATAAGTGGAGTGTCTTTTTCCAGTTTGAACGCCTGCGGCGTTCCGGGGAAGCAATTTCCAATCACGCCATGGCGGTTTGCGACCGTCCATGGGATGCACAAGGAGAACCAGATGAAGAAGTCGATCCGGATGACGGTGACGATGTTGTCACTGCTGGCTGCAACCACGCTTGCCTCGGGTGCCAACGCCCAGGACGCCGAAGGCATCGTTGTCTATAACGCGCAGCATGAGGGCCTGGGCAACGCCTGGGTCGAGGGCTTCACCAAGGAAACCGGCATCAAGGTCACGGTCCGCAAGGGCAGCGACACGCAGTTCGCCAACCAGCTGATCCAGGAAGGCGACGCTTCGCCGGCGGACGTGTTCCTCACCGAGAACTCGCCCGCTATGGCGCTGGTCGATGGTGCTGGCCTGTTCGCCCCGGTCGACAAGGAAACGCTCGATCAGGTGCCCGCCGAGTATCGCCCGGCCGACGGCCGTTGGACCGGCATCGCCGCGCGCACGACCGTCTTCGCCTATGACAAGACCAAGCTGACCGAAGACAAGCTGCCGAAGTCCATGCTCGATCTCGCCGATCCGGCCTGGAAGGGTCGTTGGGGCGCATCGCCCGCTGGCGCCGATTTCCAGGCGATCGTCGGCGCATTACTGCAGCTGAAGGGCGAGGAAGCCACCAGCGCATGGCTGAAGGCGATGAAGGAAAACTCCGCGCCGTACAAAGGCAACAGCGTTGCCATGAAGGCCGTGAACGCGGGTGAAGTCGAAGGCGCGATCATCTATCACTACTACTGGTTCGGCGATCAGGCAAAGACCGGCGAGAACAGCAAGAACGTCGCTCTGCACTACTTCAAGAACCAGGATCCGGGCGCCTTCGTCAGCGTTTCCGGTGGCGGCGTCCTGAAGTCCAGCAAGCACCAGAAGGAAGCGCAGGCGCTTCTCAAGTGGATTACCGGCAAGTCCGGCCAGGCCGTTCTCAAGGACGGTGATTCCTTCGAATACGCCATCGCCGGAGATTCCAACTCCAAGCTGGTTCCGCTCAAGGATCTTGACGCGCCGAAGGTCGAGGCATCGACGCTCGACAGCAAGAAGGTCGTGGAACTGATGACGGCCGCCGGCCTTCTTTAAGGCAATACACGGCCGCCGGCGGACGACCCGCCCGCGGCCCGATTCCTCTGTCAAATCAACGCAAAAGTGAAGCCGGACAGGATTCACTTTTGCGGTTTGGCTGTTTAAAGCCGGACCCGATGACTGAGCATGATAGCATGAAAGAACAGACACTATGGATGTAACGGCACGGGGCGGCGCGCAGAACCTATGGATGGATTCGCCGCAGCGCTACGGGCTTATCAGCCGCGTTCTGCACTGGGGCATGGCCCATCTGCTGGTCTGGCAGTTCACCACCATCCTGCTATGGCGCCTTGGTGGTCCGACCGACTGGGTGAAAGCTGTTACGTCCTTTGGTCCCTATCATGGAACGGTCGGCCTGATGACCGTTATCCTGGTCGTCATCCGCGCCATCTGGGCCATGAGCAATCGCCACAGACGCCCGGCGCATGGCTCGGGATGGCTGGCCGCGGCTGCGCGCGCCGGCCACATGCTTCTCTATGGTCTGATGTTTGCAATTCCGGCGCTGGCGCTTTTGCGCAGCTATGGAAACGGCAAGGGCTGGAAGCTTTGGGGTGTCCAGATCATCCCGGAAACGGGCGTCGAGATCGGCTGGATGATCGCTCCGGCGAACGCGCTGCACGGCGTCCTTGCGTGGTGTCTCTCGGCTGCGATCTTCGGCCATGTTGTGATGGCTTTCGCGCACCGACTGATTTTCAGGGACCGGACGCTCGCCACCATGGCCGGGCCGTTGCGGTCGGTCGCGCGGCAAGTCGGCTAGCCGCGGGATCTAGTCAGGAGCGACCGTTGCCGCCCGCTCCCGGATCGTCTGTTACTTCTTCTTTTCGCTATAAGCCTTGAACGAGGCCGCAACTTCGGCCTGGGCCTTTTCGGCGTTCTCGAAGCCGTTCAGCTCGACGACCTTGCGCTTGTCCGGAAGCTGCTTGTAGACGCGGAAGAATGCCTGCAGGCGCTGCTGCTCGATCTCGGGCAGATCGGTGACTTCCTTGATCTTGTCGTAGGTCGGGTCGATGTCGCTTGCCGGAACCGCAACGATCTTGTCATCGACTTCACCGCCGTCGATCATCTTCAGGACGCCGATCGGGCGAACCTTGATGATGGCGCCGGGAACGACCGGCTCGCGGGTGTAGACGAGGGCGTCGAGCGGGTCGTTGTCACCGCCGAGGGAGCTGGTGATCGAGCCGTAGTTCGCGGGATAGACGACCGGCATCGACTGGTAGCGGTCGACGACGAGGTGGCCGGTGTCGGCGTCGATTTCGTACTTGGTGAAGCTGCCCTGCGGAATTTCGATCGCGGTGTAGAATTCCTTGCCGTCAGGATCGGACTGCGGGAAATCGAGATAGGATACGTAATCGGCCGCGAAAGACGCGGTGGCGGTTGCGGACAGCATCGCTGCGGCAAGAATAAACGACTTCATTAGGGCCCCCTTGGTTGGATGAAACGAGCTCCGCCTATTGGTGTCAGGTTACAGGACTGTGACAGCGCGCCCTGATGCCGCTGACATTCTCGTGACCAAAGTCGGCCGCTCTTGCGAGTGCTTCTCAGAAGCATCCACATCTGTGGTCTGCAATTGCAAATCATTGTTATTAAAAGATATTTATCGCTTCTCGTGGCGGGTTTCCGGTTGACACAATGACGCCTTTCGCTTACCCGGCATGGCCATCGGGGAGTAGCTACCGCTCATGCAGCGGGGGCGCGTCAACAGGCTCGTGCGGCACGCACGTGGCGCGTTCGACCGGGCAACCGGTTCGGCAAGACCGTGGCACGACCGTTCGGCTCGGACAGAGCGGGAAGGCCCGGTTTTACATGTCCGCAAGGAACGCTCCCATGTCCATCATGGCAATCATCGTGCTCGCTTTCAGCATGTCCATGGATGCCTTCGCGGTCTCCGTCGGTCGTGGCGCCGCCATCGGTCGGCCGCGCTTTGTCGAAACCATTCGAACGGGGCTCGTCTTCGGCGTCGTCGAGGCGATCACGCCGCTGATCGGTTGGGCGGCCGGTGTCGCGGCAGCGCGATTCGTAACCGCCGTCGATCACTGGATCGCCTTCGGCCTTCTGTCGGCGGTCGGTTTCAACATGCTCTATGCCGCTCTGCGCGACGCTCCGGACCAGGAAGAAAACAAGCCGGGTACCTCCTTCATGATGCTCGTCGCCGTTGCGGTCGGCACCAGCCTGGATGCGATGGCCGTTGGCGTCTCGCTTGCATTCCTCGAGGTCAACATCGTCGTCATCGCAGCCGCGATCGGCCTGGCGACGTTCCTGATGTCATCAGGCGGAATGCTGGTCGGCCGCGTGATAGGCGAACGTTTCGGCCGCATTGCCGAAGGCGTCGCGGGGGTTGCCCTGTTCGTTCTCGGGCTGTCGATCCTCTACGAGCATCTGCTCGCAGGCTGAGATTACGCGAAAAGCTTGAGCGTTCGCTCCAACACGTAAGGCGATAATAGCCCTCCAACCGGAGCGTTTGTCATTCTGCAAGAGAACAACGAATGATATGAACGAAAGGTCGGCTTATAGCACTGAGGGGCCGAAAATATTATGATCTGTGCTTGCACTGTTCGTCGGATGGCCGCAAAGGCGTGTTGCAGAGCGCCGTGGTGGCCTCGAAGCGATCCTGGCTCGTTCTAATCGGAATTGAAAGTCTCACCATGCCACGCCAACTCTCCCTCTCCCGCGACAAGATTTCCGTTCTTCTGCTCGAAGGTATCAGCCAGAGCGCCGTGGATTACTTTTCGGCAAGTGGATACACCAATCTCATTCATCTGCCGAAGGCGCTCGATGACAAGGATCTCAAGAGCCATATCGCCGATGCGCATATCATCGGCATTCGCTCCCGAACGCAGTTGACGGAAGAGATTTTCGAATCCGCCAAGAAGCTGGTTGCCGTCGGTTGCTTCTCCGTCGGCACGAACCAGGTCGATCTCGAAGCCGCCCGCCGCCGCGGGATACCCGTCTTCAACGCACCTTATTCGAACACGCGCTCGGTGGCGGAACTCGTGATCGGCGAGATCATCATGCTGACGCGGCAGATCTTTCCCCGTTCGGCGTCCGCGCATCAGGGCGGATGGGAGAAATCCGCCGTCGGCAGTCGCGAGGTGCGGGGCAAGACGCTCGGCATCGTCGGCTACGGCAACATCGGTTCGCAGCTCAGTGCTCTTGCGGAAAGCATGGGGATGGTGGTGCGCTATTTCGATCTTTCCGATCGGCTGCGCCGCGGCAATTCGGAATCGATGGCCTCGCTCGGGGAGCTTCTCGAAATCTCGGATTATGTGACGATGCACGTTCCCGAGACAGCATCGACCCAGAACATGATCGGCGAAGCTGAGCTGCGTCGCATGAAGAAGGGCGCCATCTTCATCAACAATTCGCGCGGCACCGTCGTCGATCTTGATGCGCTTGCGAAGGTGTTGAAGGAAGGGCATCTGGCCGGGGCTGCCGTCGATGTGTTTCCTGTGGAGCCGGCATCGAACAAGGATCGTTTCGAAACGCCACTTCAGGGTTTGAGCAACGTCATATTGACACCGCATATCGGCGGCTCCACCGAAGAAGCGCAGGAGCGCATCGGCGGCGAAGTCTCAAGGAAGCTGGTGGAGTATTCCGACATCGGCTCGACGATGGGCGCGGTCAATTTCCCCCAGGTTCAACTGCCCGAACGTCCGAATGGCACGCGTTTCATCCACGTCCACGAAAACCGCCCCGGCACGCTCATCAAGCTCAACGAAATCTTCTCGTCGCGCGGCCTGAACATCGTTGCCGAATTTCTGCAGACCTATGGCGATACGGGCTATGTCGTGATCGAAGTGGAAGATCTGTCCGGTGCCGCCGACGAGCTTCTCCAAGCACTACGAGAAATTCCGGGCACGATCAGGGCGCGATTGCTTTACTAGGCGCCTTGGGATCCTCAGACCCTAGGGCTGCTCGCGTATTCCGGGCGACGCTTCGCGCTGGTCGGCATCCTCCAGATCGCTGGCAATGATAAAGGCGTCGTTGTGCTCGCGGGCTGCCTCGCGCAGCGCAGCGAGATTGGGCAGGTCGTCGCCTTCTATCGCGTCGCCGCTGTGGCTGAGCTCGTGTTCGGCCTGCGCCCAGTGATCGGCATTCCGTCCATGCGGCTTGCCTTCCTGTTCCCATATCTCATAGGCGCGGGCCCGCACCTCCTGCCATATCTGCTCGGGGCTTTTGGCTTCGGATGCCGGCTGGGTTGAGTCGGTGTTCGATGTCGATGAAGGGTTGACCATTGTTCACTCCTTGGTAAGCGATATCTAACCTATATGCTCGCTCGAAGTTCCCGCGTGGGGTCACGGGATGTTATGGATGATGTGACAGGAAAATGCCTGGCGAAGCGGGAAGCCCGGTGCGGAGAGACCGGCACCGGACTTTTATTTCCCATCAGCGAGTAGGGTGGTTCGCCGATCGAGCGAGGCTACAGGAATGCTCCGCTACTCATCTAATGAAGAAGCAGGCGATAGGTTCCAACCCGCTGAACTATGCGGCGCCGTGACCGCCGTCCGCTTTCAGGTCGATCTTTCTGAGGATGAGTGCCAGCGGCACCATCAGCAGCGAGATCACCATCAGAACGTGGAACACGTCGATATAGGCGAGATAGCTCGCCTGCGTCTGCACCTGGTTGCCGATCCACGCCATTGCGCGCGTCTGTGCGTCGCCTGCACTGGAACCACGGTCGATGAAGGCCTGGGTGGCTTGCTGCAGCGCGGCGGAGTAGCCAGGATCGGATGGCACGATGTGTTCCACGAGGCGCGACTGGTGCCACTGCTCGCGGTGCGCCAGGACATTGGAGGCGATCGACACGCCGATCGAGCCGCCGGTATTGCGCGCCGCGTTGATCAGCGCCGAGGCCTGGTCGGTCTGGTCCGGCCGCAGGCCGTCATAGGAGGCGGCGGTGATCGGAATGAAGATCAGCGGCAGGCCGAGGCCGAGATAGAAGCGTGACCAGACGAAGAAGCCGAAGTTCAGATCGGCATTGAGGCGCGTCATGTCCCACATCGCGACCGCAATGATCGCCATGCCGATGGCGATCAGGTATTTCGGCTGGAACCGTGCCGACAGGCTGCCGGTGATGAACATCATCATCATCGTCACAAGCCCGCCGGGGGACAGCGCAAGGCCCGCCCATGTGGCGGTGTAACCGTAGTTTTCCTGCAGCACCTGTGGAATGAACTGGGTGGTGGCGATCAGGATGGCGCCGGTCGCAAGCATCACGATGAAGCACGAGCCGAACTGCCGGCTGGCGATCAGCCGCACGTCGATCACGGGATTGGACTTCGTCATCAGCCACGGAATGGAGATTGCCAGGGCAAACGCCGAGATCGCCGACGTCACGACGATGAAGTTCGAGCCGAACCAGTCTTCCGTCTGGCCGCGATCGAGCACCAGTTCCAGCGCGCCGAGGAAGGTTGCGACAAGCAGGAAGCCGACGATGTCGAAGCGCACGCCTTTGCGTTGCATTTCGGCCCGTTCCTTTCGGAGCGAATCCGGTTCCTGCACCAGCATGTAGACGAGCATGAAGGCGAAAACGCCGACCGGGCCGTTGATCAGGAAGCACCAGTGCCACGAAAAGTTATCGGAAAGGTAGCCGCCGAGCGTTGGCCCGACGACGGGCGCGACGACCACGGCGACGCCGAACAGCGCGAAGGCCTGGCTGCGCTTGTTGGGCGGGAAGCTATCAGCGAGGATCGACTGCGAGATCGGCACCATGCCGCCGCCGGCAAAGCCCTGGATCATCCGGAAGATCAGCAGCGATTCCAGGTTCCAGGCAAGGCCGCAGCAGATGGAGGCGACGGTAAAGGTGGCAAGGCAGAGCAGATAGAAGCGTCGGCGACCGTAGCGCTTGGCGATGAAGCTGCTGGCGACCAGAATGATGGCGTTTGAGACCAGATAAGTCGTCACCACCCAAGAGGCCTGATCGGCGCTGACCGCAAGACCACCCGCGATGTAGCGCAGCGCGACGTTGGCGATCGTCGTGTCCAGCACCTCCATGAAGGTGGCGAGCGACACGACCAGCGCGATCAGCCAGGGATTGGACGCCGCGGATGCGCGGGCGCCACCGCTTGTGGTCGAGGCGACGCTCATCTCAATTCCTCGGGCGAACCGTAACCGTCGGCAGGACCGACATGCCGGGGCCGATGGCTATATCCTTGGGCCAGCTATCAACGACGATCTTCACCGGCACGCGCTGCGTGACCTTGACGTAGTTGCCCGTCGCGTTTTCGGCCGGCAGCAGCGAGAAGGCGGTGCCCGATCCCGGCTGCACGGACTGGACCTCGCCCTTCAAGACATGGTCGGGATAGGCATCGATCGTCAGGTCGACGGGCTGTCCGGGGCGCATGTCGGCAAGCTGCGTTTCCTTGAAGTTGGCGGTAACCCAAAGCTCATCCGGCACGAACATCGAGATCGCCTGTCCCGCCTGCACATACTGTCCCTTGGACGCGCCGAGCTTGACGATGCGGCCGGGCTGCGCGGCGGTGATCGTTGTGTAGTCGAGATTCTGCTTTGCTGTTTCCACCTGCGCCTCGGCCTGGTGGAGACTGGCGATGGCGCTTGCCTTCTGTGCCTCGGCGGATGCCTGGTTCTTGACGGCGGAGGTCACACTCGCCTGCGACTGGGCGTAGTTGGCCTGGTTCTGGCGCAACGTCGCCGCCGCCTGCTGGGCGGCCTGCTCGGAGCCCGCGCCGCTTTTCACGAGCTGCTGCTGGCGGGTGTTTTCGTCCCTGGCATATTGCAGCGCGGCCTCGGATGAGGTCTGCTGCGCCTTGGCTTCCTCGATCGCGGCGCCGGCCGCTGCAATCTGAGCTTCGGCGCTCGCAATGGCCGCGTTCGCCACGCCGACCTGGCCATTCGCCTGGTCGAGCGCGATCTTATAGTCGCGCGGATCGATCCTGGCGATGACATCGCCGGCGTTCAGATGCTGGTTGTCGGAGACCGGTACATCGCCGACGTAGCCGGAGATCTTCGCGGCAACGGAGAAGCTGCGCGCATCGATGAAGGCGTCGTCCGTCGTCTCGTAGGGATGGAAGTAGATCAGCCACACGAAATAGCCGACCACGACAATCGCGATCAGCGCGACGAGGGCCAGAATTGCTGCGAGCGGATGGCGGCGGATGAGCGAAGGCTTCTTCTCTTTTTCCTCGTCCGGCGTATCGGCATCGGCCGCCTTAGCGCCTTCCTTTTCTTCGCGTTCGTCTTCTTCCAGTTGCGGGGCGGTGCGCTGATTCTGGTCCACGGCGGTTCTCTGTCTTTGGGGAGATACGCGTGGCAAACGCACCAATCGCGTATTGTGTTCCTTCAGACAGTTAGGCGGCCAGCTGGGCGGCTTGTCGCAGGCGCGGGATCAGGCGGAATCGCGCAGCATGATCTCGGCATTGAGCAGGATCTGCTCGTCGCCGGAAGACGAGCCTTCCGCCTCTTCGCCCAGCTTGCGGAGCAGGAGTTCCATGGCGATGCGGCCGATGTCGTTATAGCTCTGCGCGACGGTGGTGATCGGCGGACAGGCGTAGCGGGATAGCGGATGGTCGTCATGGCCGGCGATGCGCAGGTTGCTGTCCGATCCCCGCCCGACCTTCATGCCGGCATGATAGGCGGCGGCAATGGCGCCGAAGGCGACGCGGTCGTTGGCGCAGAGAACCGTGCCGGTTGGAAAGCCGCCGCTGCCGAGAATGCGGAGCGTCTCGTCATAGCCGAACTTTTCGAAATCCCAGCTCGCGCCGCTGGTGATCGGCAGGACGACCGGCTCCATCCGCAACTGCGACATCGCCTCGATATAGGCGGTCTCGCGGGTGCGGGCATTGGTATTGACGGCGGGCATGCCGAGATAGCAAGGCGGTTCGCCCGAGCGGCACAAATAATCGACAATCAGCTGGAAGCTCTGGCGGTTGTTCGTCCCGACGAAGGGCGAGGTTTCGTCCAGCGGGGAGTCGACGAAGATCAGCGGGATGGACGAGGACAGCGACAGCAGCGTCTCGTGGTGCGACTGCACGCCGAGCGGAGCGATGATAGCGCCGGCCACGTTCATCGACTTCAGCGTCTCGATAGCACGCGCCTCCATCTCGGCATTGCCGTCGGTGGAAAGCACGAAGGCGAGGAAGCCGGCATCGTTGGCGATCAGCTCGACGCGGCGCGTCAGCGCCATGTAGAACGGATCGGTCGAGTTCGGGATGATGATGCCAATGATGTTGCTGCGGCGCCGGTTGAGGTTGACCGCGAACATGTTCGGACGGAAGCCGCTCTGCTTCAGTGCGGCCTCAATCAGGTCGCGCGTCTTGCGTCGCACCGAACTCGGGTCGTTGAAGTATTTCGAGACGGTGGGGCGCGACAATCCGACGAACTCGGAAAAGTCCTCCATCGTTCTGATCGGTCTGTCTGCCAAACGCGCGTCCCGCCTGCTTCTCTAATCGATTGAAATTATTGACGCAGTTCAATCAAAACTTTTGCGTCGGTGCAAGCCGCGCCTTTAGGCGCGGCAGGCTTCGAAGTAATCTTCCAGCACGCGATCGACGGCGACAAGAGCCAGCGAACGCGCATCGGGCTTCACCTTGCCGTCGCGCACGCCGACATAGGCTCCCGTCAGATACTGGTTGATCAACGTTTCCGGGATCTCCACGCCATCGAGCAGGGCGAACAGCGCCTTCACGGCGGCATCAATCTCCGGCTGCGGCCAGTAGTAACGAATACGGTCGCTATAGCTGAAGTGGCGCTGGATGTGCTTCTCGGCGTCCGTGCCGTGATAATACTTGTCCCAGTTCTTCGGATCGGCCGTCAGCACGCGCTCGATGGTGGCGACCAGGGTTTCCTTGCGCATGTCGGGAAACAGGAAGGCGGCGATCTGGTCGAGCCCGTAATAGGCCTCGCGCAGCGCAAAGGTCAGGCCGGGGCCAACCTTCAGGATGGCGAAGCCGTCCATGACCAGCTGCCGCAGCATGTCCCGGGTCTGGTAGTCGGTGGAGTGGGCCTCGAAAACCATGCCCGGCATATCCGAAAGCGTGGCGCTCAGTGCGGCGGCCTTTTCCGGCGCGTAAGAGATGACGTTCTCGTTGCCGAATTCCACGCCCGGCTGGACCACGGCGCCGACCACACGGGAGAACGCATCCGACACGCCGGCGGCCTCGAAAGCCTTGCGGTGGATGGCGATCGTTTCGCGCGCGGCCTCCGGCTTGGTAACCTCAAGCTCGTCGAGCTCTTCCATGGCGCCGCCCGGGATCGGAACTTCGGTGCCGACGATATAGACCGGCTTGATGCCATTCGAGCCCTTGAGAGCCGCTTCAGCGACAGAGGCCAGACGCGCGGCGCGTTCGGCGGTGATCGCGTCGGGCAGGGCGACCGGCTCGCCGGCGCAGCCCATGCTGGTGTCGAGATGAAGCTTGGTAAAGCCGGCCTTGGCGAAAGCTGCGATCATCACGCAGGCCTTCGCCATCGCCTCGTCGGCGGGCAGGCTCTTCCATGGATTGGGACCGAGGTGGTCGCCGCCGAGGATCAGCTTTTCAAGCGGGAAGCCGGTATCGGCCGCGATCTTCTCAACGAAGGTCCGGAAGTCGGCCGGCGTCATGCCGGTATAGCCGCCGTCCTGGTTCACCTGGTTGCAGGTCGCCTCGACGAGCAGGTGAGCATCCTGCTTCAACGCATGCAGCATCGATGCCTCGATAACGAGGGGATGGGCCGAGCAGATCGAAGGAATGCCCTTCACGCCGGAGCCGTGGCGCCATTGTGCGATGTCCGTGAGGTAGCTCTTCTGCATGTCAGGCTTGTCCTTGCGCTTTGATGAGGGCGTCGAGTTCGGCTTGCGTGGATGCGCCTTCCATCGGGCCGGCCTTGGTGACGGCGCGAGCGCCCGAGGCGTTGGCGTAACGCAGCACTTCGGCCGGGCGCATTCCCTTCAGCCAGAAGGTGACAAAGGTTGCGCCGAAGCAGTCGCCGGCGCCGGTGGGATCGACTTCCTCGACCTTGTAACCCGCGAGATCGATCTGGTTGGTCTTGTCGAAATAGCTGGAACCCTTTTCGCCGCGTTTGATCACGATGGCCTTGATGCCCTTGGCGAACAGCTCCGCAACCGCCTCTTTCTCCGTCTTCGCCTCGGCGAACAGGAACAGTTCCTCGCCGCTCGGCATGAAGAGATCGGTGACGGCGAGAACGGTCTGTAGCGCCTCGCGCATGCCGGGGCTGTCTAGGATTTCGGGACGCAGGTTGGGGTCGAAGGACACGGTGCCGCCGGCGGCCTTGATGCGTTCGACGGCGGTGAGAATGCTCTTCACCACGCTCGGGGCGTAGAGCGCGGTGCCCATGACGTGCATGTGGGTGCAGCCGTCGATCAGCGCCAGCGTCTTGTCCGAAAGCTCGATCTCACCGCAGGCGCTGTGGCGGATGTTGAAGACGAAGGCGCGGCTGCCGTCCTCGCGGTAGCGCACGAAGGCGCTGCCGGTCGTGCCCTGCGGGACAACCTCGATGCCGGAGACATCGACGCCGTCCTCAGTCAGACGATTGATGTTCACCCAGCCGAAATCGTCATCGCCGACGCGTGAGATGATCGCGCAATCCTGGTCGAGCTTGCCGACCTGATCGATGAAGATCGCGGGTGCGCCAGAAGGGAAGGGGCCGATCAGCGGTACGGCTTCACGAAAGCCGTTGCCGCGATTGGTGGCGACGATTTCGACCAGGATTTCGCCGATAGTGAGAATTTTCGACATGGCTATCTGCTCTGATGATTACTGCTTGGCGCGCTTGGAGCGCACGTCGAGATAGACGGCGACGAGGATGACGAGGCCCTTGACGATGAGCTGGTAGAAGTAAGGCACCGACAGCATGTTCATGCCGTTGTTGAGCACGCCGATGATGAGCGCGCCGATCAGCGTGCCGATCATTGTGCCGACACCACCTGCCAGGCTCGTACCGCCGAGAACGGCCGCGGCGATAGCGTCGAGTTCGTAGCTCATGCCGGCGTTGGTCTGGGCCGAGAAGAGGCGCGATGAGAGCAGGATGCCGCTGATCGCCGCCATGATGCCCGAGATCATGAAGATGATGATCTTCAGCCGATCGACCTTGATGCCGGAATAGAGTGCTGCCTCGCGGTTACCACCGGTCAGATAAGCGCGGCGGCCGAACTTGGTCTTGCTGAGCAGGATGTGGTTGAACAGGAAGAGCACGGCCACGACCCAGATGACGATCGGGATGCCGATGAAGCTCTGGGTGCCGATGGCCGTCCAGGTTGGCTCCATGATCATGGCGGGCGCGCCGTTCGTGGGCAGGCTGACCATGCCGCGATAGATGCCCATGGTGGCCACGGTGACGATGAAGGAGGGCAGCAGGAACTTCGCGGTCAGGACGCCGTTGGCGAGACCCAAAAGCGCGCCGGCTGCGAGCGTCAGGACCAAGGCAGGAACAAAGCCCATGCCGAACGCGAAACACTGCGCGCCGACCATGCCGGCGACCGCGATGATCGAGCCGATCGACAGGTCGATTTCACCGAGCAGGATGACCCAGGTCATGCCGAAGGCGGCGATCGCGATGACCGAAACCTGCTGCAGCACGTTCAGGAAGTTGGCAACGGACATGAACCGCTGGTTGGTGATCGAGAAGATCACGCAAAGGACGATCAGCGATAGGAAAATACCGCCATACTGCTTCATTACCTGCCGGAATGCGGCATTGGCTGCGCTCTTGTCGCTCATGATACAAATCCCGTAGCAAAGCTCATGATCTTCTCCGGTGTCATCTCATCGCCGGATACGATGGCGGTGGCCCGCCCTTCGCTCATGACGACGGCGCGGTCGCTCATGCCGATGACCTCAGGGAGTTCGGAGGACACCAGCAGGATTGCCGTGCCTTCCGCCGCCAGCTGGCGGATGATCTTGTAGATTTCAAATTTGGCGCCGACATCGACGCCGCGTGTCGGCTCGTCGAGGATCAGGATCCTCGGCTTGGTCAGCAGCCACTTGGCCAGCACGATCTTCTGCTGGTTGCCGCCTGACAGCGATCCCGCCGAGGTCTCGAGCGACGCCGTCTTGATGGCAAGCCGGCCGACTTCCACCTTGGCGTCGTCGCGTTCACGGCGGCGCTTGAGGAAGCCGAAGGGGCTGGAATAGTTGTCTAGCGCCACCATAGAGATGTTGCTCTCGACGCTGTGGCTGAGCACCAGCCCTTCTTCCTTGCGGTTCTCGGTGACGAAGCCGATACGTCGGTTGATGGCATCGACGGGGGAGGCGATAGTCACCGCGCTGCCGTCGATCGAGATGGTGCCCGAGGTCGGCTGCGTCATGCCGAACAGCGTCTTCATCACCTCCGAGCGGCCGGAACCGATCAGGCCGAAGAAGCCGAGGATCTCGCCGGGGCGGACATCGAAGGAGATGTTCTCGAACTCGTCATGGCTGGAAAGGTCGCTCACCGCCAGCACCGGCTTTTCGGCAAGCGCTGGAGTCGGCACATCGCGCGGCGGGTAGATCTCGTTCATGTCGCGGCCGACCATCAGGGCGATCAGCTCGTCGATCGTGGCTTCGGACTTGTCGCGGGTGGTGATGTAGCTGCCATCGCGCACGACGGTAATGTCGTCGCTGAGCCGCATGATCTCTTCCATGCGATGCGAGATGTAGATCACGGCGACGCCGCGCGCCTTCAACTGCGCGATGATCTCGAACAGGATTTCGGCTTCGCTGTCGCTGAGCGAAGATGTCGGCTCGTCGAGAATGACGACCTTGGCGTCGATGCTGAGGCCCTTGGCGATCTCTACCAGCTGGCGCTGGGCGATCGACAGGTCGCCGACCCGCTCCTGAACCGATATCGGCAGCTTCAGGTCGGCGACGATCGCCGCCGCCTGGCGTACCAGCGCCTTGTCGTTGATGAAGCCGGCCCTGGTCGGCTCGCGGGTCGCGAGGATGTTCTCGGCCACGCTCAAATTGTTGCAGAGGCTGAGCTCCTGGAAGACGATCGTCAGTCCCGCTGCCGCCGCATCCTGCGGATTGGCCGGCGCGTAGGGTTTGCCGTCGAGGAGGATCGAGCCCGATGTCGGCTGGTAGACGCCGGCGAGAATCTTCATCAGCGTCGATTTGCCGGCGCCGTTTTCGCCGAGGATCGTATGGACCCGGCCGGGCCGAACCTTCAGCTGCATGCTCTTCAACGCGGTCACCGCGCCGAAGACTTTCGTAATGTCCTTGATCTCGAGGATCGCGTTGTCGCCGGAGGTTTCCATGGCGTCACCTTTCACCGAGAGCCGCAGGCATCAAGAGGATGCGTGGGGCACTCTGATTTGTCGCGGAGATGTCGCTGCTTTCCGGCGGCCAGTCCTTCAAAAGAACTAGGCCGCCGGAAGGAGCGGTCACTGTGCGAGACTTGGGACCTTCGCACAGTGCGCCTTGGGAGGACTTTACTGCTTCTTGACGTAGACGCCAGGAACGATCGGCTGCTCGGCAGGCACGTCCTTGCCGGCCTTGAGGTCCAGCGCGGTATCGACGGCGAGCTTGCCCATCTGGTCCGGGAACTGCTGGATGACGCCAACCATGTCAGGATCGCTGTCGACCGCCTTGATCGCTTCAGGCATGCCGTCGAAGCCGATGACCTTGACCTTGCCGGTCAGGCCGGAAGACTTGACCGCAACCGCTGCGGCCAGTGCCGCGTCGTCGCCGAAGCCGAAGATGCCGTTGATGTCGGGGTTTGCCTGCAGCATGTTCTGCGCGACGGCCAGCGCTTCGGCGCGGGTGATGCCGGTCTGGATCGACACGATCTTGATGTCGGGGTGCTTGGCAATGGCTTCCTTGAAGCCGTTGACGCGGTTCACGACCGACTGGACCAGCGGATAGTCGATGATCGCAACGTTGCCCTTGCCGCCGAGCTGTTCGGCCATCAGTTCGCCAGCCTTGACGCCACCGGCGTAGTTGTCGGTGCCGATATAGGACGAAACCTTGGCGCCTTCGACCGGAACGTCGACGGTGATGACCTTGATGCCGGCTGCCTGAGCGCGGGCGACGGCTGCGAGCGCGCCCTTGCTGTCGACCGGCGACATGATGATGACGTCGACGCCCTTGACGATGAAGTCTTCGATGTCGGCGAGCTGCTTGTTCAGGTCCTGGTTGGCGATCGCGATTTCGACCGAGACGTTCTTGGCCTTGGCTTCGGCGGTGATCGCCTTTGCCAGCTCATTGTAGAACGGATGCTGCTGCGTCAGCAGCGATGCGCCGATGCCTTCGGCCTGCGCGGCGAAGGCGGCCATGCTGAAAGCTGCGGATACGAGAAGCGATTTTGCGATGCGAGAAACGGACATGGTTTCCTCCCTAATGATGCACGAGGCCGGTGCGAATGGCCGTCATGATGGCGGCCTCCATTGCCAGCTGACGCGCTTATCAATCATCAAAGTTATCGCGCGTCAACTTTAAAATATTTATGCGAAAACTTTTTGATAAAGTTCGAAGTCAAGTTTCCGCCGGATGGACAAAATGGCGCGGACGTGCCGCGCATGCTTGCAAGAGCGGGAAAACATGGCATAAGTCGAAAAATTGACTGTAAAACTCAACAAAACGAACAATCGATATGAACCAGCTGAATTGCCATACCGAGCTCCGCCTCTTGAACCTCGCCGATTACCTCCACCTCATTGTCGATCGCCTCGAAAGCTTCGAGGCCGATGTGGTGCAGACCGAGGAAACGGTGAGCTTTCAGTTCGCTTTCGGCACCGGCCGTTTCGAAATGGCACCGGGAAAGCTGGTGATGGAGGCGTCCGCCGCCGAGGTCGAGGGATTGCGCCGGGTGAAGGAGCTCTTCAGCGTTGCGATCGAGCTCTACGCCAAGAGCGAAAAGCCGGAGATGGCGTGGGAAGGCGATCTCGCGGATGACACCGTCCTGTCGTCTTTCCGGCTGATGCGCGTCAGAAACGCCTGGCAGCTGACGCCGGGCATGCGCCGTGTCCGGCTAGAGGGCGAAAACCTCGACCGCTTCGAGAGTTTCACCGGCATGCATATCCGCATGCTGTTCCCGACGGAAACGGTGCCCGATCCGGTCTGGCCGATTGCCGGCGCCAACGGCTTGGCGCTTTGGCCGTCGGAGGATCGCAAGCCGACCACCCGCGTCTATACGATCCGCAAGCTCGATGTGAAGGCCGGTTACATGGATGTGGATTTCGTCGTGCATGGCGATCCCCACGGTGGCGACGAAGGGATCGGCTCGGCCTGGGCGCTCAATGCCGCGGAGGGCGATGTCGTCGGCATCATGGGGCCGCTCGGCCGCCCGGTCCGTTCGGCTGACTGGTATCTCATGGGATGCGACGAAACCGGCTTGCCGGCGATGAGCCGCATCCTGGAAAACCTGCCCGCCGATACGCGTGGCGTCGCCTTCGTCGAGGTCGATGGTGCCGCCGACGAGCAGCAGATCTCATGCCCGCCGGGTCTCGAACTCAAGTGGATCCACCGGAACGGCGTTCCCGGCGGCCAACATGCCGAGCTCGCGCGCGCCGTCTGCGCGGTCGACTGGCCGCAGAATGTTTCGAGCTTCGGCTGGTTCGCCTCCGAAGCGGATGCCGCGAAGCAAGTTCGCGAATACTGGCGCAAGACCCTGGGCTACGGTCGCGACCAGACGCTTGCCGCCGGCTACTGGAAGCGCGGCGCGGCCGGCCTTATGGCCGGCTGATCGTCTATATCGGCTGGATTACGGGCGGATCAGCCCTCCTGGGCCGCCGAGGGCACGACCCACAAGGGGCGCTCCTCGCGTTTCGCGCGCAGAGCGGGCGTAGCGTCGTTCTCGACCAGCGCCTCGCTTTCCTCCGGAATCTCATCGACCTCATAGATGTAGTCGTAGAGCATTTCGCAGGCGCGCTCGTTCGCCTTGATCCTGGCTTCCGTCTCGCTGATGGCCGCAGCGATCGCCTTGATGCGGGAGCGCAGCATCGAGCCGAGGATATCCGTCGCGGGTCGTTTCTCGAGCCGTTCCAGGTGGTGCTCGATGCGCGCGGCGTGACGCTCAAGCTCACGCTTGCTGAAGCGGGCCTTGCGCATTTCCTCGGAGAGATCATTGCGCATGTGGGCAAGCGGATCGAAGGTGCCGGGCTCGCGCTCGTCCAGCGTCAGCTGGTTGACTAGCTTCTCGATGACGATCAGCGCCTGCAGATCGACGGGATCGGCAAGCTCGACATCATAGCCGGTATCGTCGAAGACCTTGCGGCGAACGGGATCGAGCAGCAGTTCGTAGGCCTTCTGCACGCGGGCGAAAGCCTCGGGGTCGCCGCCCGAATCAGGATGTGTCGTCTTGGCGCGCCGCCGATAGGCGGCCTTGATCTGATCGTCGGTTCCATCGCGTCGGACCCCGAGAATCTCATAAGGATTGGTCACCATCCCTCCGTTGTCGTTCTGATATCGCCATGACACCCATGCGAGGGCATTCGTCCATTCCAGCACCCTCTTCTACCATCAGTGGGGCAGAGTTTGGACAAAAAGAATGAACAAAATCGAGAGCGGCACTGTCTGTATGCGGCGCGTTGTGTGCTCATGCACTGCTAATCGATATAATGTCGCTGCCCGCGTTGACGCATTTAAGCAGATCGAGTTCTATCCGCCACCATTTGCCCGGCCAGCGGTTTGCGGCCGGGAACGCAGGGGAGGCAGACATGCGCGTGATCCGAACGGTCGCGGAATTGCGGGATCATCTCGAGGGCATCAGGCGGTTGGGAAAACGCATCGGTTTTGTGCCGACCATGGGATTTCTGCATGTCGGCCACATGGCGCTCGTGTCGCGGGCGCGGGCGGAAAATGATGTGACGGTGGCCTCGATCTTCGTCAATCCGCTGCAGTTCGGCGCCAACGAGGATCTGGCGCGCTATCCCCGCGCGCTGGAGCGCGACAGCGAGATGCTGGAAAAGGCCGGCGTCGATGTGCTCTTCGCTCCCGAGGTCTCCGAGATGTATCCGCGCCCGATGCAGACGGTCGTCGACGTCCCCTCGATCGGCAGCCGCCTGGAAGGCGAGGTGCGCCCCGGCCATTTCGCCGGCGTCGCCACCGTCGTCACCAAGCTCTTCAATCTCGTGCAGCCGCATGCGGCCTATTTCGGCGAGAAGGATTACCAACAGGTCGTGCTCATCAGGCGCATGGTCGAGGATCTCGCGCAACCCGTTCGCGTCGTCGCGGTGCCCACGGTGCGGGAGGCGGATGGCCTCGCCTGTTCCTCCCGCAATGTCTATCTCGGCGCCGAGGAACGGATCGCGGCCCGGATCGTCCCGGCGGCACTCGCCGAGGCGGAACGGCTTTACGCTGGTGGATGTGATGATCCCGAGGTGCTCGAGACCGCATTGAAAGAGTTCATCGCGCGCGAGCCGCTGGCAAACTGGGAAGTCGTGGCGGTCCGTGACCCCGAAACGCTGGAGCCGATGGAGAGCCTGCGCGGCAGGCCGGCGCTGGTCGCGTTGTTCGTTCGCGTAGGCGCGACGCGGCTTCTCGACAACAGGGTTATCGGCGCGCCGGCGACCGATAAAGGCGAGGACATCCGATGAGCACGCAGACAAGGCAGAAGCGCCGAACGACGGCTACCATACGGGCGATGAAAGGCGGCGATCGGATCGTCTGCCTCACCGCCTACACGACGCCGATCGCGCGTTTGCTCGATCCGCATTGCGACCTGTTGCTTGTCGGCGATTCACTCGGAATGGTGCTTTATGGAATGGACACCACCGTCGGCGTCACGCTGGAGATGATGATCGCGCATGGCCAGGCGGTGATGCGTGGTGTCTCGCATGCCTGCGTCATCGTCGATCTGCCGTTCGGCAGCTATCAGGAATCCAGGGAGCAGGCCTTCCGCAGCGCCGCGCGCATATTGCAGGAGACAGGATGTGACGGCGTCAAGCTCGAGGGTGGCGAGGAGATGGCGGAGACCGTGGCTTTCCTCACCGCGCGCGGCGTGCCGGTCTTCGGCCATGTCGGGCTGATGCCACAGCTGGTCAATACCGCCGGCGGCTTTCGCTCGCTTGGTCATTCGCCGGAGGAGGCGGACAAGATCCGTCGGGATGCGCGGGCGATCGCCGAGGCCGGGGCCTTCGCGCTTGTTATCGAGGGGACCGTGGAACCGCTGGCGCGGGAGATAACGGCTGAGCTCGCCGTGCCCACGATCGGCATCGGCGCTTCGGCGGCCTGCGATGGGCAGGTGCTGGTCTCGGACGACATGCTGGGCCTGTTCAACGACTTCAAGCCGCGTTTCGTCAAACGCTATGCGGAGTTGAGCCCTCTGATCACGCAGGCGGTCGCCGATTACGCGGAAGAGGTCCGATCCGGCGCGTTTCCGTCCGCGGAACACACGTTTCAGCTCAAGCGGTAGACGCCTTACCGGTTGAGCCAGGCATCGATCCCGCGCGCGGCCGCCCGGCCGGTGGCAAAGCAGGCGGTCAGGAGATAGCCGCCGGTCGGCGCTTCCCAATCGATCATCTCGCCCGCCACGAACACGCCGGGCAGGGCCTTCAGCATATAGCCGTCGTCGATGTCGTTCCATTCGACGCCGCCCGCCGACGAGATCGCTTCGGCGATCGGCCGCGGTCGAAGGACCTCGATCGGCAGCGCCTTGATCAGGCCGGCAAGGGCTTTGGGATCGCGAAGATCGCGGTCGCCGGCAAGTTCGCGCAACAGTCCCGCTTTCACGCCGTCGATCCCGGCGCCCTTGCGCAGTCTGTTCGAGAGGCTTGCCTTGTGGTCCTGTCGGGCGAGGTCTTTTTCCAGCCGCTCCCGTGTCCGTCCGGGCATGAGATCGACTGTCAGAATCGCCGGCCGCTTTTCATTCAAGATATCTCGGAGCGCCGCCGCATGTGCATAGACAAGGCTGCCTTCGATACCCTCGCGCGATATCACGAACTCACCTGGTATCGTGCCCGTCGCCGACGTTGCCTCGACGGATTTGAGCGGCGCGCCGGCGAAGCGCTCGCGGAAGGTCTCGCTCCACGCGATGTCGAAGCCGCAATTGGCGGGCTGGAAAGGGGCCACGGCGACACCCTGCTCCGCCATCCAGTTGGTCCACCGGCCATCAGAGCCAAGCTTCGGCCAGCTTGCGCCGCCGAACGCCAGGAGAGCCGCGTCGCAGTGCACGACTTCGATCCCATCCGAGGATTCGACGCTATGGCCGCCCTCAGCGAAGCCGATCCACCGGTGCCGTGTGAGTATCGTCACGCCCTGGGCTTCCAATCGCCTGATCCAGGCGCGAAGCAGCGGCGAGGCTTTCATGGCGGTCGGGAAGACGCGGCCGGACGATCCGACGAATGTTTCGGATCCGAGGTCGGACGCCCAAGTCCTGACATCTGCGGGAGTGAAAGCATCGAGCGTCGTCCTCAGCCGAGCATTCGAAAGGCCGAACCGGTCAGCGAAGTTTGCATAATCTTCGGAATGAGTGATGTTCAGGCCGGACTTGCCTGCGAGAAGGAACTTGCGGGCGACGGTGGGCATCGCTTCGAAGACCGTGACGGTATGGCCGGAAAGGGAGAGAACGTCCGCCGCCATAAGGCCCGACGGACCGCCGCCGAAGATTGCAATATGTTTCCGCGTCATGAGTTCGCCCGGGCCTGATCTTTCAAGGCCTTCTCATGGCGTGCCATGACGCGAAGTGCAAGCGATGCGATGTTGTTCTACGAGCGTCGGCTCAATCCACGATGCGAAGGCTGACCGTCGGCTTCGCGGGGGCCTGCTCTTCCTTCATGGCATCATCGTGGTAACAGCAGCTTTCATAGACCGAGGGGACAAGATCCGCCGTCAGGTCGACCTTCGACCGCGCGCCCGCTGGCTTGAATCTCTTGGCGGGAAAAGCGAAAATCTTTGCTGACTCCTGATGTATGACTGTGGCCATGAATGCCTCCTGATCGGGTACCGTCCTTCGACGTTGAGAAGCTATATAACACGTCTGCACATAGTTTGCTCTAATTGATTTAAAAAAGTGCAATCTTTGTTGGAATAATGGGCAACTCCGGTTGCATTCATTTATGTCAGAATTTGCTAATGGTTATTTTTTATGCGAATGCCTATAAAATGAGAGATTCATGCGGTGGGCGAATGGATGCCTTTTTTGTTTCCTCATTCTTCTAAGGCATCGGGTGCGGCATCGACCTCGTCTCCCCGAGCCCTTAACTGTTTGAGTCCGCTATAGGTTCCAGGCCATTCAAAGGCCGCGCGCGGACATGATGGCAAGGTTATTTTACTCTTCTGATATCGCGAGCCGGCAAACTGGCACGGCGCATGCATACAAATGTGCATCCCCCCGCGGATGAGGAGATTTAGGCCTCCATTGTTCGCCAGGATTTGCTGACACCTGTTGTTATGAGAGACTCGCAAATGACCAAGTATAAGCTCGAGTACATCTGGCTCGATGGATACACCCCGGTACCGAACCTTCGTGGCAAGACGCAGGTCAAGGAATTTGCAGAATTCCCGACCCTCGAGCAGCTGCCGCTGTGGGGCTTCGATGGCTCGTCCACGATGCAGGCCGAAGGCCGCAACTCCGATTGCGTGCTGAAGCCCGTCGCTGTTTATCCGGACCCGGCTCGTACCAACGGCGTGCTCGTCATGTGCGAAGTCATGATGCCCGATGGCGTCACCCCGCATCCGTCCAACGCCCGCGCCACCATCCTGGATGACGAAGGCACCTGGTTCGGCTTCGAACAGGAATACTTCTTCTACCAGAACGGCCGTCCGCTCGGCTTCCCCGAGCAGGGCTACCCGGCTCCGCAGGGCCCGTACTACACCGGCGTTGGCTACTCCAACGTTGGCGACGTCGCTCGCGAAATCGTCGAAGAACACCTCGACCTGTGCCTGGCTGCCGGCATCAACCACGAAGGCATCAATGCCGAAGTGGCCAAGGGCCAGTGGGAATTCCAGATCTTCGGTAAGGGCTCCAAGCGCGCCGCCGACGAAATCTGGATGGCTCGCTACCTGCTGCAGCGCCTGACTGAAAAGTACGGCATCGACATCGAGTACCACTGCAAGCCGCTCGGCGACACCGACTGGAACGGTTCGGGCATGCACTGCAACTTCTCGACCAAGTACATGCGCGAAGTCGGCGGCAAGGAATATTTCGAAGCCCTGATGGCGCAGTTCGACAAGAACCTGCTCGACCACATCGCTGTTTACGGTCCCGACAACGACAAGCGTCTGACCGGCAAGCACGAGACGGCTCCGTGGAACAAGTTCTCCTACGGCGTTGCCGACCGTGGCGCATCGATCCGCGTCCCGCACTCGTTCATCAAGAACGACTACAAGGGCTACCTGGAAGATCGCCGCCCGAACTCGCAGGGTTGCCCTTACCAGATCGCTTCGCGCGTTCTGAAGACGATCTCCGAGGTTCCGATCTCGGGCTCGGCTTCGGCTGCTGCATAAGCGCCTGACGTCATCGTTCAGCCTTATGATGGCGCCGGTCGAAAGCCCGGCGCCATTTTGCTTTCGCTCTCGGGTGTCCCGGTTCGGAGCAGGATAGAAGCGGAATCCTATCCTCAGCTTTCGGAATTCATGGGATAGCGTTGCGCAAGCATCACCCGGCGGTTGAAATATTCAACCAATCGGGCACATTCCTTTTGCGTCGGATGTCATTATCCCTATACTTCCCGCGAACTCTCATATCGCGAGCGGCCATTGCTTTCGGCACGGAAACAGGATCGTCTTCTTCGCCTTCTCGGAAAGCCCGCGCTTTTCGTTGCGGGAGAGGAAATCGTATTGCCGGAGAAGGCTTATCCGCTCCTGGCGCTGCTGATCACATCACCGCAAATGTCGATGGAGCGCGAGAGCCTGCGCGGTATCTTGTGGCAGTCCGACATGTCGAAGCAGCGTGCCGGAAGCCTGCGCCAGCTGCTAGCGCGAATCGATCGCAGCATACCCGAGGGACTGCCGCGTCTCCTCCTCGCCACCAACACCGATCTCACCTTCAACGGAGAGCATTGGGATGTCGATATCACGCTTCTCTGCGATGCCGCCGTCACGCTGGAGCGTCCGGATTGGGAATTGCTGACGGGCGAGCTGCTGGAAGGCTTCAAGGCGCCGACGATCGAGGCCGACGAGCGCCTCTCGGTGGAGCGCCGGCGGATTTCCGAGCGGCGCGATGCGCGCATCGTTGCGCTTCTCGATGCACCTGACAAGCGCACGCCCGATGAGCTGCTGTCGCTGGCAAACCTCGTGATCGCCGCGGATCCCGCCAATGAAGTTGCGTGCCGGACGCTGATGCAGGTGCACGCCGATGCCGGCGATGCGGCAGCCGCGCGTCAGGCCTATTTTCGCTGCCTGAGCGAACTCAAGACCGAGTACGGCGCCGAGCCGGATGCCGTGACACAGGCGCTGGCCCGCGATCTCGGCATTATCGCGCCGGCAGTGCCCGAAGCGGCACCGCGTCCGCAACCGTCCGCCGCCGATCCTGTAGGCCAGCCCCGCGTGCTCATCCTGCCGCCGGAAACGATGCTCTCCGATCCGCTGCTGCAGCGCGTCGGCCGCGCGCTCCTGGAAGACGTAACCATCGGACTCAGCCAGCAGCGCGGCTTCAAGGTGATCGCGGCCCATACCAGCATCGAGATATTGAGCAGAGGCCAGAACGCCGAGGCTGCGCCCATTCCGCAGCAGGACCTGCAGTTCGACTACACCGTCTATGTGACGATCCACGGCCGGGACGACGATATCTACGCGACCTGCCGGCTGACCAAGACCGCCAGCGCGGAAGTTCTCTGGGCGATCGACCTGCCGCTGGCCATGCAGAAGATCAACCAGTCCTTCGGCCATCTGGCGCGGCGTATCGTGATGACGCTTGCCGACACGATCGAGCGGCGCGAGCTCTCGGACATGATGCACGACATCAATCCCTCGGCCTACCGCCTCTATCTCGAAGGCAAGCGGCTGGTGTCGAAGACCGACCTGCAGCATCTCCGGCAGGCGCGCAAGTGGTTCAAGTCTGCGCTTGTCCGCCATGATCGCTTCTCGTCCGCGCATGCGGGCATGGCGCGCGTGCTCGGCATGGAGTGGCTGGTGCGCGGGATGAAGGATACGCAGCTGCTCGAGGAGGCGGATCGCTCGGCATGGTTCGCGCGCGACAGCGACCCGAACAGCGGCCGCGCCATGCGCGAGCTTGGTTTCGTTGCGCTTTACCGGCGCCGGTTCGACGACAGCCTGGATTTCTTCGCCGAAGCGCAGATGCTGAACCCCAACGACGCCGACATTCTTGCCGATCACGCGGATGCGCTGCTGCACGACGGCCAGAGCGACCGGGCGCTCGAGCTCAGCCTCGCCGCGTTGAAGCTCAACCCGCTGCCGCCGGATTATTACTATTGGAACCTCGGTGGAATCCACTTCGTCCAGGAGAATTACGCCAAGGCGATCGAGGTTCTGGACCGCGTCAAGGATCGCCCGGCGACGTCACGCTTGCTCGCGGCAGCGCACGCCAAGAACGGTGATTCGAAAGCGGCCGCGCATTATGCCTCGGTTGTCCTCGAGAATTTTCCCGATTTTCGCACGGAAGATGTCTGGCGTTTCGTGCCCGATCGCAACCCTGAGGACACGCGTCAGTTGATTGACGGCCTGCGTATGGCCGGATTGTCCTGAAGCGTTACACTTCATCCACTTAGCCGCGTTTTTAAGCCAAAACTCAGTCACGCCGGAATAACGCCTGCCGGTCATTCTCCAGCCCGTCCGCAGCACAACGCTGCTTCAGCTGGAGATAGCACAACATGTCCACCACCCAGATCAAGCCGACCGTCCGCCTTTCCGCAGCCGCTCAGGCCGTTCTCAAGCAGAACGCCGTTCAGTTCGACACGAACGCCACGGCCAACATCGTTCACGCCCTGAAGTTCCGTTGAGGTTGATGCGAATGTCTGCACAGACTGCACTTGAGCGTCTCGCCAATGATCTCAGCCTTTCGTCGGCCGGGATCAATGGCTATCACGACCGCTCGCTGACACCTGTGCAGACATTCGCGGCCATCAAGCCGCACTTCAAGGAACTCGGCATTACGCGCGTAGGCCTTCTCACCGCGCTCGATCTTCTCGAAATTCCGGTCGCCTTCGCGACCCGGCCGAACAGCTACACCCTGTCGGTCTTCCAGGGTAAAGGCATCGATGAAGCGGCGGCCATGACTTCGGCCGCCATGGAAGCCGTGGAAACGCGCGTCGCCGAGATGCAGCCCGACGATCTCATCACCGCCAGCCTCGACACGATGAAGGCCGAGCGCGCGCCGATGATCGATCTCGATTCCGTCGCCCGTTGCGTGCCGTCGGAGATTGACGCCGAGCCGATCGGCTGGTGCGAGGGTCTGGATATCGTTTCCAACAAGCCGGTGTTCGTTCCCTGGTCGCTCGTCGGCCTCGACCATCGCGGCGTTCGCCCGTCGGGCTTCGAGCAGTCCAGTGATGGTCTTGCCTCCGGCAACCGGCCGGCCGAAGCGGTGCTTCACGGCATGTGCGAGCTCGTGGAGCGTGACGCCTGGGCGCTGACCCAGCTCCGCCCCTTCGAGCAGCTGCGCGGTGCCCGCGTCGATCCCCTGGCTTTCCGCGATCCGGTTGTCGACATCATCGTCGATCGAATCCAGCGCGCCGGCATGCAGCTCTTGCTGCTCGACATGACGACCGATATCGGCGTCCCCAGCTTCCTTGCCGTCATCATTCCCGGCAATCTCGGAGAGCGCGTGGATGCTCGCTGGACCAATGTCTGTGGCGGTTGCGGTTGCCATCCCGATCCGGTCCGCGCAGCGCTTCGCGCGATCACGGAAGCCGCGCAGAGTCGGCTGACCGCGATTGCCGGCAGCCGCGACGATTTCACGCCGCGCGTCTATCAGCGCCTCGACAACAACGGGCCGATGCAGCAGCTCATCGACCTGTGCAGCGAAACGCCTGTCGCGCCGACATTCAGCTTCGAGCCGGAAAAGCGCAGCATCCAGGAAAACATTCGCCACATCCTCGATCGCCTGGCCGAGCGGGGAATCAATCAGGTGGTGGCGGTTCCGCTACCGCATCCGCGCCTGCCGGTCTCGGTCGTGCGCGTGATCATTCCGGGGCTCGAGGTCGATGTGGATGGCGAGTTCATCCAGCTCGGCCTGCGTGCCGTCGGCGCCATGCAGGGAGTGCAGTAATGAAGGTGATTTTCGCAGGCCCCAGCTTCGGCAACGATCTGCCCCGGCTTCGCGCCGAGAACCCCTCCATCGAGTTCCGCGCGCCGGCCGCGCGCGGCGATATCCTGCAGGCGGTTCAGGATGGCGCCAAGGTGATCGCCATCGTCGATGGCTATTTCGGCGAGACGCCGTCTGTCTGGCACAAGGAAATTCTCTACGCGCTGGAAAAGAACGTCACCGTTTTCGGCGCTGCCAGCATGGGTGCGCTGCGCGCAGCCGAGTGCTCCGCCTTCGGAATGATCGGTGTCGGTTCGATCTATGAAGATTATGCCGAGGGTCGCCTGATCGATGACGAGGCCGTGGCTCTGGTGCATGCGCCGGAAGAACTCGGCTGGCTGCCGCTGTCGATCCCGTGGGTTGATTTTCAGCCGACGATCGAGCGGCTGTTCGCCGACGGGGCGATCTCGGTTTGCGAGCACAAGATGCTGCTCCTGGCCGGTCGCCAGCTGCATTTTTCCGAGCGCACCTATCCGAAGGCGCTCGAAGGCTGCAGCTTCACGGATGGCGGCCGAGCCAAGGAGATCCTTCGGCTGATTCGCGCCAGCAAGGTCGAGCGCAAGCGGGAGGATGCGGAATGCGTGCTGCAGTACCTGCTGGACGCCGAGTTTACGGCGTCCAAGCGTGACTCCGAGCGTGACTGGGGCTTCGCCGCGACGTCACACTGGGAGAGCCTGCGTGCCGAAGTAGACACCGCTTTCACGCCTGTAACGCTCAAATAACGCCTGAGATCGATTATGTCCCTACTGAAGCTCTCCCCCAGGGCTTGTCAGAGAGGCGGATGAAATGAACGTTCAGACACGGGATGAAGGAACAGGCAGCGAATACGCGCGGATATTCCGGCTGCTGTCGGCTGCGAAGGACGAAGCCAGCAAGCTGAAGCTGCATAACCTTCAGCACCTGACCAACATGGCTCTCCTCCAGGTCGTCATCGACTGGGACGGGATCGACCCGGAGCGGGAGCTTGATGTCAATCTTGAGAAACTGATCGGAAGAAAAACGCAGATAGCAATGAAAGATGCCAGCGAGAATGTGGTGCTTCTCGACTGCCATTGATTGATGATGTCAGCGTCTCGGACCGGGCAGTTTATTCCGCGGCGTCGTCCACCTGGTCCATGCCGGCAACAGCCTGGACGAGCTTGACGATTTTCTTGCGGACCTGTTCGTTCTTGATGGACAGGAAGGCGGCGTTCAGAAGCACGCCGTCGCGCGATACGACGAATTCTTCGCTCGGCGTCGGGTTGTCATTCGCGGAGCCCTGAGCCGACATGTCTTCAAAGAAAGAGCGCACGTCGACATCGAGAGCGCCGGCGATTTCTACCAGCATGCTCGCGGAAACGCGGTTCGAACCCTTCTCGTATTTCTGGATTTGCTGAAATGTAACACCAACCCGATCGCCAAGCTCAGTCTGTGATACTTTGCGCATCAGTCGCTTTATGCGGATCGTCTTTCCGACATGAACATCGACTGCATGTGGTGCCTCTTTCATTGTTTTATCCTTTCAGCGCGAGTTGCTGCACGATTGTAATACTGTCCGTCAACCTATCGGAGATATTTGATCGGATCAATTGTGTGATTCGTTTTTTCTAGTGCGCAGGTATTTTCAAGCAACACATTGAATTTAGTGCATATATTCGTACGCTAACGATGTGGATGGCACCAAAATCGGGTTGTGCTGCTTATCAACTGGAGGGCGTTATTCGTCTTGCAGCGAGTTCCGTCGAAAACCGGCAATATTGCCGGCGATCGAAAAGCAGTTCCGCGCTCTTTCCCGGCATCATTTCAGACACGGCCGACGGCGTCGCAGGACAACCGAACAAGGCGTGTCGCTTTGGCCAGAAAACGTCACGGAACTACTTGGACGAATACTGCGCGTCAGCGTCGGACGAAGTCGCTAAGGCACGATATCACGATGGTGGCCGAGGCCGCGCCGGGGTCGATATGGCCAAGCGACCGGTCTCCCAGCCGCGCCGAGCGGCCTTTGCTCGCAACCATTTCGCGCGTGGCGTCGCGCCCCTTTTCTGCCGCTGCCAGTGCCGCGTCGTAGCATTCGGCAAGCGGTCGTCCCTCGGCTCCGGCCTGCGCGCAAGCGTCGGCGGCGGGAGCCCAGGCATCCACCATCGTCTTCTCACCCACTTCGGCCTTACCGCGATCCTGGATGCCCTTGGCGAGTGCGGCGAATATGTCGAGCATCTCCTGATCGCCAAGCGAGGCCTTGCCCTTGACCGCGGCGGCCGCGCGCATGAAGGCAGTCGCGTAGAGGGGGCCGGAGGAAGCGCCGACGGCATTCAGAAACGCCTTCGCCGCCGTATTGAGAACGCCGGTCGGATCGGTTGCCGAGGGATCGAGTTCACCGGCTGCCTTCGCGGCGGCGGCAAAGCCGAGTTCCATGGCGATGCCGTGGTCCGCATCGCCGATCACTCCGTCTAGTTGGCAAAGATCGTCGCGCTCGGCCAACATGCGCTTGGCAATGGTTTGCAAGAGGCGCTGCAGATCTGAAACGGTAATTTCGCTCATGCAGACACCGTGCCGCTGCGGAACATGGCGCAGTCACAGGGGTGGTCGATAAGGGCCTGCAGCTCGTCGTCCAGCCGCATCAGGGTGATCGACGCGCCGGCCATCTCCAGCGAGGTGCAGTAGTTGCCCACCAGTGAGGTATGGATCGCGATCCCGGCTTGGTCGAGACGCGCCTTCAGCCGGCGCATCATGATGTAGAGCTCCATCAACGGCGTGGAGCCGAGCGAGTTGACGAGAACCGCAACGCGTGAGCCCGACGCCATGCCGCTGTCGGCAAGGATCGTGTCGACGAGTTCATCGGTGACGGCGTCCGCGGACTTCAGCTTCTCGCGCGAAATGCCGGGTTCGCCGTGGATGCCCATGCCGACTTCCATCTCGTCCTCGGCGATCTCGAAATTCGGCCGCAGCGTCTGCGGCAGCGAACAGGGCGCGAGCGCCACGCCCATGGTGAAGGTTTCGTCGTTTGCCTTGCGGGCGATGCGCTCGACCTCGTCGAACGAATACATCAGGTCGCAAGCGGCGCCGGCCGCCTTGAAAATGAAGACGTTGCCGGCCACGCCGCGCCGCTTCTCCCTCTGGTCGCGGGGTGCGGAAGCGACATCGTCGGTGGTAACGACGGTGCGCACCTCGATATCGTCCATGGCAAGCATTTCCGCCGCCATGTCGAAGTTCATCACGTCACCGGCGTAATTGCCGTAGAGGAAGAGAACGCCTGCTCCGCCATCGACGGCCTTGGCGCATTCGATGATCGGATCCGGCGGCGGCGAAGCAAACACATTGCCGACCGCGGCCGCATCCGCCAGGCCCTTGCCGACGAAGCCGAGGAAGCTCGGCTCATGGCCCGAGCCGCCGCCGATCACCAGCCCCACCTTGCCCTTGCGCGGGCCGTGCTTGGCAACGATCGAGCGCGGCGAACCGCTCACGGTCTGCAGATGGTCGGGATGCGCGGCGAGGATGCCCTCAAGCATCTCGTCGACCGCGGCGGCGCCGTCATTGATGAGCTTCTTCGTCTTCACGCCATTCCTCCCTTGCATTCGTATTGGAGGCTATAGCTACGCGTGGACGATGCAAGGTCAATCTGCCAGCGGAACGCCCTTGACTTCATATGGCGACAGCTCAAGCAAGCTCGCGGCGAGCGGCTGGCGGCTGTTCAGGGAACCGAGATCGATCTGCTGCACGCTCTTCGTCACGTTGATCAGCCACAGCAGCGGCCCGTCGGCGGCATCGACGATGAAAGCCCGCACACGTGAAGCGCTCGACGAACGGCATTCCGTCCACTCCCGGCCGGCAAGAGCGGCCAGCGTTTTCACGGCCTTGAACAGTGGGCGCTTCTCACCTTCCGGAACCGGCTCATTGCCTTGGGCAATGAGGCCGAAGGAGCCGGTCAGGGCCGAGAGCGTCAGGCATTCCAATCCGGCATCCAGCACGCTTGCGGCATAGGCCATGGCAAATGCTTCGGCGAACAGACCGTTGTGGCGCGGATCGGTGTTGGCCATCGGGATGCGGCGGCCATTCGGGTTGTCCATCGTCCGGCTGCCATAGGGGTTCTGGCGCATCGGAATGGTCGAAGGGCCGATGCGGTAAGGCTTGTCGCCATAGATTGCGCGCACAGAACGGGTGATGAAGGGCAGCGCCTCCAACGTCTGCATGACGCTCAGATCATCGGCCGCATGGACGATCGGATTGGTGCAATGGCTGATGAAGGCGAGCGGTGCGGAAGGCACGCGTTTGCGGTTCAGCTCGGTAAAGTAGCTGAGCATCCCGCCGCCGATCCTGATGCCCGCGAATGCCTTGTGCGCTGCGGCATAGACATCCTCCAGCGGCGGGCATTCCGGCCAGGCGCTACCCGGAGGCGTCGATTGCCGGTCGACGGAAGGCGAAATGATGATGGCATCGGGCACGAAGCCGGCATCGCGCATCGCGGCCGCGATGTCCTGCGTCTCTGTGTCGAGCGGGCGCTTGCACGGCAGCGCGATTTCCAGTGTCGTCGTGCCCTTGTGCAGCTTCGTCACGGCGGCGAAGCGCGCGAAGACGCTGCCGTCATGGCCTGCAGTAGGGTCGAAATGGAAGAGCAGGTCCTGCGGGCCGATTTCGGCAAGCGTTTCGCCCGCCTCGATCACGGCATCCGCCTCTTCGGGCGTCACGATGATGCCGATCGAAGGAAGCGTTCCGCGCTTCTCGCCGCGCTCCAGTGATGCCGGAGGCCGTGATGTGTCCGTGGAGGCCCGAGATGCCGTCGCGGATCGCGTGTCGCTGATATCGAGAACGATGCGCTGGCGCACCGGTTCGCCGGCCGCGATCTGGTAGGGCCATGGCAGCGCCAGCGGGCGAACATAGGTCTTGTAGGAAGCATCCGACCAGTTGCGCTGGTCCTCCATCTCGAACACGTCGCCTTCCATGCGGCAGCGCGCGGTCACCCCCCGCATCACCGTGTGGGTGATTTCACGCATGTCCTTGAACGGCTGCCACGGCTCGATCAGGTCGGGGAAGCGCGTTTCGACGCGATTGCCATCGACATGCTCGACGGTAACAGGCGCACCGGCGACGCCGACGATCGGATGGAGAATGCAGAAGCCGCAGCGGTTCGTTTCGAAGCCTGTCTCAGAGATCGCGTCGGCTTCGAACACCAGAGGCGCATCGGCCGCAGCCGATATCTTCACCCGGATTGAAAGGTCGGTTTTCTCGGGACCCTGGCAGCGCGCGACGTAGGAGACCGAGAAGGCATCGTCTTTCCGGTCGATCGCCAGTTCGGTAATCTCGGGAGCATAGGTGCCCCAGTCACGGTCGCGCACAAGATAGGAGACCGCGCGAAGCACCTCGATGCCGTCATAGGTGATGCTGCGAAGATTGCCGTCGGAGAGATCGATCGAAAGCTTGCCCGATGTCAGACGCTCCGGCAGGCGTTCACTTTCCCGCGTTCCGTAGATCAGGAAGCTGTCGGTCATCGCAGCATCGCCTCGACATCCACGGTCTGGCCGCTGGCCGCGCTGTCGTAGGCCGCTTCCACCAGGGCGAATGTCTTGAGGTTGTCGGCGCCGGAAGTCGAGGTTTCGCTGCCGGCGGCAAGGCTGTCGGCCCAGTGTTGCTGGATCGCGAAGACGCTTTCCTGGATGTTGTGCCAAGGGCGCGAGGCCCAGGAGAGAAGCTTGGGCGAGACGTCGGTAACCGTGGTGCCTTCCGGCCCCGTTACCTCGAGACGATAACCCTGCGACAAGCGAATGCTGCCCTTGGTGCCATCGAGCTCGATCAGGGTCTCGGGGAAGGGCTCGGTCGAGAGCTTCGAGGCGTAGCTGACGTCGACGATCGACGTCGCGCCGCTCTCGTGATCGAGCAGCATGGTCGCCACGTCCTCGCCCTTGATCTTGGGATTGACCCGCTTGGTGCGGGCGCTGAGCTGGCGCACGTCGCCCATGATGTAGCGGGCGATATCCAGCGTGTGGATGCCTAGGTCCTCGATGATGAAGCGCTCGCCCTCGGCCAGATAAGGCTGGCCGGAGAAGACGTCGTAGCCGGAGCGAAAGGAGAAGCGTGCCCAGAAGGGCTCGCCGATCACGCCCGCTTCCAGCACCTTCTTCACTTCCTGGATCGGCGTCTGCCAGCGGAAGTTTTCGTGCACCATCAGCGGCACGCCGGCCTCGGCGCAGGTCTTCACCATCGACTTGGCGTCATCAAGCGTCTTGGCGAACGGCTTCTGGCAGATCGCCGGCACCTTGTGGGCAGCGGCCATTTCCACCAGCGCGCGGTGGCTCTGGACGGTCGTGGCGATATCCACGAAGTCGAAGCCGCCATCCGCGAACATTGCGGCGGCATCGCTGTAGCGGCGCTCGATACCGAACTGGTCGCCGACGATCCGAAGCCGTTCCGGATCGCGGTCGCAGATCGCCACGATCCGGGCGCCCGGCACATCCTGCCAAGCGTGCATCTGGTTGATTGCGAAGAAGCCGCAGCCGATGAGAGCGCCGTTCAGTTCCGCCATTCTTAGCCTGCCTTTGCCATTTGCATGAGAGTCACGCGCTGCTGAAGCCGGCGCTGAGCCTGGTCGACGACAACCGCGATGATGATGACCAGTCCCTTGATGACCATCTGCCAGAAGGATGAAACACCCATCATGACGAGTCCATCGGAAAGAATGCCGATGACGAAAGCGCCGATGATGGTGCCGCCGATCGTGCCGCGCCCGCCCGACATCGAGGTTCCGCCGAGCACGGCCGCCGCAATGGCGTTGAGTTCGAAGCTTTCGCCGGTCGCCGGGTGAGACGCCATCAGCTCCGACGAGATGACGATGCCCACGATGGCAGCGCACAGGCCCGAGAACATGTAGACGAAAATCTTTACGACATCGACGCGGATGCCCGACATGCGTGCCGCGCGCTCATTGCCGCCGACGGCGAAGATATGGCGGCCGATCGGCGTGGATCGCGCCACATAGGCGGCGATCAGCGCAAGCGCGATGAGAATCCAGATCGATACCGGCAGGCCGAGCATGCGGCCGGCGCCGAAGACGTCGAAGCCCGTCGTCGCATATTCCGGCCGACCGACGAGATTGGGGAAGGTCTGGCCGTCCGACGACAGCAGCGCGAGGCCGCGGGCGATGTAGAGCGTTCCGAGCGTCGCGATGAAGGGCGCGACGTTGAGCTTGGTGATCAACAGGCCGTTGATCAGGCCGATCGCCAGACCCACAGCCAGCGTGATCAGGATGATCTCGTAGATGTTGAAGAAAACGGTGTAGCCGATCGGCAGTTCGACCCCGTTCAGGATCAACGCGCCGGCCACCATGCCGCACAGCCCGACGATCGAGCCGACCGAAAGGTCGATGCCGCCGGTGATGATGACGAAGGTCATGCCCATGGCGAGGAAGGCGTTGAGCGCGACGTGCTTCGACATCAGGATCATGTTCGCCGTCGACGTGAAGTTCGGTGCGAAGATCGCGAAGAAGATGATCACGGCGAACAGCGCGATGAACGTCCTGAGCTTCATCAGAGTCAGGAGAATGGAACCGTTCGACCGCTTGGCGCCGAAAGTGGAAGATGTGTCCGCCGTCATGACGCGAGCTTTCCTTGATGTCCGTGACCCTTGGCGGATGCCGCGATGATGGCTTCTTCGGTCGCTTCGTTCTTGTCGAAGATCGCGACCAGCTTGCCGTTGCTGAGCACGGCGATGCGGTCGGAAAGAGCCATGACCTCTTCAAGGTCGGAGGTTGAAAATAGAATTGCCAGTCCCTTGCCGGCGAGCCTGCGCATGGTGCGGAACACATCCGCCTTGGCGCCGACGTCGATGCCGCGGCTTGGTTCGTCCATCAGGAGAACCTTGGGATTGGTCATCAGTGCCTTGCCGATCACCACCTTCTGCTGGTTGCCGCCCGACATCGAGGTGACCTCGAAATCGGGGTTCGGCGCCTTGATGGAGAGGTCCTTGATCATATCGGTGATGGCCTGCTTTTCGGCGCTCGCCTTGATATGGAACAGGCGGGTGAAGCGCTGCAGGCTTGCCAGCGTCAGGTTGCTGGCGATCGAAAGCACCTGAACCAGGCCTTCGCGCTGCCGGTCTTCCGGGATCAGTGCCAGGCCACGGCGGATTCGGCGCGTGGTGTCGCGGGCGCGCACTTCCTGGCCGTCGATGAAGACCTTGCCGGTGGAGTGCTTGTGCCTGCCGATCACGCATTCGAAGAACTCGCTGCGGCCGGCGCCCATCAATCCGTAGATGCCGAGAATTTCGCCGGCCCGCACGGATAGCGACACGTGGTCGACGGCAAGGCCGCCGGTGCGGCGCGGCAGGCTGATTTCCTCGGCGCGAAACGCCTCGCCGCCAAGCGTATGATCTAAGGCGCGCGCGAAATCCTTGGCGTCTGAGCCGATCATCGAGCGCACGATCCACTTGGTGTCGATGTCACGCACCATCGCCTGGCCGGTGATCTGGCCGTCGCGCAGGACCGTGATGTAATCGCCGATGCGCATCAGTTCCTCGAGGCGGTGCGAGATGTAGACGATCGCCACGCCCTGCGCCTTCAGTTCGGCGATGACCTTGAACAGGATCTCCACTTCGGCCGCCGAAAGCGCCGAGGTCGGTTCGTCCATGATCAGGATGCGGGCGTTGAGCGACATCGCCTTGGCGATTTCCACCAGCTGCTGCTGACCGATCGGCAGGTCCTCGACCATGGTTTCGGCATTGATGCCGGCATCCAGGCGCTTGAGAAAGGCGTTGGCCTTTTCGATCTGTGCCTTGTGATCGATGCCTCGGACGCCGCGCGTGATTTCGCGCGTCGCGAAGATGTTTTCGGCCACCGTCATGTTGGCGAAGAGGTTGAGCTCCTGGAAGATCATCCCGATGCCGTTCGCCTGCGCGTCGGCCGGGCTGTCGAAGGAGACGGGTTCGCCGTCGAGAATGATGCGGCCGAGCGTCGGGCGCTCGACGCCGGCGATGATCTTCATCAGCGTCGACTTGCCGGCGCCGTTTTCGCCGACCAGCACGTTGACGGCGCCGCGGCGCAGCTCGAGATTGGCGCGCTTGACGGCGACGATGCCGGAATAGACCTTCGACACGTCGTCGAGGCGAAGAACGATATCGTGTTCAGCCTGTTCGATCATGGCTCGACCGTCAGTTCGGCTGGGGTGATGAGCGGGAGCTGTCCCGAAGACGGAAGCGGGAACGCGCCGACGACCTTGACCGTCTTGCCGTTCAGTCCGTCGCGGGGCAGGGCCGCCAGCAGCGATGTGTTGATCTTCTCGTTGAACGCCTTGCCGAACTGCGCCCACTCGATCTGGTTCTTGAACTCGTTGAAATTGACGAACTCCAGCGTGTCGCGCAGCGCCGTGCCGCGGATGGCCGGGCCGATCTGCACCTTGGCATCGGCCTTGCCGTCGCCATCGGCATCGACATCGATCGTGGCCGCGCGCGAGGCGGTGTCGGCCGCGACGACCTTGCCGCTGAGCTTGACCGCATAGGTCCAGGGCGCGCTCGCCTGTTTGCGGGTGTTGCCGTACTTGGCGCCGGCTTCATCGCCGCTGGAAGCGGCAAGTGCTGCGACATCCTTGAGCTCGCCGGCACGCTGCTGCAGGTAGGGGATCGCCTGCGGCTGCCAGATGGCCTCGACTTTCGCCAAGGGATCGAAAGCGCTCTTGGCGGTCTCGGCCGCCTTTTCTTCCGCCGTCGGTGTCTTGATGATCTTGCAACCCGGCAGCGCCAGGGCAAGCATTGCGATCACGACCGCGCCTTTGACCTTCGCCATCAACGAAGCTCCAATCTGTATGAAATAGGATATGGAACGTAGAGCACGGATAGCCGCGCCCTACGTCATTGGCCTGGACTGCGCTTACTTCGCGATGGCGAAGGTTTCGAGCTTGTCGGCGTTGTCAGCGTTGATGAGAATGCAATCCATCAGCTGCTTCTCTTCCTTGGGAAGAGTCTTGTTCTTGATGTAGGCGTCGGCCTGTTCGACAGCCATCTGCGCCTGTGCGTAGGCGGGCTGCAGGACGGTGGCCTTGATGCCGCCGGACTTGATCGAGTCGCGAACGTCGTTCGAACCGTCGAAGCCGACGACGATGACGTCCTTGCGGCCAGCGGCCTGGAGAGCGGCGATGGCGCCCATGGCCATCGTGTCGTTGCCGGAGATGACGCCCTGGATATCGGGGTTCGCCTGCAGGATGGTTTCCATCTTGGCGTAGGCTTCCGTCTGGCTCCAGTTGGCCGACTGCTTGGCGACCGACTTCAGATCCGGATAGTCGTCGATGACGTCATGGTAGCCCTGCGAGCGGATGCCGGCATTGGTGTCGGATTCCTTGCCGACGAGCTCGACATAATTGCCCTTCTCGCCCATCAGCTTGACGAACTCCTGCGCGCCGAGCTGGGCGCCCTGGTAGTTGTTCGAGACGATCTGCGCGGCAGCAACGCCGGTGGCGTTGATTTCGCGGTCGATGAGGAAGGACGGAATGCCTGCGTCCTTGGCCTTCTTGACGGCGGCAACGGTGGCGTCAGCGCCGGCGTTGTCGAGGATGATGGCCTTCGCGCCACGGCCGATGGCGGTGTCGATCATTTGCGACTGCTTGTTGGCGTCGTCGTCATGCGTCATGACAAGCGCTTCGTAGCCGAGTTCCTTGGCTTTCGCTTCGGCGCCGACGGCTTCGGCCTTGAAGAAGGGGTTGTCGTGCGCCGGCGTGATGATGGCGATGAGGTCCGCGGCAAATGCGGGCATCGCGGCGCCAAGCGCGAGTGCGCTGGCGAAGGCAGCGACGGTCAGTCTGCGTGTCAGTTTCATGGTTTTCCTCCCAATGTAAAAGCCCTGTTCCCTGCAGGGCGGCGAAAAGGGGAGGGGTCGCCCCCTCCCGGGATCGGTATCAGGTGATACGCTTGATGCTGTCAGCGATCTCCTGCGGTTCGAAGACGCGCTTCCAATCGTCCTTCATCAGGGCGGGAATGCCGAATTCGATAGCCTTGTTGCAAGCGTCCGAGAACACGCCCTGGACTTCGCCGAAAATGACGGCGCCGAGCACGTTCAGGTGGCCGAGCAGGAAGTCGCGGGCAGCTTCTTCCGGAACGCCGCGGGCGACGCACTCATCCATGGCCTGCTTCATGACCACGAGCAGCGAAGCGGCAACGGTCTCGGAGAGACCCGGCTCCAGCATCGCCATCTGCTCGACGGTGACGCGGTGCGAGCGCATGACCGGCGCCCAGATCGTCTTGGCGATTTCTTCGCCGACGGCGTAGGCTTCTTCCGGACCCTGCATCAGGGCCGAAACGATATGCTGCTTGGCGAAGAGGCCGCCGAAGTGGTCCTTCTTGGCCTGCATGTCGGTTTCGTCGTTGAAGATCGGCGGATGGCACGGATGCGTGACGAAGTACGTCAGATCAGGGCGCTCCGGGAAGTGGCCGGCGAACGGAGCGGCAGCGTCGAGCGCGATGACCATGGTACCGGCCTTCAGCTTGTCGTTGATGCCGGCGGCAACCTTGCCGATATGCGTGTCCGGAACAGCCAGGATGACGACGTCGGCGCCATCGAGGGCAACATCCACGTCCACGGTCGAAAGACCGAGATCGTCCTTCAGGCGCGCCTTGCCCACATCGCTGATTTCGACGTGGCGGATGTCATAGCGCGAACCCTTCAGGTTCTTCGCCAGGCGGTAGCCCATCTTGCCACCGGCGCCAAAGAGAGCAATTGCAGTCATGTTTCCTCACCTCTTGGTTTGAACATCTGTTAGCTTGACTGGTATGATGAGTCAATCACCATCCCAATGAGTGACGCTTTACTGTTGAGATCGACAGGGCCGACCTCTGCTGAACCGAAAGCGCACGGTCAGCTTTTTCTTCCATCGCGAATTTGCGCGAAGTATCCATCGGTTCCGACCTGCCCGCCCTTCAGAGCGATCTGCAGGCCGTTGGTCGGTTCGTAGCTTCCATGCGCGGTGCAGAGCGGCGAGCCCGGCGTCTGCGGCAGCGGAAGCAATGTGGTCAGCGCATCGACGCGCAGTTCCTTCAGCGCGTGGCTCGATGTGTCGCCGCCGGCAATGACCGCGCGGGTAAGCCTTTCTTCCTCGACAAGGCGGCGCAGGATCGTGCCCAGCGCCGAGCCCAGCTTGTGGCGGGCGCCGGGAATGCGGTCGATATCGGTGCCGCGGTCGGCAGAAGGGCCGAGCGCGGTATGCAGGATGACACTTCTGCCGTTCTTCAGCCGCTTCACGCCTTCGGCGATCGCGGTTTCGATGGCACTGTCGGCGTTCTCGCCAACTACCTCGAGCGGATCGAGGGCAATGCCGTCGAAGCCGTTTTCGGTCGCGTTGCGGATCTGGCGTTCCGTCGTCGGCGAGACGCTGCCGGAGACGACCGCGAGACGGTCGACCTTGCCCGGCGAGGCGAATTCCGGCTTGGCTTCGAGCAGGCCTTCGCTCTTCCATGCCTGCAGCAGCGCATATTCGAGGCCGGAGGAGCCCGCCGTGAAGAGCCCGCCGTCGCGACGCAGGCGCCAGAGCTGGCGCCCGGCCTCTGCCTGAGAGCCGGCGCTATCGACGTCCAGAAGAACAACGCCCGGCGTGCTTTCGACGATGCGGTCGATACGCGCGTCGGCATCCGGGGCGGCCAGAGCGACGAGATCGGCAAGGCCGACCGGCAGGGATGTCTGCTTGGCGAGGTGCAGGGTAAGATCCGCCTCGCTCATCGGTGTCACCGGATGGCGGCTCATGACTGGATGGCGGTCGATGCGGTAGACGCGATCCTGATAGGCGGCGAAGAGGTTGCCGAAGGCCGTGTAGCGCTTCAGCTGCGGCGCGCCGACGATGACGGGCACGACGGGCTGACCGAACAGCGCCTTGCCGATATCGATCGCCTTGCCGATGCTGCCGATATCGGGGCTGGAATCGAAGGTCGAGCAGACCTTGTAGTGGCAGATCGCCGCGTCGCGTTCCTTCAGCCATGCGTAGATAGCGGGCAGGTGCTCGTCCATCCATGCCGGCGTCTCGCTGCGGCTGGTGCCGGCGATGCCGAAGGCGCGGTAGTCGGCGAAGCGCGCGGTGGTCGCGGCACTCGGAACGCCGAGAAACAGTACGGTCGGGACGCCGTTGGAAGACAGGGCCTCCATGACGTCGGCCGAGCCGGTGAAATCATCACCGTAATAGGTCAGGAGTGGCTTGGTCATGTCTCAGCCCGCCTTCCCGTCGCCGAACTTCGCGATCGAGGCCGCGAGCTCCGGGTGATCCTTGGCGTATTCGTCGAGCGGGATGTCCTTGACCGCGGCCTGCCAGGCCTGCTGCACGGCGCGAACGCCTGCCGCCGGTCCGCCGGGATGGCTGACGATGCCGCCGCCGCAGAGATAGAGAAGGTCTGTCGTCCGGCCGGTGCGCTGGTAGGTCTCCGGCGCCTGGCCGCCCCACTGGCCGGACCCGGCCACGGGAAGCGGGCAATCCGCCTTGCTGAACAGCGGCGTGCTGACGGCCTTGAAGGATTCGACGAAGCTGTCGTCCGGTTCCCAATACTTGATGCGGATGCCGTTGATCTGGAACTGGTCGACGCCGAGCAGGCGCCAGAACTGCTGGTAGACCTTGAAGTCGAGGCCTGCGCCCGGATCGCGGGTCAGGATGTCCCAACCGTTGCGGTGCGCGTGCAGAACGAGGCCCGAGCGCTTGCGCAGGAAGCTCATGCCGCCGAAGCCGATCGAATTGATGTTGACGACGGCGCAGTTGCCGCCGGCCTTCAGCACCAGATCGTGGTTGCGCATCATCTCGTCGGGATCGGCATGCGAGATGCCGAAGGCGTACATCACCTTCTTTCCGGTCTTCTGCTCGTGATCGAGGATTAGCGGCATGATCGCCTCGACGCGCTCCTTGAGCGGCGAATAGGCCGGGCTCATCAGCTTCTCGTCGTCCTTGATGAAATCGACGCCGGACTCGATCAGTTCACCGACCAGCGCGGCCGTCTCGAGCGGGCGAAGGCCGAGCGCCGGCTTGACGATGGTGCCGATGATCGGGCGTTCCTCGACGCCGGTGAGGCGACGCGTACCCGGCAGGCCGAACTGCGGGCCGGGATGAGCGGAGGCAAACGCTTCCGGCAGCTTCATGTCGACGATGCGGATGCCCGTCATGCCCTTGATCGAATAGACGCCGCCGATGGCGATCGTCATCAGGGCGGAAAGATCGGTGCCGATGGCGTCGAGCGGGAAGGCGATGTCCACGTCGGCGCGCTTGATGCGGCCCGGACCGGGAGCCGTCTCCGGCCAGGTCGGATAGTCGGCGGACGGAAGGTGGCGAATGTCGAGCACGCGGGCGGCGACACGCGCCTTCAGCTCTTCCGTCTCGCCGGGAACCGGCACGAACGTGCCCGTCGACTGGTCGCTGGCGATCTTGGCAGCCATGGCCTCGATGCTGCCCGATGTCTCGATGCGGTAGGTCAACGTGATCATATTTACATTCCTCCTCCGCCAGACCGATCATTTGCCATGGCGTCATGTTGTGAACTGGTATAATGAGTATTCCAATTTCTGCAACGAAAAATTTCTAATGTGCGCAATTGTGAACGGTGGACTTTCGTGCGGAGCCGTGAAGATGCATAAGGGAGGATCATCTTGAGTCAGCGAGAAAACATGAACCAGCCTGTGGAGCAGATCGTCCGTCGCAAGTTGTCCGATGAGGTCTTCGACCGGTTGGAGCGGATGATCACATCGGGAGAGTTGCAACCCGGTGACGAGATGCCGTCCGAGCGCGTGCTGATGGAGCGCTTCGGCGTCGGCCGTCCCGCTATTCGCGAGGCAATGCAATCACTTGCGGGCATGGGCCTGGTGACGATTTCGCACGGCGAGCGCGCCAAGGTGCAGCGCCTGACGGCCAAGTCGATCTTTCGTCAGGTCGATCTGACGGCGAAGATCATGCTGTCGCAATCGGCCGACTCGCTCGATCATCTGAAGAGCTCCCGCATCTTCTTCGAGCGCGGCATGGCGCGCGAGGCGGCCGTGAAGACGACGAGCGCCGATATCGCAGATCTGCGGGAAATCATTGAAGACCAGAGGCGGGCGCTCGGCAATGCCGAGGAATTCATCGCCGCCGACATGCAGTTCCACACGCGTATCGCACAAGTTTCGGGCAACCCGATCTTCGTGGCTGTCAGCGAGGCCATGCTTGCCTGGCTGAAGGCCTACCACACCGACATGCTGATCTGGACCGGCAAGGAGAAGTTCACGCTGGTCGAGCACGAGCAGATCCTCGACTGTCTCGCAGCCAACGACGCCGACGGCGCGGAAGCGGCGATCCTCAAGCATCTCGAGCGGTCGAGCGCGCTCTACACCAACCGCGACTAGCCCGCGACCCTACGAAAGCGCGAAAACCCTGACGCGCTGGTCGATGCCGTGAAGCTCCGCTATGCGGGAGACCGAACTGATGTTCCGCTCGCGCAATATTTCCGAAACGCGCGCATCGCCGACCACGGCTTCCGTCGTCATGATGATATCGGGATCGGCCAGCCCCTGCACGCGGGAGGCGATGTTCACCGTCTGGCCGAAATAGTCCTGGCGATCGTTGAGGCTGACGGCGAGGCACGATCCCTCGTGGATGCCGATTTTCAGGAGCAGGTCGTCGGCGCCGTGCTCGGCGTTGAGGCGCATCATTGCCTGGCGCATGCGCAAGGCTGCCGCCACTGCGCGATCGGGGCTCGGGAAGCTTGCCATCACGGCGTCGCCGATGGTCTTCACCACGGCCCCGGTCTCCGAGGCGACGATGTCGTGCAACACCCGGAAGTGGGCTCGCACCAGATCGAACGCGGCCATGTCGCCGACACGCTCGTAGAGCGCCGTCGAGCCGCGCAGGTCGGTGAACAGGAATGTCAGGCTGGTGATCTTCAGCCGCTGGTCGACGTCGAGCGTGTCGGTGCGGTAGATGTCGCGGAAGCTCTGGTTGGTCAGCAGCCGCTTGGCCGTCAGGAACGGCCGCCTGTGTCCCAGGAGATCGTGCAAGGCATCACTGGCGATGCAGACGTTCGGCACCACCCTTCGATCGGTATTGTTTTCCAGCGAAAGCCTGAGCGCGCCGGGCCGCAGGACGACCGTCTCGTTCAGCGCATGTCCCTGGCTGACGATAAACGACAGGTTCTGGCGCTCGCTGGTGGGCTCTCCCTTGACGTCGATGAATTGCGCCGAATGCGTGACCGCGTCGAAAATGATCACGAATTCGGCGGGAAGCTGAAGGGAGACGAAGGCTCTCTCCCCTGGCGACAGGTCGATCATCTCCAGCATGATCGGCGCAAGCTTTTGCTCCAGATCATCAGGCAAATCCACGCCGGAACTGAAGAACATCTGCCGGTAATATTCCACAGGTGAGAGCAGATCGGGGTCATGAGCGGCGATCCGGCGTACGCGTGGATTGACCGTGAACGTGACCTCCACCATCTCGTCCAGCGTCGGCTCGTATCCGGCGGCGCACAGCCCGCAATGATAGGTGTCGTGAACCACGCCCTTCAGGCTCGCGCCCGTATCAAGCACCCCTCCGCAGCCCGGACAGAGCACATTCCACGTCATTTCGAAGATGCCCAAGCGGGCGGCGTGAAGAAAGGCGGCGATCGTCATTTCTTCGTCAAGTTCGTGCTGGCCCGCGAAGGCCAGCACGTTGATCCGGTTGAGTTCGCGATCGAGGCCGTTCCTGACAACGACTTCGATCGCTCCGACCGCTTCCGCGTCAGCCGCCTGTCGCAAGGCGGCAAATAGGGTTTCAACGTCGCTCATGGGACTGTTCCGATGCGCGTGACCGGCAGGCAATGCTACCAACCTCAACACTATATCACGCCGGCTGTCCGAAGTCCTTGCAATGCGTCAGCGCGGGCCAAGTCCATCCGCCAGCCGCACCAGCCGCAGAAATTCGGCGCGATAGCCGAAGGGGTCCGCGCCGCGCGCCTTGTCCGCCAGCGCCGTGATGGCGTCGTAGGAGTAATCGCTCATCTCGGGATCGCTTCGCAGCTTCTGCCCGAACGCTGCGACAGCGGTGGAGAAGCGTATGTCGCCGCTCGCCTGATCGACCGAGGCCACACCGTTCGCATCGGTCACCGGCGACGTGATCAGCTCGCTCTTGTCCTGATCGGGCTTCTTGTAGCGAATTTTCAGGAACGCGAGTTCGCCGCCGTTGTCGCCCTTTTGCGCGGCGGGAACGCCATCCTTCGCAATGCCATAGCGCAGGTCATCGGTGAGAACAGCGGGGCTTCCCTTCGGGGTGATCTCGTAGATCGCTGTGACGCTGTGTCCCGAGCCCATGTCGCCTGCATCGACGCGGTCGTTGTTGAAATCCTCCCGCTTCAGCGCCCGCGTCTCGTAGCCGATCAGGCGGTATTCCGCGATACGGGCGGGGTTGAACTCGACCTGGAACTTCACGTCCTTGGCGATCGGAAACAGCGAGGCGCTCGCTTCCTGCACAAGCGTCTTCTCTGCCTCCGCGAGCGTATCGATGTAGGCGGCGGTGCCGTTGCCGTTCTGTGCCAGCGTCTGCATCAGGCCGTCGTTGAGATTGCCGCGGCCGAAGCCGAGGACGGAGAGGAAAATGCCGCTCCGGCGCTCCTTCTCGATCAGCGCCGTCAACTCCTCATCGCTCGATAGCCCGACATTGAAGTCGCCGTCGGTTGCCAGCATCACCCGATTGACGCCGTCCTTGACGAAGCTCGATTTCGCCAGGTCATAAGCCGCTTCGATACCCGCTGCGCCCGCCGTCGAGCCGCCGGGACGCAGGCCGTCGATCGCGGCAAGGATCTTCTCGCGGTTGGAAGCGCTCGTCGGCTCGAGCACCGTGCCAGCATCGCCGGCATAGGTGACGATCGAGACCTTGTCTTCCGGCCGCAGCTTGTCGACCAGCAGCCGGAATGCGCCCTTCAAGAGCGGCAGCTTGTCGGCCTCGTCCATCGACCCGGAAACGTCGATCAGGAAGACGAGGTTGGCCGGCGGTGCGTTGGCGGGCGTGAGATCAAAGCCCTTGATTGCGACATGCATCAGCTGCGTGCCCTTGTTCCAGGGCGTCGGCATCACTGTCACCGTCGCTTTGAAGGGCTGGTCGGCCTTGTCGGGTGCCGGCCAGTCATAGGGGAAGTAGTTGATCATTTCCTCGGTCCGGACGGCTTCGGGCCGGGGCATCTCGCCCGACATCAGCGCGCGGCGAACAAAGGAATAGGATGCCGTGTCCACATCCGCCGAGAAGGTGGAGACCGGTTCCTGCGCGACGGATTTCACGCCACTCATCTGGTTGTCGGTGAAACGTTCTCCATCCTCGACGGCCTGATCTATCGCGGCGCTCGCGGCATCCCGCTCCGCCATCGTCTGTTTGGCAGCCCCGCGCGGGCTTTGTTTCGCGCCGCCGAGACGAGCAACCTCGCCCTTATTCAGCAGGTTGGAGACCTCATCGGCATTGAAGTCGGCGGTTGCGCTCGGCTGCGGGGCATTCGGCTGGGGTGCCGGTTCGGCCGGCTTCATGGCCTCGACCAAGGCCGGCTTCGGCGTCGGCTTGGCGGTCGCCGGCGGCGAGGCTGCTTCCGGTGCTTCACCGATCGCCGGCGTCTCGCCCGGCAACCCGTTTCTGCTCAGTTCAAGGGCGATGAAGCCGGCGGCGGGAACCAGCAGCAGCGTGGCGATGGCCGAACTTGCGAGAAATCTTCTGTTCATGGCGGTGCTCCAAACACGGTTGAGGATGGAGCTTGGACGCGGGCGCCCGGCATTTCCTTGGGTGGCGTTGTTTTGACTATCGGCGGCGTCGAAGGATGCCATGGCCGCGGAGAGCGCGCGGGCGCGGGCCGTGTCCGAAGGAGCGGGGGCGTTGCGGCGGGAGAGGGCGTCGAATTCTTTTTCCATTTTCAAACCTCCTGCCGGCCAAGGGCCGCTTTCAATCGCTTGCGGGCCTCGTGGACATGCCACGAGACGGTGTTTTCCGAGCAGCCCATGACATCGGCCGCCTCGGAGTGGCTGAGGCCCTCGCCATAGACGAGCAGCACGGCGTCGCACTGCTTGTCAGGCAGCGCGCGCACCGCATTCCAGAGCTCGGACGAGATCTCGTCGTCCTCCCCGCCATGGGCGAGGGGTTCGGCGGCAAATGCCGTGAGCCTGTCGATCTCTCTGGATAGTTTGCGCCGGTGGTCGCGCGCGGCATTGAGCGTCAGCGTATAGAGCCAGGTCCGGAACTGGCTGGTCCCGCGAAAGCCGCGGATGGCGGCGCCGAGCTTGACGCAGACGTTCTGCGCGACGTCTTCGGCATCGGCGATGTTTCCGCACCATCGCCAGGCGACGGCGTGGATGAAGTCATAGTTCGCCTCGATGAGCCGCGCGAAGGCGTCGCGGTCTCCTGTCCTTGCCCGGTCGATCAGCTGCGCGTCCAATGTCCTACCCGTTTCTAGCCGCTTTCCATGCTGAGACGATGCAGGTTTGGGAAAGCTTGGGTGTGCCGCTAAAGTTTTTCACCGGCTGCAACCAATGTCCAGTTATCCGGCCGCTTGCGTGACGCGCACGTCAGGCATTGCAATGCCGGCTGCCGCCATGCGCTCGCATCGTCCTATTGTCGCTGGCGATCGTCTGGGGCTTCAAAAGCGGGTTACGAAGTTGATTTGTGCCGCGCTGGACTCCAAGCCCTTGCCGAACTCGCCGGAGTAGCTGAGCGTCAGGCGAGCCGATTTCGAAAGTTTCGCGGAGACACCAATCTGCGCCACCAGCGAGTCGCGGGGCATTTCCACCGCCTCTATGATAAATGGCGAGCCGCCAGAGAAAGCGAGGCTTGAATAGGGCGTTACGTCGCCGGCCAGATGTCGCCATCCGAGCATGCCCGATACGGTTACAGGCACTTCGCTTTCCGGCCAATCCATCGACCAACGCAGTCCAAGCGTGGACGCGGCAATCGCATCACTACCGCCCGACGCCGACAGAGCGGCATCGCCGCCGCCTTCATGAAACGTATCGGTATCGAGGTTCACATAGGCGAGATTGACGAAGGGCTGAAGCCTGATCTCGTCGAACTCATGCGTCCAGGAAATATCCGCGAACACCTGGCTGGTGGCGCTCGCGTAGTCGGCCGTCAGCCGATCGGCAAAGGTCCCGAACGAAATGTCGCGCCGGGTGGACGCCTCGTTATGGCTGTAGATCGCGCCGCCGACCAGTGTCACCGGACCCATCTCGCCGATTGCGTAGAGGCCGGCGTGGTAGGAATCGGTGGCCGCCTGCGAGAACGAATCCTGACTGTAGCCGACTATCCCGCCAACGCGCCATTGGTCGGCAATCGGCGCATCGGCCCCGACGACAACGCCGTTGGTCGCGAGATCGATGCCGGCGGCATTGCCATTTCCCGACCAGACGCTGGATGACAGATAGCCGGTGGACCAGATTGCCACCCCCTCATTGCGTTGACCGATGCCGGCGGCGATCTCGTCGAGGATCGCCTCACGGGTAAAGCGGCTCTCCCACAGGAGCGTGCTTTTCAGCGAGGCATGAACCTCGCCGCTCAATTGCGAAAAAGCGCTGTTCGCGGTGGCGGCATCCAACGGCAGGACCGCGTCGTAGACGGAATTTCCCGACCCCAACGCCTCGACGGCGGCAGCGGTCGCCCGGCCGTTCGCGGTCTGGGCGATATCGGCGAACTGCACGTCGTTTCGGTCGAGCTGCATGCCGATGGATGTCGCATCGTAGATCAGCGTCGGCGAGAGGAAAGCGAAGTCGCTGGAAACCGTGTCGAAAGTCCCGGTTATGCTGCCGGCGGTGAGGATCGTATAACTGGTGGTTGTTCCGTAGCTGCCGCCGGCCGCCTTGATCGCCAGTGTCCCGCCTTCGATCGAAACGGCGCCCGTGGCATCCACCCGATCCGAAAGGCCGCTGGCGTCTATATCCACCTGATAGGTCGAGCCCGTCCGAAACGTCACGTCGCCATTGACGCCGAGCGTTGCGATACCGGGCCCCGGCGCCAGTATCCCGCCGGCGTTGACGACAAGGCCGCCGACACTGCCGCTGCCGGACAGAAGCCCGCCGTCATCGACGTCGACGGTTCCGGATATGGTGCCGTCGTTGATCAGCGAGCCACCCGAAACCGTTGCCGTGCCGGCGATCGTCCCGGTGTTGGAGAAGGTGCCGGCGTTGTTCTCAAGGGCTGCGATCGTCCCGTCGTTCGCGGCGGTGCCGGAATTGGTCACCGTACCGGCGACCGCGCCGCTGTTGTTGACGAATGTGCCTGCCGCCTCGACGTCGACATCGGCGAGCGTCGCATTGTTGACGACGCTGCCGCCGTTAACGGTGGTGGTGCCGGTCACCGTGCCGCCGGCATTGTTGGTGAAGGAGCCCGCGTCGTTCTGGACGGATGCGATCGTGCCGGCATTGGTGACGGTACCGGAATTGCGGATTGCGCCTGCGGTGGCGCCCTGGTTGTTGACGAAGGCCGCGACCGCCGCGACATCCGCGTCGGTAATGACGAAATTGTTGGTAACGGTGCCACCGGCGACGGTGGTCTGTCCGGTAATCGTCCCGTCGGTATTGTTGGTGAACTCGCCGCCCGTATTCCTCAGGCTGGCGATGGTCCCGGCGTTGGATGCGGTGCCGGCATTGGTCACCGCGCCGGCGGTGGCGCCGGTGGTGTTGGTGAAGGTGCCGCCGTCCGCGACGTTGACGTCGTTGAGGCTGGCATTGTTCGTTACGCTGCCGCCGTTGACGTTGGTGCTGCCGGTGACGACGCCACCGGCGTTGTTGGTGAAGGTGCCGGCGTCGTTCTGAACGGAGGCGATCGTGCCGGCGTTGGTGACCGTGCCGGAATTGCGGATCGCGCCGGCGGTCGCACCCTGATTGTTGACGAAGGCGGCGACGGCCGCGACATCGGCGTCGGTGATGACGAAATTGTTGGTGACGGTGCCACCTTCGACGGTCGTCTTTCCGGTGATCGTGCCGCCGGCATTGTTGGTGAAGGTCCCGGCCGTGTTTGTCAGGCTTGCTATGGTCCCGGCGTTGGATGCCGTGCCGGCATTCGTCACCGCCCCGGCCGTGGCATCCGTGGTATTGGTGAACGTGCCGCCCGCTCCGACATTGACGCTGTTCAGGCTGGCATTGTTCGTTACGTCGCCGCCGTTGATGACGGTCGCACCGGTGACGACGCCATCGGCATTGTTGGTGAATGAGCCGGCGTCGTTCTGAACGGATGCGATCGTGCCGGCATTGGTAACGGTACCGGAGTTCCTGACCGCGCCCGCGGTGGCGCCCTGGTTGTTGACGAAGGCCGCGACGGCTGCGACATCGGCGTCGGTGATGACGAAGTTGTTGGTCACGGTGCCGCCCGCAACCGTCGTCTTCCCCGTCACTGTGCCGCCAGCATTGTTGGTGAAATTGCCGGCCGTGTTGGTCAGGCTGCCGATGGTTCCGGCATTGGACGTCGTGCCGGCATTGGTCACCGTCTCGGCGGTGGCGCCGCTGTTGTTGACGAATGTCGCGCCGGTGGACACGTCGATGTCGCCGGTCGATCCGTTGTTGGAGAGTGCCGTCCCCGTTCTGACCGACGCACTGTCGAGCGTCCCGTTGACCGTCACATTGCCGTTGTTGAGGTTCAGCCGGCCGTTGAGGTCACCATCGAGCGAGAGGCTGCCGCCGTCGAGGTTGACGTCCGAGTTCACCACCCCGCCGGAATTGATGCTCAAGCTGCCGGAATTGATCGTGGTGCCTGATGTCGTGTTCAGCGTGCCGGTGCTCGTCACCGTGACGTTGCCGCCGTCCACATCCAGTTCGCCGACCGTCACATCGTTGGTGACCTGAGGAGAGCCCGTATCGACGTTTGCCGTATCGCCGGCGCCGGGTGCTGAAGGTGTCCAGTTGGAGGAATTGCTGAATTCGTTGTCCCCGCCGCCGCCAGACCACGCCGACTGCGCGAGGCCATGCGCCGGCACCACGGCGGAAGCCAGTGCCGTGAACAGGCCAAGACGGCGGGAGAATGCCGGGAGCAGTGGTTTCATCAGGATCGGCCGACGCTAGCGGACATCCCGCCATGCATCGGCGGGACGGTTAACAAGTCCTATACAGGTCTGGTTAACGAAATCTTACCACAGCCTGTTGAGCCGCCATTTCGCAGTTCGCCGCGATTGCGGCGCGATCTTTGCGCAACGCCCTGTCTTATGTTGGAAAATCAGCTGATTCAAAGGTATGACACTCGTGAAGCATTGAGTGAGGACCTGCACGTGAATACCACTGTCGAAAGCCTGTGCGGATTGCTTGGCGACGATCTCGTTCTCGCCGACAGCGAAAGCATGGATCGTTATCTGCGGGACTGGCATCGCGACACCGTGGGCGAAGCCCTTGCCGTCATCCGGCCCCGGTCGACAACCGACGTCGCTCAGGCGGTACGGGCATGCCGCGATCTGGGGCTCGCCATCGTGCCGCAGGGTGGCAATACCGGGCTCGTGCACGGAGCGCTGCCGCAATCACAATCCGACCACGTTGTCGTAAGCCTGGAGCGACTTAACAACATCCGCGACATTTCTCCCGACGACTTCTCGATGACGGTCGAGGCGGGCTGCATCCTGTCGACGGCGAAGGAGTGTGCGGCGGAACGCGGCATGTTCTTTCCACTGGCACTGGGCGCGCAGGGCAGCTGCCAGGTCGGGGGCAATGTCAGCACCAATGCCGGCGGCATCAACGTTCTGCGCTACGGAATGATGCGCGACCTGGTGCTGGGCGTCGAAGTCGTGCTGCCGAATGGCGAGATATGGAATGGTCTTTCGACGCTGCGCAAGGACAACCGCGGGATCGACCTAAAGCAGTTGTTCATCGGTTCGGAGGGAACGCTCGGCATCATCACCGCAGCGTCACTGAAATTGACGCCTCTGCCGACGCAGCGCGAGACGGCGCTTCTCGCAGTGGCGTCGCTCGGTGATGCCGTCTCGCTTTATCGCCTTGCACGGCGGGAATGCTGTGACCTGATGTCGGCGTTCGAGTTCATGCCGCCCGAGGCGTTCCCGTTGGCGCAGGCCGCCATGCCTGATCTCGTCATGCCGCTTTCCGGGCAATATCCAGCCTATGTACTGATGGAGCTCGGCGGCTCCGGACTGGTCGATATGGCTGATCTCATGCAGCGGTTCCTCGAGCTCGGAATGGAAAAGGGTCTCATTCTCGATGGTGTCATCGCCGCCTCGGAGAGCCAGGCAAAGACCCTGTGGAGCTTTCGCGAGGGCATGGTCGAAGGGCAGGTCAAGCGCGGCCGGCATCTGCGCACCGATGTGTCGGTCTCGCTCTCCAACCTCGCAGCCTTGGTGGCCGAGGCGGAGGCCGAACTTGCAAGCGCTCTACCGGCGTGCCTGGCAATATCCTACGGGCATGTCGGGGACGGCAATGTGCACCTGAATGTTCTGCCGCCTGCAGGAACGCCCGACGGCGAACGCGACACGATCATCAAGCATGTCAAGACCATCATCAATGGCGTTCTTGTTCGCTATCAGGGAAGTATCAGCGCCGAGCATGGCATCGGGCGCGAGAAAATGGACGATTTCCGCGCCGGATTGCAGCCGACTCAAGTGCAGTTACTGGCCGCTCTCAAGGCAGCGATCGATCCGGATTGGCGAATGAACCCCGGCGTTTTGTTCTGACTGGATCAGATCGGCTGCATCTTGCGCATGTCGCTCAGCTGACGCTTCATCTGGTTGATGCGCGTCCGCTCGCCTTCGGGCCGGCGCATGGCGACGCTGGTCGAGAGGATGTCTATGACAACGAGTGCCGCGATGCGCGATATGGTCGGCGTATACATGTTGGTGTTTTCGAGCGTCTCCACGATCAGTGCTACGTCCGAATAATGCGTCAGCGGCGATTCCGAACCGGTCAGACAGATGACGATCGCGCCATTGTCGCGCGCGATGCGGGCGATCTCGATGATCGATCGGGTGGTCCCCGTATTGGAGATGACGAAAGCGACATCGCCTTCCTTCATCATCGAGGCGACCATCAGTTGCTGGTGGGAATCGAGTTCGGCGCCACACGGCACGCCGAAAAGCGGGAACTTCTGCTGCGCGTCGCGCGCGACGATGCCGGAAGCTCCAAAGCCGAAGAATACGATCGATCGGGCAGCAGCCAGAATGTCGATGGCCTTGTGCAGGGCTGTTTTGTCGAGCTTCGAGCGGGCCCAGTCGAGACTGGTCATGGTGTAGTCGAAAATTTTCTCGGCGATAACCTCCGGTTCGTCGGTATCCAGAAGCACCGAGTGCGTTGCCGGCGTGCCAAAGGCGAGGCTTTGCGCGAGACGGAGCTTGAGATCCTGGAACCCGTTGCAGCCGACTGCGGTGGCAAAGCGAAGGACAGTCGGCTGGCTGACCTCGGCCAGCGTCGCCGTCTCGCCGACGGTCGCATTCATGATCCGACGCGGATCGTCGAGCACGACGTCGGCAACCTTGCGATCGGACTTGCGCAATTCGGGTCGCATCGTCCTGATGACTTCGATGATGTTGCGGCCGTTGCTGCTTCTGATGTCGCTATCCATCCGGATCGCCTTTCCTGCATTTTCGACTGCGAAGGCTAGAAGTTTAAAGGTTTAAGAGCAAGGTCGCGTCGCGCAGTGAGAGGCCGGCTACTCATTTTGCAAGGTGTATAAGATATCGGTCCTGGCACGGTGCAAACCGAGGCCGGTAGTCGCAGCGATCTCGGCGTCGATTGTCTCCGGCCGCGCGGTATTGAAATCGAACAGCCCGTAGTGATGCGCGATCAGGTCGGCAGCGCCTACGTGCCTGGCCACGGTGATCGCCTCGCGAAGCGAGAAATTCCCGGGCACGCCGTTTTGCGAAAGCTCCGGGCGCCTGCCATTGACCGGCAGGAGAGCAATACCCGGCCGTAACAGACGCACCTCGTCCTCCAGCCCGTCGAAGGGAATGCAGTCGCCGGAGTGCCAGATACATGTAGCTCCCGATCGGATGGCATAGCCGAGAAATCGATGGTTCCCATCCGCGTCCGTTTCCAGCGTCTCATGCGCGGCGCGCGTCGGTATGATCTCGATATCCATAGGCGGCGAGATGGGTTCGCCGGCGCGGGCGAGAATGAGCCGATCGCCTTGTGCGCCTGAGCGCTCCATGGCCTGGGCCGCAACCGCGCGGGGCGCGATCAATCTGGCGCCAGGGTTGGTCTTAAGCAGCAATGGCAAGGTGCCGGGATCCATGTGGTCGGTGTGGGCGTGCGTACAAAGCACGAGATCGACGTGGAAGATCTCGGCAGGAAGCACGGGCGGCGGCATCATGCGCACGTGCGGTCGCGCCGTGTTTCGGTATTTTGCGGCCAGGCTGTCGGAAAGATAGGGGTCGATGACAAGCCGCATGCCGGCAATGTCGATGACGAAGCCGGCCTGACCGAGCCAGTAAATTTCCACTTGCCCGGTCGGTGGCCGTTTCAGTCGCTCGGCCAGCGGTTCTCGTATCGGCGTTTCTGTCAGCCTGGCGCGCATGGTGAGGCCTCAGGCTGACAATACGGAGAGCAGGTTGTCGGCCGCTATTCGTGTGGCGCGGTCGACGCTTTCCGCGGTGAACCCGCCGATGTGGCTCGTTGCGATCACGCGTCCATGCGCGGCCAACTCGAGCGAAACAGGCGGCTCCTGCTCGAAGACGTCGGTGGCATAGGAGCCGATCTGCCCGACATCGAGCGCTTCGATCAAGGCATCCTCGTCCACCAGTTTGGCGCGCGCCGTATTGACGATGACCTGTCCTTTCTTCGCCGAGAAGATGCGGCCTCGATCGAGGAAGGTGGAGCCGTCGCGGGGCAGGGGGCAGTGCAGGCTCAAAATATCGGCCTCGGCAACGATGTCGTCGACCTCGGCATAGGAGAATGCGCTCGACGGAAGATCGAGATTCGGCCGTGCTGGATCGAAAGCGACGACGCGCGCGCCGAGCGCGATCACCATGCGAGCGACCTCCCGGCCGATCGCGCCGCAGCCGATGATGCCGACGGTGCGGCCATGGATTTCAGCGCCGCGCAACCTAGGCCAGCCGCCGGCCTTGATGCCGGCGTCCGAATGCGGAATGGAACGCAGGGCGCTGAAGATCAGGCCGATCGTAAGCTCCGCAACCCCCATGGAATTGGCGCCCTCGGCGATCATCACCTTAACGCCACGCTCCCTGAGCATGTCGATCGGAAGGTTGTCGACGCCTACGCCGTTGCGGCTGATGACCTTCAAGGCCGCGGCCGCTTCGATGATTTTCGGGGTCACCGGCTCGACACCGGCAAGCCAGCCGACACAGCCCGGCACCAGATCGATCAATTCCTGCTCGTTCGGCATTGCGCCTGCGGTGGAATAGACGATCTCGAAGCCCTGCTCGCGCATCCGCTCGACATCGGGATGCGGTTCCTGCGTCAATGAACGCGGTGTGACGAGAATACGATGGTTCATGCTCATCTCCCCGCGGCCTGAATGGCAATCTCGGATATGCGATCGAACGAAGGCCCCGATGTCGGGATCGCCACGTCGAAGACCTCGGCGATCACCTGCGTCCAGCCGTGGATGAAATAGGTCCAGCCGTCCTCGATGCGCAGCAATCGCTCGTTCTGCTGACGACGGGCCTGGTCGAGAAAGACGAGGTCGCCTCGGTAATTGAGATCCCAGACAACGGCGCGTTCGGGGAAGACGGCGGCATCCGTCAGGGGCGAGCCGGGCGCGTCCTTGCCGAGGCCGGTGGCATTGATGACAAGGGAGCCGGGTTTCAGGGTGGCGAGAACCTTGTCGTTGTCTTCAGGGCGTTCGGCCAGCAGATACTCGACCGGCACGTCGAACTCGACCTGCTCGTGGATGCGCTTGATCTCGTCCAGACGATGCTGGCTGCGATTGGTCACGATGATACGCGACGGTACGTTCCTGCCGCGGCTCTTTCGCATCAGGTGCCAGGTCAGCGCGATCGTCGATCCGCCGGCGCCCATCGAGAACAGGTCCGCGTCGTTGTCTGCGAAGTATGTTTCGCCGAGGAAGCCGTCGATCGACAGGCCCGACGAGATCGGATCCTTGGCGTGGCAGATCAGCTTTCCGTCCCGCTTCGAAATGCAGCTGGTTTCGTCCATCAGCAGCGCGTGCGGGTCGATGACATCGAACATGTCCCTGCAGGCGTGAAAGAGATCGATCTTGTGGGTGGTGACGAGCGCGCCCATGGATAGCGGGTCATCACGAATGAATTCGACTGCCTTGCGATAGGCTGCGGGATCGTCGTGCAGCTTGAAATCGATGCCCTTGATCGCGGCGCCCTTCAATCCAAGATAATCCGCCCAGGCGGGAAAGACCTTCATGATCGAGCTTTTGCCTGTCGTCACGCCGATGAAATAGAGCGTCGGGCTGGTTGCGGGTTCGTAAGTGCTCACGCGCGCTTCTCCAGAGCTTCCTTGGCGACCTTGACGGCTGCCGCGGCGTTTTTCGCGATATCCTTGAAGCGGCCTTCACGAATGTCCTCCGTCTTGGCGATCCAGGTGCCGCCCACGGCTATCACCTGGCGAAGCGCCAGCCACTCGCCGATCGTGGCCTCGGTGACGCCGCCGGTCGGGATGAAGCGGATGCCGAGATGGGCGAAGGGGGCGGAAATGCCCGCGAGCGCCTTCGGGCCGCCTGCTACGCCGGCGGGGAAGAACTTCGCCAGGCGCACGCCGCGCGCGGCGGCGAGCGTCAGATCGGATGGCGTCATGATCCCCGGGCAGAAGGGCAGGTTCTCGGTTTTGGCGGCATCGACGATGTCGGGATCGAACCCCGGCGCCAGGGCGAAACGCGCGCCTGACGCGATCGCCTTCTTCAGATTGGCGCGGTCGAGGATGGTTCCTGCGCCGATGCACAATTCGGGGCGGGCGTCGCGCATGGCGGCCAGAACGTCGGCGGCTGCCTCGGTTCGGAAGGTGATCTCGGCCACCGGCAATCCGCCTTCAAGCAGCGCGTCGGCGAGCGCCACCGCATCCGAGGCGCGCTCGATGGCGATAACGGGAACGACGCCGAGACCGGCGATGAGGTCGATAGGATGTGTCATGGCATTCTCCGCAAGCTCTTGTCGATCAGGTGTAGGATTTCATCAGCGCGCGAACGGTTTCCTCGCCGCGCGGCTGATAGGCGGGGTTCTCGATAAGCTTCCAGCCGTCGGCTCCGTCGCTCACGACGCGATGGCGCATGCCGCGGGAGGATTCGATGATCCCGTAATCCTGGCCGCTATCCGAGGGGTAGGCGAAGACCATCACCAGATCCTCGTTGCCGATATTGACCGAGCGGTGGATCCAGAAGGGCGGCACGTAGCAGATCGTCTGCGGCGCGATCTCGACGATGCGCGTCTCGCCGGCAGGCGATTCGAGCTGCATCAGTCCGTGGCCTTTCTGGCCGTAGTAAATCTCGGGCCGGTCCGCCTTGGCGTGAATATGTCCGCGCGTCAGAAAGAATTCGTCGGCGATCTTGCCGGGGCTCATGCGCGTGACGCCGTAGATGAGGTCGCCGCTATGTGTGCCGGGACGAAAATCCTCCACGTCGTAGACGACGACATCGCCGAGCTTTTCGAGTGCCGCCTCGAACGCGGCTTCGTCGGCGTAAAGCCCATTGAGATCGCTCAGGCGCTTCTCGTAGCGCCCGGTGTTTCCGCTCATTCCGCCGCCGATCGTGTCGACAACGCTTGAGACTGGTTCCCGCATCATCATGCACCCTCCGTTTGGTAGTAGAATTACATAAATAGATATGAAAACACGTGCAAGCGAAATTTTTAGGCTATATTGCGCTGCAAAAACGTAGAAATTGAACAAAAAATATGTTGACGGGAAAAATTCATGTAACTACGCTACATTTCAGCCAGGAGATGGCTTGCGCTTGAAGGCGCTCACCCGGAGGAGAAACGAAAATGAAAAAGACTGTAATGACGCTTGCGCTTTGCGCAGCCGCATCGGTACTTGCCATGGCGACCGCGCAGGCCGCGGATTGCAAGATCGGCATCTCGATGAAGACGCTGGACGCGCCGTATTTCGCCGCACAGGAAGTCTCGGCGAAGAAGCACGCCGAAGAGCTCGGCTGCGAAGTCATCTCCGTCGATGGCCAGAACGATCTCAACAAGCAGGTCGCCGACGTCGAAGACATGGTCGCGCAGGGCATCGGCGCGCTGATCATCAATCCGCGCGACAGCAAGGGCCTTGTTCCGGCCGTCAACGCGGCCACCGCAGCCGGCGTCAAGGTCTTCGTGATCGACTCGACGATCGACGCGCAGGCCAATTTCGTAACGCTGGTCCAGTCCTCGAACTCGCAGAACGGCCTTCTGGTCGGCCAGTGGCTCGCCGATGCGACCAAGGGCAAGGAGCTCAAGATCGCGTTGATCTCCGGTGACAAGGGCAATGAAGTCGGCCAGGAGCGCCGCCTGGGCGTGCTGGCAGGTCTGACCGAAGGCCAGCTGCGCAACGAAGGCCGTGCCAACTTCACGGTGGTCGGCCAGGGTTGGGGCGCCTGGACCAACGAAGGCGGCCTGAAGGCGATGGAAGACCTTCTGACCGCGAACCCTGACGTCAACGTCGTGCTCGGCGAAAACGACTCCATGGTGCTCGGCGCGCAGAAGGCGCTTGAGCAGGCGAACAAGTCGGGCGATGTCCTGTTCCTGGCGGCCGCGGATGGTCAGAAGGAAGCGTTGCAGGCGATCAAGGACGGCAAGTACGGCGCGACCGGTCTCAATGATCCGGCGCTCGTCGCCGCCACGGCCGTCGATCTCGCCAAGAAGGCGCTCGATGGCAAGCTGCCCGGCGATATCTCCAAGATCACCTACACGACGCCGACCGCGATAACCAAGGATAACGTCGACAAGTACCTGAAGAAGGACGCGGTATTCTAAGACCCGATCATCCCTGTGGCCGGCGCGGCTTCGTCCCCGCCGGCCATCCATTCAATGACCTCCGAAGCCGGCTCGCGCCGGTGCCGCCGCAGAACGCGGGTTGGTCGTGACAGGCAGAATGTGACGCTATGGAAACTGTTGTTGAGCTCACCGGCATCCGGAAATCCTTCGGCGGGGTACGCGCCCTTCAGGGCGTGGATTTCGCGCTGCGCAGCGGTGAAGTTCACGCCCTGCTCGGCGAGAACGGTGCTGGCAAATCGACGCTGATGCGCGTTCTGGGTGGCGAATATGTCCCGGAATCGGGAAGCGTGAAGGTTCGCGGCGCCGAGCAACGGTTCAAGGGGCCGATGGACGCGCTCGACAAGGGCATTGCCATCATTCACCAGGAAATGGCGCTGGCGACGGATCTCACGGTGGCGGAGAACATCTTTCTGGCCGAGATACCCTCGGTCATCTCCTGGCGGGACCTCAACAGGCGCGCCGCGGAGCTTATCTCCAGCCTCGGCTTTTCGATCTCGCCATCCGCGACCGTGTCCGATCTGTCGGTTGCTCACCAGCAGGTCGTCGAAATCGCAAAGGCGCTTTCCAAGAATGCCAGCGTGATGGTGTTCGATGAGCCGACGGCGGTTCTGTCCGTGCAGGATGCCGAACGCCTGCTCGGTATCATCCGGACGCTGCGGGAGCGCGGCGTCGGCATCATCTACATCTCTCACCGCCTCGACGAGGTGTTCCGCATCGCCGACCGAATCACGGTCATGAAGGACGGTGCGTCCGTCCAGACCGTCGAGCGAAAGGACGTCGCGATCGATGACGTCATCCGCATGATGGTTGGCCGATCGCTGAAGGCTCTTTTCGGCGATGATCTCGAACGGCCGATCGGCGAGGAAGTGCTGCGGATCGAGGAACTCTCGGACGGCGCGCGCATCCGCGGCGCGTCGCTATCGGTAAGGGCAGGTGAGATCGTCGGGCTTGGAGGACTGGTTGGCGCGGGCCGCACCGAGCTGGTGCGCCTTATTTTCGGCGCCGAGAAGGCCCGTTCGGGCAAGATCTTTCTGCATGGCAAGGAAGTGCGCGTGAACAACCCCCGCGCCGCCGTTAAGGCAGGGATCGGGCTTGTTCCCGAAAGCCGGAAGGAGCAGGGGCTCGTTCTCGATTTTCCGATCCGCGTCAACGCGACGATGTCGAAGCTGGGGCCGCTGGTCAATGCGTTTGGCTTCGTGCGGCGGGCGGCCGAAGGCGCGACTGTCGAGAAACTGGCGGCGCGCCTGCGCATCAAGGCCGGCAGCCTGAACGATCCAGCATCGAGCCTTTCCGGCGGCAATCAGCAGAAGGTCGTGCTTGCCAAGTGGTTCCACGCCGATGGCGACCTTCTGATCTTCGACGAGCCGACGCGCGGCGTCGATGTCGGCGCGAAGACCGAGATCTATTCGCTCATCAAGTCGCTTGCAGCCGAGGGCAGGGCGGTGCTCGTCATCTCGTCCGAACATATCGAGCTTTTCGGGCTGTGCGACCGCATTCTCGTCATGCGCGAAGGCGAACTGACCGGATCGCTCGACCCGCAAGACTACACCGAAGAGAAACTGCTGAAGCTGGCGATGGTCAATACCGTCTCACAGGCCGAAGCCACCGCGACCAGCAACTGATTGGGTTAAAGCCGTGACCGAACTCACCGAAACCGCTCACCGTTCGCCTTCGCTGAACATCTCCAACATCCTGCACCGCTACGGCACGCTGGCGATCCTGATCGCCCTGCTGATCGTGGCGACCTCGATGTCCGACGTCTTCCTGACCCAGCGCAACATCATCAACGTGCTCCGACAAAGCGCCGGCACCAGCCTGATGGCGATCGGCATGCTCTTCGTCATCCTGACCCGGGGCATCGATCTCTCTGTCGGTTCGGTGGCAGCGCTCGGCAGCGTGCTGTCGGCGATCGTGATCCAGGATTACGGCACTGGCGGAGCGGTCGCGACCGCGCTGATCGCCGGTGCGGCCTGCGGCCTCGCCTCCGGCATTCTCGTGGCTTTCCTGAAATTGCCGCCCTTCGTCACGACGCTTGCGATGATGACCGTCGCGCGTGGTCTCTCCCTGATCGTCTCCGCCGGACAGCCGATCCAGATGGGCGACGCGGGGATCTGGATCACGACCTTTGGCTCCGGCTCGATCGCCACCATTCCCTATCCCGTCGTGCTGATGGCGGTCGTCTTCGTCATCGCCGGTATCGTTCTGACCTTCACGCGCTTCGGCCGCCTGGTGAAGGCGATCGGTTCGAACGTCGAGGCCGTCAGGCTGTCCGGCATTCCCGTCGCCTATTACACGACAGCGGTCTATGTGATCTCCGGCGTTCTAGCGGCCACGGCCGGCATCGTTTCGACGAGTCGTACCGGCATCGGTTCGGCCAACATCGGCGTCGGTTCGGAGCTCGATGCGATCGCTGCCGTCGTCATCGGCGGGGCCAGCCTGATGGGCGGCCGCGGCGGTGTCATGAACACCTTCATCGGCGTGCTTGTGCTTGGCATTATCGCCAATATGATGAACCTTGCCCGCGTGCCGGGCTATCACCAGCAGGTCTTCATGGGCTGCATCATTATCGGTGCGATGCTCCTGCAATATGCCTCCAACTGGTTTCGCAAGTAGTGTCCGCCTCCTGCAGGGGTAAACAGCATGCCAAATGATCTCTTCCTTGCCATCGATGTCGGCACCGGCAGCGTTCGCGCCGCCCTCGTAGACACCAGGGGCAAAATTCTTGCGGTCTGCAGCCGCGAGCACGAGCAGATCGTTCCGCAATTCGGCTGGGCGGAGCAGCGTCCGGCTGATTGGTGGGCGGGCGTCGTCGCCACGGTCCGCGAGGTTCTGGGAGAGGTTGCCGATGCGCGCTCTCGTGTGGTCGCCGTAGCAGCCTGCGGCCAGATGCACGGCACGGTGCTCATCGGGGACGATGGCGAACTCGTGCGTGAGACCGCGCCGCTTTGGAACGACAAGCGCACCGTTGACTATGTGACTGCCTTTGAGACCGCGCATGCGCCGGGCGATTATCTTGCCGATTGCGCCAACCCGCCCACACCCGCCTGGCCGGGCTTCAAGCTGCAATGGCTGCGCGACAACGACGCATCAGCTTACAGCAAGGCATCGGCCGTTTTGATGCCGAAGGACTATGTCAACCTCCGCCTGACCGGCGAGATCGCCATGGATCGCAACGATGGCGGCGCAAGCTTTCTGATGGATCCCCGCAGCGGGGACTGGTCGCGCAAGATGATCGCGCTGCTCGGGCTCGATGCGGATAAGCTGGCGCCGCTTCGCAATCCAACGGAGATTTTGGGCACCGTCAGCGAGAGCGCCGCGATTGAGACGGGGCTGCGGCGCGGTACGCCGGTGCTGGTCGGCGGAGCCGATTATCCGGTGGCCCTTTTGGGATCCGGCGTCTGCCGGCCGGGCGTGGGTTCGGAGGTCATGGGAACGTCGGCCATCATCACCGCAATCGCCGCCAAGCCGCTTCTGGACCCCTCGATCTGCAACGTCGGGACCGTCGAAGGCAACTGGGGCGCGTTCATGCTGCTGGAATCCGGTGGCGACGCCATGCGCTGGGCAAGACGGGCGTTCGACGAGAAGAAGTCCTCCTACGAGGACATCGTCGCAAAGGCAGCCGAAGCGCCCGCCGGCTCCGAGCGCCTGTTCTTCATACCCTACCTCACCGGCGAGCGGCTTGGCGAGCATCGCAATGCGCGCGCGCAATTCTTCGGGATCGGCGCCGCGCATGGTCTTGCGCATATGCACCGCGCCGTTCTCGAAGGCGTTGCCTTCGCCACCAAGCGCCACATCAATATTCTCGATCGTATCTCGGGTGCACCGCTTGAGCGGGTCATCGCGTCGGGTGGCGGGGCGAAAACCGAGCTCTGGATGAAGATCAAGGCCAGTGTGTACGGCATTCCGATCCTCGTTCCCTCCGAACCGGAATGCGGCCTCGTCGGCTGCGCGATCATGGCGGCCGCGGCGACGGGGCAGTTTTCAAGCGTGGAAGATGCAGCCGGCGCCTTTGTCTCCTATGCGCAGGAGATCGCACCCGATCCGCGCTGGGCTGAAACCTATCGGCCGATGCAGGCCTTCTTCGAAAAGCTCTACGCGCACAGCCAGGCCCTCTACGACGATCTCGACGGGCTGCCGCAATGACAGAGAGAGCCGTACTTTTCGACATGGACGGCACCCTCGTCGATAGCGAGGGGCTGCATTTCGATGCCATGAAACAGGCTCTGCTGCAGATGGGATACCGCGTGCCGGACGCGCTCGCCGATCGCCTGACCGGCATGAGCGGTGCCGATTGCCACGCGTTGTTGCGGGAGACGATCGGCTTCGAGCCATCCTTCGACGATTATGTCGAAGGCAAGTATCGCTGCTATCTGGCCGACGCCGCGCGGTTGGAGCGTCGCCATGGCGTCGATGCCGTTCTCAGACTGCTTGCGAAAACACGAACGCCCTTCGCCATCGTTTCGAACTCCGACCGCATGTTGGTCGATGCCAACCTGCGTGCCGTTGGCCTGCAGCAGCCGGGCCTCGTGACCGTCAGCCGAAACGACGTCGTGCGCGGGAAGCCCGATCCCGAACCCTATCTCAGGGCGGCGCATCTGCTTGGCGTCAGCCCCGAAAATTGCATCGTGGTCGAGGACAGCATTCCCGGCGCGGTTGCTGGTCTCACCGCCGGCATGACCGTCATCGGTTGGCCGGAGCCGCATAGAACCGACCTCGTCTTCCCGCCGTCCGCGATCCTGGCCGATCCCACCGATCTGGCTTCAACGCTCGCCGGCTTACTTTCTTCCTTTCCTCTACAAACGACCCTTCAAGGATGCGACTGATGTATCTCGATAAGTTCAAGCTCACCGACAAGATTGCCGTCGTCACCGGCGCCGCGCGCGGGATCGGCTATGCCGCCGTCGAGGCGCTGGCGGAAGCTGGAGCGAAAGTCGTGCTGACGGACATGAACGATACGCTTCTCAAGGAGGCAACGGCGACGCTCGCCGCCAAGGGATACTCGGTCGACAGCGTCGTGCTCGACGTGACCGATGTCAAAGCCGTGCAGGCGGCCCATGACGAGATCGTGGCCCGCCATGGCCGCGTCGACATCCTCGTCAACAATGCCGGCATCGCCATCAGCAACCATCCGGCCGAGACAATGGCCGACGATGTCTGGAACAAGGTGATCGACGTCAACCTCAACGGTGTTTTCTGGTGCTGCAGGGCGTTCGGCAAGTCGATGCTCGATCGCGGCTCCGGCACCATCGTCAATGTCGGGTCGATGTCCGGTTTCGTCGTCAACCGCCCACAGGAGCAGGCGAACTACAATGCCTCCAAGGCGGCCGTCCACCATCTGACGAAGTCGCTCGCCGCCGAGTGGGGCGCACGCGGCGTCCGCGTCAATTCGGTGGCGCCTACCTATATCGACACGGAAATGAACAAATACGTCTACGAGGATGCCGAGATGTACCGCCACTGGGTCGGCGGCACGCCGATGAACCGGCTTGGCCGCACCGACGAGGTTGCTTCCGTCATCCTGTTCCTCGCCAGCGACGCGTCCAGCCTGATGACCGGCTCGATCGTACTCGCCGATGGAGGCTACGTATGCTGGTGACGTCCGGCATCAAGCCGCGCGGCGCACGCTTCCCCGGCCGTTACATCCAGGCGGCAGGCGCGATCGGGCTGCTGGGGCAGGAGGCGCAAGCCCATGGCAAGCGGGCAGTAGCGTTGCTCGACCGTGGCGTTTTCGGAATGCTCGAGAAGTCCGTGTCGGACGCTTTCGATGGTCACGCAGATGTCGAGATCGTGCGTCACGGCGGAGAATGCTCGGAAGGCGAGATCGCCAGCCTCGTCGCCCGCGCCAGGATTGCGGGAGCCGATGTCGTCATCGGTATCGGCGGCGGCAAGGCGCTCGATACGGCAAAGGCGGCTGCCCGCGATCTCGGATTGCCAGTGATCGTGGTGCCGACCATTGCCGCCTCGGATGCGCCGTGCAGTGCTCTCGCGGTCGTCTACAACGAGGACGGCACGGTCGCCTATGACAGCTTCCTGCCCGCTAATCCAAATCTGGTTCTTGTCGATACGGCCCTGATCGCCGCCGCGCCCGCGCGCTTCCTGGCGGCCGGGATCGGTGACGCACTGGCAACCTGGTACGAGGCGGATGCGTGCCGTCAGAGCGGTGCCTTCAATTGCATGAAGATGCCCGGCCTGCCGCTTGCATTCGAGGTGGCGCGTTTCTGCCGGGAAACGATCTTGGAGTTCGGCGCCGCGGCGCTCTCGGAATGCGATGCGAAGACGGCAGGACCTGCAATCGAGCGGGTCGTCGAAGCCAACATCCTGCTGTCGGGGATCGGCTTTGAATCCGGCGGCGTGGCGGGCGCGCACGCGATCCACCACGGCCTTTGCGAACTGGAGGAGGTGCATCACCACCTGCACGGTGAGAAGGTTGCCATCGGCGTGCTGGCCGGATTGAAGATCCAGGGCCGGCATGACGAATTCACGCGGGTTTGCGACTTCTGCCGATCGGTCCGGCTGCCGACGCGGCTGGCGGATATCGGGATTGCAGAGGCTTCTCGGGAGAAGCTGGAAATTGTCGCGCGGCGCGCCTGCCGCGCCGGCGAAATCATCCATAACGAGCCGATGCCGGTCACCGAAGCAATGGTGATCGAGGCGCTGGCGGCGTTGATCTGATCGATGGAGTAAGAATGATGGGTATAAACGAGGCGTTCGCGCCGAACTTCCTTGATGGCAAGACGGTGGTGGTTTCGGGCGGTACGAGCGGCATCGGTCTGGCCGTCGCGCAAGGTTTCGCCGATGCGGGAGCCAATGTGCTTGCCACCGGCAGCTCGGAGCGCCGGCTTGACGATGCCCGATCGAACTCGTCCGGTTCGATCGCGTTTTCAAGACTGGACGTTCGGGATGGCGCCGCGGTCGATCGATTTTTCACCGATCTGCCGTCGCTCGATGTGCTGGTCAATTGCCAGGGCATCGCGCGCCCCGACAGCGAGTGGGAAGAGGACGTTTTCCTTGACGTCATGGACGTCAACCTCAGCAGCGCCATGCGACTGTCGCGCGCCGCCTTTCCCTTGCTCAGGAAGAGCGGCGGAAGCATCGTCAACTTCGCCTCCATGCTGAGCTATCTGGCCGACGAAAGCGTTCCCGCCTATACCGCCAGCAAGACGGGCATTGTCGGCTTGACGCGTGCGATGGCGCACAAATACGGCCGCGACGGCGTCCGCGTGAACGCAGTAGCGCCGGGCTATCACCGCACGGAAATGACGAAGCCGCTGTGGTCGCAGCCGGATAGCGAAGCGAAGATCGCCGAGCGATCGGCGCTTAAGCGCTGGGGAACGACCGAGGATCTTGTCGGTCCGATCCTGTTCCTGTGCTCGCCAGCCGCCGCATTTGTGACTGGTGTCACTCTGCCGGTCGACGGTGGTTATAGCATCGGATGACCCTGCGTTGTCCGGCAACGCCGATGCAAAACCCCGGCGCTAGTCGCCGGCGCTACCCTCCAGCTTGTGCGCGCGATTGACGGTCTGTCGGTGCCGCTCGATATGGCCGGTGCGATCGGCCATTTTCATTTCATCGCGCAGAAACTCGATGTAGGCTTTTGCGTATACAGAGAGAGGTGTGTCGTTACGATAGGCGGCATATGTGTTGAATTTCGTTTTCTGTTTTATTTCCAGAACTTTGACACCCTGTATTCCGCCATAGGCGACGGTGAATTCATCGATGATCGCGATGCCGAGGCCCGCGGCGACGAGGCTGCCCATGGTCGTGCCGAAGCGTGTCTTGACGGCCATTTTGAATGAAAGGTTTTCACGTCGGAAGACTTCCGTCATCACCCGGCCATAGGGGTCGCTCGGATCTATGCCGATCAGCGTGTGCCTGGCTATATCCGCCGGCGAGATTTCGTCCAGCGCAGCGAGTTCGCTGTCAGACGGCACGATGCAAACAAGCCGTCCGGTTGCGAGTGGTGCAAAATCAATGATCGAATGATCGAAACGCGAGGAAATCGCGACAACCTCGCCGCGCCCCAGCAGGAGGTAATCGATTGCCTGCTCAATCCTGAGAATGTCGATTTCCATCGAGATGTCGGGAAAGCGTTGCTGCACCCTTTCGACCGCGCGCGGCAGCATGACATTGGCGATGCTGGGAACCGAGGCAACGCTGAGTTCGCGTCCTTCGCCGCTGCCCAACCGGTCGATCGCCGTCTGTAGATCATCGACCCTTCGGTGGATGTTGTCTATCAGGTCGAAGACATGACGTGCCTCCGGCGTTGGCACATAGCGACCATGGCGTCGATTGAAGAGCGGCACGCCGAGGCTGTCTTCCGTGTATTTCATCAGGCGGCTTATGCCGGGCGCCGATACGTTGAGCAGCTTTGCGGCGCCCGCGATCGTGCCCGTCACCATGATGGCCCTGATGATCTCGATCTGCCGCAGGGTTAGCATTGCCGTCAACCCTTGACGCCGTCGTCGCCTGCGGACGCGAAGCCGAGCAGTCTGCGCGGCGTCTCCCAGAGCAGGGTGTGGCGGTCGGCCGGATCGGGAAACAGCAACTCCACAAGTTTCAGGAGCGGGCCGTAGTCCTGCCGGTCGGTGGCGCGAAGATAGGGCCAGTCCGAAGCCCACATGCAGTTTCTCAGCCCGAAATGCTCAACCAGCGCACGCACGTGCAGCCAGATATCCTCGAAGGGGTACTGGCGCTGAGAGAATTTCGCATAACCGGAAAGCTTGACGCTGACGCGATCCGTTTTGGCAAGGGCAAGAAGATCGCGAAATCCGGGTTGATCCACCCCCATGCTTGCCGTCGGCCGCCCGCAATGGTCGATCATGACACGCACGGGAATCGCCTCGATCCAGGGCCGATACATGGCCAACATATCATGCTCGACCTGCAGGCTGACGCACATCCCGAGATCGGCAAGCTTCGCCATCACTTTCGGTGCATCGGCGTAGAAGGCGTTTCCGTAGACGGTAGGATTGATGGCAATGCCAATCACGCCCTGATCCCGAAGTCTCTTCAACTCGGCCACCGAGACATTCGCGTCCACGATTGCGATGCCTTTGAAAATGCTCGGATAACGGCGAATTGCATCGAGCATGCAGTTGTTGTCCGGCCCGTATCCGGAATTCGGCTGAACCAGCAGGGCATGGTCAACGCCGTAGGTCCGTAGGACGTGAACCAATTGGTCGGTCGTACCGATTTCCGCGCCCGAGGGCCGATAGGCAACGTCGGCATGATAGGGAAACCGAACGGGATCCAGGACATGCACATGCGTATCGATTTTCTTCTCGTTGAAGATGCTCACCGTTCCTCCCAAACCAGAGCCAAGGCTCGCTAGGATGAAGACGATCACGGCGATGTCAACGGTAGATCGCTAGTGCCGCATAAATTAACATCATGTTATGTTTCAAGCTGTTTTTGGTTGTTGCCATTCTTTTTCAAAGGGAAGATGCTCAAGAAAGGCGAGGACGGTATTCATCCGAGGAGGGATGGATCCGATTCCGGAGGTCGCTGAGGAGACCATCGAGACATGGCGGGCGCCAAACGCAAAAGGGTCGTGACGGGCCAGACGACTGTCATTCCTCTGATCGGCCATCCGGTCAGCCAGGTAAAGTCGCCTGGTCCGATGAACCGCTGGTTCGACGACCAGGGTATCGACGCGGTTGTCGTCCCGCTCGATATTCGGCCGGAGAAGGTTGAGGTCTTCTTCGAGGTCGTCCGAGCGATGGAGAACTGTGCGGGTTGTTCGATCACGATGCCGCACAAGCAGATGGCGTTTGTTGCCTCCGACGAGGTGAGCGAACGGGCCCGGCGCGCCAAGGCAGTCAACACCATTCGCCGTACGGCGACAGGTCGCCTGATCGGCGACATGACCGACGGAGTGGCTTTCGTTTCTGCGCTGAAGGGCAAAGGAGTGGATGTAGCCGGTCGTAAGGTTCTGCTCGTTGGAGCAGGCGCCGCGGGAACGGCGATAGCTTTCGAACTCGCCACGGAAAAGGTAGAGGCAATTGTGGTGCTGGAGACCGACCAACTCCGGCAGCGAGGCCTGATCTCGGAGCTTAACCGCTATCATCCCGACATTGTCGTGCACGCTCGCATGCCTGATGATTTCGCGGTCGATATCGCCATCAATGCTTCGCCGCTAGGCATGGATGAAGCCGACCCGCTTCCATATCCGATCGGTTCACTGGGCGGCGCGCGGATCGTGGCCGACGCGGTTACGAAGCCGGCGATGACCCCTTGGCTGAAGGCGGCGCAACAAAACGGCCTTCTCATCCAGACCGGCGAGGAGATGGCAGTCGCTCAATTGCCAATACAGCTTGGCTACCTGCGCCTGATGAACCAGAGAGAACAGAAAGATGCAAAGGCCCTCCTCGATGGTCGGGCCGCACTCGATCCGGAAGAGGTGCATCCATGAAGACCTCCATCGCCACCGTCTCCATCAGCGGGAACCTGAAGGAAAAGCTGGAGGCGATCTCCGCAGCCGGCTTCGATGGCGTTGAAATCTTCGAGAACGACTTCCTGATTTACGATGCCTCGCCGCGGGAAGTGGGCAGGATGGTGCGAGATGCGGGGCTCGAGATCACCCTCTTCCAGCCATTCCGTGACTTCGAAGGAATGCCCGAGCCCCAGCGAGGTCGGGCGTTCGACCGCGCCGAGCGCAAGTTCGATGTCATGCAGGCTTTGGGCACGGACCTGATGCTCGTCTGTTCCAACGTATCCGACGTTGCGCTCGGCGGCATAGATCGGGCGGCGGCAGACCTTCGGGAACTCGGTGATCGCGCCGCTCGCCGGGGGCTGCGGGTCGGCTACGAGGCGCTCGCCTGGGGGCGGCATATCAGTGACCACCGGGATGCCTGGGAAATCGTTCGCCGCGCCGATCATCGCAGTGTCGGCCTGATCCTTGACAGTTTTCACACGCTGGTGCGCGGGATCGACGTGGCAACGATCCGCTCTATCCCTGGAGACCGTATTTTCATTGTCCAACTCGCGGACGCGCCCATGGTCGCGATGGATCCTCTTTATCTGAGCCGCCATTTCCGCAGCATGCCCGGCGAGGGCGATCTGCCGGTTCTGGACTTCATGCGCGCCGTCGCCGCGACGGGCTACGATGGCCCGCTCTCGCTCGAGATCTTCAACGACCAGTTCCGCGGTGGCTCGGCCAAGCTGATATCGAATGACGGACGGCGATCCCTCGTCTTTCTGGCTGATCAGGTCCGCCGGCTTGAGCCGGGCATTTCCATGGACGTAACGCCGATGCCGGAGCCGGCGCGGGCAAATGGTGTGGAGTTCGTCGAGTTCGTGACGAGCGAAGAGGAGAGTGGGCCGCTGCTCTCTATCTTGAAAATCCTCGGGTTTCGGTTGCATGCCACCCACCGCTCGAAACAGGTTTTCCTTTATCGCCAGGGCGGCATCAATATCGTGGTCAACATGGAGCGTGAGGGCTTCGCCTATTCCGCCTACCTGGTGCACGGAAGTTGCGCATACGCAATGGCGTTCAAGGTCGATGATGCCGCGGCCGCCGTGGAGCGCGCGCGGATGCTGGGTGTAGAGGTCTTCGAACAGGCGGTCGGTCCGGGTGAACTGCACATTCCCGCGGTTCGCACTATCAGCGGTGGGGTGGCCTATTTCGTCGATGCGAGCGCCGGCCTTGCCAACATATGGGACGTCGATTTTACGCCGGTACCCACACACGACGATACGCCGGTCGAGACTGGACTGAAGCGCATCGATCACGTGGCGCAGACCATGCGTGCCGACGAGTTGCCGTCTTGGCTCCTGTTCTACCTGTCCATCTTCGATATGCGCAAGACGCCGTTGGTGGATATCGCCGATCCTGCCGGGTTGGTGCGTAGCCAGGTGGTGGAGAGTGCCGATGGGGCTCTACGCCTGACGCTCAATGGAGCTGAGAACCGCCGCACGCTCGCCGGTCATTTCATCGCCGAAAGCTTCGGCTCGAACATCCAGCATCTCGCGTTCGAGACGAACGATATCTTTGTCACCGCGCAAGCGCTGAAGGTGAACGGCTTCTCGCCGCTGCGCGTGCCTGAAAACTACTATGAGGACGTTGAGGCGCGCTTCGGCCTTGATCCCGCGCTCTCCGACCGGATGCGCGAAGCCGGGATACTCTATGACCGCGACGACCGCGGGGAATACTTCCAACTCTACAGCCCGGTTCTCGGCGAAGGCTTCTTTTTCGAAATCGTGCAGCGCGCCGACCAGTACCGCGGCTACGGCGCCCCCAATGCGCCTTTCCGCATCGCTGCGCAGAAGCGCCATCTGCTTCCGGAGGGCATGCCTCATGACAGCAGTTCACAACGCATTTCCGCGACCGGCGCGGGTCTCAAGGAGTAACATATCATGCGACGCAACAAGGCCTTCGTTCTCGGACAGCCGGTCGGCCATTCTCGTTCTCCGATGCTGCACGGCTACTGGTTGAAAAAGGAAGGCATCGACGGCTCATATGAACGCCGAGAGGTGGCGCCGGTCGATCTCGACGCGTTCTTTGCTCATTTCCGGGATAGCGGATGGGTCGGTGGCAATGTGACGGTGCCGCACAAGACGGCGGTCATTCCCTATCTCGACCGGATAGACGCCGACGCCGAGGCCATGGGCGCGGTCAACACCGTTTACTGGGAGGGCGATAAGCTGATCGGCGGCAATTCGGACGCGATCGGCTTCCTCGGCAACATCGATGAACTCGTGCCCGGATGGGACCGGAACGCCAAGCGCGCCGTCATTCTCGGTGCCGGTGGCGCGACGAGGGCTGCCGCTTATGGCCTGCTCAGCCGGGGGCTTGAGGTGGCGATCTGCAATCGCACGCTCGACAAGGCAAAGGCGCTTGCAAAGCACTTCGGGCAGGGCGCGACCGCCCACCCCTGGGACGACTATCGAGCACTGATCGCCGACTGTGACGTGCTGGTGAACTGCACCAGCCTCGGCATGCTGAACCAGCCGCCGCTGGATGTCGATCTCAGCAATCTCAAACCCGGTGCGGTCGTCTACGACGTCATATACGTGCCTCTCGAAACGGAGTTCCTGAAGGCCGCAAAAGCGCGGGGACACAAGACGGTCGATGGCCTCGGCATGCTGCTGCACCAGGGAGTGAAGGGTTTCAGCCGCTGGTTCGAAAAGACCCCGGAAGTGACGCCGGAGCTGCGTCAGTTGCTGGTGGACGATATCCGGGCGAAAACGCCCGGCGCATGAGGATGCGACGCCGCTGGAAGAGGAGCCCGGCGTCGACTGAAACTGAAAACTCTCGGAGCTGCCGAGAACAATGGGAGGAAGCCTATGAAAAGACGTCATTTTGTTGCTGCTGCTGCGATGTCGCTTATGGCATCTGCGGCATTCGTGTCGACTGGCTCGGCCGCCGAGGACACTGTGTTGCTGCCGTGCGTGTGTGAGCTCTCGGGCCCAGGCGCTGTCTCCGGGGTAAACTTCCGCGACGGCGCGGTGCTCGCCGCCGAAGAGATCAACGCGGCAGGAGGGATACTTGGCAAGAAAATCGCGATCAAGGACTACGACACTCAATCCGACGCCCAGACCTCGCGCTCTCTTGTGCAGAAGGCGATCGACGACGACGCTTATGTAATTCTCGGCACGATCTATTCGGGCTCGACCATCGTGAACATGTTGGTGGCGCAGGAGAACGGCGTTCCACAATTGACGGGCTCCGAAGGTCCGACAGTGACCGAACAGGGCAACCCCTACATCTTCCGTACGTCTTCAAGCGCAGCCAAGGGTGTTCCGGCGCTGACCGCCTACTTCAAGGATACGCTCGGCGTAAAGAAGATCGCCGTTGCCTGGGTCAACAATGAGTTCGGAAAAGGCGGACGCGACGTCTTCGTCAAGGAAATGAAGACTGCCGGCATCGACATCGTCGCCGATATTCCTTCCGAACAGGGGCAGGCGGATTTCGCCGCGGACGTCGCCAAGATCAAGGATGCAGGTGCCCAAGCCTCCTTCGTCTATCTCAACGAGGAGGAATCCGCGCGCTTCCTGAGAGAGGCGAAGAAGCAGGGTCTTGCGGTTCCTCTTGTCGGTGAAGTGACGTTGACGGGCCAGAAGGTCATCGATCTGGCCGGCGACGCTGCAAACGGGGCCTACGCCCATGTCGGCATTACCGCCGGTGCCGAGACGCCGTCGATCCGCGAATTCTCGCAGAAGTTCCAGAAGAAGTTCAACCGTGACACCGACCACAATGGCCTGAAGGGCTACGTCGCCGCCTACACCGTAAAATACGTGACGGAACAGGTCGGCAGCTTCGACCAGGACGCATTTGCCAAGAAGATGCACGGCCTGACCCTCGACGTGAAAGACAATCCCGGCATGCTGCTCACGACCACTTGGGACGACAAGGGCGAAATGTCGCGTGAAAGCTTCATGACCCAGGTCGTCGATGGCAAGCAGAAGGTCATCGGTACCGTCCCCGCGAACTGACAACATCGGAGGATGCCGGCCACTCGCCGGTATCCTCCTTGAAAGGTCTACCATGGAACAGTTTCTGCAGGTCCTGCTTTCCGGCCTCGCGACGGGGTCGATCTACGCGCTGGCCGCGATCGGCTTTACGCTGGTGTGGCAGGCGGCATACACCGTGAACTTTGCGCAGGGCGAGTTCGTCATGTTGCCCGCCTTCTTCGTGTTGATGGCGCTGAACGCAGGTCTGCCGCTGCCGCTCGCACTGGTCGTCGGGCTCGTGGCCTCCGTTTGCGTGCTGGGATACCTGTTCAACCGCCTGATCGTGGAGCCGATGATCACGCAGAAGAACCGCGGAGGCCTGTCGCTGATCATCGCGACAATGGCGCTTGCCATCCTCATGAAAGAGAGCGTGAAAGAGTTTTACGGTGCCGAGGCGCAGCCCTATCCGGAACTGATTTCCGGCAGCACGATCCGTATCTTCAACGCGGTCGTCTCGATCACCGATATCCTTCATCTGGTCGTGTCGCTCGGCGTTGTCCTGCTGCTGACGATGTTCCTCAACCGCACGCGCACCGGCCGCGCCATGCAGGCAACGGCGCAGAACCCCGAGGTCGCAGTCATCCTCGGCGTGAACACGCGCCGGATGGTGCTGTATGCCTTTCTGATCAATGCCGCGCTGGCGGCGCTGGCCTCCTTTCTCATCACGCCGCTCTACCTCGCGAAATTCTCGAACGGCGAGTTTCTTGGTTTGACCGCTTTCATCGCCGCGATCGTCGGCGGGTTCAACCAGATCCGTGGTGCCTTGGTCGGTGGACTGCTGGTTGGCGTCATCGACAATCTCGTGGCCACCTACGTCACGGCGAACTACAGAGCGGCCGTACCGCTCGTTCTTCTGATCGTCATTATCCTTCTGAAGCCCGAGGGCCTGCTCGGAACGTCCGAAGGGAGAACCGTATGATCCGGCGCGTCCCGAAAGCAGCCTGGTGTCTTGCCGCAATCATTCTCCTGATTGCCGCCCCTATCGGTCAGGGCAACTATATCAGCCTCATCCTGAGCTCTTGGCTGATTTATTCGATCGCCGCCATGGGCCTGAATCTCACGCTTGGCTATGCCGGGCAGATTTCGCTCGCGCAGGGTGCCTTCATGGGGATCGGCGCCTACATCACGTCCTTGATGACCCTCGCGGGCGTGCACTGGATACTTGCCGTGCCGGTAGCGGTCGTCGGTTGCTTCTTCGTCGGTCTGGTGGTGGGCTTCCCTGCGCTGCGGGTAAAAGGGCACTTCCTTGCCTTCGTAACGCTCGCCTTTTCCGCGCTGGCCGTCCTGGTCATGCGCAATGAGGAGTGGCTGACGGGTGGGGTTTACGGACTTTCGAACATGCCGCGGCCCGATTTCTGGCTTTTCACGACGGCTTCGCGTTCGAAGGTTTTCGATATTCCGTTCTCGCCGACGATCAAGATGTACTACCTCTGCCTTGCCGTCTTCGTTGCCCATGCGCTCTTGATGTATGGGCTGGTCCGTTCCCCTTGGGGGCGAGCGTTCAAGGGATTGCGGGAAAATCCGATCCGCGCCGAAAGCCTAGGCCTGAATACGCGGAGGATCACGCTCCTGGCCTTCGCGATCGGCTCGGCGAGCGGCGGGCTTGCCGGTGCCATGGTCGCTCCGGTGGTTCAGTTCATCGAGCCGACGTCGTTCGCCGTCAGCCACTCCCTGCGCATCCTGCTGATGGTCGTCGTCGGCGGCTCGGGCTTCTTCTTCGGTCCGATGCTCGGTGCGGCGGTGGTGATCCTGCTGCCAGAGTTCCTGCGGTTTACCGAGGGGTACTACCTCATTATCTACTCTGCTGCCGTCATCGTTCTTATGGTCTATTCGCCTCAGGGCCTCATGGGATTGGGCCACAAGATGCTTGGTGCCCTTCGACCGAGGCGGATTGAACGCAACGACTTCAAGCAGGGAGCAAGCCTGTGACAGACGCTGTTCTCTCCGTTCGCAACATCCGAAAGTCCTTCGGTGGCATCCAGGCGGTCCGCGACGTCAGCTTCGAGGTCGCAAGAGGGGAGATCCTTGGGCTGATCGGTCCCAATGGCTCCGGCAAGTCGACGCTCTTCAACTGCGTGCTGGGTCAATTGAAGCCAGATAGCGGTGCAGTCTCGGTCAAGGGCCACGACGTGGCCGGAACCCGCGCCTTTCGCCTGAACAAGTTGGGCGTCGGCCGCACCTTTCAGCAATTGTCTGTCTTTCCGGAGATGAGCGTTCTCGACAACATCATTCTCGCGGGACAGGAACACCGGGGCACCATGCTGTCGCGGCTCTTCGGCGCGCCCGACGCCGGCCTGACTGACGAGGCGGATCGCCTTATCGCGTTCTTCAAGCTCGCCCATTTGAGGGATGAGAAGGCGGGTGCTCTTTCCTACGGCCAGCAGAAGCTGCTCGACGCGGCGATGGCCTTCATGGCCGGACCCGACCTGGTTCTGCTCGACGAGCCGGCCGGCGGCGTCAACCTCACCATGCTCGCCCATCTAAAGGAACGCTTGAAAAGCTACAATCAGGAGCACGGGACAACCTTCGTGGTTATCGAACACAATATGGAATTTGTCATGTCGCTCTGCACCCGGATTATCGTGCTTGCGGAAGGACGGATCATCGCCGAGGGCAGACCCGAGGAGATTCGATCCAACCAGCAAGTCATCGACGCGTATCTAGGAGGCTGACGGTGCTCGAACTGAAGAACGTCTACGGCGGCTACGGCAAGATAACGATCCTGAACGGCGTTTCCTTTGCGATCCCTTCGGGCTCCATCACGACGATCATCGGTCCGAACGGTGCCGGCAAGTCGACGGTGTTCAAGGCGATCTTCGGTCTGCTCGACCTGCATTCCGGCGAGATCCTGATGAACGGCGAAAACGTGGCCGGTCTGAAGCCGCGCGACCTGATCGCCAAGGGCATCACCTATGTGCCGCAAGGCCGCAATGTCGTCCCCCAGCTTTCCGTCTATCACAATCTCGAAATGGGGGGCATCACGGCCAGGGATCAGGCGGCGGTGCGCGAACGGATCGAGGTGGTAATGGACCAGTTCCCGACGCTGCGCCAGCACCGCGATCGCAAGGCGGTCGAGCTTTCGGGTGGACAGCAGAAGCAGCTTGAAGTGGCTCGCGCGCTGCTTCTCGACCCGAAGCTGATTCTGATCGATGAACCCTCCATCGGCCTCTCGCCAAACCTCGTGCAGGAAGTGTTTCGCACCCTCACGCGCCTTCGCGACGGAGGCGTAACGGTATTGATGGTGGAACAAAACGCCAAAGCCGCCCTCGCGATGTCGGACTATGGATTGGTCCTGGAGCTGGGACAAACGCGGATGCACGATCGTGCCGAGACGTTGCTGGCAGACCCCCGCGTCGGTCGGCTTTTTCTCGGCGGCGCAATGGAATAGAGCACCCCGAACGGTGCCCGTTCCTGGTCCACGCAACCTCTTCCTGCCCTTAGCGGATGTTTTCGGTGGAGAAGGTCCGACGCCGTCGATCTACGCCGCCGCGTCCAGAGGCTGCACGCGTAGAAAGGTCATGCTCTTCTCGACAACGCCGTCGCGCTCGAACTTCGGGCCAGCGTTCCCGGCGCTTTGTCGGCAGCGCCGCTCAAGTCTTGGCTGGCATTCGCCAACAGGGCGAGCCCGCGATGGAGCCATTGGCCTCGCCTTGACGAAAGTGTCGCTTTAGCAGCCGCGAGCCCATCGGCGCGTGTATTTCGACATCGTCTGGCATCGATCGATGGCAGAAGCTAGCGCTCCCGCTATCAATTCCGGGCAGTCGATGGAGGACCACTCGCGCCCTCCGCAGCGACGTGCGGCGATTATGGCCGACCCGGATCACTCATCATCATCGGTCCAATCCCCTTGACGGACTGTTCGCTTTCGTAAATGGTAAGATGTCAGACCAATTCGAGCAGGTCCGGCTGCCTATAATAATCTGGGGAACCATGAAGGCACCAAGCGACAACAGGCCGGTGATGCGGCCGCTTCCGGCGTTGGATCGCGCCCGTCAGGTGACGGATGCGCTGGCCGATTACGTCGAGAACGCGCGGCTGCAGGCGGGCGAGCGGTTGCCGACCGAGCGGGCGCTGATGGAGCAGCTGCAGGTCGGCCGTTCAACGATCCGCGAGGCGATCAGCCATCTGCAGGCGCTTGGGGTGATCGAGACCCGCAAGGGCAGCGGCACCTATCTGTTGAAGCCGGTTTCCAAGGCGACGATCCACATGCCGCTGTCGCTCGATGCCGGCACGCTGCGCGACGCGCTCTTGCAGACGCTGGAGGTTCGCCGCGGCATCGAATGCGAGGCCGGCATGGTGGCGGCTGCAAAGCGGACGGCTGAGGATCTTGCGCTGATCGAGCGGAACCTCAACGAGATGGAGCGCGTCCACATCGAGAAGGGCACCTCCGGCCCCGAGGATCTCGCCTTCCATCTGGCGATCTACGACGCCACTCACAATCCGCTGTTCCGTCAGCTTCTAGAACAGATGCGCGAGACCTTCTGGCAGTTCTGGCAGCACCCCTTCGAGCGGCAGGATTTCGCCCGCCGCTCCTTTCCCTTTCACCGCACGCTCTTCAACGCGATCGCCGCGCGCGATCCCGAGGCGGCGCGCGAAGAGACACTGAAGATCCTCGCGGTCGTCGAGGAAGACATCAAGGAAATGTCCAAATGAGCAACGGCGCAGACCCGTTCGAACTTGCCTCCATCATCACCGCGCACGACGAGGGGAACTTCGCCGAGGCCGTGGTGCCGCCGATCTTCCAGACCTCGCTGTTCACCTTCTCCGATTACGACGACATGATCGCCTCCTATCGCGGCGAGAAGGTGCGTCCGATCTACACGCGGGGCCTCAATCCGACGGTACGCATGTTCGAGGAGATGCTGGCCAAGCTCGAGGGTGCGGAAGACGCGCTCGGTTTTGCAAGCGGCATGGCGGCGATCTCGTCGGCGGTGCTTGCCTTCGTCGAGCCGGGTGATCGCATCGTCGCCGTCAAGCATGTCTATCCCGACGCCTTTCGCCTGTTCGGCACCATCCTGAAGCGGATGAAGGTCGAAGTGACCTATGTCGACGGCCGTGACGAGGAGGCCGTCGCCAAGGCGCTGCCCGGCGCCAAGCTGTTCTACATGGAAAGCCCGACCAGCTGGGTCATGGAGGCGCACGATGTCGGCGCGCTGGCGGCACTCGCCAGAAAGCACGGCGTCGTCTCGATGATCGATAACAGCTGGGCGAGCCCGGTGTTCCAGAAGCCGCTCACGCTCGGCGTCGATCTCGTCATCCACTCGGCCTCCAAGTATCTCGGCGGCCATAGCGATGTCGTCGCCGGCGTTGTTGCCGGATCGAAAGAGATGGTGGCGCGGGTCAAGGCGGAATCCTATCCCTATCTCGGCGGCAAGCTGTCGCCCTTCGACGCCTGGCTCCTGATCCGCGGCATGCGCACGCTGCCGATCCGCATGAAGGCGCACGAGGCGGCCGGCATGACCATCGCCAAGCGCCTGCAGGAGCTCGATGTGGTGGAGACCGTCTGCCATCCGGGTCTTGCGAACCGCCTGCCGGCGGGCCTTCACGGCACCTCCGGCCTGTTCTCGTTCATATTCCGCGAAGGCGTCGATATTCGCGCCTTCGCCGATCACCTCAAGCTCTTCAAACTGGGAGTGAGCTGGGGTGGGCATGAAAGCCTGATCGTACCAGGCGAGGTCGTCCTTCAGCAGAAGGCGCAACCGAATTCCGCGCATACCTTCGGGATCCATGCGCGGTCCGTACGCCTCCATGTCGGCCTCGAAGGAACCGAGGCGCTGTGGAGGGATATCGAGGAGGCGCTTGCCGTCGCTTCGTAAGGCAAGACTTAGAGGAAAAAACCTGGAAGGGGGAATGAGCATGAAAAGACTGATCACCGCAACGCTGCTCGCCACGATGATGGCAGGCACGGCAATGGCCGACACGACGCTAAAGCTCGTCGAAGTCATTACCAGCCCGGAGCGCACCGAGACGCTGAAATCGCTCGTCGGCAAGTTCGAGGCCGCCAATCCCGGCACGAAGGTCGACATCATCTCGCTGCCGTGGAACGAGGCGTTCCAGAAGTTCGCGACCATGGTCTCGGCCGGCGATACGCCCGACGTCATGGAAATGCCGGATACCTGGCTCTCCCTCTATGCCAATAACGGCATGCTCGAAAGCCTCGAGCCCTACCTCGAAAAATGGGAATACACCAAGGGCCTGACCCCGCGCGCGCTGGAACTCGGCCGCGACGTCAAGAACACCGCCTACATGCTGCCTTACGGCTTCTACCTGCGCGCGCTGTTCTACAACAAGAACCTCTTCAAGGAAGCCGGCGTTTCCGAGCCGCCGAAGACGATGGACGAATTCGTCGCCGCCTCCGAAAAGGTCTCCAAGCTTCCCGGCAAGTCCGGCTACTGCCTGCGCGGCGGACCGGGCGGCCTGAACGGCTGGGTGATGTTCGGCGCGACCATGGCCGGCTCCAACAAGTTCTTCAACGACGACGGCACCTCGACCATGAACAGCGAAGGCTGGACCAAGGGTCTCGAATGGGTGGTCGATCTCTACAAGAAGGGCCTGGCGCCGAAGGACAGCGTCAACTGGGGCTTCAACGAGACCGTCGCCGGCTTCTATTCCGGCACCTGCGCCATGCTCGACCAGGATCCGGATGCCCTCATCGCGGTTGCTCAGCGCATGAAGCCGGAAGATTTCGGCGTCACCAAGATGCCTGTCGGCCCGAGCGGCAAGGGCTTCACGACCATCGGCTTCGCCGGCTGGTCGATGTTCACCACCAGCCAGAACAAGGATCTGTCCTGGAAGCTGATCGAAACGCTGGAATCGCCCGAGGGCAACATCGAGTGGAACAAGCGCACCGGCGCGCTGCCGGTTCACACCTCGGCTGAGAAGGACCCCTTCTATGCCAGCGAGCAGTTCAAGGGCTGGTTCGACGAACTGGCCGACAAGAACATCGTTCCGACCGTGATGCCGACCTACCTCGAGGAATTCGCCTTCTTCAAGGATTCGCTCGCCATCAAGACGACGCAGCAGGCGCTTCTCGGCGATATCACGCCGAAGGAACTGGCTGATCAGTGGGCGGAATACCTGACCGCCGCACAGCAGAAGTACCTCGCGAAGAAGTAAGCGGGCTCAGAGCAAGCAGCCCCCTCATCCGACCCTACGGGCCACCTTCTCCCCGAGGGGAGAAGGGAACGGAGACGTCGCGGCAAATCCCTTCTCCCCAACGGGGAGAAGGTGCCGGCAGGCGGATGAGGGGGCCCAGTCCCTATTGGGATCGTATAGTCGAACCATGAAAGCCGCACCCAGATGACCATGACCGCCGATACGCTGGACAGACGCCATGACCGCAGGTCGTGGCTGAAGCGCGTCGCCGATGCCTCGGAACCCTATCTCTACAGCGCCCCATCGCTCGTGCTCATCATCGCCGTGATGCTGGTGCCGTTGGTGATCGGCGTGTCCTATGCGTTCCGCGATATCCAGTTGCTAAACCCCTTTTCCGGCGGCTTCATCGGGCTGGATCATTTCCGGGCGCTGGCCAAAGACGCCGCGTTCTACGGTGCGCTGAAGAACACCCTGCTGTGGACCGGCGCGTCCGTCGCCCTGCAGTTCGTGTTCGGCCTCATCCTGGCGCTCCTTCTCGACAAGCCCTTCTGGGGCCGCGGGCTGGTGCAGGCGCTGGTCTTCCTGCCCTGGGCGGTGCCGTCCTTCCTCGCCGGCCTCAACTGGGCCTGGCTCTTCAATCCCGTCATCGGTCCCATTCCGCACTGGCTCTATGCGCTGGGGCTGATGAGCGAGCCGGGCAACATCCTGTCCGATCCGCAATATGCGATGTGGGGGCCGATCATCGCCAATGTCTGGTGGGGTATTCCCTTCTTCGCCATCACTCTGCTGGCCGCCCTGCAGGCGATCCCGCGCGATCTCTACGAGGCCGCCTCGATCGACGGCGCCGGCTGGTTCCAGCGCTTCCGCTCGATCACGCTGCCGTTCCTGGCGCCGACGATCGCGATTACCGTGCTCCTGCGCACCGTTTGGGTGTCGAACTTCGCCGATCTCATCGTCGTCATGACCGGCGGCGGCCCGGCGGACCGCACGCAGATCGTCGCCAGCTACATCTTCACCCAGGCCTTCAAGCGGCTGGATTTCGGCTATGCCTCGGCGATCGCGCTGGTGCTGCTGGTGCTGCTGCTTGCCTATTCGATGCTGATCATCCTGCTGCGGCAGAGCCTGCTGAACAAGGATTGAGGCCATGAGACGCATTCTTCCCACCATCGCGCATCGCCTGGCGATCCTCTGCTACATCGTCTTCGCGCTGTTTCCGCTGTTCTGGCTGCTCAAGGTCTCGGTAACGCCGAACGACCTGCTCTATTCCGAGGGCGTGCGCATGTGGCCGTCGCGCACGACCTGGGAGCACTATTCCTTCGTCATCCAGCACAGCGCCTTTCCGACCTTCTTCAAGAACAGCCTGATCGTCTCGGCCTCGACGGCGATCGTCGTCACCATCTGCGCCTCGCTGTCGGGATATGCGCTGTCGCGCTTCAATTTCCGGGCGAAATACTGGATCGTGGCGCTGATGCTGCTCACCCAGATGTTCCCGCTGGTCATGCTGGTGGCGCCGATCTTCAAGATCCTGACGCCGCTGCACCTGACGAACAGCCTCACCGGCCTCGTCGTCGTCTACACCGCCTTCAACGTGCCCTTCGCCACCTTCCTGATGCAGTCCTTCTTCGACGGTATCCCGAAGGATCTCGAGGAGGCGGCGATGATCGACGGCGCCACGCAGTTCACGGCCTTCCGGCAGATCATCCTGCCGCTGACCCTGCCGGGGATCGCGGCCACGCTCGGCTTCGTCTTCACGGCGGCATGGAGCGAACTTCTGTTCGCGCTGATGCTGATCAACGGCAACGACGCGGCGACTTTCCCGGTCGGGCTTCTCACTTTCGTTTCCAAATTCTCGGTGGATTTCGGGCAGATGATGGCGGCGGGCGTTCTCGCGCTCATTCCGGCCGGTCTCTTCTTCCTGCTCATTCAGCGTTATCTCGTCCAGGGCCTGACGGCCGGCGCGGTCAAGGGTTAGTCACATGGCATCGATTGATATCAAGAACATCCAGAAAGCCTACGGCCATGTGCAGGTGCTGCACGGCGTCGATCTCGAGATCAAGGACGGCGAGTTCGTCGTGCTGGTCGGCCCGTCGGGCTGCGGCAAGTCCACGCTGCTGCGCATGATCGCAGGCCTTGAGGGCGTCACCGCCGGCGAGATCCAGATCGACGGCAACCGCGTCAACGAGCTGCATCCGAAAGACCGCGACATCGCCATGGTGTTCCAGTCCTACGCGCTCTATCCGCACATGAACGTCGCGGGCAACATGAGCTACAGCCTGAAGCTCAGGAAGACGGCCAAGGAGAAGATCGCCAGCGCCGTCAGCGCCGCGGCATCGAAGCTCGGTCTCGATCCGCTGCTCGAGCGCCGGCCGAAAGCGCTATCCGGCGGCCAGCGGCAGCGCGTCGCCATGGGTCGCGCCATCGTGCGCCAGCCCAAGGCCTTCCTGTTCGACGAGCCGCTGTCGAACCTCGACGCCCGCCTTCGCGAGCAGATGCGCGCCGAAATCAAGAAGCTCCACGGAGACCTGAAGGCCACCTCGATCTACGTCACCCACGACCAGATCGAGGCGATGACGCTCGCCGATCGCATCGTCGCCATGCATGGCGGCGTGGTGCAGCAGGTCGGCAGCCCGCTCGAACTTTACGATCGTCCGGCCAATCTCTTCGTCGCCGGCTTCATCGGTTCGCCCGGCATGAACTTCCTCGACGCGACCTACCAGACAGGCGGCGTCAAGCTCAAGGATGGCACCGTGGTCGCCCTGCCGGCGCCGCTGTCGCTCGCTGATGGCGCCAAGGTTACGCTCGGCATTCGCCCCGAGCACGTCAGCATCACCAACGACGCCACTGGTATAGAAGCCACTGTCGAGCTGATCGAGCCGACCGGCTTCGGCATTATCCTGCACCTGTCGCTGCATGGCCTGCCGTTCAAGGTCTTCACGCTGAACCGCGAGGCACTGACCGCCGGTCCGACACTCAATGTCTCTTTCCCGGCGCAGCATCTCCACGTCTTCGACGACGCCGGCAAGCGGGCGGTCTAGAGCTATTCCAGGAAAAGTGCGAAGCGGTTTTCCGTCCGGAATTGCGTGAAAACAAAGTATTAGAGCTGTTCCGCGATTCGAAGAAAAGCGGAATTGCTCTAAGCACGTCACCCGCGCAGGCTGTTCACCTGAATTTGGGCAGCCTGGGCGGGGCGTTGGCCTGTATTTTGTGCAGCGGCGCATGCTTGCCGAGCAGCCTCTGCAGCTTGCGTTCCTCGCTCGGCCCGATGCCGAATTTCTTGCAGTGCTCCCCGACATCCCGGTCGTTCGGACCGGGGATGCGGACCTGACGGTTATCTCGTGAATGGGACATGGTCATTTCCTCCTCAAGGACAACGTCCGCAGCACGTCGAAGTTTCGAGTGAACGAAACCGTGATCACAGTGGTCACCGCCGGCGAAACCCTACCGCGCGGCGGCGCAATGAAGAATGCTGCGGTAGCAATTATATCATGATCTCGCCGCCAGTCACGGGAACCACCGCGCCGGTCATGAAGCTCCCGAGATCGGATGCTAGGAGCACGTAGGCGCCGGCCAGTTCTGCCGGCTGTCCGGCACGGCCGATCAATGTCTGCTGGCCAAACGTCGTGGTCTTTTCCGGCGGCATCGTGGAGGGGATCAGCGGGGTCCAGATAGGGCCAGGCGCGACGGCGTTCACCCGGATACCCTTCTCGGCCACCATTTCGGCCAGCCCAGCCGTGAAGTTCGAGACCGCGCCTTTGGTCGATGCATAGGCGAGCAGGTGAGATGATGGCTGGCGCGACTGGATCGAGGTGGTGTTTATGATCGAGCTGCCGGGCCGCATATAGGGGATTGCAGCCTTCGAGAGAAAGAACGGCGCATGGATATTGGTGTGGAATGTGCGATCCCATTCCTCGACCGTGATATCCGCTATATCCGAGTAGGTGCGTTGAAAGGCGGCGTTGTTGACAAGGACGTCGATCGAGCCGAGTTCGCGGACCGTATGCTGCACAAGGTCTTTGCAGTGTTCTTCGGACGTGATGTCGCCCGGGACCATCACTGCCCGTCGGCCTGCATCCCGTATCCATCTTGCGGTGTCCTCGGCATCTTCGGTTTCATCCAGGAACGAGATGAGGACGTCGGCTCCCTCCCGAGCGAACGCGATCGCGACCGCTTTGCCTATACCGGAGTCGGCGCCGGTTATCAGTGCGACCTTCCCCTCCAGTCTGCCGTTCCCGCGATAGGAATACTCGCCGTGATCAGGCACGGGCTGCATGCGCGTCGTTTTGCCGGGAGGCTCCTGACGCTGTTCGGGGTAAGGCGGTGTCGGGCGGCGTTCTTCGCTCATCGTAGTCTCCTCGTTGGCTGACATGGGCCAAACCGCGATGGGCGCGAACAGTTCCTTGACACGTCATCGCACGAGTCGGTCGATCAACTCGCGAAATCGACGGACGAAATATCGACGGACCAATCGAATTCCGAAGGCGCCGGCTTGCCGGGAAGGGTTTCGAGACCGCGGTATTGGTTGAGCGTCCAGCAGGTTTCGAAGGTGCCGTGCGGCTCGATGATCTTGCTGCTGGTGAAATAGTCGGAATAGGCCTCGTCGCTGTAGCCGGGGCGCTTGGCGATCAACCGAAAGCGGACGACGTTCACCTGCCGGTCCGTATCGTTCGACAGTTTCACCGCAACTGTCTTGGCGGGATCGCTGCAGCTTGCGGTGCCGCTGCTCGTCCCGCGGACCTGGCTTGCCAGACCGTTACGATCGCTTTGTTGGAGGTAGATATAGGCGCCGACCACTGCTACGGCCGCGATCACCGCCAGCAATGCGGCCAACGTCGATCGTGGAGACAGCAGAAAACAGACGAAAATGATCGGGATCGCGACCAGAAGATAAATCATCAGACATGTTCCAATTCACATCTGAGCTAAGACAGCTGCCCGGCGCAGACAAGGCTGGTGTTATGCCATGGGGTGAAATAGTCCGTGAATGAGTAAAGGTTACGAGTTTACCGCAGTAAACTTTCCGCGATACTCACCCGCAAAGATAGAATTTCCGGATTTTTTTGCGGTGACCTTGTTTCCGACACAATGCTCCCCCATATAGCTCTCATCGGCATTGCTGGTTGAGCGTCCCACCGAATTCGCGGATGTTCGCAATAGCCGTAATCGCTTTAGTCTTTGACCACGGATGTACTGGCACTGGTGAATAGCGATGTTGAGAAGGTCGGTGCAATTTTGCCCCGGCCTTTTTTATTGCCCGCGTGATAGCTGCCGCGTGGCTGCGGGCAGGGCGCTTGTGCGCCATGCCCATTTTCCCAATGAGATGAAACCGCCTCAGGCGGTGCGGAACAGCTTCCAGCGGCTCGGCCGGAAGGCGATGCGGCTGCGATCAAGGCTGTCGGCCTGCGACGGCGGCAGTTCCAGCTCGATCACCGGGTGGCCCTTGCCGATGTCGACCTCGATGTGGCGGGTGCCGGCGACGCGGCGGCTGGTCGTCATCAGGCCGGCAATGCAGCCCCCGCAGCCGTCGCGCAGCTCGATATCATGCGGGCGGAAATAGAGCTGGGCCTCGCCATCCGGCTCGCCTTCGGCCTTGAGGCCGAGCGGGCGGTCCTCGAACCAGATCTCGCCATCGGTAATCCTGACATTGAGACAGTTCGACTGGCCGACGAATCCGAAGACGAAGGGGGAGTTCGGGCGGTCGTAGACTTCGTCCGGCGTCCCCACCTGCTCGATCGCGCCCTGGCTCATGACCACCACACGGTCGGCAAGCTCCATCGCCTCGTCCTGGTCGTGGGTGACGAAGACCGTGGTGTGGCCGGTGCGGTCGTGGATCTCGCGCAGCCATTTGCGCAGGTCCTTGCGCACCTGCGCGTCGAGCGCGCCGAAGGGCTCGTCGAGCAACAGCACGTTCGGCTCCACCGCCATGGCGCGGGCGAGCGCCACGCGCTGGCGCTGGCCGCCGGAGAGCTGCGCCGGATAGCGCTTTTCGAGGCCCGGCAGTTGCACGAGTTCCAGCAGTTCCAGCGCCCGGCGCTTGATCTCGTCCTTCGGCGGGCGGCGCGAGGCGTGCCGGACCTTGAGGCCGAAGGCGACGTTGTCGAGAACGGTCATGTGCCGGAACAGCGCGTAGTGCTGGAACACGAAGCCGATGTTGCGCTCCTGCACGGTCTTGCTGGAGGCATCCTCTTCACCGAAATAGATGCGGCCCTCGGTCGGGCTTTCGAGGCCGGCGATCAGCCGCAGGAGGGTGGTCTTGCCGGAGCCCGACGGCCCGAGCAGGGCGATCAGCTCGCCGGAGTGGATATCGAGGGAAACATCGTGCAGCGCCGGAAAGCGATCGAATTCCTTGCGCAGGTTTTGGACGCGAACTTCCATTCTAATTCCTCAGTGTCGCCGGCTGGCGGCAATTTCTTCGCTGTATCGCATTTCGAGCAGCGTCTTCAAAACAAGGGTGACGAGAGCAAGCAGGGCAAGCAGGGTGGCGACAGCGAAGGCACCGGTGAAGTTATACTCGTTGTAGAGAATTTCCACCTGCAGCGGCATGGTGTTGGTCTCGCCGCGAATATGCCCCGAGACCACCGAGACGGCGCCGAACTCGCCCATGGCGCGGGCGTTGCATAGCAGCACGCCGTAGAGCAGGCCCCATTTGATATTGGGCAGGGTGACATGCCAGAAGGTCTGCCAGCCGCTCGCCCCGAGCGAGATCGCCGCCTCCTCGTCACCGGTGCCCTGTTCCTGCATCAGCGGGATCAGTTCGCGGGCGACGAAGGGAAAGGTGACGAACATCGTTGCCAGGATCAGGCCTGGAACGGCGAACAGGATCTTGATGTCGTTGGCGCTCAGCCACTCTCCAAGATGCGTCTGCGCCCCGAAGAGCAGCACGAAGACCAGGCCGGAAATGACCGGCGACACCGAAAACGGCAGGTCGATCAGCGTCGTCAGGAACGCCTTGCCCTTGAATTCGAACTTGGCGATCGCCCAGGCGGCCGCTACGCCGAAGATCAGGTTCAGCGGCACGCTGACGCAGGCGACGATCAGCGTCAACCGGATGGCCGAGAAGGTCTCGGCATCCTGCAGCGCCTCGAAGAAGGCGCCGGGTCCCTTGCGGAACGCCTCGACGAAGACGGCGGCCAGCGGCAGAAGCAGGATCAGCAGGAGGAAGACCAGCGACGCCAGGATGAGCGTCCAGCGCGCGATCCTGTTTTCGGTCACGACGGACCGGACTTTCGTCGGTTGCGCGGTTGCGTCAAGCGCCATAGCCGTACCTCCGCCTGCTCCAGCTTTGAATGAGATTGATGACGAGCAGCATGACGAAGGAGATGATCAGCATCACCGCCGCGATCCCGGTCGCCGCCGCGTAATTGTATTCCTCGAGCTTGATCACGATCAGCAGCGGCGCGATCTCCGACTTGAAAGGCAAATTGCCGGCAATGAAGATCACCGAACCGTACTCGCCGACGCCGCGGGCAAAGGCGAGCGCGAAGCCGGTAAGTGCCGCCGGCGCCAGGCCGGGAAGCAGCACGCGAAAGATCGTCTGCAGGCGGTTGGCGCCGAGCGTGGCTGCGGCTTCCTCCACCTCCTTGTCGATCTCCTCCATCACGGGCTGCACCGTGCGCACCACGAAGGGCAGGCCGACGAAGATCAGCGCAATGACGATGCCCAGAGGCGTGAAGGCGATCTTGATGCCGAGCGGCGTCAGGAACTGGCCGATCCAGCCGTTCGGCGCATAGAGCGTCGCAAGGGCGATGCCGGCGACCGCGGTCGGCAGCGCGAAGGGCAGGTCCACCATCGCATCGATGACGCGCTTTCCGGGAAAGCGGTAGCGCACGAGAACCCAGGCAAGCACCACGCCGGAAACGGCATTGACGCAGGCGGCCGCAAAGGCGGCGCCGAAACTGATGCGCAACGCGTTCAGCGTGCGCGCATCAAGCGCGATGGCCAGGAATTTTTCCCAGCCGAGTTCGCTCGACCGCCAGGCAAGGCCCGACAGCGGGATGAGGATGAGGAGGGTCAGCCAGATCAAGGTAAAGCCGAGCGCCATTCCAAATCCTGGAATGACGCTCGGCCGCTTGAACCGCCACCGCGTGGGGCTATGTGCTCTCATGAGATGTATTATTGTGCCGGCTTGTAGATTTGGTCAAACACGCCGCCGTCGCCGAAGAATTTCGGCTGTGCTTCCTTCCAGCCGCCGAAGTCGTCGATGGTGGCGAGCTTCACGTCCTGGAAGCGGGCGATGTCGGCCTTGTCGGCTGCCTCGGGCTTGATCGGGCGATAGAAGTGCTTGGCGGCGATCTTCTGGCCTTCGTCGGAATAGAGATAGTTGAGATAGGCTTCGGCGACCTTGCGGGTGCCCTTCTTGTCGACATTGCCGTCAACCACTGCGACCGGCGGATCAGCGCGGATCGAAAAGGCCGGCGTCACGATCTCGAACTGGTCGGGGCCGAGTTCCTCGAGCGAGAGATAGGCTTCGTTTTCCCAGGCGAGCAGAACGTCGCCGAGGCCGCGCTGGACGAAGGTGGTGGTCGCGCCGCGCGCGCCAGTATCGAGCACCGGAACATGCTGGAGGAGCTTGGTCACGTAATCCTGCGCCTTGGCGTCGTCGCCGCCGTTCGCCTGCTTGGCCCATGCCCAGGCGGCGAGGAAGTTCCAGCGTGCGCCGCCCGAGGTCTTCGGGTTCGGGGTGATGACCTGGACGTCGTCCTTGACGAGATCGGCCCAGTCCTTGATGCCCTTCGGGTTGCCCTTGCGGACGAGGAAGACGATCGTGGAGGTGTAGGGAACGGAGTTGTTCGGGAACTTGGTCTTCCAGTTTTCCGGGATCTTGCCGGTCTTCTGGGCGATGGCGTCGATGTCGCCTTCCAGCGCCAGCGTCACCACGTCGGCGTCGAGACCGTCGATGACGGAACGCGCCTGCGCGCCGGAGCCGCCATGCGATGCCTTGATGGTAACGGCCTCGTTGCCGTCCTTCTTCCACTTGGCCGCAAAGGCGGCATTGAAGTCCTTGTACAGTTCTCTGGTCGGATCATAGGAAACGTTCAGAAGTGTCTGATCCGCGAATGCGGGAGCCACGGCGCCGATCGCGACGCTGCCGGCGAAGACTGCGGCCGCGAGAAGCCGTGTGATCCGTATTGACTGCATGGGAACCTCCTTGGTGTGTGAGTTAAACTCTACCAACTCGGTCGTATAATGAAACGAAGATTGTTTCGGTTCCAGCCGCTTGCCCGAAATGCCATGCCATTTGAGCGGCTGTTTTGAAATGGACTTGCTCGGTTTCGCGAGCCGGGCAACGGGGATGCCCGGGCATTTCCCACCCTTTCACGATCCGGCAGGGCGGGAATCGGCGAGGAAGTCGGAATAGAATTCCTCAGCGCTTTTCGCCGCGCGCATGGCGGCGACGATCTGCGGAGACTGCAGCTTGCGGGCAATCGCGGCCAGCACGTTCAGATATTCTCCGCGGTTGCTTTCGCCGAACAGAAGCGCGAAGGCGATATCCGCCGGCACGTCGTCCACGGCTTCGAAATCGAGCGGGCGGGCGAAGCGCACTAGAAGCCCGCGCGGATGCGTCATGCCTTCGATGACAGCATGCGGCACGGCGATGCCGTTGCCGATGCCGGTCGAGCCCAGGCTCTCGCGGCTTTCCAGCGCCGTGATGATCTTCCGTTCGTCGATCTCGAACGCCTTGGCGGCCTTTTCGGCGATTGCCTGCAGGCCGCGCCATTTGGTGGTGGCGGCGACGCCTATGAACGTGTGCTCGGGCTGGATGATGCTGGAAAGATCCATGAGGTGCTCGTGCGTTCCTGAAAGTCCGTGCCGCGACAGGGCGATAAGCCGCTTATTACGGCCACTTGGATAAATGTTCGAGGTGACAGAAGGTCGCCGCGTATAAGAAGACCATAAGTATCCGTTGGTTCACGCGGTTGCGTTCAACAAATTGTGGGGTACCAATGAAGTACAATCTAACGGTTGGCATCGCACGCGAAATATGAGAGTGGAGGTCACGTTTCGTGCGCCCGGCCCATTCCGGCCGCCCTCATTCGCTTAAACGATTATCCAAGGTCGCAATGCTGAGCCGCTTCTTCTCCTATTACCGTCCCTATCGCGGCCTGTTCCTGCTCGATTTCGGCTGCGCCATTCTCTCCGGCCTGCTCGAACTCGGCTTTCCGATGGCAGTGAAGCTCTTCGTCGACAGGCTGCTGCTCAGCCACGACTGGCTGCTGATCCTGCTTGCCACGGCCGCGCTGCTGGTGGTCTATGCGATCAATACCGGCCTGATGGCCGTCGTCACCTATTGGGGCCACATGCTCGGCATCAATATCGAGACCGACATGCGCCGCGCCGCCTTCGATCACCTGCAGAAGCTCTCCTTCAGCTATTTCGACAACCAGAAGACCGGCCATCTCGTCGGCCGCCTGACCAAGGACCTGGAAGAGATCGGCGAAGTCGCCCATCACGGGCCGGAAGACCTGTTCATCGCGCTGATGACCTTTATCGGCGCGCTGATCCTGATGCTGTCGGTCAACTGGCAGTTGGGCCTTATCACCGCCGCCGTCGTGCCGCTGACGGCCTGGGTCACCAGCCGCTACGGCGGCCGGATGACGATCAACTCGCGCGCGCTCTTCGGCCGCGTCGGCAATTTCAATGCCCGCATCGAGGAAAGCGTCGGCGGCGTGCGCGTCGTCCAGGCCTTTGCCAACGAGGATCACGAGCGCTCGCTGTTCGAGACCGACAACCAGAACTACCGTCGCACCAAGCTGGAGGCCTACCGCATCATGGCGGCCAGCACCTCGCTCAGCTACATGGCGATGCGCCTGACGCAGATGGTCGTCATGATCGCCGGCAGCTATTTCGTGCTCGCCGGCCAGTTGACCGCCGGCGGCTTCATCGGCTTCCTGCTTCTGGTCGCGGTGTTCTTCCGCCCGGTCGAGAAGATCAATTCCGTCATCGAATCCTACCCCAAGGGCATCGCCGGCTTCCGCCGCTTCACCGAGCTCTTGGATACCGAACCCGATATCGCGGATGCCCCCGGCGCCCGGACGATCGAGCATCTCGAAGGCGAGATCGTCTACCGCAACGTTTCCTTCGGTTACAGTGACGCCCGGCCGGTGCTCAAGGATGTCAACCTGACGATCCGCGCAGGCGAAACCATCGCCTTCGTTGGTCCGTCCGGTGCCGGCAAGACCACCATCTGCTCGCTGCTGCCGCGTTTCTACGATGTCACCGGCGGTGCCATCCTTGTCGATGGCATCGATGTGCGCGACATGACGCTTGCCTCGCTGCGCCGGCAGATCGGCATCGTGCAGCAGGATGTCTTCCTCTTCGCCGGCACGATCCGCGAGAACATCGCCTATGGACGCCTCGGCGCCAGCGAAGCCGATATCAAGGATGCCGCGCGCCGGGCCAAGCTGGAAGAGATGATCGCGGGAATGCCGCAGGGGCTCGACACCGTCATCGGCGAGCGCGGTGTCAAGCTGTCCGGCGGCCAGAAACAGCGCCTGGCCATCGCCCGCATGTTCCTGAAGAACCCGCCGATCCTGATCCTCGACGAGGCCACTTCGGCGCTCGACACGGAGACCGAACGCGCAATCCAGCAATCGCTGGCCGAGCTCGCCAAGGGCCGCACGACGATGATCATCGCCCACCGTCTCGCCACCATCCGCGCCGCCGACCGCATCGTCGTCATCGACGGCAGCGGCATTCTCGAGCAGGGGACGCACCAGGATCTGGTGGCGCGCGACGGCGCCTATAATCGGCTGCACAAGGCACAGAGCTGAGGCTGGAGGCAGGCGCTCGCCGCGCATGGTGCTTGGGCATTTTATCAATTCGTGAGCAGAAGCCTGCTTTGCGGAATTGAATTCGGGTCGCTTCGCGCCCTATAATCCATCCCATGGTCCGGCCCGATTCAGCGGTCGGACACCAGGGAAGGAAACAGACAATGACCAAAGTCCGCGCACTGGTGCTCGAGCGCCAGCATGAGCTTGCGCTTCGCGATATCGATCTTCCGATGGATACCGGTCCGGGGCAGGTGAAGATCAAGATCCACACGGTCGGCGTCTGCGGTTCGGATGTGCACTATTACACGCACGGCAAGATCGGCCCCTTCGTCGTGAACGAGCCGATGGTGCTCGGCCACGAGGCCGCGGGAACCGTTGTCGAGCTCGGCGAAGGCGTCACGCATCTGAAGGTCGGCGACCGTGTCTGCATGGAGCCCGGCATCCCTGATCCCAATTCCAAGGCAAGCCGTCTCGGCATGTACAATGTCGACCCCGCCGTCACTTTCTGGGCGACTCCGCCCGTTCACGGCGTGCTGACATCAGAGGTGGTTCACCCCGCCAACTACACCTTCAAGCTTCCCGACAATGTGAGCTTCGCCGAAGGCGCCATGGTCGAGCCTTTCGCGGTCGGCATGCAGGCCGCGTCGAAGGCGAAGATCGCGCCCGGCGATACCGCCGTCGTCCTCGGCGCCGGCCCGATCGGCACCATGGTGGCGATCGCCGCCCTTGCCGGCGGCTGCGCCCGCGCCATCGTTGCCGATCTCGCCCAGCCCAAGCTCGATATCGCCGCCCAGTACCAGGGCGTCATCCCCGTCAACATCCGCGAGAAGAACCTCGCGGAGGAAGTCGCGCGGCTGACCGACGGCTGGGGTGCTGATGTCGTGTTCGAATGCTCGGGCTCGCCCAAGGCCTGGGAAACGATCATGGAATTGCCGCGTCCTGGTGGCGTCATCGTCGCCGTGGGCCTGCCGGTCAACCCCGTCGGTTTCGACGTGTCGACCGCCTCGACCAAGGAAATCCGCATCGAGACCGTGTTCCGCTACGCCCACCAGTACAAACGCTCGATCGCGCTCTTGGGCTCCGGTCGAGTCGACCTGAAACCGCTGATCTCGGAAACCTTCAAATTCGAGGATTCCATCAAGGCCTTCGATCGCGCCGTCGAGGCGCGCCCCGACGACGTCAAGCTGCAGATCGTTCTCGACTAGCCGCTGCGGCGCGCATCCCCGCCCTTCGCGGGGATGCCTCGCGGTGCCGACGCCGAGATCGCCCCATCGCGGGGGGGGTAACAATCTTGCGCGACGAAAGATATCGCCGCGATTTCAGCGGTTTGAGAATCGCATCGTCCCCGCGCATCCCCGTGTCCACGGGCGCACCCATACTGATGGCGTCATTGGACAGGGAGCCGGGTCGCGAACCGGATCTGACACATCAGGGCGCGAGCCCGGCGTCCAGTGATGGTTGTTGAGAGGTGAATGTCGAGGTCGTCAGGACTTCACATCCATCCGGAAGCGAAAGGCCGAGAGACGCTCCTGTCGGCCTGGATATCCGGAAGCCTCGATATGATCGGGCAGGCGATATTGCCTGACATTACTATTTCATACCGACCTTCGCCTGCCCATTCCCGTTGTGTCATGCCGTCGCGGAGAGGTCTCCGGCGCGGGGTTTTGTCGTGTGCATATTGCTGGAGCCGCAACGTTTACGCCCGTGGCCCCCTCATCGCCTCGCTGTCGCTCCGGCACTTCTCCCCGCTGGGGCGAAGGGGCTGGGGGCAACGCTGTGCCCAATCGTGATGTCCTTTTCGCAAACGAGAAAGATCTGGGCGAGCGCGCAGCCACGAGTCTCTTCTCCCCTGCGGGGAGAAGGTGGCGGCAGCCGGATGAAGGGGAGCCACGGCACAATGTCACCAATTGCCAAATCCCATCCGTACCTTCCTACCCCGCCCGCAAATCCCCCAGCAGCGTCGGGATCAGCTCCGACACCGTCGGGTGGATCGGTACCGACCATTTCAGCACCGGGTAGGGCGTCCTGGCGTTCATGGCGTCGATGAAGCCGTGGATCGCCTCGTCGCCCTCGATGCCGAGGATGGCGGCGCCGAGGATCTGCTTGCTGTCGGCGTCGGCGATCACCTTCATGAAGCCTTGCGTTTCGCCGCGCTCGTTGGCGCGGCCGACGCGGCTCATGGGGCGGGTGGAGATCAAGATGGAGCGACCCGAAGCGCGGGCCTCGCGCTCGCTCATGCCGACGCGGCCGAGCGGCGGGTCGATGTAGAGCGCGTAGGCGAGAATCCGGTCGCTCAGCTTGCGGTCCTCGCCGTCGAGAAGGTTGGCGGCTGCGATCTCGAAGTCGTTGTAGGAAGTGTGGGTGAAGGCGCCGTGGCCGTTGCAATCGCCGAGCGCCCATATGCCCTCGACATTGGTCGCCAGCCGGTCGTCGACGGTGACATAGCCGCGCCTGTCGGTCGCGACACCGGCGCGGTCCAGCCCGAGATCGTCGGTGTTGGGCGTGCGACCGGTCGCGACCAGCACATGGCTGGCGTCGATATCGGCCACACCCTTGCCGATCGAGACCCTGATGCCGTCGCGCGATTTCGAAAAGCCGAGATCGTCGGCGTCGGTGTGAACGGCAATGCCCTCGGCGCGCAGTATATCGGCGATCGCGTCGGAGATGTCCGCATCCTCCCGCGATGCGAGCTTCGGCCCGCGCTCGATGACCGTTACCTCGGCGCCGAAGCGGCGGTACATCTGCGCGAATTCCAGCCCGATATAGCTGCCGCCGATCACCGCGAGGTGCCGGGGCAACTGGTCGAGATGGATGATCGAGGTTGAGGTGAGATGGTCGACATCCGTTAGCCCCGGCAGATCCGGAATGGTCGGGCGGGCGCCGACATTGAGGAAGATTTTCGGCGCCGTCAGCTGATCGCCATCGACGGTGACGGTGCTCTTGTCCTCGAAGCGGGCGTGGCCGTAGATCACGGTCACGTTTTCCATGCCGCCGAACCAGCCGATCAGGCCGTTGCGAGCGTTCATGGTCACCGTCTCGGCCCGTTTGCGCACGATACCCATGTCGATGCCGACAGAGCCGTTGACGACCACGCCGTAGGGGCCGCCGGTGCGGGCGACATGGGCGGCGCGGGCGCTGGCCACCAGCGTCTTGGTCGGCATGCAGCCGGCATTAACGCAGGTGCCGCCGAGAAACTTGCGCTCGATCAGCGCCACCTTCATGCCGGCGTCAGCCATGCGGGCGGCGAGGAACGGGCCGGCCTGCCCGGCGCCGATGACGATGGCGTCGAAGCGCCGCATCACACGGCCGCCACGATCAGAAGCGCGCCGATGATGGCGACCGCGTCCTCGATCAGCGCCGCCGGCCTGTCGCTATTGAAGGTCGCCGCCATTTTGCCGCGCGCCGCGGCACCGCCGAACGTGCCGGCAACCGCGCCGATGGCGCCGGCGACAAGCCCCGCCAACAGCGAGCCGCCAGACGCGCCGATCACTCCGCCGCTCAAGCCGCCCATGATGATGCGCGCCGCGAACTGCATCGGCACCTTGCGCGACGGCGTCGAAGGCAGCTGATCGGTGATCAGTTCCACAAGCGCGAAAAGCGTGAATACCCAGGGCGTCCAGCGGTATCCCATGAAAGCCAGCGGCGTCGACGAGACGTCGAACCAGCCGAGCGATGCGCCCCAGGCGACGACGGCGGGCGCCGTCATGGCCCGCAGGCCTGCAATGATGCCGATCAGAAATGCCAGAAACAGAAGCATGTGCGATCCCCCGCGTCGGCCGCCAATTCGGCGCGACGAGCGAAAGCTTGCACATTGTCGCGCAAGTTTCAATTTGGACCGAGGGATCGGGCCGTCAGTTGGCGAAAGCCGCGATGCCGGTGATGGCGCGGCCGAGGATCAGCGCGTGGATGTCATGGGTGCCCTCGTAGGTGTTGACCACCTCGAGGTTGACCAGATGCCGGGCGATGCCGAACTCGTCGGAAATGCCGTTACCCCCCAGCATGTCGCGGGACATGCGGGCGATGTCGAGCGCCTTGCCGCAGGAGTTGCGCTTGAGGATGGAGGTGAGCTCGACGGGTGGATGCCCGTCCTCTTTCATCCGGCCGAGCCTGAGGCAGCCCTGCAGGCCGAGCGAGATCTCGGTCGCCATGTCGGCGAGCTTCTTCTGGATCAGCTGGTTGGCGGCAAGCGGCCGGTCGAACTGCTTGCGGTCCAGCGTGTACTGCCGCGCCCTGGCGTAGCAATCCTCGGCGGCGCCGAGCGCGCCCCAGGCAATGCCGAAGCGGGCCGAATTCAGGCAGGTGAAGGGACCCTTCAGGCCCGAGACGTCGGGCAGCAGGTTTTCCTCGGGAACGAAGACGTTCTCCATCACGACTTCGCCGGTGATCGAGGCGCGCAGCCCGACCTTGCCATGGATGGCGGGGGCCGACAGCCCCTTCCAGCCTCTTTCGAGAATGAAGCCGCGGATGAGGCCGTCCTCGGTCTTTGCCCAGACGACGAAGACATCGGCGATCGGCGCGTTGGAAATCCAGGTCTTGGAACCGCTCAGGCTGTAGCCGCCATCGACCGCCCTGGCGCGCGTCGCCATCGATCCCGGGTCGGAGCCGTGATTGGGTTCTGTCAGGCCGAAGCAGCCGATCCACTCGCCGGTCGCGAGCTTGGGAAGATACTTCTGCTTCTGCGCCTCGGAGCCGAATGCATCGATCGGCAGCATGACCAGCGACGACTGCACGCTCATCATCGAGCGATAGCCGCTGTCGATGCGTTCGACTTCTCGGGCGATCAGGCCGTAGGCCACGTAGCCGAGGCCGGCGCCGCCATATTCGGGTGATATCGTCGGGCCGAGGAGGCCGAGCTCGCCCATCTCGCGAAAGATCGCAGGGTCGGTCTTCTCATGGCGGAAGGCTTCGAGCACACGCGGCGCCAGTTTCTCCTGGGCGTAGGAATGGGCCGTGTCGAGCACCATGCGCTCCTCGTCGGTCAACTGCTCCACGAGCCGGAATGGATCGGCCCAGTCGAAGGTCTCGCGGGTGTGCTGCATGGTCTTTCCTCCACGGTCCTGCTCCACGGGCAGGCATGTCCTCACAGGCATTGGGCTTAGACCCGCAGGCAGAAAGCGTCAACAGCCGTGCGGACAGGCGTTGGGATCAATGGGAGGGGCTATCGACGCGGCGCAATCGTGACATAGCTATTTCCCATAGGCACATGGCATGGGAGAGAGGCATGGCACGGATCGCATTCATCGGGCTCGGAAACATGGGTGGGCCGATGGCGGCCAATCTCGTCAAGGCGGGCCACCAGGTGATCGGCTTCGACCTGGTGGCGGCCCTCCTGAAGGCCGCCGAGGCCTCGGGCGTGTACGCCGCAAGCCATATCAGCCAGGCGGTGGCGGAGGCCGACGTCGTGGTCTCCATGCTGCCGCAGGGCCGGCACGTGCTCACCGCCTGGACCGATATCCTGGCGTCGGTCCCCTCCGGCCGGCTGGTGATCGACTGCTCGACCATCGATGTCGAGAGCGCCCGAAAGGCGCATGAGATGGCGCGCGCCGCGGGTTGCCTGTCGCTCGACGCTCCCGTTTCGGGAGGCACAGCGGGCGCCGAGGCGGGCACGCTGACCTTCATGGTCGGCGGCAGTGCCGAAGCCTTTGCCAAGGCGGGGCCGGTGCTGGAGGCGATGGGCAAGAAGATCGTCCATTGCGGCGAGGCAGGCGCCGGGCAGGCGGCGAAGATCTGCAACAACATGATCCTCGGCATCTCGATGATCGGCGTCTGCGAGGCGTTCGCGCTCGGCGAAAAGCTCGGCCTGTCGCATCAGGCGCTGTTCGATGTGGCATCCACCTCATCGGGCCAGTGCTGGTCGCTCAGCACCTATTGCCCGGTGCCGGGCCCGGTTCCAGCCTCGCCGGCCAATCGGGACTACAAGCCGGGCTTTGCCGCGGCGCTGATGCTGAAGGATCTGCGCCTGTCGCAGGAGGCGGCAATTGCCACCGGCGCCTCGACGCCGCTCGGTGCCGAGGCGGCGCAGCTTTACGCACTGTTCGAGAAGCAGGGCAACGGCCCGCGCGACTTTTCGGCCATCATCGAAATGTTGCGTTGACAGGATAGCCGGAGGCGCTGCCACCGCTTGACACAGCAGCGTATATAAGCGAGGCGAGATGCGCCGTCCGGCGCTCTCCGAAACAGGAATACCCACATGCAATCGCAGCCCGCCGCCCTGGGTGCCAGGAACCTCGTGATGGTGGGGGTTGGGCTGATGCTGCTCGGCGATTTCCTGTTCTCGGTCAACGATGCGATGGGCAAATGGCTGGTGGCGAGCTTCTCGGTGGGGCAGGTGATCCTGATCCGCTCGCTGGGTTCCTTCCTGCTGTTGCTGCCGATGATCGTCAGGCAGGGGCCGATGCAAATCTTCCGGGTCGAGCGCAAGGATCTGCAGCTGGCGCGCGTGGTGCTGGCAACGCTCGATGTCACGCTGTTCTACGCCGCGGTTGCCTATCTTCCGCTGGCCGATGTCATGACGTTCTACATGGCCGGCCCGATCTACATCGCCGCGTTGTCGCATTTTTTCCTGAACGAGCGGATCGGCTGGCGCCGCTGGCTTGCGGTCCTCGTCGGCTTCTGCGGCGTCGTGATCGCCCTGCGCCCGTCCACCGCGATGTTCTCCCTGCCGTCGCTTTTTGGTGTCGTCGGCAGTCTCTCCTTCGCGCTGTCGCTGGTGCTAAGCCGCTACCTGCGCGGCACCAGCGATACGACGCTCGTCACCTGGCAGATGGTCGCGGCACTCGTCGTCGGCGCAGTAATGTCGATCGGCGACTGGCGTCCTGCGACAACGGTCGAGTTCGCCGGCATGGTCTCGCTCGGCGTCGTCGCCTCCTGCGCCCACCTCCTCATCACCCGCTCCCTGAAGCTCGCGCCCGCCTCGCTGCTGGCGCCGCTGCAATATACGCTGCTGATTTGGGCGGTCGTGCTCGGCTATATCTTCTTCGACGATATCCCGGATGCGCCCGTCATCATCGGCGGCACGATCATCGTGATCGCCGGGCTCTTCATCTTCCACCGCAAGAACCTCATGGAGACGATACCGCCCGAGGCGGTTCCCCCGGATGGCCACTAGCACCGACGATGGCGGTGTGGCTGCGCCGGATGGGGTGCGCAATGGGGTTCCTCGGGCGTTGGTCGCCTCGATGATGGCCTTGCCTTTCGCATGTCCTTGTGGCCTCGAACCGCACAGCCAGAAAGACGACGTCCACCTCGAAGGCCTGGGCAGGTGTCTTCGGGACGACCGCGGTCACCTCGGGCTTAGGGCTTAGGGCTTAGGGCTTAGGGCTTAGGGATCGCGGATGGTGGCGACTGACACCTCGATGCCGTTGCGTGCGAACGCCTTAGCGCGAGCCCAGCCGACCTTGTCGAAGCCGTTGATCGTGTAGGTCATCAATTCTCCTTCGTTTCGAATTCCGCGGCACTTCGCATCGAAGGATGGAGTGCCGCGGGTATATCGATGTCAGAGCTGGGCGAGACCGCCGTCGACGGCGACTTCACTGGCGGTCATGAAGCCGCTGTCGTCAGATGCGAGAAACGCGGCCACGGCGCCGATCTCGGACGGATCGGCCATGCGTTGGAGTGGGGTCATCGCCGCGAAGACCTTCTGGCCTTCCTCGCCAAGTGCCTCCTTGGCGAGTTCGGTCGCCGTCGCGCCAGGCGACAGGACATTCACTCGGATTCCAGTACCCTTCAGATCTTCCGCCCAGGTCCGAGCGAGATTGCGCACGGCGGCCTTGCTGGCGCTGTAGGCGGTCATTCCCGGCGCACCGGTGGTGCCGGCGCTCGATCCGGTCAGGATGATCGAGCCGCCTTTGCCCATCAGTGGAAGCGCCTTCTGGACCGTAAAGATCGTACCCTTCACATTGGTGTCGAAGGTTTCGTCGATGTGCTCGGCGGTGATCTTGCCGAGCGCAAGCTGGCTTCCTGCCCCGGCGTTGGCGAAAATGATGTCCAGAGTTCCGCGTTCGGCCTTCACCGCCGCATAGAGCCGGTCGAGATCAGCCTCGTCGGACACCGATCCCCTCACGGCGCGGGCATTGGGTCCGAGCTCGCTGACGGCAGCGTCAAGCGCGTCCTGCCTGCGGCCGTAGATAAAGACGAAGGCGCCTTCGTCGATGAAGCGCTTCGCAGCCGCGCGGCCAATGCCGCTCGCCCCGCCGGTAATCACTGCGGTCTTTCCGTTCAATCTGGCCATATCGTGTATCCTTCGCTGAATATCCGCGGAGCCTTTGCGGTTCCTGCCCCGGCGCATCGCCAAGACTTTTCCCGCAAGTTCCGTTGCTGTTGGTTCGGGACATCCCGAGCACCCAAGTTAGGCTTGTCGGGCCTCAGCTTTCAGTCCAGATCAGCGCACATCGGCGGTGCAAGAACGATCCGGTTTGGACCTCTCCGCGGCGTCATATGCGTTGTTAATCCTCGACAATGATTTAGGTTTGGCATGGACAACCTGCCAAGATGCACCTCGGTGGTGCTGGAGAGCACCATGAACGACTGGGATGATATCAGATATTTTCTTGCCGTCGCGCGCGCTGGCTCCGTGCGGGCGGCTGCGGAGGCGTTGGGAGTGAACCACTCCACCGTGTTGCGACGGATCGCCCAATTGGAGGGACGTCTTGGGGCACGGATGTTCGAGAGGCTGCCGTCGGGATACACGATCACATCCGCCGGAGAGGAGGTCCGCGAATTTGCCGAGAATATGGAGGCGTCGTCGCATCAGTTGGAGACACGCGTCTTCGGCCGAGACCAGAGCGTTCGAGGCCTTCTTCGAGTGACGCTTCCGTCGCCGCTGGCGGGGTATCTGCTCATGCCGGATTTCGCCGAGTTCGCGCGTCTCCATCCTGACATCGAGATGGAAGTCCTTTCATCCGGCGAGCTGGCAAATCTGACCAACAGAGAGGCCGACGTAGCGATCCGTGTCGTCTACGACAGTGCGACCCTTCCGCTCAATCTTCACGGGCTGAAGGGGCCGGAAGTGTTCGGAGGATTCTACATATCAGTGGATCGGCTGGCGGCTTGGCGCGCGGATGGCGTCGTCCCCAGGTGGATCGCCGTAAGCGGCCATGGCGTTCCCGACTGGACTTCCGAGGGGCGGGCCCACACATCGGCCGCCCCATTTAGGACAACGGATTTTGAGACGCAGATCGCGGCGGTACGGCGGGGGATCGGCATAACCGCACTGCCGTGTTTCGTAGGAGACTCTGACCCCTTGCTGATCAGGGTCCCGCAAACCGACCTGCACCTGTATGGAGAGGCCTGGCTTCTTACACAGGGGGAAGCCCGCAAGACGAAGAGGGTGCGGCTGTTCACCGAGTTCGTATCTCGAAGGCTTGCCGCCTATGCTCCGCTTCTCGGTGGGCTTACCCGCCGCAAATCGTCACATGAAGGGGAGGCAGGCACGTGATCGTACGGACGCGTCATCGCCAGTTCGCAAGCACGAGCTGATCGGCCCACGAAGCAAGGAGGGCTGGTAGACCTCGGTGACTGACGCGTTCCGCATGTGCCGCCGACGGCCCGACACGCTCGAGCCGTCAGGTGCTGGCGACAGTTTTCATCAGTCAAACCACAGGCGCTGAGGAGGACGTCAGTTCAGCGCGCTCGCCGCGTGAGAACCAGTGCCGGGAGCCTTCTCTGGTTTGGCCTCCCAGCCGCCTATCTTTTGGCTTCTTGGCGGAAAACCAGGAGGATAAAGTAGGGGCATCCGATGAATGCCGCCAGAACGCCGGCGGGGATCTCATAGGGAAAGTCGACACTTCGGCCGATCCAGTCCGCGAGCATCATCAGCAGTCCTCCGATGACGCTAGACATCAGCATGAACGATCCGGGTCCGCGTGGACGCGACATGCGAGCCATGTGAGGGGCCATGAGGCCGACGAAGCTCAGCGGCCCGACAATGAGCGTCGCGGCCGCGGTCAACGTCGCGGAAAACAACAAAAGCGTGGCGCGGATGCGCACCGGACGCATGCCGACCGACCGTGCGAGTGCGTCACCCATCGGCAGGATCTCGATCCACCGGCGAAATAGGGGTGAAAGCAGAAGCGCCACGATCGCGATGAGAGCGGCGATGATCGCGACCAGACCCGTGGCGCGAAACGTCGGTCCCATCGTCCATGCGAGGACGTATGTTGCGCGCGGATCGCCACTGGCAACGATGACTGATATGACCGACGTGACCAATGCGCCTACCGCGACGCCTGCGAGCATGACAGGGCCCGGCGCGAAATCGTGCCGCCTGGCGACAAAGAGGATGATGGTCAATGCAATCAGCGCGCCGATGATGCCGCCCGCCAACGGCATGACCGGCGAACTCATGCCGCCGAGAAACAGGGCTGCGATTATGCCCAGGCCAGCACCTCCACTCACGCCCAAACCTTCAGGACTTGCCATGGGGTTTCTCGCCACGGCCTGCAGGACGGCTCCCGAGAGTGCCAACATGGCGCCGGCGGACGCAGATGTGAGAACGCGCGGCCAACGGCCGAGCGCGAGAACCGAAACGTCGATGTTGTTTGAAAAGACATGTTCGGTCAGCGACAGGCCCGCGACGAGGATCATCAGCGCGATCGACAGCGGCGGCGCAAGGTTTCGCGTGATCGGGGCCATTGGTTGCAGCGCACGGTCTTGAAATGGGGCTGGAGGAACTTTGCGCAGCATGAACAGCATCGCGAGCGCGCCGGTGAGCGCGGTGATCGTTCCTGTCGGCACTTCCCCAATGACGGGTGCGGCAACCAGCACGATTCCATCAGCCAACAGCAGCAAGGCACCGCCGATCAACGCTCCCCACAGAAGTCGCTGCGGCAGTGTCCGCGCGCCGCACAGACGCGCGATGTGAGGGGCGGCCAGACCAATGAACGCGATCACCCCGATGCGGGCCACGACCATCGCCGACAGCAGCGTCGCCAGGAAGAGAACGGCGAGACGCAGCTTCGATGGCGATATCCCGAGACTTCTCGCGCCGGCGTCATCGAGCCCGGCGATGGCGAGCGGCCGGACGAAGAGCAGGAGCGCCGGGACGAGCACCAGCATCCGCAACGAAAGCGCGGTGGCGTTGGAGAAGTCGTTCTGGATAAGCGAGCCGCTCCCCCAGATGAACACGCTGCGCAGGTACTCGTGATGGAACAGCGCCATGACGACCGACGCGGAGCCGGCCGCAAAGCTGACGATCATTCCCGACAAGAGCAGGGTGACCGGGGCGAAGCCGCTCCTAGCTGCAAGTCCGCAGACGACCGCGACTGCTGCCAGTGCACCAATGACGCCGGCAAATTCGCGATATTCGGCCGAGATGCTGACAGTGGTGAGCGAGACGACCGTGATTGCCAGCTGCGCGCCGGAGAGAACGCCGAGCGTCGATGGCTCGGCCAGCGGATTTTTCAGGATCTGCTGGAAGATCGTACCCGTGAACCCAAGCGCCGTGCCGGCAAGCAGAGCAACCGCGATGCGCGGGAGAAGAGAGAAATGGACATAGGCTTGTCCAAACGAGGTGTTATCAGGATGCAGGAACGTCTCGAGAAGGCGATCGGGTGCGACGTATCTCAGTTGTCCCAGAACGCAGAGGGCAAGCGCGAGGATCAGGGCCAGCCAAAACGCGCGGGCGGGCGTGACGAACTGGTTCCTATGCAAAACCAAGGGCCTTTCGAAGAACTTCGGCGAAGCGCATTGCGGATGGAAACGCCCCGAAGACCCAGGTGGGCGGAATGGTGGCGACATCGCCGCGCTGCACCGCCGGCAGCGACCGCCAGAGCGCGCTTCTCAGGAATTCATCTGGCGGGCCGGGCTCGATGATCAGCAACCGCGCCTCGGGGTGTCGGGCGATGGCGTCGAGGCCGGCGGTGGCGAAGCCCCAATTATTGGTGGGTTCGTTCCAGGCGTTTGCGATGCCGATTTTTGCAAGCACGTCATCAAACAGGCTTCCGGTCCCATAGATGTCGATTATCCGGTCGTCCGTGAACTTGACGATCAGCAGAGGACGGCCGTCATAGGCTGTCATTTCGGCCTTGATGGCAGCGAGCCTCGCGTAGCTGCGATCAAGGAAGGCTTCACTGGCCGGAGCGCGTCCGATACGCTGGCCGATCGCGACCAACGCCTCGTGCGATCGCTGCAAGGGTTGCTGCTCGGCTGTATAAAGCGGCAGCGCCATGGTCGGGGCTATCTCTTGCAATCGCGCTTGAGAGACGCCGTAGTTGGCCTGCGACAAGATCAGGTCCGGTCGCAGCGACCTCAGGAGTTCCATGTTGGGCCATGAGCGCAGGCCGAGATCGATCGTTCCGTCCGGAAGTGCCGGAACGACGACGCGGTCGCCATAGAGCGGAGCCTCCGCGACCGACTGCGGAGCGACGCCGATCGCAAGCAAGCTTTCCGCCCATCCCCAATCCAGGACCGCTATCTTGGGAGAGGGAAGTTCAGCCAAAGCGACACGCGGCATCATGAACGCACCGAACGCGGCAGCAAATTGCCGCCGCGTCAGTTGACCGGGATGGGATCGGCGAGACTCTGCCACCGTCACCAGCTATATTTCAGTGTCGCGTAGACGGTGCGTCCTTCGCCCCAATAGCATCCGGTCGCGGCTATGCAGGTGGACACGTATTTCCGGTCGAACAGGTTGCTGACGTTGACGGACGCCTTCAGGCCCTCGAGTTTCGGATTGGCCTTGCCGAAGTCATAGCGCAGGGCGGCGTCGAAGACCGTGTAGCTCGGGATGTCGAACGTGTTGGCATTGTCGCCGAATGTCTGGCCCGTATAGCGCGCGCCGGCTCCAACACTCAGGCCGTCCCAGTTCGTCGAGCTCTGCAAGGCGTAGTCCAGCCAGATAGCTGCCTGATGCCGAGGGACAAAAGCAAAACGGTTGCCCTCGTTGCTCTTGGCTGCAGCACTCGTGGGGTTATCCTTCGTGATTTCGCTGTCGGTATAGGCATAGGATGCGATGACGGAGAAGCCATCGGTCAACTCGGCCTTGCCTTCGGCTTCAATGCCCCGCATGATCACTTGGCCCGTTTGCACGCGCTGGCCAGAGTGATCCGGATCGGGGGTGAGAACGTTGTCCTGAACCAGATGGTAAGCGGACAAGGTGATGAAGCTGTTCATTCCTTCCGGCTGGTACTTCACGCCCACTTCGTATTGTTCGCCGAGCGTAGGGCTGAAGGGGTTCCCTGAAACGTCCGTCCCCGCTGCCGGGTTGAACGATGTCGAATAGCCCGCGTAGGGTGAAACGCCATTGTCGAAATTGTAGACAATGCCCGTTTTCCAGGTAAAGCGTCCGTCGTTCTGATCGATAGCCTTCACGCCGCCGCTGCTCATGGTCAGGGTTCTGGTATCGGTGTTCGCCCAGTCGTAGCGACCGCCAACGGAAAACGCGAAGCGATCCCATTCCACCTGATCTTGCGCGTAGATGCCCAGTTGGCTCCGGTGCTGGTTGGTACGCGTGTCGATCGGCGGACGCGTGATGGCGCTTGCTCCGTAGACCGGGTCGTAGCCATTGAATGGGATGAAGATCGGTGAAAGCACGGATTCTTCGTAACGGCTGCTCTCATAGGAGTAGTCGATCCCGAATAAAGCGGTGTGCTCGAACTCGCCCGTGGAGAACTTGGCGATGGCCTGGTTGTCGACCGTGATAGCGCGTGCGCTTTCCGGGAAGGCCCAGGCGTAGCGATAGAACGCCGCCGGATCACAGGTACCCAGGCAATAGGGCTGAACGCGCTGGGTATCCGTCCCGACATAGGAATAACGCAGGTTCTGACGCACCGTCCAGGTGTCGTCGAACTCGTGCTCGAATTCGTAGCCGACAGATGCCTGATCGCTCTTGTAGTGGTCGTAACCGGGCTCTCCCGGAAAGGCTCCACGCGGCAACTCGGGATAGATCCCGGTATAGAGCGTTCCGTTCGCGGGAAGGGCAGGCGCGCCGCCTCCTCCTGGTGAGTTTATCTTCTGGTAGTCGGCATGGACGGTCAGGGACGTCGCCTCGTCCGGCTTGATGGTGAACGAAGGTGCGATGTAGGCTTTCCGCTCCTCGACGAAGTCATACTGCGTGTCCGTCGCGCGACCTACGCCGATGATACGGTAGAGGAAGGCATCGTCGCCATTGACCGAGCCGCCGAGATCGAAGGCGGTCTGAATACGCTTGTCCGTTCCGAGTTGCAGTTCGACCTCGTTCCTGGCCGTTGCGCTTGGTCGCTTCGACACCATGTTGATCAGGCCACCCGGCTCGCCCTGGCCATAGAGGACGGATGATGGGCCCTTGAGGACTTCCGCTCGTTCCAGGCTGTAAGGCTCGACGCGCGGCTGCGCGTAGCCGCGTGAGCCGAACGGCAAACGAAGGCCATCGAGATAGCGCCCCGGTCGAAAGCCGCGAATGGTGAACCAGTCATAACGGGAGTCGTCGCCGTACTGGCTGATGACGCCGGGTGTATAGCGCAGGGCCTGTGTCAGTGTCGCCGACCCTTGTGCCGTCATCTGATCCTTCGTGACGACATTGATAGCCTGCGGCGTCTCCTTGAGCGGTGTATCGGTCTTCGTTCCGGTGGCGCTCTGCCTGGCGACGATGCCGTCGACAGGGCCAAGTGCCTGTTCGCCGGCCACGGTGATCGGCTGAAGCACGGTCGATCCATCCGAGGGAGCGACACTCGCGCCTCCGGCTGGGTTGACGAGGACAACGGTATTCGCAGACGAGAAGCGATAGGAGAGGCCTGTTCCTGCCAGAAGCCGCGAGAGGCCGGCTTCTGCGGGCATGTCGCCCGATAATCCTGGTGTGCGCAGATTGCCGGGCAGCGCGCCGTCGAACACGACGTCCACGCCCGTGATCGAGGAGTAACGGACGAGCGCGGCCGACAGCGACTGTCCCGGAATCGAGAATTGATAACTCTTGCCGGCAGTTTGTGCGGAAAGCGTCGTCGCTGCTGTCAGCGGGAAGAAGGATACACAAGCCGCGAGAAGAGCCTGACGCGCAACCTTCAGCTCGCTTCGATGGCTGCTTCCGAAATAAGTCAACACAGACACAAACGCCCCCTTGAAAACATAGTCGGCCCCAGACGAAACGGGGCTTCAGAAAGAGGGACGATCAAGCCTGGAAAAAACCTGAGTGGATTCTGAAATATTTTTATCGCGGGTATATCAGCGCCAGCCAGGGGGAATAGGTGTCTACCCGGATCGGTAGACCGTGCTCCAGCGTCTGAAGGATGCTGCCGGCCCGCCTGATGTCGACGATCACGGTGATCGGCCGCTTGGCAAGTGCGCTATCCATGACGATCATCTTGCCTCGACGCCATTTCGACAGCGCTCGGATCGCGTCTTCCAGCGGCGTCGAAATGAACACCAGCTTGCCGTCGCGCCAGGAAAGCCGGGATTCGATATCGGTTTCGGACGGCCTGGAGATTCTGTCGTTGGCGAACACGACGGATTGCCCCTCCTGCACCTCGAGAGTTTCGAATGGCGAGGATACGCGGACCGAGTGTTCGGCCACGGCGACAACGATGCGATCGTCTTCGCTGGAAACCGAGAATTGGGTTCCCAGGGCAACCGTACTGAGCGCTGCGGCATTGACGACAAAAGGACGGGAGCTGTCTTTGGCGACGGTGAAGAATGCCTCGCCTTCTACAAGGGTGACGATGCGCTGCGTCGCCGTGTAGGCGAGCGAGATTGCAGACGAAGTGGAGAGCTCTGCGGTCGATCCATCCGGCAGTGTGACGGTTCTTGTCTCGCCCTTTTCTGTCCTGAAGTCTGCGGGCAGGGGACGTAGATACGCGGCCGTTGCCAGGGCTGATGAAGCGACGACCACCAAAGCGCTTCCGGTCTTCAGCAGATTTCGACGTGACAGTCGCGCCGGTTCCGATTTGTCCGGTACCATGCCGGCGCCGACCCAAAGTCGTTCAAGGTCAGCATAGGCCGCGGCGTTCGACGGATCGGCTTCCAGCCATGCCCTGAAATCGGCGAGGTCATTGGGCGTCGCACTGTCATCCAGCAAGAGCGCAAACCACTCGGCAGCGCTTCTCGACGCGTCGAGCGTTTGCCGTTGGGATTTCCCGGTTGCGTCCTTCATCTGTCTTACAGTCCCCAACGACCTACGGGACGATGCTCCCCGGAGATCATTCGTCTTCCAGCATCGCGCTTCGCAGGCGTTCCAGTGCAACGATCATATGGCTGAAAACCGTCTTGGGGGAAATCCCCAGACGGGTCCCGATCTCTGCATAGGTGAGGCCATCGACGCGAGACATCAGGAAGATTTGTCTGGCGCGGGGCGGCATGTTGTCGATGATCGAGGAGATACGTCTCAGTTCATGGACGCCGATCGCTATTTGCTCGGCGGATGGAGATGGATCGGATATCGTTTCCAATCCATCGATGCCATCCACGAAAGGTGCAATCCTTTTGCGGCGCTGATGGTCGAGGGCCAGATTGCGGCCCGTCGTCATGAAGTAGCCAGCCAGATCGGCGACCTCTCGCAACAGCGACCGTCTCTCCCAAAATCGAAGGAACGTGTCCTGCAGCAAGTCCGCGGTCGTAGCCGCGCATCCAACCCGCCGGTAGATGACAGCCGAAAGACGCGCGCGCACGTCAAGAAACGTATCGAGGATTTCGGGGCGTTGAGCGCTGGTCATGCGACGCTGCTAGCATCCGGCAGCAGCCGGGCGCAACATTAAAGTTGATTGATAAATTCATATTTTATCGGCGCGGCCCTTTTGTCACAAAGCCGACGCGCGGCATCGAGCGCCAGTCAGGACAGTCGGGGGCGGCCGACGAATGTCACCCGCGTGGGTGTTCTATCGCGCCGAGCGCAGCGGCAATTGTTGCCACCCGGCGGCAACCAGCGTCCCGTCGTCTCGATGTTCGTCTTGAGCTAGCAGGTGCCGGCGGTAGGCGATGAGGCCGGACAGATAGTGTTCCACATCGTCGATACGCACCCGAAACGCATGGTGTCGGATGAAAAAGGATCCCGCGATCCGACCGGGCTCCTTCATGTCCATCGCGAGTTCCGGCCAGAAATGACCATTGAGGAGGTGGTGCGCGCGCCGCGTCAGCGCCTTGTCGAATACATCGATATCCACGCCTTCGAGGAGATGGGCATGCATCGGGTCGCTCTTCAGGCGAGTGAACACCGCCGAGGTTGCCATCATCAGTTCCAGCAGCGTTGGAAAGGTGGTCATGCGTTTGGAAACAAAGTCCAGATGGTCGGCTATGTTGTCGATCGCGAAGCGGTAATAGCGCTCCTCCGGGCAGTGCTGCGTGAGTTCCCCGGCGCAGTAGGCCAGCCAGTGATCATGATAACGGGCGTGGCCGGCTGCGATAAAGGCGTCGAAGGCTGCACGCGCGGCTGTCAACAAAGTCGTATCGGCGGTCAGGCCATATAGCCGCAGAAGTGCCAGAACCGCTTCTCCATCGTAATAGACGATGCGAAAGGCCTGCTTGGTGCGCAGGCTCGGATAGTCCAGCACGTGACGGAAGCCTCCGTTATCGCGATCCTGCATGAAGCACAGTCCGGTCGCCAGTCGGCGCATGAGCCCGAGATGACCGCGATCGCCGGTCGCCCGCGCGTGCTCGACAAGTGCGATGATCGCGGCTGCGTTGCCGCCGAGCTTGATCTCGCCATCCTCCTCCACCAGGAATGCCGCCTTCTCACCGTCCGGCAGGATCATCTCCCGGACCAGGGTTGCGACCATGAAGGACAGCGATCGTTCGATCGCCTCCGCCAGTCCCGTGCTGTTGGTGACCGCGCGGGCCTCGATCATGGCATAGGTCGTGCTGGCGTGCCTGAGCGCGTTGTAGCTTTCGATGCGGCGGCCAAAGCCGGCGTGCACGCCGTAGTCAAAGCGCCCCTTCGCGTCCACCTGCCGCGCCAGATAGTCCGCCCCGTCTTCGATCAGCGATGTCAACAGGGGAACGGTCAGCCGCTCGACGACCCGTCGGCCGGCATTGCGGCCGGTCGGGTAGAGATCGTGTATCCGCTCGCCGTCGAAGAAGGCACCCTTCGACGTGAAAATATGGACAGGGATGGCATCGTCGAAACTGGGTGGAGGGGAGGCCGGAAACCGGCTGCGCGCATATGCGCTGAAGTTGGCCGCGTTGATGCCTGCCATGGGTTCGCCGCCGCCGCGGTCGAGCATGGCGTTGGCGTTCAACTCCTGCTCGATGAACGCACGCTCGAACCCTTTGTCCAGGCTGAGCCCGAAGCGGAAATAATTGCGCTTGGTTTGCGCCAGGATCGTGCGCAGCGCCGCAAACGACGAGGGCGCCACAGCCATCGGCCAATCGATGCGCAGCCAGAACTGGTCGCCTTCCCGCCGTCGACGCCGATCCATCACCATCTCGACGCCGGTGTTCCAGGCGGCATCGAAGTCTTCGCCGCGCGCCGTCGTCACCACTGCCCGCTCGCTTCCGTCGGTGAACGAGAAGAACAGCACGACCGCGGGATAGGGCTGCGGCAATTGCTGCCGGTTTGCGCGGACGTGCTCGCGCAACGCCGCCAGATCGCCGGCCCCTGTCGTTGCCGAGCCCATTCGTCAGCGTTCCCGCATGGCTTCGCGCGCCTTGTTGAAAGGCTTGATCAGGTAATCGAGCACGCTCTTCTCACCCGTATGGATATCGACGGTGGCGATCATCCCCGGCGAGATCGGAAACTCCTTGCCGGCGCCGTTTCGCAACGCGTCCTTGTTCGTCTTCACGAACACCCGGTAATAATAGATTTTCGGATCGACCTCGTCCTGGATCGTGTCGGGTGAGATCGTCACTACCTTGCCGTCCAGACCGCCATAGATGGCGTAGTCGTATGCGGTGATCTTCACCGTCGCGCGCTGGTCCGGATGGACGAAGGCGATGTCGCGCGGCGACATGCGCGCTTCGATCATCAGTTGATCGCCGAGCGGTATGATGTCCATCAGCTTGCCGTTCGGCGGCACGACGCCGCCGATGGTGGATACCTCGACATTCTTGACGATGCCGCGGACAGGGGAGCGCAGGGTCAGCCTCGAGAGGCTGTCGGTGCGTCCCTTGATGACCGAGCGAAGCGACGCGACATCCGCATTCGCCTTGGAAAGCTGTTCTCGCGCCTCGACGATATACTGTGTCTCGACCTCGACCTTCTTGAGTTCGAGTTCGGCCTGTTCGCGTTTCAGCCGGATGATCTCCACGCTGCTGGCAGCCCCCATCTGTGTCAGCCCCTCGTTGACGCTGAGCTCCTGACGGATCAGCCCCAAGGCCTCGTCGATCCATCGCAACGTTTGCTTGAGGTTGCCCTGGCGGGCCTCGTAGAGCTTGGTCTCGGTGGCGATCAGGTCGGGATAGTCGCTCAGTTCTTCCGGAAAGCTGAGCGGTGCCTGGTTCACTTCGGCCGTGAGGCGTGCCGCACTCGCCAGGGCGGCGCGGTACTTCGCCGTCGATTCGCCCACGGCCGATGCGGTAATCGTCGGGTCGAGCTGCGCGAGCAGCTGTCCTGCCTCGACGATCTGGTTTTCTTGCACCATGAGCGTCGAGACGATCCCGCCCTCGAGCGACTGGATCACCTGTTCGCGGCGGAGCGGAACCACCTTGCCGTCACCCGTCGAGACTTCGTCGAGAACGGAGTAATTCGCCCAGACGACCGCGATGACGAGGATGAGCGCCAACAACTGGACGACCCTGATGGCGCCTGAAAGGCGCATCGCGTCATCGCCGCCAAAGTGCCAGCTGTCTTCGATCGCGCGGGAGAAGGATGTGCTCATGGTTTGGCGTTTCCATGCGGTGGGTTTTGCGCGAAGGTCTGTTCGAGCCGTTGGCGTTGGGCAAGCGCGCTTTCCGGCTGAGGCGTCGCGGGCTCGCCCCTGAGCAGGCGCAGCGCGTCTTCCTTCGGTGCGTCGATGACAACGCGGCCCTGGTCGAGCGCCACCACCCGGTCCATCAGGTCGAGGACGCGCATCCGGTGCGTGGCGATCACCACCGTCTTGCCGCGGCACCATGTTGCAAAGCGACGGATGAAAAGGCGTTCGGTCGTCTCGTCCATCGAGGCCGTCGGCTCGTCCAGCAGGACTACCGATGGATTGCGGATCAGCAACCGCGACAAAAGCAGCGCCTGCTGTTGTCCGCCGGATAGCCCGCGTCCGCCTTCGTCGATAAGGTGGTCGAGGCCCTTCGGCATGGTACGGATGAAATCGTCGGCACCCGTCATCTGCAACGCTTCGAGAACGGCCTGCTGCGACGCGCTCTGCGCGCCGAGCAGCACGTTTTCGCGGATCGTGCCGTGAAACAGCCGCGAGTTCTGGGTCAGCAGGCCGACTTCGCGCCTAAGGTCGTTCGGGTCGATCTGTTCCATTGCCAGGCTGTCGATCAGCACCTCGCCCGAGGCCGGCTCGATCTGGCCGGACAGTGCCTGAAGCAGCGTGGACTTGCCAGCGCCGTTCTTGCCGAGCAGGGCGACGGTCTCGCCGGCATCGATCCTGAGCTCCGTCAGTGACAAGGCGGGTTTGCCCGAGGGCTGCCCGTAATAATATTGCGTGTTGCGGAACTGGTAATGGCCAAGCAGCGAGCCGACCGAGAGCCGGGTCTCGGCCGGCGGGTGATCGACCGGCATCTTCATGATCATGTTGAGGCTGTGGAGCCCGATCTTGGCATGCTGGAAGCGGCTCAAGACCTGGGTCAGTTGCGCCATCGGCGCCATCATCCGCGAACCGAGGATGGAGCAGGCGACCAACGAACCGGTGCTCATGTCTCCCCTCATCACGATCGGCGCGCCGCAAAATACGATGACGGCGAAGACGCTTGTCTGGATGCTGTGCCCCCAGCCGGTGAGAATGCTGGTGATGTAGCGCAACCGGACCTGCGCATCGGCGCTGGCGTTGTTGAAACTGTTCCACTTCTCCTGGAAGATGCCCTCGGCCTGCAGAGCCTTGATATCCTCGATACCCTGGACGGCTTCGACCAGCATGGCGTTGCGCAAGGAGGCCTCGCGCATGGCCTGGCCGGCGCATTGTTTCAGTCGCCTCTGGGCAAATAGCCCCGGCGCGATCATCAGGACGAGAGCGACTGCCGGGATGACGGCGAGCCAGCCGCCGATCAGCGCCATCAGAGCCAGAAACAGGAAGAAGAAGGGCAGATCCGCAATCGCCGCGACCGTCGTCGATGTGAACAGGTCACGCACCTGCTCGAGGTCGCGCAGCTGCGCGATGAATGTACCCGTCGCCTTCGGCCGGTTCTGGTTGCGTACCCGCAGGGCATGCCCGAACACCACGTCCGAGATCTTGATGTCGGCGCGCTTGCCGAGGATGTCGATGATCAGTGTCCTGATCTTGCGCATGATGAAGTCGAAGGCGACGGCCAGCATGACGCCGATGAAGAGGACGATCAGCGTGCTCATGGAGTTCGCCGGCACGACGCGGTCATAGACCTGCATCGAAAACAGGACGCCCGTCACCGACATCGCGTTGGCAACCAGGGACGCGAGCAGCACGTAGCCGTAAGGGCGCAGGTCATCCAGGGCGAGCTTGCGAAACCAGCCGTGCGTGTCCGGCGCGATATAGGCATCCACGCGCTCGTCCGTGCGGGTGCGTGCGTCGCGGGCGACCAGAAGATGCGCGATGCCGTCCTTGAGATGGGTGAGCGGGATCCATGTCCACTGCCCGTTGTCTTCGGCGAAGGTGATCTTCGCCTCCCCGTCGCCAAGTTCGGTGATCAGGCCGACCGAGCCGTCGGTGAGTTCGAGAAGCATCGGCAGGCGCCGGCCGGTAATCCCGCTTGCGACCGGCTCCACCGGCTTGACGTCGAGACCGAAACGGCGCGCCAGCTTCTCGATTTGGCGTAAGGCCGCCATTGGCTCGCGCATGATCGGCAGGTAGCTGTTGGCCGATCTCGAATGGGTGATGCCGTAGTGGCTGGCGAGCAGCCCCGTTACCTCGATCCAGCGCAGTGCGCGCCCGTCGTCCGGTGCGGCGGCGAGGTCGGCGTGCGCCATCGGCGGTCGGGCAGGATGGTTGTGTTCACCCGCGCCCTGCCGCGCACCGTGCTCCGTCGATCTGTTCTCTGCCAGGTCCATCGCAAATCTCCCGGACGGTCTACACGACCGGCAGCTTGTGTGATGCCAGGTCATCGTCAGGCTTGACCGGCTCGAACGGGTCGATCGGCGCGGACACTGCCGGTTCGACGGCGATCACCGGCGCAGGCGTGTCGGAAGCAGCTTCCGGAGCGGCGTCGTGAACGCCAGTGTCGTGCGACAGACTTGCGAGGGCCGACAGGTCTATCTCCTGGCCTCCCTGGTCGGGGACGAGGGCGGCGGTCTCATCCGCGGCTGGGTGGGTCGCCGCATCGTCGGCTGCATGCGCCGTGCTCTCGGTTTCGTGCGTGGTGTTGTCGGACGTCTGCTCCGCCGAGGTATGTGTGCTGTGGTCGCTGGCGTCCACCGCGTCGCCTTCTGCCAGGGCAAGGCTCATGACCCCGGCCGTTGCAGTCGAGGTGTCGTGCACTCCGACGTCGATGCTGAGGTCGGCGTTGAGTGCGTTTCCGGTATCGGGGTCGAACACGGTAACGGTGAAATGGTCCGTGCCGCCCGAAGCCACGCCAGCATCGGGGGTATAGGTGTAGCTACCGTCGGCGTTGATCAACAGGGTGCCGAAGCTTCCCGCTACGCTGACGCTGCCGTTTACAATCGCATGCGCATGTCCGCCGAAGGCGACCGAGCCGATCTGCAGGTCGTCGACACCGGGGCCGGATGCGGCGCTGTCGATGAAGTTGCCGGTAGCCTTTTCGCCGACCGCAAGTGTTACGTGCTCGGTCAGGTCGGTGGCCACGACGGAGATGTCGCGGGTGAGGGCGACGCCGATATTGACCCCTGCGTCGGGAACCAGCGTTGCACGATAGGTGCCTGCTGGAATGTCGTGCAACGCAATCGTCCCATGGGTGCCGCCCAGTTCAAGAAGGTCTAGAGCGAGAATGCCGTTCTGTACCTGGTTGCCGAGATCGCCGGGACGAATCCAGGCGCCACCCTGGAAACGCTCGATGATGACCGTGTAGCTGCTGAGCACACCGATCTGCAAAAGACCGGCGATGCCGAGGTCGATGGAGACGTTATTGGTGTTCTGGCTGAGATCGAAGTTGACGACGGGCTGGTTTGCCGAGCCGAGGTTGACGCTCGCTAGCGTTCCGATGTTCAGCCCCAGCAGGTCGAACTGTGTGTCGTGGGCGGTCGATGGCTGCGCCTCCGGCACCTCGGTGACGGTGCGATCGAGAAAGGCCGTGTTGCTGGCGTTGGCGAGAGCGAAATCGAGACCAGGGGCGAGGATGTCTGTGGGAAGCGAGATGTTTCCGGACGCGTCATGCAGCGTGACCTCCAATTGCCCGCCATTGACCTGTGCCGGCGACAGCCCGATGCTGAACGCCCCATCGGCACCCACCAGGCCAGTGCCGACGATCGTTCCACTGGCATTCACGATGTTGACGGTCGCTCCGGCCTCGCCATGCCCCGTCACCTCGGTTCCCGATCCGTTGACGGCAATGCCGGTCGGGGCGTCGGGCGGGAGCAGGTCTGGTGTTCCGATCGAACCGGGATCGGAGGCGTTGCCGGCGACGTCCTGGAGCACGACCGTCAGCGTTCCGCCGTCGGCCTGGGCCGGCGTGAGTATGGCGCTGAAGTCGCCATTGGCATCCACGAGGGCGACGCCGACAGCAACGCCGAGCGCATTGAAGACCGTCGCGGTCGCGCCAACTTCACCGTGGCCTGACAGGGTCGCTCCGCCGCTGCCGAGCACAAGGTCGGTTGGAGCAGTCGGCGCCACGTGATCGGGCGTATTCGTCGTCCCCGGTGTCGAGTTGTTGCCGCCCGCGTCCCGCAGCACGACCTGGAGTGCGGTGCCGTCGGCCTGGGCGGGGGAGAGCCCGACGGTGAAGGCGCCGTTCGACCCTACGATGCCGGTTCCGACCACCACGCCGGCCGCGTTGGTCACCGTCACGGTGGCGCCGGCCTCGCCGCTGCCGGTCAGCGACGTTCCCGTTGCATTGACACCAAGCCCGGTCGGGGCGCTTGGCGGCGTAAGGTCCGTTGTGGTCGCCGTGGCCGGCGCGGATGGATTTCCTGAGGCGTCGGCGAGAACCACGGAGAGGTTTCCGCCAGTCGCCTGCGACGGCGATAGCGGCACGGTGAAGACACCATTGGCGCCAACCGTTGCGGTGCCGACCTCGTCGCCGGCGGCGTTCTTTACCGTTACCGTGGCACCCGCTTCGCCGCGGCCCGTCAGCACCGTGCCGGCGCCGTTGACGGCCAGGTTGGTGGCCGCGTCGGGCGCGGTGAGGTCCGGTGTGCCGATTGTTCCAGGCTGCGATGTTCCGCCGCTGCCGGTCAGCGTCACCCGCAGATCACCGCCATCGACCTGCGGTGGATTGAGAGCGATCTCGAAGGTGCCGTCTGCCGCCACCGTGCCGGTCGCGATGACGCTGCCGTCGGCGCGCGATACGGTGACGGCGCTGCCGGCCAGCCCACTTCCCGTCAGCTCCGTGCCGGTGTCGTTGACGTCAAGGTTGCCGGGAGCCGCTGGGGCACCCGGGTCTGGGGCCAGCACGGTTGATGCGATCGAGTTGTTGCCGGCAAGGTCCGCCTGGGTAACGGTCAGCGTCTGCCCATCGAGTTGCTCCTGCGACAGAGGAACGCTGAAGGTTCCATCGGCGCCGACGATCGCCGTTCCGAGAACCGTTCCGGTCGCAGTTGTAACGGTGACCGTCGCGCCGACCTCGCCGAGACCTGTCAGCTGCAGACCATTGCCGCTGACCATCAAGGCCGTCACCGCATCCGGCGCCTGGATATCGGTCAGCGGCAGGGTGGCGGCCTGCGAGGCATTGCCGGCCGCATCCTGCTGGATGATTTCGAGGGTGCCGCCCTGTGTCTGCGGCGGATCGAGAGAGATCGTGAAGGCGCCGGTGCTCCCGACAACCCCCGTGCCCACGGTGACGCCGTCGGCGTCCTTGACGGTGACGGCCGCGCCGGGCTCGCCGCTGCCGGTCAGGATCGCGCGCGTTGCATCGACGGCGACATTACCCGGCGCCAGCGGCGCGGTGCGATCGGGAGTCGTAATCGCTACGGCGTCGGAGGGATTTCCGGCAGCATCCTGCAGTCGCACGGAGAGATCCTCGCCACTGGCCTGCGCCGGATTGAGCGTGATCGAGAAGGTGCCGTCGGTGCCGACGCTGCCGGTGGCGACCGGGTCACCCGCAGCATTGGTGATGACGACGGTAGCGCCGGCTTCACCGCGCCCCGTCAGCAGCGTTCCCGATGCGTTGAGCGAGAGATTGGCCGGAGCATCCGGCTCGAGAAGGTCTGCCGATGGTACCTGCACGGGAGGCGAGGCATTGCCCGCGGCATCCGTCACCACGACGCCGAGATTGCTGCCGTCGGTCGGTGCAGGCGTAAGCGTCACGGTGAAGTGGCCGTCGCTGCCGATCGTTGCCGTTCCGATGGGATCGCCGTTTGCCGATGTCACGGTCACCTTCGCGCCCGGCTCGCCCTGACCGCTCAAGGTCTTTCCGTCGTCGGCAACCACAAGCGCTGTCGGTTGACCCGGTGCGGTGAGATCGGGTGTGGAGACGTTGGCGGTGGCGGACTGGTTGCCCGCAGGATCCTTCAGCGTGACGGTCAGTGCGCCGCCGTCGGCCTGCGCGGGTGAGAGCCCGACGGTAAGAAGTCCTCCCGGAGAGACCGTTGCCGTGCCGACCACCGTTCCGGCGGCATTGGTCACGGTCGCCGTGGCCCCGGCCTCGCCATGCCCGGTGAGTACCGTTCCAGCGGTGTTGACGCTGAGATCGGATGCGGCGGCGGGAGGAGAACTGTCCGTCGTGCCGATCGCCTGCGATGCGGAGGTGTTGCCGGCCGTGTCCTGGAGGACGACGTTAAGCGGCCGCCCGTCCGCCTGGCCGGGAGTGAGCGCGACGCTGAAGGTTCCGTCGGCCCCGACCAGACCGGTTCCGACCACCACGCCGTCGGCGGTCGTGACCTTCGCCGTGGTCCCCGCTTCGCCGCGCCCTGTGAGAACTGTTCCGGCCGCGTTGACGTTGAGATCGGTTGGGGCGGTGGGAGCCAGGTGATCCGGGGTCGTCACTGTCGCGGGGGGAGAATTGTGACCGGCCGCGTCGGTCAGCGTGACCTGCAGCGCGCCGCCATTGGCTTGTGCCGGCGCCAGCGAGACGACGAAGGTACCGTTCGGCAGGACCGTTCCCGTACCGACTGCATCTCCGGCGGCGTTCTTGACGGTGACCGTTGCTCCCGGTTCACCCCGACCGACGAGTAGCGTTCCCGCATCGTTGACATCGAGATTGGTCGCGGCCGACGGATCGATGAGGTCGGGCGATGCGATGATACCGGGCTGCGACGTGCCGTTCTGGTCCGACAGTACGACATGCAGGTCGCCGCCATCGGTCTGCGGCGGCGTCAGCGTGATCGAGAACGTGCCGGCCTCCGAGACGAGGCCTGTCCCAACCACGGCGCCGGCGGCATTGGTGACCTTGACCGTGGTTCCGCCTGGACCTTCGCCGGTCAGTATTGTGCCGAGCGCGCTGACGGAGAGTTCCGTCGGTGCCAGGGGGGCATCGGAATCGGGAGCAAGCACCGAGCCGGGCAGCGAGTGATTGCCCGCGGCATCCGTCAACACCACGGTGAGGGGGACGCCGTCGGTCTGCGCAGGGCCGATCGCGACAAAGAAGGTGCCGTTCGGGTTGACGGTGTCCGATCCGAGCGTGACGCCCGCGGCGTTGGTGACGGTGACGGTGGCGCCCGGCTCGCCGTGCCCCGTTACAGTCGTTCCGGCATCGTTGACGAGCAGACCCGTCGGCGCGTCGGGCGCCTGTTGGTCGGTAAGGTTGAGGGTTGCCAGTACCGACTTGTTGCCGGCGGCGTCCGTCAGCACGACGCCGATCGCGCCGCCCTGTGTCGGGGCCGGGGACAAGGTGACGCTAAAGCTGCCGTCACCGGCAACCGTACCGCGTCCAATCGTAACGCCATTGGCGTCCGTGATAGTAACCGATGTGCCCGCCTCGCCATGGCCAGTCAGCACCGCGCCGCCCTGTGCGGTGGCGAGCCCGGTTGCTTGATCCGGCGCTATCAGATCCGGCGTGCCGACGCTTGCCGAGGTCGATACGTTGCCGGCGCTGTCCGTTAGCGTGACTTTAAGCGCGCCACCATCCGCCTGCGCGGGGCCGAGGGTGATCGAAAAGGCGCCGTTGGCGCCGACCGTCCCCGTTCCGACGACCTGCCCGGCCGCATTGGTGATGGATACGGTGGCCCCGGCTTCGCCAAGCCCAGTGAGAACCGTGCCGGTTCCATTAACATCGAGGTTGGTGGCCGCCGAAGGTGGGTCCGTGTCTCCGTCGGAATCGGAGTCCGAATCGGCATCAGCGTCTGCGTCCGCATCAGCATCTGCATCTGCATCCGAGTCTGCGTCGGCATCGCTGTCATCGCCCGAAGAGCCACCGCCGCCGCCGGCCGCCATCGCGAGGCCGCCCGCTGCAAGCGCGAGCGGCAGCGCGATCCCGAGAACGGACCCGGCGCCGGCTCCCGCGCCAATCAGCTGGTCGACCGCGCCGGCGGGTTCGAAGGCGATGTCGCCGGCCGCATCGGTCACGTCGCCGATCCACACCTTGCCGGAAGGGTCTTGAAGAAGCAGTTCGCTCTGCTCGCCACCCTGGCTGTTGTAGAATCCGTGGATATCGATGGCCTGGCCATCTTTGAGGTGGATGATGAGATCGTTGCCGGAACGTGTGGTCGAGGCGATATCGCTGGGCGACAAGGAAAGCTTCACCGTGCTCGGTCTTTCGAGGACGATCCTGTCCTCCGCCACTGTTGCTGTCCTACCGGTTATCTTGTCCGAAACACTTGCGACCATCGACAGGCTCCTCATCAGTACGGTATCGCATCGGCAGGCAATCGTTCGGGTATCGCCGCCGCTTGCGCGGTGGCGTTCGAACATGTTGCCCTCTTGTCGTGTTTGCCGCCTCCCAGAAGCGACGCGAGGCGTCGGGTCATTGCCCGGGAAGCGCCCGCGTATTTTAGAACCTGTAACAATATGGGCTTGGTTCAACCGCTAGAATGTGTGCGATGTCACTTACAATTTAGAGATTATGAAATAGCTCGTTAGGCTTAAGCGCAAGCGTTCCGCAACGGCACAGCCGAAAACAGTGCCCGTCGCCGGTTCGTGACAGTGGTCAGCAGGCGGCCCGCATCGGCAGGATGGAGTCGGCGTTCACGCTGGTCCATGTGCCGTCGGCTTGCCGCCGGCATCCTCGACACGGCTTGCTGCGCCGGATGTGAGGCCGAAGAGGTCACGCAGCCGACCGGCGGCGTAGGCACACTCGATGTTCAGCTTGTAGAGATCGAAGCGCGTATTGATCGCGTCGAAGCGCGCGGCGTGAAGTTCCTGATCGGCGTTGAGGACATCGAGGAGCGTACGCGTTCCAAGATCAAGGAACTGCCTCTGATAAAGATCGCGCGTCTCGCGCATCATCGGCTGCCGTGATTCCAGTGACTTCAGAAGCGCGTTCAGGCTCAGCACCTGCGCGCTGGATTGGTTCCAGCTCGTTTGAGCATCGAGCGTAGCGGCGGCGAGCGCGGCCTCCGATGATTGCGCAGCATACCTTGCTGCATTTTGACGGGCCTTGAAGGCACCGCCATTGTAAAGATCGCCCTTGATCTTCAGGCCGATAATGTAGTCGGGGTCCTCCTTGCTGTCCCACATGTCGACCTGGCCTGTTGCCTCGACCGCAAGGGTCGGCAGCATCTCGGCGCGGGCGAGCTTGACGCGCGCGTCCGCTTCCCGCTTGCGCGACTTTGCCGCGACCACTGCCGGAACCGTTTCCCACGGCGGCGGCGAGCCGTCGCACGCATGGTCAAGTCCGGCGGGCAAGCTGGATGAGAGCTTGACCGGCCGCATCGCGCCCACAAGTGCGTTGAGTGTGCTCGACCATCGCTGCTTTTGCGCGTTGATTTCGATCGCCCGGGATTCGGCCGTCTGCACGCGCGCTTCGGCCTGCAGCTTATCGGAGCGCGTGCTGGCGCCGCGATCCGTCCTTGCTTCGACGAGTTTCGCGATCGATCGCACGTCGTCGATCTGATTGTCAGCCACGCCGGACAGGTTCTGCGCACGCAGAACTTCCATGGATGCCAGTGCCGTATCCCTGATGACGTCGTCTACGCTTGCGAGAAACTCGGCTTTGCGGACGTCTTGGACGGCCGTTTCCGCCTCCACTCGGCCCGATACCTTGCCGAAGTCATATATCATCTGGCTGGCCGTCAGGTTGAAGCGCGGTGCCCAAGAACCTCGATCATCTCTTTCGAAGCCAAAGTTCACGCCGCCGCCGACCGAGGGGAGATACCCCGACCTGGCGTCAGCAATATTCTCACCCTGCTCCCTTATCCTGCCAGCGGCTTCCCGGATGGCCGGGTGCCAGTCGACGGCACGGCGCACCGCCGATTGCATATTGGAGATGGGCGCTTCCTGTTCCTCCGATGCCTTCAGCGGTGTGCTTGCGGCGCTTGTGCCCAGGGCCGGGATCGATCCTGTGTGATTGGGCTCTGCGGTCGACGGCGTTGGTTTTTGCGCGCAGGAGACCTGCACAGCCGCAATTGCGGCGATGAGGCCAAGCGGCCAGCGGCCAAAATGCATTCCGGGGCTCCCTAGACCGGAGATAAAGACTGCAACCGGCCCACGCGACACCAACGGCTGGCAAATATCCACGCATTTGGATGATGCAACTATAGGTGATTCGTTTCTTTGCGCAAAAAGAAATACAGCGGGAAATGACAAGCATAGGTGGTGTCCGTCTTTTTCGCACAGCCAGGCTCAGAAAGTGCCATATACACATGAAAACAATACCTTGGTCCTCACGCGCGGCACGGTTGACAGGGTTGTTCAGGCATAGGCTCTTTTCGCCGCGAGCAAGACGGAGTTCTCGTTTTCCTCCATGTCGCGGGAGGAGGCGACCTTGATCGGAGGTATCGCCAGACCGCTGTCCCGATCACGTTTTAGTGTCGCCGCCAAGCCGTAACAAAGCGAGTTCTTCTCGCGTAGATACAGGTAGCGCTGTATTCATTGAGATATATCGTGAAATGAAGATGCTCTTGAGGCGCCCTTGTCTGGGCGCGGTGAGCCACGAGGAGATCACGACTATGGTCAACAGACGCCACGTTCTTGCTGGTGCGGGGTTAGGCATCCTCGCGCTTCGCTTCGGCCTCGCAGGCAGGGTCGCCGCCGCGGAAAGCTATCCCGTGTCGCACACGGATGCGGAATGGCAGAAGCTCTTGTCCACGGATCAATATTCCGTCCTCCGCAAGGAAGGAACGGAATACCCGTTCACCAGCCCGCTTCTCAAGGAACACCGAAAGGGTAACTTCGCCTGCGCGGGCTGCGATCAGGACGCATTTTCATCGACCACGAAATTCGAAAGCGGCACGGGCTGGCCCAGTTTCTGGGCGCCGCTCGATGGCGCGGTCGCAACGACGACGGATACTTCGTTCGGCATGGCCCGTACGGAGGTTCATTGCAGCCGGTGCGGCGGTCATCTTGGCCATGTCTTCGATGACGGTCCGAAGCCCACAGGCCTTCGTTACTGCATGAACGGCGTCGCCATGAACTTTCATCCTGCTTCGGCCTGATCGCGCAGAGACCATTCCATGATCCTCTTCATTCTTGCATATCTCGGCGGCGTCCTGACCATCGTCAGCCCTTGCATTCTCCCGGTGCTGCCATTCGTTTTCGCCCGCGCCGGCCAGCCGTTCTTGCGTAGCACCCTGCCCATGCTCGTGGGCATGGCGGCAACCTTTGCCGCTGTCGCAACGCTTGCCGCCTTGGGCGGAGGCTGGGCGGTGCAGGCCAACGAATATGGTCGCTACGCGGCAATGGCGCTGCTTGCGGCATTCGGCATTATCCTGCTTTTCCCCGCGCTCTCCGACCATTTGACGCGACCGATCGTCTCGCTGGGCGCGCGTCTTTCGCAGTCTGCCGACAAGGGTGCCCGGACGAGTGGATCGACAATCGCCTCGTCGCTTCTCCTCGGCATTGCCACGGGTCTCTTGTGGGCGCCTTGCGCCGGGCCGGTTCTCGGTCTCATCCTCACCGGCGCTGCCCTGCAAGGCGCAAGTGTCGGCACCACGCTGCTCCTGCTTTTCTATGCGCTCGGCGCGGCGACCTCGCTCGCCCTGGCATTGCTCGTCGGCGGCAGGGTGTACCAGGTCATGAAGCGGTCACTCGGTGTCGGCGAGTGGTTGCGGCGCGGCGTCGGCATTGCCGTTTTGGTCGCTGTCGTCGCCATCGGACTGGGCCTGGACACCGGATTCCTGACGCGAGCCTCCGTTGCGAGCACGGCGTCGCTGGAGCAGAGCCTGATCGACAGGCTGCGGCCACAGGAACCATCCTCGGTCGTCATGAGCAAGAATGATGCGGGCGCAATGATGATGGGCGGCGGTAACGACCAAATGATGATGAGCGGCAACCCGACCATGATGAGCGGGTCGAATGCGATGATGATGCAGGCGAAGCCGAAGGCTGGCGCCGACGTCCTCCCGGTCGAAGGCACCATGCCCTCACTGGACGGCGCCGTTCAGTGGTTGAACTCCCAACCGCTCTCTGTGGCCGCGTTGAAGGGCAAGGTCGTCCTCGTCGACTTCTGGACCTATTCCTGCATCAACTGCATACGCGCCATCCCCTATGTCAAAGCCTGGGCGGAGAAGTACAAGGATCAGGGACTGGTCGTGATCGGCGTGCATGCGCCGGAGTTCGCCTTCGAGAAGAACGTCGACAATGTGAAGAAGGCGGTCGGCGATCTCGGCATCACCTATCCGGTGGCGATCGACAACGACTATGCGATCTGGCGCGCTTTCGACAATCAGTACTGGCCGGCGCACTATTTCATCGATGCGCAAGGCCGCGTGCGCCATCACCATTTCGGGGAAGGCGACTATGACCAGTCCGAGAGGGTCATCCAGCAGCTCCTTGCCGAGGCCGGCAAGTCAAACGTGGCTGGCGATATCGTCGACGTGAAGGCGACGGGTGCCGAAGCCGCCTCCAACGCGAACGATGTCCAATCTCCCGAAACCTATGTCGGCTGGCAGCGCTCGGAGCATTTCGTCGATGCCAAGGGAACCGTCAACGACGCACCGCACGTCTATGCCGCCGCCGAGCCTCGCCTGAACGAATGGGGACTGACGGGCAACTGGACCGTAGGCGCTGAGAACGCGGATATGAACGACAAGGATGGAAGCGTCTACTTTCGTTTCCACGCCCGCGATCTGCACCTTGTCCTCGGCCCCGGCGCCGATGGCAAGCCCGTGCGTTTCACGGTCACGATCGATGGCAAGGCGCCCGGCGACAGCCATGGTGTCGATATCGACGCGGATGGGAACGGCACCGTGACCGGGCAACGACTTTATCAGCTTGTACGCCAGCGCGGGTCGGTCGCCGACCATACGTTCGAGATCCGATTCCTCGACCCGGGTGTTCAGGCCTACGCTTTCACATTCGGCTGAGGGACACGTTGGTCATGGAGCGAGCTTACCTCAGAACCGGCGGAATTTCGGACACGCGGGGTTCGAAATTTCCTTGCCCGATCAGCTCGAACATCCTGGTCAGCATTGCCGGCACGTCCTGGCGGACCATCTCGATGTTGTCGCCGAGAAGGTCGACGAGGGGGTCGTAGTCGAAGCAACCGAGAGCGAATTCCTGTTCGCTGACAGGTCCGGCAAGCCGCACCCAGCGCAGCACGCCTTCAAGCGTGATCGTTGAATTGACGAACATGCCTCTGGAAAACGGCAAGCCGCTGGCGGCGCGCTCCTGAAGCGCGTTCTGCGCCTTTTCGGGGGCGTAACCACAGGCAATGACCCTGTCGTCATCGAGATCGATGCCGTGATCCGCATGTGCCTGGCGGAAGCCCCTCAATCGCTCCATCGTGTTGTGATCGCCTCCACGACCGCCGACGAACATCAATGGTTCCATGGCGCCAAAACGTTGTTGGCAACTGGCGAGAATTCTCCGCGTCAGTTCCCGAGCGCCCGCGAAATTGTCGGAAATGACGGAAGGCGCGAGCTTGCCGGGGAGGTCGAGATTGATCGTGCGCACGCCGGCAGCCGCACAAAGCTCGGTGATCCTGTCAGGGTCCGTCGCACCTGTCGCGATCACGCAATCCACCTGGTAGGAGAGCATCGTTCGGGCGGCCTCGATCTCGAGCGCGGGGTCGCGCCGCGTGCAGGTGATGAGCGGAAAGAGGCCCTTGTCACGCGCCATGGTCTCGAAGAGCTCAACGATTGAGCCGAAATACCGGTTGTCGTACTTGGGAACGATCATGCCGATGATGTGCGATTTCTCACGGCGCAGGAGACTTGCCTGCATGTTGAGCGCGTAGCCCTGCTCCTCGGCTATGCGCGTTATCTTCTCGGCAAGCTGCTTGCTGATGCGACGCTTTTTCCAGTTTCCGTTCAAGACAGCGCTGACCGCGCTCGCGGACGTGCCTGCGAGTTCCGCAAGGTCGTAGATCGTTGTTCGCTTCTGCTGCCTGTCCAGACTCAAAATTCTCATCTCCTGTATCGGGCGCTAACTTGACATCAAACGAGAGAAGTGGCAAATCTTGCTTCATCGATTGAGCAAGTGCGCTCAATCGATGATACGTGTCAGCTAGGAGGCTGGCACCGGGAGGTGATTTCGCAGCTATTGGTGGTCCTCTTTGCCGTGCGGCTCTTGTCGAGCTGCGGCTTGGGGCAATGACGTATCGCGCGTCAGGCCGATGTTGCGGCAATGGCCGAACCTTGCCGTTGGTCAATTAAGGAGGAGAACATGACCTATCGCAAACTTTCCCTGATGTCGGCGACCATGCTGATGGCGCTCGGCGGAGCAGCATTCGCCCAGGAAGCGGCGACCGTCGCCTTCCTGATGCCGGACCAGGCATCGACCCGCTATGAACAGCACGATTTTCCGGGCTTCAAGGCCGAGATGGAAAAGCTCTGCGCCAAGTGCACCATCGTCTACCAGAACGCCAACGGCGACGCCTCGCTGCAGCAACAGCAGTTCAACTCGGTGATTGCGCAGGGCGCCAAGGTCGTGGTGCTCGATCCGGTCGACTCCGCCGCGGCCGCTGGCCTCGTGGAACTCGCCCAGTCCCAGGACGTCAAGGTCATCGCCTATGACCGTCCGATCCCGGACAAGCCTGCCGATTTCTACGTTTCCTTCGATAACGAAGGTATCGGCTACGCGATCGCCAAGTCGCTTGTCGAGCATCTGAAGAAGGCCGGCGTGCCTGACGGAGCCGGCGTGCTCGAGATCAACGGCTCGCCGACAGATGCGGCAGCCGGCCTCATTCGCGACGGCATCCATCGCGGCCTGAAGGAATCCCAGTACAAGACGCTTGCCGAATTCGACACGCCTGAATGGGCGCCGCCGAAGGCACAGGAATGGGCGGCCGGCCAGATCACGCGCTTCGGCGCCGATATCAAGGGCGTGGTTGCCGCCAATGACGGCACCGGCGGCGGCGCAATCGCCGCGTTCAAGGCAGCGGGCGTCAATCCTGTCCCGCCAGTCACCGGCAATGATGCGACGATCGCGGCACTGCAGCTCATCATTTCGGGTGACCAGTACAACACGATCTCCAAGCCGTCCGAAATCGTAGCCGCCGCAGCCGCACAGGTGGCTGTCCAGCTCATCAAGGGCGAGAAGCCGGAAGCCAAGACGACGCTCTACAACACGCCGTCGCAGCTCTTCATCCCGGCCGTCGTCACCGCCGAAAACATCAAGGCGGAAATCTTCGACAAGAAGATCCAGACGGCTGAGCAGATCTGCACCGGCGAATATGCCGAAGGCTGCAAGAAGCTCGGCATCGGCAACTAAAGCCGATCCGCCATTCCGGCCGCACCGCGTGCGGCCGGTTTCTCAAGGACTTACAAAGGCCCTCAGCCATGAGCACCACAGCAAGCAATGTACCGGAGCGCGGGCAGCCCATCCTGCGACTAAGAAACGTGTCGAAGAACTTCGGTGCCGTCTCGGCGCTGACCGATATCGAACTGGACGTAAAGGCGGGCGAAGTCGTGGCCCTCGTAGGGGATAACGGCGCCGGCAAGTCGACCCTGGTCAAGGTTCTGGCGGGCGTTCACCAACCCTCTTCCGGCTCGATCGAATTCTGCGGCCAGAGTGTTTCGCTCGACAGCCCCGGCAAGGCGCTGGAACTCGGCATCGCCACCGTGTTCCAGGACCTGGCGCTCTGCGAGAACCTCGACGTCGTCGCCAACCTTTTCCTCGGGCATGAGCTCTCGCCCTGGGCACTCGACGAGGTGGCGATGGAAGTCCGCGCCTGGACACTGCTCAGGGAACTGGCCGCGCGTATCCCATCCGTCAGGGAGCCGATCGCCTCTCTGTCCGGCGGTCAACGCCAGACGGTTGCCATTGCAAGATCGCTCCTCCTCAATCCGAAGATCATCATGCTCGACGAGCCGACGGCCGCACTCGGCGTCGCGCAGACCGCCGAAGTACTCAATCTCATCGAGCGTGTCCGCGACCGCGGCCTGGGCGTCATCATCATCAGCCACAACATGGAAGACGTCCGCGCCGTCGCCGATCGCATCGTCGTATTGCGGTTGGGCCGGAACAACGGCGTCTTCACGCCAGATGCCTCCAACCAGGAACTCGTCGCCTCGATCACGGGTGCCACGGAGAATTCCGTCTCGCGCCGTATCGAGCGCAAGACAGGCACGGCGCAGGAAAACAGCGGGAGACCGGCATGAGCCAGAAACCATCCGATACCACACTCGCACCCGCCACGACTCTCGATCGCAGCGACGAACGCGTCCGCCACGACGACAGCATGATGGCGATGGTCGGGGCCTTCATCGATCGCGTCAAATCCGGCGATCTCGGCATGCTTCCCGTCGCGGTCGGGCTGATCGTCATCTCCACGGTCTTCTCTCTGCTCAATCCGGTGTTTCTCGCACCGAACAACCTCGTCAACCTTCTCTTCGACTGCGCGACCGTCGGCATCATTTCGCTCGGCATCGTCTGCGTGCTCATGCTCGGCGAGATCGATCTCTCCGTTGGCTCGATGAGCGGCCTGTCATCCGCCATCCTCGGCGTTCTCTGGGTGAATAACGGCGTCCCGTTCGTCGTTGCGATCATCGCCGCCATCGCCGCCGGCGCGGTCATCGGGACGGTCTACGCTGTGCTCTACAACCGGTTGGGAATGCCAAGCTTCGTGGCGACGCTCGCCGGCCTGCTGGCGCTGCTCGGCATGCAGCTTTACATCCTCGGCCCGAGCGGCAGCATCAACCTGCCTTACGCATCCCCGCTGGTTCGCTTCGGCCAGATTCTGGTGATGCCCGATTGGCTGTCCTACCTGCTGGCCCTGGTTCCAGGCGCCGTGATCATCGCCAAGGGCCTGCGGACGCGCCAGCAGCGCGCGGCCGTCAATCTGTCCTCGCAGCCCTTCGCCGCAACAGCCATCAAGGCCGTCGTACTAACCGCAGCCCTTGAGTTCGCAGTCTATTATCTCAACCTCGGTCGCGGCATTCCGTGGATGTTCGGCCTGTTCGTCGCCATCGCGGTGGTCCTGAACTACGGGCTGACACGGACCCAATGGGGACGCTCGATGTTCGCGGTCGGCGGCAATCGCGAAGCCGCGCGGCGCGCCGGCATCAACGTTCGCCGCATCTATCTGAGCGCCTTCGTGCTTTGCTCGACGCTCGCGACCATCGGCGGCATCCTGTCGGCATCGCGTCTTGCCTCGTCGAGCCAGCAGGCCGGCACGGGTGACGTCAACCTCAACGCCATCGCCGCTGCCGTGATTGGCGGGACGAGCCTCTTCGGCGGTCGCGGCAGCGCCTATTCCGCGCTGCTCGGGATCATCGTCATCCAGGCGATTTCCAACGGCCTGACCCTGCTCAACCTCAGCTCATCTTTGCGCTACATGATTACGGGCGGCGTTCTCGCCATTGCCGTCATCGTCGACTCGCTCGCCCGCCGTTCCCGCGTCAGCCACGGACGCGCCTGATCAAACTTCAAGGAGTAAATTCATGACCGACCTCATGAAAGGCAAAGTCGCCGCCATCACCGGTTCGGCTTCCGGCATCGGCCTCGAATGCGCCCGCACACTTCACGCCGAAGGCGCGACCGTCGTTCTCATCGACCGCGCCAAGGACAAGCTGGATGAAATCTGCGGGGAGTTCGGCGAGCGCGCATTTCCTCTCGTCGTCGATCTTCTCGACGGCAAGCAGCTCTCGGGCATCCTTCCCCGGATTCTGGAGATCGCCGGCAGGCTCGACATCTTCCACGCCAATGCCGGCGCCTATATCGGTGGGCAGGTCGCAGAAGGCGATCCGGATGCCTGGGACCGGATGCTGAACCTCAACATCAACGCCGCCTTCCGCTCTGTTCATGCCGTGCTGCCGCACATGATCGCCCAGAAGTCGGGCGACATCCTGTTCACCAGCTCGATCGCCGGTGTCGTGCCCGTTGTCTGGGAGCCGATCTACACCGCATCGAAATTCGCGGTGCAGGCATTCGTGCATTCGACACGCCGCCAGGTCGCTGAGCATGGCGTGCGCGTCGGAGCCGTCCTGCCGGGTCCGGTCGTCACCGCACTGCTCGATGACTGGCCGAAGGCGAAGCTGGAAGAAGCACTTGCCAACGGCAGCCTGATGCAGCCCAAGGAAGTCGCCGACTGCGTGCTCTTCATGCTGTCGCGGCCGCGCAACGTGACGATCCGGGACCTCGTGATCCTACCGAACAGCATCGACCTCTAAGAAGCTTGGTCTCCGCGCGATGCGCGGGCGTCAGCCATTCCTGCCAGAAAGATGAGAGACCATGAGCGACGAAGTCCAAACACCGCGCTACGTGATCGGCGTTGACGTCGGCACCGGAAGCGCTCGCGCGGGGGTGTTCGATCTCGGCGGTCGGATGCTGGCCTCCGCCAAGCGCGACATCACGCTTTACCGCGAGACGGGATCGATCGTCGAGCAGTCGAGCAACGAGATCTGGCGGGCGGTATGCGAGGCCGTACGCCAGTCCGTTCACGATGCAGGCGTGGATGCGAGAGCCGTCGTCGGACTGGGCTTCGACGCCACCTGCTCGCTCGTCGTCCTCGGTGATAGGGGCAAGCCCTTGCCGGTCGGGCCGTCGGAAGACCCGGAGCGGAACATCATCGTCTGGATGGATCACCGGGCGGTTTCGCAGGCGGAGCGGATCAACGCGCTCGGCCACGACGTCCTGCGCTACGTCGGCGGCCGCATCTCTCCGGAGATGGAGACGCCCAAGCTGTTGTGGCTGAAAGAGAACCGGCCGGAAGTATTCGACGCCGCTTGGCAGTTCTTCGACCTCGCGGATTTCCTGACCTGGCGCGCCACGGGCGACCTCTCGCGATCCACCTGCACCGTGACCTGCAAATGGACCTATCTCGCCCACGAGAAGCGCTGGGACCCGACATATTTCGACGGGATCGGCCTCGGCGCGCTGGCGGATGAGGGTTTTGTCCGCATCGGCCAGACGATCGTCGAGCCGGGCTCGGCGCTCGGCGGCGGCTTGACGCCGGCTGCGGCAGCGGAACTCGGGCTCGCGCCGGGCACAGCGGTTGCCGCCGGACTGATCGATGCCCACGCCGGCGGGATCGGGACGGTCGGTTTTGGCGACGGGCCCACGGCGAACCTCGCCTATGTTTTCGGCACCTCGTCCTGCACGATGACATCGACCGTCGAACCGGCCTTCGTGCAGGGCGTTTGGGGGCCCTATTACTCCGCGATGGTGCCCGGGCTGTGGCTCAACGAAGGCGGGCAGAGTGCGGCCGGCGCGGCGATCGACCAGCTTCTCTCCTTTCATCCCGCAGCAGCCGAAGCGACGCGGATCGCAAAAGACAAGGGCCAATCGCTTCCTGTCATGCTTGCCGATCTTGCCGCCAGTGCAGCGGGGGCCGATGCCACCTCGCTCGTGACAGGTCTTCACGTCGTCCCCGAATTCCTGGGCAACCGTGCACCTCTCGCCGATCCGCACGCCCGCGCGCTGATCACAGGCCTTGGAATGGAACGCGATATCGACAGCCTCGTTCGACTCTATGTGGCGGGGCTCTATGGCATCGGCTATGGGCTCAGGCAGATCATCGACGCGCAGGCGGATGCGGGCGTCGAAATCGATACCGTCGTCATCAGCGGCGGGGCCGGGCAGCAGGCCTTTGTCCGTCAGCTTTTGGCCGACGCCTGTGGCAAGCCCATCGTCGCAACGTCGGCCGATGAGCCGGTCTTGTTGGGCGCTGCCATCCTCGGCGCGGTTGCCAGCGGCAGTTACCACGATGTTCGCGAAGCGATGACCAAGCTCACGATGGTCGACGGAACGTTCACCCCGTCAGCAGGGGCGATCGCTGATGTTCACCTGAAAAGATACGACGCTTTCAAGTCGCTGCAGCAACTTGGCCAGCAAGTGCGCGATTGCTGAGTGCGGATGCAGCTTGAAAACTCGAAAGTCGCCGAAGGCCGCGCTCGATGCCAGCGCCGTCGAAGGCGCCGGGCTAACGGCGCCTTCCATATCAGGCGCTCTTTGGCTCTGCCTGCGGTGTTTGCGGGTGCGGCACCAACAGGCATGCCGGGACGATCAGGACGGCGATGAGCATCATCATCATGAAGGTCGCGTGCAGTGCCTGTTGCAACGCCAGGCGGATTTCACCGCCGCCGCTTAGAACCGTACCTGAACCGTTCAACAGAGCCCGCAATTGTTCAGGCGCGATCGCCCGCCCATTGTTGGCATGTGCCAGACCGTAGGTCAGAACCGCACCCAGCACAGCGGCACCCAGCGTGCTGCCGAGATTGCGCGAAAATACGTTGGACGCAGTGGCGCTGCCTCGGTCGGACGCGTTCACGCTCTCTTGGGTGAGGATGAGCGCGCTGATGTTCAGCAGCCCCATTCCGAAGCCCATGATGAGCGAGCCAGCCGCAGCCTGCACGGGAGAACTGGAGGGCGCCAGCAGCACGAGCAGGCAGGTTCCAACCGGAATGAACAGGCTGCCGACGATCATGATCGGCCTCAGACCAAAGCGGGAAAACTGGCGCGACGCGATCGTCGCGCCGCATGGCCAGCCGAGCAGCAGCATGGTCAAGGCGAAGCCGGCGACCAGCGGCGATCGGTCGAGGACAGTCTGGACGTACATCGGCAGGAAGGTCGTCAGGCCCATGATCGACATGCTGGCGAAAAACACTGCAAGGTTGGCGAAGGCGATCGGTCGCCTCAGCCACAGGTCGGGGGCGACCATGGGTGCTTCGGCGCGACGCTCCTGCCAGATGAATGCTACCAGAGCGACAAGGAAGATGATCAAGGCCGCGATCGTGTAGCCGGAGATGCCGGTCTCCACTTCGGTAAGCGCGATCATCAGCGCGGAAATCGAGACAGCGAAAAGCACCGCGCCGAGGACATCGATGGAGACGACACGTGGCCGCTTTTCCTCGTGCAGGAAGAGCATGAAGCCCAGCGCCGCGAGAAGACCCACGGGTACGTTGATCCAGAAGATCCAGGCCCATGGCAGGTTGTGAATGATGATACTGCCGAGGAGCGGGCCGACGACGGCCGAAAGAGCCCACACGCTTGCCAGGTACCCCTGCACCTTGCCCCGCTGTTTGCCCGGGAAAAGGTCGGCGACCACGGTCATCGCGACGGGTTGAACGGCACCGGCGCCGATCCCCTGCAGCAAACGAAACGCGATCATCGAGGGCATCGACCAGGCGAAGCCGGCCAGCACCGAAGCCAGGAGGAACAGGGCGATGCCGACCAGCAGCATCGGCTTGCGGCCGTAGATATCGGCGAGCTTGCCGAACACCACGGTTGTCGCGGTCTGCGTCAGCAGGAATGACGAAAAGACCCACGAATAGAGATTGATCTGGCCGAGCTGGGCCGCGATCTGCGGCATTGCAGTCGAGACGATGGTTGCTTCGATGGCGATCATCGCCATGCTTGCCATGATCGCGACAACGACCAGTCCGCGATGCGAAGTTTTTTCTGTCATAGGAGGCTTTCGAGGCAAACGTCGGCGTGGATGATGAAGCACGCGGCGCCGACGGTTATTGGTAGTGCCCTTACTATTCCTCGTGGTCGCTGCGTCAAGGGCATTTGGCTTCGAACTTGTCGTGAGTGGAAATTAGATGGGGGGCGGGAGGGAGAGAGGGCAGTCGCCAGTCCAAAGCCGGCGGGCTGCGTCGAGACAATATTGCGTCGAGCGATCGTGCATCGATCAACTGGACGCGCGGCAGGCTATCGCTTGTGTTCGATCACGAAGCCATCCGGCTCCCGGTCCAATATGACGGTCTGCGGCTCGACCGCGCTGACGTGCGAACCAGCAGGCCCGTCGCAAAAATGCTCGAGCATTGCAGCGGTTGACGTCGATGTTCCAACGATCAGGGCGGACACAGACCCGTCGCCTTCGTTCCTCACCCAGCCCGTTAGCCCAAGCTGCAGCGCCTTATCTCGAGTCCAGGCACGATAGCTCACGCCCTGGACTTTTCCGGTTATCCTGACGTGAAAGGCAAGCAGATCGGGACTCATGATGACACCTGATTGAACGCTCGATCTCGTGTAAAATGTAGTTCGGTGTGAACATGGCAAGCGTGTGCGGAGGCGTGGTGGCAGACGAGGTCGTCATCGTTGGAGCCGGACCTGCAGGACTTGCCTGCGCCGCGGCGCTGCGCGCTCGGGGGCAGGCATCCATCATCCTCGAGGCGACCGATAGCATTGCTGCATCGTGGCATGGCCATTACGACAGGCTGCATCTCCACACCTCGAAGGCTCACTCCTTCTTGCCGGGGCGGCCGATGTCAGTGAATTTCCCGCGCTATCCGTCTCGGCTGCAGGTCATCGAATACCTGGAAGAGTATGCACGCGCCCAGGAGCTTGAGATCCGCCTACACAAGAGGGTCACGTTCGTGCAACGGGCGGGCGACTGGGCGATCGGAATCCATGACGGCGAACAATATCACGCGAGCAATGTCATTATCGCGACGGGATTGTCCCACACGCCCGTCAAACCCCGTTGGGCGGTGGAAACATCGTTCGCTGGCACGGTTATGCATTCCTCGGAGTACCGCAATGCGGCGTCGCTGAACGTCGGCAAGGTTCTCGTCGTCGGTTTTGGAAACTCTGCCGGCGAGATCGCGTTGGAGTGCGCATCTGCGGGCCTCGACGTCGCCATGTCCGTGAGGGGGCCGGTGAATGTCGTTCCACGGGACTTGCTGGGGATGCCGAGCGCGACGATTGCGATCGCTCAACGACATCTACCCCCGCGCCTCGTCGATGCCTGCAACGCGCCGCTGCTTCGCTTGCGGTATCGTGATCTTGCTTCGCTCGGGTTGCGACGAGCGGACAGGGGGCCTCTGGCGACAATGGTCGAGCGTGGCCGCACGCCGCTGATCGACATCGGTACCATCGCGGCCATCAGAAGAGGCGACATCAAGGTGTTCCCAGCGATTGCCGGCTTGGCCGGCTCGACTGTGCAATTCGAGGACGGCCGGTCGTTGGACTGCGACGCGATCGTGCTTGCGACAGGTTACATTCCGGCACTCGATCGGGTGCTTCCCGACATTTCCTCGATGTTCCCGGGAACCTCGAGGCCCCAGCGAGGCGATCTCCATCCGCATGGCGACGGATTGTATTTCTGCGGGTTCAATCCGGCCACAACGGGGTTGCTGAGGCAGATCGGGATTGAGGCGGAGGCGATAGCGGGCTCGATTTCCAGCCGCGTCAGAAGTGTGCGGCCATAGGCCGTTCGACGGACGGGGAGAAAGCGGGGTCTGCAAATCTCGCGCGACACTTGCCGTCCGAAGCCGAACATCGGGAAGACCAGTTGGAGTTCACGCCCGGCTTGACAGCCCGTTTCGTGCATGTCAGTTATGTAACTAACTAGTTATTTAATTACCGGGAGGAAGACGGAAATGGCTACGAAATCGATCGGCATCATCATGCACGGCATCACCGGCCGCATGGGCTACAATCAGCACCTCGTGCGCTCCATTCTGGAAATCCGCGAGCAGGGCGGCGTACAGCTTTCCAATGGCGACCGCCTGATGCCAGAGCCGATCCTCGTCGGCCGCAACGCCGAGAAGATCGAAGCGATCGCCCGCAAGCACGGCCTGACCCGCACGACCACCGATCTCGACGCCGCACTCGCCGATCCCCAAAACACCATCTTCTTCGACGCCGGCTCAACGCAGATGCGCGTCGACCTCCTGAAGCGGGCGATCGAGGCCGGCAAGCATGTCTATTGCGAAAAGCCGATCTCCGAGACGCTGGAGGAAGCGCTTTCGGTGGCCGATCTCGCCGAACGGCGTGGCGCCAAGAACGGCGTCGTGCAGGACAAGCTCTATCTTCCCGGGCTGCGCAAGATCGCCCTGCTCAAGGACAGCGGCTTCTTCGGCAAGATCCTGTCGGTGCGCGGCGAGTTCGGCTATTGGGTGTTCGAGGGTGACTGGGGCGTGAAGGCGCAGCGGCCGTCCTGGAACTACCGCGCCGCCGATGGCGGCGGCATGATCCTCGACATGCTGCCGCACTGGCGCTACGTGCTCGACAATTTGTTCGGCGAGGTCAAGGCGGTCAGCTGCTACGCTTCGACCCATATTCCGAGCCGCGTCGACGAGAACGGCAAGACCTACCGCGCCGATGCCGATGACGCGGCCTATTCGACCTTCGAGCTCGAGGGCGGCATCGTCGCCCATATCAACTCTTCCTGGGCGGTGCGGGTGCGCCGCGACGATCTCGTCACCTTCCAGGTCGACGGGACCCATGGATCGGCGGTCTGCGGCCTGACGAAATGCTGGACGCAGCACCGGGTCAATACGCCGAAGCCGGTCTGGAACCCCGACCAGCCGCAGACGATCGATTTCTACAAGACCTGGGACGAGGTGCCGGAAACCCAGGTGTTCGACAACGGCTTCAAGGCGCAGTGGGAGGATTACCTGCGCTATGTCGCCGAGGATGCGCCGTGGAAGTTTACCCTGCGCGAAGGCGCCAAGGGCGTGCAGCTGGCCGAACTCGCGCATCGCAGCTGGAAGGAGCGCCGCTGGGTGGACGTGCCCTCGCTTGCCGATACCGCTGCCCGCAAGGTGGCGTGACGACCATGCCGGCAACATTGCGACTTCCCGTTCCCGGCGGCACGCTCCGGGACTATACCATCCTGAACACGCCGATCGAGGCGCCGAAGCGCGCGGCTTCCGGCCACGGCTTCAACCGGGTCGCCTATGCAGCGGCCCATATCGTCGTCGATCCGCTAGCCGAAAACGATCCCTGGCTCGACCGCAATATAGACTGGGAGCGAACGGTTGCATTCCGAGAATATCTCTGGGATCTCGGCCTCGGGGTCGCCGAAGCCATGGATACCGCGCAGCGCGGCATGGGGCTCGATTGGGCGGGCGCGAAGGAGGTCATCGCCAATGTGCAGTCGGCGGCACGAAAGCGTCCCGATGCCCTGATTGCCTACGGCGCCGGCACCGATCATCTACCGCCGGGTCCCGACGTCAGCATCGATGACGTCATCCGCGCCTATGAGGAGCAAGTCGCCTATGTCGAAGGCGAGGGTGGCCGGATTATCCTGATGGCAAGCCGGGCGCTGGCGGCGGCGGCGAAAAGCCCCGATGACTATGTCAGGGTCTACAGCCGTATCCTGAGCCAGGTGCGCGAGCCTGTGATGATCCATTGGCTGGGCGACATGTTCGACCCCGCCCTTGCCGGCTATTGGGGATCGCGCGACGATCACGAGGCCATGGACACGGCGCTCGCCATCATCAACGACAACGCCGCCAAGGTCGATGGCGTGAAGATCTCGCTGCTTTCGGCGGAAAAGGAAATCCGCATGCGCCGCCGCCTCGATCCGGCGGTGAAGATGTATACCGGCGACGACTTCAATTACGCCGAGCTAATCGCCGGCGACGAACAAGGCTATTCGCACGCGCTGCTTGGCATCTTCGATGCCATCGCGCCGGCGGCGAGTGCGGCACTCGGCCATCTAGCGAAGGATGACCTCGCGGCGTTCCATGAGGTTCTGGCGCCGACTGTGCCGTTGTCGCGGCATATCTTCAAGGCGCCGACGCGCTTCTACAAGACGGGCGTCGTCTTTCTCGCCTATCTCAACGGTTTCCAGGACCATTTCCAGATGCTCGGCGGCCAGCAGAGCGCGCGGTCCATCATCCATCTTGCCGAGCTGTTCCGGCTTGCCGACACGGCGCGGGTGCTGCGCGATCCCGATCTGGCGGCGAGCCGCATGAAGACCATTCTGGCGACCGCAGGCATTTAAAAAACAAGCGCTTCGCGGGAGGCGAAGCGGCATGGGAGGAGCATCATGGCTATCGAGGGCCTGTCCATCAATCTCGCCACCGTCCGCAAGCAATACGACATGAAGCAGGCGGTCGACGCCTGCCTCAAGCAAGGCATCACGGCGATCGCCCCCTGGCGCGACCAGGTGCACGCCATCGGCCTGTCGGAGGCCGCGCGTGTCGTCGCCGACAACGGCCTGCGCGTCACCGGTCTTTGCCGGGGCGGCATGTTTCCGGCGGCGGATGCCGAAGGGCGCCGCGCGGCGATCGACGACAACAAGCGGGCGATCGACGAGGCGGCGGCGCTGAATGCGGATTGCCTCGTTCTCGTCGTCGGCGGCCTTCCCGAGGGCTCGAAGGACATCGTCCACGCCCGCGAGATGGTATCCGACGGGATCGCCGCCATCCTGCCGCATGCGCGGGCCTCCGGCGTGCCGATCGCCATCGAGCCGCTGCACCCGATGTATGCCGCCGACCGGGCCTGCGTGAACACGATGGAACAGGCGCTCGACATATGCGACCTCCTGGGCGAGGGGATCGGCGTCGCCGTCGATGTCTATCACGTCTGGTGGGATCCGAAGCTCGACCAGCAGATCGCGCGGGCAGGCGCCGGCGGGCGCATCCTTGCCCACCACATCTGCGACTGGCTGGTGCCGACGACCGATCTGCTGCTCGACCGCGGCATGATGGGCGACGGCGTGATCGACCTAAAGCGCATCCGCCGCACCATCGAGGCCGCCGGTTTCCACGGACCGCAGGAGGTCGAGATCTTCTCCGCCGAGAACTGGTGGAAGCGGCCCGGCGAGGAGGTGATCTCCACCTGCGCCGAGCGGTTCCTCACCGTCTGTTGAGACGGTTTCAGGTAGCGACGCTGCCGGTCACCCGCACGGTCGTGCCCTTGTAGGTCGGCGTTCCCGACAGGCGGTCGTACTGGTCGAGCGGGATGACGGCGTTCATCTCGGGATAATAGCCGGCGATCGCGCCGCGCGGGATATCGTACTGGACGGCGGTGAAGCCCCGGACGGCAAGCGTTTTCTTGGCGCCGCCGACCGCGCAGAGCACGTCGATCTTGGAGCCGTCGGAGAGCCCGCGCGCCGCGAGGTCGTCCTTGTTCATGAACACCACGTCGCGACGGCCGAAGACACCGCGATAACGGTCGTCGAGACCGTAGATCGTGGTGTTGTACTGGTCGTGGCTGCGCAATGTCGTGAGGATGAGCTGTGACGGGTCGGTCAGGAGCGGATCTTCCTCGATCCCCTTGGCGACGAGGAAAGTCGCCCTGCCGCTCTCGGTCTTCCAAACCCGCTCCGATGCCGGAACGCTGAGCCGGAAGCCGCCACGGGCGCGAACGCGGCGATTGAAGTCGCGGAAATCCGGGAATACTGCCTCGATCTTGTCGCGGATGCGATCGTAGTTCTCGACCATGCTGTCCCAGTCGATGCCGTAGCGGTCGCCGAGCGTTGCCTTGGCGATCTCCGCGACGATGACGGGCTCGGATTTCAGCATGTCGCTCGGCGGGTTGAGGAAGCCGCGCGAGGCGTGCACCATCGACATCGAATCCTCGACCGTGACCGACTGCGGGCCGGATGCCTGCGTGTCGAGATCGGTGCGGCCAAGGCAGGGGAGAAGGATCGAGGTTTTGGCCATCAGCAGATGCGAGCGGTTGAGCTTGGTGGCGATGTGGACCGCCAGATCGAGCTTGCGCATGCCGGGGAAGGTCGCTTCCGGGTCGGAGATCGCGACAGCCAAGTTGCCGCCGAGGCAGATCAACGCCTTCGACGAGCCGTCGTTGATCGCCTCTATCGTCTCGACCGCATTGTGGCCCTTCTCCTGCGTCGGGCGGAAACCGAAGGCGCGCTCGATACCGTCGATCAGCGCGTCGTTCGGGATTTCGGTGATGCCGACGGTGCGGTCGCCCTGGACGTTGGAATGGCCGCGCAGCGGGCAGATGCCGGCGCCCTGCTTGCCGATATTCCCTCGCAGCATCAGGAAGTTGGCGAGCTGCTGGACGTTGGCGGTGCCGTGCGAATGCTGGGTGATGCCCATGCCGTAGCAGAGAATGACCCGCTCGGACTTGAGGTAGACATCCACCGCGTGCGACAGGTCATCCTTGCTGAGGCCGGAGACGGCAGTGATGTGCGCCCAATCCGTGCGCTCGACGTCTTCGCGCAGCGCGTCGAGACCCACGGTATGCTCGGCGATGAAGGCGCGGTCGAGCACGCCGGTACCGCCCGCCGCGATATCGGCTGCATCGCGTTCGAAGATCAGCTTCATCAGCCCCTTGAGCGCCGCTAGGTCGCCGCCGGCGCGCAGCTGGTAATAGGCCGATGCGATCGGCGTCGACGACATCGTCGCCATCTCGATCGGGTTCTGCGGTGAGGCGAATTTCTCCAGCGCCCGTTCCTTCAACGGATTGAAGACGACGATCGGCACGCCGCGGCGTGCCGCCTCGTGCAGCGTCGCCATCATCCGGGGATGGTTGGTGCCGGGATTGTGGCCGAAGCTGAAGATCGCGTCGCAATGATCGAAATCCTCGAGCAGCACCGTGCCCTTGCCGACACCGATCGATTTCGGCAGCCCGACACTGGTCGCCTCGTGGCACATGTTGGAGCAGTCGGGAAAATTGTTGGTGCCATAGGCGCGGACGAAGAGCTGGTAGAGGAAGGCCGCCTCGTTGGAGGCGCGGCCGGAGGTGTAGAACTCGGCCTGATGCGGGTTGTCGAGCTTGTTGAGCTCCGCGCCGATCAGCGCGAAGGCGGCGCTCCACTCGATCGGCTCGTAATGGTCGCTGTCCTTGTTGTAGACCATCGGATGCGTCAGGCGCCCCTGGTCCTCCAGCTTGTGGTCGGTCCATTCCCATAGATCGGAGACGGAATGTTCGGCAAAGAATGCCGGCTCGACGCGCTTGGCCGTCGATTCCCAGGTGATCGCCTTGGCGCCGTTTTCGCAGAACTCGAAGGAGGAGGTGTGTTTCGGGTCCGGCCATGCGCAGCCGGGACAATCGAAGCCCTCTGGCTGGTTGGCCTTCAGGAGCGTCGTGGTCCCCTGGGCGACGATCTGCTGGTGCGCCAGGGTCTTGGCGACCGCGCGCAGCGCCCCCCATCCCCCGGCCGGCGCGTCGTATTCTTCGATGCCAGGGGGACGTCTTGCTGCCATGTCACTCTCCATTGCGTTCGCGCGATCCTAGCAGCGAACATCGGCTGTCGTCTATTGCACTGCGGTATAGATTGACACCATCATCCGTCAACGAGGATAAGCACTTAGGGAGGATCGCCCCGGCATCAACATGTTTTGATGAGGGGCTTCATGTTTATGGCTTTAGAAGCGCGCGACCATCAAGCGCTGGCGCAAATCAAACGAACCGAGGCTCTGGAGATATCATGAGCAAGTCCAAACTCTTCTCACCCGTGTCGATAGGGGGGATGACGCTGAAGAACCGCATCGTCATCGCCCCCATGTGCCAATATTCCGCCGAAGACGGCAAGATGACCGACTGGCATCTGATCCATCTCGGCATGCTCGCCAATTCCGGCGCCGGTATCCTGACCATCGAGGCGACGGCGGTAACGCCGGAGGGGCGCATCTCCTATGGCGACGTCGGCCTCTATTCGGACGAATGCGAAGCGGCCATGCACCGGACGCTCGAAGGCGTGCGCCGCTGGTCGGACATGCCGATCGCCATCCAGCTCGGCCATGCCGGCCGCAAGGCCTCCAGCGACCTGCCCTGGAAGGGCGGCGGCCAGATCGCGCCGGGCGCGGTCAACGGCTGGAAGACGGAGGCGCCGAGCGCCGTGCCGTTCAAGGCGGAATATGATGCGCCGGCCGCGCTCGACCGCGACGGCCTGAAGCGTATCCGCACGGCCTTCGCCGATGCCGCGCGCCGGGCCGCCCGGCTCGATCTCGATGCCGTCCAGATCCACGGCGCGCACGGCTATCTGCTGCACCAGTTCCTGTCGCCGCTCTCCAACCAGCGCACCGACGAATATGGCGGCTCGCTGGAAAACCGCATGCGTTTTCCGCTTGAGGTCTTTGAATCCGTCCGGGAAGCCTTTTCGCAGAGCCCGGTGACCATGCGCGTCTCGGCGACCGATTGGGCGCCCGGCGGCTGGGATGTCGAACAGACCATCGCCTTCGCACATGCGCTCGAAAAGCGCGGCTGCGATGCCATGCACGTTTCGTCCGGCGGTCTCGCCGTCGATCAGCAGATCGCCGTCGGTCCCAACTACCAGGTACCATTTGCCCGGCAGATCAAGGCGGCGGTCGAGATTCCGGTCATCGCGGTCGGCCTGATTACCGAGTTCGAGCAGGCCGAGGCGATCGTCAGCACCGGCGACGCGGATCTCGTCGCGGTCGCCAGGGCGATCCTCTACGATCCGCGCTGGCCATGGCACGCTGCGGCGCATTTCGGCGAGACGGTCCAAGCCGCCGACCAGTACCTGCGCTGCCAGCCCCGGCAGTTCCGCAATCTGTTCGGCTGAGCCAAGCCATCGGCGAAGCGGTCGCAAGGTCCGCTTCGCGCGATCGGTAAGGGGAAGGCGCTGTCGGGATTTCCACAGCGCGCCAAGCGAATCATTTGAACTCGCCTTGCGATATGACATAACGGGCGGAAGATAATCGCCATTTGGCTTCCGTTCCCGCAGGCATACCCGACATGCGCTTTGAAACCGACATCTCCCTGATCAATTCGCTGCTGCCAGCCATTGTCCAGGCCGAGGATGGGTTGGCGCGGCTGGACGAGCGGGCGGCGCGAGCTTCGATCGGCGGCGGCTTTTCGGAGCGGCGGCACTACTTCGATGCCGTCGGTGCCTTGTGGGTTGCCGGCGAACTCGTGCATGTCGAGGATTTGGTCCTCCACGACGCTCACATGGATACACGCTCGCCGAGCCACGAACTGACGATTGCCCATGCCGTTCTGCGGGCGCGCCGGCGGATATGGTTGGGCGATCCGGCATGGGCGCTGAGCTCGGCGGGCCTCGGCGTGTTGGCCGGCATCGGCGGAGAAGGCGAGGGTGACGCGATCTCGGGCAAAGCCGCGATCTCGCTCGGCGAGGACGAAGGCGACGACGCGGTGGACGATGCGCTTGCCGCCGAGCTCGCCGAGATCGATGCCGTGCTCGAACGCTCCCAGCGGCTGCTCGACAGCCACGCGAACAAGGTGGCGGCGGACGCGTCTGCCTCCGCCGAGCCGGCCAAGGAGAAGCGCCGGGACGATCCGCTCGGGCTCTTCGACGACGAGGAATGGGACGAGGCGGCGCGGCTCCGGCAATGGCGCAAGGTGCTTGCGACCGCCGACGGATTGCCGCCTGTGCTCGGCGCCGCGCTGATGTTCGAGGCCTGGGAGAAGATCGAGCCGCTGCGCCGCCAGCATTGGCTGGGCGGGGTGCTGGTGGCGAGTTACCTGAGGGCGCGCGGCAAGGTCACGTCGCACCTGTTTTCGTTCTACACCGGCCTGAAGACGATCCGCCACGAACGCCGGCGCGCGCGAGACCGCCTGACGCGGCTGCAGTCCTTCCTCGAGGCGATGAGCGAAAGTGCCGTACTCGGGCTGAAGGAGATGGATCGCCTTTCGCTGGCGCAGACGCAGATGGAACTGCGCTTCCGCGACCGCCGCTCGAACAGCAGCCTGCCGCAGCTTGCCGAACTCATCCTGTCGCGCCCGATGGTCTCCACATCGATGGTGGCCCGTGAACTGCGCGTGACGAACCGCGGGGCGCTCAATCTGCTCAACGATATCGGCGTGCGCGAAATGACCGGCCGCGGTCGCTACCGGGCCTGGGGCATCATCTGATCCATAGCCCAGAAACAGAAAAGCGGCCGAGGATTGCCTCGGCCGCTTCCCTGTGGTGAACACCCGATCCGTGCTTCCTGTCACAGATTGCGGATCGGGTGCTCTAGCGCTTCCTTTGCCCCCAGAAGCGCCATAGCCGCTATTCCCGCTCGCCGGTGAAGTTCAGCAGCAGCTGGAAGATGTTGACGAAGTTCAGGTAGAGCGACAGAGCGCCGAAGACGGCCAGCTTCTGGTTCGATTCCTGATCGTAGTTTTCGGAATACTGTTCCTTGATGTTCTGCGTGTCGTAGGCGGTGAGGCCGACGAAGACGACGATACCGATCACCGAGATGGCGAACTGCAGCGCGCTCGAACCGAGGAAGATGTTGACCAGGCTGGCAATGACCACGCCGATCAGGCCCATCATCAGGAACGATCCCATGCGCGACAGGTCACGCTTCGTCACGTAGCCGTAAAGGCTGGTGGTGCCGAACATGGTGGCCGCGATGAAGAAGGTGCGGGCGATGCTGGTGCCGGTGAAGACGAGGAACACGGAGGCCAGCGACAGGCCCATGACCGCGCAGAACGCCCAGAAGGTCATCTGTGCAGCGCCTGCCGACATCGTCTGGATCTTGAACGAGAAGAAGAACACGAAGGCGAGCGGCGCCAGCATCACCACCCACTTCAGCGGCGACTGGAAGATCGGCACGTAGAGCGCCGGCGTGGAGCCGACGATGAAGGCGACGATGCCGGTGATGACCAGGCCGATGCCCATGTAGTTGTAGACGCGCAGCATGTGCTGGCGCAGGCCTTCATCAAAGAGCGCCTGCGAGCCGGCGGCCGAGCCGTAGCCGTAACGCGGATTGATCGGGTTCATACTGATCTCCTCGGTTGAACTAGTAGAGGGTCCGGGCAAGCTTTTCGGCCGCCTGGTCCAGGTTTATGTTTCGGTCGTCGGCAACAAGGGCGTAAGCCACGTCGCCGATCTGCCAATAGGCGGATTCCGCATTGTCGAGTGCGATGTGGCTGACAGACTGCACGGCGAATGCACCGGGGCGAACGGCAAACAGCGAGAGCTGTCGGCCGTCCGTCGTCTTGAGGGCCATCTCGACGCTGGGGCCGAACTCGGACGGGAATATCTGCACATCGGAAATGCTCCAGTCCTCCGGCAGCTGCGGCATGACGATGCCTGTCGCGGCGCGAATGTCTTCCGGCTTGTATGCGGACACCGTCTGCGACGGCACGGATTGGCGCAGCATCGCCGTGTGGTAGGCGCGCACCGCGTCCTCGACATAGGCTGGCGCCGGAACCGAGGCCGCGACTTCGGTCGCCGTGAAGGCGCCGAAGAAGGTGTGGGTCGTCCAGCCGGCGGCCACCAGAACCGCGACGGCGGCAATGCGCTGCACCGAGTGGAAGATGCGGCCATAGGCAAGGCCACGTTCGAGACGGCGCGCGGCATCGCGGGTATCGGCGCGGCCAAACGCGCTCTCGCCGGCCAGCGCCAGCCGCAGCTCGCCCTTGACGCTCAGATCCGCCATCACCTTGGCGGCGATCTCGGGATGTTCCGAAAGATAGCTTTCCACCTCGATGCGGCGGGCGACGCCGAGCTCGCCATCGACATATGCGTCGAGATCGGTATCGATGATCGGATCAACTGCTTTCATTGCTGTTCCCTCCGATTAATCTCAGATGAGAGGCACGCGGTGTCGTTTCCTCGAAGGCGCGAAGCTGTGCGCGGGCTCGCGAGATGCGCGACATCAGCGTGCCCACGGGAATGCCGAGTGCCGCGGCGGCCTCCTGGTAGGACAGGTCCTCAATGGCGACGAGATGCAGCGCCTCGCGCTGTTCCTCGGGAAGCTGGAAGAAGGCGTTGCGCACCTGCTGCAGCCGGACCGCATGCTCCTGGCCGGCCTGCAGCGACTGGTCGGCCTCCGCGGCCGCCTCGTCGTGACGGCGCGATTGCGAGAGGCCCTGGCGAACACGGTCGATATGGGCGTTGTGCACGATCGACATCAACCAGGTGCGCAGGTTGCCGCCGCGGCGGAAACTCTGCTTCTTCTCGTAGGCGCGAACCAGTGCATCGTGAACGAGGTCTTCGGCATCATCCGAATTGCGCACCAGCGAGCGCGCGTAGCGCCTGAGCGCTGCGAGCTGGCCGATGACATCGAATGGGCGTTCTTTTCGTTCCATGACTGAGTATACGGAACCCGCCGCGATTTTATTCCGTCGCCTTCGAAACTTTTTTGAAAATCGCGCGAAAAAGTCGCGTCAGCCGGCCCTGTGGTCGGAAAGTTCCTCGAGGATAGGGCAATCCGGTCGGTCGTTGCCATGGCAGGCGTGAACGAGATGTTCCAGCGTGCGCCTGAGATCGGTGAGTTCGCGGATCTTGCGGTCGATCTCGGTGAGCTTCGTCTGCGTCAGTTCCTTGACGTCGGCGCTGGCGCGGCTCTTGTCCTCATAGAGCGCCAGCAACTGCCGACACTCCTCCACCGAAAAGCCGAGCCCGCGTGAGCGCTGCAGGAAGCGCAGCTTGTGGACGTCGGCATCGGCGTAGTCGCGATAACCGTTCTCGCCGCGATCGGGCCGGATCAGCCCGATCTCCTCGTAGTAGCGGATGGTCTTCGACGGCAGGCCGGAGCGTTCGGCGGCTTCCCCGATATTCATCGCATCCTCCTAGAGCCTTGCGAAGCGCAGGCGCAGCGCGTTTGTGATGACGGAGACCGACGACAGGCTCATGGCGGCGGCGGCGATCATCGGCGAGAGCAGCAGGCCAAAGACCGGATAGAGCACGCCGGCTGCGAGCGGCACGCCGAGCGCATTGTAGCCGAAGGCGAAGCCGAGGTTCTGGCGAATGTTGCGCATCGTCGCTTCCGCCAGCCTGCGGGCCCGGAGGATGCCGTTGAGATCGCCTTTGACCAGCGTGATGCCGGCGCTCTCCATGGCGACATCGGCGCCCGTGCCCATGGCGATGCCGACATCGGCGGCGGCGAGCGCCGGCGCGTCGTTGACCCCATCGCCGGCCATGGCGATGACGGCGCCGCTGGCGCGCAACTCGTCCACCAGCGCCTTCTTGCCTTCAGGCAGAATATCGGCGCGCACGTCGTCGATGCCGAGTGTTCTTGCGACGGCGCGTGCCGTGCGTTCATTGTCGCCGGTCGCCATGATGATCTTGAGACCCGCCTCGTGCAGCGCCCGGATGGCGGCCGCGGTCGTCGGCTTGACGCGATCGGCGACGGCGATGAGGCCGGCGGGCCTGCCGTCGGCGACAACGAACATGACGGTCTTGCCGTCGTCGCGCAGAGCCTGCAGCGTATCTGCGGCGGATGCGACGTCGATGCCGAGATCATCCATCATCGCGGCATTGCCGAGCGCGACGTCAGTATCCCCCGCCTTGCCGCGCACGCCCTTGCCTGTCGTCGCTTCGAAGCCCGTGATGTCGAGGAAGGCCACCTTGCGTTCCTCCGCGCCCGAGACGATCGCCTCGGCGAGGGGATGTTCGGAGCCACGCTCGAGGCTTGCCGCCAGCGTCAGCAGGCGGTGCTCGTCCAGATCGCCGAGCGGCAGCACGTCCGTCAGCCGCGGCTTGCCCTCGGTCAGCGTGCCCGTCTTGTCCACGATCAAAGTATCGACCTTGGAGAAACGCTCCAGCGCCTCCGCATCCTTGATCAGCACACCTTCCTGGGCGCCACGGCCGGTCGCGATCATGATCGACATCGGCGTTGCGAGGCCGAGCGCGCAAGGGCAGGCGATGATGAGAACGGCGACGGCCGCGAGCAGTGCATGCGCCAGCCGTGGTTCAGGCCCGACGATCCACCAGACGACGAAGGCGAGGATCGCGGCGGCGACGACGGCGGGAACGAAGATCGCGGAGACCTTGTCGACGGCGCCCTGGATCGGAGCGCGCGATCGCTGCGCCTTGGCGACCAGATCGACGATCCGCGACAGCGTGGTATCGGCGCCGACCTTCTCGGCGATCACGACAAGCGTGCCGTTGCGGTTCAGCGTGCCGCCGGTGACGCTGTCGCCCGGCTGCTTGTCGACCGGCATCGCCTCGCCCGAGATCATCGATTCATCGACGGTCGATTGTCCATCGCGTACGGAACCGTCCACGGCGACGCTTTCACCTGGGCGAATGCGCAACGCGTCTCCGACCTTGATCTCCTCGACGGGAACATCGGCCTCGGTGCCGTCGACGGCGATCCGCCGGGCTGTCTTCGGCGCGAGATCGAGCAGGGCGCGGATGGCCGAGCCGGTGCGTTCGCGGGCCTTCAGTTCCAATACCTGCCCGACGAAGACGAGCGCGACGATGACGGCCGCGGCCTCGAAATAAACCGGCACCATGCCGCCATGGCCGCTGACACTATGCGGGAACAGGCCGGGGAAGAGGGTTGCGACGACGCTGTAGAGATAGGCGGTCGCCACACCGAGCCCGATTAGTGTCCACATGTTGGGACTGCGGTTCAAGATCGAGGCATAGGCACGCCGGAAGAACGGAAGGGCGGCCCAGAGGACGACGGGGGTCGCGAGCAGCAGTTCGATCCAGGTCGCCAGCGGTTCGCCGATCCAGTCGCGCAGCGGCAGGCCGATCATCGGGCCCATGCTTATGGCGAGAAGCGGGATGGACAACGTGGCGCTGATCCAGAGCCGGCGGCTGAAATCGACCAGTTCGGGATTGGGGCCGGCGTCCTCGGGGGGGATACCCATCGGTTCCAGCGCCATGCCGCATTTGGGGCAATCGCCCGGATGATCGCTGATCACCTCGGGATGCATGGGGCAGGTATAGAGCGTGCCCTTCGGCATTGCAGCGGCCGGCGGCTTGCGGCCGTCGGCGTAAGCTTCAGGGTCGGCCTCGAATTTCGTCTTGCAGCCGGCCGAGCAGAAATAGTGCTTCTCGCCCTCGTGCCGAAGGAAATGTTTGGCGCTCGCCCGGTCGACGCTCATGCCGCACACGGGGTCCTTGGCCGTCAGATATTCCTCCGGCTGCGCCTCGAACTTGGCGCGGCAGCCGTCGCAGCAGAAATGGTAGGTGTGGCCGTTGTACGCGACCGACGGCTTGCCGACGGGATCGACGGTCATGCCGCAGACGGGATCACGGATGACGCCGGGATCCGGCGCCCCGTGGTCGTGACCGTCGTGATGATGATGATGGTGGTTGCCGCTGCTGTCCATAAGTCTCTCCTGCGCCCGCGAGGGCAGTGGATATCCTTATGAACCTTCCAGCAACTGGAAGGTCAAGCGGGAATTTTGTCACGGGTCATCTGAGCCTCAGACGAGCTTGCCGCCCTTCGCCACCAGCCTTCCGGCCTTGTAGACCGCGCGTTCCCTGGGAACGGACGCTACCGCTTCAGGCACATGCTCTGCATCGAGCACCACGAAATCGGCCTTGGCGCCGATGCGCAGGCCGTAGTCCGCAAGCCGCAATGCCCTCGCACCCGCGGTGGTCACGATATCGAAGGCAGCCTCGAGTTCCTCGTCGGTGTAGAAGCCGGAGCGGTAGCCAATCATGTTCGCCCGGCCCAGCATGTCGCCGTCGCCATAGGGCCACCAGGAATCGCGGACGTTGTCGCTGCCGGAAAAGACGGCGACCCCGGCTGCCCGCAGCAGCGCCACCGGTGGGAAATTGTGGGCGCCGGGCGCATTGGTCATGATCGACACGCCTGCCTCGACCAGCGTCTCGGCGGTACGCTTTGCGATATCCTGGCCGACATCGCCCAGCCCATAGGCATGGCTGACGGCAACACGACCCTGCATGCCGAGCGACTTGGCCCGGGCGCAAATCTGCTCGATGGTGAAGACTCCCAGCGTCCCGGCGTCGTGCAGGTGGATATCGACATCGACGCCGCGCCGCTCGGCGATCCCGAAGACCACGTCGAGATGCCCTTCGATATCGCGGTCGAAACTTGCGGGGTCGAGACCGCCCACGAGATCGGCGCCGAGCCCGACCGCCGCATCCATCAGGTCGGGCGTTCCGGGGCTCTTCAGGATGCCGCTTTGCGGAAAGGCGACGAGCTGGATGTCGATCAGGTCGCGGTACTCCTCCCGCACCTGGAGGATCGTCTCGAGCGAGGCCAGCCCGACCGAGCCATCGACCATGACGTGGCTGCGCATGGCGGTCGCGCCGTTTGATATGCAGAGCTCGACCTGCTTGCGCGCTCTCACGTCCATCGGTTCGGCGATCGCCATGTTCTGGCGCTGAAATTCGACGCGCTCGTGCACGTCGAAGCCATTGGTGCACGGCTTGTGCGATATCCACTTGCCGCCATAGAAGCTGGTGTCGAGATGGATATGGCCTTCGACGAAGCCGGGCAGGACGAGCGCGCCGTCAAGGTTTGTGATCGGCGCTCCGTTGCCCGGCACATCCGCTTCGTTGTCGATCGCGGCGATGCGGCCGCCCGAGACGCGGATCGTTTTCAGCGTGCCGTCGGCAAATTTCGCGCGCGTGAAGATCGTATCGGTCATGGCAGCTCCAGTCTTGTGCAAGGTGAGGGTCTTCAGTCGATGAAGACGCCGACGCTGGCGGCGCGGCCCATGGCGTCTATCACGGTCAGCTTCGAATACCCACCGCCATCGGGCATCCATTGATTGGTGCGGCGGCGGGAAAGGTCGGGAAGGGGCTTGCCGTTGGCGAGCCAGCGGAAAGGCGCGCGACCGCCCTGCAGCTTCAGCATCAGCGGCGAGAGATCGCCGTTCCTGGCGCCGAGATCGACGTGCGCGCCCTCCGGCGGATAGACGATCTGCGGCGCCGTCTCGCGGCCGGATGTGGCAAGCAGGCCGCTTGCGGTGATTGCGAAGCGGCGCTGGCTGATCGGCAGCTGCGCCTGCGCGATGCGCACCGCGCCGGATGGCGGGCGGGGAAGCGGCGTGGTCGCGATGCTGGATTTGGCGAAGCCCTCGAACAGGATCGGCGCCGCCGTGCCGTAGCCGGTGAGGCCGGGGGCCGCGCCATTGTCGGGACGACCGACCCAGACGCCGAGCACATGCCGTCCGTCATAGCCGACGGACCAGGCGTCGCGGTAGCCGTAGCTGGTGCCGGTCTTGTAGGCGATGCCGCGCTGGGCGGCGCCGGCGGGCGGGATGACGCCGGAGAGGATATCGGCGACATTCCAGACCGCGACCGGATCGAGCAGCGCCTCGCCGTCGATCGTGCCCGGCTGGCCGGTGACGCCATCGCCGAGCCGCACCGGCTGGCCGCGATTGGCGAGCGCCGTATAGAGCTGCACCAGATCCTTCAGCGTGGTACCGAGGCCGCCAAGGCCGATCGCCAGCCCCGGCGTTTCGTTCGGTGGCAGCACCGGACGCACCTCGGCGCGGCGGAAGCGGACCAGAAGCTTGCCGGGATTGACCGCATCGAGCAGCTTCACCGCCGGCACGTTCAGCGACAGCTGCAAGGCCTCGCGGATGGTCACGTCGCCCTGGTAGCTCATGTCGAAGTTGCGCGGCCGGTAACCGAAGAAATCGGCCGGCCGGTCCTCGATGATCGTCTCCTGGCTCACCAGTCCTTCCTCGAAGGCGAGGCCGTAGATGAAAGGCTTCAGCGTCGATCCCGGCGAGCGATTGACACGCGTCATGTCGATCCAGCCGGAGCGGCTGGCGTCGAAGTAATCGGCGGAACCAACCTCGCCGATGATATCGCCGGTCTGCGCGTCGGCCATGACCATGGCGATCGAAAGTTTCGGTCCGAGTTTCCGGGCCGCGTCGCGGGCAACCGATTCCAGCCCCTCCTGCACCGGCTTGCGCAAAGTGGTCAGGTGCTTGGTCGTATCGGGATACTTGCGTCGCGCCGCTTCCGCGACATGCGCGGCAAGCGCCGGCAATTGCATGCGTTTTGCCGGCACCAGCGTTGCTTCGGCGCGTTCCGCTTCACCCTCGCCGACGGCTTCCGCCACCGCCACGCGATCGAGCACCCGCTTGCGGGCGGCTTCGGCGGCGGCGAGATTGCGGTCCGGCCTGCGCTTTTCCGGCAATTGCGGCAGCGCCACGAGGAGGGCGGCCTGGGCGACCGTCAGGCGCTTCGGCTCCTTGCCGAAATAGGCGAGGCTCGCGGCGCGCACCCCCTCGAGGTTGCCGCCATAGGGCGCGTGAGTCAGATAGAGGTCGAGGATCTGCTCCTTGGAAAGCCGGCGCTCGATCTGCACCGCGCGGGCGACCTGCAGCAGCTTCGCCGAGAGCGACCGGCCCTGCCGGGGTTCGATCAGGCGCGCCACCTGCATCGACAGCGTCGAGGCGCCGGAGACGATGCGACCGTTGGTGACAAGCTGAAGTGCTGCGCGGCCGATCGCCAGCACGTCGATGCCGCCATGCTCGTAGAAGCGGCGATCCTCGTAGGCGACGAGCATCTTCAGGAACTGCGGATCGACATCGCCAACCCCGGTCTTCAGCCGCCAGCGGCCCTCGGGCGTGGCGAAGGCGCGCAGCAGCTGGCCGTCCTTGTCCAGCACCTCGGCGGAGACGACATCGGCCTTGTCGAGCGGCGGCGGGAAGGCCCGGTCGGCGGCGTAAAGCGCAACAACCGCCGCGCCGGCAAGGGCGATGCCGGCGGCGGCTCCGATCGCGAATGTGCGCCTCAGCCTCATTTCGGTGCCGCCACGACCTCCATCTTGCCGGTCGCGGTGCGTGCCGAAAGCTGTGGGCGATACATGTCCTCGACCACGGCGGCCGGATGGTCATAGACGCCGGGGGTGACGGCGCGCACGACATAGGCGACGTTGATCTCGCGGTTGTCACCTTCCGAACGGTTGAATGCCGCGACGAAACGGTCGTTGCGGAACTCCGTATGGGCGGCGGTCACCTCGCCGATCCAGTCGAAATTGGCGAGCTGGGCGCTGTCGACCAGGTTCGGATTGTCGATCTGGAAGCCGGCCGGCAACAGGTCGGTGACGACGATGCGTGACGGCCAATTGTTGCTCTCGGTGACATGCACGACGACGACATAGCGTTCGTTCTGCCTGGCTTCGCTGACATTCGCCTGCTCGCCGTCCATCGTGTAATAGGTGCGGTCGATGGCAAAGCCATCGCCCCCGGCCGGCAGCGGCACCGCGGGTGCCGCGACCGTGGTCACCACGGCCGAAACCGCATCGCTGGTCTGGTTGGTGAGCGTCAGCGCGTTGTTCATCAGCGCATCGCCGCTCATCTTCGCCATGTAGGCGCCGCTGTGCTCAGCGCCGTTGACGTTGATCTTCAGCGAATCGTCACCGCCCTGAATGGCGCGCGCGGCAAGCAGCATCCAGGCCTGTTCCTGGGTGCTGGTGTATTTGCTGCGCTCCCATTCCTTGGCGACGGCCTTGGCAAGCTCCGGTACGACGGGCGGAACCGGGCGGCTCTCGGCTGCCAGCGCAAGGATCGCGGCGCCGTCGCGCAGCACCGAGCCGTAATCGGTGCGCGAAAGGTTGACGCGGGTGACCATCGACTGCTCGGACATCTGCAGCGCGTCGAGGAAGATGTTTTTCGAGCGCGTGGCATCGCCATAAAGCGCCAGTGCGGCGGCGATATGGGCCTTGGCGAGCGGCGTCGGGAAGTCGTTGATCATCGTATCGGCGTAGTAGCGCAGATCGCTGATCGCAGCCTTCTTGTTGCGGGCGAGAACGTAGAGCGCATAGGCGATCTGGTCGCCCTGGTCCTTGACGTTGACGTCGTAGCTCAAGGCGTTCTGGAGGTTTTCCAGCGCCTGCGCGAAGGCGCGGTCCGGCACGTCGTATTTCTCCTCGCGCGCACGCGTCAGGAAATCGGTAACGTAGGAATCGAGCCAGAGGTCGCCGCTATCGGGCCCCCAGAGGCCGAAGCTGCCGGCGGATGCCTGATAGGAGAGAACCCTGTATATCGCGTCCTGAACGCGCTTCTTCACGTCTGCATCGTCCTCGAGGCCAGCCTGCTTGGCGAGTTCGCTGAGATAGAGCAGCGGCAGCGCGCGGCTCGTCGTCTGCTCGGCGCAGCCGAAGGGATAGCGATCGAGCGACATCAGCAGCGCCGGGATATCGAAGGCCGCCGATCGCGTGACGTTCACGCTGACGGATGCGCCCGGCAGGATGCTGTCGGCAAGCAGCGCCTTGTCGACGGTGAGCTTGGCGCCTGGCTTCAGAGCGAGAACGCGTCGTTCGGTGACCGGCAGCACGGCCGGGCGAACCGGCACATCCAGCGTCTGGTCGAGCGACAGGCCCGAGGCGTCGGAGAGATTGATCGCCACGCTGCCGTTGCCCGGCTGGCCGCCGGTGACCGCGAGCGTCAGGGACGACTTGCCGCCGGCTTCGAGACGGATGGTTTGCGCGGCATTCGCCACGGTGACCGATTCATTGCCTGTCACGGCGAGCTTGTAATCGCCGGCGGGGGCATCGGTATTGGCTATGTCGAGGCGCAGTTCGGACGTGTCGCCGGGCGCCAGGAAGCGTGGCAGGCTCGCGGTCACGACCACGGGATCGCGGATGATCACATCCCGGGTCGCATGCCCGACGCCTGATTTCGACCAGGCGACCGCCATCAGCTTGGCCGTGCCGTTGAACTGCGGGATATCGAAGCTCACCGTCGCCTTGCCGTCGGCATCGAGCTTCACCGGACCGGAGAAGAAGGCGACGAGCTTCTGCGTCGGCGGGCTTGCCTGCAGCGCGATCGCGCCGCCGTCGCCGCCGGTGCGGAGCTTGCCGGTCGCACCGAGCGAGCCGTCGATCAGGCGACCGTAGAGATCGCGGATTTCAAGGCCGAGCTGGCGCTGGCCGAAGTACCAGTCCTCCGGGTTCGGCGGCTCGTAGCGTGTGAGGTTGAGGATGCCGACATCGACGGCGGCGACCGTCACATAGGCGTCCTCGTTGGCGCCGGCGCCTGCCACGGCGAGCGTGATGGGCAGCGGGCCGCGCGGAAGCATCTTCTCCGGCGCGTCGATCTTCACCTGCAGCGCGCGTTCGGCGGGATCGACCTTCAGCCACTTCACGCCGATGGCGCGCATCGGCATGTGGCTGTCCTGCGCATCGCCGGGGCGGAACAGCGTGGCGGTCACATAGGCGCCGGCGCCCCAGTCGGCGGTGACGGGAATGTCGATCTCGCCGCCCTTGTCGCCGATCTCGGCATTCTGCACGGCGACCAGCGTTTCGGTCCCGGCTGCGATCATCAGCTGGCCGGCATAGCGGGACGAGACCTTGAGCTTAGCGGTTTCACCGATCTTGTAGCTGTCCTTGTCCAGCGCGATTTCGAGCGCATCGGGCGTTTCGGTCGATGTCGCCTGGACGAACCAGCCGGCGTCGAACTCCACGCTCGACGTCGGACCATCCGCCTCAGTGCTTTCCACCTCGAGGCGGTAGCGCCCCCAGCCGACCGGGGACGAGATCTTGGCGCCGTCGAGCGTCGCATCGGCGGTGCCGTTGCCGACCTGCTCGGCATTGTAGATCGGCTCGTACTTCCAGGCCGTGCCGTCGCGGTACCACTGATAATCGCGGTTGAGCTTGAAGAGCTTCCAGCGCAGGCCCTTCATCTCCTCCTTCGTGCCATCGGCGCTGACGCCGATCACGGTGAAGTTGGCGATCGAATTTTCGCCGAGATCGCCCGAGAATTCCGGCTTGATGCCGATCATCGGGCCTTCGTTCTTGACCGGGATGACGAGCGAGCGTTCGATGGCGCGACCACCGGCTTCCTGCATACGGATATAGACGGTGGCGTTCAGAAGCTGCGTCGTTGCCGGCAGCTCGCCCACCGTCAGATCGGTGACGCCTTCGCCGTTTTCGTCGAGATCGGGCAGCCCCTCGATGGTCTGCCGCGAATCCTCGCTGGCTTCCTCGTCGGCAAGGCCGAAGAAATAGCCCGGGAAGGCATCCGCCTGGCGGGTCGGCTTGATGACCACGTCGCCTTCGAGCGTCAGGCCCGCGGCCGGCGCGCCATAGAGATATTTGCCCGAGATGTTGACTGTTGCGGGCGTGTCGGGGCCGATGACCTTGGCCTCCGTCTTGATCTCCATGTCGGTCCTGTCGGGCACGAAGTCATCGACGAGGAATGTCTTCGTCGCGATCGGCGAGCCCTTGGGGTCGGTATGGATATTCATCGTCCAGGTACCGCGCATGGCGTTTTCCTGGATCGGCAGGTCGATGTTGTAGCCGCCGATATTGCTCGTCTGGCTGACGATGCGGCGATCCTCGACGCCATCGGGGCGCATGAAGATGAAGGTGAGCGGCAGGTTCTCCACGGCCTTGCCGTCGACATCACGGGCGAGTGCCGAGGCATGGACCGTTTCGCCGGCGCGGTAGATACCGCGTTCCGTCCAGCTCAACACATCGATCGCGCCGGGCGAGGCGCGGCCCGTGACGCCGCGGTCGGACAGGTCGAAGCCTGCGCGGGTCATGTCGAGGAAGACATAATCCGATGTGCCGTTGCGGGCGGTGACGACGGCAGGCGTCAATGCCGCCGTGGCGCGGATCAGCCCGGCGTTGAAGGTGGCGCGTCCGTCGGAGTCGGTCGTTGCCGTGCCGAGCACCTCGTTGTTCTTGGCGAGCAGCTGAAGCTCGACGCCGGCCATCGGCTTGGCGGATGCGAGCGAGCGCGTGAAGACGTTGAGACCATCGCTGCCGGCATAGGTGGTGACGCCGATATCGGAGACGACGAACCATTGCGTCGCCTGCGAGTTCCACTCCTGGTCCGGCGCGTTCGCCGCCGTCGCGGTCAGCACGTAGACCCCGGGCTTGCGTTCCGGCAGGGCCTCATCGACAGGGAAGCTGGTGACCACGTCCTTGTTCAGCTCGTTGCCGATCTCGATCGACCCCTGCCAGACCAGTTCGCCGCTCTCGTCCTCGATGCGCTGGGCGCTGTAGCCGTCGAGCTGCGTCAGGAACTGCGAGCTCGTCAGAAGCGGTGCGATGCCGCGGTCGCCGATGCGGTAGAGCTTCAGGTTGGCCGACGCCATGTTGACCGAGACGATCGGGATGCCGCGCCGCGCCGTCGACGGTAGAACGAAGCTGTCTCCCGTGAAGCGGACGCTTGCCGTGCGGTCCTTGACGTAGATGTCGAGGCTAACAGGCGCTTCCAGCACCTCGTCCTCGGCCGAGGGTAGGCCGGTGCGGAATGCGATCTTGTAGTTCTCGCCATGCGTGAGCCCTTCGACGCAGATCTGCTTGTCCTTGGCCTCGAGCGCCTTCGGCGCGGCGCCGTTGAGTGTCACGAAGGGCGTGTAGTCGGTCGTCTTGACCAGCGAATCCGAGAAGGTGACGCAGGCGCGCGGGGTAGCGCTGTCGGCATCGACCGTGTGCTCGGTGATACGGAAGCCCTGCGTCGATTTCAGCTGCAGATAGGCGGCCTGCACGCCCTTGGCGTTCACCAGCGCAAGGCTTGCCTTGTAGGCGTTGAGCGCGCCGCGGTAGTTGGTGTTCTTTTCCAGCGCCGCCGCGAGCACGGCCAGCGCATCGGCGCGGCCGGAGGTGGTGCGCGAGAGCTCGTAGCCGTTGAGCGCGGCAAGAACCGCCTGTGCATAGATATCGCTGCCGCTGTTGTCGTCAGTCTTCACGAAGCTGTCGCCGGCGCGCGCCGTTTCCAGCCAGAGCTCGCCATTCTCAGGTGTCAGTGCCAGCGCGCCGCGGAACGATTTCAGCGCATCGATGACGTTGCCTGATGTCAGGTCGAGACGGCCGTTGGCGATCAGGCTGTCGGCGCCCTCGGCGCGCTGGTCGTCGGTCGCTTCGAGGTTGGCCTTGTCGTCGCGCGCCTGTTGCAGCACGTCCCCGGAGAGGAAGCCGAGGCGTGGCGCGGCGCCGAGATCCGGCTCCTGCTGTTTGTTCGTTTCGACGATCTTGCCGGCGATGGCGCCGGGGAAGGCATTCATCGTCTTGAAATCGGATTTCAGGAAGCACCAGCTGGCCTTGGGATTATAGGTGAAGGCCTTGCAGGATTTGTCGCCGATGCAGGAGGCCTTGCACTGTTCCAGCGTCAGGTTCTGCTCCGTGCGCAGATCGAAGCCGAAATAGTCTGCATCCTTGATCGTCTGGATCTCGCGCTTCGTCTCCGCCGCGGGGGCAGGCGAGCTTGCGATGATGGCGGAAAGGGCGACGGCGGCAATGGCGAAAAACGCGCGGACAGTCATAGGTTCCCCCCGAGATGCTGGCGCTCAAATCGGGCGCACTCTCGGCACTCGCTGCGTCATTGTCAACATGGATATCCGGCTGTTCCGGAATGGCGCAGTGGCAGTTTCGCCGTTCCCGCGCGAATGCTTGCCGGCCCCATTGTTTTGTGTCGGTACATTCCCTCGCGTAATCACCGCGGCGGTCAGACGAGGCCGGCCATCGATATCGCGGCATTCAGGGCCGCCGGCTGCAAGCGCATGAGAAGGGTGAAAAAACACGCCAATTTCCTCGATCGCAAGTGCACGCGAGGCAGGCAATGGCGCGATCGCCAACGGTTTGATCTGCCACGGGAATCCCGTCTGATGGGGCGGTTGATTAACGATTTGTCAACGTTAACAAATGCTTACCTGTGGATAAATCTGTTTCGGCGCGGAACATATCCGCCGACGGCCCGTTAACTGACCGAGCTTCGAATGCGAAGCCCGCCGCGTAACCGAGTTAACAGCGAAGCAGGGGACCTTTCATGGGCGCCAATGTCGAACGCAAGCCACAGGAAGACAACACCGCGAACCAGCGGGTACTGATCGTGGAGGACGAGTTCCTGATTGCTCTCGATCTGGAACAAACCGTAAGGTCGCTCGGCCTCGAGGTCGCGGGGCTCGCCGTCAACAAGGAGCAGGCCCTGAAGCTGGCGCCGATGGCCGATATCGCCTTCGTCGATGTCAACCTGCTAGATGGCGCGACCGGCCCGGAAATCGGCCGGCGGCTCGTGGAGGACTATGGCGTGTCGGTAGTGTTCATGACCGGCAATCCCGAGGCGCTCACCGATCGGGTCAATGGTGTTCTCGGCGTCCTGACGAAGCCGGTCATGCCATCCGTCGTCGAGCGGTCGCTTCGCTATGCGGTGACCGCGCGACGCAGCGCCTGAGGCAACAGCGCCTGAGCCAGGGGCTCAGGCCATCTCTCCCTCGAACTGATCGACCGCGGCGATGACGCCGCGCAACTCCGCCAATCCCTTCAAGCGGCCGATGCAGGAATAGCCCGGATTGACCGTCTTGGTCTGGTCGTCGATCAGCAGATGACCATGGTCAGGCCGCATCGGAATGATGGTGTCGGCGCGGCCGGTCGCCTCGCGCCGGCGTTCCTCGGCGCGCAGCACCGAGATGAGAGACACCATGTTGACATCGCCAGCCAGATGTTCGGATTCGATGAAGGAACCATCGTCCTCCTTGCTGACGTTACGCAGATGCGCGAAGTGGATGCGATCGGCGAAACGACGCGCCATGTCGACGACGTCATTGCCGTGCCGCGAGCCGTAGGAGCCGGCGCAAAGGGTGATGCCGTTCGCGGTTTCATCGACCGCCGCAAGGATCGTTTCGATATCCTCGGCTTTCGACACCACGCGCGGAAGGCCGAACAGCGAGAAGGGCGGATCGTCAGGATGGATCGCCAACCGGACGTTGTTTTCCGCTGCGACGGGAACGACTTCCCTCAGGAACTCGACGAGGTTGGCGCGCATGTCGCTGTCGGACAGCCCATCGAAAGAGTGGATATGCCCGCGGATGGTCTCGCGCGTGTGGCTGTCCTCGCCACCCGGCAGGCCGGCGATGATGTTGCGTTCAAGTGTTTCCACGTCCTCTTCGCTCATGGCCGCAAGACGTTGCCGCGCTGCGTCGACAAGCGCCGCGTCGTAGCTCGCTTCGGCGCCCGTGCGCTTCAGGACAAAGACGTCGTAGGCGACGAAATCGACCATGTCGAAGCGCAGCGCGAAGCCGCCGACATCGGTCGGATAGAGCAGGTTGGTGCGGGTCCAATCGACAACCGGCATGAAGTTGTAGCAGACGACGGGCACGCCGCCGCGGCCGAGATTGGCGAGGCTCTCTTTCCAGGCATCAACGTAGCGCCGCCAGTTCTTGTCGCGAAGTTTGATCGCCGAGTTGACCGGAATGGATTCGCAGACCGACCAGACCATGCCAGCATTCTCGACGAGGGCCATGCGCTCGGCGACGTCGTCAGGGGTCCAGACACGGCCGTCGTAGATGTGGTGAAGAGCCGTCACGATGCCATGCGCACCCGCCTGGCGCGCGTGTGACAGGGTGACGGGATCTTGCGGTCCGAACCAGCGCCAGCTTTCCAACATCGAGCATTCCTCCCTTGAATGTTGGGCAATTAGAAAGAATTTTGACGATAACTGCAAGAGAAGAACCGATATTGCCAAATTAAGGCCAACATATTAGCCTCGTGCCCGGATCAGGGAGAGATAGTTTGGAGGCAGGCAATAGCGCGTCGGCCGTCGACGATGTCGTCAGGCAGATCAAGCAGCTCATTCGCGAGCGAGGGCTGGGCGTCGGCGACATCTTGCCGAGCGAGGCCGAACTTGCCGCAATGTTCGCTTCCAGCCGCAACACCGTGCGCGAGGCGTTCCGGACCTTGAAGGCCTATGGTGTCGTGGCGTCGCGCAGGAATGTCGGCGCGGTCCTGACGGATGGCCACCAGAACGCGATGCGCGACCTGTTTTCCTTCGCCATGGAGATATCGGTCGATGCATTCCGCGATATCCAGGGATACCGCCGGCTGACGGAAATGAACCTCTTCGATCTCCTGGTCGGTCGGCTCGCCGAGCCGGATTTCGCCGAGATGGACAGGATCAATCAGGCCATCCTCAACGCCGACGATCCCGAGCACGCGTCGGAACTCGATTTCCAGTTTCACCGCCGTCTCGTCGACGCCGCCGGCAATCGGACGCTTTCTGAAACCTATGGCATGCTGAAGCCGGTTATCCAGCGGCTGATGCTCGCCGGCAAATCGCAGCGACCGGTGCTTGGCGGCGTCGTTGCCGAGCACGCGGATATTCTGCAGGCCCTGCGCAATGGGGACCGGATTGCTTTCGCCTATCACATGGACCGGCATCTGAGCGCTGGGCTCGAATTCATCGGTGATATCAGGAACACGTAAAGTCAGCAGGGAGAAGGCTGGTGGGAGATTTCAGCGGCAAAGTGGCGGTGGTGACGGGAACCACGGGCATCGGGCGCGCGATCGCGTTGAAACTGGCGAGCGAAGGCGCTTCCGTCAGTTGCCTGGGGATTGATGAAGCGGCCAATGCGGAGCTTGCCGAATTGGCCGGCGCGGGTAATCTTCGCCTCGGCGTCGTGCGCACCGACGTTTCCGTTCCCGACCAAGTCAGGGCCGCGATCGCCGGCATTGCCGAGACATCCGGCGGCATCGATATCCTCGTCAATTCCGCGGCCGTGCATCCCTATGGTGACGCCACGAGCACGCCCTTCGACGTCTTCATGCGCTGCATGGCCGTCAATGTCGGTTCGATCCATTTGACAGCGGAATATTGCATTCCCGAGATGCGCAAGCGCGGCGGCGGCGTGATCGTCAACATATCGAGCGTCCAAGGCTTCGCCTGCCAGTCGGGCGTCTCGGCCTACGTGGCATCCAAGGGTGCCATCCACGCGCTGACGCGAGCCATGGCGCTGGATTTCGCGGCAGACAATATCCGTGTCGTCTCGATCAGTCCGGGGTCCGTGCGCACCCCGATCCTCGAACTCGCGGCGCGCACCTTCGAAGGCGAAGACGCCGATGTCGATGCGGTATTCAAGCGTTTCGGCGCGGCGCATCCGCTGGGACGCATCGCCGAGCCCGAGGAAGTGGCGGCGCTGGCGGCGTTCCTTGCATCCGACAAGGCAGGTTTCATCACCGGCTCCGATCACAGGATCGATGGCGGGCTCACGGCGGGCATTGGCGTGCGCTGATAGCGCGTCGACCAGTCGATCATGTCGGCTGCAGGGTGCCGAACCATGCGACGAGCGCCAGCGATGCTACGCCGAGCGCTACGGCCGTGCCGGTCGAGCGCTTGAGGGTGGAAATCGAGCCGCTATGCGACAGCCTCGGGACGAGGAAGTAGCGGTTGATAACGGCAATCATCACCATGCCGGCGACGACAAGGATCTTCAGGCAGAGCAGGCGCTGGTAAGGAAGCGTCCAGTCGGTCGGTAATCCCCCGACGATCAAAAACGTGTTGGCGACGCCCGTGAGAAGGACAAGTGCCACCGCGACGTGACCGGCTGTCGAAAAGCACATCAGTGCCAGCCGTGCATCGGCACGCGACCTGTCGTCATCGAGCGCCGAGAATATGATCAGGACCGGGATCAGCGAGCCAAGCCAGGCGCCACCTGACAGGAGATGCAGGGTGTCGTTGAAACGATGCAGCACGCGAAGCCATCCATCATTCATTGCGGCGTGGCCGGTGATCGTCATGCCGGCAAGGAGCAGGGCGGCACACAAGGCCTGGATTGCTTTGCCGGAACGGATGCGCCCGACCGCCGCCGTGACGCACAGGCTGACGGTCGCTGCCGCTTGCACCATCCACGCATGCCCGCCGCCGGTTTCCAGCAGCACCGATCGGATCAGATCGACGTCGCTGGCATCCGACCAACCGTTGCCGATCGTTGCCGTCAGGACCGCAGGAAATGCCAGCATTGTCGCAGCCAGCACCAGCACGGCGATCCGGTTGAACACGTGAAGCCTGCCGCTGACTGCGGCGGACAACCCGGCAGGCACCAGCGCGGCTAGATAGGCCGAGGAGCCCCATAGAAAGATGGCGGCGCCATAGACCAGGAAGCGGCAAAGGCTGAGGGCTATATCAGGTGTCACGGCGCCCCGGCGAAGGCGGCGGCGCCGTTCGTTTCAAACCTGGCCCGAGGCGAGGCCACCGGAAGCGCTGTTGGTGCTGCCGCTCCCGGTAGGCCGCGCCTATGACAGGCGGGTTGACGTGTTGGTATCGACGCGGCGAATGGAGAGAAGAGTGTTGGCATGGCATGCTCGTTATGCCATTTCACCGCACGTGCGGCTACTGCGGCTTGGACATATCCATCTGCGACTGAGTGCCGCTCATCGCTGCGCCCGCACCGCCGACCGTGAAGTCGACCTCGACCGGGCCCGCCTTCTCGAATGTCAGCGTCGCCTTGACCGTTTCGCCCTGCTTGAAGGGCTGGGCGACATCCATGAACATGATGTGGTAGCCGCCGGGCTTGAGCTCGATGGTCTGCCCCGCGGGGATAGCGAGACCGCCACTGACGGCACGCATGGTCATGATGCCGTTGTTGACACTCATTTGGTGTATTTCCGCAGATTTCGCGCGGTCCGAGCTGACGCCGACAAGCTTGTCATCGGTCGATCCGTTGTTGGTCACCGTGAGATAGCCGCCGCCGACCTTGGCGCCGGGCACCATGGCGCGCGCGTTCGGCTGCTCAATATCGATCGCGCCTGCCTTGGTTCCGGCGGCCGCGTGGCTGGCGAAGAGGCCTGAAAGGAGCAAGCCGATCAAGACGGTCTGTTTGTTCATGATGTTGTCCTCGAAGAAGATTATTTTGCTGGCGGACGTGGTTGCCGGCCGGTTGAATGCGCACCGGATGTCCGGCGCCGCCCCGGTCGCCCCGCTAGGCTCTGTTCGAATGAGCGGAGTGCGGCGCTGACCCGGAGCGAGAATCTATGCGGCTATCCGGTCGCGAGGTGGCGCGCGTGGTCGCCCTTCCGGCGGGACGATCTGCTTGCGGGGGAAGTCGAGCATGGCCAGCAGGCCGATATTGGTTTCATCGAAGACGGCCGCGCCTATGTCGCCTGCCGGTCCGGAAAGGCAGACGGATGCGCTGATGCGGCAGGCATCGCAACCATGCATGTGCGATTTACCGTGGCTCTTGCCACGATCGGCGTCGCCGCTCGCGCAGATGAAGGGAATGGCTCCGTCAGGCAGGGCATATGCGGCCAGAGCTGCATGAACGGACGCAGCAGCCGCGACAGAGGTGGGCGTCTGATGAGCAAAGGCGATCAATGTCAGCGCGACGGCGCAAATGACGCGCGTCATCCACCGGACGATCATTCCTCTCCTCCCCTGTTCCTCGCCTCCATCGTGCAGACATGTCCGCAGATAGCTTTCAATAGACTTGCTGCTGCGGTTTTGAAAGGGCGTGGAAGGCGATTCCGACAGTCAGTGTCCGGTGATCACCATTGTCCGAGAACTTTCATCTGTCTCTCGGGCTGTGTTGTCGTCCGCGGCAACGGCTGCCTTTGCAGGGAGGCGCAGCGCAGGACGCCGGCCGCAAGTCCCATGAATGTCCAGTAGATATACGGGATGACGTAGACGCTGCTCACAGTCGCGATCGTGATCGCAATTGCCACGAGCGTGCCCAGCACCGCACTGGCATTCCAGTCGGCCCCTTTGGAGCTGAAGGAAAGCCTGACCAGACTGATGATCAGGACAGCCAGGATCGAGCAAAACACGGCTAACGTCACCAGACCATAGGATAAGGCAATGGCGAGGTAACTGTTGACGATATCAACAATGCCTTCGCCCTGGATCAGCGCGCGCATTTCCGGCGCGCGAAGATAGTCTGGTGATCCAAACAAGGGATTGCGACCAATGACGGTCAGCGACGCATCGAAGAGGTTCACCCGGTAATCCTCGGTATCGCCTTCCTTTCCGATGAATGGCATCAGGGCCAGTACTTTCTGGCCAAATGGCGACATGAGAATGATCGGAAGGAAGGCCGCCAGCGCAATCGCCGCGCGGGCCATGTTCGTTACCGCGCGTCTCTGGAACAGCAACGCGACCCCCACCAGGGCGATGCTGCCCATCCAGGGTCCCCGAGAGACCGTGGCGCACAGGCTGAGCAGTATCAGTCCCAGCGCAAGCATCGTCGGTTTATCCGCAAGCCTCGGCTTTCCGGCAGATAGCAGGCAGCCGATGGCGGCCATGCAGGCAAAGCCGAGGGAGATCGGCTGTACGCATGTCGCCGCCGCGCGCAACAGCCCGCTACGAAACAGATAAGGCGTGAGAATATAGGCACCCCATCCGGTCTCCACCGTCTGGAAAAGCCGCCAGACCTTGACGGCTTCGATCAGACTGACCGCTGCGATGGGGAGGAGGGCAATGACAAACGCGCAGAACGCCTTCTTGATCTCCTCGGATCCGGTCAAAAGCCGACTGAACACAAAGTAGGGAAGGAGAATATCAAGCGAGGTCACAACAACGACACGTAGAACCTCGGTGGTCTTTCCCAACCTGAAGCTCAACAATACGAGGAGCAAAACGTAGCAGATGACGAGTTTGTCGGCGACCGTCGTACCCTTGGTTTCGCGGAGCAACTTGAATGCCGTCGGTGCCAGGAAGAACATCGCCAGCACGCGGGCGGGATTGAAATCGATCAGCTTGTTGCCGAAAGGGCCGAGGCCCGCGAACACGTCGACCGCAGGCGCTGCAAACAGCAGGACGATGTAGAGATATATTGGTCGATGAGGTTGCCGGTGGCAGTAGATGCTCAGCAACACCAGGAAGACCGAGAAGATCATAAAGTTGCGGCTGACGAAGGCGACCCCCATCGTCGCGATCCAGGCGCCCGCCCACATCAGGAACTCCTGCCGTGGCACGAACGGCCTGCTATATCGCTCTGCCAGGAAAATGGCAGGCAGTGCCGCCAGATAAACGAATAGAAGGGCGCGCAAAAATTCGGGCATGGTCTACTCCACCATGCGTCGTGACCGACGCGAATTTTGCGGTGCTCGATCCACCGGGGGGCAGGGCTGCCCGAAAAAGGCGGTGAGCAGCCACTTCATAGCACTGCTCCATAGAAACGTGCAGCGGTCTCAAGGACCAGATGTCCAAGCCAGTAACCCACAGGCCAGGCGAGAAGCACCAGCAGTTCGAATGTGAAGCTGTTGAGGCGGTGACGCGAGTTATAGATGAATATCAACGGGATGGTCGGAAGCGCATAGAGCGCGATTGCCCAAAGTGCACCGTTGAAGCCAAACAGCCAATAGCAGAGCGGCATCGAGATGAAGAGCAACGCCGCCTTGACGAAATTGAGGATGCCGACATAGCGCGGTTCACCAATTGCGACGTAGACGGATGTCATGATGCCGAACCGCGCCGTGATCAGGCTAAAGGAGAGGATCTGGATCATCGCGCCGGCACCCGCATAGCGGCTATCGTAGAGGACATCAACGATAAGCTGTCCGCATGCAAATATGCCGCCGGCACAGCAGAGATAGAAGAGATCGAAAGGCGCACGCAGCTTCAGATAGAATGCACGAAGTCCTTGCCGATCCTCCCTGGCGATCTTGCTCAGGATGGGCGTTCCGACCGAAGCGTGAAGACGCGCGCCGACACCGTCCAGCATGGCGACCAACGAGAATGCCAGGGTGTACAGTCCGAAGGTGTGCGAATTGGCCCAGTTGCCGAGCAATATACGATCGCCGTTGACCGCAAGGATCGTGAAAAACGAGGAGACCATGAGCCAGCGGCCGAACCGAAGCAGTTCGAGCGCACTGTCGCGGTCCATGCGAAAGCGATTTTCGCGGCCGGGCAGCCAGACATGGCTGAGCAACGTGACGATCATCGCGGCCGTGAGGCCGATGGCAATGCAGGCCCATACGGAATGTGTCAGCCAAGCCAGGACTATGCCAACCAGGGTTCCGCCGATCTGACCGTAAAGCTCGATCATCGTGATGCGGTTCAAGCCGAGTTGGCGGTAACTGGTCAGGTATTTTGTCGATTGGAAGCCGGTGATCACCACTCCAAAGGAACTGACGATGATGACCATCGGGAGCTGCGGTGCCGCATAGACCGAACTCGCGGAGACCCATTCGTGCGCTGCCATATAGGCAATCACCATGGCGACGGCGATGCAACCGATCCAGATCAGCATGCCGCGGATGATCTGGATCACCCATGCAGTGTCGAGAAATTCAGGCTCGTCGCCGCGTGCGTTCTGTATGACCGCCTGGTGCAAGCCAATATCCGACAAGAGCGCCACGATGAGTGCGACCATGGCCGCCACGGCCGCCAGACCAAAAACCTCCGGTGCGAGGAGGCGCGCCAGCAAGAGATTGCTGCCGATGCGCAAGACCTGGCTTACCGCATAGCCTCCCATCGACCATCCGGCAGCTGTCAGAACAAGCTTTCTCACGCCAGTTTTGGGAGGTGAGTTCGCGTCGGATGCCGAGGCTGTCGCCGAAATGGCCGTCATGCTTGCCGCCTTCCCATCATTCGAAGGCTTTCTGAACTGATAGGTCATGGAGTTTTCACCTGATGACGAAAGAGCGTGTCCGCCATCGTCTGAAGCACACTGGCCAAGCAGGCCATGCCGCCATTTCGTTCACCGCGCACGTCGCCCAATTTGTCGAACATCCACAACTCTACCAAATACCAAAAGAGAGGCGTTCTCAGCCGGAACGGCTGCATTATCCTGCCTGCGTCATCGGACAATCACAATTACGTCTTTCGGTTAGGAAGCTCATGTTGCCTTCTTGGCCGGTTGCCGGCTCAGCAATTCCCTCAGAAAAAGCTGCGCCAGCGGTGCGACCGCGAACGCATATCTGCGCCAGAGGCGCCGCGGGTCGGTGCCCAGACGATGGGCCCATTCCAGGCCGTATTTGCGCATCCATTGCGGCGCGCGCGCTTTGCTGCCGACGAGGAACTCGAGCGATGCTCCAATGCAAAGGCCGATGCCGCATGCATCTGGCCGTTGTGCGAGGGCATGAGCGATCTTTTCCGACTGTGGCGAGCCGATTGCAATGAACACGAAACGCGCGGCTTCTGCGGCAGCGAAATCGACGCAGGCTTCCAGCGCGGCCGGGTTCTGCATCACGCCTTTGGGCGGCACGTAGCTGCGAAAATGCACGCTCGGATAAGCCGCCTCCATGTCACGAACGATGCCTGGATCGCCCGCGATCAGCGTTACCACGTCGCCTGCCTTGATCACGGATTGGAACAGGCGCGCCGTCAGGTCGGAACCGGTGACAAGCGGCAGATTGAGCGAGAGCGTTTGGGCAAGCGCCGCTATAGGTCTGCTGTCACACAGCGACATCCACGCGTCGTCGTAATAAGGCGCAAGCGTTTGGTTCGAACTCAGGCGGACGACGTGATCGACGTTGGGCGTGACGACATACCGAAACTTGCTTCTGCTCTCAGTGCTCTCGACGAGCTGCACAACCGCATCCTGCCCCAGTTCGTCGAAGGGCGCGCCAAGAAAATGCCGGCGGGCTTGGCCGCCGGTTTGGGCTCCGACCACAGGCAGTTCCAACGTAGTCATCGCGTTTCCCCGAGTTGTCAAAAGACGTCGCGAAAAGGCCGCCCGTCCGGCAGTTTCCGGACCGGGCTGAAAGATCACCGTTTTCGCTCTTTCCCTTTCAAACTACAGGTATGCGCAAAGTGTACAATTATCCCGCGTTCAGCATTTGGTAGTAAATATAGTACGTCGAATAGTGTTGTTTCTTGATTTGCTCATCTCGCGATAATAATAAATGATTATACATTCTTGATGTGAAATACTTGTTGCCGGGCGTAATTGATGCGAATTGTTTCGCCATGAAATTTCCGGACGATCGAGGACGGTGACTGTGTTGGCCACGACGATATTCTGCCTTGCGATGTTGGCCGGTTTGGTTCTGTTGTCGGCGGTGCTGTTGTTCGCGGTCGAGTGCGTCACAGGCGTATGGCCGGCCAGATCAGAGCGCTCGGCGGAGGTCGGCACCCGCCCGTCGGCGGCGATCCTGGTGCCCGCCCACAACGAGAGCGCCGGCCTTGCGGACGCTCTGAGGAATATCGTTGATCAGATGAGAGCCGGGGATCGGTTGATCGTCGTTGCCGACAATTGCGACGACGACACGGCCGAGATTGCCCGGGCCGCAGGCGCCGAGGTTGTGGTGCGCAACGATCCAACGCGACGCGGCAAGGGTTATGCGCTCGATGCCGGAGTTCGGTACCTCCGGCAGGCGCCGTGTGGCATTGTGATCATTGTCGATGCCGATTGTCATATCGAGCCGAACTCGCTCGATGCGCTGGCTGGCGCCGCTGCGTCGAGTGGTCGTCCGATACAGGCAAGGTATCTTGTCCAGGCGCCGCCCCACTCCGGTCCCAATCTCGCGGTCGCCGAGTTCGCCTTCCTTGTAAAGAACCACTTGCGGCCGCTGGGACTATTCCGGCTCGGCTTGCCTTGCCAATTGACCGGCTCCGGGATGGCCTTTCCCTGGCATGTCATCGCCAGCGCGGATCTGGCGACCGGACACCGGGTAGAAGACATGAAGCTGGGGCTTGATCTCGCTGCCGCCGGTCACCCGCCGCTTTTTTGTGATCAGGCCGTGGTGACAAGTTTCTTCCCTCATTCGGCTCAAGGCCTGGAAACGCAGCGCCAACGCTGGGAGGGCGGCCATCTATCGATGATACGCTTTGCTTTCGGCTGCCTCTTCAGGACGCGTTCGTTGGCGCTCCCCTATCTTGTCATGCTGCTGGATGTGATGGTGCCGCCGTTGACGCTTCTTGTTGCCGCGTCGATCGCTGTTTTCGCAATCGCCCTAGGCGTTGCCGGCCTGGGCTTTGGGCTTTCGCCGTTGTTGATCGCCACCGCGGCAATTCTTCTGATGTTTCTTGCCGTCGGCTCTGCCTGGTTCGTGCACGGCAGGGCGCTGCTGCCCTTCCGCGATGTCCTGCAGATAGCGCGCTACGTCGCGTCCAAGTCCAAGCTCTATCCAAAGGTGATTGCCACCGGCAAGGACAGCAGCTGGATCAGAACCGATCGAAGCAGCGGAAATTAGCTTCTCGACAGGCCCGTTTTCATCAGGGAGGATTGTGACTTGCATCGCCGTGATTTCCTAAAGGTCTTGCCTGCCGCATTTCTTTCGCGCTCATTGCTGCCGACGCCGGCCTTCGCGGACGTTCCGCGCGGCAAGAAGGGCGATTTTGGCATCAATCTGGCTGGGGCCGATTATTATACGACCGAGATGCCGTTCGCCAATCTGGCCACCCTGGCGTCGCGCTGGCGATTGCAGAAGGCAGATCAACCTTTCACCTGGGATTTGCCGTTGCCGCCGATGACGGATGACGGCTACCCGTCTTCAGTGCCTGAGGGGAGCTATATCGAGACCTTCCTGCTTTTCACCCGCTTCCGCAACTCGCTTCCTCCGGAACTTTTCGTCACCTACGAAGGTGAGGGGAAGCTTGAATATTCGGGAGGCGCCAAATTGGTCACGCGATCGCCCGGCGTCGATCAGATAAGGTGGTTGTCAACCAGCGACGAGCCGGTGACGGCACAACTCGTGGCAACGAACCCAAGCAACCCGCTGCGCAATCTGTCGCTTCGGGAAGTACCGGGGAAAGCCTCGGGGCAAACCTTCCGGCAGGCTTTTCTGGACCGCAACGGGTCTATGTCGACAGTGCGCTTCATGGATTGGATGCAGACCAACAATTCAAAGGTCGAGGAATTCGAACAGCGACCGCCGAAAAGGCGGTTCACGCAGGCGGAGAATGGCGTCGCGCTCGAATATATGGTCGAGCTTGCCAACCGGCTGCAGACTGCGCCCTGGTTTACCCTGCCGCACAAGGCAACCGATGATTATGTGAGCCGTTTCGCGGAAATGGTCAGGACAAGCCTGGATCCGACGCTTCCTGTTTATGTCGAGTATTCCAACGAAGTGTGGAACGGACAGTTCGATCAGTCCGAATACGCGCAGGCGCAGGGACTTCGACTGGGACTTTCGTCTGATCCCTATGTCGCACAATTGCGCTTCTATTCCCAACGCACCAGCGAAGTTCTCAAGATATGGGAGCGCGTTTTCGCGGATGAGAAGGATCGCGTCGTCGGCGTCTATGCAACCCAGGCCGACAACGAGTTCTCGGGAGAGACCGTTCTCGGCTGGGGCGATGCGATGAAATATGCAGACGTCCATGCCATCGCGCCGTATTTCGGCCGCCAGTTCGGCGACCCCGACACCGCCGGCGAGGTTTCCAAGTGGAGCCTTGACCGGTTGTTCGATGAACTGGGCAAGGAGGTGGACGGCAGCAACAAGAAGATGATGGAGAGCCAGGCCGCCCTCGCGAAGCGGTTCGGGCTGAAAATGATGGCCTATGAGGGCGGGCAGCATCTCGGTGGCTACAACGGCGCGGAAAACGATGATCGTCTGACAATGCTGCTCGTCAAGGCCAACTGGGATCCGCGCATGGGCGATCTCTATCGCCGATATCTCGCCAACTGGAAGTCCGCCGGCGGCGGAACCTTCGTTCTCTACAATTCAATGGGCGGTTACGGCAAATGGGGAAGCTGGGGTCTGCTTGAAAACGAAGACAAGCAGACCAGCCCGAAATGGGAAGCGGTTCAGAGCATGATGAAAGTCTGATCGCGTCAACTCGGACGAGGACGGCGGTGTCGACTGCTGCCTGCTTCGTAAGTCTCGGGCACGGACTACAACCCCGCGATCTTCCTGAGGTCGTCGGTCGCGCCAGGCGCGGTTGCCAGAACCGGAGAGCCCTTCGTCAGCCTTTCGCCTTCGGTCGGGAAAGGGTGGTACCAGCCGCCAGCTTCCTTCACTAGACAATAGCCGGCCATGCAATCCCAGGCGTGCATGTATGGCTCATAGTAGCCGACCAGCCGGCCGGCCGCGACATAGGCGAGCATCAGCGCGCCCGAGCCGTTGCGGATGAAATTTCCGCCCGCTTGCAGCAGGTTCTCGACCATCTTACCGACAAAGGCAGGCGTCACGTAGTTGTTGGCGCCGATCCCGGTAACGGCGTTGCGGATGGTACGGGACGGGTCGAGCGTCAGCCGCCTGCCGTTGAGCGTCGCGCCGAGGCCGAGACCGGCGGCATAGAGTTCGTCGTGGCAGGGCGCAGAGATGACGCCGACAACGGGCACGCCGTCGTGCAGAAGGCCGATCGATACGCACCAGTTGGGCATGCCGTTGACGAAGGGGCTCGTCCCGTCGATCGGATCGACAACCCAGGTGAAACCCGACGTGCCCGTTTCAAGGCCATATTCCTCGCCAAGCACGCCGTCATCGGGATAGGCGTCCCTGAAGCGCGCGCGGATCAGGTTCTCGACCTCGCGGTCGGCGATCGAGACGACATCCTGAGGGTCGCGCTTGGTTTCGATGACGAGGGTTTCGCGGCGATTGAAGTAATCGAGCGCGACCGCGCCTGCTTCCTTGGCCACCGCAGTGGCGATCGCCAGGCGCGCTTCCAGGCCGGGTACGATATGGGAGGTCATGTGAAATTCCTTAGGTAAACAGGCGGCTCAGCCGCTGATAATGGCGATGCCGCGGTCCTTGAAGCCGATTTCCACCTCGGTGGCCGGCGAGAAGCTTCTTTCCACAGCCGGATCGACGACGAAGAGTGTGCCGTTGCTGGTCTTCACCTCGTATTCGACATGATCGCCGAGATAAGCCGCATGAGTGATCTCGCCATTGAAGGCGCTTGCGGCAGTGCGCGGCGAAAGCGTGATGGCGTTGGGGCGAACGGCGAGTTGCGCCGGGCCGGCCTTCACGTTGCGGCCGGGTACGCGATGCTGCAGTCCCTCGACATTGATCGTCGCGCGTTCTCCCTCGACATCGACGACATGGCAGGGCAGCACATTTGCTTCGCCCATGAAGTCGGCAATGAAGGCGGATGCGGGTGCGTCGTAGAGGTCGCGCGGAGCGCCCTGCTGGGCGATCTCACCTTCCTTCATGACGATGATCTGGTCGGAAACCGCCAGCGCTTCGTCCTGGTCGTGGGTCACGTAGACGGCGGTGAAACCAAGGCGCTGCTGCAGGTCGCGGATCTCGGTGCGCACCCGGCGGCGCAGACGCGCGTCGAGGTTGGATAGCGGTTCGTCTAGCAGCAGAACCTGCGGCTCCAGCACCAATGCGCGGGCGACGGCGACGCGCTGCTGCTGGCCGCCGGAAAGTTCGGCTGGCAGGCGCTGCCCCATGCCGGCCAGCCCGACCAGGGCCAGCCCATCGGCGGCTCGCTCGCGTGCCTCCTTGCGCTTGATGCCGGATGATTCCAGCCCATAGGCGACGTTGTCGAGCGCCGTCATGTGCGGGAAGAGCGCGTAGGATTGGAACACCATCGATACGTCGCGCTCGTTGGCCGGCAGCATGGTGACGTCCTTGCCGCCGATCAGGATACGGCCGGACGACGGGTGCTCGAGCCCCGCCAGCATGCGAAGCGTCGTCGTCTTGCCGCAGCCGGAGGGGCCGAGCAGCGTGACCAGCTTATCGGGCTCGATAGTGAGCGACAGGTCCGGGATGGCGGTAAAGGCGCCGAAGGATTTCCGCACGTTCTGGAAGACGACGGAGCCGGGACGGGTGGTGCTCATGCGGTTTTCTCCTGGCCGATCTTTGCCGAAGTCATTGTCGGGGGCGCGGCCGATGCCACGCGGTTTTCTCGTCGCAGGCGCCGTTCGCCGACCAGCAGCTGGAAGCCGGCGATGACGGTGACCATTACGAGGATGAGGACGGAGGAGTAGGCGATTGCCACCCCGTACTCGCCGTTCTCGACGAGGCCGACGATGTAGGATGTCGCCATGTTGTATTGGGCGCTCACCAGGAAGATCACGGCGCTGATCGAGGTGATGGCGCGCACGAAGGAATAGACGAGCGCCGCCGTGATCGCCGGCCTGAGCAGCGGCAGGATCACCTTGCGGATGGTGCGGAAGCTGTTGGCGCGCAGCGTCAGCGATGCCTCGTCCAGGCTCTTGTCGAGTTGGCTCATCGCCGCCACCCCGCCGCGTACGCCGACGGGCATGTTGCGGAAGACGAAGCAGGCGATCAGGATCACGGCAGTGCCCGTCATCTCGAGCGGCGGCAGGTTGAAGGCCATGATGTAGCTGATGCCGATGACCGTGCCGGGAATGGCGAAGCTCATCATTAGCGCGAATTCGAAGAGGTTACGACCGACGAACTTCTGGCGGACGATGAGATAGGCGGTGAGCAGCCCGACGGCGGCCGTCAGCGGCGCGGCGATCAGTGCGATCTCCATCGTGGTCCAGAACGAGTTCCAGGCGACGCCGGTCCAGGCCAGCCCGCCATCGTCGCGCAAACCGATCGAGAAGGCACGGGCGTAGTGGTCGAAGGTCAGCGTGTTGTCGAGCCCCCAGGTGCGAACGAAGCCGCCGAAAAGGATCATGGTGTAGACGACGATCGTGAAGATCATCCACGGAATGACGATGGCGTGAACGGCGATCGAGAGGCCGCGCGGCAGGGCGATATGCGCACCTGAATCACCCTTGCCTGTGACCGTCGCGAAGCTCTTGCCCGCGAGCCAGAGGCGTTGCGCGAGGAAGGCGGAGAGCGTGAAGAGCAGCAGCACCATGGCGAGCACGGCGGCTCGGGATGGATCGTTCTGCGAGCCGACGACGGCGAAGAAGATTTCCGTCGACAGCACGCCGTGGCTGCCGCCAAGCACGAGCGGATTGCCAAAATCGGCCATGCTCTCGATGAAGCCGATCAGGAAGGCGTTGGCGAGGCCCGGCTTCATCAGCGGCAGCGAGACGCGCCAGAAGGTGCGCCAGCGATCAGCGCGCAGCGTCTGCGACGCCTCTTCCATCGACGGGCTGACGCCTTCGACGACGCCGATCAGCACGAGGAAGGAAATGGGCGTGAAAGAGAGGACCTGAGCGATCCAGATGCCGGTCAGGCCATAGAGCCAGCGGCCGGGTTCGATGCCGAGCAGGGAGGAGATCGCCTGCGTGGCGACGCCGGAGCGTCCGAAGAGCAGCGTCAGCGCCAGGCCGACGACGAAGGGCGGCGTGATGATCGGCAGGATCGTCAGCAGCCGCAGCCCCTTCTTGAAGGGAAAGCGCGTGCGGGTTGCGACCAACGCGAAGCAGAGGCCGAGCAGCGTCGAGCCGCCGGCGGTCATGATCGCCAGCCACAGCGTGCGCCAGGCAACGCCGCATCGGTCGCCGCCGACCACGCAGCTCAGGCTCCAGATAGACGGGTCCTGGATGTTGGTGAAGAAGCCGGTGGGGTTGAAGGAGCCATCGAAATCCTGGAAGGCGCCGACGAACATGCTGCCGATCGGGTAAAAGACGAAGATCGAGACCAGGAACACCAGCATGGCGATGGCACCGACGACGAAGGCATCGCCCTTCATTGCGCCGCGATCCGCCAATCCGAAAGATAGAAGCAATACGAAGACGATGCCGAGCAGCACCGCGCCGGCGCCCATGGAGGGCTGGCCGTCGGAGAGGGCGCCGAAAAGCGTTTCGCTGATCGTCCAGCTCCAGCCGGAAAAGCCAATCGCCAGTCCCTGCAGGGCAAGGAAAAACACGCCGCCCGTGCCGGCGCACACAAGCAGCGCGCCGCGCCGCGCGGGGTCGGAGACGAAGCGGGCCGCAATGCCCAGAAGCAGGAACGCGACGACGATCGCCAGCCACCAGCGGCCATGGCTGAACAGTTCGAGAATGCCCGGCGCCGTCGCCGCGTCACCTGGAAAGCTGGAAAGCCAGCCGAAGCCGTAGAAGCCACCCTCGACCCGATACCATGGAAGCAGCACGAACGCGGCGAGACCGATGGCAAGCGCGATATCCAGCCGCCGATTGTGATGTGTCATGGTGGTATCGCTTTCTCGTCATCGATCCATGGTCATCGACATGGCCGGCGCTGCGGCCATGTCGTGAAGGAGCGCGGGCTCAGTTCGCCTTGGCGCCGATTTCCTTGTCCCAACGGCCGAGCAGTTCCTTGCGTTTGGCCGGGTCGCCATAGGTCTTGAAGTCGTAGTCGATGAGCTTGATGTCTTCGAACTTGGGCGATTCCTTCGGAACCTCGGCCGATTTGTTCGACGGCAGCTGGAAGGACTTGGCGTCCTTCATGTGCGACTGCACCTCGGCGGTCAGCGCCCAGTCGTACCACTTCTTGGCGTTCTCCAGGTTCTTGGCGCCCTTGATGATCGACATCGAGCCGATCTCGTAGCCCGTTCCCTCGCATGGGGCGACCGACTTGACCGGGAAGCCTTCGACCGTCTGGGCGACGGCGTCATGCATGAAGACGACGCCGATCGTCGTTTCGCCACGCGCGGCGGCTTTCACCGGCGCCGAGCCGGACTTGGTGTATTGCGAGATGTTGGCGTTGAGCTTGCCGAGATAGTCGAAAGCCTTGTCCTCGCCCATGATCTGCACCAGCGTCGCGAGCGCAGTGTAGGCCGTGCCCGAGGAATTCGGGTTGGCCATCTGGATTTCGCCCTTGTAGGAGGCGTCGAGCAGATCGGCCCAGCACTTTGGTTCCTTCATGCCCTTCTTGGCAAGGATATCGGTGTTGTAGCCCCAGCCGAGCGCGCCGGCATAGACGCCGACGGTGCGGTAGTTGGCGCTTTCCGCCTGCTTTTTCGCCCAGTCCTGCAACTGGTCGAGCATCGGCGACTTGTATTCCTGCGTCAGCCCTTCGCTGGCTGCCTGCAGGTGGGGATCGCCGGTGCCGGCCCACCAGATATCGGTCTTCGGATTGCGGGCCTCGGCGCGGACCTTCGCATAGGTCTCGCCGGATGACAGGCGGACCATGTTCACCTTGATATCGGTTGCCTTCTCGAAGCTGTCCTTCATCATTTCGCAGATGACGACATCGGCCGAGCAGATCAGGTTGAGATCGCCGGCGGCATGCGCCGAATAGGCAACGAAAGTCACACTCGCGGCCAGGGCAGCCGCGGCAAATTTTACCGAACCCATGATTTCCTCCAGATTGTAGCGACGCCTCCACGTCACCCGCTGTTGCAAGCGTGTGCAAATGCTGCATGAGCGGGATCGGCGTGTCAATGGCTTTTGTCATGAAAGTTTCACATTGACGCCGCATGAGGCGCTTGCACGCAGTTGCAATATGGTGCAAAAGTCCATGCAACGGAGAGATGGAAGTGTCGACCAAGGTTTATGTCAGCGCGCAGGAAGTTGCGGAAAAGGCCGGCGTATCCCGGTCGGCCGTATCACGGACATTCACGCCTGGCGCGAGTGTGTCGGCCGAGACCCGACGGCGCGTGCTAGAGGCCGCCGATGCGCTCGGATACCACGTCAACGAGCTTGCACGCGGTCTCATGCGCAACGAAAGTGGGATCGTCTGTCTGATCGTTTCCGATGTCGCGACGCCTTATAGGGCAGCCCTGCTGCGGGAGCTGACGCTGCAATTGCAGAACGCCGGCAAGGTCGCGATGCTGATCAATACCGACCGCTCGGACGGCAGCGTCGATCGCGCCCTGCGCCAGGCGATCAGCTACCGTGCGGATGCCTCCATCATCCTGTCGGGCCTGCCGGACAAGTCGATCGCGCAGCTTTGCCTTCGCAGCGGCCAGCGTCTGGTGCTGATCAACCGCGACGACGATCAGCCGGGTCCGTTGCGCATCAATCTCGATGACTACGAGGCGGCAGGCCGCGTCGTGACCGCCTTTGTCAGGGCCGGCTGTCGCAGGCTTGCCTTCGCCAATTCGGAAGCGGGCACGCCGAGCCTGATGGCGCGTGAGCGCGGCTTCGTCGCCGCGGCGCGCGCGCTCGGCATGGATGTGACGGTCGAGCGTTACGGCTGGACGGGTTACGAGGCCGGCAAGGTTCTGGCGCAGCGCCTGCTGACGCGATCGGAGCGCCCGGATGCAGTCTTCTGCGCCACCGACCTTCTCGCCTGCGGCTTCATGGACACCGCCCGCCACCAGTTTTCGATGTCGATCCCCAACCAGCTCTGCGTGGCCGGCTTCGACGATATCGAGCAGGCCTCATGGTCGTCCTACGACCTAACCACATTCGCCCAGCCGGTATCGACGATAGCTTCCAAGGCGGTGGAATGGCTCTCAGAGGCGCAGCCCGAGGCCGTGAGCAATCAGGAACAGTCCTTGCGGCTTCGCGCCGAGCTCGTCTGGCGCGGTTCGATCCGGGGCGGTTGACCCGAGGCCGAAGCGCGGAATGCTCCACGCCTCGGCTCGTTGGCGGATGATAATATCAGCCCTTGCGATCGGGACGGCCGTGGATCGGCTCGGCGCGGTGCCAGTTTTCAAGGATACGCCCGTCGGTATGCTTCTGGTTGGCCCAGCGGATGCCGTTGGAGATGACCTTGTGGATCATCCTGTCGTGATAGATCGGATAGGTCTCGTGCCCCGGGCTGAAGAAGAAGATGCGCCCGCGGCCACGCTGGAAGGTGCAGCCGCTGCGGAAGACCTCGCCGCCTGAATACCAGGAGATGAAGACCAGCTCGTCCGGCTGAGGGATGTCGAAGGGCTCGCCGTACATTTCGGAGGCGTTCACCTCGAAATAGGGCGGCAAGCCCTCGGCGATCGGGTGCGACGGGTTGACGACCCAGACCCGTTCGAGATCGCCTTCCGGCGTTTCGCGCCAGGAGAGATTAGCGTTGGTGCCCATGAGGCGGCGGAAGAGCTTCGAGTGGTGGCCGGAGTGTAGAACAAGCAGGCCCATGCCCTTGAGCACGCGCTGCTGCACGCGGTCGATCAGGCCGTCGCTCACGTCGTCATGGGCCATGTGCCCCCACCAGAGCAACACGTCGGTGTCGTTGAGCACGGAATCGGGAAGCCCTTCGTCTGGATCGTCGAGCGTGCCGCGGCGAATCTCGAAATCGGGGTGCTCGATGCCGGCCGCGATCGCGCCGTCGATGCGGTCGGGATAAATCTCCTGAACCTCCTTGTGCAGCTGCTCGTGGCGGCCCTCGTTCCAGATGGTGACCTTGATTGTCATGATGTCCTCGGTGTTATCGAATGTGGGTCTTGGGAGGCGGTTATTGCGATTGGGCGGCGCGGATCACCCGGCCGGTCGGGTCGAAAAGGTGACAGGCGCTGCCGTCGACGGTGAGCGCCACGCGGTCGCCAGGGCGCACGGCTATATCGCCCTCGGCGCGCACGACGATGGGCTGCTCCTGCGAACCGACCGTGAGGTATGTTTCGACGCCGAGACGCTCGACGATCACGACCTCGGCCGAGAAATTGCCGCCGCCATCGGCGGCGATCTTCAGATGTTCCGGCCGGATACCCAGCCGCGCCTCGCCATGCGGGAGGTTGGATGCTGTATCCGCCAGGTCGAGCGAAAGACCGGTGGGGCTCTCGACGCGGATGCCGTTCGCCTGTGGGCGGGTGATTGCGACGGGCAGCACGTTCATCTTCGGGGACCCGATGAAGGTCGCGACGAACTCGTTGTCCGGCTGATGATAGAGCGACATCGGCGAACCCTGCTGTGCGACGAGGCCCTTGTTCAGGACGACAATCCGGTCGGCCATGGTCATCGCTTCCACCTGGTCGTGGGTCACGTAGACGACGGTCGCCTTCAGCTCCCGGTGCAGTCGCTGCAACTCGGCGCGCATCTGCACGCGCAAAGCGGAATCGAGGTTTGAAAGCGGCTCGTCGAAGAGGATGAGCGACGGCTTCTTGATGATGGCGCGGCCTATGGCGACGCGCTGGCGCTGGCCGCCGGAAAGGGCGGCCGGGCGGCGGTCGAGATAGTCCGTCAGTTGCAGTACTTCGGCGACGGCGCCGACTTCGCGCCGGATTTCGGCTTCGGGAACCTTCTTGAGGCTCAGCGAAAAGCCGATGTTCTCGGCAACGGTCATGTGCGGATAGAGCGCGTAGGACTGGAACACCATGGCGATACCGCGCTTGTCCGGCGGCACGTCGTTGATGCGCTTACCGTTGAGGACCAGGTCGCCGTCATCGATGCCTTCAAGGCCCGCGATCATGCGCAAAAGGGTAGACTTGCCGCAGCCGGACGGGCCGACGAACACGGCGAATTCGCCGTCCTCGACCGTGATGTCGACACCCTTGATGACCTCGAGGGCACCGTAGAATTTGCGAACGTTTTTGAGATTGATCATCTGCGAAACTCTTTCTTGGCGTCAGCCTTTGACGCCGCCCGCGAAGGTCTGGACGAGGAAGCGCCGCGCGAAGCCGAAGGCGATGACGGCGGGCAGGAGATAGATGAAGGCGAGTGCCGCGAGCAGGCCGTAGTCGATCTCGTTGATGCGCAGGAAGGCGCGGAAGAGACCGAGCGGCAGCGTCTGCAGTTCCGGCGAGGACAGGAAGATCAGCGGCAGCAGGAAATCGCCCCAAGCGGACATGAAGGCGAACAGTCCGGCGGCGGCCAGCCCCGGCAACGCCAGCGGGATCAGCACCCGGCGAATACGCTGAATGAGGGTCGCGCCGTCCATGAGTGCTGCCTCCTCGTAGTCGCGTGGCAGCCCGTCGAAGAAGGTCTTCATGATCCACAGCGCCAGCGGCAGCTGCATGGTCGCGAGCACGAGGATAAGGCCGAGATAGCCGTCGATGAAGCCCGTCCAGCGCATGATCGGCCGCGCATATTCGCCGAAGATCGGCCGCAGGATGGCGCCTTCGGCATTGTTCAGGGTCAGCAGGAATTTATAGAGCGGCACTACCAGCGCCGTTGGCGGAAGGACGCGGATGAGCAGGATCGCATAGAGGAACGGCAGCTTCCACCACGCCCGCGTGCGCGACAACGCGTAGCCGCCAAGGCCAGCCAGCACCATAACGAGAACAGTCGCTCCACCGACGACGAAGAGCGAGTTGAACAGCCAGCGGGCGCCGTCTTCCTTGGTGAAGACCCTGAGATAGTTGTCGAGCGTCCACTGCTCCGGCCAGCGCAGGAAGAGTTGCGCGTTGCCGTCGAGGGAGGCGAGCAGCACCCAGAAGAAGGGCACTGCGCAGAAGATCGAGATCAGCGACAGCGTCGCATAGGCAAGCGCGTCGGAACGCGCGCGATTGGCGGCTTCCGTCGGGGACGATACGGCCATTTCAGACCTCCACTTTCATCGCCCGCACATAGGCTATGCCGAGCACCAGCGAGATGATGAGCGCGACCACCGCGACCGCCGCGCCATAGCCGAGCTGGAACGCCGTGAAGGACTGGTTGTAGATGTAGATGCTGATCACCTCCGTAGCGCCACTTGGTCCCCCGCGGGTCAGCGCATAGACGAGACCGAAGACCGCGATGGTCGAAACGGCCGAGATCAGCATGTAGAGCAGGATCGTCGGCATCATCAGCGGCAGCGTTATGCGCCGAAACATCTGCGAGGGCGTCGCGCCGTCCATTCGGGCGGCTTCGTAGATCTCGTCGGGAATGGTGCTGAGGCCAGCGGTCAGAAGGATCATTGCCGTGGCGATGCCGCGCCAGGTGTTGACGACGATGATCATCGTCAGCGGGAAGACCTGAAGCCAATCCGCCGGCGTCACGCCGAAGAACATCACGATGCGGCTCAGCGTGGCGTGTTCGCCGCCCGCCAGCATCGAGATCCACATGAAGCCGGCGACGACCTCGGGCGCTGCGTTCGGCAGCAGAATGAGCGAGCTGAAGATCCGTCCGAAATGAATGCGCCGGCGCAGCGCCATGGCCGATACCAGGCCGAGCACGAACTGGCCGATTACCGCCGAGCCGATGACGAAGAAGAAGGTGACGAGCAGCGCGTTCCAGAACTTGGCGTCGTTGAAGAGGCGCATGTAGTTGCGCAGGCCGACGAAGCGTGGCCGCAGCGCCGCGGCTCCGGTCAGGGCCTCGTTGGTGAAGCTTAGATAGACGGAATAGACGGCCGGATAGATGACGAAGGCCAGCAGCAATGCCAGCGACGGCATCAGGATGAAGAGGAGCTGTCTTTCGACGCGCCTTTCATGAGAGTTTCGGGCCATGGAAGCTCACAATTTCATTGAATACTGCAATGCGGGCTGGCTGAAGGACGCGACCGCCATGGCCGCGTCCTTCACACGGGCGAAGGGGAGTTACGCGTCACTTGACCACGTCGTCGCCCAGGGTTTCCTTGACGTAGTCGACCAGAATCTTCTGCGCGCCGGCTGCGTCCGTTTCCTTGCGCAGCAACGCTTCGGTCGCCCGCGCTACGCCTTCGGCGATCGTCGCGAAGCCGGAGGCCTGTTTCAGGAACACGCCATTTTCGGCCGCCGCGTGGATCGGCACGAGTTCGGTAAGCTTCTGGAAGTCGGCATTGCCGGCGGCATCCCTGCTGGATGGAATGTTGCCGATGCGGGCCGCGTAGGAGACCTGCGTCTCGACCGAACCGATTTCCATGAGCGCCTTCTTGGCCAGCTCGACATTTGCCGACTTGGAGTTGACGGCCCACGGTGCTGCGAGGTTGGCAAGCACATACTGCCCGCCGTTCTGGCCCGGCACAGTCCAGGTTCCGACGATCTTGGTCACATCGGGCATGGGGTTCTTGCTCTCGCGGCCCCAGTCGAAGATGTAGCACCAGGAACCGCAGGTGGTCGCGACCAGCTTGCCCTGCGGGAACATCTCATATTTCGGCACGACCCAGGGCTCCGGCCCGAGCAGCGGCTGAACCGGCATCAGATCGTTGTCGATCAACTGCTTGTAGACGTTGAAGACGTCCTTGACGCCTTCCCCGTTGAGATCGAGCTTGCCATCGGCATCGACGATCTGCGGCGTCTTGGAGCCGACGATCAGGTGCTGGAAGCCTTCATCGAACGCGCCGCTGCCCCAGGAGACGCCGGCGGGAAACAGCAGGCCGTACGCACCGGTCTTCTTCTTCACTTCGGCGGCGCGATCCAGCAGGTCCTGCCAGTCTTTCGGCTGTTCCGTCGAAATGCCGGCCTTTTCCAACACGTCCTTGCGATAATAGATTTCCTGGATGCCGAGCATGAAGGGCATCACGTAAGTCTCGCCATCGGGGCTGACGGCGAGCTGCTTGGCGACGTCGTAGAACTTGGCGTAGCCGTCCCATGCCTTGAACTCGGCGGTGATCGGCGCGAGATAGCCCGCCTCGACCATATCGGCGACGGCGGCGGTCGTTGGGATGGAGAACAGGTCCGGGCCATTACCAGCGCCGAGCTCGGTCAAGAGCTTGGTCAGATAGTCCTTGTCGGGAGCCGGGTATTCGACGACCTCGACGGTCACGCCGTATTTCTTCTCAATGGCCGCTACCGTCGACTTCATCGCGTCGATGCCGGCTTGGCCGTGATTGGCAATTCGGATTGTTTCGGCGTGCGCCAGCGTCGATACCGCGCCCAGCAGAATGGCGCACAAGCCACCAATGACCGTTTTTCTCAACGGACTATCCTCCCTTTTTGTAAGCGGCGCCCTCCAGCACCGCGTATAAAAATGTACACGTATTCTAAATTCGCGCAAGATAGATTCATTTCAACGATGATTTTGAAATTAATTAATTGAAATACCTAAGCTAATCATCTGTTGCGTTGAGTTTCCTGTTTGTGTAAACGTGTACACAGAATATTCCAGGGAGGAATTCAATGGTCGAAAAGTTGCGACTTGGCGTGATTGGCGCCGGGCTGAAGGCGGCCGAGTATGCGCATAGCTGGGCCCGCATGCCGGAGATCGAGTTCGTTGCGATCTCCGACACGACGGCATTCTCGCGACAGCGACTGATCGACGTGTGCCTTGCGGCGGAGACGACGGCGCCGATGGCCTTCGCGGACTATCACGACATGCTGGCTGCCTGCCGCGACGAGCTCGATATCGTTTATGTCTCCACGCCACATGCCTTCCACGGGGAGCAGGCCGCGGCGGTGGCCGAGGCGGGGCTGGATCTGTTTCTGGAAAAGCCGATGGTGACGACGGTGGCGGAAGCCGAGAGGTTGATCGCCGCGCAGAAGAAAACCGGCGTGACCGTCGTCACCGCTTTCCAGGGCGGGCTCTCTCCATTGGTGCTCGACACGCGCCGGCGGGCACTTGCCGGCGACTTCGGTGAGCTTGTCGCGATTTCGGGCATGATATGGGAGAGCTGGTCGGCAAATTACGACGGCCACTGGAAACAGCAGCCGGAAATCTCCGGCGGCGGCTTCATGTTCGATACCGGCGCGCACATGATGAATACGGTTTGCCTGCTCGCAGATTCCGATTTCGCCAGCGTTTCGGCCTATATGAACAATCTCGGCAAGAAGGTGGATATAGCGACCGCTGTCTCGGCGCGGCTTGAGAACGGCGCCTTGGTCACGTTGACGGCGGCGGGCGAGGGGCCGCGGGGCTGCGCCTCATACATCACCTTCTTCTATTCCAGGGCGATTGTGCGCATCGATGCTTGGGGGGGCTGGCGCGAGATCAGCGTCGATGGCGTGGATGAAGCGCGTGAAGAGGCCGAAATTCTCGGCAACCCGATGAAGAACTTCCTCGCAATCCGCGCGGGAACCATGGAAAACTCCGGCTCGGTCGAAATGGGCTTGCGATTCGCGCGGTTGTGGGATGCGATCAAGGCATCGGCCGCCGCCGACGGCGAGCACGTGAGAATTGCCGCTCCCTGAAGCCTGGACTTGCATGATGAACAAGAAGCGGATTACGTCCAAGGAACTGGCAAAGCTCGCGGGGGTGTCATCCGCCACCATCTCGCGGGCATTCTCGCCGGATTCGCGTATCGGCAGTGCTACGCGCGACCGGATATTGTCGGTTGCCCGCGAGTATGGCTATCAGCCGAACGCCATCGCCCGGTCGCTCAACAACCAGCGTTCCCGTCTCGTTGCCCTTGTCGTCAACGCCATCGGAAACCCCTGCGAGGCGGAGGAGCAGCAGTTGCTCGTGCACCGCCTCCAGGCCCGCCAACTGCTGCCGATCATCCTGTGCTGCGCCGATCACGCCGACCGTCTGCAACTAATGCGGCTCGCGTCCACCTATCAGGTCGACCATGTCGTGGTGTTTTCCGACATGGTGTCGATGCAGGATGCGGTCGATATCTTTCACACCACCAAGCCGATCATCGTCTCCTTCGAGCCGTTGGCGAGCGACAGTGTTTCGAGCATCAGCATCGATGGATCCGCTGCGGCCGATGAGATCATCGCCAAGATCGTCGGCGACGGGAAGACGCGTTTTGCCTACCTCTCCGGCACGCAATCGAGCTGGATCGACAAGCTGCGCCGCACGTGGTTCGCCGATGCGCTCGCCAAGCGCGGACTAGCGTTCGAGGCCCAGGCCTTCGGGGACTACACCTATGATTCCGGCTTCAAGGAAGCAGTCATGCTGCTTCACCGTTCCAAGGTGGACGCCATCATCTGCGGAAATGACGTGATGGCCATCGGCGCGCGCGATGCCGCCCGAAGGATCCTCGGCAAGAACACGCCCGGTGATATCGCCATCGTCGGACAGGACGGCATCGCCATGGCGGGATGGGATTGTAACGATCTCACCACGCTCAGCCTCGACCACGTCGCTTTCATTGATGCGGTGGTCGAACTGATCGAACGTCACGACGCCGACATCGACGGACCCCACAGCATCACGATTACATGCTCCGTGCGCTGGGGATCGACGGCCTAGCGCTCGCTGCTGACAGTTAATCCGCAGGGCGAGCCCGTTTGCCGGTCAATTCGTCTCCGGCGCCCACCGGCAGTCGCACGAAGGAGACCGACGACAAGGCTGCGAGCAGGCCGACCAGCAGGAAGGCGATCTCGAATGCATGATCGGTCAGCGCGCCTTCGCCGCCGCTGAACGATCGTAACAGCAGGGCCGCGGCCGCGACGCCGATGCTCTGCGCGATCCGCTGCGCCATCTGTGCCAGCGCATTCGCGTGGCTCGCTTCCGCCTCGCTGGTTTGCGCGAAGGCAAGCGAGTTTACCGCGGTAAACTGTAGGGCGCGGAAGAAGCCGCCGAACAGTATGATCACGATCATCACGGCGGGCGCGGTCTGGTCGGTGAATGTCGCGAAAAGCGCGATCGAGGCGCCGGCGATCACGGCATTGCACAGGAGCACTCGACGGAAGCCGAAGCGGCCGAGAATGTACTTGGCGATGGCGCGCATGCCGAAGGCACCGATCGCGGAGACGAAGGTGATCGCGCCCGATTGCAGTGGCGTATAGTGGAACACCTCCTGCATCAGCAACGGCAGCATGAAGGGCAGGGCGCCCATGGCGATGCGGAAAAGCGATCCACCGGTGAGGCTCGCCCTGAAGGTGGGGTAACGAAACAGCGTAAGGTCGAGTATGGCGTCCCTGTTGCGTCGCGCATGCGCGATATAGAAGACGAGCAGCACAAGGCCGACCGCGACCTGTATGAGCGAGAACTGGCTGAAGTCACGGGTCGCGGAATCTAGCCCGAGTATGATCGCGCCGATCGCCAGACCAGAAAGCAGGAAGCCGATAGTGTCGAAGGATGCCCGGTCTTGCGTCGGCACTTTCTCGACGAGCAGAAGCGTCAGCGCGATGGCCGCCATTCCGATCGGCAGGTTGATCCAGAAGATCCAGTGCCAGGAGCTCACCGTCGTTATGAAACCGCCGAGCAGCGGGCCCATGGTCGGGCCGACGACAGCGGGCATGCTCATCATCACCATTGCCGGTACCAGTTCGTCCCGCCTTACGGAGCGAACGAGGATGAGGCGGGCGGTGGGCACCATCATGGCACCAGCCATGCCCTGCAGGGCTCTCGCCGCCACCAGCATCGGCACGCTCTGCGACATCGCGCAGAGCAGCGATGCCAGCGTGAAGATGCCGATCGCCCAACAGAACACGCGGCGTCCGCCAAACCGGTCGGCGGCCCATCCACTGACCGGCAGGAACACGCCGGCGGAGAGGAGATAGACCGAGATGATCGAATGAAGCGTGACGGGCGAGCCGCCGAGGTCGGTGGCGATCGAGGGAAGTGCCGTTGCAACGGCGGTGGAATCGACCTGCTGCATGATCAGCGCCGAGGCGAGGATCAGCGGTACGGTTCTCGGCGATGTGAGCGTTTGAGAAATGAAAATTCTCCGTCGAGGGCTGACGCAGGGACAAGTCGGTTCGCCAGCTTTAAACGCGCGAAACACCCGCTGTCGAGTGTGCCGGGGCCTGAACACCAGATAGTGAAGGCCGGCGCTTCAGCCCGGCCTCCATGACAAGCGCGGCGGGTCGCACCGCGCTTGTGTGGATGTGTGCTTACCGCTTGCCGCCGGTCTCGCGCTCGAGTTTCTGGAGGCGAATGATGGTCTCCCGGTTCAGCGCGTCACGCTCTGGATAGGGTGTGTGCTTGACTGAGAGCGCGTAGCCGTCGTGGAAACGCATGAACGTGCCGTGCGTCGCCTGCGGCCATTCCGGCAGCTTCTTGCCGTTCGGATTGCCGGTCCTAACGAAGTTCGCGAGATAGGAGGACATCGTATCCGCCATGCGGTAGTCGGCGCCGGTCCAGAACCGTTGGCCCGGCTTTTCGCGGATCGAATCCATGAAGTACCAAAGGTCGGATGAGTGGAAGGAGCCGTAAAACTCGGTGTTGCGCCCCGGAGGAGCGTGGTTGAAGTAGAAGGTGTAGATGTTGGAGTTCTTGTTGCGCCGCTTCGCGATCTCCGCGGAAAGCAGGTAACCCTGCAGATTGTAGTCCGCCTTGGCGCGCAGCGACTTGCGATAGGCATCCTGCGGATCCGATGGGCGATAGACCTTCTTCCAGGCATCGTCATAGCCGATCTTCGACATGGCATCGGCGAATTCCGTATCCGAAAGCGTCTTGTCCGGACCGCCCATCAGCGACGTATATTCATCCGAGGTCCCACCGAACATGATGTCGATGCCATCAAGCGCCCCCGGTCGAAGCAGATCGACGGACTCGTTGGTGAAGACATACCCGTCGACCGTATGCTGCGCCGTTCCATTGACGCCCTTGTGCAGCGCTTCGTAGAGCTGCGTCTTGTCGTCCGCGGCCTTCTTGGAAATGAAGTCGTCGGTCGGAATGGCGCGCAGGTCGGCCAGGCTCATGGGCTTGCCGAAGACCTGCTCGACGGCCTTCTTGTTGGCTTCCTCGCGCTCGGCGAGCGGCTGCATCGGCGAAGAGAAAAAGCCGGTCTGGCCGCTTTCGATCACCGCGCGATGGAAGAGACCCTTGGCCAGCGGTGAGCGCAGCAGCATCGACGAGTTGCGCGCGCCTGCGGACTGACCACCGATGGTGACATTATCGGGATCGCCGCCGAAGCCCGCGATATTCCCATGCACCCACTGCAGTGCCTTGATGAGGTCGAGCATGGCGTAGTTGCCGGAGACCTTGTTCGGGCTCTCGGCCGAAAGCTCCGGCAGTGCCAGCCAGCCAAGCGCGCCGAGACGGTATTGCACCGACACCACGATGATGCCCTTGGCCGCCAGCTTCGATGCGTAGAATTCCATTTCGGACGCGTAGCCATGATGATTGGCGCCACCGTGGATCCAGACATAGACCGGCAATTTCGCCTTCGTGCTCTTTGCCGGTGTCCAGACATTCAGGTTCAGGCCGCTCTCGCTGGCCTTCGGCAGAAAATCCGGATCGAAGTAGAACTCATCGCCCCAGAAAGCGCCGGTCGGGTTGGTGTGGACGTCCTGAAGCGCCTGGTCGCCCCAGGTGTCGGCCTTCTTGACCCCGTCCCACTTCTCGACCGGCTGCGGCGGCTTGAAGCGGTTGTCGCCACCGGTAGGCCCGGCGAACGGGATGCCCTTGAAGACTTCGACGCCGGGCACATCCGTGTCCACGCCGCTCACCTTGCCGCCTTCCGTCGTGACGACGCCGATCGCGGATGCCGCGTGCGCCGCTCCGAGCGACAGTCCAAGTGTGGCGAGGCTTGCCGCGGCCGCCAGCAGGCTCGATTTCAATGTGGTTTTCCTCATGGATGATCTCCTCCTAAGATCGTTGGGATTGGATACTCGAACGGCGGCCGCACTAGAGGCGACCCGGCTTTGACACCCATTCATCGACGAAATCGAACACGCGCTTCTTCGTGTCGCCATACTCGGGCCGGCACGGCTGGAAGAGATGCGTGGCGCCCTCCACCGAGGCGTAGGTCTTGTCCTTCGAACCGAGGCGGTCGTAGATCACCTCGCCCGGTACGACGAGATAATGGCAGCTCATCGTCAGCACGAGAGCCGGCACGGTCACGCCTTCGGCGTTTGCCGGCGTCGAGGTGTAGGACGAGGCCCAGTCGATCCCGGTAATGTCGTCGGCCGTGAAGGCGTAGTCCGCGCTTGCGCGGATCGCCGAATTGGCGAGGAACCCACGGACCGTCGTCGAGTAATTCATGGCGCCCAGCTCGTCGAGCATCGTCAGCACCTGCTTGCCGCCGGCTGATGGGCGCACAGACTTGATCACCTCGACAGGTCGCGTTCCGTCGGCCTTCAGCAGCATGTGAGACTGCTTGGTGTGCGCGGCGAAGGAGAGATCCGGCTGGTAGAGACGGGCTCCAAGTGCCCGGATGCCGACGCCCTTCACGACGAAGGGCTCGTCGTTCGAAAATTCGCCCTTGCCGGCTTCGATCAGCTTCAGCCGCTCAAGCGCGGCATCGACGATCTCGTTGTTGCGCTTGGCCTGGGCGGTATAGAACGCCTTGGCAAACTCAGGCGTATAGGTCGCCTTCTTGCCTTCGATGTCATAGCCGTTTTCCTTGGCGAACATATCAAGGCTTGCGTCGCGCTTCTCGCCTCCGCCGGCGGGATCGACGGCGCTCATCTGATGCGCTGCGCCGAGTGTCGGATCAAGCAGGATCAGCGCATCCGGCTTTTCGAGCTTGCCGATCTTCTTGTCGTCGCAGGGAACGATCTTCTCCGCTCCCTGGCAGGCGGACGGACCATGCTCGGCGACGTTTTCGTAAAGCGTGCCCATGTGCGTGCCGCCGCTGTGCGCGAGCAGGACGACCTTGTCGATGCCCGGCAGCGTCCTCAGCTTGGCGATGCCCTCCGAGATGCTGGGCAGGAAGTCTTCGGGCGGCGCGTCCGGGTTGTCGCGGTCGCCGCGATAGTTCACCAGCATCACCGTATAGCCATGGCTGGCAATCGCGGGTCCCGGAAGCTCCTTGAAGTTGTCGCGGTTGGGATGGGAGAAGACGAAGGCGACGTGCGCGTTCGGATTGGGCGCCTTCGGCTGCAGCAACAGCCCTTCCGTGTCGTCGCTCAGCCTGATGTAGTGGGATTCGTAGGGCGCCTGATCGGCTGTCTGCGCCAGTGCAATTGCGGGAACGGCGGTGAGGGCGGTCAATAGGGCAATCGTCTTCATTATACCTCCTGAAATACATGGTCGCGCGCGCCCGTCGTCGAAGGGCAAGCGAGAAAAGCGCCGGGCGATCGACCCGCCCGGCGCAGTGGCGCAATCTAGAGCGCGCCGGCTGCCTGCAGCAGCTTGCGGTCGAGATCGACAGCGACGCGGCTATCCTTGTCGAAGACCATCGTCGACGGTTTGTCGCTCGTGTAGGCGGGCCAATCCGGAAGGCCTTCGGCGCTCGGCTTGCCGTTGCGGGCGAAATTCACCCAGGCCTGGCTCATCTTCTTCGAGAGTTCGAGCGCTTCCGCGCCGCCGCCGGTCGAGGTCTTGACCAGCCCGGCATTGGCGAAGACATAAGGCAGTTCGGAGCAATGCCATGACATGGCGATGCCATCGAGCACCGGCGATTCATAGGCGAACATGTAGGAATAAACAGCCGCTCCGTTCTGCTTTGCCTTCAGGTCGAGATCGCGGATCGCGCCGGGGCGGAAGCGAAGGTCGATGAAGTAGGCGTCGGCGGGCTTCTTTTCCGGGTAGGCGGCCGCGAATGCCGTGCCGACCGCGTCGGCCTTGTCGCCGAAGCGTTCCTTGAGCTTGGCCTTGACCTTGGCGTCGTCCCAGCCGCTTCGGTTGTCGGCAAGCAGCTCGGCGCTCTTGTGGTTGATCACGGTCTCGAATTCGTTGAGCGTGTTCCCTACCATGAGCGGAATGTCGTTCGCCTGATCGACCCAGCGCGTCCCGACCGGGTTCTCGGGAATGTAGGAACCGTCCTCGACCGGCGCATAACGGGCATCCTTGGCGCCCGCGGCCGTCGCGTCCTTGAGCGCCTTGTCGGATGCGGCAAGCAGGTCGTAGTAGTTGACCTTCGCCAGCTTATCGACCTCGTTCTTCTTCAGGCCGAGGTTCTTCAGCGTAAGTTCCGCGACCTTTCGCGAGGATTTCTGGTCGGTCACGGAATCGGTCCGCGAGCCACTCTGGACAATCGCCTTCTGGAACAGGCCTTTCGCAGCCGGCGTTCCCATCAGCGCGCGCACCTTGTAGCCACCGCCGGACTGGCCGAAGATCGTGACATTGCCGGGATCGCCGCCGAAAGCCTCGGCATTGTCGTGAACCCACTTCAGCGCCGCGACGAGATCGGTGACGCTGGCATTGCCCGATTGCTTGTACTTGTCTCCATAGGCGGAAAGATCGAGGAAGCCGAGTACATTCAGGCGGTGGTTCAGCGTGACGACGACGACATCGCCTTCCTTGCTGAGATTATGCCCGTCATAGGATGTCAGCTCGATGCCGGAACCGTTGGTGAAGCCACCGCCGTGGATCCAGACCATGATCGGCCGTTTCTTTCCGTCCTTGATCGCCGGCGTCCAGACGTTGAGGAACTGGCACGCTTCGCTCATCGGCATATAGCGGTGCGGGTTGAAGAGTTCGTCGCCGGCAACTTCCTTCATCTGCGGGATGAAACAATTCTCGCCATAGGTGACTGCCGGACGCACCCCTTTCCAGGGTTCGATCTCCTTCGCCGGCATGAAGCGTTCGGCCTTGGCGTAGGGCACTCCGAGATAGCTGTAGATGCCGTCATCAAGAGCGCCGACGAGGCTTCCCTTGTTCGTCTCGACGGTCGTCTTGCTCTGCGATGCGATAAACTCTTCGGCAGCGGCAGGCGCGGCCGATATCAGCGGCATCGTCAGCAGGGCCAATCCTCCCGCCCGGCTCAATAGGGACAATCGTCTCATCAACTTCTCCTCCATCGTTGATTGCGGATCTGATCCTCTGCGGCCACCAATGGCCGCCGCACAGTCTTAGCTAGGTCGAAGAGGGCGCACGGTCAGGTTGGATGCCAGTCCGCCAAGTGTGGCTGGATCGGCCAGCCCGAGCGCTGCGGCCACATGCCACCACCCATGGTCCGCCTGGCGAACGATCATGCACTCCGTACTCACTCCCGTGTGATTCCCCTCGAATGAATGACCGACGGCGATATGCGCGACCTCGTCGGGAAGGCCGACGGTCAGACAGACGTGCATGCCGAAAACCGAATGCCGGAATGTCGGAGCGCCGGCGCCCGCCGGATCTCCCTGCCAGCGCTGGCGGTTCTCGGGATCGAACTCATAGGGTTTGCCGACGTCGTGGCACGCGGCGCCGGCGAGCAGGATGCCCCAGTCGATAGAGACGGCCGGATAGGCATCCTGGAATTCGCGCGCGATGACGTTGGTATAGCGGAACACGCCGCGCACATGGTCCGCCTGGCTGCCGTTGATCAGCGCCGGCGACCCCGGATTGCCCTCCGGCGGAATGTCCGACAAGCGCTGGAAACCGGAGCAACTCAGCGAGTAGCTCCACGCCTCGATGGTTCGCTTGCGAAGATCATCATCGGGTATCTCCGCGATTTCGGGGAAATCCTCGACGACCATTCTGCGTGTCGCGTCGGTGACCTCGCGGCGGGGACGGGCGTAGTGATAGGTCATGGGCGTGCCTGTTGTGTCTGGTACAGCGAAACGTCGTCCGCGCCGGCTTCGAATTCCGGGTCGATCGGCCGGCGGGTCATCGTCAGCGTCGCGATCGCGCCCACCAGCAGCAGTCCGGCGGCAACGGCGAATGCCCAGTCGTAGCCGCCGGTACCGGCCACGACATAGCCGGTGATGATCGGTGCGATGAGCCCGAAGAGATTGCCGCCAAGAGCGGTGATCGCGATCACGCGTGATACATCGGCGGGATTGCGCAGGAGATCGCTCGCAAGCGTGAAGTTCAGCCCGGCGCCGGTGGTCGAGCCGGTGAGTACCAGCGTGAGAACGATCAGGAGTTCCGAAAGATCGCTGACGGATGGTGCGAGCAGGATAAGCAGCGATAGGATCGCCATCGCAGCGATGAAATAGCGCCGGGCGCCGCTGCGAATACGCGCGGAGGAGAGGGACTTGTCGCTGGCCCAGGCGATCAGCACGCTGAGCACGATGGTGATCAGATAGGGGATCGCGGTGAGGTAGCCGGTGTTGAGCGTCGAGAGTTCGCGCGTCGACTGCAGGAAGGTCGGAAGCCAGGTCAGGAAGAGATAGGCGGTATAGACGAGGCAAGCCTGCGTGATCACAAGCCCCCAGACGCTGGTCTGCGACAGCAGATATCGAAGCGAGGAGGGCGGGGTCGGCTCTCCGCTGTTGTCATCATCGCGCCCGGCCAGGATTGTCCGGCGCTCATCCTCCGAGAGCCACGTGGCGCGTTCGGGCTCGGCGTACCAGAACCACCAGGCGGCCAGCCAGACATAACCGATGATGCCGAGCACGACGAATGTCGTGCGCCAGCCGGCGGCCTCCACCAGTGCTGCGGTGACGAGCGCCCCGAGCGCGGGACCAGCCGACGAACCGCCGTTGAAAAGCGTCGTTACCAGACCACGCTCGCGCTCGGGAAACCAGTTTCGGATGATGCGGCCGCAGGCCGGGAAGGTCGAGGCTTCGCTGGCGCCCATCACAAGGCGGGCGCCGAGCAGGCTTGTGAAACCGGACGTCGCTGCCGTCAGGATCGTTGCGCCCGACCAGATCGCGATGCCGCCGCCCACCATCCGCTTGGCGCCGATCCGCTCCACGAGCAGGCCGATGGGAATGAGGCAGATCACATATGTCCAGAGAAAACCCGAGAACAGATAGCCCATCTGCACCGGTGTGAAGCCGAACTCCTCAACGATCGGCTTCGAGGCGATCGAGAGCGCAATCCTGTCGATGTAGTTGATGATGACGGCGGTAAATATGAGGATCGCGATCCAGCTGCGCTTCACCATTCAGGTCTCCTCCCAGACAACCTTCTTGACGCGGATTATTCGATGCATAGGTTTCCAATGTCCAATTGGGATTTTTCGGAAACACGTATAGGTTTTCTCAATGAATCGACCGTCCATTCCGCAGCTTGAGGCTTTCTATTGGACGGCGCAGCTGAACAGCGTTCAGAAAGCCGCCGACCGCCTCAACGTCACGCAGCCGACCCTGTCGCTGCGCTTGAAGCAGCTGGAGAGCGAGATCGAGGTCCCGCTGTTCGAGAGGCAGGGCAGGGGATTGCGGCTGACGCGGCATGGTCATGCTTTCCTCGGACGCACATCGATCGTGCTGGATGCCTATCGTGGCCTCGCCAATCTCTCGCGGACACCGGAAATGGAGGGAAATGTGCGCTTCGGGGTCGCGGAAGGGTTCGCGGTCACCTGCATGCCATGCCTTATCGATGGCATGCGAACCGACTTCCCGCTTCTGCGACCCGAGTGGGTGGTCGCCACCAGCGATGTGCTCGAGCAATCGCTGACGAACGGCGAACTCGATGTCGCGATCCTCGTCGATCCGATCGGGTTGCGCGAAGTCCGGCTATCGGCGCTCGGAGTGCAGACGAACGATTGGGTCGGTGCTTCGGGCATGCAGACCGTCGGGAGTTCGCCCCGCCAGCTGGCGCAATCGACGATCGTTACGACGCCGCCACCGACCGCCATGTATCGAACAACGATCGGCTGGTTCGCCGGAGCGAAGATCACGCCGGAAAAGACCTGCCTGTGCTCGAGCCTGAATGCCGCCCTGCAGCTTGTCGCGGCCGGAACCGGCATCGGCATATTCCCGTCCAAGGTAGTCGAAGCCTATCCGCTCAAGGGCGCTCTGCGGACGATCTCGACCGAGCCGTCGCTGACCGACGGACGCGTCTTTTTCGCGGACCGCACCGCCGCGGATGAAGCGCGGACGCACGCGCTGCTACGGACGGTGGAGCGGATCGCCAATGAGCTCGAATATTTCAGTGGCTCGTAAGGTGCCGCGGCATGAAGCGCCTAGAGCATGCGTGATAGCACTTCGTCCTGCCTGATCAACCTATGCCAGACGACGGCGCCGAGGTGGAGGAAGAGCAGCGCGAAGAACGTGTAGCCGCCATAATGATGGATCACGCCAACCATCCGTCCGAATGGACGGTTTTCCATGAGAAGATTTGGCAAAGTGAACAGCCCGAACCACGGCACTTTCCGGCCTTCCGAAGACGAGGTGACGTAACCGGAAATGGGCATCAGCATCATCAGCGCGTAGAGCGCAAGGTGGACGATCTTCGACGCAAGGCGCTCGTGCAGCGGCGGCTTGTGTCGCCAATCCGGCTCCGATGTCGCCGCGCGGATCGGGATGCGGATGATCAGGAGCGCCAACGCCGTCATGCCGAGCGACTTGTGGATGTCCATGAGAAACTGACGCTGGGCCGAGCCATGACCGAGATACGAACAGTAAAGCCCGATTGCCAGCGCTATGAGGATGATGGTTGCCATTGTCCAATGCAGCGATCTCTGCATGGTGCCATAGCGATACGCGGTGGATGTCGCGGCAGGCGACAGGTCGGTGGACTTGCTCATTGCATGATGCTTGCGAATTAAAAGGCCCAGGGTTGGAGGGGCAAGCTGCATCGCCCCTCCGCAATCGACATCCGCCGAGTTACTTGCAGATTTTGGTTTCCTTGATGATCCACTTGCCGTGGACCTTCGCCTTGTGGTGCTCGGTATGGCACACCAGCTTGTGAGGCTTGCCATGATGGGGCTGGTCCGCAAAGGCCTGACCGGAAAAACCGGCGACGGCGGCCAAGGTTGCCGCGAGCGCTATTTTCTTCATTCTCTGCTCCGATAGGAATGTCTGGAATTGTACTTGGGAAGTGGATTGCAAAACCCGGCGGGGTGCCGGGCGCCCCGCCGACTGCGGTGAACTAAACGCACACCGCAAATCAATCCGAGACACGGTGAATCATCGCATCAAAGCAGATGGTGAGCGAGTTAATTTGTTGTAATGTTTGATAAAAATGTTCTGGTTTCATTGCCGCAGGTGACCGCTTTGCGGCCGCTTCACCCGTCTCGGAAAAGTCGGGAATTTGATCTCGCCCTTGCATTGCGCCGATGATCTTTTAAATCACCTTGGGGTACGACGTGGCCGGGGGAGACTGAATTGGATTTGCGATTTGGCGTCAAGATCTACGACAATGACTGGTTCCTGAGGCATCGTCTCTCGGCCGAGCAGACGGCCGATCTGCTTGCCGAATGGGGCGCCACCTATGTGATCGCGCAAAGCAAATTTCTGCCCATGCCGAATTCCGCCGTGACCAGCAGCGTCGCCGCGGAGGACCGACTTGCCTACGAGGCGCTTGATGATGTGGCGTTTCGCAAGCTGCTGGCCGATCGGGGAATTGCCTATTTCGCCTGCCTGAACATCTGCTTCGATCCGGACTTTTCCGACGGCAACCCCGAACTTCTGGGCACAGACCAGTGGGGGGGCAAGGGTAGGCAGCAGGATTGGTATGTCGGCATGCCGCCGGATCGCGAAGAAAACCTCGCGCACAAGATCGGCCTGCTCGAAAAAGGCGTTGCTGCTTTGCAGCCGGATGCGGTCCACCTCGGCTTCATCCGCTGGCCCGGCTTCTGGGAAACCTGGCTCGACGGTGACGACAGACGTGAGAAGCCCGAATATTGCTTCTCGGCGCAAACGGTCGAACGCTTCAACCGCGAGACAGGGCGGAGCGTTCCGACCACCGACCCCACGGCCGCCGCGGCCGTCCTGATGGGCGCGGAGCGCGATGCATGGACGAGATGGAAGTGCGAGCGAACTGTCAGTGCGATCGCCCGGATCCGCAAGGCGCTGGAACCGGTGAAATCGGGGCTTCAATACTCAATCAACACGCTGCCGTTCTTCCGCTCGGATTTTGGCAATGCGGTCGAAGAAGTATTCGGCCAGAACATGTCGATGCTGGCAAGCGTGGTCGATGTCTTCGAGGTCATGGCGTACCACCAGATCATGGCGAAGCCTGCGACATGGCCGGCGGCGGTTGCGACCGACATCATAGAGCGCAGCGGCCAGAAGGCGATCTGCACTCTGCAGGGCCAAGCCCTCTATCTCGATGGGATGCATGCAGGGCGAGGCAGATCGACCGATATCGCGGCCGATGAATTTGGCCGCGCGCTCGATGCGCTCGCCGTGAGCCCGGTCGAAGGCGTGTGCGTGTTCACCTTCTCCGATCTTCTCGATCTCCGCCGGACCGAAAAGGGTGGGCGGATGATCGAGGCTCTGAAGCGGTTCAGACGAGACTAAAGCGTGTCGCGATCCTTCGGATTCGCTCGTCACGTTTTAGCCCTTTGTTTTGTCGCATGTCGGTGCCGCAAAACCGCTGCACAGTTTTGCGAGACATGCTTTAGAACCGCGCTAAGCGGTCTTTGCCCGGCTGATCGCGGAAAGAAGCGAGGCGCGCGTCAGCTCTTCCTTGCGGAAGCGTCCCGTGACGGCGCCTGCGTTCATGACAAGCACGCTGTCGCTGAGATCGAGCAGCTCGTCGAGATCGTCGGAAATGACGAGCACGCCGGTTCCCTGCTGGGCCGCCAGGCGAATCTGGTTGTGCAGTTCGCCCTTTGCACCGATATCGACGCCCGCCGTCGGCTGGTCGAGAATGAGAGCGACCGGCTTGGAACCGACGGCCCTTGCAAGCAGCACTTTCTGCGCGTTGCCGCCACTGAGATTGCCGACGATCTTCTTGCGATCCGGCGGACGAATGACGAAGCGCTTGATCATGTCTTCGGCCAGGCGCCGCCGGCTACCCGGCCTGATGAAGCCGGCAACCGACATGAGCTTGCCGAGAGCGCTGACACAGATATTGGCTTCGACGGACGCGCCAAGCGCAAGCCCGGTAATCTTCCGGTCTTCGGGAACCAGCGCCAGCCCGCGCCTGGTTGCCTTTTCCGGGCTCAGCCGCCGAAACGGCCGTCCGTCGATTGCGATCGTCCCTTGGGAGCGGACGTCGCCGATGAGAGCGCGCGCAAGGCGCGTGCGGCCGGAGCCGACGAGACCCGCAAGGCCGACGATCTCACCCTTGCGAATGGCGAAATCGATCGGCGGGCGGCCGTGCACGGCAAGGCCGGTCGCCGACAGTGCCTCGGAGCCGAGCTCGGAAGTCGACGCCGCGGCCTTGTTCTCTGATATTTCGTGACCGACCAGCACTTCGGCCAGTCGTTCGACTGTGTAGTCCTTGCCCGGTCCTGTTTCGACGACCTGCCCGTCGCGCATCAGGGTGATGCGGTCGGAAAGGCGGCAGACCTCGTCGAGGAAGTGGCTGATATAGACGATGCCGACCTGGCGTTCGTCGGCCATGCGCCGCATCGTCGCGAAAAGCAGTTCGCGTTCGGCTGGAGCCAGGCGTGCGGTCGGCTCGTCCATCACGAGGATCTTGACGTCCTTGGAGCAGGCGCGAACGATTTCCGTCAGCTGCTGGCCGCCGACGCCGAGCGTGCGCACGGCTGCGTCCATCGGCAGCGTGATGCCGAGTGCGGCAGCTTCGGCGGCCGAGCGCTTGCGCATCTCGCCGTGGCCGATCGTGCCGCCGACCTTGCCTTTCGGCTCGCGGCCAAGCGCAATGTTTTCGGCGACCGTCAGTTCGGGAACGAGCGAGAAGTCCTGGTAGATGATGGCAACGCCGCGCTGCAGCGCTTCCTTAGGGCTGCGCAGATGAACGCTTTCGCCTTCCAGCAGAATGTCGCCTTCGTAGTCGGAAAAGTTTCCGCCGAGCACCTTCATCAGGGTACTCTTGCCGGCCCCGTTGTGGCCGACAAGAGCGTGGATTTCACCTGGCTTGAGCGAAAAGTCGACGCCGCGCAAAACCTGCACGTTCGAGAACGCCTTGCGGATGTTCCGCATTTCGAGAAGCATCGACTTTTCTCCCATTCTATCAGCCGCCCCAGGCAGCCTTGTACTGCTCGACGTTATCCTTGGTGATCGTCGGCAGGTCGAGGTAGTGGTTCGGGGTCGGGACCTGATCGGCCTTGCCCGAGAAGACGAGAGCGGCGTCTTCGATCGCCGTCGAGCCCTGCGGCGCCGGATCCTGGTTGACCGTGCCGTAAACGGTGCCCTTGATGATCGCATTGCGAACGTCGGCCGGGTAGTCGCCGAGGATGAACTTCACGTCGGTACGGCCGTTCTCGGTGGCGAAGTTGGCTCCGTTGACACCCTCCGGTCCCTGGTCGACGATCGCGGCGATGGAGCCCGGCTGGTACTTGCTGAGATAGTCCTGGGTGATGGCGAGCGCCTTGGAGTTATCCCAGTCGGCAGCCTGCTTCTCGACGATCTCGATGCCCGGATACTTCTTCAGCGTGTCCATCAGGCCCGCTTCGCGAGCGAGCTGAGCGGAGGTGCCGAGCTTGCCGAGGATGTAAGCGATCTTGGCCTTCTCGCCGACAGCCTTGACGACGAGTTCGCCCTGGCGCTGGCCGAAAACGAAGTCATCGACGCCGACATAGGTGACGAGCTTGGCGCCGGTGCTGACATCGGCACTGGTGTTCACGGCCATGACCGGAATGTTGGCGGCGTTGGCCTGGCGGATGATCGGAACGATGCCCTTCGGATCGCTAGGGGCAATCATGATCATGTCGACCTGCTGGGCGATGAACTGCTGAACGACCGAGATCTGCGCCGAAAGGTCGCCGTTGCCGCTCTGGATGTCGAGCTTGATGCCCTGCTTCTGCGCGGTCTCGTTGGCGGTCTTGATCAGGTTCGAATAGAACGGCACCGAGGTGTTCCAGATCATGAAGCCGATACGCTTGCCTTCCTGGGCGTGCGCCATGCCGGTCCCAGCCATGGTCGCGACGACGGCTGCGCCGAGCATCAGGTTTCTGCGCGAGAGATGTTTCATTGGCATTTCCTCCTCTAGGTTTATCAGCGACGTTCGCGCTGCTTGCGGTGATAGCTGTCGAGGCCGACGGCCACGAGAATGACGGCGCCGGTGACGGCCGGCTGCCAGAACGGGGATACGCCGAGCAGATTGAGGGCGTTGGCGATGATGCCGAGTAGCAGTGTGCCGAGCACGGCGCTCCAGACCTGACCGACGCCGCCCGAAAGCGGTACGCCGCCGACGACGACTGCGGCGATGGCCGTGAGCGGCCAATCGGTGGCGCTGGCCGGCTGGCCGATGTTGGTCTGTCCGAGCAGTACGATACCGGCAACGGCCGCGAACAGGCCGCCGAGCGCATAGGTGACGAGAAGGATGCGATCGACGTTGATACCGGCAAGGCGCGCGGCCTGCTTGTTGCCGCCGACGATGTAGATGTAATGGCCGAGCGTGGTGAAGCGCAGGATTGCCCAGGTGATCAGCGCGACGATGGCGAAGATGATCGTCGGGATCGGAACCGGACCAATGCGGCCGAGGCCGAGGACGGTAAAGGATTCAGGCACGCCATAGACCGGCTGTGCGGCTGTGCCGACGAACAGGAAGCCGGTGACGAGAACCTGTGTCGCCAGCGTGGTGACGAAGGGGCTGATGCCGATCTTTGCGATGAAGAAGCCGTTGACGACGCCGACCACGAGGCCGAGGAACAGCGCCGTGACGACACCGAGCGGGATCGAATACTGGACGATGACGGCAGCCGCCACGACCGAGGACATGGCACCGACCGCGCCGACCGAGAGATCGAAGCCCCCGGTGATGATCATCAGGAGCATGCCGCAGGCAACGATGCCGATGATCGAATTACGCTGAAGAACGTTCGCGAAGTTCGCCCAGGTGGCGAAATAGGGAATGGTCAGGCTGAAGACGATCAGCAACAGCACGAAGATGATGGGCAGCGCATAGGCCGACAGGGATGACCAATGCCATGTCGCTCCCTTGCTTCCTGTTGCTTGGGTCGGGGTGTCGGTCATGATCCAGTCTCTCCAAAAATGCTGGCCGAGACCGCCGTCTGGCGATGGCGCTCGGCCGCGTAAAGCAATGTGCCGATCAATTCGGCTTGTTCGCCAAGGGCAGCGGGGACGACGCGGACGTTTTCCGTCGCGCGTGCGATCGAAAACCGCTTCATCGCTTCCTTGAGCGGTGTCAGAAGGCTGTCGCCGGCGCGCATGAGCTCACCACCGACGATAACGATCTCGGGATTGAAATAGCTGCAGAGCGCACCGACGGACCGGCCGGCCAGATGGCCGGCATCGGCGATCACGCGGTTCGCGCCGATGTCGCCTTTCACGGCAAGCCGCAGCATCTCGTCGGAGGAGATCGCGCCATGCGAGGCGCTGAGTGACTTGGCCAGCGAATTGACCGATATGATAGCCTCGAGGCATCCGCGGCTGCCACAACGGCAGACGTCTCCATGCTCGTCGACGACGACGTGGCCGAGTTCTCCGGCGATGCCACTCGCGCCGCGGAAGACTTGTCCGTTGAACGCGATGCCAAGGCCGACACCGACGGAAAGAAGGACATAAAGCGCGACGCTGGACTGCCGCGCCGCGCCATAGACGCTCTCGGCCAGCGCGCCGAGATTGGCGTCGTTATCCATGTAGACAGGCAGGTCGAGGCGCTGCGACAGCCCGCCAGGAACGTCGGTGCCGACCCAGCGCGCCAGGATGGAGCCCGCATGAAGGTGGCCGGTGCTCGCGTCGACCGGGCCGGGGACGCCGATGCCGACCGCTTTGATCTTGGCGCGATCAACGCCGGAACGCTCGATGATCTCGTTGACCTTCTCGGCCGCGAGATCCAAGGCGACCTCAGCGGGCATGTCGATGTCGAAGTCGGCGGAGATTTGTTCGATTATGCGATAATTCGCATCGGAGATCGCAGCCTTGATGAAAATCCGTCCGAAGTCGACGCCGATGTAGAAGCCATCGGGATCGGCAAGCGCGATCTGGGTGCTGGGGCGGCCGGCGGCCTTTCCGCCGGAAGCGCTGCCTTCGATTTCCTGCACAAGCCCTTCCGCGATCATCGAACCGATAATCAGCGATATCGTCGATCGCGACGCGCCCACGCGCCTGGCGATATCGGCACGCGACTGCGCACCATTCGCTGACAGCGTATCAAGAACTGCCGTTCTCAAACGGAGTTGGGACAAGGACATGACTGGAAACTTCCTCCACTTCGAGCGGTTTGACACGTTGGTTTTGATATGTCAAATCCAAGCATAACATTTTTATAATAAGTTCGAAATCGAACTAATAGGAGGAATGAATGTCGAAGGTCAAGCTAATAAATGCCGCGCGCATTCTTGTGGGGCCGGATCTGGAACCCATGGCGGATGCGGCTGTCTTGATCGACAGCGGAAAGATCGCCGCGGTCGGCACGCGTTCGGACGTGCGAGCGCCGAGCGGCGCCGAGATTATCGACCTCGGCGATGCCACTCTGTTGCCTGGCCTGATCGACGCGCACCTCCATACCTTCGGTGTGGACAGCACCCGGCTTCATACGCTTGCGACCGAGCATGAGAGCTACCGTGCCGCGCGGACACTGAGCGAATTGCGCGAATTGCTGCATGCCGGCTTCACGTCCGCGCGTTGCCTGGGATCAACGATCGGTCCGCAGGTCCGTCGGGCAATTGATGAAGGTTTTGCCGAAGGCCCACGCCTGAAGGTTGCCGGCGGCTTCATTTCATCGACGTCGGGTACATGGGATTCGAGCGGCACGCCGCTCTCGATCGCGCGTGCCGGCGGGGAACTCGCCGATGGCGTCGAGGGTCTTGTCCTCAAGGTTCGCGAGCGCGTCAGGCAGGGTGCCGATTTCATCAAGCTCGGGCTTTCAAAGGGCGGCGTGCATGACCGCTACCACGCCTGGGGGGACGATCCCCTCAATCAGGTGGTTTCCTATAGCGTCGCGGAAGTGCGGGCAGCCGTCGATGAAGCGCATCGCAACGGGCTGAAGGTGAGCGCGCACGCCATTGGCGAAGACGCGGTCAAACTCGCTCTGGATGGCGGCATCGATGTGATCGAGCACGGTTACGGGATCAGCGACGAGACACGGCAGAGGATCGTGGCGGAAGGCAAGATCGTCGTCACGACGCTCTCGCAGATCCATTATCACCGTCAGGCCTACGACAAGTTCAACTATCCCGAATGGGAGCGCGAGGTCTACGAGCGTCATTGGGTCTATATGCTGCGCGACTTCAAGCGCGGCCTGAAGGCCGGCGTCCGATTCGCGCTCGGCACCGACCTCGTCGGCGCGCCGACCCATCCGCTGAAAGCCGCGGCCATGGAATTCGTCCTGGCCGTCGAATGCGGAATGGCGCCGTCAGCGGCCCTTCGCGCAGGCACGATCATTGCCGCCGAAGTTCTGGGATCGCAAGCGGTGACCGGCTCGATTGAGGTCGGCAAGCTCGCGGACCTTGTTGCGACGAGGCTCGACCCCGCGCAGGATGTTTCGACCCTTCTCGAGCCAGCCTTCGTCATGAAGGGCGGAGAGACCGTCGTTTCGGCGTAACCGGATGCGCGGTGTTGGAATTAAGGCGGCAGAGATGTGCCGCCTTCCATCAGGCCGTCACGTATCGGATCCGCTTGCCGTTTCTTCGAGAACCGCCTCCGGGATATCGTCGAACGACGCGTAGTTCAGATTGTAGAGCCGCGAGTAGAGCTTGCGGTTCTTCATCAGCTGCTGATGGTTGCCGCTCTCGATCAGCTCGCCGTTCTGCAGCACGATGATGCGGTCGGCCTCGCGGATGGTCGCCAGCCGGTGGGCGATGACTAGGCCGGTGCGGTTTTCCAGGAGCTTCACCAGCGCCTTCTGGATCAGCATCTCGGTATAGCTGTCGATATTGGCGGTCGCCTCATCGAGCACCAGGATTTTGGCATCCGCGACCAGCGCGCGGGCGAAGCTCAGCAACTGGCGCTGGCCGAGCGAGAGATTGCCGCCGCGTTCGCCCAGCATGCTGTCATAGCCCTCGGGAAGCCGCATGATGAAGTCATGCGCGCCGACCGCCTTGGCTGCCTCGATCACCTGTTCGCGCGTGGCCTCGCGCTTGTGGTAGCGGATGTTTTCGAACACCGTGCCGGTGAAGAGGAAAGGCTCCTGCAGCACCATGGCGATCTGCTCACCAAGCGAATCCTGCGTCAGGCTGCGCACGTCATGGCCACCGACAAGGACCTGTCCCTGTTGGACATCGTAAAAGCGGTGGATCAGCGACATGCAGCTCGACTTGCCGGAACCTGTCGGACCGACCAGCGCGACGGTTTCGCCGGGATTTACCTTGAAGCTCACATGCTTCAACACCGGATGGCTCGGATTATAGCCGAAGACGACATCCTTGAATTCGACCGAGCCGTCCATGTCTTTCGACAAGGCCGTGGCATCAGGGGCGTCCCTGATGTCGACGGGCACGTCGAGGACCTCCGTCAGCCGCTGACCGGAGGCCATGGCGCGCTGCATGACGGAATATTGCAGCGTCAGCGAGCGGATCGGGTCGAAGAAGCGTTGGATGTAGAACAGGAAGGCGACGAGAACGCCGACATCGAGCGCCTGGTTGAGCACGCGCGCGCCACCGACGACGATGACGAGCGCCATGGCGACGCCGGTCAGCGAATCCACGATCGGCACCATCACCTGCGCATAGCGCGCCGCCGTCAGATGGGCGTTGAGATTTGCCTTGGCCTTGTCGTCGAAGAGCGTGAAATTGACGCCCTGGCGATCCATCCCCTGGACGGCGCGTACGCCATGGATCGCTTCCGCAAGCGCTCCCGCGGCGATCGAATTCGTCTCGTGCGCGGCCATGAAGGACTTTCGCGCCAGCGGAAGCCAGAAGAGACGGACGATGAAAAGGATCGGCAGGACGGAAAGCGTCAGCAGGCCGAGCTTGAAGTCGAGATAGAGCATCACGAAGACGATGCCGAACAAAAGCGTGATATCGCCGACGGAGAGAACGGAGGTCTCGAGAAACTCTTGCATCGAGTTCACATCGCCCTGCAGCCGCGACATCAGCCGGCCGACTTCGGTCTTGTCCATGAAGGACAGCGACACCCTTTGCAGGTGCGAGAACATCGCCTTGCGGATATCGAAGAGAACATCTTCCGCCACGCCGCCGACCAGCGTCTCCTGCGCGTAGCTCGCGACATAATTGATCAGGATCGCAACGAGGAAGGCAAGCATCGACCAGAGCAGCGCGGAATGGCCTGCATCGGGCTTCATGCCGTGGTCGATCGCGTAGCGGATGATCAGCGGGATGAGCAACTGCATTGCGGTGAAGGTCAGCACCGCCACGACGGAGAGGATCACCTGCCGCCGGTACGGGCTGACGAAGGCCCAGATGCGCTTGATGATGTTTCCGTCGAAGGCCTTGCCGAAGATTTCCTCCTCGACGCGATGCGAACCGACCACGGCGCGGGGAGGGCGCCGGCCATCCTCGCGAACGTCGGCGCGTTCGGTTTCCACTTCCTCGGCCATATCGTTCCTCCCTAGGCGCTCTTCACGTCATCGCCCGGCCGCACCTGCAGGTCGTAGAGCGCCTTGTATTTTCCGTCCGCCGCCAGAAGCTCCTCATGGGTGCCGCGTTCGACGATCTCGCCGCCTTCGACGAAGAAGATCTGATCGGCATGCATCAGCGAGCTCAGCCGGTGCGCGACGATAACGGTGACGCGGTCGGCTGCGTATTTGCGCATGGCGGTGCGGATGCGCTGCTCGGTGGCGGCATCGATTGCGGCGGTCGAATCGTCGAATACCATGACGGCGGGTTTCAGCATCAACGCCCGGGCGATGGAGAGACGCTGCCTCTGGCCGCCGGAAAGCGACACCCCGCGCTCGCCGATGACGGTGTCGTAGCCCGTCGGCAGGCCAAGCACGTAGTTGTGCAGCTGCGCGCTCTCGCTTGCCCGTTCGATGCGGGTTTCCTTCGCCCAGGGGTCGCCATAGGCGATGTTGTTCTCGATCGACGTAGTGAACAGGAACGAATCCTGCTGCACCACCGCGACGGCCTGGCGCAATGACTGTAGCGTGACCTCGCGGATATCCTGCCCGTCGATCGTGATCCTGCCCTTGGTCACGTCGTAGAAGCGGGGGATGAGATGGGCGAGCGTCGACTTTCCGCTGCCGGGAGGGCCGACGATGCCGATCGTCTCGCCGCGTTTGGCCTCGAAGGAGATATCGCGCAGGATCTCGTGCATGGGAGAGCTAGGGTATGCGAAGCTTACGTTTTCGAAACGCAGCGTTCCCTCTGTTCGCCGAAGCTCCTTTGCCTGCGGCGCATCCCTGACGGCGATTTCGAGATCCAGCAGGTTGAACAGGCGCGTGCCGCAGGTGGATGCGCGGGCAAAGGCGTTGACCATGAGACCGAGCTGGCGCACGGGCATCTGCAGGATCGTCATGAAGGTGAGGAAGGAGGTGAGCGTGCCGACCGTCATCTCGCCCGACATGACCTTGCCGCCGCCGACCCACAGCACGAGCCCCATGGCGGCGAAGAAGGAGAAGGTCATGGCGCTGGTGTTGACGACGCGGATACCGACGCGCCGGTGGGCGAGCGCAAGCGCGGTCTTGGACGCCGCCTCGAATTTCATCAGTTCGTAGGCCTGCGCCGCGAAGGCGCGGACAACGCGGATGCCGCCGAGATTTTCTTCCATGATGCGCGTCAGCACCGAAAGCTTTTCCTGGAGATCGAGCCAGGTGGCGCGCAGGCGCAGCTGCGTGACGGAGGAACGCCAGGCGACGAAGGGCACGAAGCTCAGCGCCAACAGGCCGAGGACGACATCGGTCGACAGCAGCATGTAGGCGCCGATCCCGATCAGGATCGTCAGCAGGATCATGCGCACCAGCGCCGTCGAGAAATACATGCGCACGCCTTCGAGATCGAGCAGGCCGATCGTGATCAGGTCCCCGGAGTGGACGCTGTCGTGAAAGCTGAAGGAGAGGCGCTGGATCTTCTCGTAACAGGCGAGCCGCAGCTCGTAGCCCATATGGTGGCCGACGCTTTCGCTATAGTAGTTCTGCACCATGGTGAACATGCCGCGCAGGATACTGGCGCCGAGCAGCATGAGAGCGGTGGTGAGCAGTGCGTCCTGCGCGATCTGTCCCGCCGCGCCGCCTTCCAGCGCCACCTGCGTGTGATCGACCGCCTGCCCGAGCAGTCGCGGGATCATCAGCTGGAAAGCTGAGGCAACGAGGGTTGCGCCGATGGCGAAGCCGGATTGCCAGGGATGGCGGAAAGCCATTGCGGTAATGCGGACAAGCGTAAAGAGGCCCTTGCCCCAGCCGGCCGCACTGACATGCGCCATCGAAGCCGAAGGCTTCGTCGCATGTATTGACGCATCGCTGCTCACGGTATTGTTCCACGTATTTTGCGGTCGGATGCTTAAATCCGAGGGGATGGCAATCTCAGGAAGGGATTGGTTAGCGCGCTTACTTTTGCCGATTCCAGCGGGCCGTTCAAGTCAATAATTCACCAACTGGTTATTTTAACGTGAGCGACTGAAATGGTCTGGCGATGCCTTCAATTCGTCGCCGGCGAACACCGCGGTCGGGCAGTTTCTCTCTGATTTATAGAAGCAAAAACAGATGGTTGCATATAGGTCTGCCGAAGCGTGAAAATAAAGCGCTTGCGCAAATGCCGTTTTGGCGCTCTCATACACGACCAGTTTGATAGACAATTGCATTGCGGCAAAGCCAACATCCTGGCGCCCTGATGCGCAGCGGCCGAGCGTTTTGAGGCCGCTTGAACCTGCTCAACGCGTGATGGTATTTCCCGCGTTGAAACCTTGATCGACACACACGATGCGGGCGAAGCCGCAAGGGAGTTGCGATGACGGTTCAGGGAATTTTTTCCGCCAGATCGAACGGCGCCGCGCGGATTTCGGCGCTGCCGCGCATTGCCATCATCGGTCGGGGCTTCTCGGGGATGATGATGGCCATTGCGCTCATGAAGACGGTGCGCACGCCGTTTCACCTGCAGCTGTTCGATCCGAGCTCGTCGGTAAGCGGCGGGCAGGCGCTGTCGTCGAGCCGATCCTCGACCATCCTCAACACACGCGTTCGCGATCTCTCGGTCGAGGTCGGTGATGCGGACGACTTCAACGAATGGCTCTGTAGCAACGCGGAATTCCGGGCTGCCGTGCCCGCCGCGATTCCGGGGTTCCGCCAGATATTCGTTCCACGCGAAATTTTCAGCGACTATGTCTACCAGCGCTTTTCCGAAGCGCTTGCCGGCCGCAAGGACATCACCGTTCAGGTTTGCAACGAGCCTGTCGTGGCGATCCGCAAGAGCCACGGCGATCGGTTCCTGCTCGAGAGCACCAATCCGGCCAATCCTCTTTTCGATACGGTCATTTTCGCCACGGGCTATGGCCTGTCTTTCCCCGAAGCATCCGAAATGGAGCCTTCGCCGATCCGGGCACAGCGGCTCGTCGCACGTCCGCACACGGTGCTGCTCGGCAGCGGCATCCGGGTCGTCGATCAGCTGCTGCAGCTTCGTGACGGCGGATACACCGGGCAGGTCACGATCCTGTCGCGGCGGGGTTTCCTGCCACAGAGCCATACGCCGAACTCGGCCGATCCGCTGTTTCCGGCAGAGGCGGTGCCAAGCGATCTGCGCGACATCGTCCGCTTCATCCGCGCCGCATGCCGCGAGGCGGATGAGCAGGGGCGTAGCTGGCAATCGGTAATGAACGGCCTGCGAAAGCACGCGCGCTCGCTTTGGCGATCACTGCCCGCGCGCCAGAAGCACCAGTTCAACCGGCACCTTCGCGCCATCTACGATAGCCACCGCAACCGGCTTCCCGAAGCGATGCATGCGCGCCTTCGCGGCGAACTTGCGAGCGGCAACACCGTTTTGAGGCGCGGCATGGCGGGCAGGCGTGGTTTGAGCGGGCTCTTTTTCCGCGCCGCAGGCAGTGCGGTGGATGAGGTTATCCACGCGGAGCGCGTCTTCGATTGCCGGTGCAAGGCGCCGAATCTCGATACGCCGTTGCTGCGGAGCCTGATCGAGCAGGAGCTGGCACAGCCGGACGAACTGGCGCTCGGCCTTGCCGTCAACCAGCGCGGCCAGCCATGCCTGGAAGACGGCTCGATGGTCGACGGTCTGTTTGCAATCGGGCCGCTCGGCCTCGGCAGCCTGCCGGATATCGATCTCGTGCCCGAAATCGTCAGCCAGGCCTATATGGCGGCCGAGATGGTCGGCGAGCGCTTCTATCCGAAGAGCAAGGTCGGCTGATCAGGCGCGGCGTGCTTTCAGCTCGCTGCGGATCACGTAGACCAGAAGCCCCGCGACCATGATCGCAATGGCGAACCAGGTGATTGCGTAGGACAGGTGGCTGTTGGGGAAGACGACCTGCGTCAGGCCACCCTTGGGATAGCCGCCCGGATTCTCGGTCGCGTCCGCGTCGATGAAATAGGGGGCAATATCCGCGATACCGCGCTTGGCGGCGATGGCGTGCACGTCGCGGGAGTACCAGCGATCATCGTCGGGCGCGTTCGAGCGGATGAAGGTGCCGCCCGGTTCGTCCAGGCGCAGGAGCCCGGTGATCTTGACCGGACCTGAAATCTGTCCTTCCGCACGGGAATTTGGATCGCGCTTTTCGGAGGGCACGAAACCGCGGTTGATCATCACCGACGTCCCGTCCGAAAGGGTCAGCGGCGTGATCACCCAGTATCCGGCGCCGAGCACGGTTGACGCGTAGACGTAGCTTTCCTTGTCGTTCTGAAGGACGCCCTCGGCTGTCACGCGAAGATATTCGTCGTCGGTCCGGTTGATCGCGGCCCAATCCGCCTTGGCGGGAGCCGCAACCGGCTCGGCGTGGATGCGCTGATCGACGCGGGCGATGAGGTCGCGTTTCCAGGCAAGCCGCTCGACCTGCCAGACGCCGAGCGCGGACACGGCGCAGATGATGAAAACAAGAAAGCCGCAGAAAATCGTTAGTCCGGTGCGGGACCGGCGGCGGGGAGCTTCGTCAATATGGGGAGTATTCATTGCTTGAAACCACTTAAAACCGGAACGGGCGGCTTTCGCCGCCCGTTCCTTGATGCCGTTAAGGCATGTTCTTCATCATTTCGGGGTTCATCGGCATCATGTTGGTGTTCAAATGATGCATGACCCAGAGCGAACCAGAGAGCGCGATGACGACGAGCAGGATGGTGAACAGCAGAGCCATCAACGTCCAGCCGCCTTCCGAGCGCGGGTTCATGTGCAGGAAGAAGATCATGTGGACGACGATCTGGATGGCGCCGAGGCCCATGATCCAGGCAGCCGTCACGGCCGGGCTGCTGAAGACCTCGGCCATGACCAGCCAGAACGGGATGGCCGTCAGAATGACCGACAGCACGAAGCCGATCATGTAGCTCTTGAAGGTGCCGTGACCGGCCTCGTGGCCGTGACTGTGGCCATGATGCGCTTCGTGAGCGTCCTCATGTGCGGGTGCGTGCGGCGAACTCATCCGAGTACTCCCATAAGATAGACAAAGGAAAAGACGCCGATCCAGACCACGTCGAGGAAGTGCCAGAACATCGAAAGGCACATCAGGCGGCGGCGATTTTCCGGGATCAGGCCGTGCATCGAAACCTGGACCATCAGCGTAACCAGCCAGATGATGCCGAAGGTGACGTGCAGACCGTGGGTACCGACGAGCGTGAAGAAGCCCGACAGGAAGGCGCTGCGGCTCGGGCCGGCACCTTCATGGATCAAGTGCGCGAACTCGTAGAGTTCGAGCCCGATGAAGGCGAGGCCGAACAGACCGGTCACGCCGAGCCAGAACAACGTTTCGGCCTTCTTGCCGTGTGCCATCTGCAGCATGGCGAAGCCATAGGTGATGGACGACAGAAGAAGCATCGAGGTGTTGATCGCCACCAGCGGCAGATCGAAGAGATCCTTCGGCGATGGGCCGGCCGCGTAATTGCGGCCGAGCACGGCGTAGGTGGCGAACAGGATCGCGAAGATCAGGCAGTCGCTCATCAGGTAGAGCCAGAAACCCAGATTGGTGCTGTTTTCCGGGTGGTGCTCTTCCGTCATGTAGAATTCGGGCTTTTCAGCCGTATCGATTGCAGTCTTGCTCATGTCTTACACCTGCCCGGCAAGCAGCTTGGTGCGCTTGTCTTCGGTTTCGATGACTTCTTCCACAGGGATGTAGAAATCACGCTTGTAGTTGAACGTATGACCGATGGTGACCACGAGCATGGCAACAGCGGAGACCACGACGAGCCACCAGATGTACCAGATCATCGCGAAGCCGAAGATCACGCTGAGCGCGCCGAGGATGACACCGGTGCCGGTGCTCTTCGGCATGTGGATCGGCTTGAAGCCTTCCAGAGGACGCTCGTGACCGCGGGCCTTCATGTCGTACCAGCTGTCATGGTCGTAAACGATCGGCGTTAGCGCGAAGTTGTACTCCGGCGGCGGCGACGAGGTCGACCATTCCAGCGTACGGCCACCCCACGGATCGCCCGTCGTGTCACGCAGCTCTTCGCGCTTCAGGAAGCTGACGACGAGCTGGATCAGGAACGAGCCGATGCCGAGCGCGATGAGGAACGCACCGAAGGCAGCGATGATGAACCAGATCTGCAGCGACGGATCGTCGAACTGCGACATGCGGCGGGTCACGCCCATCAGGCCGAGAACGTAGAGCGGCATGAAGGCGAAGTAGAAGCCGACCAGCCAGAACCAGAAGGACATCTTGCCCCAGAACGGATCGAGCTTGAAGCCGAAGGCCTTCGGGAACCAGTAGGTCACGCCTGCCATCAGGCCGAACACCACGCCGCCGATGATGACGTTATGGAAGTGGGCGATGAGGAACAGCGAATTGTGCAGCACGAAGTCGGCCGGCGGGATCGCGAGCATGACGCCGGTCATGCCGCCGATGACGAAGGTCACCATGAAGCCGATCGTCCACAGCATCGGCACTTCGTAGCGAATGCGACCGCGATACATCGTGAACAGCCAGTTGAACATCTTCGCCCCTGTCGGGATGGAGATGATCATCGTAGTGATGCCGAAGAACGAGTTGACGCTTGCGCCCGAACCCATGGTGAAGAAGTGGTGCAGCCAGACGAGGTACGACAGGATGGTGATAACGACGGTGGCGTAAACCATCGAGGCGTAACCAAACAGGCGCTTGCCGGTGAAGGTGGCGACGACTTCGGAAAAGATGCCGAAGGCAGGCAGCACGAGAATGTAAACTTCCGGGTGACCCCAGATCCAGATGAGGTTCACATACATCATCGGGTTGCCACCAAGGTCGTTGGTGAAGAAGTTCGTGCCGGCGTAGCGGTCGAGCGACAGCAGCGCGAGCGTTGCGGTCAGGATCGGGAAGGAGGCGACGATCAGCACGTTGGTGCAGAGCGAGGTCCAGGTGAAGACGGGCATCTTCATCATGGTCATGCCGGGTGCGCGCATCTTCACGATGGTCGCGATCAGATTGATACCCGACAACGTCGTTCCGATACCGGCGACCTGCAGGCCCCAGATGTAATAATCGACGCCAACGCCAGGGCTATATTCGACGCCCGAGAGCGGCGGGTAGGCCAGCCAGCCGGTACGTGCGAACTCGCCGACGAACAGCGACATCATGATCAGGATTGCGCCAGCGGTCGTCATCCAGAACGAGAAGTTGTTCAGGAAGGGGAAGGAGACGTCGCGCGCGCCGATCTGAAGCGGAACCACGAGGTTCATCAGGCCGGTGACGAACGGCATTGCCATGAAGAAGATCATGATGACGCCGTGGGCCGTGAAGACCTGGTCGTAGTGGTGCGGCGGGAAAATGCCGGGATTGCCGTTGAAGGCCATCGCCTGCTGGGTACGCATCATGAGGGCGTCGGCAAAGCCGCGCAGCAGCATGACCAGCGCAAGAATGACATACATGATGCCGATCTTCTTGTGGTCGACGCTGGTGAACCATTCCTTCCAGAGGTAGGTCCAGAGTTTGAAATAGGTAATGAGACCGAGGACGGCGATCCCGCCGAGCACGACCGCCGCGAATGTCGCGACGAGAATTGGCTCGTGATAGGGGATTGCCTCGATCGTCAACCGGCCGAAGATCAACTTCAGAAGGTCAGGATTGGAAAACATGGAGTAACCCGTTCATTGGTGTCTTTTAGACGCAAAGCGCCAGGTTGAATTAGTTGCTAGGCGCAGGCTTGCTTGCGTCCGATGACGGCATCGTATGACCGTCATGCTGCATGTTCATGGCCGGAGCGGTTTCCGTGCTCGAGCTCGAGGCAGGCGCGGCCGGCTTGGTTTCCATGCCAGGCATGTTCTCCATGCTGTCGGCACCGTGGGCCGGGGCCTCTGCGCCGGCTTCGGCATGCGGAAGCAGGATGTCGATCGGCTCGCCGTCGAACTTCAGCTTGTCGCGGTTTTCGTGGCTTTCCTTGCCGCCGCCGCCCATCATGTCGATGTGCATCATTTCGCTCGCGCACATCTTGCCCGGCTGGGCGCACATGTTGACGATCGCGTCGAACAGGTCACTGTCGGCGGAAGCGAAGTAGCGGACAGGCTCGCGTTCGCTCGGGCGGACCAGCTTCATGTAGGCGTCGCGGTTGAGCGCGGTACCCTGGTTCTTGACCTGGGCGACCCAGGCGTCGAAGCCCTGCTGGTTGAAGCCGTGGAACTTGAAGCGCATGTGCGAGAAGCCCGCACCGCTGTAGTTCGCGGAGAAGCCCTGATAGACGCCTTCCTTGTTGATGACGGCGTGCAGCTTCGTTTCCATGCCCGGCATGGCGTAGATCTGGCCGGCCAGCGCGGGGATATAGAAGGAGTTCATGACCGACGACGCCGTGATCTCGAAATTGATCGGAACGTCGACCGGTGCGGCCAGTTCGTTCACGGTGGCGATGCCGAGTTCGGGATAGAAGAACAGCCACTTCCAGTCTAGCGCCACGACCTGAACCGTCAGCGGCTTCATGTCGGCGGGGATGCTGCGCTCCGCATCGATACGATCGAGCGGACGGAAGGGATCGAGCTTGTGGGTGGTGATCCAGGTGATGGCGCCGAGAGCGATGATGATCGCAAGCGGGGCGGACCAGATAACCACTTCGAGACGCGTGGAATGGTGCCATTCCGGATCGTAGGTGGCCGAGGTGTTCGACTGGCGATAGCGCCAGGCGAAGAACAGCGTCAGACAAATCACGGGGATGATGATCAGCAGCATCAGCAGCACTGACACGATGATAAGGTCGCGCTGTTGCACGGCGATATCGCCCGAAGGCGACATGACCACCAGATCGCATCCCGCCAGCGCCAGAAGCAGCGGCAGAATCACGAGATGGCGGGAAAACTTCGACAGTTTTTGCACGTCTCTATGCTCTTGTTGTTTTCGTCCCTTCTGCGACTAAAGCACTGTAACTGATAGCAACATGAGGTGTTTGGTCGCAGCGCAGCAGAATTGCCGCACTGCGGGATACGACGGACCGCAGCGGTTGTCAAAACGTAGACGCAGCAGTGGGAGGTTTTTTTGACCCGATCCACTTTTGAGCTGCTAATATATCCTGGCCTTGCTCAATGACCACCTTGAACGCGCTTATTTCACGCTTCGGACGAAGTTTTTTTGATCTAGCTCAAGCTTTCGAAGTTTTCTGCGAACTATTTCGCGTCGCCGGACTTGATAAGCGTGACAGTTCGTTCAAAATCTCTGTGAGGCGCTTTGCCGCAAGCGCCTTAACGAGGGAGGCGTTTTTTACATGGCGAATGCAACGCATTATGGTCCGTCGTCGACGTCAATGGAGCGCGACGCACGTCAAATTCATTCCGACAAGCCGGTGTCACCCAACAGTATTGCGCTTGGCGTGATCATCGGGCGCATGTCCGAATTCTTCGATTTCTTTGTCTATGGCCTGGCATCCGTGCTGGTCTTTCCGCAGCTCGTCTTTCCGTTCGCCCCGGATCGGCTGACGGGTACGCTCTATTCCTTCGCGATCTTCTCGCTCGCGTTTCTTGCGCGCCCCGTGGGCTCCGTCGTCTTCATGACGATCGACCGCCTGTACGGCCGCGGCACGAAACTGACGATCGCGCTGTTTCTGCTGGGAGGCTCGACGGCGTCGATCGCGTTCCTGCCCGGCTATAACGAGATCGGCGTCTGGTCGATCGCGCTGCTGGCGCTTTTCCGTCTGGGCCAGGGCTTTGCCCTCGGCGGCGCCTGGGATGGACTGGCGTCGCTGCTGGCGCTGAATGCACCGCAGAATCGCCGCGGCTGGTACGCGATGATTCCGCAGCTCGGCGCGCCGATCGGTTTTGCGCTTGCGAGTATTCTGTTCGGATACTTCATCGCCAACCTTTCCTCGGAAGACTTCCTCAGCTGGGGTTGGCGCTATCCGTTCTTCGTCGCCTTTGCCATCAACGTGGTCGCGCTCTTCGCACGCCTGCGCCTGGTGATGACCAAGGAGTTCGGCACGGCGCTGGAGCAGCACGAGCTCGAGGCCGCGCCCATCCGCGACGTCATCCGCGTCCACGGCCGTGATATCCTCATCGGCGCATTCGTGCCGCTGGCAAGCTTTGCGATGTTCCACCTCGTAACGATCTTCCCGCTGGGTTGGATGAGCCTCTACGGCAATCAGCCGATCGGCGAGTTCATGGTCGTGCAGACCATCGGCGCGATGGTCGGTCTGCTGGCGATCATCGCTTCCGGCATGATCGCCGACCGGATCGGCAGACGTGGGCAGTTGGCGGTGTGTGCCGTGCTGATCGCGATCTTCAGCTTCGTTGGCCCGATCATGCTCGGTTCGGGTTCGCGCGGCCACGACGCCTTCGTGATCATCGGCTTCGGTGTTCTCGGGCTGTCCTTCGGCCAGGCGACCGGCTCGATCTCCTCGCGCTTCGGCCGTGGATATCGCTACACGGGTGCTGCCTTCACGTCGGACCTTGCCTGGCTCGTCGGCGCCGGCTTCGCGCCGCTCGTCGCGCTCAGCCTGTCGAGCCGCTTCGGCCTGACTTTCGTCGGCTACTACCTGCTGTCGGGTGCGATCTGTACGTTGGCCGCCCTGGCCTTCAGCAAGGCGCTCGAGCAGCGCGATTGATCGTTGACTTCAATAGCGAAAGCCCGCCTGAACTGACGTTTAGGCGGGCTTTTTTGGTTTGCTGAGAACTTCGAGGGGCGAGCCTAGTTTACCGGCTCCGGCTTCCTCGCGGAACGCGCGGCGGTCAGTTCCGCCGTCGTGTGGTTCAGGCGGTCGGCCAGCACGCGCATGATCTCGACGGCCATCTCGGGAAAATCGCTAAGCAGCTTGAGGAAATGCTCCTTGCTAATGCGCAAAACCTCGAGCGGAGAGGTGGCGCGGACGGTCGCCGTACGGGACACGTCGCAGAGAATGGCGATCTCGCCGACGATGGAATTGAGCTCTACATCGGCGACCTTGATATCGCCGGCAGGCGAGTGAACCAGAATATCGGCAGTTCCCGAAAGCACGACGTAAGCGGCATCGCCGGTATCGCCTTGATGGAAAAGATCCTGACCCACATTGTAGGTCATTCGGTCGGAAGTGAATGCCAAAAGCTTGAGTTTCGCCGGTGCGATCCTGGAAAAGATCGGCACCCGCCGCAGCATTTCGACTTCATCTCTCAACAGCATGAGCGTACTTACCCCTTGCGGCGCTTCTCAACCGGTGCGCCCGCCAGAATTGTGCCGCGCCCACCCGTGGGCGCCTTATCCCACTGCCACTACGATATTACGATAACAGTTCCTTGAACATACCGTTTTGCTCGGAAAGTTCGGGAAAGTTGCCGGCCTCGGCCAATACACCTCTGTCGAACAGCAGGATTCGGTCGAAAATCTCGGCAAGCTTGGCGTTGGAGAGCACCCAGACGATGGCCGGACGTTCGCCTTCCGTGTGCAGGTTCTCGACGACGTTGTGCGTGATCTGATCCTGGACGCGCTGGTCGAGTGCCGAAAGCGGGCGATTGAAGATGAAGTAGTCCGAGCGCTTCAGGAGCGAACGGGCAAGGTTGAGCTTCTGTCGTTGCACCATCGTCAGACGCTTGCCGCCGGAGCCGACGTCGAATTCGAGGCCGATGGAGAGCACGTCGTCGAAAAGCCCGAGGCGATCGAGCAGTTCGCCCATGATGGCGCGAATGCGGTCCGATGCGTCCGCCTGCTGGTAGGCGATGCGGCCGAAGAGCACGTTGTCCATCAGGCTGGCGGACGAGATGAAATGCTCGGGATCGTATCGCTCGATGACGGCGGCGAGATCATCGGGGATGTTCTCGTGGAACTGCTTGCGGGCGCTGACGATCTTGTCCATCAGCTCGTTGCTCAAGAGGCCGAAACGATGCCGCGGCTCGATGTAGGCGAAGCTAAGGCGGATGATCGCGGACCGCTCTTCGGGTGCCGCGTCGTCGAACTTCCGGCTCTGCAGTTTCTGCAACAGGGCCTGATAGGTCGGGATGTCATCCGGCGTCATGAAGGTCAGCTGCTGGAAGAACGGATGATCCGGCGGCAGGTCGTGGAAGAGTTCCACGGCGTTCTCCGCGATTTCCAGGCCCATGGCGTAGAGATCGTTGCTGAGGCCCGTATCGCGGAACAGCGTCTGGAAATAGGGGTGCGCGGCGAGCCGCCGGTTGTTCATCATCGGTCGCCGCATCGAGCCGAACAGCAGGTTTTCGCCGACGGTCGCCTGTACGTTGTAGGCGTCGAAATCGAATGGCACGACGATGTTGCCGAGGCCGGTGTCCTGCATCTGCTTTCGAAGCGCGGCGCGCAGGTCGACGATATGCGAGGCAAGCGCCACGTGCACGCCGGTATTGACATTGGAACGCAATGCCAGGTCGAGAATATCCTGCGAAATCAGCACGGCGTCGAGTACCGGGCGGATCGCTGCCAGCAGGTCTTCGGGCCCGGTGGCGCCTGCCGAATTATAATCGACCCAGTCGCTGTTCAGATCGAGCGTCGGGTTGCCTGCCTTCACGGCTTCTGCGGCGTGCCACTTTGCTTCTGTCGCCATCCGCTCGTCATAGGCGGGCTTCGTCAGAGGGGCATGCTTCAGGCCGTAGAGCAGATTGTCGCGTAGCGTGCCGTGGAAGAAATAGGTGTCCGCCGAGGCGTAGGAGATGCGCCGTCCGGTGACCGATTCCGGCAGCTCGAGCAGGTCGTGGCCGTCGATCGTGATACGACCGGAATCGGGCCAGGCGATGCGACCCAGCGCTTCGGCGAAAGCCTCTGCGCCGCTGCTGTTCGGACCGACCACGGCGACGGTTTCGTTGGGCTTGATCTCGACGGAGACATGATCGACCAGGCGCGCGCCGCTGTCGTCGCTGAGCGAAAGGTTCGTCACGACAAGCGGAGCTGTCAGGCCGACGACGGCTGCGGTCGGGATGTCGTGGATCTTGCTGTCGATCAGCGGCTCGATGTTGAACTGCTCGTAGACCTGCTGGTACTTGACCTGCACGTCCTGGCGCATCTGATCCCAGTCGATCAGTTCCTTCAGCGGGCCGGGAAGATCCTTGTAAGCACTGATGACGGCGACGAGCTGGCCGATGTCGAGCCGGCCCTGCAGCGCCAGATAGCCGCCGATCGCGTAAAACAGGAACGGCGTCACCTGAGCGAGGAAATTGTTCAGGAATTTGACCAGGAACTTCCACTGATAGAGGTCGTAGCGGATCGAGAAGATCAGCCCCAGGCGGGTGGCGATATCGGCGCGTTCGAGGTTCGACGTGTCGTTGCCGTGGATCGTGCCGATACCGTCGACGATTTCGCCGACGCGGCCGGAGAGTTCGCGTGCAGTCAGCTGGCGCTGGCGGCCGAGTTCGAGCAGGCGCCGGCGCATGCGCGGGATGATAACGGCTTGTACCCCGACGATGGCGGCGGCGATCATGCCCAGCCAGAAGTTCTGGACGATGATGAAGGCGAGTGCCGTCAGAGCCTGGCCACCCAGCAGGGCGGGCGCCACGAAGGCATCGCCGGTGAAGCCGCCCATCGGCTCGACTTCATCCTTGATCATCGTCGCGATTTCGGCCGACTTCACACGCTTGAAGTGATTGGGCGGGAAGCGCAGCACCCGGTCGATCAGCTCGAAGCGAATGCGCCGAAGCATACGTTCGCCGAGGCGGCCCTTGTAGGTGTTGATATAGAACTTGAAGAGGCCGTTCAGCACGACCAGTGCCAGAAACACCAGGCTCAAGGCCATCAGCATCTGCTGGCGACCGAGCGAGAATCCCTCGAAAAACTCGACATGACCGATAAACGGAAGGTCGTAGGCGAGGTGCATGAACTTCTGGGTCGCACCTTCGCCTTCGAAACCCGATCCCTGGATCGGTCCGTTGACGATCTGCTTCGGCAGATCGAAGGAGAGGAAGTAGGGTATCATCGATACGGCAACGACAGTCAGAATCCAGAGCTGCTGCAGCCGGGTATTCGACCAGATGTACCGAGCGAGACTTTTTTCCATTGCTAACCGTCAGTTGCCGGGAATCTGGGCAGTGAACCTGTGGCTGGGACGGGAAAGGAATGCCACGAACAGGACCATGCAACCGGACTACCGGATATCATAACGAAAACAACGCAGGCGGCTTGCACCCGCTGCGCCGATTCTCGCCGGAAAAACATTTATATCATAGGAATTTCATAAAGCGCGAGGGGTTCAGCCAATCATCGAGCGAATGATCGCGGCTGTTTTCTCGGCACCGTTGAGATCAAGTAACACCTCGCCTTTTCGCCGCGACGCAAGCGCGTCCTCGACGGCCTTACCAACCAGAGCGGGTGTAAGCTGCCCTTCCGGCAGGACGTCGGCAAGGCCCAGCGCCTTCAGGCGCTCGGCGCGGACGGTTTGCTCGGTCTCGCCGCCGGCGACGAAGGGAATGAGGATGGAGCGGCAATCCGTCTGCAAGAGGTCGCCAACGGTGTTGTAGCCCGCCTGCGAGATCGAAACCCGGGCGCCACGCAACAGCGAGGGAAAGTCCTTGCGGAAGCGTACCAGCGTCGCGTTCGGCGGCGTCATTTCCGCGAGTGCCGCGAAATCCGTCTCGGCGAGATTGGGACCGCTGATCAGCAGCCACTGCAGGTCGGACGGCAGAGTGGAAGCGGCATCGCAGGCCGCGCGCAACAGATCAAGCCCGACGGCGCCGCCACCTGCGGAAGCGATCACGTCGAACACTTCCGTTGGCTCAGGCGCGCGTGGCGCGACCACCATGCCGGTATAGTGGATCTTTGTCGCGATCTCGCTCACCAGCGGAAACGTATCCTGAAGCTCGACAAAGCTTGGATCGCCATGAACCAGGATGCCGTCGAAATGCTTCCGCACCAACGAGACTGTTTCCTCGTCGCGTCCCGGCTTGCGGTTCTCCTGGAGGATGTCGCGCACCGAACTCAGCAGCTTCGGTCGCGGATTGGCGTTTTCGATCGCGTCGAGAAGCGGCAGCAGTTCGAAGCGCATTTGCCGCCGACCGAAGGGAAACGCCTCGATGATGACGACATCCGGTGTAGCATCGCGGAAAGCCTGCAGCAGCAGGTCGCGGCGTCTTTCCAGAAACGCGGTATCCGCCGCAACCCCATTGGCGTCCGCTAGGCCGGAAAAGCCGGCGTTGCTGGCAACCACCGGCGGCAGCGCGATCGTCTTGACGCCGTCGCCGGGAAAGCCCGGAACGGGAAGGCCGCCGGTGACGACGGTGACGTCGCACCCGTCTTTGGCAAGCGCGTTGGCGATGCGGCTGGCGCGGGCGATATGCCCGATCCCCAACAGATGCTGGACGTAGAAGAGAATCCTTGGAGCGCTCATGATGCCCTCTGCCATTCCTGTTCGAAGAGCTCGCTCAGCTGCCGGATGCTGGAGTGATAGTCGAAATGCTCGCGCACGCGTCGTTCGGCGGCATCGCCGAGCCGTGCCCGCAACGAGGGATCTCGGATCGCTTCCAGCATTGCTGTCGCCAGCGCCTCTGGATTTTCAGGCGGCACGATCAGGCCGTTCTCGTGATCCGTCAGCAATTCGGGCACACCCGATAGCGAGGTCGAGAGACAGGGAAGGCGCTGGCTGGATGCCTCGACCAACACGTTTGGCAGCCCGTCACGATCGCCATTGACCGCGATGCGGCATGCGAGAACGAAGAGATCGGCGCGGCGGTAGTGGTCGAGAACGTCTTCCTGCGCCAAGGCACCCTTCCAGGTGATCTTGTCGGCAAGTCCGAGTTCTGCCGCCAGGGCCTTGAGCTTCGCCAAGTTGTCGCCTCCGCCGATATGCTCGAAACGCCAGTGCAGGTCCGGCGGGAGCAGGGCCAGCGCGCGCAGCAGCGTGTCATATCCCTTCTTCTCGACGGCACGGCCGACGCTGAGGATCAGCGCCGGCTTGTCGGGATCGCTGCCGTCACTTTGCGATCGCGCGCCGGCGAAGTGACCGAAGCGGGCGAGGTCGAGCCCGTGATAACTCAGATGCACCGCATCCGGCCGCGATGTCAGCGTCCGCATGTGCTCATAGCCGCTGTGGGTGCAAGTTACCGCCCAGCGCGCGCTGGAAAGCTTCTCGTTCAGCTCCCAATCCGGCGAGGTCCAGATGTCCTTGGCATGGGCCGAACAGGTCCATGGCACGCCGGTGATGATGCTGGCATATTCCGCGACCGACGCGGGCGTATGGATGAAGTGGGCGTGGAGCCAGGCGCCATTATCCGGCCACTCGCGAGCAAGTACCAGCGCCTGTCCCAGCCGCCTGAACCGGTTGCGGGAGATATCGCGCGGCAAATCCTTCAGGAAGCGCCTGATCAGAGCTCCGAAACCCTGCCTCCTGAATCCGGCGAACAGGCCTTTCAGCACGCGGATCGGCTCCTCGTGGAGATATTCCGGGAGATAGACGACGCGCGCCTTGATTTCGTCGTGCACCGGATGCCGTTTCTTGTCGGTCGGCCGGCGCATCGATATGAGGGTCAGGTCGAACCCGGCCTTTTCGAGACCAAGCAGTTCCTGTGCGATGAAGGTTTCCGAAAGGCGAGGATAGCCCTTCAGGACAACGAGTATCCGGCGGCGGTGCGGCAATGCTGTGCTCTTCACTCGGCGCCGACGACCGACAGGTGCCGACCGCGATTGTCGAGCCAGTGGCCCACGGTCTGCGAGATATGGTTCAGACCCTCGAGCTGCATGTTCGAGCCGCTCTTGGACGGAGGCAGGCGATCCGGCAGCCGCTTTAGCGCGTCGGCCATGACCGTCGGGTCAGCCGATTGGTCCGGAAGCAGCATGTCGACGAGGCCGAGTTCGCTTGCGCGCTGCGCCCGCAGCAACTGTTCCTCGCGCGGCTTGACGCGTGGCACGATCAGCGCCGGCTTGTCGAACGAGAGGATCTCGCAATAGGTGTTGTAGCCACCCATCGCCACCACCCCAGTAGCGCCGGCAATCAATTCTTCCATGTTGTTGTCGAACTCGATCACCTCGATATAGGGGATCTTCGCGCCCTTGCCGACAAGCCGTGTCCGCTCGGCGACCGGCATATACGGACCAAGGACAACCAGCGCCTTCTGCTGCAGGGTCGGATCGTGCTCGTAGGCGTTCATCACGTCCTCGACCAGATCGGAACCATCGCCGCCACCGCCTGTCGTGACGAGGATGTAGTTATCCGTTCGGGCGTTGATCGAGGTCTTGTTGGTTGAAACGCTGCGCTGCAGGAAGCCGACGAAATCCATCTTGCGACGAACGCTTGCGGGCACATCGAGGCCGACGAGCGGGTCATAGAAATCCGGCGGGCCATAGACCCAGACCGAATCGTAATATTGGTCGATCTTTTCCATGATGCCGTTTCGCTTCCACTCGGCGTCGAGCAGGTGCGGCGCGTCCATGATCTCGCGCAGACCGAGCACGAGGGTCGCGCCGCGGGCCTTCAGATAGGCGAGCGTGTCCTCGACTTCGCCCTTCAGTCCCATCGGCTCCTTGTCGACGATGAAGATATCGGGCTGAAAGGTCTCCGCCGTGTGGCGGATGCTGGCTTCGCGCATCTTCAGCGTTTCGTGCAGGTCGATGTGGCTTGCCATCGACGTGTATTCGCCGTTGCGCAGCTTGATCACGCTCGGGATCTTCACGAAGTCGACGCGGGCACGGTAATCGAAGGCGCCGGCGATCGTCGCGCCGGATATGATCAGAATATTGAGGCCGCGATAATCCTCGACGAGGGCGTGCGCGATCGTCCGACACCGGCGCAAATGGCCGAGCCCGAACGTATCGTGGCTGTACATGAGGATGCGGGCATCTTCCAGGCGCCGGGCCATGGTCAATCCTTCTGGGCTGTATGTCATACGAGCTCCGTCGATCTCAACTGGCCGCAAGGGACCGGACAAGCCGTCGGGCTGCCGGCTATTTGTAGGGATCAGCCGCATCGCGCAACCCGTCTCCCAGAAAGTTGAACGCCAAAATCACCAAGACCACAGGTATAATCGGAAAAAGCAGCCAGGGGTAGAAGGCAATGACGCTGACACTCTTCGCCTCCGTCAACAGGATGCCCCAGCTGGTGATCGGCGGTCGAAGGCCGAGTCCGAGGAAGCTCAGCGCGGTCTCGCCGAGGATCATTCCCGGAATGGAAATCGTTGCCGAAGCAATGAGATGCGACATGAAGCCGGGCACGAGATGCCGGCCGATGATGCGCGGCGTGCTCGCCCCCATCAACTGCGCCGCCTGCACGTAATCTTCCTCGCGAAGGGCCAGAAGCTTCGAGCGAACGGCGCGGGCCAGCCCCGTCCAGTCGATGATGCCGAGAATGACCGTGATCCCGAAATAGATGACGATCGGGCTCCAGGTGACCGGCATGATCGCCGCCAACGCCATCCACAAGGGCAGGCTTGGCAACGATTGCAGCACTTCGATCATGCGTTGGACGATGAGATCGAAAACGCCACCACGATAGCCGGCAAGACCGCCGATGACGATGCCGAGGCAGAAGCTGATGGCGATGCCGATCAGGCCGATGGTGAGCGAGATACGCGCGCCGTAAAGAATGCGCGAGAGCACGTCTCGGCCAAGACGGTCGGTGCCGAGCAGGAACATCTGGCCGCCGACGGCGGGGCAGACCAGGTGACGGTCGGACGGGATGACGCCCCAGAGCTTGTAGGCGTCGCCGCGGCAGAAGAAGCGGATCTTCTGTACGTCGTTCGGCCGGTCAGCATAGAGCCGGTGCAGCGTATCGAGGTCGAGCGACATGCTGCGGCCATAGACGAAGGGGCCGACGAATTGGCCTTCGTTGAAGAAATGCACACGCTGCGGCGGCGCGTGGATGAATTCCACGTTCTTGGTGTGCAGCCCGTAGGGCGCCAGGAATTCAACGATGATGATCGACAGATAGACGAGAAGCAGGAAGATGCCGGAGGCGAGCGCAAGCTTGTGCCGCTTGAACTTCCACCACATCAGCTGCTTTTGCGACGCTAGATGAATGCGCGACTGTGTCGACGTCATCGTTTCCGTTGCGAACGGATCGAAGGGGGCCGTCGAGACATAATGCGGCATCGGTGCGCCGGGCGGGGGCAAGGGCGACATTATTTGGTGCTCCTGCCTTGAAGACGGATACGGGGATCGAGGAAGCCCAGCGCGATATCGGATACGAGCACGCCGATCACGTTCAGGAACGCCAGAAACATCAGGAAGGAACCGGCGAGGTACATGTCCTGGCTCTGCAGCGCCTTGATCAGCATCGGACCGGTCGTTTCGAGCGACAGGACGATGGCGACGATTTCAGCGCCGGAGATGATCGAGGGCAGGATCGAGCCGATGTCGGCGACAAAGAAGTTCAACGCCATGCGCAGCGGATACTTGATGAGCGCGCGCAGCGGCGGCATGCCCTTGGCGCGTGCGGTCACCACATATTGCTTCTGCATCTCGTCGAGCAGGTTGGCGCGCAGGCGCCGGATCATGCCGGCGGTCCCGGCGGTGCCGACGATGATGACCGGGATCCATAGGTGCGACAGGATCGAGCGCGCCTTCTCCCAGCTCATCGGCTCGTTCAGGAACTTCTGGTCCATCAGGTGGCCGATGGAGACGCCGAACCAGATGTTGGCGAAATACATCAGGATCAGCGCCAGCATGAAGTTGGGAATGGCGATCCCGAGCAGCCCCAGGAAGGTCAGGCCGTAGTCACCCCAGCTATACTGGTGCGTGGCCGAGTAGATACCGATCGGGAAGGCGATGAGCCACGTGAGCAGGATGGTCGAGAATGACACGAGGATCGTCAGCCACAAACGATCTCCGACCACCTCAGATACCGGCAGCTGGTACTCGAACGAGTAGCCGAAATCTCCATGCAGCATGCCGCCGACCCAGTAGAAGTAGCGCACGATCTCGGGCTTGTCGAAACCGTATTGCTTTCGAAGCTCTTCAATTTCCTGCAGGTTGGCGCTTTCGCCCTGTGCGCGCAGCTCCGCGATCTGGCTCTCGAAGAAGTCACCCGGCGGCAACTCTATGATGGTGAAGACGAGCGCGGAGATGATGAAGAGCGTGGGCACCATGGCGGCGATGCGCCAGAAGATATAACGCAGCATCGCTCAGGCCTCCTTGAACCAGAAGGTATCCGGCATGTAGACGCCGAAGAAGGAGGTCGGATCGAATCCATAGAGGGCTTTGTCCGGCACGTTTTGCAGCTTCGCGGATCTGAGGATCGGTTGCAGCGTGCTGTTGATCAGCCCGATGGAAAAGACCTGCTGCGTGAAGATCGACAGCATCTGGTGCCAGATCGTTTCGCGCTCTTCGAAACGGGTGGTCGCGCCCCACTGGTTGAGAAGGTCTACGAGTTGCTGCGCTTCCGGCAGATCCGGCGCGACGCCTTCCTGCCCGGCGGAAAGATAATACATGCCCCAGAGCGGCCATTGCAGCTGGTCGTCGAGTGTCGGCGCAAGCTGTCCCGGCGACATGTCGGCGGTGGCCACGCCGTTTTCCATGCCAAACCAGATCGACATCATAATCGTCCCGCTCATGGCGCGCGAGCGGAAGATGTCGCGCTGCGAGGTGCGGATGAAAAGCGCGATGCCTATTTCTCGCCAATGATCGCGCACCAGTTCGAGGACGTCGGTGTCGAGATTGCTCTCGCCCGCCGTCTCCACGGTGATCTCCGCACGCCTTCCATCCGGCAGCAGCCGGATGTCGTCGCTGTCGCGCTTGTCTAGCCCGAGCTCGTCGAGCATCTTGTTTGCGAGTTCCGGGTCGTGCGCGGTAAAGGCGTTGGCATATTCCGGCTTGAACAACGGGCTCTCGGGCAGCACGCTGTCGGCGCTTTCCTTGCCGAGGCCATAGAAGGCGACCATGTTGATCTCATGCCGGTTGACGGCAAGCGAGAGCGCGCGGCGGAAATTCGCTTCGCGAAACAGCGAGCGCCAGACCTTGTCGGCGCAATTGAGGTTGGGCTGCAACGCCACGCGCGAACCGCGCGTCTGTTTCCACAGGTTCACCTTGACGGGGAAACGCTTCTCCGCGTCCTTCAGGAAGGTATAGTCGTTGAAGTCCACCCCCGTCGATTGCAGGTCCGACTCGCCGGCGCCAGCCTTGGCGGCGATGATCGAGGAGGAGCTAACGCCCACCACGAAGCGATCGATATAGGGCAACTGCTTGCCGTTCTCGTCGATCCGGTGGAAGAACGGATTGCGTACGAAGACGAACTGTTCGGCCGGCGGGGCAGTGGTGTTCTGCCAGGGGTCGAGTGTCGGCAGGGCCGGATTGTCCGGCCGCGAGGCGCGCGCCATCTTGATGTGCAGGTCCACCCATTTCTTGACCCGGTTCTCCTTCATGAGCGCCGAAAGCCGGAAATCGTCCTGATACTTCTTGTGGAACTGCTTGAGATAGTGGGCCGGCCCGTAGATGACGAGGGGCAGGGGACCGGCCAGAAGCGGCATGAAATTCGGGTTCGGCCTGTCCCAGGTATAGCGGACGGTAACCGGATCGATCACCTCGAAGCGCGGCAGCTGGCCATGCGGGCGAAGCTCCAGGGCGCCGCCACCGGGCGTGAGTTCGCTGTTCAGGATCACGTCTTCCCACCAGTAGCGGAAATCGTCGGCGGTAAACGGCGCCCCGTCCGACCAGCGATGACCTTCGCGGAGGTGGAAGGTGAAGACGGAATCCTTTTCCGAGGTAAATCCGGCGAGGATATCCGGTTCGAACTGCAGCTTATCAGTGTAGCCGACCAGTCGCGAGTAGCCGTAGACCGTCATGTAGCGAATGTCTTTGGCGCTGCCGATAATCGTGCGAACCGTGCCGCCATAGACGCCGGGCTCGCGGCCCATCGCCTTCATGTTGATGATGCGCGGATGCGTCGGCAGCCGATCCACCATCGGCGGAATGCGGCCGGCGCGCAGCCAGTCGCGGAGGAACTCGGGCTCGATGTCGCGATCGGCGGCCGCATTCGCAAGAGAGGGGGCGATGGCCGAGCCGATCAGTCCGCCGAGAAAGGTGCGCCGGCTTACCATGAGCGCAACTCCTTGACATCGGCGCCCTTGCGGGCACGCACCAGATGGCCGTTGCCGAGGTCGGCATAATCGAGTTCCGAGGCGTCGTCATGCTCGGCGGTGAAGGTGATCCCCCAGTTCTGCTTGTCCGCGGCGCCGTTTTTGCGCAGCGCCTCGAAATCGAGCGGCCGGTTGAGGTCGGGGAAGGGGACCGCTGCCAGAAGCGATTTGGTGTAGGGGTGGACGGGATCACGCAGGATGATCTCGCGCGGCGCGATCTCGACGATGCGTCCCTTGCACATCACGGCGATGCGATCGGCCATATAGTCGACGACGGCGAGATTGTGCGAGATGAAGAGATAGGTGAGCCCCAGTTCCTTCTGCAGGTCCTTGAGCAGGTTCAGGATCTGCGCCTGGACGGACACGTCGAGTGCCGAAACCGGTTCATCGAGGATGATCAGCTTGGGGCCGAGCGCAAGCGCGCGCGCGATGCCGATGCGCTGGCGCTGTCCGCCGGAAAAGCTGTGCGGGTAACGGCTGAGGTGGCGCCGGTCGAGGCCGATGGCGCCCATCAGCGCTTCCACGCGCTGCTTGCGTTCGGCGCTGTCGCCGCGATCATGGATTTCGAGCGGTTCGCTCAGGATGTTGCGCACGGTCATGCGCGGTGAGAGCGACGAGACAGGATCCTGGAACACCATCTGGATCTTGGTGCGCATTTCCTGCAGATCATCGCCCTGGACGGAGAGAACGTCGGTCACTTCGGTGCCGTCGTTGAATATCACCGAGCCGCTGTCGGGTGTGATGGCGCGCATGAGGATCTTGCTGACCGTGGTCTTGCCGCAGCCGGATTCGCCGACAAGACCAAGGCATTCACCGCGCAGGATATCGAAGCTGACATCATCGACTGCGCGCACCGTGGTTGCCTCACGGGTGCCGAAAAGGCCGCGGTTGCGCGTCTTGAAGCTCTTGGTGAGGTTGTTCACCGACAACAACACCTTTGGTCCTTCAGCCTTGATCTTCTTCTTACCGATCAGCGACTCCAGGTTGACGGGTACGTCGCGCAGCGCCTTCAGCCGCTCGCCGGGCTTCATGTCGAAGTGCGGAACGGCCGCCATCAGCCCCTTGAGATAGGGATGCTGCGGATTGCGGAAGATGGCGTCGACCGGTCCCGCTTCCATGATCTCGCCGTGGTAGATCACCACGACTTCGTCGGCCATGTTGGCGACGACGCCGAGATCGTGGGTAATGAGAAGCATCGCCATGCCGAGCTTGTGCTGCAGGTCGCGCAGCAGTTCGAGGATCTGCGCCTGGATCGTCACGTCGAGCGCGGTTGTCGGCTCGTCGGCGATCAAAAGCGCCGGCTTGCAGATCAGCGCCATGGCGATCATCGCTCGCTGGCGCATGCCGCCGGAGAGCTCGAAAGGGTACATGTCGAAGGTGCGGTGCGGATTGGCGAAGCCGACCAGCCCGAGCATCTCTTCGGTGCGCTCGCGCGCCTCCTTCTTGTCGGCGTCCGTGTGGATCAACAGCGCTTCACTGATCTGGTTGCCGACGGTGTGCAGCGGCGAGAGCGAGGTCATCGGCTCCTGGAAGATCGTCGCCATGCGGCGGCCGCGCAGATCGCGCATCTCGGCGCTGTCGCGCGAGTAGTGCAGGATATCCGTCGTCTTGCCGTCGAGCGGATCGGTGAACAGGATCTTGCCCTCGGCCGTGGCCGGGTTGGGGAGAATACCCATGATGCTTTGGCTGATAACCGACTTGCCGGATCCGGACTCGCCGACCAGCGCCGTTACCTTGCCCGGAAGAATGCGGAGATTGGCGCCCTTTACGACACGAAGGCGGTCGCCAAAGATCGAGAAGGAAACGTCGAGATTCTCGATGCGTAACAGATCGGACGCGGCCGCCATGCCAATGAAATTCCCCAGCTTTTATTGTTCCCAATCAGGCACACTACCGTACCGTCAACTGGGTGTCTAGCTGATGACAAATGGCTGCGGATCGCCGCGTTTCGGACGCTGCGGAAAATAAAGCTCTGGATGTTCTCCGGCGGTTAACTGCTTCTACTGAATGAACTTCTCCGCAGCCGGCTCCTTGGCCTGCTTGCGCGCATCCCGATGCAGCAGGATAACCTGCTCGGCTTCCGAAAGGCTGCTTTGCGCGATCTCGTCGAAACCGTCCTCCAAGGGCATGGCCGGCGCCGGCGGACGTGGCTGCAGGACCGTGACTTTCTGCCGGACGCCGCGAAGCTTCTCTTCGCCGAGCGTCGTCCACTCGCCGCCGCAATAGCCGGCGAAGGCCTGGCTCGCCACGACCTCGCGCGAATACTTCTTGGTCAGCGACTGCAGGCGCTGCACCTCGTTGACGGCCGATCCGAAGGCCGAGAACGTCAGCCGATCCTTCAGGCCCACATTGCCAAGCATGACATTGCCGACGTGCAGGCCGATCCCGTAGGAAATCTTGTTGAAGCCTTTCTCCGCACGTTCGAGATTGAGGTCTGCGACCCGTGCCTGGGCCTGATGAACGGCGGAAAGCGCGGCCTGGCAGGCCATCTTCGAAGGGTCCTTGTGGCGTCCGCAGGGGTAGACCGCAAGAAAGCCGTCGCCAAGGAAGCTCAGGATCTCGCCACCGTTGCGGTTGAAGGGGGCGGCGATCGCATCGAAGAACTGGTTGAGCGTGTCGATATAAGCCTGCCGCCCTTCCTTCTCGGCATACATGGTGGACTGGCGCATGTCGCCCATCACTAGCGCCGCGCGAATGGTCTCGCCATCGCCGCGACGAATCTGGCCGTTGAGCACGCGCTTGCCAGCATCGCCGCCCAGATAGGTGGTCAGCATGTTGTTGGCGAGTTTGCCGAGAACGGCCATCTTGGCGGCAACCGCCAGGTGGTTCTGCATCCTCAGCAGCGCATCGATCATGTCGTCGGAAAAACCGCTGTGGCTGTCGGTGGACCACGATCCCATCATGCCCTGCACGGAACCGTCGCCGAACGGCTGCACGAAGGCGAGATAGTCGGTGATGCGATCCGCGCGCAAATCGAGGAAGACGGGAAATTCGGCTGGACCGTCAGCCGGGATGCGGCGGCGGATGTGCTGGAGATTATTGTCGAGCAGATAGTAATAGGGGCTCTGCAGGAAGCGTTCCGGCTTCTGGCCGGCCGCGTGCCGATAGCCTTCGATGGTCACGCCGCTTGAGCGCTTCCAGGTGAAGCTCAGCGCATCATAGAGCGGATGCAACATCGAAAAAGTCAGATGCACCCGGGCGATCGGCAGGCCTGCGGCGGCGATCCGCTCGCAGAAGCCGCGTACGATGTTCTCGAGATCGTCGCCAGCCAGGGACGAGTTCGTCAGCCACTCCGCGACCTTGTCCAGAAGAATGGAAGAGACGCTGGTTTCGATGGTGCCCATTCTCGGTATGATCCTCATGATGCACCCATCCCTCAAAAGCGTAGACACCCCGTCCGCGACACTGATTGCGCAAGACGAGGGGCGAGGATGGGCGGGTAATATTATTGTGTCAACGACCCGCCGGAAAACCGGCGGCAAGTCCATTCAAGCGGTTGATATATAAGCAGGAACGGTACTCGGTTCAGTAGGCTGTTACCTTCACTAGATAGGCGCGCTCCCATGCCCGGACAATGGCAGCGGAGGATTTTTTCAAGGTGCCGGTGCCGTGTCGCGGGCAGCGAGTCATTTTGGCAACAGTCGGCTTTCGGTCCTCCGGTGGTCACGATCGCGTCAGGCGACCAATTGAGGTCGCGTGCTGCGGGTTTCAATCGGCGCGATCTTGCATTAGATCAAGGCTCCATTTCGCATTCAGATGAGACCAGCCTTGGCCAGTTCCCCCGCCTACGAAACGCTCTCGACGAAGATTGAAAGCCGCGCCGCCCGCGCCGGCGTCATTGGCCTTGGCTATGTCGGCCTGCCGCTGGCAATGGCGATCGCGCGCAGCGGCTTCGCGGTCACCGGCTTCGATATCGACCCGAAGAAGATCGTCGCGCTGGATGCCCGCAAATCCTATATCGACGCCGTTGGCGATGCGGATCTGATCGCCGAGATCGAGGCTGGGCGGTTCGGCGCCACCACTGATTTCGCGGGCCTTGCGGCGTGTGACGTCATCATCATCTGCGTCCCCACCCCGCTGACCAAGCACCGTGACCCGGATCTTTCCTTCGTCGAGGCGACCTCGCGCGCGATTGCCGAGCATCTGCGCCCCGGCCAGCTCGTGGTGCTGGAATCGACCACCTATCCGGGTACCACCGACGATGTGGTCAAGGTCATCCTTGAAAAGACCGGCCTGCGCGCTGGCGTCGATTTCTTCGTCGGCTTCTCGCCCGAGCGCGAGGATCCGGGCAACCAGCATTTCAATACGGCAACGATCCCCAAGGTTGTGGCCGGCGACGGGCCTGAGGCCCTGGCTCTGATGAAGAGCTTCTATGGTGCTGCGGTGAAGACCGTGGTGCCGGTCTCTTCCAATGCTACGGCCGAGGCCGTGAAGCTGACGGAGAACATCTTCCGTTCGGTCAACATCGCGCTCGTCAACGAGTTGAAGACCGTCTACGCCGCCATGGGCATCGACGTATGGGAAGTCATCGACGCGGCCAAGACCAAGCCGTTCGGCTACATGCCGTTCTATCCCGGCCCGGGACTGGGCGGTCACTGCATCCCGATCGATCCCTTCTATCTCACCTGGAAATCACGCGAATACGAACTGCCGACCCGCTTCATCGAGCTTGCCGGCGAGATCAATTCGGCGATGCCGCGCTATGTCGTCGGCAAGCTCGCCGAAGCGCTCGATATCCGCGCCGGCAAGGCGCTCAGCCGGTCCCGCGTGCTGGTGCTCGGCCTTGCCTACAAGAAGAACGTCGGCGACATCAGGGAAAGCCCGTCGCTCCGGCTGATCGAGATCATCGAGGAACGCGGCGGCAAGGCCGACTATCACGATCCGCATGTCGGCGAGATACCGTCGACGCGCGAGTATCAGGCGCTGAAGGGACGCAAGTCGGTCGATCTCAGCCCTGAAACCGTTGCGGGCTATGACGCCATTCTGGTTGCTACCGATCATGACGGTATCGATTATGCCGGTCTGGCAGGAAATGGCGCACTTATCGTCGATACGCGCAACATCTTCGCCAAGCTCGGTCTCGCGGGCGAAAACATCATCAAGGCATAAGAAATGACGCGGTCGTCGTGAGGCTGAAGTGCCTCAGGGCAACCGCACGTTCTGGCCACCGATCCAGGTCGAGGCGATATTCGCCTTCGACGCGGTATAGATGATCTTCTGCAGGATCTGCTCGCCGCCATCGAGTTCGTCGAAGAGCCGAACCGATCCCTTCTCCGCCTTGGTGTCGATGACGATCGCGTCGAAGAGGTAGCCCGGCTGGAACTGTCCGACGGGCAGATCGAGCGCCGCGCCGCCGCCTGTCGTTGCGATATAGAAAGCATCGCGGAAGTCGATCTGCGCCGGACCGAATGTCGCGCGCGCCTCGCCGTTTCGATTTGGATCGACGCCGCTTTCCAGCGCTCGCGACATCAGGATCGCACCGCGGCAGTTTTCCAGCATCGACGCGCTCGGGCCGCCGGAGATGTCCGTTCCAAGACCAACGTGCAGGCCTTTTTCCAGCGCGGCGCGCAGAGGGAACACGGCATTTGCGAAATAGACGTTCGACAGCGGGCAATGCGCGATGGCGGCCTCGCGCGCGCGGACCCGTTCCATGTCGTCCGATGTCAGGAAGTTCGCATGGGCAAGCACGCTGCGGCGGCCGAGAAGCCCGAACTGGTCGAGCATCTCGGCATCGGTTTTGCCGTAGCGCTGCTTTACGTAGCCATGCGCCCAATCGCTCTCGGAGCAGTGGGTCTGGACATGGCAGCCGCACTCCTTGGCGAGCGCGCCCAGCCCCTCAAGCGTGGCGTCGGTGCAGGATGGGATGAAGCGCGGCGTGATGACCGGCAGCACGCGGTCGTCGCCGTTCCTTGGGTGAGCTCTGATATAGTCGATCAGCGAGCGCGTACCTTCGATCGCAGCTTCCGGCGAAGGATCGCGATAGTAGTCGGGACACTCATCCGCATTGTCCATTGCGACCTTGCCGACAAGCGCACGCTGGCCCTTTTCAAGGCAGACGTCGACCAGAACACGCGTTGCGTCCTGGTGAATGGTGGCGAAGTAGAGGGCGGTCGTGGTGCCGTTGGCCAGGAGATCGTCAACCAGGAGGTTATAGCTTCGCTTGGCGAAAGCGGTGTCCTCGTAGCGGGCTTCGAGCGGAAAGGTGTATTTCTGCAGCCAGACCTCGAGCGGCACATCAAGTGCGCTGCCCAGCTGCGGATATTGTGGCGCATGAACGTGCAGATCGACGAAGCCGGGAAGGAGGTAGGAGCCGACAGGAAGAGTGACGAGCTCACCGGTATCTTCCCGTGCATCCCTGATCGTGCGGTAGTTCGGATCGCTGGGCCGATGCACGGCCTTGATCGTTCCGTCGGCGCCGATATCGATCAGGACGTCGTCCAGAATATCGATCTTTCCGCGTTCCGGCGCATGAAAACCGGAGGCACAGAGCGTCTTGTTACGCAAATCCAATGCAGTATTCCCAAATTCAGTCAATTCTCGACTGCCCGCGCGCGATCAGCCACGGGTTGAAATCTACCGCGCTTTTCCGTGCCGTCCATGCCTAGAGCCGTGCGTTTTTCGCGGGGCAGCCCTGCGTCCTTAAGTCACGGCTGCCGACATGGGCTAACATCGTTGCGGTCGGCGGATGATACCGTTCTCGCTGAAAATCAAGACGGTTTGCGCGCGTGATATCGCGAACCGAGCGGCCGTATCGCCCCAATGCCATGATGTGATAGCGTCCATGTTCGACCCGTCCGATGCTTATCCGAGCCGGACGCATGGAGGCATTGACGTGACATTTCCCCTTTTCGATCTTGCTGGAAGACGCGGGCTGATCACCGGCTCGTCGCAAGGCATCGGCTTTGCGCTGGCGCGTGGGCTCGCTGAGCATGGCGCGTCCGTCGTCTTGAACGGTCGCGATCGATCGAGGCTCGAAAACGCCGCATCCGGGCTCAAGGCTGAGGGCCATGATGTTGCCGTTTGCGATTTCGACGTTACGAACGCGGAGGCGGTGAGGCGCGGTATCGATACTCTGGAGATGGAACTGGGACCGGTCGATATTCTGGTGAATAATGCCGGAATGCAGTTTCGCGCGCCGCTGGAGGATTTTCCCGCCGATCGCTGGCAACAGCTACTGACCACCAATGTTTCAAGCGCGTTCTTTGCCGGACAGGCTGTGGCGCGACACATGATCCCGCGCCAGCGCGGAAAGATCATCAATATCGCCTCGGTGCAAAGCGAGCTCGCGCGTCCGGGCATCGCGCCCTATACGGCGACCAAGGGTGCCATAAAGAACCTGACCCGCGGAATGTGCGCGGACTGGGCGAAGCACGGCCTGCAGGTGAATGCGATTGCGCCGGGCTATTTCAAGACGCCGCTCAACCAGGCGCTTGTCGATAACGAGGAATTTTCATCCTGGCTCGAAAAGCGGACACCTGCCGCGCGTTGGGGCAATGTCGACGAGTTGGTCGGCGCGGCAGTCTTTCTCGCCAGCAATGCGTCGTCCTTTGTCAATGGACACACGCTCTATGTCGACGGCGGCATCACGACTTGCCTCTAGAAGCGGCTACCGTTTCGCGCCCAGGCGTTGCGAAAGCGTCTTCGCGCAGGTGATCACATAGGCGCCCAACCGATCCATCGCCTCCACGGTGGCGTGACTGGAGTGCATGCTCAGAGCCAGGCCGCCGACCGCATTCTCGCCGGAAAAGTCGAACACCGGCGCGCCGAGGCACACCATTCCCTGGCGAACCTGCTCGTTGTCGATGGAGAAGCCACGCGCCCGGGTCTCCTGAAGCTCCCGCTCCAGAGCCTCAAGCGAGGCCACGGAATTCGACGTCAGCGCGGCGGGCAATCCGTCCGGGTAGAGGCTGAGCGCCATATCGCGAGGCATCGTGCTGATGATCGCCTTGCCCGTCGCAGTGAAGGCAGCCGGAAGCCGCATGCCGTTGCGGAACGTTATGCCAAGCGGGTCTTCGCCGTGGCGCGACGCGATATAGACCACTTCGTTGCCGTCGAGAATCGTGAGCGTTGCCGTCTCGTTCTTCAGGCCGGGCACGTCGTCCCATAGGCGAACGAACTCTGCCACCATGTCCGATTTGCCGATGAAGGCGTTCGCCCAAAGCATCACGTGGCCACCGATCCCGAACCCCTGGCCCTTGCGTTCGAGCATACCCAATTCAATCAATGTGCCGCAAAGCCCGTGCACGGTGCTTTTGGCCAGCCCCAATTCTCGCGCGATGTTGCTGACGGTTGCGGTCTCCCCGCTTTCGGCGACGAGGTCGAGAATACGAGCTGCGCGCTCGACAGCGGGGGCTGTGCTCCTTGTTTCACGTGCTTTGCTGGTGTCACCCATCTGATCGAGCTTTCTCTTGCGCTTCTTCGATGAGGATTGTACAACATATCGAACATTGTTCAATAGAATGAACGATTAAGAAATTTCCTTAAGCCATGAGCGCATGGATGCGTTCATGAGTGTGAAAGCGAGGACATCATGCTGGAATCGATCAAGGCGGCCGGCTGGCTGAGAGAGCAGAACATCGTCGGCGGCAAATGGATCGCGGCGGATAGTGGTGACACGATCGAGGTCAACAATCCGGCGACCAACGAGATCATCGGAACCATCCCGAAGTCCGGCAAGGCCGAGACCCGGCGCGCGATCGAGGCCGCCAGCGCGGCATTCCCATCCTGGTCGGGGCAAACCGCTGCCGAGCGCGCGGCCCTGCTGATGGAAATGGTGCGGCTCATTCGCGAAAATGCCGATGCGCTTGCGCAGATGTTGACCCTAGAGCAGGGCAAATCGCTTGCCGAGGCCAAGGGCGAGGTAATGATCAGCGCGGCCTATGTGCAGTGGTTCGCGGAAGAGGCCCGGCGGATCAACGGCGAGGTTGTGCCGTCGCCGTGGAAGGATCGCCGTATTCTCGTCGTCCGCGAGCCGGTCGGCGTGGTGGGTGCGATCACGCCGTGGAACTTCCCGTTCTCGATGATCGCCCGCAAGCTCGGCGCCGCACTGGCCGCCGGCTGCACGATCGTGGTCAAGCCCGCCGAGTTCACGCCCTATTGCGGGATCGTCTGGGGCTTGCTGGCCGAGAAGGCTGGCATTCCGGCCGGCGTGGTCAACGTCGTCACCGGCGCATCGGCGGAAATCGGCGCGGAACTCACATCCAACCCCATCGTTCGCAAGATAACCTTCACCGGCTCGACCCGCGTCGGCAAGCTGCTCTACGAACAGTCGGCCGGCACGATGAAACGGCTGTCGATGGAGCTCGGCGGCAACGCGCCGTTCATCGTCTTCGACGATGCCGATCTAGACCGCGCGGTCGATGGCGCGATTGCCGCCAAATACCGCAATTCCGGCCAGACCTGCGTCTGCACCAACCGTTTCTATATCCAGGATGGGATCTACGACGCCTTCGCCGAGAAGTTCGCGGCCAGGGTCAAGGCGCTCAAGGTTGGAAACGGCTTCGACAAGGGAACCGAGCAGGGGCCGCTCATCAACGAGGCTGCCGTGAAGAAGGTGGAAGAGCATGTGGCCGATGCGCTCGCCAAGGGCGGCAAGGTGCTTGCCGGCGCCAAGCGTCATGCACTCGGCGCGACCTTCTATGAGCCGACCGTCATCGCAGATGCGACCTCCGATATGGTCGTGGCGCGCGAGGAGACATTCGGTCCGCTCGCTGCTCTCTTTCGTGTCAAGGAGGAGAGCGAAGCCATCGCTGCGGCCAACGCGACCGAGTTCGGGCTCGCCGCCTATCTCTACACCCGCGATCTCGCCCGTACGTTCCGGGTGTCGTCGGCGCTGGAATACGGCATGGTCGGCATCAACGAGGGCATCATCACCTCCGAGGTGGCGCCATTCGGCGGTGTCAAGGATAGCGGCATGGGACGCGAAGGCTCGGTCCACGGGCTCGATGACTACCTCAACATGAAGTACCTCAGCATCGGCGGCCTGTAGGCCGTCTTGCCCCACGCATCCTGAGAGCTCAGGATGCGTGGCTTGCCGTCATGTCGGGACAGAGCTGCCGGCAGTCGGCTTGCGGCCCTGGCGGGCACCGCAGCATTCCCTGTATTTCAGGCCGGAACCGCAGGGGCAAGCATCGCTGCTCCTCCGCTGCAAACGGCCGATCAGCGGCAGCAGCAAAGCCGAGGGAACGAGCCTGGCCGTGATTGACGCCAGTTTCGCCGAGAGGCCGGGGATCACCAGTCGCTTGCCGGCCTTGAAGCCGCGCCATGTGTGCTCCGCCACATAGTCCGCATCGGCCTTTGGCAGGCTCTTGAACAGCCACGAACGGCCGGCGCCAGATTTCTCCAGGAATTCCGTTGCGACGGGGCCGGGCGCCACGCAGGTCACGGTTACGCCAGTACCACGCAACTCCTGATGCAGCGCCTCCGAAAAGGTGCGCACGAAGCCCTTGCTCGCATAATAGAGCGCCATGCCCGGGCCGGGCGTGAAGCTCGCGATCGAGCCGAGATTGATCACGCCGCCTTGCTTGCGCGCCACCATGTCGGGCAGAAAGTGAAGCGTGAGTTCTGTAAGGGCATGGATATTGACGTCGACCATCCCAAGCTGCTCCCCGATGGGAAGCGCGGTCGCGGCACCGCGCAGGCCGTAGCCGGCGCTGTTGACGAGTATGTCGCAGAAGAGACCGTTCGCGCCTAGAAAGTCTTTGAGCGGCGGGATAATCTCCCCAGCCGTGAGATCGAGCGCCAGTGTCAATGGCTCCCCGCCGGCTTGTCGGACATCGTTCGCGGCTGCCGCCAGGGCGTCGCCGGAACGTCCGACCAGCACGACCGCCCCACCGTCCCGCGCTGCGACCTTGGCGATCGCCCGGCCGATGCCGCGCGATCCGCCGAGGACGACGATGGCCGGCCTTGACTGGTCCGCGCTCATGATGCCTCTCCAGAGATTGCCGCAGCGGAAGGAGCTTCGGTTTCCGCAAGCCGGCGCACTTCCTGGGTTACCTCGCCGTTCAAGATGGCCTCGAACCGCTCCAGCGCCCTTGCCACATTGGCGCCGTCCATGACCCTGTGGTCGTAGTGGATCCTGACGGTAGCGAAGCCGTCCTCGTCGATCGGGCCGTAGTTGAAGATCGTCGTCAGGGGGGTGAGCGGATTAAGCGATTCCGCGCCAAGCCCGGAATAGACGGAGAGCTGGAAGGTGCCGAAGTAGCGACCCCGCTTGCGGCCGATGTTCAACCCCAGCCACATGATGATCCAGCGGAGCAAACCCGGTGCGCGCGCGATTTTCAGCGCCCGCCGAAATTCCTTGATCTCGAGCACCGGTCGCGTTCTTGCGGCCAGCATCAAGGCGCCGATCTCGGAGATCGTACGACGTTCGGGAGACTTGATGGTGCTGAGCAGAACGGCGCGCTCGCCCTCGTATTCCCGCTCATGTGCGACGGATGCGACGCTTTCGGCATATTCGTAGAGGTGAGGTCGTGGGAATTTCACATAGGCGCGACGCAGGTCGGCGGTCTCACGCGAGAGCAGGGCGTAGCCTTTCAGGAACAGCACGGTCCACGACGGTTTGGCGACCATCGCTTGTCTCGCGGCGAGCAGAGGCGCCAGGTTCATCCGGCGCTGCACGGTGACCCTCGGCACCTTGATGGAGAACCGCATCAGATCCCCGACGAGACGGCGGGGCGCCGAAAGCTTTATGGCTCGGCCTCGCATCGTTCACCTCTAGTAGAGATAAGGGATCAGTCGCTTGGTCTTCTGCATGTAGTCGCCGTATTCCGCGCCGAAAATCTCCAGCATCATACGCTCTTCCTTGTCGACGCGCAGGAAGAACAGGATCGCGAAGCCCAACAGCCCGGCAAGGCCGGCAAACCAGTTCGGGATCAGGAAGGCCTGGCCGATGCCCATCAGCATGAAGGATGTGTACATGGGATGGCGGACGAAGGCGTAGGGACCACCCGAGATCAGCTTGTGCTTTTCGCGAATCTCCAGCGTGATAGACCAGTTGCGGCCGAGCTCCTTGTGGGTGCGCCGAAATACCCACATCGCGGAGAAGAACACGATGGCGCCGACGATGACGGCCCAGACATGGGAAGGGTGATCAAGACCTCGCGGGATGCGCGTCGCCACGTAAAATCCGGGAATGACCGCAAGTCCGACAAGCGCCGAGGCAAGCCCCACGGCCTCGCTGCCCGAGCGCCTGCTGCTGACCACACGCACGCGTTTGGCACGACGCTCGAACGGAAAGCGAATGACGTACCACGCGATAATACCAAGAACCCAGATGCTCTCCCCAGCCGCAGCTACCGACATGCTCAATTCAGGTCACCGGTGCCTTTCCGTATTCGATCACCAAGGTGATCAACCTCCCTAACCGCCATTCATCTCCCGAAGCTTGGTGATGAATTGCTGTGGCCGCAGCCATATCCCCGGTGCCTTATAGCCCATGGAGCGAGCGATGTCCGCGACAAAAGCATTGCAGTTGTAGACGGATGCCTGCCAGAACTTCGACTTCGCCTTGAGCTGCCTGATATAGGCGACCGTCTTGTTGTATTCCGCCTCTGTGAGCATCACGCGCCAGCTGGCGGAACGGTACTGTTCTTCAAGGTCGCCATCGCTTGCACCGGTTTCGGCCGGCACCGGAATGAAGTGGCCGATGACATAGGGTGCGGCATCTAGCGAGGCCGGCGCTAGGCCCGCCACCTCTTGCGTGGCGGCGCCCCCGGATTTGTTCAGGCGGCCGAAGATCACGTAGGAATGGCCGTAGGTCAGCGCATAGCGCGATCTGAACTCGATATAATATCGGTTTTCGGCTTTCTTCGTACTGGTGTAGGCGGGCAGGGCGCTGCCTGCATAATTGGAGACGAAACGGGGCTGTGGTGCCTTGTCTTCCGATTGACATCCTGCGGTCGCGAGTGCGAGCAGAATGGCGATTGATAGCCGACCTGTCATGCGCTGCATCCTAAGCTCTTTCTCCCGAGCTTCAGGGAACACGGAACGTGACGACGGCCCTTGGCATTCACCGGCGGTGAGACCAGCCGCGAGCCGGTCCGGCTCCAACTGAGAATCGCTAAGGAAGGGCCGCGAGGCCCTTCCTTTTTTGGTGAAGGTCAGTGCTTACTTATAAACGGGGGCCGGTTCCGCAGCGACTGGCGGCGGCGCCTTACCTTTGCCCTTGCCGATCGAGCCGCAAGCGCTCAAGCTCACCGCGGAAACCAGGGCAACAATCACGATTAGAATTCTGCTCATCAGTAGTCCTCTCCTTAAGCACGGAATAGATTATCGAAGGCAACGATTCCACTTATACCGACAAAGCTCGTATATTCCAAGAGCTTAAAATATTGCTTGCTTAATTGCTGGGCGTTCCCGAGCAGCGAGGCACCACCGCCGCGCGCAAAACTGTCTCGATTTGGGTCTAGGCCTGGTTGCGGCCTATATGACGAGCACCCGCGTGCCGACGGGCGTGCGGCGGTAGAGATCCACGATGTCGTCATTGGTCAGGCGCACGCATCCGTTCGACACCGCCTGGCCGATCAGCCACGGCTCGTTGGTTCCGTGCAGCCGGAACATCGTGTCCTTTCCGCCGCTATAGAGATAGAGCGCGGCCGCGCCGAGCGGGTTATTGGGGCCGCCGGGCACGCCGCCGGCATACTGGGCGAGACGCGGCTTGCGTTCGATCATGCTTGCGGTCGGTGTCCATGCCGGCCATTCGGCCTTGCGACCGATCGTGGCCATTCCCTTGTAGGTAAGCCCTTCCTCGCCAACGGCAACGCCATACCGGGTCGCCCATCCGTCCCCCTCGACGACGTAGAGAAACCGTTCCGACGTGTTGACGACGATCGTTCCGGCCGGCTCGCTACCGTCATAACGGACACGCCGGCGCCGATAGCGCGAGCTTACGCCGGGAGTGGAAGAGAAGGGATAATAGAAAGGTTCGGTCAATTGACGCATGGTCGACGTACAACCGGACGTCATGAGAGCAGCGGCGCCCAGCACAAGCGCTCGGCGCGTCATATTGGAATTGTCCATGTTTACCTGCTGTCTATGATTGTGCCCTTATATTTCGATTCTCTTTAGCACTGCGTGCGGTTTCGGCCAAGTCTTGCCGAGAAGAGTGGTTGACGAAGGCGGAAGAACCAAGGCTTTGGCCCGGCCGGATAGGCATGTCCGAAGACGGCCCAAGAAGAGTAGAATGAAAGGATATGCCGTTGAAATGAGACGGAATGCTGCATCTGATTCAACGAGAAGCATTATCTGACAATACTTGGTCTCCGGGAGCTAAAGTGTTGTTGAAACTCGAAAGTGCTGAAACACCTTGCGGTAAGCGTCTGTCTCTGCTCGACTATGTAACAGCATGCAGGGAGGTGAGACCATGGAGCTAGGCTTCGAAGGTAAAGTCGCGGTTGTGACCGGCGGCGGTTCGGGGATCGGGGCTGCAATATCTCGCAGGCTTGCGGAGGAGCGTGCGGAGGTGATTGTCGCGGATATAGATCTGGCCAGGGCGCAAGGCGTTGTTGACGGCATTCGCGATGCCGGCGCGAAAGCCCGCGCATTCGCAGTCGATGTGACCAAGCCCGAAGCCGTGCAGGAAATGATTGCCTATGCCGTTCGCGAATGCGGGCACCTGCATATGGCGGTGAACAATGCCGGTGCGCACTGTGCCCGCACGGCCACCGCCGACTGCGCGCTCGATGTCTGGCAGAAGACGATCGACGTGAACCTCAACGGGATCTTCTACTGCATGAAATACCAGATCCCGGCGATGCTGGAGAGCGGCGGTGGCGCCATCGTCAACATGTCTTCGGTACTCGGGTCCGTCGCGCTGCCTTTCACCTCGGCCTACACCGCCGCCAAGCACGGCGTTCTCGGGTTGACCAAGGTTGCGGCAATCGAATATGCGCGGCTCGGCGTGCGGATCAACGCCGTCGGCCCCGGCTGGATCGAGACCCCGATGCTCTCGGAACACGCCGACGCGGCGAATTCCCGGCGCATGGCGGCTCTGCAGCCGATGGGCCGCCGCGGCCAACCGGAGGAAGTCGCGGCGCTGGTCTGCTTTCTGCTTTCGGAGCAGGCGAGCTTCATAACCGGCAGCTACTATCCGGTGGACGGTGCGTACACCGCCCACTAGCGGACGTAGCCGGAATTCTCAGGCGTCCACGGGGACCGGCCGCCTGGCGAGGTTACGATAGCGCGCGCCGGGATGCGGCGCCTGCAATCGTGGGCCATGGCCGAACAGCTTTTCGCGCAATGTGCCCTGGCGGTAATCCTTCTTGTAGACGCCGCGCTTCTGCAATTCGGGCACCAGCAGATCGACGGCATCCTCGAAGCTCTCGGGCGTGATGGCATACGCGAGGTTGAAACCATCCACATCGGTATCCTCGACCCATTCCTGCAGCAGGTCGGCGACGGTCTGCGGGGAACCGACGAAAACGGGGCCGAAGCCGCCGACGCCGACCCAGTCGGCCATTTCGCGCACCGACCAGACCTTGTCGGGATCGATCGTCGTGAAGGTCTCTACGGCCGACTGCACCGCGTTGGTGTAGCGGTGACGTAGCGGCTCGTCGGGCGAGAACTGGCCGAAGTCGATGCCGGTCCAGCCGGAGATCAGCGCCTGCGCGCCCTCGAAAGAGGCGTAGCGGCGGTAGTCGTCGAACTTCTTCTTCGCTTCCGCATCGGTGTCGCCGAGGATGACGGTCTGGAGATTGAAGGCGAGGATCTCGCGCGGATTGCGGCCGGCGCGCTCGGCTGCCTCGCGGACATTGGCGACATAGCGCTTCAGCACCGGCTTGGAGGGTGCGGCGACAAAAATGCATTCGGCATGCTCGCCCGCGAAATCCTTGCCGCGGCTGGACGCGCCGGCCTGATAGAGCACCGGCGTGCGCTGCGGCGAGGGTTCGCTGAGGTGAATGCCCGGCACCGTGAAATGCTTGCCGGAGTGGCCGATCGGGTGGACTTTCTCCGGATGCGTGAAGATGCCGGCGGCGCGATCGCGAACCACGGCGTCATCTTCCCAGCTGCCCTCCCAGAGCTTGTAACAGACCTCCAGATATTCTTCCGCAAGGTCGTAGCGGTCGTCGTGCTTGGTCTGCGCGGATTGGCCGATATTGAGCGCACCGCTGTTGAGATAGGAGGTGACGATGTTCCACCCGACGCGACCCTTGGTGAGATGGTCGAGCGTCGATATGCGGCGGGCAAAGGTGTAGGGGTGCTCGAAGGAGAGCGACGCCGTCAGTCCGAAGCCGAGGTTTTCCGTGACATAGGCCATGGTCGGGATCAGCTGCAGCGGGTCGTTGACCGGCACCTGCGCGGAATGGCGCAACGCCGCGTCGACATTGCCGTGGAGCACATCGTAGACGCCGAGCACGTCGGCGATGAACAGGCCGTCGAACTTGCCGCGCTCAAGTGTCTTTGCCAGATGCACCCAGTAGTCCATGTCCTTGTAGGTCCAGGACTTGTCGCGCGGATGGCGCCAGAGGCCCGGCGACTGGTGCCCGACGCAGTTCATGTCGAAGGCGTTCAACCTGATTTCACGGCTCATGTCATTCTTCCTGCGTATGTCTGGGCGCGCGCCGATCAGGCGCCGCCGGTCTTTCGGTTGATGAAGCTGAAGGCGAGCACGGCGAAGATGAGCGTGCCGGTGCCGACCTGCTGCCAGTAGAAATTCAGCCCGGTGAGGAGCAGCCCGTTGGCAACGATGCTGAGGAGCAACACTCCGAGCACCGTGCCGGCAATATTGGGCCGGCCGAGCGGCGAGAGCGTTGTACCGATGAAGGTCGCGCCGATCGCGTTCAACAGAAACGCGTTGCCGGAGGAGGGGATGTAGACCGTAACGGTGGCTGTGAGGATCAGGCCGGCGATGGCGGCGACAATTGCGGTCAGAATGAACGTCACGGCGACATGCCGGCCAAGGCCGATGCCGGAATAGCGCACCACGCTCGGCTGGATACCGATTGCGAGCACGACGCGGCCGAAGCGTGTGCGGGCGAAGATGAATGCGGCGGCGGCAATGACGACGATCGCGATCAACAGCGGCAGTGGAAAACCTGATATCGTGCCGTGGCCTATGAAGCGAAAGCCATCCGGCACGCCCGATGGCGGAAGATAGACCGGGTTGCCTCCATTGGTCAGCAGCTGCTGGACGCTGCGGCCGATGAACAGCGTGCCGAGCGTCGCCAGAAACGGCGAGACGCCGATGCCCGAGATCAGCACGGCGTTGAAGGCGCCGACGATCGCGCCGGCGGCGATGCCGCCAAGCAGACCGGTCGCAACCGGCTGCCCGGCGAGGACCAGCGAGACGAAGGCGAAGCTCGCGAAATCGACCGCCGTGCCGACCGAGAGATCGATACCGCCAGCCGATACCGCGAAGGTCATGGCCACGGAGACGATCGCAAGCAGCGTGAAGTTGTTGACGAGAAGGCTCTGCAGATTGCCTGCGGTCAGGAATGTCGGCGTCGCCAGGGAGAAGGCGGCAAAGACCGCGACGAGCGCCAGGATCAGGCCGTATCGCGCGAGACCGGAGAGCACACGGTGGTGCCAGGGCGCGACGAGAGCATGGGAGGCCGAAAGCGACATGGTCAGATCTCCCGCTTGCGCAGCAATGTGGTTGCCGAGACGACGATCAGGATGAGAATTCCCTGGACGCCGCTGACCAGCGTGCTCGAGAGGTTGAGAAGCTGGAAACCGTTGACGAGGAAGCCGACGAGGAGAGCCGAGAGCAGCGTGCCTGTTATCGTCGGCACAAGCCTGCGGGAGAACACCGCGCCAAGAAGCGCCGTGACGACAACAGGAAGCAGCATCTCGCTCGATCCCGTCGTACTGCCGCTCAGATAGGACACCGACAGAATGCCCGCGATGCCACCGCACAGGCCACTCGCCAGGAAGGCGCCGGCGAGTAGGCGTTTCAACGGCAAGCCGGCAGCGCGCGCGGCATCGGGGAATTCGCCAATCGCGTAGAGCCTGAGGCCGAGCGGCGTGTATTGCACGATCGCGGTCACGACGGCGGTGAAGCCGAGCAGCACATAGGCGAGCACCGGGATGCCGAGGGCATCGGAAGCGGATAATGCCGTCAGGAAATCGGTGGATGCGGGAACGACCGTATTCTGGGTGAGCACCAGTTCGAGCCCCGCCACGACATTCATGACGGCAAGCGTTGCAAGCAGCGGCACGATGCCGGCGAAGACGACGGCGGCGGCATTGACCGCGCCGATCGCCAGTCCCGTCAGCAGGCTTGCGGCAACAGCCGCCGGATCGCCGTAGCCAAGCTGTGTTACCGTCGCGTAGACGGCGGCGCTGAGGCCCATATTGGCGGCGAGCGAGAGGTCGATCCCTCCGGTCACGACATTGGCGCCGCCGGCGACAAGCACGATGGTCAAGCCGATCGCGAGCACGCCCGAGATGGCGGACTGGCCGAGCACGTTGCCGATGTTGCCGATGCTCAGGAAGTAGGGCGCGGTCAGCGAGAAGACGGCGAGGATGACCGCGAAGGCGATCAGCGAACCGAAGCGCAACGACGCCGCCGCCAGATTGCGCGCCGAGCGTTCCTTGCTCTGCTCCGCATTGAAGTCGGCGAGGTCGCCGATGTGGATATCAGCTGACATGGCGCAATCTTTCCGAGGCGCCGGTCGATTCCGCCAGCACTTCATCCGTTGTGGTTTCCGAAGAGATGAATTCGCGCGTCACGCGGCCGCGAAACAGCACCAGGATCCGGTCGGTGATCCCGATCAGCTCCGGCAGGTCCGAGGAGAGAACGATGATGCCGGCGCCGCGTTCGGCAAGCTCGCCGATCAGCGTGTAGATCTCGACCTTCGAGCCGATATCCACACCGACGGTCGGCTCGTCGAGGAGATAGATTTCAGAGTGGCGGCTCAGCCACTTGGCGATCGCCACCTTCTGCTGGTTGCCGCCCGACAGCGTGCGCACCAGCGCATCACGGCCTGCGGTCTTGATCTGCAGACGCTTGATGAGATCGTCGCTGTCGCGTCTCTCACGCTTGCCGTTCAGCACGCCCAGCCTGGTGTAGCGATCGAGGCTTCCGAGCGTGATGTTTTCCGCGACGCTGAGATCGAGCGCGACGCCGTGACCGCGGCGATCTTCCGGCACCAGTGCGATCTGCCTGACGACAGCAGCCTCCGGCGTGCGCGCCCGATCCGCCGCGCCTGCGACCTCGATGTGGCCGGACTGCGCGCGCTCCAGCCCGAACAGGGTCCGTACGAGATCCTTGGCGCCCGAGCCGAGCAGGCCGGTAATTCCAAGCACCTCGCCGCGTCGTACGGTGAAACTGACGTCTGAAAAGCGGTTCGCGGTGGTCAGACCCTCGACCTTGAGGAGTTCTTCGCCGAATTCGACCCGTCGCTTGGGAAACATGTCGGCGATATCGCGCTCGACCATGAGGCGGGCGATGGCGTTCGCCGATGTCTTGGCAATCGGCGTCGAGGCGACATCGATGCCGTTGCGGAGCACGGTGACGTGGTCGCAGAGCTCTTCGATCTCGTTCAGATAATGCGAGATGTAGATGATGGTGACGCCCTCGTCGCGCAGGCGGCGGATCAGGCGGAAAAGGATATCGGCCTCGCGCCGCACAAGCGACGCGGTTGGTTCGTCGAAGACCAGCACCTTGGGATGATCAAGCAATGCGCGGGTGATCTGGACGATCTGCTTTTCGGCGGTCGAAAGCTCGCCGATCAGAGCATGCGTGGGCAACTTGATCCCGAAGTAATCGGCGAGCGTCTCGTTCGCCTGCCGCTGCATCTTGCGGCGATCGAGGAATGGTGTTCCCGGAAGACGCGGCTCGCGGCCGAGAAACAGCGCTTCGCCGACGGTGAAGGTCGGAACGAGCAGGCGATCCTGGTGGATGAAATGGATGCCATGGGTTTCAGCCAAATGCGGCGTCAGGTGATCGATCCGCTGTCCCTCGATCTCGATCGTACCTTCGTCCTGCTGGTGCAGGCCGGCGAGGATCTTGATCAGCGTCGATTTGCCGGCGCCGTTTTGCCCGACGAGGCCGTGGATCGTGCCGCGCCTGATCGCCAGCGATGCACCTGCCAGCGCCTGCGCGCCGCCGAAGCGCTTGACGATGCTGTCGAAGCGGATGATGTCGTCAGGCCGCTTGGCGGGCTGCGGAGGAAGTATTGCCGTCATGTCGGGAACCCCAGTGGAGACGAGGGTGACGCGGCGCTGCCGCATCACCCGTCCGCGTTCAGCCGATACCGAGCTTCTTGGTGACGTCGTTGACGTTGGCCTTGTTGGCGAGCAGCGCGGGTACGTAGGTTTCGCGCGGCAGCGTCTGGCCGGCGAGCAGCCTGGCGACATTGCGGATCGCCGTGCGGCCGATCTCGGCGGGCTGCTGCGCGGCGTTGGCGCCGGCCGGCGAATTCGGGTCGGCGACGAGCTGCAGGACCTCGGGACTTCCATCCACGCCGTAGGTTCGGATTTCGGTGCGGCCGGCGGCGGAAAGCGCCTGGGTGGCCCCGAGCTGAGGAATATCCCAGGCCGACCAGATAGCCTTGATCGAACCCTTCTCGGGGTACTTGTTGAGGATCGCGGTGATCTGCGTGAAGGCGTCCTGAACCGTGTTCGGGATCACGTCGCGCAGTTCCGGCTGGATGATCTTCACCTTCGGGAAGTACTTCACGACATTGACCAGCTGGTCGTAGCGGATCGCGCACGGCGTTACACCGTAGAAGCCGTTGAAGACGACGATGTTACCTTCTGCGCCGATGTCGGAGACCAACTGCAGCGCCAAATCCTTGCCGATACCCCAGTTATCGGAAGTCGTGTTGTTGATCGAGTTGGTCGAGCCGACATCGACGGTGAGAACCGGAATGCCGGCGTCGCGCGCCTTCTTCAGCCAGGGATCAATGACGCTGAGCGTGCCGAGAATCTGGACGATCGCATCGGGCTTCTGCGCCACCAGCGTCTGCAGCTGCGCGACCAACTTTCCGTCGTTGCGACCGGCATCCACCGCGATCGGCTCACCGCCAAGGCGCTTCACTTCCTCGATCTGGGCATTGTAGGCCTGCAGGTCGAAATAGTGGTCGGTGCCCGTGGCGCTGATGGCGATGCGCTTGCCCTTTAGAGAAAGGCCTTCGTCGTCGGCCGCGGCAGCGGGGCCGGCGCTTGCGAGAAGGCTGGTGCCGGCGAAGGTCGCGCCGGCAACGGCTGCAAACTTCAGGATTTCGCGGCGGCCGAGGCCGGCAATGGTGTCTTCAGTCATTTCGGTGTCCCTCAATAATCAATGTCCATAGAATATGTAGATTAAATGGAATTGAGAGGAACGCTTTTCCAAAAGGCGAGGTTGGGAGGAAATGAACGGGAGGGAGGATGGCGTGTCGCTAGACGTTTCCCACAACAGCGTTGAGGTTGAGCAAAGCGAGATACAGCGTGGAAATTGGCGGCCGAATCCGCATCGGCCGCGGAAGCTCAGCCGCCGTACTCGATGATCTCCAGGCCGGCATTGTAGTCGGTCGCGTAGATAAGGCCTGAGGCATCGACGAAGACGTCGGCGGACTGGATGACTTGCGGACGCCCTGGGCGTTTGTCGGTCATGGCTTTCGGCGCGGCGGGCACGAGCGCGCCGGTCTCGACGGGGCGATAGGGATCGGAGATATCGAAGGCGCGGATGCCGGCATTCTGCCAGGTCGCGAAGATCAGCGTCTCGGACACGAAAGAACCAGGGCGGTTCTCATGAAGGTTATGCGGCCCGAAATGGCCGCCCTTCTTGGTGTAGTCGACTTCATCGGGGATGGGGAAGGTGGAGATGCTGACCGGGTTGGAAGGCTCGCGGATATCGAAGATCCAGGTGTGCTTGCGGCCGTCTTCTTCATTGTCGGCCACAGCCTCGTCGGCCACGACGAGCAGATCGCGTCCGGGCAGCGGCAGCGGCGAGTGGGTGCCGCCGCCATAGGGCGGAGACCAGTTGCGGTGCGCTATCAGCTTCGGCGTGGCGTGGTCGGATATGTCGAGCAGCGTCAATCCGCCGTCGCGCCAGCAGGCGTAAGCCGTGTTGCCGGAAACCAGCGCGTGATGCAGCGCATAGCGCTTGCCCTCGGATGCCGTGGAGGTTTCGCCGGCCGCGCGGTTCATGCCTGGGAGCCACCAGCGACCGACGATTTCGGGGCGTGTTGGATCGGCGAGATCGATGGTCACGAAAATGTAGTCTGAGAAGCCGTCGAGGAGCGCTGATGCATAGGCATAGCGGCCGCCGACATACCAGAGACGATGGAAACCGACGCCCTCGACATCCAGTTGGCCGATCTTGCGTGGCTTGTCCGGCGTCGAGATATCGTAGACGGTCATGCCGGCCGTCCAGGAGCGGTTTTTCTTGCGGCCGGCGACGGTCTCGCCGATCGATTTCGTGTAATAGTCCTTCTCGCTGGAAAACGTCTCGACATCGGCGAAGAGATCGAGTGCGTTGATGACCAGCAGCAGATCGTCATGCGTCTGCAGGTGAATGTTCCAGGTGTTTGCGGGAGCTGGAATGTAGGTAACCGCGCCGGGCCGCTTGGGGTCGCGTACATCGACAATCGAGAAGCCCTGCGACCAGGGATGGGCGACATAGGCATGGCCGCGATGCACCATCAGCTGCAATCCGTCGCCGCGTCCGCCAATGTCGGAATGCCCGATCAGCTTCATGTTGCGGGCGAAATCCGGGCGTGGAAGATCGAGGCTGTCAGCCACGTGGCACCTGTAAAATATGAATTGAAAATAGAAAAGCGCCGCCTCGGTGGGCGGCGCTCGATTGTCTCGAATGTTAGTTCAGTGGCTGGATCCACGGCGCGGTTGCCGCATCGCTCTTCAGGAAGGCGGGGAATTTCTGCTGCAGGTCTTCGATCCTGGTGATCTTGTTGTTGACGAGATCGTCGCGGGTCACCAGCGTCGACTTCAGGAGCACGGAGCGGCCCGGGAACTGGCCGGCGATATCGAGCGATACGGCGCGGACCGAGACCTCGCCGACGACGGCGGCGTTGGTGGCGGCGGTGGCAACCCAGGCGCTGTCGGGTTCGATCATCAGCTGGATATCGGCGGTCGAGGTGTCGACGCCGTAGATCTTCACCTTGTCGGCGACGCCGAGCTCGTCGATAGCGAGCTTGGCTCCCTTGGCGAATTCGTCCCAAGGCGTGAAGATCACCGAGATATCGGGATTGGCGCGAAGCACGGCCTTCGTCTGGTCGGCCACGGAGGCCGGAACCGTATCGTTGACCACGCCCCAAACGGCTTTTTCGGTCAGCTTGTGCTTGGCGACGAAATCCTTCCAGACGGCATAGCGGCGATCGAGCGGCGCGAAGCCTGCGACATAGACGGCGCCGCCGACGAAGCCGTCGCCCTTGTCCTTGACCGCCTGCTCGAGCACGAGGCTCGCCATGTCCTTGTCGCTTTGCTCGATCTGCGGGATCGCCGGGTTGTCGAGGTCGACGTCGTAAGCCACGACCTTGATGCCGGCATCGAGAGCCTTCTGCGCGACGTCCTTCAGCACTTCCGGGCGACCGTTGTTGATGATGATGCCATCGACGCCAAGGTTGATCGCCTGTTCGATCAGCGTGCGTTCCGTGTCGTTGTCGTTACGGGCCTGGGAGATCGTCGTCTTGATCCCGAGCGCGTCGGCCTGCCGCTTCACGCCGGCCTCGAAGGCCTGCAGCCAATCGCCGCCGCCGAGATAGCTGACAACGGCGATATTGACCTGGCGCTTGTTGAACGGCGCCGGCGCGCCTTCGATGCCGGTTGCGAGGCTTGAGCTTGCAAGTAGCGCGCCCGCGATGAGCGCGGCGGCAAAGGATTTCAGTGTGGTCTTCATAGGTCAGCCTCTCCTTGGGCTATGGCGTGTCATTCGTGTTCGTTCATGGGTTGGCTCGACCGAGGCCGTAAGTGAGCGCGAGCGCACCCGCCAGCACAGCGCCCTTGACGAAATCCTGGGTGTAGTAGGGCGCATTGAGCATCGTCAGGCCGTTGAGCAGCACACCGACGAAGACGGCGCCGACGATCGTGCCGAGCACGTTCGGGCGGCGAAGGCCCATGACGGTAAAGCCGATCAGCGAGGCCGCGACGGCATCCATGAGCAGCGAGCCGCCCGATGACACGTCGCCACGCCCGACGCGGGCGGCAACGATGATACCGCCGAGCGAGGCCAGCGTTCCCGAGATCACGTAGGCCAGCGTCTTGAGACGCGTGGTGGAGGCGCCGGCGAGGCGGGTGGCGACCTCGTTTCCGCCGGTGGCAAACAGCAGTCGACCGATGCGCGTGCGCTCCGTCAGGACGTAGAGAACTACGGCGACCAAGATCATCAGGACGACGGCCACTGGAACGGTGCCGGCGATGCTGTAGCGGCCGATCAGCAAAAAGCGTGGATCGTAGACGCCGGGTGCCGTCGAGCCATCAGGCAGGATGAGGCCGGCCGAGATGGAACGACCCGCCGTCGGGATCAGCTGCAGGCCGGAGAGCAGGAACATCATCGACAGCGTCGCCAGCAGGTCCGGCACCTTCAACCGCACGATGACGAAGGCGTTGATCAGGCCGATGAGCGCGCCGAAAGCGAGAACCAGCGGAACGGTCGCGAAAGCGTCAAGTCCGAGAACGATCATCGCGTAGCTGGCGGCCATGACGCTGGAGGCGGCCACCGCGCCGATCGATAGATCGAAGCCGCCGACGGCGAGCGTGACCGTGACGCCGGCGCCGAGAATGGCAACCACCGATACGGCCTGCAGGATACTCATCAGGTTGTTGATGTTGATGAATGCGGGTTGGGCGGCGGTGAAGCCGATCACCAGCGCGATGAGGAGCAGGAAGACCGCGCCGGAGCGGATCACCGCAGCCACGCGGCTCAGAAACGGACCTGTGCCCTGCGGCGAAGGTGTCTCGCCAATGGTTTCATCCTGGATGGAGCTCATGCTGGAATTCCTTCGGCAGCGGTATGGTCTTCGTGTTCTTGCGCAGGGCGGACGCTGTGGTGATCGATGACGAGGATGCGATCGGCGACCTCGAAGGCCTCTTCCGGATCGGAGGTCGCGATCAGCGTGGCGCGATCGCTTCGCCCCCTGATGGCTTCGATGATGTCCTGTCGGGCGCCGACATCCACGCCCTGGAACGGCTCGTCGAGCAACAGCAGCCGGCTCGGCTCTGCTTCCCAGCGGGCGAGAACCGTCTTCTGCTGGTTGCCTCCGGAAAGGGTCCATATCGATGCGTCGGGACCGGAGGCCTTGATGCGCAGTCTCTTGATCGCCTGCTCCGCCTCGCGTGTTTCGCGGTTGCCCCACAGGAAACCCTGCGGATACCATCTTCGCAGGTGCGGCAGGCTGATCGTCGCGGCCACGCTGTTTCCTGGCCACGACGGCGGCATGAGGGAAGAATGGTGCCGATCCTCGGCGGCCATGACGACACCGGCCGCAATCGCCGCGGCAGGACCGTTCGGTCGGTAGATTTCGCCATCGAGCGTCATGGTCCCTGAGGCCAGCGTTCCGGTGCCGAAGATGGCGGACAGCAGCTGGCTCTTGCCGGCGCCGAGCACGCCGGTGATGGCGACGACCTCCCCCTCGCGGATGGATAGGTCGAATGGTGTGCTGGTGGCGAGAAGCGTGATATTCGCCATCTCGAAAATGACGCGGCCATTTTCAGTGCGCACGCCCGGCCGGGCTGACTCCAGTTTGCGTCCGATCATCGTCTCGATCGCGGCGCTGAAGTCGATCGGTCTTTCGAAGGCGCCGACCACACGGCCGCCGCGCATGACCAGTGCCCGATCGGCGATGGCCTGCAGGTCGGCGGTCCGGTGCGAGATATAGAGAACGGCGAGACCCTGCGCGCGCAGGCGCAGCAAGATGGCAAACAGCCGCTGGCTTTCCTCGATCGACAGGCTGGCCGTCGGCTCGTCGAGGATCAGCAGGTCCGCCTTGTTGGCAAGGGCACGCGCAATCGCCACCAGCTGCCTGTCGGCCGCCCCGAGGTCAGCAAAATCGCGATCGAGTGGGAGTTCAAAGCCCGCGGTGTCGAGCATCGCCTTTGCCTGCGCGCGAATAGCGCGTTTCGAGACGAAGAACGGCTGGCTGCGGTCGGCGAAGAGATTGAGGAGCAGGACATCGGCGACCGTGAGACCCTGCGCGCCGACCATGTCGGTTGACTGATGCACGGTCACGATGCCGCGCGCTGCTGCTTCCGCAGGTGTTCTCGGCGCAAAGGGGCGACCGTCAAAGGTCACATATCCGCCATCGGCGGAAAGCACGCCCGAGAGGATTTTCACGAGCGTCGACTTGCCGGCGCCATTGGCACCCATCAGAGCCACGATCTCGCCGCGGGCGATCGATAGCGAAGCTCCCGACAGCGCGCGTGTCGATTCAAAGCTGCGAGTCAGATTTTCAACGGAAAGCAGAGACATGGCTGGACTACATGGGATGATCTGGATGCAGGTATAAAAGGGAGGAGCGGTTGCGGTCAGGGCACATCGTCTTGATTTCAATGTCCTTTACGCAAAATATTTCTTCTTGAGTAATTGCCTCAACAAAACTTGTTTCATTGACGACAAGTTGCACCGGAACCCGGTCAGGCGACAGGCAAAGCGTTTCCCGCCCCGCACGCAAACCGCACAAAGTTTTCCCGTCGAGCGTAAATATCGAACCATTTTATCTACTAAAAAGGTAGAAAATATTCCCTAATGAAAATGCGGGTGAAAAGCCGCGGACAATTTTGACCTTTCTAGGAGCGCATCATGAACACCTTCACCCGCCTGGCGCTTTCTGCCGCCGCGATTTCATTCGTTGCCCTGAGTGGTGCAACAGCCGAAGGGCTGGCGGGTGCGCCTGCACCATTCGACAAGGGTGGCGTCAAGCTTGCCCTGATCAGCTACATTTCGGCCGGCGATTTCTTCCAGGCCTATCAGGCCGGCGCCGAAGCGCAGGCAAAGGCGCTCGGCATCGACCTTCGCGTCTTCCCCGGCCGCCAGAACGCCGCCGAACAGCGCGAGCAGATCCTGCAGGCCGTCAATCTCGGCGTACAGGGGATCGTCGTTGACCACGGTCTGCCGGAATCGCTTGGCGACGTCGTGCAGCAGGCGCTCGACAAGGGCGTGAAGGTTGTCGCCTTCGACGTCAATTTGAACAATCCCAAGATACCGCAGGTCGAGCAGAGCGATCATGAGCTTGCCAAGCAGGCGCTCGAACAGGCTGTCAAGGAAAACGGCGCGAGCTTCAATGCCGGTTATGTTTATGTCGCCGGTTTCGCGCCGCTCGACCGCCGCAACGAAGTCTGGGAGAAGTTCAAGGTCGACAACAAGGGTGTTGTCGAGAAGGCACGCTTCGGCAATGTGAGCGACACGACCGCGACATCGACGGCGGACCAGGCGAAGGCGGCGCTGACGGCCAATCCCGACATCAGCGTCGTCTTCGCTCCCTATGACGAGTTCGCGCGCGGCGTGAAGCTGGCGGCCAATGATCTCGGCATCGCATCCAAGCTGAAGATCTATTCCGCCGATGTTTCCACCGCCGATATTCAGGAGATCACCGAGGAGGGAAGCCCCTGGGTGGCGACCGTCGCGACCAATCCCGCCGTCGTCGGTGCGGTATCCATTCGCGCCGCGGCCTTGCAGATCGCCGGAGAAGACGTTCCCCACAACATCACTGTGAAGCCCACCCTGCTGACGCAAGCGGCGCTCAGAGCGGCGAACGTCAAGACGATCGAGGATCTGGCGAAAAAGCTGCCCGAGTTCAACACCAGCGACGTGGTCACCGCTCCCTGGATCCCGGCGAAGCTTTTCTGACAGCAGACACGCCATTCCGGCGGCCTGTCTGCCGGAATGTTCTATTTTTCAATGGGAGTTTTCGATGAGCCAATCCAATGTCATCCATGTCGCCAGTCGGGGCGCGACGAGAGCCGAGCTTTTCGCGCGTGCCGAGGAGATTTCCGCCGACCTTGCGCGGCGCGGGGCAGAGCTCGACCGAGCTGGTCGGCCGCCGCTCAACGAGATCGTCAAGCTCAAGAATGCCGGGCTGCTCAATGCGCTGCACGCGCCGGCAATCGGAGGGGGCGGCCTCGACTGGGTCGACGGGCTGAAGCTCGTTCGCATCCTCGCTCGCGGTGAAAGCTCGATCGGGCAGCTGCTCGGCTATCACTACGTCAACAGCCAATACGTCTACTGGGCGATCGAGGATGCAGCGCGCGCCAATGCTCTCGGGACTGAAACGGTCACCAAGGATCTCTACTGGGGCGCCGCCGTCAATCCGCGCGACCCGGGCCTGACGCTGACGAGGCGCGGCAACGGCTACGTGCTGAATGGCAGGAAGTCCTTCTCCACGGCTGCGCGGATATCGGATTATATCAATGCCAACGCGACGCTCGATGGAAAGATCGCGAGCTTTGCGGTTCCCACGAACCGGCCGGGGTATATCGCCAATGACGACTGGGACAACATCGGCCAGCGGCTCTCCGACAGCGGCAGTGTCGAGTTCCGGGACTTTCCCGTCTACGAGGAGGATCTGATCGGTGCTCCGGCGGATGAGGGTGCTGCGCCCAATGTGCTAGCAAGCTTCAATACACCCTTGATCCAATTGGTGTTTGTGAATTTCTACCTGGGAACGGCGGAGGGCGCCTTGCGGCATGCTGTCGATTACGTGCGCACGACGACGCGCCCCTGGGTCACGTCGGGCGTCGCCCGCGCTCAGGACGATCCCTATATTCTCGAGCGTGTTGGAGAGTTCACTGCGTCGCTGAAGGCATCGGCTGCCTTGGCCGATCAGGCCGCCGCCGCGGTTCAGGCCGCTCTGTCACGTGGCGCGGACGCGACGGCGCGCGAGCGCGGAGAAGCCGCCGCAGAAGCCTATGCAGCCAAGGTGCACGCGACCAACGTCTCGCTCGATATCACCTCCCGCGTGTTCGAACTGACCGGCGCCCGCTCGACGGCGGAATCCTATCGTTTCGATCGTTACTGGCGAAACGTGCGGACGCACACGCTGCATGACCCGGTCTTCTACAAGGCCAGGGAAGTCGGCGAATTCGTTCTCAACGACAGGATCCCCGAAGTCAGTCTCTACAGCTAAACAGCGGTCCTCCCGGCCCTGCGAGCCCCGCCGCACCTGGTGCGACGGGGCTCTTTCGTTTTGTCAGAGCGCGCCGCTTCTCGGAGGCTTTACGCCGTTCAGGTGGTAATTGCCGACCACGTGGTACTTCCACCGCACGGGATCGTGCAGAGTGTGGGTGCGGGCGTTTCGCCAGTGCCGGTCGAGATTGAGGCCGGTGCCAGTGGCGGCGGTGCCGGAGAGCTCGAACAAGGTGTTGGAAGCGTCGAGCGCTATCTCCGAGGTCAGCACCTTGGCGGCGGCCACGGCGAGCGTCGCCGCAACCACGTTCTCCTCGGTGGTCTCGATCTGGGCGATATCCACCTTGATGCCGGCGCGCTCGACGAGCGCTGTGGCCGCCTCCAGCCGGATGGCGATCTCGCCCACCTTCGATATCGTCAGTGGATCATCTGACGCCTTGTCGACACCGCTATTCGTCCACGGCCGCGACCGGGTGTTCACGAAATCGAGCATCTCGGCGAAGGCCGCGCGAGCGATGCCGAGATCGATGCCGGCATGGATGATCTGGCCTACTGAGCCGATGGTGGTTGGCCGCTCGAAGCCCTTGTGGTGAAAGACGACGGCATCCGCCTGAACATAGACATTGTTGAGAACTGTGGTGCCGCTGCCGGTCGTGCGTTGGCCGAAGCCATCCCAGTCGTCAATGATCTCAATGCCTTCCGTGCCTTTTTGAACAAAGGACATCGTTAGGTTCTCATTCTCGTCGAGCGCGAAGATGGTGACCCAATCGGCGAAGATGACCCCTGTCGAATAGAATTTCCGCCCGTCGATGCGGTAGCCGAGCCCGTCCTTGCGGATGCGGGTGTTGTAGTGTCCGACCGTCTTCGTGCCGCGTTCGGACAGAGCGTTGCCGAACCGATCGCCGGCCAGTGCACGGGCGAAGAAGAACTTCTTCTGCTCCTCGCTGCCATCCGTCCTCAGCGCCTCGAGAATGTAGAAGTGGTTCTGCGGGATCTGCCCGATCGAACCGTCGGCCTCGGAAAGTATGGCCGTTACTTCGGCCAACACGACATTGGAAACATCCAGGCCGCCGTACTCCGCCGGCACCGTTATTCCGAGAAGGCCGGATTGCGACAGTGCGTCCAGTTCCTGGAACGGGAGAATGCGCTCGGCATCGCGCTTCGAGGCGGCCAGAGCGAACTCGCCGGCAAGCCTGCGCGCGGCCGCCAGTACCTGCTCCTCATTCGCAAGGCGTGCGGTGGTCGGCCGGATGCGGGTGGTGTCAAGTTGAACAACTTCCATTTTTGTCTCCCATCGGATGTCCTCCGAGAGGTGCAAGAATGGCAAAGGAAAGCAAAGAACATTAAAACTATAAACTATTAGGATAGCGAAACGTCTTTGCGCAAGCTCGAGCGCCTCGACTTTCGTAGCCGGCTCGGCGTGATCGCTACGATCGCAGCGGCTTTAATTTCTAGCATAAGGCGTTTCACGTAACTGTGTATCGACGCAGCACTTTTCGTTCTTTAGTCAGGCCGGCGTCCAGCAAATGCGGCGGACCAAAGCCTCCCAAGGCTGCAACCGCGATCGGTCACTTCGCTTCGCCACGAGCGGGTGCCGATTGCGGTTGTCGAGGGCTTGATCAGCGCCCCAGAAGCGCCGCCCACAGCTTGTCGGTCTTCGATCCATCGAACTTCGCCTCCGCCAGCATCTGGTCGGAGAAGAGCGTGCCGTTACCGAGATCGGCGCGGCGGTCCCTGATATGGTCGAGGATGGTTCCGGTCTGCAGGTCGATCCGCAGGCTGTCGCTGATCGTGCCTTCCTTCGATGTGCCCCATATGCGGATGTCGATGGATACGGTTCCGACCGGCGGTCGGCCGATGATCATGCCGCCATGGGTCGCGGTCATCCAGGCGGGCAGGGCGCGGCCATCGGCAAGCGTCACGCTGAAAGTCGCATCTTCGACGTCGCCGCTCGATTTCGGCATGATGTAGAGGTAGTCCTTGTGGAAGATGGTATCCACAGTGAACCACGTGCTGTCCTCGCCGACGCCGGCCAGGTGGATGTTCGACCCACCCTTGAAGAAGCCGATATGCAGGTCGTCCAGACGGCGGCCGCTTTCGATCCAGTCCGCGATCTGATGGACCACGTGAAGCACCGCGCCTTCGCGCGGCAGCGAGCCGATCCCGTTCAAAGGTTGCGCGGCGTTGATCACGCTGTCGATCGGGCCGTCGGCGGTAATGTCATCGGAGATGGCGCCTAGATCGTCGAACACGTCGTGTATGCCGGAACCCAGACCATTGCCATCATCGTCGAAATCAGGGCCACCGGGATCGTTCGAATCGACCGGGAACTGGACGGGCGGGTCCCGCTCGAGCGGCGGACGTTCCGCCGGCGGCTCAGCGCCGCCCACCGAGATCGTGACGGTGTAGGTCGACGTCGCATCACCATCGGAAACGGTGAAGGTGAAGCTGTCGGCGCCCTCGTATCCAGAGGCCGGCGTGTAGGAATAGGTGCCGTCTGGATTGATCGTGAGCGTACCATGTGCCGGGCCCGAGCCGAGGCCGTAGACAACGGGGGTTCCCTCGACGTCGAAGGCCGGCGGCAATCTGCCGGAGACCGTCTGGTCGCGACCGGCGGAGATTGATGTGCCGGAACCCACAGGTGCATCGTTGACGGGCGTGACAGTGACGATCATACGGTAGACGACCGTCGCCCGGCCGTCGCTGACGGAGTAGCTGAACTGGTCGGGGCCGTTGTAGTTGCGGTCGGCTATATAGGTGTAGCGGCCGTCCGCCATGAGGGTGACGGTGCCATGCGCCGGATTTCCGGCAAGGCCATAAGTGACGGCGTCCCCGTCAGGATCGGTGGCGGTGGGAAGGCGGCCCATGAAGGGCGTATCCTCGGCGACCGTCAGCGCTCCGTCCTGGCCGACCGGTGCGCCATTGGCAGCGCCGACCGAAACCGTCACCGTGTAGATCGACACGGCGCTGCCGTCCGAGATCGTATAGGTGAACTGGTCGGTTCCCGCGAAGCCGGGCGCCGGCTGATAGGTGTAGGTGCCGGTTGGTCCGATCGTCACCGTGCCATGTGCCGCCTGGGCGCCGAGGCCATAGGTCAGCGGCGAGCCTTCGACGTCGAAGGCTGGCGGCAGGTTGCCGGATGCCGTCGTGCCCTGTTCGACCGAGATCGACGCATTGGAACCGACGGGCGCGTCGTTGACGGCGCTGACCGTGACCGTGACGCGGTAGACATTGCTTGCCGCGCCGTCGCTGACAGAATAGCTGAAGCTGTCCGTGCCGTTGAAATTGGCGTTGGGAACGTAGCTGAAAGTGCCGTCGGCATTGACGCGCACGGTACCGTGGCCGGCAGCTGCCGCCAGGCCATAGGTGACGGCGTCGCCATCCGCATCGGTTGCCGGCGGCAGGGTTCCCGAGAAGGGCGTATCCTCGGCCAGGGATATCGCGGTATCGGCGCCGACGGGCGCGTCGTTGACGGCGCGCACGTTGATGGTGACGGTGTAACTTACGGTTTCCGTGCCGTCCGACAACGTATAGGTGAACCGGTCGGGACCGTTGTAGTTGGCCACAGGCGTATAGGTGAAGGTGCCATCCGGGTTGACGGTGACCGCGCCGTGTGCGGCCGGCGTTCCCAGACCATATGTGACGGCATCGCCATCGGCATCCGAGGCCGGCGGCAGCGATCCGCTGAAGGATGCATCCTCGGAGACGGAGATCGCGAGGTTGGACCCTGTGGGCGCATCGTTTTCAGCGCCGACATTCACCGTCACCGTGTAGACCGATGTCACCTTGCCGTCGGAGATCGCGTAGGTGAACGTGTCCGTGCCATTGTAGTTGGCGTCCGGGATGTAGGTATAGCGTCCGTCAGGCTGGACAGTCGCCGTGCCGTGGCTCGGTCCCGTCTGCAGCAGGTAGGTCAGCGGATCGCCGTCGGCGTCGACCGCGCGCGGCAGGTTGCCGGTGGCCGTGCCATCCTCGTCGACCGCTATCGAGACATTGCTGCCAACGGGCGCGTCGTTGACAGCAGTGACCGTGATCCGGACCGTATAGGTCGAGACCGCTTCTCCGTCCGAGACCTGGTAGGTGAAGCTGTCCGCGCCGTTATAGTCGGCGGCGGGCACATATCGATAGCTGCCGTCGGCATTGACCGTAACGGTGCCGTGCTGCGCCTGGGCGCCGAGCGCGTAGGTCAGCGGATCGCCATCCGGATCGCTGGCCGCCGGCAGGACCCCATCGAACGGGCTGTCTTCCGGGACGGTGATCTCGGTGTTCGAGCCGACCGGCGCGTCGTTGACGGGTGTGACGTTGATCGTCACCACATAGGTCACGACATCGAGGCCATCCGACACGGTGTAGGTGAAGCGGTCGGCACCGTTGAAGTTGGCGCTCGGGCGATAGCTGTAAGTGCCGTCGGCGTTGACGACGACAGTTCCGTGAGCGGGGGCTGCGCCCAGACCATAGGTGAGCGGATCGCCATCGGGGTCGGTGGCGACAGGCAGCCGGCCACTTGCCAAGCCGTCTTCCGCGACCGTGATCGTGGCGTCCGAGCCGCTTGGGGGATCGTTGACTGCCCCGACCGTGACCGTGACGATATAGGTTACGGTCTCGGTGCCGTCCGAGATGCTGTAGACGAAGCTGTCGGCGCCATTGTAGCCGGGAGCCGGCGTATAGCTGTAGCTGCCGTCGGCACGCACCACGGCGGTGCCATGCGCGGCCTGGGTGTCGAGACCGTAGGAGACGGTATCACCGTCGGCATCGGAGGCGGGCGGCAGCTGGCCGCTCACCGTCTCGTCTTCCTCGACGGAGATCGAGGTGCCGGAGCCGACGGGTGCGTCGTTGACGGCGGTGACGGAGAGCGAAATCGTATAGGTCGAGACGGTCTTCCCGTCGGAGACGGTATAGGTGAAGCTGTCCGCGCCGTTGTAGTTCGCGGCCGGCACGTAGCGATAGCTGCCGTCGGCATTGACGGTGACTATGCCGTGCTCGGCCTGTCGGCCGAGACCATAGGTGAGGGCGTCGCCATCGGGATCGGTTGCCACCGGCAAGAGGCCGTCGAGAGGTTGATCCTCCGTTGCCGTCGCGGTGCCGTCGGAGCCCACCGGTGCGTCGTTCACCGCGGCGACCGTGACCGAGATCGTTACCGTCGTCACGCCGCCCTGGCCGTCGCTGATGCTGATGTTGAAGCTGTCGCTGCCGTTGAAGTTCGTGTTCGGCGAATAGAGGTAGCGCCCGGCCGCGTCGATCGTGGCGGTGCCGTTGCGCGGGCCGGATGCGACGGCGAAGCTCAGCGGATCGCCATCGGGATCGCTCGCCGAAACCACACCCGATACTGGCGTGTCTTCCTGCGTCTGGATCAAGGAACCGCCGGCGACCGGCGGGTCGTTTTCCGCGGCGAGGATGATGGTCGCCTGATCGGTGTCGGTCTGCGCGCCGCCCGCGCCGGTGTTTCCGCCGTCGCTGGTGATCATGGTCAGCGTGACCGGTGCATTGGAGTTGGTTGCCGGCTGATAGACGGGCGCGGAAGCACCGGCAAGGTAGGCGTTGATGTCGGCGAGCCGACCAGTCAGCGTGAGCGCGCCGGAACCGCTGCCGGCCACTTGGACGTTGCCGCCAGCAAGTGCGCTCAGCGTTCCCGCATCGACCCGCAGCGTGACGGTCATGACGCCCGTTCCGGCATCGACGTCGGAAATCGATATGCCGGTGAGGGGGAGCGGTGTGTCTTCCGTACCGTTGAACGTTGCCGGCAGGCTGTTGACCGGTGCGTCGTTCACGGCGGTTACTGTGCCGGTAACCCTTCCCTGGACGGAAAGGCTGCCGTCGGAGACCGTGTAGCTGAAGTTGGCGTTTCCGGTGTAGTCGGGAGCCGCCGCGAAGGTCAGCGTGCCGTTGGCGTTGAGGGTAACGGTGCCGGAGGCGAGCGTGACGCTGCCGCCGGGAGAGATCGCCTGGCCGTCGATCTCGGTGATCGAAAGCGCGTCGCCATCGGGGTCGCTGTCATTCGCGAGCACCGCGATCACAGTCTGGCCGTCCTCGGTCACCGTGAAGTTGTCGTTGCCGGCGACCGGCGCATCGTTGACCGATGCGACCGAGATGGTCGCTGTCGCGGTATCGGTGCCGCCGTTGCCATCGGAGATGCGGTAGACGAAGCTGTCGGTTCCGTTGAAGCCCGGCGCCGGCGTGTATGTGAAGGTGCCGTCGGGGCGCAGGACGAGCGTCCCGTGCGCCGTCGTGCTGACAAGGGATACGGCCAGCGGATCGCCATCCGGGTCGCTGTCGGCGCCGCTGCCGTTGTCGAGCAGGACGGATCCCGAGAGCTCGGTGTCCTCATCGACGGCAAACTGGTCGTTGACCGCAGTCGGCGCCGGGTTGGTCACTGTCCAGGCGAAGCTGCGGGCCGCCGTTCCGCCGGCCCCGTCGTTCGCCGTGACTGTTACCGTGTAGGTGTTGCTGCCGGTCGAGCCCGAGGCGTTCGGCAGGATCTTGCCGGTGATTTCGCCCGTCTGCGCATTGAAGGCGAGCCCCGGCGGCAGGCCGGTGACGGTGAAGGTCAGCGGGCCGCCGTCGACGTCACTGAACTGTGCGCCGGCGGCGACCGAGACGGTGTCGCCGTCGAGACTCGTCTGCGGCGGCAAGGCCGGCGCGGTCGGTGCGTCGTTGGTTCCGGTGACGGTGACCGTCAGCGTCGCGGTCGCAGTGCCGCCATGGCCGTCGGAGATCGTGTATGACACGGAGGTGGTTGCCGTCACGCCGGCGGCGAGCCGGTCGAAATCCGTGCCCGGATCGAATGTGTAGGAGCCATCCGCGGCGATGCGGAAGGTGCCGCCGCCCTGGCCGGCCACAGAAGCGCCAACGCCGCCGCTGGCAGCACCCACACCAACAACAGTCAGCGGATCGCCATCCGGATCGCTGTCCGCGCCGGGGCCGCCGACGATGACATTGCCCGATACCGGCGTGTTTTCACTCGTGCTGGCCGCGTCATCGACAGCAACCGGCGCATCGTTTATCGCACCGACGGAGACAGTGATCGTGGCGACGGCGGATGCGCCGCCGGGGTCCCGGACGATGACGGTGAAGCTGTCGGTGCCGTTGAAGTTGGCATTGGGGGTATAGCTGTAGCTGCCGTCGGCGTTGACCACGGCCGTGCCGTTCTGCGCGGCCGTCTGAAGCCCGTAGGTCAGTTCGTTCGACGCATTGTCGGCATCGGTCGCCGCAAGCTGGCCCGAAGTCGTTCCGTCCTCGTCGACGTTTACGGTCACGTCGTCGAGCACAGGCGCGTCGTTGACGGCACCGACGTTGACGGTGACCGTGTGGGTCACGACCGCCCTGCCATCGGAGATCGTGTAGGTGAAGCTGTCGGTGCCGTTGAAATCGGTCGCCGGCGTATAGGTGTAGAAGCCGGCTGCATCGACGGTCACGCTGCCGTGGCTCGGCTGTGCGCCGGCACCGTAGGTCAGCGTATCGCCGTCGATGTCGGTTGCGGCGGGAAGCCGGCCGTTGAGGGCGGTGTCCTCGTTGGTGGACACGGTGACATCCGAGCCTTCAGGCAGATCGTTGGCGCCGGTCACCGTCACGGTGAAGGTCGCCGTCGACGTGCCGCCCTGGCCGTCGGATATGGTGTAGGTGACGCTGGTCGTCCTGGTCTGTCCAACCTGCAGGTTGTCGAAGTCGGTTCCCGGCACGAAGCTGTAGCTGCCGTCGGCGCCGATGATGAAACGTCCGCCGCCGGAGCCCGTGACCGAAGCGCCGACGCCGCCGGCGTTGCCGTTGACCGCGCTGACGACGAACGCGTCGCCGTCGGGGTCGCTATCTGCTCCGTTGCCGTTGTTGGCGAAGACGGAGCCGTTGATATCTGTATTTTCGCCAGTGGTTGCGGCATCGTCCCTGGCGATCGGCGCCGGGTTCGAGACACGGATCGTGAAGACTTGTTCCGCCGCGCTGGTGCCGTCGCTGGCCGTGATTCTCACGGTGTAGATGCCGCCGTTCACCTGCGAAGCATCGGAATTCACCTGGCCGGTGATGATGCCAGCGCTGGAGATTTCCAGTCCAGAGGGGAGGCCGGTGGCCGTGAAGGTCAGGTTGGGCGTGTCGACATCGCTGAAATTGCCGGAAACGTCGAAGCGCACCGTCTGCGCATCCGCGTAGGAATGGTTGCCGATCGGCGTGCCGACAGGCGCGTCGTCAACCGGAACGACCTCGACCGCGATCGTGTAGGTGACCGTCGAGCGCCCATCCGAGACGCTGTAGGTGAAGCTGTCCGTTCCGTTGAAGTTGAGGGGCGGTGTGTAGGTGTAGCTACCGTCGGCACTGATGGTGACGACGCCGTTCGATGGCGCAGTTGCGATCGCATAGGTCAGCGCATCGCCATCGGGATCGGTAGCAATGGGCAGGGTTCCGCTCGCGACCGTATCCTCGTTGGTGCGGATGCTGCCGTCGGAGCCGATCGGTGCGTCGTTGACACCCGTTACGGTGACCGAGAGCGAAGCGGATGAGGTGCCGCCGTGGCCGTCGGAAACCTCGTAGGTGACTGTGCTTACACGCGTTTCGCCTGCCTTGAGGGCCTGGAAATCGGCGCCCGGATCAAAGCGATAGCTTCCGTCTGCGTTGATGACGAAGGTTCCGCCCTCGGACCCCGCGACTGGCGTGCCTGGGGCCGCGCCGCCGACGGACGACACGACGAGCGTATCGCCATCCGGATCGGTATCGTTGCTGAGCACGCCAGGCACGGCGCCTGTGATGGCGGTGTCCTCGTTGGTCGTTGCCGTATCGTCGTTGGCGACGGGAGCGTCGTTGACCGCGCCGATGGAGATCGTCGAGACGGCGGGGTCCGAAGTCGCTCCGCCATCGTCGGTGACGGTTACCGAGAAGGTTCTATCGCCTGCAGTCGGGTTGTCGCTGGTGTTTTCATATTGAAGCGCGCGGATAAGCGCCGATGCCGATGCATTCTCGATCGCGCCTCCGGCCGCATTGGTGAAGGAAACCGCATTGGCTCCGTCATAGGCGAAGCTGAACGTCGTGCCGCCGAAGCTGATCGTGCCGCTGCTTGCCGTTCCGTAGACGATATCGACGGAACCGTTCAGGTGGATGACTTCCGATCCGCGATCGGTAAAGCCGCCCAGAGCGACGTTGAGCGCGGTCAGCCCGCCCTCCGGATCGAAGATGATCGCGTCGCCGCTGGCGATAGCAACCGGAGTATCGCCTTCGTTGAAGTTGCCGGAGATGTCGCCCCCGGGTGCCGCGCCGTTGAGGTCGACCACCGCGACGTCGTTGACCGAGGCCACCGCGATCGAGATGGAGGCGTCCGCGAAGCCGCCATTGCCGTCGCTGATGCGATAGGTGAGGGGAACGGTGCCGTTGAAGTCGGCCGTGGGCGTGAAGGTGAGCGAGCCGTCAAGGTTGAGCCGGACGGTTCCGCCTGTCACGGCCACGGTGCCTTCGGCTGCGATCGCCTGGCCGTTGATCGCGACGATCGTCAGCGGGTCGCCGTCGGGATCGCTGTCGGCGCCGCCGTTGGTGGTGCCTTCGCCGGTAATCGGGTTGAAGGTGACCGTGGTATCCTCGTTCGTCGCTACGGTGTCGTTGTTTGCGATGGGCGCGGGGTTGGTGACGGCGAAGGTGAATGCCGTCGACGCCGTGCCGCCATGGCCGTCATCGGCGGTTACCACCACGCGATAGGGGCTGCCCGTCGAGGCGTCCGCATTGATCCTGCCGCTGATCAGTCCGGTTTCAGGGTGATACTCGAGACCCGGTGGCAGGCCGGTGACAGCGAGCGTCAGAGCATCGCCGTCCACGTCGGTGAAGAAGCTCGTCACGTCGAAGCTGACGTCGGAGCCATCCGCCTGCGAATGATCGGGGATCGGGCTTGCCACCGGCGCATCGTTGACGCCCTCGACGGTGACGACCACGGTCGCCGTGTCGGTGCCGCCGTTGCCATCGGAGACCGTATAGGTGAAGGACGCCGTGCCGACGTAGTCGGGCGTGGGCGTGAAGCGGAGCTGTTGCACGCCGTTGACGAGAACCAGCTGAACCGAACCGTTCGCGGTGGGAACGGCGGGGCCGCCAACGCTGACATTGACGCCGTTGACGAGCGTGATCGTGTTGGTGTCGCCGTCGCTGTCGACATCGTTGGCGAGAACGGGGATATCGACCGGCTGGTCCTCGGAGGTCGTGGCCGTATCGTTCATCGCATCCGGCGCGATGTTGCGGATTGTGTAGGTGAAGGCGGTGTCGGCGGAACCGCCTTCCGCATCCGTGGCGGTGACCTTGACCACATAGCTCGCCAGGCCCATCGGGCCGGATGCGCCTGCGGAGATCCGGCCGCTGATGACGCCGGAGATCGGGTTAAGCGTGAGCCCCGGGGGCAGCCCTTCCACGTCGAAAGTCAGTGCGCCGCCTTCCGGATCGGCGAAGTAGCTCGATATGTCGAGATTGATCGTGTCGCCGTCGTTGCGTTCCATGTCGGCGATGTCGCCGGCGACCGGCGGGTCGTTCTCGGCGCCGACGGTGATCGTCAGGATGCCGGTGCTGAGGCCGCCCTGGCCGTCGGTAATGCGATAGACCACGGTGTCGACGCCGTTGAAGTCGCGGTCCGGTGTGTAGTTCAGGGTGCCGTCGGCGTTGACGGTAACCGTGCCGTGCGCGGCTGTCGGCGGGAAACTCAAGTCGATCGACAACGGGTCGCCATCGGGATCTGTGTCGTTGGACAGCACGTCGATGTTGAGGAGCGGCGTGTCTTCCGTCGTGCTCGCGGTGTCGTTCACCGCGATCGGCCCGGGATTGGTGACTGTGAGGCTGAAGGTGACAGCCCGCGTACCGCCATGGCCGTCGTCTGCCGTGACGGTCACTTGGTAGGGTCCGCCCTGCGAGGCGCCGATATTGATGATGCCCGTAATCACGCCTTGGGCGTTCATCGACAGGCCTTGCGGCAGACCGGTGGCGCCGAAGGTGAGGGTATCGCCGTCGATGTCGCTGAAGAAGGGGCCGACGCCGACCGGGTTGTCGGTCAGCGATTGCCCGTCGGCAAAGGTCATGCCGGGGATCGGCGTTGCGACGGGTGCGTCGTTGGCGCCGGTGACCGTCACGGTAATGGTGGCGGTATCGCTTTCGCCGTCGGCGTCCGTCACGCGATAGGTGACGCTGGTGGTCCGTGTCACGCCGGCAGGCAGGTCTGCGAAGTCGGAGCCCGGATTGAAGGTATAGGCGCCGTTCGCGCCGACGGTGAATGTACCGCCGTTCGAGCCCGTCACGGCCTGGCCGACGCTGGAAGCCTGGCCATTGACCTCGTCGATGACGAGCGCATCGCCATCAGGATCGCTGTCGTTGGTCAGCACATTGCCGCCGCCGTTCTGGTTCTGCCCGACCGAAAGCACGTCATCCGCAGCCTTGGGCGCGAAGTTGCTGATGACCCAGGTGATCGTCTGCGAAATCGTCCCGCCGTGGCCGTCGGAAACCGTGATGGTCGCCGTGTAGGGCGTGGGCCGGGACGCGTCGCTGGGAAGGGTGCCGGAAATGACGCCGGTCGCCGGGTCGATCGACAGCCCGGGCGGCAGATCGGTCGCGGAAAACGACAAGGTGTCGCCATCGCGGTCGGAGAAATAGGCGCCGACGTCGAACGAAACCTGCTGGCCGTCGCTGTCGCGTTGTGTCGGGATGTCGCCGTCGACCTCGGGTGCGTCGTTGACGGAATTGACGGTGATCGTCACCGTCGCCGAGGAAACCCCGCCCTGGCCGTCGGAGATCGTGTAGACGATCGTATCGGTGCCGCTGAAATCCGCCGGCGGGGTGTAGGTGATGGCCCCGTTCGCCGTGTAGGTCAGCGTTCCCTGTCCGGCCGAGGCGGAGGTCAGCGTCAGTGTGTCGCCATCGGGATCGATATCCGCGCCATCGTCGCCACTGCTGGTGCCCTGGCCGGTGATGACGTTGAAGGTGGCGCTCTGGTCCTCGTTGACGACGACGGTATCGTTGGCCGCCGTCGGGCCCGGATTGGTGACGGTGAGCTGGAAGGTCCGCGAAATCGCTTCGCCGGTTCCGCCGGGACCGTCATGCGCGGTGACGGTGATCGTATAGATCCCGCCCGCGCCGCCCTGGCTGGCATCGTGGTCGATGGTGCCGAGGATGGTGCCGGAGGCGGTGTCGAAGGTGAGTCCCTCGGGCAGGCCGGTGATCGTGTAGTTGAGCGTGTCGCCATCAGGATCGGTGAAGAAATCGGCGACACGATAGACGAAACTCTGACCGTCGGCGCGGACCCGGTCCGGAATGGGGTTCGGACTTACGGGGCCGTCGTTCTGCGGCAGGATGGTGACGGTTACCGTGGCGGTGTCGACACCGCCGTTGCCGTCGTCGATCGAGTAGGTGAAGGTTTCCTGGCCGTTGTAGTTGGCCACCGGCGTAAAGCGCAGCACCGGACGATCGCCGGGGCCGGCGACAAGCCGGACCGAGCCGTGGGCGGTCGCGACGGAGGCGCCGTCCAGCTGCAGCACGACGTTGTTGACGCGGATGACCTCGTCATTGTCTCCATCCGGATCGCCGTCGTTGGCAAGAACGTCGATATCTACAGGCGTATCTTCGTTAGTGACAGCCGTGTCGTCCTGGGCGACGGGCGGCAGGTTCAGGACAGTGTAGTTGAACGTTACAGATGTCAGGCCGCCATGACCGTCGGAAGCTGAGACGGTCACGACATAGATCCGCTCACCCGTCGGCCCCGACGCGTCCGCGGCGATGCGGCCGGTAATCCGGCCGGTGATCGGATCGAGCGTCAGCCCGGAGGGCAGGCCTGTCACGGAATAGCGCAGCGCATCGCCATCGGGATCGCTGAAGAAGGCGCCGAGATCGATCGTATCCTGGTCGCCGTCGTTGCGGGTGCGGTCGGCAATCGGCTGGCCGACCGGATCGTCGTTGACGCCTGCAACGGTAACGGTGACCGTGGCGCTGGCCGTGCCGCCGTTTCCGTCCGAGATGGTGTAGACGATCGTATCGGTGCCGTTGAAGTTCGCATTCGGCTGGTAGGTGATCTGGCCGTTGGAGCCGATGGTGACCGTCCCGTTGGCTGCGCTCGCGGCCGTCACGGTCAGCGGATCGCCATCCGGATCGCTGTCTGGCACACCACCGCTTGCCGAACCATCCAGCACGTTGATGACGATGGCAGTATCTTCGGTGCCGGCCGCTGTATCGTTGACGGCGATGGGCGCAGGGTTCGTCACTGAGAAGGTGAAGGTCTGGCTCGTGGTTCCGCCATGTCCGTCATCGACGGCGATGGTTACGGAGTATACGCCGTTGCCGGACGGACCACCGATGCTTGCCTGGCGGTCGATGGTGCCGGTGACCACGCCAGAGGCGCTGATCGCCAACCCTGATGGAAGCCCGGTTGCCGTGTAGCTGAGCGTGTCGCCATCCGCGTCGGAGAAGAAGCCGGAGAGGTTGAAGTTCACCTGCGCGCCGTCCGCGCCAGAGCGCGTGGGCAGCGGCGTTCCGACAGGCGCATCGTTCACGCCGGCGACGTTGACGGTCACCGTATATTCGCTGCTGCCGCCCTTGCCGTCGCTGACGACGAAGCTGAAGCGATCCGTGCCGTTGAAGTTCGCGTTCGGCCGGTAGCTGTAGGTGCCGTCGCTGTTGACCGTGAGGCTGCCGTTCGCCGGCCTCGTCGTGCCAGCCGCATAGCTTACGCTGTCGCCGTCCGGGTCGCTCGCAGGCGGCAGCGTGCCCGACAGCACGCCGTCCTCGTCGACGGAAACCGTCGTGTCGGATGAGATCGGGGCGTCGTTGACCGGCGTGACCGTGCCATTGACGGCAGCGGTCACCGTGCCGCCATTGCCGTCGGAAACGGTGTAGGTGAAGGTCGGGTTGCCATTGTAGTTCAATGCAGGTGTGAAGGTGAGGGTGCCATCGGCGTTCAGCCGCACGCTGCCGCCGGTCACGACGACCGAACCGCCGATGGCGATCGACGTACCGTTGATCGCGGTCACGCTAAGGCTGTCCCCGTCGGCATCGCTGTCGTTGGCGCGGACATCGAGTGTCACGGCCGTATCCTCGGGTGTCGTGAAGTTGTCGGCCGCGGCAACGGGTGCGTCGTTGACGGGTGTCACGGTGCCGGTGACCGTGGCGGAGGCGCTGCCACCGTTGCCGTCGGAGATGGTATAGGTGAAGGTCGGGCTGCCGTTGTAGTTCAGGACTGGCGTGAAGGTCAGCGTGCCGTCGGCATTCAGCCGGACGCTGCCGCCGGTGATGGTGACCGAGCCGCCTGCGGTGATAGCGGCGCCGTTGATCGCGGTGACGGTCAGAGCATCGCCATCGACATCGCTGTCATTGCCGCGCACGTCGATGGTCACCGCCGTGTCTTCCGGTGTCGTGAAGCTGTCGTTGACGGCGACAGGCGCGTCGTTGACGGGTGTGACGGTGCCGGCGACGGTGGCGGTCGCCGTGCCGCCGTTGCCGTCGGAAACGGTGTACGTGAAGCTTGGCGTGCCATTGAAGTTGGCTGCCGGCGTGAAGGTCAGCGTGCCGTCGGCATTCAGCCGCACGCTGCCGCCGGTCACGGCGACCGCGCCGCCAATCGCGATGTTGGTGCTGTTGATCCGCGTGATCGTCAGCGCATCGCCGTCAGGGTCGCTGTCGTTGGCAAGAACCGAGATGGTGACGGGCTGGTCCTCCGCCGTGGTGAAGCTGTCGTTCTGTGCAACGGGTGGATCCTGGACCGGGTTCACCGTGCCGTTGACGGTTGCCGTGGCGGTGCCGCCGTGGCCGTCGGAGATCGTGTAGGTGAAGCTCGGGGTGCCGTTGTAGTCGGCCGATGGGGTGAAGGTGAGCGTGCCATTGGCGTTGAGCCGGACGCTGCCGCCGGTCACGGCGACCGAAGCACCGGAAGCGATGCTCGTGCCGTTGATCTGGACGACCGAGAGCGCATCGCCGTCGGGATCGCTGTCGTTGCCGCGCACGTCGAAGGTGACGGCGACATCCTCGTTGGTCGTGAAGCTGTCGTTCTGGGCGACCGGTGGGTCCTGCACCGCGTTGACGGTTCCGTTGACGGTCGCCGTCGCAGTGCCGCCCTGGCCATCGGAGACGGTGTAGGTGAAGCTCGGCGTGCCGTTGTAATCGGCAAGCGGCGTGAAGGTGAGCGTGCCGTTGGCATTGAGCGTGACGGTGCCGCCGGTGACGACGACCGAGCCGCCGGAGACGATTCCGGTGCCGTTGATCTGTGTCACGGCAAGCGTGCCGCCGTCGATATCGCTGTCGTTGGCGCGCACATCGAAGGTGACGCTGGTGTCTTCGTTTGTCGTGAAGCTGTCTGCTACGGCGACGGGGGCGTCGTTCTGGCCGGTCACGGTGACGGTGACGGTCGCGGTCGAGAAGCCGCCCTGTCCGTCGGTGATCGTGTAGGTGATCGTCGTTGCCCGCGTGGCGCCGGCGGCGAGATCGTCGAAGGCGGTGCCCGGGTTGAAGGCGTAGGTACCATCGGTGTTGATGGTGAACGTGCCGCCGTTCGACCCCGCGATCGGTTGCCCGACGCCGGCGGCATTGCCGCTGACCGCCGAGACCGAAATGGGATCGCCATCCGGATCGCGGTCGATCCCGTTGCCGTTGTTGGCGAAGACCGAACCGTTGATGGAGGCGTTCTCGGTCGTGGCGAGGTTGTCGGCGGCGGCGATCGGGGAAGGGTTAAGAACCGCCCAGGTGAAGCTGCGGCTGGCGGTGGCGCCGCCGCGGTCGGTTGCCGTGACGGTCACGGCATAGGGGCCGTTGACGCTGGCGCTGCGGTTGATGGTGCCCGAGATCTCGCCGGTCGCCGCATTGATCGTGAGGCCAGGCGGCAGGCCGGTGGCGGAGAAGGTGAGGGTATCGCCCGTATCCGGATCGCTGAAATTGCCGGCGACCGAGAGCGAGATCGCCTGCGCGTCGTTGCCGGTCTGGTTGGCGATCGGCGTGGAGATCGGGGCGTCGTTGACGCCGGTCACCGTGACGGTGAAGGTTGCGGTAGAGAAGCCGCCATGGCCGTCAGAGAGCTGATAGGTCACGCTCGATGTGCGCTGCTGGCCGGCCGGCAGATCGTCAAAGGCGCTGCCCGGATTGAAGATCGCGTTGCCGTTGGCGCCGATCGTGAAGCTGCCGCCGTTCGAACCGGCCACCGCGACGCCGACATTGGCGGCGGTGCCGTTGATCGCGGAGACCTGCAGCGTGTCGCCATCGACGTCGGTATCGTTGGCGAGGACATTCAGGCTGGCCGTCAGGTTGGCATTGGTCTGGGCCGTGTCGTTGACGCCGACGGGGGCGTCGTTGACCGCGTTGACGGTTACGTTGACCAGATACTGGACCGTGACCGTCCCGTCTGTGATGCTGTAGGTGAAGCTGTCGGTGCCGTTGAAATTGGCTGCCGGCGTGTAGGTGTAGGTGCCATTCGGATTGACGACGACGGTGCCGTGCGAGGGCGCGATAGTTCCGGCGCCATAGGTCAGCGTGTCGCCGTCGACATCGGTCGCGATCGGCAGTCTCCCCGAGAAGACGCTGTCCTCATTGGTGGAGATCGACACATCGGAGCCGACCGGCGCGTCGTTGACGGGCGCGATGGTGATCGTCGCCGTATCCGTGTCCGACAGAGCGCCGCCGCTCCCGGTGTTGCCGTTGTCGTTGGTCACCATGGTCAGAGTGACGGTGCCGTTCGCATTGGCGACCGGGTTGAACGTGGGCCGTGTGCCGGCCGCGGCCAGGAAGCCGTTGATATTGGCAAGAGTGCCGTTCAGTACCAGCGTGCCGCTTCCCGATCCGCTGACTGTGACGCCTGCACCGTTCGCGGCCGTCAGCGTCCCGGAATTGACGCTGAGCGTCACCGTGATCGCGCCTGTGCCGGCGTCGACATCGGTGACCTGGATGCCGGCGAGAGAAAGCGCGGTATCCTCGTTCGTGCCGAAAGTTGCGGGCAATGTGTTGACCGGCGCGTCGTTGACCGCCGTGACATTGAAGGTGAAGCTGTTGGGTGTCTGGTCGGTGTCCTGGCCGCCATTGGCCGTTCCGCCGTTGTCGCGCACCTGGAATGTGAACGAGGCAAGGCCCGCACCGTTGGCATTGGTGGTCGGCGTGAAGGTCAGGTTACCGAAATTCGCGGCGGAGATGACCTGTCCCGCCGTGACGGGCGTACCGCCGAGCGAGAGCACGCCATTCGTCGGCAACGTCGTGATGACGACGGCGGCGAAGCTGTTCGCGGGGCTGTCGGCGGCGTCGCTGAAACCGAAGCTCGCGGCCGAGAAGGTGTAGGTCGCATCCTCGTTGATGGTCACGGTGTTGTCGGTGCCCGATGGCGCGTCGTTGACCGGCGTCACCGAAATCGTCGCGGTGTCGATATCGACCAGCGCCATGCCGCCGGTATTGCCGTTGTCGTTGGTGGTCATCGTCAGCGTGACGCTTGATGTCGAATTGGCCGCGGGCGTGTAGCTCGGGCGCGTCGCGGCGGCGAGATAGGCATTGATGTCGGCGAGCGTGCCCGAGAGCGTCAGTGATTGCGAGCCGGAGCCGGTCACGTTCACTCCGCCGGCGGCCAGTGCCGAGAGCACGCCGGAGTTCACTGAGAGCGTCACGGTCATGGTGCCGGAGCCCGCATCCTGGTCGGAAATCTGCAGCCCCGCGAGGCCGAGCGCCGTGTCCTCGATAGCCGTGAACGTCGGAGGAAGAGTGTTGACCGGCGGTGTGTTGACGGAGGCGACAGCGACCGTCACCTGCGCGGTTTCGGTGGTTCCGCCGGAAGTCACCGTATAGGTGAAATTCGCCATGCCGTTGTAGTCGAGCGTCGGCGTGAAGACCAGCTGGCCCGAGCCGTTGAGGCGCACGGAGCCGTTGGCGACGGTCACGGCGGCGCCACCTGCGGTGATCGCCTTGCCATCGACGGCGGTGATCAGGCGGCCCGGGTTCTCGAAACTGTCGTTGGCGAGAACGGAGATGACAACGGGCACGTCCTCGTCGGTGGATACGGAATCATTGGCGATATCGGCAACCGGCGTGATGTCGACCGCGATCGTGCTGTTGGCGGCAAGCGCGCCGTCGGAGGTGCGCACGGAAATCTGCGCCGGACCATTGTAATCCGCGGTCGGCGCATAGCTGGCGCCGGCAAGTGCCGCGTTGATCGCCGTCGCGGTTCCGGAGAAGGTCATCGTCTGGTCCGACGTGCCGTCGCCGGCGCTGAAGGAAAGACCCGACGTGCCCGAGAGCGAGAAGGCGCCGTTGGTGACCGTTACGGTGACGGTCAGCGTGCCGCTGTCGATATCCGTGACTGTGATCGCGTTGCCGCCTGACGGCGAGAAGATGATCGACGTATCTTCCGCCGTCGTCTGCGCGCCTGGGACGGTGTTGACGGGCGCGTCGTTGACAGGCGTGACGTTGACCGTGACGGTGGCGGTTTCGGTCACGCCGCCTGAGGTCACGGTGTAAGTGAAGCTGGTGGTGCCGTTGAAATTCGCGGCGGGTGTATAGGTGATCGTGCCATCGGCGGCGAAAGTCACCGTTCCCTGGCCTGATGGCGGCTGGGTGACGGAGGAAATGATCCGACCGGGGTTCTCGAAGTTGTCGGCGGAGGCGCCGTTGGTACCGGTGATCGCGTTGAAGGTGATCGCGGTGTCTTCGTTGGTCGTCACGGTATCTGCGACGATGTCGGCAACCGGTGTGATCGAGATCGCAACCGTGTCGGTATCGGTCAGCGCGCCGTCGAATGTCTGGATCGTCAACTGCGCGGCGCCGTTGTAGTCGGCGGTGGCGGTGTAGGTCAGGCCGGCGAGCGCGGCGTTTACCTGCGCGGCGGTGCCGGAGATTCTCACCGTCGCAGTGCCGTTGCTGGTCACGGTTGCACCGGAACCGGTGGCCACGCTCGCGATGCCGTTGGTGACGGTTATGGTCGTGGTGAGTGTGTCGCCATCGACGTCGGTGACGGATACGCCGCCTATTGCAAGCGGGGTGTCCTCGGCCACGGTCTGGGCGCCCGGAACCGTGTTCACCGGCGCGTCGTTGACCGGGACGATGTTTACGTTCACCGTTGCGGTTTCGGTCACACCGCTCGAGGTAACGGTGTAGGTGAAGCTGGTATTGCCGTTGAGGTTGGCGGATGGCGTGAAGGTCAGCGTGCCGTCGGCGTTGAGGCGCACGGTACCGCCGGTCACGTTGACGACGCCGTTGGCGACGATAGCGCTGCCGTTGATCGCGGTGATCGTGTGAACAGGGTTCTCGAAACTGTCGTTGCTGTTGACGTCGATGACGACGGCCGTGTCTTCGTTCGTCGAGACGTTGTCGTTGGTGATATCGGCGACCGGGGTCACCGTGATGGTCTGCGTATCGGTATCCGTCAGCTGCCCGTCGCTGCTGGTCATGGTCAGCGTCACGGAGCCGTTAAAGTCGGCCACCGGTGAATAGCTCGGCCGGGCCGTCGAAGTCAGGTAGGCGTTGATATTGGCGAGCGTTCCCGAGAGCGTGATCGTGGCGGTGCCGGAGCCGCTGACGGTGACACCTGACCCGGTGGCGGCGCTGAGTGTGCCGGAGCCAACGGATAGCGTCACGGTCGTCACGCCCGTTCCTGCGTCGGGATCGGCGACTGACAGGCCGGTGAGGGAGAGCGTACCGTCCTCGGCGATGCTCCAGCCGTTGGCGGGCAGGCCGTTCACCGGCGGATCGTTGACGGCGACGACGGCGACCGTCGCGATCGCGGTATTGGAGGCGAGCGCCCCATCCGACACCGTCACGCTGATCGAGCGTGCGGTCGTGCCCGGATCGTCCGAGGAGGAAGCGTAGCGGATCTGGCCGAGTGCCGTCTGGTAGGCCGCCTTGCTGGCCGAGCCGCTGAGCGTCAGCGTGAAGGTCGACGGGTTGTAGCTGGCGGTGATGCCCGCCGGCAGCGTTCCCGAGACAGACAACGCATCGCCGGCCTGGGCATTGGTGATGACGACGGTCGCCGATGCCATGTTGGCGCTGTCGATATCACTGACCAGCACGCCGGTGTTGACGATCGCGACGCCGGCGCCGTTTTCCGTGTAGCTGGTGGCGTATCCGGTTCCGGCAGCGGATGCGTCGAGGTCGAGCGTCGGCGCGTCGTTGACCGGGTTGACCGTGATCGTTGCCGTATCGACATCGGTCAGCGCGCCGCCCGATCCGGTGTTGCCGCCGTCGTTGGTCGTCATCGTCAGCGTGACTGCGCCGTTGAAGTCAGCGGTCGGAGTGAAGAGGGGCCTTGCGGTCGAGGCGAGGTAGGCGTTGATGCTGGCAAGCGTTCCCGACAGCGTGAGGGAGGAGGTCCCCGATCCGGTGATCGTAACGCCTGCGCCTGACGTCGCCGTCAATTGACCGCCGCTAACGCCGAGCACGACGCTGACGGTGCCATTGCCGGCATCGACATCGGCGATCGAAAGGCCCGAAAGGCTGACGGCCGAATCCTCGTCGGTCGTCCAGCCGCCCGATGGCAGCGTGTTCACCGGCGCATCGTTGACCGCGTTGATGGTGATGGTGCGTGTGTCGGTATCGGTGAGGATGCCGCCGGTGCCGGTACTGCCGCCATCGCTCGTGGTCATGGTCAGCGTGACCGCGCCATTGGCGTTGGTGGCGGGCGTGAATACCGGGACGGAGGCGGATGCCAGATAAGTATTGATCGCCGAGAGCGTGCCGGAAAGCGTGAGCGATGCCGATCCGGAACCGGTGATGGCGACGCCGCCTGCGGAGGTTGCCGCCAGCGTTCCGCCACCGACGGCGAGCGTCACGGTCATCGTGCCGTTGCCGGCATCCACGTCTGAGATGGAAAGACCGGAAAGCGCGATGCCGCTATCTTCGTTGGTCGTCCAGCCCGAGGCCGGAAGCGTGTTGACCGGGGCGTCGTTGACGGCCGTGACGTTGACCGTCACCGTCGCCGTTTCGGTGACGCCGCCCGATGTCACGGTGTAGGTGAACGTCGTCTGGCCGTTGAAATTGGCCGAAGGCGTGTAGACCAGCGTACCGTCGGCGGCAAAGGTGACGCTGCCCTGTCCGGCAGGCGGTTGCGTGATGCTCGTTACCGCGCGGCTCGGGTCTTTGAAACTGTCTGGTGTCGCTCCATTCGTGCCGGTGATGACGTTGAAGGTGAGCGCCGTATCCTCGGCGGTCGTCACCGTATCTGGCGTAATGTCGGCGACCGGATTGACCGTGATCGCCACCGTATCTGTGTCCGTCAGCGATCCGTCCGATGTCGCGACCGTCAGCGTGTCGGAGCCGTTGAAATCGGCCTTGCCGGTATAACGCAGCGATGCGAGCACGCTGTTGACCTGCGCCAGGGTGCCGGAGACCGTGACGGTCCCCGTGCCGTTGCCGGTGATCGTGCCTGCCGTGACGGATGGCGAGAGGGTGCCGTTGGCGACCGACAGCGTCACGGTGACCGAACCGCTGTCGACGTCTGCGACGGAGATGCCGGTGATCGCGCTCTGCACGTCCTCGTTAAGCGTGACGGAGCCGGGAACGGTGTTCACAGGCGCGTCGTTGACGGAAATGACGTTGACGGTAGCAACCGCGATGTTCGAGGCCGCCGCACCGTCGTTGACGGAGACGTTGATTGTTCTCGGCGTCGTCGAGGGATTGTCAGAGCTCGACAGGAAGCGGATCTGCTGCAGCGCCGCTTCGTAGCTCGCCTTGGTGGCCGAACCGGTGAGCGTCAGCGTGAAGGTGCTGGCGTTGTAGCTGGCGGTGATGCCGGCAGGCAGCGTTCCCGATACGGCGAGGAGATCGCCGGCCTGGCCGTTGGTGATCATTGCCGTCAGCGACGCCATGTTGGCATTGTCGACATCGGTGATCACGCCATCGGTATCGGCGATGGCGACGCCTGTTCCCTTTTCCGTGTAGGTGGTCGAAAAGCCGGTGCCGGCACCCGATGCGTCGAGGTCGAGGATCGGCGCGTCGTTGACGGGCGTGATGTTGATCGTCGCCGTGTCGGTATCGGTCAGTGGTCCGCCAGTACCGAAGTTGCCGAGATCACTGGTCGTCATCGTCAACGTGACGGCGCCATTGGCGTCGGCAACGGGTACGTAGATCGGCGCGGCCGTGGAGGCCAGGTAGGCGTTGATGTTGGCGAGCGTTCCGGTCAGCACCATCGTGCCGGTCCCGGAGCCGCTGACTGTGACGGAGCCGGTCGAGGCTGCAGTCAGGGTACCCGTGGGGACCTGGAGCCTGACCGTCATATTGCCGGTTCCGGCATCAGGATCTGCAATCGAGAGGCCGGTGAGGGTGACGTTGGTGTCTTCGTTGGTCGTCCAGCTCGTTGGCAGCGTGTTGACCGGCGCATCGTTGACGGCGGTGATCGCCACCGTCGTGATCGCGCTGTTGGAGTTCAGGCTGCCGTCGTTGACGTTGACGCTGATGTTGCGCGACGTCGATGTGCCGTTGAGCGTCGGGTTGTCCGAGCTCGACGTATAGAGCACCTGCCGGAGCGCGGTCTCGTAGGCGGCCTTGGTGGCTGAGCCGGTCAGCGTCAGCGTGAAGGTCGAGGCGTTGTAGCTTGCGGTGATACCTGCAGGCAGAGTTCCCGTCACCGCAAGCAGGTCTCCTGCTTGGCCGTTGCTGATGACGACCGAGGCTGAAGCCATGTTGGCGTTGTCGACGTCGACGACGCTGCTGTTGGTGTTGGAAATCGCGACGCCGGTGCCGTTTTCCGTGTAACCGACCGAATAGCCGGTTCCAGTGGTTGAGCCGTCGAGATCCAGTACCGGCGCATCGTTGACAGCCACGATGGTGATATTGCGGGTATCGACATCGGTCAGCGCCCCGCCTGTGCCGGTATTGCCGTTGTCGTTGGTCGTCATGGTCAACACGACCGAGCCATTGGCATCGGCGACGGGAACGTAGACAGGAGCCGAGGCTGACGCGAGATAGGTATTAATGTTGGCAAGCGTGCCCGTCAGGACGACAGTGCCGGTTCCCGACCCCGAAACGGTGACGCTGCCGCCGGATGCGGCCGTGATCGTGCCGGTTGGGACGCTCAGCGTGACAGTCATCGAGCCGGTGCCGGCGTCGAGATCGGTGATCGAAAGGCCGGTCAGCCCGACACTCGTATCCTCGTTGGTGGACCAGCCGGTTGGGAGCGTGTTGACCGGCGCATCGTTGACGGCGACGACCGAGATCGTCGAGGTCGCGATGGCGGAAGACAGGCCGCCGTCATTCACCGTCACGTTGACGACGCGCGGCGTGGTGCTCGGGTTGTCGCCGGTGTTGGAGAAGGTGATGGCCTTGATCGCGGCAGCATAGCTCGCCTTGGTGGCTGATCCCGTAAGCGTGACGGTCACCTGACCGGCGACGGATGTATCGACCGATCCGCTGATGCCACTGGGCAACGTTCCGACCGTCAGTAGGTCGCCGGCCTGCGCATTGGTAAGCACGATGGTTGCCGAGCGCATGTTGGCGCTGTCGAGGTCGCGCACGTCGGTCGCGGCACTGCTGATCGAGACGCCGGCACCGTTTTCCGTATAGGTCGTCGCATAGTTCACGCCGGCAACGGTATCGACGTTCCTGAAGGCGCTGACATTGTCGATGAAAATATCGTCGGTGCTCGGTGTCAGCAGGCCGCCGGCGGCGGAATAGCTGAAGACAAGATCGCCGGTGGCGACGACCGTCGACGGCAGGTTGATCGTGACGGCCGTGCGGTTCCAGGCGGTCGTGCCAGCGGTCGATGCGGCGACCGTGGAGGGTGAGCCGGTCGCGCCGTTGAAATAGGTGATAGTCGCCGTGTTCGGCGTTCCGTTTAGAGTGCCCGTGGTGATGCGTGCGTAGAGCACGCCGCCGATCGTCACGTCGAGCGTCGCAGGCGTGTTATTGTCGTTGGAGATGCCGAGCAGCAGGTCGTTGCTCCAGCCGAGATCGAATGTCAGCTGCGCGGCGCCCGAGGGGGCGAGGCCATCGGTCCAGCCGGATACATTTGCTTGGGTCAACGTGCCAGTGCCGCCGTTGAGCGTCCAGGCGAAGCCGCCATTGGCGGTCGCACCGGTGCCGCCGACCGCCCAGCCGGTTGTGCCGGGCGTACCGCCATTGGTGATGATCTGCGTTGGCGTGGTGCCGGAATTCAGGTCCACGATTGGTGCCTGGACGACATAGCCGAAGTCTGCCGCGAGGTTGGCCGCGCCGATCGTTGCAAGCGCAAGTGACTGCGTGGCGCTGCCCGTCGTGATCGGCGCCGTGCCGAGTACGCCGTTGGCATCGGTGATACGGACTACATATTGACCGGGCAGCACGCCGGTGAAGAGATAGTTGCCGTTGGCATCGGTGGTATCCGTCGCGAGCACGCGTTCGCCGGCGCTGACCAGCCCGTCGCCATTGACGTCGTCGATAAGTTGCACCGTGACATTGCCGATGCCGGCGTCACCGGTGTTGAAAGTGCCGCTCTTGTCGTTGTCGGCAAAGATCTTGTCGCCGATCGTTCCCGTCGGAGGCGTCCAGCGCGCAGCGTCGGAGATGCCCGTCAGTGCGGTCGTTCCATTGGTGGTGATGGTTATGGCGGAGCCGATGGCTGCACCCGTTGTCGGATTGATCTGCCGGATTTCCGTGCCGACGAGATAGGTGTTGCCGTTGATATCGCCGCCACCCTGCGCATTGGTGCTGCCGCCGACATTGGTGAAGCTGTCGATGATCGCGCCGGTCGAAAGATTGTAACGGGTGATCGTCGAGGCGTTGACGCTGAGCAGGGCATTGTTTGCGGCATCGATTGCGAAATCGCCCCAGTCGTTGGCCGTCGTTATCAGCGCGCCGAACGCGGTTGCACCGGCCATCGTGCGGCCGTTGTTGCTGAAGGTGATGCGGTAGATCTGGTCGCTACTGCCGGTCAGGTTCTCGACGCCGAGATAAAGCGCGCCGTTGTAGAAAGTCGCGGCGCCACCGCCGACGCCGGTCGTTCCCGTCGAGATGTTGGTCGTGGCGCCCGTCGTCAGATCGGAATCAACGAGAATGTGGGTGTTGTTAATGTAGTCATAGGCAAACAGCGCCTTGTTGCCCGGATCCGTGCTGCTGTCGACGTAGTAGATCAGGCCGTTGGCTTGGTCGGCCGCCAGCGAGTTGATTACGTTGGAAACGGTAATACCGCCGACGCTGTTCGGCACCGTGGTGATCATCGTGGCCTTGCCGGTCAGCACGTCGACGCTGTAGATCGAACGGCCGGCCGACACCAGCAGCGCGCCATTTCCGTTCGAGGTGGCAACGTTCAGCGTTTCGACGAAATCGGCGTGGCTCTTGTCCGTGCCGATCACGTCGGACGCGATGTCGCCGTCGTGATACTCGAGATCCCAATTGCCGCCGAGCGCGGAATTGCCGGTTGGATCGATCGAGGCCGCGACGTCGGCGCCGGTGAGATAGCCGAGCATCTTCACGGCGCCGGTACCGGCATCACCTTCCGCGAAGTTGCAGCCATAAACCAGGATGTCGGCATCATCGGTCAGCGATGCGCGCAGCGAGCTGAGGTCGGCGGCATAGTCGGTGGCCATCGTCTCGGTCGTCAGCGAGGCATTGCCAAGCTGGAGGAAGCCGTCCTTGCCGTGGGAAATGATGTGGATCGCCTCAACGTCGTGCATCGACGACAAGGTTTCGGCGAGTTCGTGCACGCCATTCTCGTTCGGATCGACGACGATGACCTTGAAGTCCTGGCCGAGATCTTTGACCAGCGCGTCGTAGTCTGGAACGGTCGAATCGATCACCACGACCTGTCGCGGTTGCGTTGCCACTGCCGAGGCATCGGGCGCTGCTGAAGCTGCCTGGTGGTCGGCCAGCGCGGCAATAAGTGCGTCATGGCCGTCGCTCGCGGCCTCATGGCTCTCGGCCGGCGCGTCGCCGTGATCGGCCTGGTCTTGGTGAGTTTTTTCCTGGGATTTTTCTACGGTTGCAGCGCCGGCGGCATCGAATGCGATCCGTTGCTCCAGCTCCATCAACATGGAGCCGTATTTTGTTTTTTTCTTCCTGTCCTGCACCTTTTCGATGCGGTCGGAATCGGGGCGAACGTACCGTTCGTTCATGGGGTTTCCTCCACGACAACGCGTTTCAATTGACCGGGCGCCCTTCGTCCCGGCATTGCTCCTGTAAAACTAGTCTTCCTCAGCCGGTTCCCAGGCCGGCTACCCAACCGTAATAATTAGATCCCTAACGAAATCCTAATTTTCAGCCGCAAGATTTAGTTTGACCTAAATCAACCTATGCAGGCTCTTGCCGTCGTATTCCTCCGACACACCTTCTAACACGACACAACGAATAATACGCCAAAAAATTGTGTTTTGTTAAGTCTTGATTAACCATGTTCGCAAAGACTTATGATCATTCGGCGATGGCTTTTTGTTCCAAGATGTCGTCAGCGTCGGCAAATTTCCGCTCAGTCATTTGCATATCCGCGGTTGGCGGCTACCTCTTTGATAGTCGCATGCGGAACAGGTCCGAGGAACACCCTTAATGAAAATGCCAGTTTTTCTCGTGGTTTCCGTGAGTTTGATTGCGACAGGATGCACGGTCACACCCAGGCCACTGCCGCCAGAAGCGCATGCGAGTTTCGGTGCGGAGAAGCTTGCCCTTGCCACCGCCAATCAGGAGCCCATCTCCAACAAGATCGACTTGTACGAAGCGATGGCGAGAGCCTTGAAGTACAACCTCGATACGAAGGTGGAGGTGATGGAAGCGGCGTTGAAAATGAGAGAGGCTGACCTCGTCAGTTACTCGGCTCTCCCAAAGATTGTGGCGGGTGCGGGCTATGCCGGTCGTAGCGAACCGGACACGAGCGAGCCGTCTACCAGCGATGATAGTATCGTGACGGCGGACCTGACCGCGTCCTGGAACATCCTCGATTTCGGTCTCTCCTACGTCCGCGCGAAGCAGGCGACGGATGAGGTGCTCGTGCAGAACGAGATGAAACGCCGCATGGTCAACAAGGTGATCGAGGACGTGCGCACCGCCTATTGGCGCGCCGTCAGCTATCAGCGCCTTGTCGGACGGATGCGGGCTCTGGAGGGCCGCGTGGCGCGGGCGCTGAAGGATACGCGCAACCTTTCCTCCAACGGCGAAACGTCGCCACTTGTGGCCTTGACCTACGAGCGCGAGCTGATCGAGATCAAGCGCGAAGTGGAGTTGCTGGAAGGCGAGCTGCTGGTCGCGAAAACGCAGCTGTCGTCCCTGATGAACGTCAAGCCGGGCACGGAATTCACGCTCGAGGTACCGAAGCGCCGCGATACGCAGCTGAAGCTGACCTATACGTCGGAAGAGATGTTCAACATCGCCGCCACCAACCGCCCGGAGATGCGCGAGATTTCCTATCGGCTGCGGATAAACGAGCGTGAAGTAGACGCGGCACTGCTCGATCTGTTGCCGGGCATCAATTTCTACGCTGGCCCGAACTACGATTCGAACGAGTTCATCGCCACAAACGATTGGGTCTCCTGGGGCGCCAAGGTCAGCTTCAACCTGATGAAGCTGGCCACCATGCCCGCCGTCGTCAAGAAGATCGACGCACAGAAGCAGGTGCTCGATACCCGGTCGCTCTCTGTTGCCATGGCCGTCATGACGCAGGTCCATATCAGCCGCGCCCGCTATGCCCATCTGAAGAAGTCTTATGGCACGGCGGCGGCGCTATCGGGCGTCTCCCACCGTATCCTGACGCAGGTCCGCACCGAGACGGATGCGCAGAAGACCAGCGAGCAGATGCTCATTCGCGAAGAGATGAACGCTCTTCTGGCCGATGCCAAGCTCGATATGGCGTACGCCGACCTGCAGAACGCCTATGCGAACATCTACGCTTCCCTCGGTATCGATCCATTCCCGCAAACACTCAGCACTGACCAGCCTGTCAAGCAGATGGCCGGCGAACTGAGGGAGATGTGGATGGAGCGCGGGGAGCGCAAGACCGAACTCGTTGCGGCCCAATAAACGGCCGCGGAAGGAGCCCGCGATGAAGTGCATGATGGGGTCCATCCTGCCAGTCCTCTTTCTGGCGACAGGCAGCGCGCTCGCGGCGGGCAATGAGGCGGCGAACCAGGATAGTTCGCTCGAAGGGCTGCGCGGCATCGTTCGCGCCGCCGACGAGGCCTCCATCTCCAGCGATCTCGGCTACCCCATCGCGACGCTGCCCTTCAAGGAAGGGGACAACTTCAAGAAAGGCGATGTGCTCGCCACCTTCGAGTGCGGCGATATTCAGGCCCAGCTCAAATCCGCCGAAGCGGCGCTCGACGCAGCCCAGATCGCCGTTGCCAATGATGAAAGGCTGGCGCGCTCCAATGCCGCCGGCAAGTTCGAGGTGGAGATGTCGCGCGCCAAGGCCAACCAGGCCGCCGGCGAGGCGGACGCTTATCGCAGCAAGCTCGGCCGCTGCACCATCACCGCACCCTTCGACGGCCGGATCGGCGCCATGCCGTCGCATGCGCACGAGACGCCGGAGCCCAGCCGTCCGATCATGCACATCGTCGCGAGCAACGATCTCCTCGTCGATGTGCTAGTCCCCTCTGTCTGGCTCCGCTGGCTGCGGGATGGAGAGGAATTCGCGCTCAACGTCGATGAGACCGGCACCACTCTACCCGTCGAGATCATCCGCGTCGGCGCAACCGTCGACCCGGTCAGCCAGACGGTGAAGGTGACCGGTCGTCTCTCTGGAGAGGCGACGGGGGTACTCCCGGGGATGAGCGGCCCCACCATGTTCAAGAGCCAAGGCGAGTAGGGCGAGTTATGCAAGGGACGGAAAAGCCGCTTAGCGAGCCGATAAAGCTGCAGCACACGGCGCCCGCCGGCGCCCAGCCCTACGAGGTTCTGCTGCGGATAGAGGCGGAGGCGCGACGCGTCGAGAGCGTCGCCGAGCTGCGCTTCCTGATCGCCAACGAAACGATGAAGCTGACGAAGGCGCGCCAGGTGTTCGTGCTTTCGGTGCCACGCGGCGCAATCAAGGTCGAAACCGTCTCGTCGATCGGTGCGGTGGACCGCAACTCGCCCCGCATCCGCTTTATCGAGGGCCTGACGAGAGAGCTCCACAAGCAAGCCGGGCTGTCCGAGATCAAGGCCTTCGCCTTGCCTGCCTACTGCCCGGCGGGCGAGATCGAGCAGGACAGTTACCCGTTTCCCTTCATGGCCTGGCTGCCATTCCGCCTACGCGATGGCCACGTCTTCGCGGGCATGCTCCTCGCGCGCGATATGCCCTGGCAGGAGGCTGATCTGCTGCTTGCCAACCGATTGGCCGAGACCTATGCCCATGCCTGGCGCGCGCTCAGCGGCCCACGACGGCTGAAACGCAGCGTGCCCATCAAGCCGCTGCTGGCGGTGGCCGCGATCGTTGCCGTGGCCGCGATGTTCGTGCCGGTTCACATGACGGTGCTCGCCCCCAGTGAGGTGGTGCCGGTGGCACCCGAGATCGTGGCAGCGCCGCTCGATGGCGCTATCGAAGAGATCATGGTCAATCCCAACGAGCGCGTCACCAAGGGGCAGCCGCTGTTCAGGCTGGCCGATACCGCGCTGCGCAACGAGTTCCAGGTTGCCGAACAGGACGTGAAGGTGGCCCAGGCGCGGCTGATGCAGATCAGCCAGCGCGCCATCGCGGACGCCGAGGCACGGCGTGATCTGGCCGTCACCCGTAGTGAGCTCAGCGTGGCCGAGGCGAAGAGAGACTATGCGGCCGACATGCTGGCGCGCTCGCACGTCAACGCCGAAACGGATGGTGTGGTGATCTTCACGGACAAACGAGACTGGATCGGGCGCCCGGTATCGATCGGGGAGCGCGTGATGGAGGTTGCCGATCCCGATCGGGTGCAGTTGCGTATCGACGTGCCGGTCGCGGATGCCATCGCCGTTCAGAACGGCGCCCGCGTCAGCGCCTTCCTCGATTCCAATCCGCTCCGTCCGGTCGATGCGAAGACGCTGTCCTCTTCCTTCGATCCGCAGATGATCGAAGGCAATATCCTCGCCTATCGCGTCTATGCCGGTTTCGATAGCACCACGGACGACAGCTTGCGTCTCGGCATTCGCGGCACCTCGCAGATCTTCGGCGAGAAGGTGCCGCTTGCCTATTATCTCTTCCGGAGGCCGATTGCCGTGATCCGGCAGCGGTTGGGGTTGTGAACACCGTCCCGCAGGATCTCAGGCTTCCGGCTCTGCGGGAGGACCTGCAGATCGTGCGCGGGGGAACCAGTCTTTCCGGCGAGCCTGTCTGGATCGTGCTCGACCCGATCCGCAACCGCTTCTTCCGCATCACTTTCGAGATGTTTCAACTGCTGAGCCTCTGGAACGTGGCGCGCTCCATGCGCGGCCTCGTTCAGGCGGTGGAAGCGAAGTTCGGTCGGCAGCCGGACCAGGAAGAGGTGCAGGCCGCGATGCGGATGCTGGAAGCTAGTTTCTTCGTCAGTGAGCCGATGGTCGGTTCATGGCGAGCGCTGCATGCGGGCGCCACGAAACGCCATTCGCTCTTCATGCGGCTCATTCACAATTATCTTTTCTTCCGCATCCCGCTCGTGCGTCCAGATCGCTTTATCCGGCGCACTTCGCCTTATGTGGAATTCGCCTTTAGCCCCGTTTTCCAGACGATCACGGTCCTCGCGGCGTTGCTCGGCCTCTATCTCGTCTCGCGCCAATGGGATTCTTTCATCGGCACCTTTCCCTACGTCTTCACCCTCGAGGGCCTCGCGATTTCCGTGGTCTCGGTCGGCTTCATCAAGTCGATGCACGAGTTGGGGCATGCCTATGTGGCGCGCAGGCATGGCTGCCGGGTGCCGACCATGGGCATCGCGTTCATGGTGCTGGTGCCGCTGCTCTACACCGATGTCAGCGACGCCTGGCGGCTGAAATCGCGGTTCGATCGCCTCAAGATCGACACGGCCGGCGTGCTCACCGAGATCCATATTGCTGTCTATGCGCTGCTCTTCTGGGTGTTTTTGCCGGATGGACCGCTGCGGTCGGCAGCCTTCGTGCTCGCGGCGACGGGGTGGGTGCTCAGCCTCATCGTGAACCTCAACCCCTTCATGCGGTTTGACGGCTACTACATCTTCGCCGACTTGCTCGGCGTGGAAAACCTGCAGCCGCGCGCCTTCAGGCATCTTCGCTGGCGCATCCGCCACCTGCTTTTCAACACCGACGAGGACAGACCGGATCGGTTCGGGCCGAAGCTCGATCTCGCCGTCACGCTCTACGCGATCGCCACGGCAATCTATCGGCTGTTCCTCTATTTCGGCATCGCGCTTCTCGTCTATCACTTCACGATCAAGATCGTCGGGGTGATGCTTTTTGCCGTCGAGATCGGCTTTTTCATCATTCGACCAGTCTGGTCCGAACTGCGGGAGTGGTGGCAGATGCGCCAAGACATCAAGGCAAGCCGGCGAACCTACCTGTCTCTCGCTATTTTTGTCGGCGTCATCCTGCTGATTTCCTTGCCGATCTTCAAGAACGTGTCGGCTCCGGCGGTGCTGTATCCCAATGTCTTCGCCAGGCTGTTTCCGATGGAGCCGGGAAAGATCGAGAAGATCGAGGCCAAGAGGGGCGATGTCGTGAAGAAGGGCGATGTCCTCTTCGTGATCAGCCGGCCTGAACTGCAGCAGGAGCTTCACACCACCGAGATCGAGGCGGAGCTCACCGGCTACAAGCTGGCGCGCGTGCTGGCCGATCCGCAGAACCTGGTCGATCGAGGCATCCTGCAATCGCAATTGGCCGCGCTGGAGGCAAAGCGGGACGGGCTGGCCCGACGCGAATCCTCGCTCATCGTTCGCGCACCCTTCGACGGAACCATCGTGGACATGGCGCCCGAGGTCCATGTCGGACGCTGGATCAGCCGCAAGGATCAGCTGGCCACGGTATCGGATGACACGGCCACCGCGGCGCGCGGTTATGTCAGCGGCTCGGACCGCGGGCGGCTGGAAGCGGGCGCGGAAGGCTGGTTCGTGCCCGATGATCTCACCATCGCCGCGATGCCTGCCGTCCTGACATCAGTTGCGTCGTCAGGCGCCGATGAGATCGACATCCCGCAGGTCACCTCCGAGTTTCACGGCGAGATCGCGGTTCATCCACAGAATACGCATGAGCGTATGCGGCTCAGTCCTGTTTCGGCACAATATGCCATCACCGCCGATGTCGCGGGCGTGTCGCCGCGGCAGACCGTTCGAGGCGTCGTCACGCTGAAAGGCAGGGGAGAGAGCATCGTCGGCCGGGTGTGGCGTCAGGTTGTAAAAGTGCTGGTGCGCGAAGCCGGCGCGTGAAGTTAGAATAATAACTCTGAAACCATTGAGAGCATCAGGCGTTTATCATGCAAATCAAAGATCGTTTTGATGCGATCGAAATTTCGCGAAAGAATGATGAAATGCGCCTCTTCAGAAAGAAGATGAGTTACGCCCGGGGACGATGGCAACGTGATGATACGGGGCAGGCCTATGCCAGCCATGGTCGCTTTCGTCTGACGATCAAACAGGCGAACGAACGCTGGTTTTACCGCGTCTCCGATCTGAACGGAGAGCTGCCGCCGGTCGACAGCCGGCCGTTTCCGAGCGAGGAAGAAACCCTGCACGCAGCCCAATCCGAGCTGGATGATCGCGCAGGTGAACCGGAGATGCGGCCCGAATACTGAACACAATCAGTTCATCAGCAAGAGCGGTCGGCGTAGGGACTATGTTCGCGGCAGAAGTCCAGCGAGGTCGCCTTTCCCGGCGCGGGTGTAACCGCCTCCGAAACCGATCCAACCGTAGAATTGTCGATGGAAGAGCCTGCCGGTCCGGTAAAGTGGGCCGTCACGCCCGCGGCGCTCAACAGCAAGACTGCCGCGGCGATGATGAAACGCTCTGTGATCGTCGGGCGGTTCGCAGCCACTCGCTCGGCATAGTCGCGACCCGCTGATCCACTCTGTTCCGTATCCGCGGAAAATCTGACGGCGTCGCAGTGGGTGGAATTATCATTCTCGAAAATTGTCATCTTTCTACTCCTGCCGCTTCAGGACGTGTTTCACGGCGTCCCGTAAGGCAGGCTGCATTTGTGCCTGGCGGGCTCGGATTGGAAGAGCGGATCGCCGAACTCACTGTTCATAAAATCGAACCAATCGGTTCAATCTGCTTTAAGGGGTTGGCTTGACGACGAAATTCGGCTTAGGTCAAGCGTCTGCAGGTTCATGGATATGGTTATGAAGAAGTCCTTCGGCGCGATGTCGATCGCCCAACTGTCGCTCCTCATTCAACGCCAGGCGGTTGATCCGGTCGAGGTGACGGAGAGTGTCTACGACGCCATCGCGCAGCACGGCGACCCGGCCATTTTCACGATGCTGTTGAAAGATCGAGCGATGGAGGAGGCGCAGGCGTCGTCGGTGCGATTGAAGGCGGGCCGTTCTCTCGGGCTGCTTGATGGCATTCCGATTGCCTGGAAGGATCTGTTCGACATAGAAGGTATCACGACCACCGCCGGATCCGGGATTTTCTCGGCCAACTCCGCCGCCGTGGCGGATGCAGCGGTCGTCACAGCGTTGAAGCAGGCCGGCATGGTCGCCATCGGCCGGACGAACATGAGCGAGTTCGCGTTCTCGGGGCTTGGTATCAACCCGCACTATGGCTCGCCGCGCAATCCACGCGGAACCGATGTTCCGCGTATTACCGGCGGCTCGTCTTCGGGTGCCGGTGCGGCGGTTGCGGCCGGTCTTGTGCCAGTGGCGATGGGTACGGATACCGGCGGCTCGATCCGCATTCCCGCCGCCTTCAATGGCATCGTCGGCTACAAGGCAACGAGCGGACGCTATGCGATGGATGGCGTTTTCCCGCTTTCGAAAACGCTGGATTCGCTGGGACCGCTTTGTCGCACGGTGCAGGATGCAATCTGGATTGACGCCGCCATGCGCGGCCAAGGCGTCTCCGGTATTGGCGTTGGCCCGGTGAAGGATATCGACATCGTCGTGCCTGAGAACGTGGTGTTCGACGGTGCGGAGGTCGGGGTCGTGGCGGCGTTCGAGACGGCGCTGGAGCGGCTTGCCGCTGCTGGTGCATCAGTCCGCCGCATGAAGATTCCCGCTTTTGACGATCTGCTCGCCGTCATGGCGAAGCACGGCGCGCTGGTGACGGCTGAAGCATTTGCGTTGCATCGTGAGCGACTTGCCGGTCCGCAGGCCGCCGAGATGGACCGTCGCGTGGTGGTGCGCACGCGCCTTGGCGAGAAGATCAGCCTGCCCGATTACCTTGCGATCCTCGACGCGCGCGAACGCCTGATCGCGGATGCCAAGCGCTTGATCGGAAAGAGCTTTGTCGCCTACCCATCGGTCGCCCACGTCGCGCCGCCGATCGCCCCGCTCGAGAAGGATGACGAACTTTTCTTCGCGGTCAACGCCAAGACGCTGCGCAACACGCTGCTTGGAAACTTCCTCGACTGGTGTGGCGTATCGGTTCCTTGCGGCACCGGCGACGCAGGCATGCCGGTGGGTTTCTTGCTGTCGGCGGTCGGTGGGCGCGACGAGGCGCTGCTGTCTGCGGCACTTTCGACCGAGACCGTCATCCGGGGAGATTTCGGTTGAGCGACCGCAAGGTTGCCGCCTAGATAGAGACACGACTTTTGAGGAGGAGTTGATGGCTTTGGAATATGGACGCTTCGCGGTGTCGTCGTGGTCGCTGCACAGGCTGTTGGGTGTGACCTATCCCTATAGCGCGGACCCGAGCAAAAGTGCCGAGCGGCGCGAGACCTATGGGCCGGAGGGCGCGGCGCTGATGGATATCCCGGCACAGCTCGCGGAACGCGGCATTCACCGTCTGGAAATCTGCTCGTTTCACCTGCCTAGCCTCGATCAAGCCTATCTCGCGGAGTTGCGCGCCGCACTGGATCGTGCCGGCGTGCTGCTGCAGACGCTGCTCGTCGAGGATGGTGATCCCAGCAATCCCGACACCGCCGAGCGCGACATACGCTGGATCGCGGGATGGATCGGGGTCGCGTCGGCCTTGGGCGCCAGGCACATGCGCGTCATAGCCGGCAAGCAGGCGCCGACGGCTCAGAGCCTCGAGCGTTCGGCCAGGCATCTCGCCTGGCTCGCCGAGCAGGCCGAGGGCAGCGGCGTCCGCATCGTCACTGAGAACTGGTTCGATCTCCTGCCTTCGCCGAAGGAAATGAACTGGCTGCTCGATGAGCTCAAGGGAACGGTCGGTCTAAACGGCGATCTCGGAAACTGGGCCGCGCCGGCGCGATATGCCGGCCTTTCGGATATCATGCGGCGCGCTGAGATTTGCCACGCGAAGGCCGAGTACGACACATCGGGGCTCGACGCGGACGACTACCGCAAATCTCTCGAGGCCTGCCGCGCTGCAGGTTATGAAGGCCCCTTCACGCTGATCTACGATTCGCCCTTCTTCAGCGACGAATGGGACGGCCTTCTCCTGCAGAAGGCCTTCATCGAACAAACCTATCAGGAAAAGCAACTCGCCACCGGCTGAGGTGCAAAGGAGACTGGCATGAGCAGTGCAACGATGATCGACGACTTCGCCACGCGCGTGAAAGCTGAGGGGGCCGGGCTGATTTCGGCCTGGATCGGTATCCCCGATCCCATGTTCGTCAATCATCTGGCGCAGGAAGCCTTCGACGCCGTCGTCCTCGATATGCAGCACGGCATGTGGGACATGGCTTCGGCGGCGAACGGCATCGCGCAGGGCAGATTGGCTGGAAAGCCTGTCGTGGCACGCATCCCGGTCGGAGCATTCGCGACCGCATCGCGGCTGCTCGACGCGGGTGCCGCCGGCATCATCGCACCGATGATCAATTCGGTCGCGGATGCGGAGGCGCTTGTGAAGGCCACCAAATATCCACCGGTCGGTGAGCGCAGCTGGGGTCCGACATTGGCGATGAACCATAGTGGCCTTTCCGGTCCCGATTACCTCGCGACGGCAAACGAGAAGACCGTATCGATCGCGATGATCGAAACCCGCGTTGCGCTGGAGGCTGCGGATGAGATTCTTCGCGTCGAAGGCCTTGATGGGGTTTTCATCGGACCATCCGATCTCTCGATCGCGCTTTCGAACGGCGCGAAGCTGGCGCCCGATACGGCTGACATGGACGCTGTGCTCAAGCATCTCGTCGCCCGCTGCCGTGCGCATGGCAAATTCGCCTGCGTCTTCGGCAGCAATGGCGAGCGTGCGGGCGAATTGTTGAAGATGGGCTTCCAGTTCGTCATCGCCGGCGCGGATACGCAGCAGTTGCGCGCCGGTGCCGCAAGCGCCATTGCCGCTGCTCGCAGCGTCCAGAAGAGCTGATTTATCTCGTCGCGAGCCAGATGACGTGGCGGGCTCCGCCACGTTTTCCGTTGGCGCGCGTATTGATGGCTTCCGCGGTAAAGCCAGTGTCGCGCAGGCGTCGCGTGAATTTCGGATCGGGGCCGGACGACCAGATGGCAAGAACGCCACCTGGCTTCAAGGCATCGCGGGCAGCCTTCAGGCCGGAGAAATCGTATATCCGGTCGTTCGACTGGCGCGTCAGTCCGTCGGGGCCGTTATCGACGTCGAGGAGAATGGCGTCGAACTGGGCTTTCGATGAGCGGATCAGTTCGCCGACGTCGCCTTCGTGGATGGCGGTTCTCGGATCGTCCAAACATCCTTTGAAGACTTCAATCATCGGCCCGCGCGCCCAGCGGACCACCGCCGGAACGAGTTCGGCAACGGTGACCTTGGCATCGCCGGGGAGTACCGCAAGTGCCGCGCGCAGGGTAAAGCCCATGCCAAGCCCGCCAATCAGCATGGCCGGGCGAGGGCGGTTTGATATGCGCTCGAAGGTGAGCGTCGCGAGCGCTTCTTCCGAGCCGCTGAGCCGGCTGTTCATCAACTCGTTGGCGCCGAGCATGATGGAGAACTCGCTGCCGCGCTGTTTCAGGCGCAATTCTCCGTCTTCGCCGGGAATGGGGGCGGAATCGAGTTGGATCCAGGGGAGCATGTCTATCAGTGCCTCGCGTTTCGGGGGTCAACTAGCACAAAAAATCCCGTGCTGCGAACCTGCAAAGCAGGGCGAAGCCGTTTCGCGGCTATTGAGGCGGATGCCTACTGGTTGTCGATGCAGGCCTGCCGCGTGGAGACGTCACCTGCCGTCCTCTTCTGGCAGCGCGTCCACTGGATATCGTTCGGGTTGCCGGTGCTCTCGGTCGTGAAGCTATCGATGGGGATAGAGAGACCGCCTCCAGTTTGCTGGTCATCGGGAACCGTTCCCAGCGGTGGTGAACCGTCGAAGCGACCGCTGGAATCCATGCCCATATTGGCCTGCGCCAATGCCGAGCCACTGAGGCCAAGAACAATGAGGGAGGTCATTACGATAAGCCTGCGCATGATCGAAATCCCTTCAGGTTGAAACCGCTTTGGAGATAGCGCGCCGGTCGTCTTGCTCAATCTGGTGAAAAAGAAATATTACGATCAGAGAAGGAAGAGGACAGGCGATGCGCGACGACGAGATTGGGAATGTTCGGGTACGCGGTTCGGGTACCCAAAGTGTCTACGTCACGCTGCGCCAGGAAATCCTGTCCATGGCGCTGGAGCCCGGTAGCCCGCTGGACGAAGTCCGGCTCTCCGAACGCTTCAAGATGTCTCGAACGCCGATCCGAGAAGCGTTGTTGCGGCTCGCAGCCGACGGTCTCGTCACCACCCTTCCCAATCGCAACACGATCGTCGCGGTTATCGACTTTGCTACGCTGCCCACTTACTTCGAGGCGCTGACGCTGATGTATCGCGTGACAACGCGAGGGGCAGCGGGAAAGCGGAATGCCAAGGTCATGGCCCGCGTGCATGCGCGGCAGAAAGAGTTCAGCGACGCTGTCGCCGCTCACGACGCCTATGCGATGATCGAAGCCAATCGCGAGTTTCACGTTGCCATCGCCGAGTTGGCCGGGAACCCCTACTACACGACCTTCTTCGCCCGCCTGCTCGATGAGGGGCGGCGAATCTTGCGGCTCTACTACTCAACCTTCGACGATCGTCTGCCGCGCCAGTATGTGGACGAGCACGAGGAGATGATCGCCGCGATCGAAGCGGGCGATGTCGAGCGCGCCGATCGGCTGGCGATCGATCACGCCGCGCAGATCGTTCGGCAGATACAGGAGTACGTCGCGCGCGATCTCGACCGGCCGGCCGAGATCGCTATTCCGTGATCGGCGGTGGCACTTGCTGGAAGCCGCTGCCGGGTGTGGTGCTACAGCACGATCAGAACTCTTCCCAACTCTGCTGCTGAGCGGCTGCCGTCGCTGCCCTGCCGCCGAAGGCCGCGACGATCTTGTTGCCGAGTGCTCTGGCCGGGGAGGGCGCGGAGCGGCTGACAGCCGATGCGATCTGCGGAGCAGACGGCATGACCGCCGCCCGGCGCCCTTCTTCACCGAGTGTGAAGCGCGACAATAACTGGTTCAGTGAAGCCGCTTCCTTCGCCAGGCTGTGGCTCGCGGCTGTCGATTGCTCGACCATTGCAGCGTTCTGCTGCGTGCCCTGATCCATGGCGTTGACGGCGGTGTTGATCTCCTGCAAGCCGATCGACTGCTCGCGAGCCGCTTCGACGATCGCATCGACGTGGCGGTTGATCTCCTGGACCTCTGCGACAATCGTTTCCAGCGCCGATCCGGTATTGCCGACGAGCTCGACGCCTGATCGGACGTGATCGCCTGACGTGATGATCAGCGCCTTGATCTCCTTGGCGGCCTGAGCCGAACGCTGCGCGAGTTCGCGTACCTCCTGGGCGACAACGGCAAAGCCCTTGCCTGCTTCTCCGGCGCGCGCGGCCTCGACACCGGCGTTGAGGGCAAGCAGGTTCGTCTGGAAGGCAATCTCGTCGATGACGCTGATGATGTTGGTGATTTCGCCGGAAGAGCGTTCGATCTCCTTCATGGCGACGACTGCGTCCCGGACGACCAGGCCTGACCGTTCGGCGCCGCTGCGGGCGCGGGCCACCAGCGTGCCCACATCCTCGGCCCGTCGGGCTGAGTCCTTGACCGTGGTCGTCACTTCTTCAAGCGCCGCCGCGGTCTCCTCGACAGAAGCCGCCTGCTGTTCCGTGCGCCGCGAGAGATCATCGGCGGCCGAGCGGATCTCGTTCGCACCCGCATCGATGCCGCGGGCATTGTTGCCGACAGCCCGCAGCGCATCGCTCAGGTTTGCCACGGAATCGTTGAAGTTGGAGCGCAGGGCATCGAGATGCGCGACGAACGGTGTGTCGATGCGGTGCGCGACGTCGCCTTGCGCCAGCTTGCCGAGCGCCTCGCCCAGTTGATCGACGGCGAACTGTGTGTCGGCGGCATTCTTGGCTTTCTGCGCATCACGCTCGATACGTTCTTTCTCCGATGAGCTCCGGTTTGCTTCTGCTTCCCGTTCCAGCCGAACGCGCTCCAGCGCGTTGTCGCGGAAGACGGAAACGGCCTTCGCCATCTGGCCGACTTCGTCGCGGCGGTCCTGGCCATCCACGGCGTGTTCGGTTTCTCCTGCGGCAAGCGACGTCATGCGCTCGCGCAGGCGAGCGATCGGCAGGGTGATGCCGCGCGCCGACACGAAGAGGGCAGCGGCGATGCTGGCCGCGAACACGATCGTCAACGTGACGAGCGAGATCATGATGGTCGAGCTCGTCTGTTGCGTGAGTTCAGCGGCCCGTGTGTTGATGTTCTTCTTCATCAGCGTCGTCAGATCGCGCATGTCTGACAGCAGCGGGGTGATGACCGCATCCGCCTTGGCCAGCTCGACCTTGGCCTCGGTATCATGTCCGGCGGCGCCGAAGCCGACACCAGCGTCTGTCTGTGCAATGAGTTGCTTCGACCTTGCGATGAACGCGTCGATAGCAGCGGCATCTTGCGGTCTGCCGCCCTTGGATTGCTCAAGCCTGGTGATGAGGCTGGCCGTGTTTTCCTTGTAGAAATCGTTCGCCGTTTTGAACGCCGGATTCTGCTCGTCGTAGGCAAGCGTCTGATAGGCGGCATAGCCTGTTGCGACAAGACTTCTGGTCGCCGCGACGAGATCGACTTCGGCCTGGTAGTCCTTGGCGATGAATTGCGAATAGGTGGCATCAACCTCTTTGAATTTGTCGGACATGAACAAGGTGGCGCCGATGCCGACGACACAGATTGGTATGATCAGGGAAAGGATTTTTGTTCGAATGCGTGAGTTTTTGAGAAACGACATGTGGCCTCTGACGGGTGAAACGAAGAACGACTGTCGCGAGACCACACTTGCGCGCAGGTATGCCGAGGCCGACCGCACAGGCGCTATCGTTCGCCTGGCGGGCCGCGCCTTAGCCATGCACTGCAGGGTGCCTTAAAAATCAACTCGGACGGCAGTCGGGTTACGGGGCATTCTCGGAAATGGACATGGCAGAGATCGTGGCCATCATGGCGGCTTGGGCAGCGTCTACCGGTTACAGGTCAACCCAAGGCTTTGGCTTCCAATTCGCTTCAAAAAGCATTCCCAACGAACTGAAAAATAGCCGTTATTCTTGCATGCATGTCGAAGGGCGAGCGCAGATGCCGCGTCACGATTTAATCGCAAGGGCGCTGGATTTGATATCAGTATTTACTGGAAGCAGCTTTCACCGGATTGGAAGGCGACGAACCTCACGACGCGATGGGGCCGCCGCGTTGCTTGACGAGATCCTTCAACCGGGTGAACACGGTAGCCGACTGGCGGACGCCGTCGTGCTCGAATTCGTTGGTGACCCAAGCCTGCACGTTTCCGACATGTCTAGCTGTTTCAAGGGACAGCCCTGCATCGACATACATGTCGTCATAATAGACGGCCGCGGCGACGGGGACTTCGTTCGCCGCAAGCCGAGCCGGATCGTAAAGCGGTTCGTAGTGGTCGCGCGCAGCAAGCGCCTCGGCCCCCGCCTGGAATGCCCGTAGCGATCGAATCTCCTGGAACATCCACGGGTACATCATTTCACCGGTCATGAGCAGCGGGCGAGCTTCGCTTGCGAAAGCCGGGTACTCCGCGCGGATGCGTTCAGCCGCCCAAGCTGTCGGCACGGGACCCTGGCCGTAGATGCTCTCCTGCAATACCGCGAAGAGCGGGTTTTCGTCGAACGAAGTCAGCGACATTACCTGCGCAAGGAAACGATCGGAAAGCCGATCCTCGGCCGGGCAGGAAAAGGCTTCGTCGAGCAACCAGTGTACATTCTCGTAACCCGGCGCCATTCCGAAATCGATGCCGATCGTCTGCAAGCGCCGCACCGAAAGCCGGTCACCATCGGGCAGGCGGACATCGTTGGCCTCGATGAAGTCGGCAATGCGGGCGAGACGCGCGGCGTCGAAGGCATAGCGCTTGTGGTACTCGGCGTTCTTGTCCGCGACGCGTGGATAGGTGCGGCGATAGACGTCATCGGCTGTTGCCGTCAGTCCCGCGAGGCCGCCGGTCACGTAGCAGGCCGCAAGTCCTTCCGGCGCCTTCGACAGGTAGGTCAGGGTCAGGAAGCCGCCATAGCTTTGGCCGAGTGTTTCCCAGCGGTGACCGCCGAAGACCGTCTTGCGCAGATGTTCGCAGTCCGCCACGATGCTATCGGCCCGAAACAACGCCAGATAGTCGCCTGCGGCCTTGCCATCGGAAAATGCCTGCATGGTGGCGCTCTCTATGCGGCGGCTGCGTCCCGTTCCGCGTTGGTCGATCAGAATTACGCGATGGGTCTTCAGGGCTTCCGCGAGCCATGAAGGGCCGCCATTGGCCGGGCGTGGAGACTTGCCACCGGGGCCTCCCTGCAGGAAGGCGAGCATAGGCAGGGATTGGTGTCGGCGGACGGGATCGCAGACCTCGCGGGCGAAGATCCTGATCGTTGCTCCATCCGGTTTCGACCAATCGAGTGGAGCGTCCACCACGTGATCGCGCATGTGCATGCCGGGGATCGTATATTCGTGGAGGAGCATCGGTTTCACCTTCGGATTCATTGTCGACATTTTGCCTACAAGCGCGCTAGTGTTTGCGCAAGAGGCATCGCGGTTCTCTGACCCGCCCGCCAATCAAGCCCAATCAGAACTGGAAAACAACATGTCATGGTCCCATCCCGTTCCGCGTATTTCGGACAACGAGCGACAGGCTCGTCTGGCTGAACTCAGACGGTCACTCTCCGAAGAAGGATTGGCGGGCATGCTGCTCGGATCGACGGACAGCCTGCGCTACTACACCGGCCTTGTCTGGCATCAGAGCGAGCGCTTTCTCGGCGCGCTCGTCACGGCTGATGGTCTGCACTACATCGTGCCGGGCTTCGAGCGCAGCCGGGTCGAGACGTTGCCGCATCTGGCCGGCGACATACACGCTTGGGAGGAAGAGGAGAGCAGCGCGGCGCTGCTTCACCGGCTTTTGGGTGACAAAGGGACGCTGGCGCTCGATGACGAGCTCCCTCTGTTTTTCTACCACACGCTGGTCGCCAATCTGGGCGCCGCCCGGCTAACCGACGGCGGCCCGCTGATCCGCAGGCAGCGCCGCATCAAGTCGGATGCCGAGATTGCTTTGATCCGCTACGCGATGGGCTTGACGCTTAACATTCACAAGCAGGCGCATGCCCTTATGAAACCTGGAATAAAGGCGTCCGAAGTTATCGATTTCATAGAGCGCCGGCACCGCGCAGTGGGTGCTGATGGGGGCTCGACCTTCTGTATCGTTTCCTTTGGAACGGCCACCTCGCTGCCGCATGGCGCGGATGGCGACCAGACTCTGGAAGCCGGCGATGTCATCCTCGTCGATACAGGCTGCCAGATCGACGGCTACCATTCGGATCTGACCCGAACCTACATGCTTGATGGCGGCAATGCCGAATTCGAGCGCATCTGGCTGATCGAACGCGCGGCGCAGCAGGCGGTGTTCGACGCTGCACGGCCTGGCGCACCCTGTTCCGATCTCGACGATGCCGCCCGTGCGGTCCTCGCCAAGCATGAGCTCGGCCCCGACTATCGCCTTCCCGGGCTGCCGCACCGCGCCGGCCACGGCCTCGGCCTGCAGATCCACGAAGAGCCCTATATCGTTCGCGGCAACGCCACCCCGCTTTCGGCAGGCATGTGTTTCTCGAACGAGCCGATGATCGTCGTTCCCGGCAAGTTCGGTGTTCGCCTCGAGGATCACATCTACATGACCGAGAGCGGTCCACAGTGGTTTACCGAACCAGCGCACGGACCGACGGAACCGTTCAGCGGCTGACCGCAGCCAGAGGTGCGATCACTTCCATTCCCATAGCAGGTTGGAGCTGAACGGGCGCCGCTCGACGATGACACCAGGACGCGCCAGCTTCTGCAGATAGGCGCCGGCGTCGCCTTCGCCGTTCAGGCCGACGAAATGCATTCGTGTGGACGTCGCTTTTGCCTGCCCCTTGCGGCGGTAGGAGAAGTGAACCGCGCAGACGGGATACTCCCAGTCCGCCGTCAGCATCTCCGCGAACTGCTTCTCGTCGAGCCCTTCGGTATTTCCGGTGAAGGCCAGGAATTCGCCGAGGCCGAAGAAACCGGCAAAGACGCCGTAAGCCGTCTGCTGCTGCATCTGCGTGCCTTCGCCCGAAGTCGTGTCGCGGCGATAGAAGAGGCTGTCGGCCTGTCCCTTGGCCTTTTTCATCGAATAGCTGACCAACATCTTCTTGGCCAGGAGTTCCATCGTCAGCTCGTAGGTCTGGTACTTGTCGGCGTCGGCGTGCAGGTCATCGATCCTGGCCTTGAGATCGATAACATAGTCTCGGAAAAATGCGGCGGTCATCACTGCTCCTGGTGGCGTCGCGCGCTTGCTAGCAGAAAACCGCGAATTCGCAAAAGGTTGCTACGGATCTTAGATGTTTGATCCCAGGCTTTGATGGAGACATCCCTGTCTTCCGAATCAAAGGATGCGTTATGGGCCAAGTTCTTCATGGGAGCGCCGACGGAGGCAGTCCGTCGCCGACTTCGTCGCAGCTTACAATTTTGGCCGGAGGCTCAAGACCCTCAAAGGGCTCACACCCTACGAGTCCTCGGCTTCACAGCCTCAGCGCTTCACCCTCAATCCGCTCCATCAAATGCCGGGACTAAACACCTAACTCGTGGCATCCTCCGCAACACCTCTTGTAACGAGCGGCTGTTGAGACGTTTCGTTTGGCAAAAAGGGTGCGCCCAGCAAGCCCTCCCCCTTGTGGGGAGGGGTTTTTGTCCAGGCTGGAGGGTTCGAAAGAAAAGTCCCGCCGCTACCCCGCCATCTCCGCTTCCGCCTTCAGCCCCAGCAGCGCCGCGCCGATCAGCCCCGGCTCGACCCGACACTGGCTGCGGACCACAAGCGGGCGGTTGAATTTGCGGAGGATCCGTTGGCGCACGGCCTTGTCGAGTTCGGCAAGCAGCGGCTCTACGGAGGAGAGGCCGCCGCCGACGGGGACGATGGTGGCGCCGGTGATGTTGATGGTGAGCGCCAGCGGCGAGGCGACGAGATCGACGAAGACGTCGATGGTGCGCGTGGCGTTCGGCTCGCCGTTCAGCCAGTCGGCGATGATCTCCTCGCTTGACCGGTCGAGTTCGTGCAGCGTCCTGTGCAGGCGCTCCATGCCGCGGGCGCCGCCGACGGTGTCGATACAGCCCTTCTGGCCGCAGCCGCAGGGGTAGGCCGGGATTTCCACCGGCGGGTGGCCGGCGTGGGTGGCCATGATCGGGCCGTGGCCCCATTCACCGGCGAAGCCGCCGGCCTCGTTGATCAGGCGGCCATCGGCGACGATGCCGCCGCCGACGCCGGTGCCGAGGATGGCGCCGAGCACGATGCGGTGGCCGCGACCGGCGCCGAGGCCGGCTTCGGCAATGGCGAAGCAATCGGCGTCGTTGGCGATCAGGATCGGCAGGCCGAGCTCGCGCTCCAGATCGGCGGCGAGGTTGCGGCCGTGGATGCAGGGGATGTTGGCGCAGGTGAGCGCCTGGGTATCGGGGTCGACCACGCCGGCGATGGAGAAGGAGAGCCTGCTCGGCGTCTCGCCTGTCTCAGTGATGATGTCGCGCAGCGTCTGCACGAAGGCCGTGAAGTCGTCCTTCGGCGTCGGGCGGCGGCCGAGCGGCGTGATGTCGGTTTCGGAATGGGCGATCCCGCCCTTGATGGCGGAGCCGCCAATGTCGAAAGAGATGATCATTTTGTTCTGCCCGTTCCCTGCTCTTGCGCGTCTGCTCGCACCCTCTCGGGCGATTTGCAAGCCCGTCATTGATTTCAGCCGGGCAGGGTGATGCGCGCCTCGAAGCCGCTGTCGCTGCCGCTGGCGGGTGAGAGCAATTCCAGCGTGCCGCCCATCTGCGAGACGATGCGGTCGGCGATCGCAAGGCCTAGCCCGGAGCCGGAGGCCGACGTCTTGCCGCGGCGGAAGCGCTTCTTCAACGTCGCGATGTCCATTTCGCGTAGCACCGGTCCCGCGTTAACGACGCGCAGCACGCCGTTATCGGCGAGGCTGACGCTGACCGGGCCGTCCTTGTCGCCGTGAACAAGCGCGTTTTCGATCAGGTTGCGGGTGACGATGCCGAAGGCGTCCATGTCGGCATTGCGGATCAGCGTCGTATCCTCGGCGGCGTCATAGCGCACGCGGCCCTGCGAGCGGCTGTCGCGCTCGAAATCGGCGACGATCATGTCCAGCACCGGGCGCAGGTCCGACGAAGTGTCGCTGCCGCCGATGCCGGCTTCGGCACGGGCAAGCTGCAGGAGCTTCTCGGCAAGCCGGCCGAGGTTGACCAGCGATGTCTCGACCTGCCGTGCGCGGGTCTGCGTCGGTCCCGGGGGGAGTTCGTCGGCGAGGCGCTGCGTCTGGGCGAGCGCACCGGCGATCGGGGTGCGCAGCTCGTGGGCGCTGTTGGCGGTGAATTCGCGCTCGGCCTCGAGCGCCGAGCGCAGCCGGCCGAGCAGAAGGTTGACGGAGCGGGCGATCGGCTTCAGCTCGCGCGGGATGTCGCCGGTCTCGACCTCGGCCATGTTGCCGCTGTCCTTGGTCGCGATGTCCCGGCGCAGCGCATCGATCGGCCGCAGCGCGCGCCCGACGATGAACCAGATGGCGAAGATGCTAAAGGGGATCAGGATGACCAGCGGGATAAGCAGCGTGACGGCGCTTTCGCGCACCGCCTCGCGGCGGTTCTTGAAGCGGTCGGCGACCTGCAGGAAGAGGGAGCCGTCGGCGGTTGCCTCGGTATAGATGCGGGAGGCGTCGGTGTCGTGAAAGCCGGTGCGGATCGGCGCGTCGAAGGGCTCGGCCGGCGCATCGTTGGAGCGCAGCACGATCTTGCCACTGCTGTCGCGCACCTGGTAGGTCAGGTATTCGCGGCTGGCGGCGGTGGCGAGCATGGCGACGCTGCGCGGATCGGTGTTCGACCGCTGGTTCATGTCGTCGAGGATCAGCGCCAGCAGGCGCTCGGTCGTCTCCTGCTGGGCGCTGTCGAAGATCTCGTCGAACTCGTGCTGCATGACGCGGATGCTGAGGCCGATGGCGGCCAACCAGAACACCACCATCACGGTAGTCAGCGCGAGGATCAGGGGACGGGTGAGGCTGCGTTCGCGTTTCATGGTCATCCGAGTGTATAGCCGATGCCGCGGGCTGTGCGGATGCGGTCGCGGCCGATCTTCTTGCGCAGCCGGCTGACATAGACTTCGACGGTGTTGCTTTCGATTTCCGAACCGAAGGCGTAGAGCGCTTCCTCGATGCGGTCCTTGGGGACGATGGCGCCTGGCCGCGCTGTCAAAAGATCGAGCACCGCCCATTCGCGGCTTGTCAGGATGATCGGCTCGCCACCAACGGACAGCTTGTGCTGCGGCCGGTCGATCTCGATATCGGAAATGCGCAGGACCGGATGCGGATTGGCGTCGTAGCGGCGGGCCACCGCCATGATGCGGGCCTCGAGCTCGCCGAGGTTGAACGGCTTGACGAGATAGTCGTCGGCGCCGGCGTTGAGCCCCTCGATACGGTCGGAGATCTGGTCGCGGGCGGTGAGGATGATGACTGGCACCTTCATGTCGCTCTTGCGCAGCCGGCGCAGGAAATCCACCCCGCTGCCGTCGGGCAGCTGCAGGTCGAGCAGGATCAGGCCGTAATCGACGGGGTGGGCGGCGGCTTCGGCATCGGCCAGGTTCTGCACCCAGTCGACCGCGTGATTTGCGGCGATCACATGGTCGCGGACGGCCCCACCGATCATCTTGTCATCTTCAACCAGCAGAATACGCACGGTTTTTCCCTCGGTTGCCTCAGGTCGTCAGCGGCGTTCAAGGCCGCAAGAGGCTTGGCTGCGAAACATGGCGGCGAAAAGGCGTGGTGGCAATCGCCGATGACGCCATGGTTGAAAATAGTCGGCGCTTTCGAGCAAGGCGCTCGACATTTGCCCGAATTTTGTTTTCATCTGGCGCAAAGACGATTCAAAGCCACATCCCTCCGGGCCTGCCCGGACCAGCCCGCGCGGTGAAGATTACATGGTGAAAAGACCCGAAACACAGGGACGGCTGGACGATGCGGCGCGCGCCGGCTGGCTCTACTATGTCGCCGGGCGCACGCAGGACGAGATCGCGGCATCCATGGGAATCTCGCGGCAATCGGCGCAGCGGCTGGTGTCGCTGGCGGTCGCCGAGCGGCTGATCAAGGTGCGGCTCGACCATCCGATCGCCGCCTGCCTGGAACTGGCAAACGCCGTGCGCAAGAAATTCGATCTCAAGCATGTCGAGGTGGTGCCGAGCGATCCGGGTTCGAGTTCGGCGATCGTCGGCATCGCCGAAGCGGCGGCGGCCGAGATCGAGCGCTGGCTGAAGAAGGCCGATCCGATCGTGCTTGCCGTCGGCACCGGCCGAACGCTGAAGGCAGCCGTCGATCAACTGCCGGCGATCGAATGCCCCAACCACCGCATCGTGTCGCTGACCGGCAATATCGCGCCCGACGGTTCGGCCGCCTATTACAACGTCATCTTCAGCATGGCTGATGCGGTGAAGGCGCGGCATTTCCCGATGCCGCTTCCGGTTCTCGTCACCTCCGCCGAAGAGCGCGAGACATTGCATGCCCAGCAACTGGTGCGCTCGACGCTCGACATGAGCGCGCAGGCCGACGTGACCTTCGTCGGCATCGGCGAACTGGGGATCGACGGGCCGCTCTGCGTCGACGGTTTCCTCGATAAGGACGAGATGATCGAGCTGATGCGCAATGGCGCCGTCGGCGAGATCTGCGGCTGGATTTTCGACAGCGAAGGCCGGCTTCTCGACAACCCGATCAACCAGCGCGTCGCCTCGGCGCCGATCCCGTCGCGCGATTCGTCGGTGGTCATCGGCATCGGCAAGGGCAAGCGCAAGTTCAAGGCGATCAAGGCCGCCGCGATGGGTCATCAGATCAACGGCCTGATCACCGACGAGGACACTGCTGAGTTTTTGCTCAAGGCGTGAGCAAAAATTTATAATCATTGAAATCAGGGATTTAGCTCTATCTTTCGCTCATGCAGCAACGAATGGCGATTGACATTTGTCGCGCCAAGATGAGTAATTGCCCATGAGCAAAGCGAATGCTCGCTAACATCTTCTGGGAGGAAGATATGACATTTAAAACTTTTCTGCTGGGCGCCTGCTCGGCACTGGCTTTTGCTGGCGCGGCTTCGGCCGAAACGCTGACGATCGCGACCGTCAACAACGGCGACATGGTCCGCATGCAGAAGCTGACGGACGACTTCAAGGCAAAGAACCCCGGCATCGATCTCGAGTGGGTAACGCTCGAAGAAAACGTGCTGCGCCAGAAGGTCACGACCGATATCGCCACCAAGGGCGGCCAGTACGACGTTCTGACGATCGGCAACTACGAAGTGCCGATCTGGGCCAAGCAGGGCTGGCTCCTGCCGCTCGAAAACCTCGGCGACAAGTATGACGCCAAGGACCTGCTTCCCGCGATCAGCGCCGCGCTGACCGTCGATAGCAAGCTCTACGCCGTGCCGTTCTACGGCGAAAGCGCGATGATCATGTATCGCACCGACCTTTTCGAAAAGGCCGGCCTAAAGATGCCTGAAAACCCGACCTGGGACTTCATCGCCGATGCGGCGAAGAAGATCACCGACAAGGACAAGGAAGTCTACGGCATGTGCCTTCGCGGCAAGGCCGGCTGGGGTGAGAACATGGCGTTCATCACCGCGCTCGACAACTCCTTCGGCGGTCGCTGGTTCGATGAAAACTGGAAGCCCCAGTTCGACAGCCCGGAATGGAAGGAAGCGCTTGGCTTCTACGTCAACCTGATGAAGGAAGCCGGCCCTCCCGGTGCATCCTCGAACGGCTTCAACGAAAACCTGGCGCTCTTCCAGACCGGCAAGTGCGGCATGTGGATCGACGCGACGGTCGCCGCTTCGTTCGTCTCCAACCCGAAGGACTCGACGGTCGCCGACAAGGTCGGTTACGCGCTGTTCCCGACCAAGGGCGAGATGAAGAACCACGGCAACTGGCTGTGGTCGTGGAACCTCGCCATTCCGGCGACGTCGACCAAGGCTGAAGCCGCGCAGAAGTTCGTCGCCTGGGCGACCGACAAGGCTTACGGCGAACTGGTCGCGAGCAAGGAAGGCTGGGCAAACGTTCCTCCGGGCACGCGCACCTCGCTCTACGAAAACGCCGACTACCAGAAGGCAGCTCCGTTCGCCGGCAAGACGCTTGACGCGATGAAGGCCGCCGACACGCAGAAGCCGACCGTCAAGCCGGTGCCGTACACCGGTGGCCAGTTCGTGGCGATCCCTGAGTTCCAGGGTATCGGCACCGCCGTCGGCCAGCAGTTCTCGGCAGCGGTTGCCGGCCAGATCTCCGTCGATCAGGCCCTGCAGAGCGCACAGCAGCTGACGACCCGCGAAATGACCAAGGCTGGTTACATCAAGTAAACCTCCTGAGAACGGTGGAGTGCCCTGCACTCCACCCCCCTAAGGCCGCCGAGTTGCCCGAATTGCATCGGCGGCCCTTTTCGTCCTTTTTTGTCCTTGGGCCTTGCAGCCATCCGCTTTCAGAAAAGACGGTGAACCATGGCAACGTTACACACCCGCTCCGCCGCACGCATGATGATGACACCCTCGGTGTTGCTTCTCTTCGCGTGGATGATCGTCCCGCTCGTGATGACGATCTATTTCTCGTTCATCGACTACAATCTCCTGATGCCAGGCGATAATCGCTTCGTCGGCTTCCTCAATTATCACTTCTTCCTGACCGACCCGGCCTTCTTCGACGCGTTGATCAATACGCTCGTGCTGGTTTTGAGCGTCCTCGTCATCACCATCGTCGGCGGTATTGCGCTGGCGCTTCTGCTCGACCAGCCAATGTTCGGCCAGGGGATCGTGCGCATCCTCGTGATCGCGCCGTTCTTCATCATGCCGACGGTCGCTGCACTGGTGTGGAAGAACATGTTCATGAACCCGGTCAACGGGTTGTTCGCCTATATCTGGCGCCTGTTCGGCATGCAGCCTCTCGACTGGCTCGCCAACGCGCCGTTGTTTTCGATCATCCTGATCGTCGCCTGGCAGTGGCTGCCGTTTGCCACGCTGATCCTGCTCACCGCGCTGCAGTCGCTGTCGGAAGAGCAGAAGGAAGCGGCCGAGATGGACGGCGCGGGCTTCTTCTCGCAGTTCGTCTACATCATCCTGCCGCACATGGCGCGCGCGATCACCGTCGTCATCCTGATCGAGACGATCTTCCTGCTGTCGGTCTTCGCCGAAATCCTGGTCACCACCAATGGCGGTCCGGGCACGAGCAGCACGAACCTGACCTACCTCGTCTACAACAGGGCGCTCCTGCAGTTCGACATCGGCGGCGCATCGGCCGGCGGCATCATCGCGGTCATCCTCGCCAACATCGTTGCTATCTTCCTCGTCCGCATCGTCGGCAAGAACCTGGAGACCTGAGATGGCCAGACGGATCACAACCCAGCGCAAGGTGATCGTCACGGCGATCGCCTGGACCATCGGCATCGTGCTCTTCTTCCCGATCCTGTGGACCTTTCTGACAAGCTTCAAGTCGGAAGCCGACGCCATCGCATCGCCGCCGCAGTTCCTGTTCTTCCACTGGACGACGGAGAACTACGCGGAGGTGCAGAGCCGGTCGAACTACTTCAGCCACTTCCTGAACTCGGTCATCATCTCCTTCGGCTCGACGCTGCTGGGGCTGCTGATCGCGGTTCCGTCGGCCTGGGCGATGGCGTTCTCGCCGACCAAGCGGACCAAGGACGTGTTGATGTGGATGCTGTCGACGAAGATGATGCCGCCGGTCGGCGCGCTCATCCCGATCTACCTGCTCTTCCGCAACACCGGCCTGCTCGACAGCCGCCTCGGTCTCGTCGTCGTGCTGATGCTGATCAACCTGCCGATCATCATCTGGATGCTCTACACCTACTTCAAGGAAATCCCCGGCGAAATCCTTGAAGCCGCGCGCATGGATGGCGCCTCGCTCAGCAAGGAAATCATCTACGTGCTGACGCCGATGGCGGTGCCGGGTATCGCCTCGACGCTTCTTCTCAACATCATCCTGTCTTGGAACGAAGCCTTCTGGACGCTCAACCTCACGGCCTCGAAAGCGGCGCCGCTGACGACGTTCATCGCTTCCTATTCCAGCCCGGAAGGACTTTTCTACGCCAAGCTTTCGGCAGCATCGACCATGGCAATCGCCCCGATCCTGATCCTCGGCTGGTTCAGCCAGAAACAACTCGTCCGCGGCCTGACGTTCGGCGCGGTGAAATAAGAAACAAGGGAGAGAAACATGGGCAGCATTACCCTTCAGAAAGTTTCGAAGGTCTTCGGCGAAGCCAAGGTCATCCCTTCGATCGACCTCGAGATCAAGGACGGCGAGTTCGTCGTCTTCGTCGGCCCGTCGGGCTGCGGCAAGTCCACGCTGCTGCGGCTGATCGCAGGCCTCGAGGATGTCAGCGGCGGCAAGATCGTCATCGACGGCAAGGACGCCACCGAGACCGCGCCGTCCGAACGCCGGCTCGCCATGGTGTTCCAGTCCTATGCGCTCTATCCGCATATGAGCGTGCGCAGTAACATCGCCTTCCCGCTGAAGATGGCCGGCATGGCGAAGCCCGAGATCGACAAGAAGGTGGCGGACGCAGCCCGCGTCCTCAACCTGACCGACTATCTCGACCGCAAGCCGCGCGCGCTCTCGGGCGGCCAGCGCCAGCGTGTCGCGATCGGCCGCGCCATCGTGCGCCAGCCCTCGGCCTTCCTGTTCGACGAACCGCTGTCGAACCTCGATGCGGCGCTGCGCGTCAACATGCGCCTTGAGATCAGCGAGCTGCACCAGCAGCTGAAGACGACGATGATCTACGTCACCCACGACCAGGTCGAGGCCATGACCATGGCCGACAAGATCGTGGTGCTGAACCGCGGCAACATCGAGCAGGTCGGCTCGCCGATGGAGCTCTATTCCAAGCCGCGCAATCTCTTCGTTGCCGGCTTCATCGGCTCGCCGAAGATGAACTTCGTGCCGCAGGGCTCGCAGACGCTCGGCGTGCGCCCGGAACATATCCAGCTTTCGATGGAAAGCGGCGAATGGAAGGGCAAGGTCGTGGTCGCCGAACATCTCGGCTCTGACACCTTCCTGCATGTCGATGTCGAGGGCATCGGCCAGATGACGGCGCGCGGCGACGGCAACTTCCCGGCCAAGGCCGGCGACACCGTCTACCTGACGGCCGATAAGTCCCGTGTCCATAAGTTCAACGAGCAAGGCCTCGCCATCTGAGCAAGGCATCCGGGGTGGGGATGAAAGCGCGTGCCGGACGAGGTGCCCGGCGCGCCAGTACCGGGGTCGTTAGACCCTGAAGACCTTCAAGAGGACTGAGACATGACGTGCAAACTATCGCTGGCAACGCTTTCCGACGCGGCAAAGACAGCCGCTGTACCGGCCTATGAGCGGGCGTCGCTGAAGGCGGGCATCGTGCACTTCGGCGTCGGCAACTTCCACCGCGCCCACCAGGCAATCTACCTCGACGACCTGTTCAACAAGGGCGAGGCTCACGACTGGGCAATCATCGGCGCCGGCATCCTGCCGTCCGATGCCGCCATGCGCGACAAGCTCGCTGCCCAGGACTTCCTGACGACAGTGGTCGAGCAGGACAACAACAAGACCTCTGCGCGCGTCACCGCGCCGATGATCGACATCCTGCCGGTGGGCGATGCCAAGACCATCATCGCCAAGCTCGCCGACCCCGAGATCCGCATCGTCTCGATGACGATCACCGAGGGCGGCTACTTCATCGATGCGTCGGGCAAGTTCAATCCAGCGCATCCGGCAATCGCGGCGGACGGACAGAACCCCGCCGATCCGAAGACCGTTTTCGGCCTGATCGTCGCGGGTCTCAAGGCGCGCAAGGACAAGGGCCTGGTGCCGTTCACCGTCATGTCGTGCGATAATATTCCGCACAATGGCGTCGTCACCCGCAACGCCGTGGTCGGCACGGCGGCGCTGTCGGATCCCGCTTTCGCCGAGTGGATCAAGGCCAATGTCGCCTTCCCGAACGCCATGGTCGACCGCATCACGCCGGCCACCGGCCAGCGCGAGATCGACCTCTTGAAGGATGTCTTCGATATCGAGGACAACTGGCCCGTCTATTGCGAAGAGTTCAAGCAGTGGGTGCTGGAAGACAAGTTCACCGCCGGTCGTCCGGCGCTGGAAAATGTCGGCGTCACCTTCGTGCCCGATGTCACGCCCTACGAGCACATGAAAATCCGCATCCTCAACGGCGGCCATGCGGCGATCGCCTATCCGGCGGCGCTGATGGACATCCACTTCGTGCACGACTCGATGGAAGACCCGCTGATCCGCGCCTTCCTCGCCAAGCTCGAGAAGGACGAGATCATCCCGATCGTGCCGCCGGTGCCGAACACCTCGCTGACGGACTATTTCGCGCTGATCGAGCATCGTCTGCTCAACCCGAAGATCGCCGACACCATCCCGCGCCTGGCGCAGGACGGCTCCAACCGCCAGCCGAAGTTCATCCTGCCGTCCACGCTCGACAACCTGAACCAAGGTCGCGACGTGATCGGCCTGTCGCTGGTTTCGGCGCTCTGGTGCCGCTACTTCGCCGGCAAGACCGATACCGGTCAGGACATCGTCTTCAACGATGCCAGCGCCGACCGGCTGCATGCGGCGGCGATCAAGGCCAAGGACGACCCGATGGCGTTCCTTGCCTTCGACGACATCTTTGGCGAAGTCGCCAAGTCCGAGCTCTTCCGCAAGCGCTTCGCGCACGCACTGAAGACGCTGTGGGAAAAGGGCACGCGCGAGACGCTGCAGCTCTATCTCGACAACAAGCTCGCGGTATAAGCATCGGATGGCGGGCAATGCCCGCCGTCATCCGCTCATTCCGTTTGGATGTCCTGAACCCTGGTTGGACGTGTCATGACAGATGCTGAAACACGGCTTGTGATCTTCGATTGCGACGGCGTGCTCGTCGACAGCGAGCCGATCTCCGTCAGCGTTCTCGTCAAGGCGATGAACGATCTCGACGTGCCGATCACCGAGGACGAGGTCTATGGCCGCTTTCTCGGGCGCAGCCTTGCGACCGTGATCGAGACGATGAAGACGGAATATAACGTCCATCCGGGCGAGGCGTTCCTGGAGCAGATTCGCAAGGATCTCTATGCGCGTTTCCGCAAGGAGCTGAAGCCGATCGAAGGGATTGGAGCCACGATCGACGCGCTCGATCTGCCATGCTGCGTGGCGTCCTCCAGCCAGGTGGAGCGCATCCGGCTGTCGCTGACAGTGACCGGGCTGATCGACCGGCTGCCGCATATCTACAGCGCCTCGATGGTCAAGAACGGCAAGCCGGCACCGGACCTGTTCCTGCACGCGGCGAAGGAAATGCAGGTCGATCCCGCCAACTGCGTGGTGATCGAGGACAGTCCGGCCGGGATCGAGGCTGCGAAGGCCGCGGGCATGACGGTGTTTGCCTTCACCGGCGGCTCGCATGCGAATTTCGCCGGCTATCGTGCTGAACTTGAGCGACTTTCTCCCGACGCCACGTTTGACGTGATGCCGGATTTGATACACCTTGTCCGAAAATATAAGCAGGACGGGATTCACCTTTAATGCCTCAGCATGTGGTCGCGGTCGATATCGGCACGGGCAGTGCGCGGGCCGGCGTCTTCGACGCTGGCGGCAGCCTGCTCGGCAAGGCCGAACATCCGATCATCATGAACCGGCCGCGTGAAAACCACGCGGAGCATGATTCCGAAGACATCTGGTCGGCCGTCAGCATTGCCGTGCGCAAGGCCATGGAGCAATCCGGCGCACCGCCGGAATCGGTCGGTGCCATCGGTTTCGACGCCACCTGCTCGCTCGTGGTGCGTGATATCGACGGGGCGCAGATCAGTGTCTCGACCGGCGGCGAGCGGCGCTTCGACACCATCGTCTGGCTCGACCACCGCGCGCTCAAGGAAGCGGATTTCTGCACCGCGACCAAGCATGCGGTGCTTGAATATTCCGGGCACTTCATGTCGCCCGAAATGGAAATGCCGAAGCTGATGTGGCTGAAGACGAAGCTGCCCGGCACCTGGATGAACACCGGCTATCTTTTCGACCTCGCCGATTTCATGACGTGGAAGGCGACGGGATCGCTGTCGCGCTCGCGCTGCACGCTGACGGCCAAGTGGAACTATCTCGCGCATGCCGAAAACGGCTGGCAGACGGATTTCCTGGAGGAGATCGGCCTTGGCGATCTTCGCGAGCGGGGGCGTCTGCCCAAGGAAACCGTGGCCGTCGGGCGCAGTGTCGGGACACTGACGCAGGAGGCGGCGTCGGCGCTCGGGCTCACCACCGCCTGCCATGTGTCCGCCGGGATGATCGACGCCTATGCGGGCGCGCTCGGCACGCTTGGCGGCGATGCGCATGATGCCGAAAAGCTGGATCGTCAGCTGGCGCTGATCGCCGGCACGTCGAGCTGCATCGTCTCCTTCTCGCAGACGCGGCGGCCGAGCCACGGCATGTGGGGTCCCTATTACGAGGCGGTGCTGCCGGAGACGTGGCTCGTCGAGGCCGGCCAGTCGGCCACCGGCGCGCTGCTCGACCATGTCGTCAGGATGCACGCGGCCGGCGGCGAGCCCACGGCGGCGCTGCACCAGAGGATCGCCTCGCGCATCGCGCAGCTGCGCGCGGAAGAGGGGGATGCCTTCGGCCAGCGCATCTCCGTGCTGCCGGATTTCCACGGCAACCGTTCGCCGCTCGCCGACCCGCATGCAGTCGGCGTCGTCAGCGGCCTGTCGCTCGACACCTCCTTCGACGGATTGTGTACGCTCTACTGGCGCACCGCCGTCGGCATCGCGCTCGGTATCCGCCACATCCTCGATCACATGAAGGGATACGGCTACGTGCCGGACACGCTGCATGTGGCCGGCGGGCACGTGAAGAACCCGGTGCTGATGGAGCTCTATGCCGATGCCACCGGCTGCACGGTGGTGGTGCCGAAAATGAACGAAGCGGTTCTGCTCGGTACGGCTATGGCCGCCGCGGTCGCCTGCGGGCTGCATGAGGATCTCGCGGGCGCCGGCAAGGCGATGTATCCGGGTGGAGAGGCGCGGGCGCCCAATCCCGAAAAGCGGGCCGTCTACGATCGCGATTACCGCAAGCTGCTTGCCATGTACCGGCACCGCGCCGAGCTGGAAGCGATCGACTGAGCTTTGCTCGCCGACAATCCTTCGCTTCTGGCCTACTGGCCGGCGTTGTCACCCAGCAATCCGCCGAATTCCGCCATGCGACGCTCGCGTGCGCCGGCTTCCTCGCCGGCGACATCGATCACCGCCGCTGAAAGACAGTCGAGCAGGGCCATCAGCGGCGGCAGGTTCTCGTCGTCCTCGTTGCGCGCATGCGGCAGGGTGAGCACGACATTGGCCTGATCGGGCAGCCAGTTGGAGCCTTGCGTCGTCACCAGGATCACCCTGTAGCCGTAGCGCCGCGCCGTGCGCGCGAGCAGGCGAGCCTTGCCGAAGCGGCGGCCGTCGATGACGACGAGGACGGCGTCGTTGCCGTTGAGGCGGGCGAAGAGTTCGGCGAAGCGGCTGCCGGTGCCATCGAGCGCCCGCACGCCGTCGCGCGCCCGCGTCAGCCGCTGGGCGAAATGCGCGGCGAAGCCGAAGAGGCGGGCATGGGTGGCGATGAAGACCTCGCGTGCGCCTGAAATCATCGACACCGCCTCGGCCCACTGCGCCTGGCCGGTGAGGTGGTAGATGTGATGAAGAGCGCGGATCTGTTCGGAGACCAGCAGCGCCAGCGGCTTGCCGCTCGATACGTCGGCCTGCAGCTCGCTCATCGAGGTCTGCATCTCGCTCGGCGAGATCGCCGGCGTGTCGCGGATCTCGATCTTGATGCTGTCGAGCCCCTGGTAGCCAAGGGCGCGCAGGAAGCGGCCGACTGTCATCGGGCTCAGGTCCAGTCGGTCGGCCACGGAGGCAGCCGTCTCGAACGGCAGGTCGTTCAGATGTTCGGCGAAATACTTGGCGATGCGACGCTCGGCGGGCGTGCCTGTCTTGGCGTACTGGCGGAGCTTGTGAACAAAATCTTCCACGGCAGCAGTCCCGATTTGTCCGGAATCCTATGTCGGATGCGCGAGGGCAACCTTGCCGTTTGCAACTGTTTCCGGAAGCTGCGGTTCAGCGCACAAGCAATTGCATGATGTATGTGAATATATACTAAGATATACTTTTAAACAAGATTCGCGCGCATTGATACGATTTTCTCTCAGCCTTGCCGTTTAAACTTCGGATTCCTACATGCGGGATGCAACCGGAGACGTCAGAATGATCCTTGAAGCCGCCCGCCTTTCCGCCATCAATCTGTTCGCGGCGGAAACACGATCGGTGTTCTGGAAGGTTCTCGGGCTGACGATCCTTGTCCTGATCGGCCTCTGGCTGGCGCTGCGCAGCGCCTTCGTCTCCTTCGTCTTTCCCTGGATCGCCGATTTCTTTCCGGCCATGCCGGAGTGGGCGGGATGGCTGAGCTTCGTGTTCCTGATCGCCGCCGGTATCGGGCTGGCGCTTGGGCTCGCCCTGCTACTCTCTCCGGTGACGGCGCTGATCGCGGGCCTGTTTCTCGACGACGTCGCCGAGGTCGTGGAGAAGCGCGATTATCCCGACGACGTGCCGGGCACGGCGATGCCGCTCGGGCCGGCGATGGCGAGCTCGCTGAAATTCCTCGGCGTCGTCATCCTCGGCAATATCGTGGCGCTGTTCCTGCTGTTCATCCCCGGCATCAACCTGATCGCCTTCTTCCTTGTGAACGGCTATCTGCTGGGGCGGGAATTCTTCGAATTCGCAGCCATGCGCTTCCGGCCGCCTGAAGAGGCGCGGCTGTTTCGCCAGAAGCACGCGCCGACGGTCTTTCTCGGCGGCCTCGTGATCGCGGCGTTCCTGGCGGTTCCGATCGTCAACCTGCTGACGCCGCTGTTTGCCGCCGGCATGATGGTGCACCTGCACAAGCTGCTTTCGCGCCGGGAACTCGGCGTCCGCGTCTGATCCTTACTCGACGGCTTCGCCGATCACCTGCGGCGGAAGCTCCACCAGAGGTGCCGGCACGTCGCAGGTCTTTTCGGGCGATCGACAGAGATCGGCAATCACGCAGCGCTCGCATTCCGGGCGGCGGGCCTTGCATGTGTAGCGGCCGTGCAGGATCAGCCAGTGGTGAGCGTGGTAGAGGTAGTGCTTCGGGATCACCTTCATCAGCCGCGCCTCCACCTCGTCGGGCGTCTTGCCCGGCGCCAGCTTGATGCGGTTGGCGATGCGGAAGATGTGCGTGTCGACGGCCATGGTGGCGTGGCCGAAGGCCATGGAGAGCACGACGTTGGCGGTCTTGCGGCCAACGCCTGGGAGCATCACCAGCTCGTCGCGCGTTTGAGGCACCACGCCGCCGAAGACATCGACCAGCATGCGCGACAGGGCGATGACGTTCTTCGCTTTGTTGCGGTAGAGGCCGATGGTCTTGATGTAATCGCGTACCTTCTCCTCGCCGAGGTCGAGCATCTTCTGAGGCGTGTCCGCCACCTTGAAGAGCGCGCGCGTCGCCTTGTTGACGCCGGCATCGGTCGCCTGCGCCGAGAGCGCCACGGCGACCACAAGCGTAAAGGGATTGGAGTGCTCCAGCTCGCCCTTCGGCTCCGGCCGCTGGATCGAGAATCGGCGGAACATCTCCTCGCGCTCGGCCTCGCTATAGACGGATCGGACCGTCGCCGGCTTCTTGCGGCGAACGACCGGTTTCCCGGCTGTTTTGGCGGGCTGCGACGATGTGGCTGATGATTTGAGTTTCGGACTGGGCATGGAAAATCTATACTCGGCAGCCATGATGGAAAGCAACGCCGACAGTGCCAACGAACAGCCTGTTTTCGCAGCCGAACTCTTTCCCTACCGGTCGCTCGGCCGCAAGGGTTTCAGAGTGCTCCTGCTGTTGACCGGCGGTTTCTGCCTGGCCTACGGAATCTATTTCATCTCCACCGGCGCCTGGCCGATCGGCTTCTTCTTCGGGCTGGATTTCCTGCTGCTCTATGGCGCGTTCAAGCTGAACTATCGCTCGGGCCGCGCGCGTGAAATCGTCACGGTGTCGCGGACCGATATTTCGGTGCGCAAGTTCGCGCCTTCGGGGCGGATGAGCGAGCATCATTTCAATCCGTTCTGGACGCGTTTCCTGGTGCAGCGGCACGACGAGATCGGCATCCTTTCGATGCGCATTTCTGGCGAGGGGCGGGGGACGGATATCGGTTCCTTCCTCAATCCCGACGATCGCGAGAGCTTCGCCAAGGCGTTCAAACGGGCGCTGGCGACCGTCACCCAGCGTATCTGAAGCAATCGCCGCCGCGCGCAAGAAACGGGTGGCTTGCGCGGCCCCACTTGACTATCTCCTGGTTACAAGGAGAAAGATCATGAACATGGTAGCCAAGCTGAACCAAGACGTGACGCCAGACGGTCCGGATTACGAGATCGTCCGCCAGGTGATCGAGCTCATCACCGAGGATTACCGTGACCAGCCGTCGCTGGAGACGATCGCCGCGCGGCTCGGCCAGTCGCCGACGCAGCTGCAGAAGACGTTTACCCGCTGGGCCGGACTTTCGCCCAAGGCATTCCTGCAGGCAGTGACGCTCGACCATGCCAAGCGGCTGCTGCGCAAGGAAGAGCTGCCGCTGCTCGAAACCTCGATCGAGGTCGGGCTGTCCGGCCCTAGCCGATTGCACGATCTGTTCGTGACTCATGAAGCGATGTCTCCGGGCGAATGGAAGGCGCGGGGCGGCGGCCTGACGATCCGCTACGGCTTCCATCCTTCGCCCTTCGGTATCGCGCTTGTGATGATCACCGACCGCGGCCTCGCGGGTCTCGCCTTCAGCGATATCGGGGACGAAACCGCCTGTCTTGAGGACATGACCTGCCGCTGGCCGAATGCGCAGTATGTCGAGGATCGCGACGCAACAAGCCCCTATGCGGAGCGCATATTCCAGCCCGGCCGCTGGACGTCGGACCAGCCGCTCAGGGTGGTGCTGATCGGCACCGATTTCCAGGTGCAGGTATGGGAGAGCCTGCTGAAAATCCCCTTCGGCAAGGCGGTGACTTACAGCGACATCGCCAGCGACATCGGCCGTCCCACGGCGATGCGGGCGGTGGGTGCGGCGGTCGGCGCCAACCCGATCTCCTTCGTGGTGCCGTGCCACCGCGCGCTCGGAAAGAGCGGTGCGCTGACGGGCTATCACTGGGGCCTGACGCGCAAGCGCGCGATGCTCGGCTGGGAATCCGCGCAGGCCTGAAAGACGCCATCTTCGGTCCGCCATCAAAAACCCGGGAATCACAGGCCTCATTTCATGGCTGATTCGGGGTTGGGACCGAGGGAGGCGGAATGATGTCTGGACGGATCGGGTGGAAAGTTTTCTGCATGTGGGCGGCGCTGCTGGCGTTGCCCGTGTCGTCGGCCTTGGCGGAGTGCCGGTCGGCGACCGAGAGCCCGGCATGGCCGGAGGTCGCGCGGGCGATCTCGACGGCGAAACTTTGCGAACAGCTGCCGATGGGACCGAACCGGACCGCCAACCTGCGCATACTTTCCGCCGATGTCTGCTCGAACGGCGACGGCATCGCGTCGCTCAGAGCCACCGCGCAATTGACCTGCGAGACCGGCGACGACGCTCTGTTCGAGATGCCGCCGGTGGAGGGCAAGGTGCTCGCCACCGTTTCGCTCGACGTCAACGCCTGCCGGATCACCGAAACGCATCTCGAAATCGACGGCGACCTCGGCGGCTTGCTGTCGCAGCTTCCCGATACCCAGGAATACGGGCGGCAATGGGCGCAATCGCAGCTGTCGCGTCTGTGCCGATTGCGCTAGTCTCGATCGTTACCTTTGCGCGAGGGAGATGACGATGGCGGCGGATGAAACCGATACGGGCTCCGAACCCGTTACGCGCGGCTCGTGCCATTGCGGCGCCGTGCACTGGGTCTTTCGCGGAGTCATCCCCGACGCGACCATCTGCAACTGTACCGTATGCCGGCGCTACGGCGTGCTATGGGCCTATGCCTATGATGGCGATGGGATCGAGGTGGAGGACAAGAGGGGCTCGCTGACGCGCTATATCTGCGGCTCCGAGCAGCTCTCCTTCAACTTCTGCAGCCGCTGCGGCAATCTCGTGAGCTGGCGGAGTTTGACCTCGGGCCCGGACGGGCGGACGCGGATCGCGGTCAATCTCCGGCTTGCCGAACCCGGCGATGTGGCCGATGTGCCGCTCCAGCGTTTCGATGGCTTCCACAGCTTCGAGGACCTGCCCCTCGACGGTCGCACCGTCAAGGACGTGTGGTTTTAGCTCAGGCCGCCTCGGCCAGTTCCAGAAGCGCCTTGGCGGCGCTTTCGTCTGTTATCAGCGTATTGCAGCCGATGCGCTTGATCGTGGCGCTGATAGCGACCGCGCGGTGGGCGCCGCCGGAGGAGAGCACGATGTGCTTGGCCTTCTTCAGCGTGTCGAGATCGACGGACATGACGCGGCTGTTGATCGAGTGGTCGATCGTGTTGCCGTCCTTGTCGAGGAAATTGAACATGGTGTCGCAGACGCAGCCGGCGTCGATCAGTTCCTGCAGTTCGCCCTTTGAGATCCAGCCCTCGGACAGCGAGGTCGAGTGCGGGCCGATATCGCCGCAGCTGACGATGGCAAGGTCGAGCGTTTCGGCCAACCGGTAGATGGCGTCGAGGCCGCATTTTTCGATGAGGTTGCGCTTGGTCTCGGTGGAATCGACCAGCAACGGCGCGAGGAACATGTAGCACTCGGCGCCGAGGTGGCTTGCCAGCCGCCAGGTGTAGTCGATCGGGTTCGTCTGGTGGACGGCGACGACGCCGCCCAGAAGCGAGACGACCTTGCAATTGTCGCGGCGCGGCGGGCGGAAACTCGAGAGCGAGGCCGTCATCGTGCGGCCCCAGCCGACGCCGATCGTGTAGTTGTCAGGAATGGCTTCGGAGAGAAACTGGCCGAGCGCCAGGCCGACGCTTTTGGCCAGCGCGTTCGGATCGGTGGTCACGGGCGCCGGCACGACGATCGCCTCGTCCAGGCCATAGGCGCGCTCCAGCTTGACCGACAGTTCGACGCAGTCGCCGATGGAATCGTTGATCCAGATCTGCACTTCGCTGCGCTTCATCGCCTCGTCGAGCAGGCGGATGACAGTCGTGCGACTGATGCCGAGCTGTTCGGCGACATCTTTCTGCGTCAATCCCTGGTTATAATAGAGCCAGGCGGCGCGCAGTCTGAGAGAAGACGCTTCCGAATAGGCGGTGTGCGTGCCGCGTTTGAGCTTGACCACATCTCCTCCTAAACGAATTGCGCCCTAGATTGCTCTCTATATCCAAGGCATGTGACGGTCCGGCGATAATGACGGGTGTGACACTTATGTCAATTGAAATGCACAAATGTCCTTGACATAATGGGACAGGAATAGCGATAGTCTCTGCAAGACGTCGCTCTGTCCGTCCGAGGAGGCAATGTGCACGCATACGGGAAGTCACGACCGGCTTTTGCGCGGGCTGAAGCGCCCGTGTCTGGTCTTTCGTGGTCTGTCCGGCGCCAGAACGACAGCAGCTTCGTTTCCGCCCATGCCTTGGAAAACGGGCGCAATTTCACATGCAGCATACGGACCTGTCCGTAGATCACCTCTTTACCGGGCCTAAGCGTTCCGGTCCGCAGCTCAAGTCAAAAGGACTCTTGATCATGGCATCCAAACTTGACCAACTTCGCGAGATTACCACCGTCGTCGCCGACACCGGTGATATCGAAGCCGTTGCCCGCCTGAAGCCGGTCGATTGCACGACCAACCCGAGCATCGTTCTCAAGGCACTCGGCACGCCGATGTTCGCCGATGCGATCAAGGAAGCCGTTTCCTGGGGCAAGAAGCAGGGCGGCAATTCCGAAGCCGTTGCTTCCGCCGTCGCCGACCGTCTCGCCGTTTCCGTCGGTGCAGCGCTCTCGAAGCTCGTTCCCGGCCGCGTCTCGACCGAAGTCGACGCCGACCTCTCCTTCGACACCAAGGCGTCGGTTGAAAAGGCACACGGCATCATCGCCGGCTACAAGGAACGCGGCATCGAGAAGGATCGCATCCTGATCAAGCTCGCTTCCACCTGGGAAGGCATTCGCGCCGCCGAAATCTTGCAGAAGGAAGGCATCGACTGCAACCTGACGCTCCTGTTCTCGCAGGCACAGGCAATCGCTTGCGCCGACGCCAAGGCGTTCCTCATCTCGCCCTTCGTCGGTCGTATCCTCGACTGGTACAAGAAGTCGACCGGCAAGGACTTCACGCCTGAGGAAGATCCTGGTGTCATTTCCGTTCGCGAGATCTACAACTACTACAAGGCCAACGACATCAAGACGATCGTCATGGGCGCCTCGTTCCGCAGCGCCGGCGAGATCGAAGCACTGGCCGGTTGCGACCGCCTGACGATCGCGCCGAACCTGCTCGACGAACTCTCCAACGACCAGGGCAAGCTCGAGCGCAAGCTGTCGCCCGAGGGCGCCAAGCCGATCTCCAAGATCGCCGTCGACGAGAAGACCTTCCGCTGGATGATGAACGAAGACGCCATGGCGACCGAAAAGCTCGCCGAAGGCATCCGCGCCTTCGCCAAGGACCTCGGCACGCTGCGCGCCATGGTCACCAAGGAACTGCAGCTCGCAGCAGCCTAAGGCTCTCGGGTACTCGAATGAAGAAAGGGCGGTGCCGGTGGCGCCGCCCTTTTTCGTTTTCGCAGTGCCGATGCGCGTTCAGTCGATCGACCAAATGCGCTTGGCGTTGCCCTGGTAGAGCTTGTCGCGCTCCTCGGCGCTGCAGCCTGATGTCAGCGCGTGCGTGGCGGCCACCCATGGCGTGAGACCGCCGCCGAGCGTGCAGACGGGCCAGTCGCTGCCCCAGACGACACGGTCCCAGCCGAAGCTTTCGATCGCATGCTCGACATAGGGGCGCAGGCTTTCGACCGACCAGTTTTCAAGGTCGCCATAGGCGATGACGCCGGAGATCTTGGCGGTGACATTGGGGCGGCGGGAGAATTCGGTGATGCCGGTCCGCCAGATATCACTCATACCTGATTTGATCGGCGGATTGGCGCAATGGTCGAGAATGAAGCGGACATCGGGATTGAGATCGACGAGCTCGAGAATGCGCTCGAACTGATGCGGGAAGACGCAGAGATCGAAGGTGAGGCGGGTGTTCGCGAGACGGCGTATGTTCTCCCGAAACAGCGGCTCCTGCGAGGCCTCGTCCGGCGCCACATGCAGCACGCGGCGAAAGCCCTTGATGAAGGGGTCGGCGAGGCAGCGTTCCAGATAGGCGGCGAAGCCCGCGTCGTCCGGGCGACAGGCGGCGATGGCGCCGCGCACAAGGCTTCCGGGCCGGCCGCTGATTTCCCTGATGTAATCCGTCTCGTCGGCCATGCGCTCGGGCGCCACGTCGACTTCCATGTGCAGCACATTGGAGATGCCGCAGCGAAGCGCGTCGCGGGCATAATCCTCGTAGAGATTGTCGCGGTCGAGCGCGCCGGCATCCACCAACCAGGGATAATCCAGCCGCTTCCTGTCGACGATGTGCAGGTGGGTATCGAAAAGCATGCGGCTCCTCCCATTCATGCCGTTTGTCGTCCCGACCCCGCTTCCTGTCCGCGATCACAGACGCCGGGCTTAGGTTTGTCGGCCTGCCTTACGCTGTCTCGTTCTCCCGGTGCGGACAATGTGATTGACGGGGTGGTGAATATATTGTTTGCATATGAATGAGTGCGCCGCAAGCGCCATGCAGCATGGGAGAGGTCATGACTCACGGTTTGGAAGGCAAGAAGGTCGTCATCACGGCGGCCGGGCAGGGGATCGGTCGCGCCAGCGCAGAGCGCTTCATTTCGCTCGGCGCGCATGTCTATGCCACCGACATCAACGAGGCGACGCTCTCCACGCTTGAAGGAGCCGAGAAGCACGTGCTCAACGTGCTCGATGGCGATGCCGTTCGCGCCTTTGCAGCAGAGATCGGCGCCATCGACGTGCTGTTCAACTGCGCCGGCTTCGTGCATGCCGGCTCGATCCTCGAATGCGAGGAGAAGGATTGGGACTTTTCGTTCAACCTCAATGCCAAGGCGATGTACACGACCTGCCGCACCTTCCTCCCCGGGATGCTCGACAAGGGCAAGGGCGCGATCGTCAACATGGCGTCGGTCGCCTCCAGCGTGAAGGGCGTGCCGAACCGCTTTGCTTACAGCGCGTCGAAGGCGGCCGTGATCGGTCTCACCAAGTCGATCGCGTCGGATTTCGTCGCCAAGGGCATCCGCGCCAACGCCATCTGCCCGGGTACCGTCGATAGCCCGTCGCTGCACGACCGGCTGCGCGCCACCGGCGATTACGACAAGGCGCTGAAGGATTTCATCGCCCGGCAGCCGATGGGCCGCATCGCGACACCGGAGGAGATCGCGGCACTCGTCGCCTATCTCGCCGGCGACGAAGCCGGCTTCACAACAGGCCAGATCCATGTGGTCGATGGCGGCTGGACCGGCTGAGGCCATATTGCTCTTGCCGGTATCGAGCTGATATCAAAGGCAATCTGGCATCGGCGGAGCAGGACATGGCGGATCATACTGGCAGCGAGGCGGGCCGCGTCATGCAGCTTCTGCGCAAGCACGCGATCTTTCTTTCCGCCGTGCTTATCGGCTTCCTGGTGTTCCTGCTTTTGACGACGCGCGAGGTCAACGCCCGCAACGTGCTGGCCGGGTGGAACGTCTCGGCGGTGATCTTCATCGCGGCGACGTGGCGGCGTATGTTGCGGGCGAGTGTTGCGACGATCCGCAAGCGCGCCGCCGATCTCGACTTTTCCGATTCGCTCCTGATGTTCCTGTCGATCGCCGCGGCGCTGGCAAGCATCGCCGGCATCGGGCTCGAACTGCACCAGGTGAAGGAGGCGGAGCCCGGCGTGGCGCTGACGCGGGCCCTGGTCGCCGTCGTCACGATCCTGATCTCCTGGGTGTTCCTGCACACGCTGTTTACCGTGCACTACGCGCATCGCTTCTACGGCGTCGATGACGACGGCGATGGCCTCAAGGGGGATGGGCTGAAATTCCCCGAGGGCGTGGAGGAGCCGGTGTACTGGGATTTCCTCTATTACTCCTTCACCATCGGCGTGGCTTCGCAGACGGCCGATGTCGCGACCAGCACCACCGTGATGCGCAAGCTGACGTTGCTGCACTCGGTTCTGTCTTTTCTCTTCAATACCACCATCTTGGCGCTCGCCATCAATGTCGGGGCAAGCCTCCTTTAGGCTGAATGGCGATACCCTTCGAAGCCGTGTATTCAAACAACTCCATTACCCGGGGTTGCTGTCATGGATATGGTGTCTCGCGAGAAACTGGCGATGCTGGCGGGCTGCGACGACGCCCGGCTGCTTGAGGTCGAGCGGCTCGGCATCATAGAGCCCGGCAGCAATGGTTATGCCGTGAGCGACGTCAGCCGGCTGCGGCTGGTGATGGCGCTCGAGGAGGCCGGTATCGGGCTGGAGCAACTGGCCGAGGGGCTGCGGCGCCAGGTCTTCTCGCTGGAGTTCGCCAGCCAGCTGATCTTCGATCCGGTGACGATATCGGAGAGTTCAATCGCCGATGCCATGGGCGGTTCGGCGGTCGATCTTCCTGACATCAATACGCTGCGCTCGAGCGCCGGGCTGCCGCTGCTGTCGCCGGCGCAGCCGCTGAGAGAGGATGACGCCGAGTTCATCCAGCTGATTGGGCAATGCGCCGCTCTCGGCGCGTCGGCCGACGGGATGCAGCGTGTGCTGCGCGTTTCCGGCCAGTCGATGCGGCGGTGCATCGACGCCATGCGCGATCTCTTTCGCGGCGAGGTCGAGGATCCGATGCTGAATGCCGGCCTGAGCTACCGCGAGGTGCTTGCGACGGGTGCAGCGAAGCGGCTGGCGTTGCAGCGCATCGGCGTGCGCGTACTGTTTCTGCTGCAGCGGCGGATTCTGGAGGAGGCGGTGTTCGACAATGTCGTCGGGCGGCTTCAGGACGCGCTGCACGAGCAGGGGCTCGATAGCGGCCGTGGCAATGAAGAGATGCCGGCTGTGGCCTTCGCCGATCTCGCCGGTTTCACCGCGCTCACCCACGATATCGGCGATGCCGGGGCGGCGGAGAAGGCGGCGCGTTTCGAGGCGCTGGCACAGCAGCTGTCACGCAGCTGCGGCGGGCGGATCATCAAGCCGCTCGGCGATGGGGTGATGATGCTGTTTCCGGATGCGGGGGCGGCCGTGGAGACCTCGCTGTCATTGGTCGAACAGTGCTCCGCGCATGAGTTGCCGGAGGTGCGGTGCGGTGTTGCGACGGGGCAGGTGGTGCCGCGCGACGGCGACATCTTCGGGCGAACGGTCAATCTGGCGGCGCGCATCGTGGCGGCGGCCGAGCCCTCGCAAATACTCGTCTGCGGCAGCACCCATGGCGCCACCGCAGACGAAAGACAGGATCTCGATTTCGCGGCGCTGGACCCGAAGCCGCTGAAGGGCTTCACCGATCCCGTGCCGCTGTTTTCGGTCGATCGGAAACTATAGCGGCAAAGCTATAGTATCGCCTGTCCGGCCATGAGCGCCAGGATCAGGAAGATCACGAAGATCACCAAGGCGATGCCGAAGAGAACGCGGGCGATGGTGGCAGTCGCGGCCGAAATCCCGGAAAAGCCGAAGAAGCCTGCGATCAGCGAGATCACGAAAAAGATGAGAGCCCATTTCAGCATGGAACATTTCCTTCTTGTTGGTCCCGTAGAAGACGCGCCAACTCGAAAAAGGTTCCATACCAATGAGATAGCGGTTCGGCTTATCCGCTCTGGGCAATGCAACGCCGGCGCGGAGGCCCACGCCGGCGTTGTGTTTTTCAACCGCTCCGCGCTTATCCGTGGTTGATCATAACGTGGCGGACGGCGGTGTAGTCTTCCAGTGCGTAGACGGACATGTCCTTGCCGTAGCCCGATTGCTTCAGGCCGCCATGCGGCATCTCGTTGGTCAGCATGAAGTGGGTGTTGATCCAGGTGCAGCCATATTGCAGGCGGGCGGCGGTCTTCATGCCGCGGCTGATGTCCTTGGTCCAGACCGACGAAGCCAGACCATAGTCGCTGTCGTTGGCCCAGGTCACGGCATCCTCGACATCGGTGAAGCGGGTAACGGACACGACCGGGCCGAAGACTTCGCGGCGGACGATCTCGTCTTCCTGTGTGGCGCCGGCAATCACCGTCGGCGTGTAGAAGAAACCCTTGTCGCCCGATGTCTTGCCGCCTGTGGTGATCTCCATGTGCTTGTGCTCGCCGGCACGGGCGACGAAGCTCTCGACGCGGTCGCGCTGCCGCTTGGAGATCAGCGGGCCGATCTCGTTTTCGGCGTCGTCGGCAAGGTTGAACTTGATCGAGGAGACCGCCGAGGAGAGGTCGGCGACGAACTTGTCGTAGACCTTGGCGTCGGCATAGATGCGGCAGGCGGCGGTGCAGTCCTGGCCGGCATTGTAGTAGCCGAAGGTGCGGATGCCGGAGACGACCGCATCGATATCGGCATCGTCGAAGACGATCACAGGGGCCTTGCCGCCGAGTTCCAGATGCGTGCGCTTGACCGTCTTTGCGGCCGCCTGCAGCACCTTCTTGCCGGTGGCGACATCGCCGGTGATCGACAGCATCGAGATCTTCGGATGGTTGATCAGCGCATTGCCGACGCTTTCGCCGCGGCCGAGGATGACGTTGACCACGCCCTCAGGCAGGATGTCGGAGAGGAGCTTCGCCATCTTCAGCGCCGTCAGCGGCGTCTGTTCGGAGGGCTTGAAGACGACGGTGTTGCCGCCGGCAATCGCCGGTGCCAGCTTCCAGGCCATCATCATCAGCGGGTAGTTCCACGGCGCGATCGAGCCGACGATGCCGATGGCGTCGCGGCGGATCATCGAGGTGTGGCCGGGCAGATATTCACCGGCGACCGGGCCATGCAGGTTGCGCACCGCGCCGGCGAAGAAGCGGTAGCAATCGACGATGGCGGGGATCTCGTCATTCAGCACCGCGTTGATCGGCTTGCCGCAGTTCAGCGCTTCCAGGGTCGCGAAACCTGCCGCGTCCTTCTCGATCGCGTCGGCGATCTTCAGGAGATAGCCGGCGCGCTCGCCTGGTGTCGTCTGCGACCATGCGGAGAAGGCTTTCTCGGCGGCGTCGACGGCCGCGTCGATCTGGGCGAGCGATGCCTCGGCAAGGCTCAGCACGGTTTCGCCGGTCTTCGGGTTCAGGATGTTTTCTTCGATCTCGGTGCCCGCTTCGAAGCGGGATCCAATCAGCATCGCGGTGTCCATGATGTTCTCCCTTGTTATCGATGGGGCGGGATGGGGGCATCCCGCGCTCCGGTTATTTTCCAGCTCCGGCGACCTGATCGCCGTCGCGCGTGAGGTAGTAGGCCGCCAGGATCGGCAGGAAGGTGACGAGCACGACGACCATGGCGACCACGTTGGTGACGGGGCGCTGGCGCGGGCGGATCAGCTCCTCCAGCATCCAGATCGGCAGCGTCGATTGCTGGCCGCCGGTAAAGGTGGTGACGATGACCTCGTCGAAGGAGAGCGCGAAGGCAAGCATGCCGCCGGCCAGAAGCGCCGTGCCGATATTCGGCAGGATGACGTGGCGGAAGGTCTGGAAGCCATCGGCGCCGAGATCCATCGAGGCCTCGATCAGCGAGCCCTGGGTGCGGCGGAAGCGGGCGACGGCGTTGTTATAGACCACCACGACGCAGAAGGTGGCGTGGCCGAGCACGATCGTCCAGACCGAAAACGGAATATCGAACAGGCTGAAGGCCGAGCGCAGCGCGATGCCGGTGATGATGCCAGGCAGCGCGATGGGCAGGATGACGAGCAGCGAGATCGCCTCGCGGCCGAAGAACTTCGTCTGGCTGACGGCGGCGGCGCAGAGCGTGCCGAGCACCAGCGCGATCGCGGTGGCGATGCAGGCAACCTGCACCGAAAACCCAAGGGCCGCCCAGACATCCGGCCGGTTCCAGGCGATGCCGAACCACTGCAGCGTCAGCCCCGGCGGCGGCCACTGGTAGCTCTTTTCTTCCGTCGTGAACGCGTAGACGAAGATCAAAAGGATCGGCAGGTGCAGGAAGAGCAGCCCGCCGGCGGCGGCGATCTTGAGCGCGATCGGCGCGCGTTGGCCACGGTCAGAGCGCATCGAAGGCTCCCTGTTTCTTGGCTAGCCACAGATAGACGGCCATGATGACGATGGGGACGACGGAGAAGGCGGCGGCCAGCGGCACGTTGCCGGCCGTTCCCTGCTGCGCATAGACCGCCTGGCCGATGAAGAGGCGCGAGGAGCCGATGATCTGCGGGATGATGTAATCGCCCAGCGTCAGCGAGAAGGTGAAGATCGAGCCGGCGACGATGCCGGGCAGCGCCAGCGGAAAGAGCACGGTGCGGAAGGTCTGGCCCGGCGTCGCGCCCAGATCCGACGAGGCCTCGATCAGGTTGCCCTGCACACGTTCGAGTGCTGCCTGTGTCGGCAGGATCATGTAGGGCAGCCAGACATAGACGAAGACGAGGAAGGTGCCGATATAGCTCACCGACAGCGAGTTGCCGCCGATGACGGGCAGGGCGAGCACTCCGTCGAGCAGCCAGGCCAAATGGAGCTTGGCGAAGAACCAGGTGAGGATGCCTTCCTTGGCGAGGATCAGCTTCCAGGCGTAGATCTTGACCAGATAGCTCGACCAGAGCGGTAGCATGACGCCGAGATAGAAGAGCGCCTTCCATTTCCCCTTGGCGTAGCGGGCCGCGTAATAGGCGATCGGGAAGGCGACGACGGCGGAAGCCAGCGTCACCAGCGCCGCCATCAACACCGTCCTGACGATGATGTCGAAATTGGTCGGCGACAGCAGCTGCGCATAGGTTGCCAGGGTGAATTCGTAGTTCACCAGGCCGGAGAAGTCGTCGATCGAAAAGAAGCTCTGCAGCAGAAGTGCCAGGAGCGAGCCGATATAGATGATGCCGAGCCAGAGCAGCGGCGGCGTCAGCATCAGGAAGAGCAGCAGCGTGGGGCGGCGCCAGAACAGGTCGGAGAGCCGGCCGAAGAAACCGCCGCGTCCGGGCAGGATCGAGGTCGCCGTCTCCTCGTGGGTGAGCGCGATCGCGGTCATGCGGCGTCGTCCATGTAGTGCACGTCGACGGGCTGCCACGACAGGCGGACATCGGCGCCGACCTCGGGCACGGCAGCACCTGCAGGCAGCATGACATGCAGGCGCGTGCCTTTTGCCGCGACGGTCAGCCGCGTAGCGGCGCCGAGGAAGCTGGCGTTCTCGACCCGGGATTCGACGCCGTCGCCGGTGATACGGATCGCTTCGGGGCGCAGGCTCGCCCAACGCTTCTCGCCGCCGAGCGCGGTCATCAGGTCGGGAGCGATCACATTGGAGGAGCCAACGAAATCGGCGACGAAGCGGGTTTTCGGGCGGTTGTAGATATCCTGCGGCGTGCCCTCCTGGACGATGCCGCCATCGTTGAAGACGGCGACGCGGTCGGCCATGGAGAGCGCTTCGCCCTGGTCGTGGGTGACGAAGACGAAGGTGATCCCCAGCGCCCGCTGCAGGCCCTTCAGCTCCTCCTGCATCTGCTCGCGCAGCTTCAGGTCCAGCGCGCCAAGCGGTTCGTCGAGCAGCAGCACGCGGGGCTTGTTGACGAGCGCCCGGGCGAGCGCCACGCGCTGCCTCTGGCCGCCGGAGAGTTGTCCGGGCTTGCGGGCGCCGTAGCCAGGGAGTTTCACCAGCTCCAGCGCCTGTTCGGCGGCCTTGGCACGTTCCATCTTGCCGACGCCCTTGACCATCAGCCCGTAGGCGACGTTGTCGAGGATGTTGAGGTGCGGGAAGAGGGCGTAGTCCTGGAAGACGGTGTTGACGTTGCGCCTATAGGGCGGCACGCCCTCGGCGGTCTCGCCGAAAATCTCGATATGCCCCGCCGTCGGCTGCTCGAAGCCGGCGATCAGGCGCAGGCAGGTGGTCTTGCCGGATCCCGACGGCCCCAACATGGCGAAGAACTCGCCCGGCGCGATCTCAAGATCGACGCCATCGACGGCGCGAACGGCTCCGAAATGGCGGGAGACCTTCTGGAAACGGACGGCGGGTGTCATTTTGGAGGCTCCGATCTGATATGCTGCGGGTTCCGCGGGGAATGAAGGCCCCGCCCCAAACCCCTCCCCGCAAGGGGGAGGGGCTTAACGTGTTGCACCCTCTGCGGCCATTCGAAGTCTAGAGGGATGAGCGAGGCGTTACCGCTCTAGCCCCTCCCCCTTGTGGGGAGGGGTTGGGGAGGGGACTGGCGCCGAGCGCTGACGCCGAGGCCGACGCCTACCGCCCGCCAATCACGCCAATATAATCCGACACCCAGCGGTGATAGGGCACGCATTCGCCCTGTTCGCACTTGGCGGTGGGCGTGCGCCAGAAGTTGATCTTGTCGAAGTGATCATAGCCGTTGGTGGCGCAACCGGTGTCGGTCATCAGCTCGTTGCCCTTGCAGGCAGCCGGAACCGAGGGGACGGCGCCGAACCAGGCGGCGGCGTCGCCCTGGACCTTGGCGGACAGCGAATGTTCCATCCACATGTAGGCGCAGTTCGGGTGCTCGCTGTCGGCATGCAGCATAGTCGTGTCAGCCCAGCCGGTGACGCCCTCTTCGGGGAAGGTGGAGGCGATCTTCTGCTTGTCCGCCTGCATCAGGTTGACCTGGAAGGGCCAGGAGCCGGAGGCGACGACGCCTTCGTTCTTGAAGTCGTCGATCTGGATCATAGCATCGTGCCAGTAGCGCGAGACGAGCTTGCGCTGGCCACGGAGCAGATCGAGGGCCGCCTTGTACTGGTCCTCGTTCAGCTCGTAGGGGTTCTTAATGTTGAGCTCCGGCTTGTGGGCCATGAGATAGAGGGCGGCGTCGGCGATGTAGATCGGGCCGTCATAGGCCTGGACGCGGCCCTTGTTGGACTTGCCGTCGGGCAGCGTTTCTTCCTCGAAGACCACCTTCCAGCTCTTCGGCGCCTCGCCCTTAAAGGCGTCGGTGTTGTACATCAGCACGTTCGGTCCCCAGAGATAGGGAACGCCGTAATGGACGCCGCCAACTGTGTACCAGGGCGCGTCCTGCAGGCGCTTGTCGACGTTCTTGAAGCTCGGGATGAGATCGGTGTTGATCGGCTGGACGCGCTTGCCGGCCACGAGGCGCAACGAGGCGTCGCCGGAGGCGGTCACGAGGTCGAAGCCGCCTTCGTTCATCAGCGACACCATTTCATCGGAGGTGGCGGCGGTCTTGACCGAGACCTTGCAGCCGGTTTCCTTCTCGAAGCCGGTGACCCAGTCGTAATTCTTGTCGCTTTCGCCGCGCTCGATATAGCCGGCCCAGGCCACGATGCTGACGGCGCCTTCGCCCTTGCCCAATTCCTTCAGCGGCTCGGCCGCCACGACCTGCGTCACGAAGCTCAGGGTCGCGAGCGCAGCCGTGCACGATTTCAGAAGATATTTCATCTGATGTCTCCCGGTTTTGGTGCCACTTCGTGGCGTTTTGTTCCCGGTAGAAAAGGTGACGCGAAAAAGCCGCTTTCGCAAATTCATTTATCAGAAAGCCGATATCGGAATTTCCGATATCATTCTTCTACTAGCGTACTCGCCCGCTTCTCATGGCCTCGGCGATGCCGACGAAATCGCGGGCCGCCTGCGGCAGGCTGGAGCCCTTGCGCCAGACCATGCCGACCTGAACGACCGGAAGCGAGCCCGAGACGTCGCGGCTTTCGATGCGGTCGCCTTCCAGCGACCAGGGGCGGTAGACGAGATCGGGGAGCAGCGCCACGCCGGCGCCGGTCGCGACCAGGCTGCGTACCGCTTCGACGGAGCGGGTGCGGAAGGCGACGTGCGGGCGGGCGCCAAGTGCGGAGAGCAGCTTGCCGGTGTTTTCCTCGATTTCGTCGACGGTCAGCATGATCAACGGTTCGCGGGCGATATCGGCGACCGAGATGATATCGGCGGACACAAGCGGGTGGCCCATGGGGAGCCAGAGACGGTAAGGTGAGGTTTCCAGGATCTCGGCCTGCAGCGCCATGCGGTCGCGCAGGTTGGAGATGACCATGACGGCGACATCGAGCTCGCCGCCGACAAGCAGATGTTCGAGATAGCCGCCATTGTCCTCGATGGCGGAGACTTCGACGCCGGGGCAGGCGCGGCGGTAGCGGGCGAGCAGGTCGGAGAGCACATAGCCGGCGACCAGCGAGGTGACGCCGATGTTGAGCGTGCCCGAGGGAGCGCTTTGCTGGCCTGAAAAGCTGGTGCGGGCATCCGAAACGGTAGCGAGGATCTTGGTTGCGTGGCGCAGGAACTGGTGGCCGTTGTGGGTGATCGTCAGGCCGCGCGGATGCCGCTCGAAGAGCTGCACGGCGAGATCGGTTTCCAGCTCCTTCAGCGCTTCCGTAACCGAGGATTGCGAGATCGAGAGGTTTTGCGCGGCACGCGTTACCGAGCCCTGTTCCGCCACGGCTACGAAATACTGAAGCTGGCGAAGGGTGAAGGCCATGCGCTGTTAGAGCATGCGCCAAGGCCGCGTGGCAAGGGCGCGGCACCCCGGACCTTTTTTGGTACTAATCCCATAGTGATGCAAAGTTGGAGGTCCTACTTAAGCATTCCGAAACGTCATTTCTCTAGCGTCCGACCCACTTGCATTGCGTTGGAGTTCGTTAATGGCGGAGCAGCGGGCTTGAAGGCCCTACTGCGTATCTTCCGGCCTTCCCGGAAACTGGTTCTGATTGTTGCTGGCGTCGCCCTGCTCGGGGGCGTTTCCGGTGGCGCTGCCCTGTATATCGGCAAGGACAGAATTCTCGGCCCCTCCGCGACCGTTACCAACGGCATGGCCTGCACCGACGTCAGCCTGGTGACGATCAAGAAGCAGGATCATGTCTGGATCCGCAAATACATCAAGACCGATCCGACGGATGGCATGACGCGCGTGAAGACCGCGCTCCGCGTCGCCAAGGCCGTCTACGAGGCACAGAAGCCGGATTTGGTGCAGGTCGTGGTGCTCGATACCAATGGCCCGACGCTGCGCTCCGATATTCGCGGCCGGGCGATCGGCGCCGATGTCGTCTATATCCCGCATCCCGATCCGGTTGTCGAAAGCCTCGACGGCAAGACCTACACGGCGCGCTATTATGACGGGGCAGCGGCGCCGAACGGGCTGTTCTTCGGCGAGCGGGTCGATCTGCCCGACGACGAGATCACCACCCTGAACGCCTCGTTCAAGGACGTGTCCGATTGCATCGACCCGATCGCCGTCGCTTCGACCGAAGGCGGCGAGGGCGGGGCCAAGCCGAAAGGCAAGGGCAAGGAAGAGAAGTCCGCCGAAGGCGGCGAGAAAGCAGCCGAGGGTGGCGAGAAGGCCGAGGGCGAAGCGGCACCTGCTGCGTCCGGCGGGCACTGATCAGGCGGCTCGCACCGTCGTTCCAATTCCAGAGATCATAAAAAAGGCGGCATACCCTTTCGGGTTGCCGCCTTTTGCGTGTCCGTAACCGGCCTTAGTCAGCCTTGGCCTTGCGGGCCGGGAAGAGGATGACGTCGCGGATCGAGGGGGCGTTGGTCAAGAGCATGGTCAGGCGGTCGACGCCGATACCAAGGCCACCTGCGGGCGGCATGCCCTGGTCGATGGCGTCGAGGAATTCGTCGTCCAGCTGCTTGTCCTTCTCGCCGCGGGCATGGGCCTGCTCGAGCTGCTCGACCATGCGGCGGCGCTGTTCTTCCGGATCGTTGAGTTCGGAGAAGGCGTTGCCCAGTTCCCAAGCGTTGCAATAGGTCTCGAAGCGCTCGACGAGGCGCGGCTCGCCCGGCACTTCCTTGGCGAAGGGCGAGATGTCCTTCGGGAAGTGGGTGACGTGGCTCGGCTGGATCAGCGTGCCCTCGACCTTCTCCTCGAAGATGAAGGCAAGGCACTCGCCCCAGGTCCAGTCCTTCTCGACTTCGAAGCCGGCGGCCTTGGCGGCGGTGCGAGCTTCCTCGTCGGTCTTCATGGCGAGGAAATCGATGCCGGTCGCTTCCTTGACGGCGTCAGGCATCGGCACGCGCTTGAACGGGCCCTTGAAGGAAATCTGCTTGTCGCCGAAGGGGAATTCGGTGGTGCCATGAACCTGCAGCGCCAGCTTCTCGAACAGGCGCTCGACGAGGTCCATGATGTCCTCGTAATCGGCATAGGCCCAGTAGCACTCCATCATGGTGAACTCGGGATTGTGCCTTGTCGAGACGCCTTCGTTGCGGAAGTTGCGGTTGATCTCGAAGACCTTGTCGGTGAGGCCGGAGACCAGCGTGCGCTTAAGGAAGAGTTCCGGCGCGATGCGCAGGTACATGTCCTGCTTCAGCGTGTTGTGGTGCGTCTTGAACGGATCGGCCGTGGCGCCGCCATAGACGGAGTGCAGCATCGGCGTTTCGACTTCCATGAAGCCGTCGTCTTCCATGAAGCGGCGGATGCCGGAGAGGATCTTCGAACGCTGCTGGAAGCGGAGCTTGGATTCGTCGTTGCTCATGATGTCGAGGTGGCGCTTGCGATAGCGGATCTCGATATCGGCGATACCGTTCCACTTCTCCGGCATGGGGAGAAGCGACTTGGTGAGCATGGTGATCTCTTGCGCGTTGATCGACAGCTCGCCGCGCTTGGTGCGGCGCACGGTGCCGGTCACGCCGATGATGTCGCCGATGTCGATCATGGCGAGCATTTCGCGGGCGGCCTCGGGCGTCACGTCCTTGTGGCTGAAGATCTGGATCTTGCCGCCGGCGTCATGGATATCCATGAACATGCCGGAGTTGCGCGAGGAGTAGACACGGCCGGCGACGGTGACGACGTCCGTCGTCTCGATGTCGGATTCCAGATCCTTATACTTCTCGGCCAGCTCGGCATTGGTGATGGTGCGGTGAAAATGCGCCGGATAGACGTCGCCGATCTTTTCGCGCAGCAGCTTCAGCTTCTGGGCGCGAACCTCAGTCGCGTCGGAGGAGAGGGTGGCGGTTTCGGTCTTGTGCTCGGACATATGTTCGACCTCTTTGGCGGCACTGCCGCAGATATAATTCTTAACTCGGAGCCTGCGGCCCCCTCACCCTACCCTCTCCCCGAGGGGAGAGGGGGAGCGAGCCGCCCGCTCCGGGTCTCTTCTCCCCAACGGGAGAAGGTGCCGGCAGGCGGATGAGGGGCTCCGCGCCCTTGGCTTACTATTTCGGTCCCACCAGCGAGGCCACGGCCTGGGCGGCCAGTTTCAGGCGCTGGCGGACGACCGAGCGGCCGAGGATGGCCATTGAGTCAAACAGCGGCAGCGAGCGCGACGAGCCGGAGACGGCGACGAAGAGCGGGGCGACGATGACCTTGAGCTTCTTGCCCATGCGGTCGCCGATGGCGCGCAGTTCGGCTTCGATGGATTCGACGTTCCACTCGAGGATCTTTTCCAGATCCGGCTGCACCGTGTTCAGGATCTCGAGGATCTCTTCCGGCGGCGACTTGATCTTGGCGAAGGCGGACGGATCGAGGTTGAGGTCCGACTTCAGGAGGAAGCCCATCAGCTCCGGCAGTTCGCCGAGCTTGGAGATGCGCGACTGCGACAGCGCCATGCCGGCCTTCAGGCGATCGTTTTCCATCGCCCAAGTGAGAACGCGGCTCTGGAACTCTTCTTCCGACATCTTTTCGCGGATCCACCGGCCGTTCAGCCAGTCGAGCTTCTGGATGTCGAAGATGGCGCCGGCCTTGGAGAGGTTTTCCGGGTCGAACTTGCCGGCCAGTTCCTCGATGTCGAGCAGTTCCTCGCCTTCGGCGATCTGCACGAAGAACAGGCCGAGGAAGTTCATCAGCGCTTCCGGGATATAGCCGAGCGCGGAGTAATAAGAGATCGAGGTCGGGTTCTTGCGCTTCGACAGCTTCGACTTGTCGGCGTTTCTCATGAGCGAGAGGTGCATGAATACAGGCTGTTCCCACTCGAAATAGCGGTAGAGCAGGATGTGCTTCGGCACCGATGCCAGCCACTCCTCGCCGCGGGCGACGTGGGTGATCTTCATCAGATGGTCGTCGATGACGTTTGCCATGTGATAGGTCGGCATGCCGTCGCCCTTGATCAGGACCTGCATGTCGACCGAATCCCACGGGATCGAAACGTCGCCGTAGACGCCGTCGGTGAAGTCGCAGGAGCCCTCGGTCGGGATTTTCATGCGGATGACGGAGCTTTCGCCCGATGCCAGCTTGGCGGAGACTTCCTCGGCGGAATACTTCAGGCAGAGACCGTCATACTTCGGCGGCTTGCCGGAGGCGCGCTGGGCCTCGCGCATTTCGGTCAGGCGCTCGGGCGTGCAGAAGCAGCGGAAGGCATGGCCCTTGTCCAGCAGTTCCTGGGCGTAAGGCTGGTACATGTCCTTGCGGTCGGACTGGCGGTAGGGGCCGTAGGGCCCGCCGATATCGGGGCCTTCGGACCATTCCAGGCCGCACCACTTCAGCGCGTCGAGCACCTTGGTTTCGAATTCGGGCGTTGAGCGCGTGGCATCGGTGTCTTCGATACGCAGGATGAACTCGCCGCCGTGCTTCTTGGCGAAGAGATAGTTGAAGAGTGCGATGTATGCGGTGCCGACATGCGGCTCGCCGGTTGGCGAGGGAGCAATGCGGACGCGGACGCCGGAAGCTGTCATTTTATGTGCCCGTCAAATAAATGCCGGACGGCTTTCTGAGGGAAAGCAACGCTCGGCCTGAAGAATGCAGATAACTGGATCAGGAAACCGGCCGGAAAAGGGCATTTCGCCCGCTTGCCCGGCCAATTGTCCGTTTGGCTGGCTTTAAGGCCATATTCGGCTGCACACGTCAAGGAAAATGCCGCCCGCGCCATGCCGGCGGCATCCCTTAGGTGACCGGCCAGACCCAGAGCAGCAGCGGCACGCTGACGAGGATGATGATGAGCGACAGCGGCAGGCCGAGGCGGGGATAATCGCTGAAGCGATAGCCGCCGGGGCCGAAGACCAGCGTATTGCACTGGTGGCCGATCGGGGTCAGGAAATCGCAGCCGGCGCCGATCGCCACCGCCATCAGGAAGGCGTCGGGTTTGTAGCCGAGCGTCTGGGCGAAGCTCGCGGCAATGGGCGCCATGACGAGCACGGTTGCGGCGTTGTTGAGGAAGGGCGTGACCGCCATGGCGGTGATCAGGATCAGCGCCAGCGCACCGTAATGCGGCATCTGCGCGGCTAAGTGGCCGAGCCAGCCGGCGATCAGCTCGCTGCCGCCCGTTGTCCTCAATGTGTCGGAAACAGGGATAAGCGCGGCGAGCATGATCAGGATCGGCGCGTCGAGCGCCTTGTAGACATCGACCAGCGGGATGACGCGGAAGACAACCATGGCAAGCGCGGCGCAGAAGAAGGAGGTGGCAACGGGCACGACGCCGGTCGCGGTGGCTGCCATGGCGGCAAGCAGGATCAGCAGCGGCACATAGGCGCGGCGCGAGGTGCCGAGCATGATATCGCGCTGCGCCAGCGGCAGGCAGGCGAAGTCCTGCAGGAAGGCGGGTAGGGTGCGGCGGCTGCCCTGAAGCACCAGCATGTCGCCGGCGCGCAGGCGGACTTCGCTCAAACGCTCGTTCAGGCGGTGGCCCTTGCGGGAGACGGCGAGCAGATTGACGCTACGCCGGTTCGAAAGCGACAGCTGCCGCGCCGACCAGCCGACCAGCGGCGAATCCGACGTGACGATCGCCTCGATCGAGATCAGGTCGTTGCGCTCTGCGGGATCGGCGATCGGCTTGCCCGAGAGCTTCAGCTTGGCGTTGGAGACCATGCGGTCGAGCGCATCGGGGCTTCCCTCCAGCAGCACCGTGTCGCCGGTCTTGAGCGTCACATCGGGAAACGGCGAGAGGCGGGTGTGGCCGCGCAGGATGGCGGTTGCCAGCGCATCGCCGTCGCCGAGCTTCACGAGGTCGCTGAGCGGCTTGCCCTCGACGGTCGATTCCTGTGCCACCGTAGCTTCGGAGAAATAGGCCTTGGCGTCGAGCGCTTCTTCCAGCGACGGGTTTTCGTTCTTGCGCTCAGGCACCAGCCAATGAAAGAAGATCAGGAAGACGACGCCAACCAGCGCCAGCGTGGCGCCGACGGGGGTGAAGTCGAACATGGTGAAGGGTGTGCCGGTGATCTCGCCGCGCAGGCGCGAGACGACGATGTTGGGCGAGGTGCCGATCTGCGTCATCAGGCCGCCGAGAAGCGCCGCGAAGCTCATCGGCATCAGGTAGAGCGAAGGTGACTTGCCGCTCTTGCGGGCGAACTGGAAGGCGACGGGGATCATGATCGCCAGCGCGCCGATGTTCTTGATGAAGGCCGACAGCACGGCGACGACGACAAGCAGCAGCGCGAGCTGGGTGTGCAGCGTATCGAGATTGGGAAAGAAGCGCTTGATCGCGGTATCGACGATGCCGGAGCGGGCGACGCCGGCGCTGACGACGAGCGCGCTGCCGACGATGATGACGATATCGTCGCTGAAGCCGGAGAAGGCCTTGTCGAAGGGGACGAGGCCGACGGCAATCGCCAGCACCAGTGCGCAACAGGCGACGAGATCGTAGCGGAAACGGTCCCAGATGAAGACCGCCATCATCAGGCCAATGACGCCGAAGGCGAGAATCTGCTGTGTTGTCATGCTATTCCGGGGACTGGATCGGGCGACGGGAGATTTCCCGACGTTCGCGGATAACTGTGCCGCGCGCCGATCAGTTCAATGCCGGCGATGAAAAAGACGGCGCGCGGAATGGTCGTGCGCGATTGAGAGGGCGGCCATGATTGGTGTATCAGCCGGCCATCGATGCGTGGCCGCGATCTCATATGATGGAAGCGAGAGGGAAAAATGGGCGAGGAAAAGCCTGAAACGATCGCCCTGATAAAGGCGGTCGCCGACAGTCCGAAGCGCGACAACAGTGCCTATCACCAGGCGATGGCCGAGGCGCGACAGGCGTTCGAGCAGGCGGAAGCCGCACTTGGCGGGCCGGTCAGGGTGAAGATCAAGACCAAGACGAAGCGCAATGGCGATTACGTCGTGAAATGGACGTTCAAGCGCATCAAGGAATGACCGCGCCGAATCTGGCGGGCGCGGTCATCTTATGCGGTAGCCGGCTCAGTACTTCGACGGAACGTAGAGCTCGGGCGGCAGCACCTGACGCTCGTAATCCGGATTGAAGACTCGATCGGGCAGCGCGATATCCTCATGCGGCACGTCCTCGTAGGGGAACTGCTGCAGGAGGTGATCGATGCAGTTCAGGCGGGCGCGCTTCTTGTCGTTGCCTTCAACGATGTGCCACGGGGCTTCCGGGATGTTGGTACGGGCGAAGGTCTCTTCCTTGGCCTTGGTGTAGGCCTCCCAGCGGATGCGCGACTGCAGGTCCATGGGCGAGAGCTTCCACTGCTTCAGCGGATCGTGAATGCGCACGAGGAAGCGCAGCTGCTGTTCCTCGTCGGTGATCGAGAACCAGTATTTCACCAGGCGGATGCCGGAGCGTACCAGCATGCGCTCGAATTCCGGCACGTCGTTGAAGAACTGCGAGACCTGATCCTCGGAGGCGAAGCCCATGACACGCTCGACGCCGGAGCGGTTGTACCAGGAGCGGTCGAAGAGCACGATCTCGCCTCCGGCCGGCAGATGCGGCACATAGCGCTGGAAATACCACTGCGACTTCTCGCGGTCGGACGGCGCGGGCAGCGCCACGACGCGGGCGACGCGCGGATTGAGGCGCTGGGTGATGCGCTTGATGACCCCGCCCTTGCCGGCGGAATCGCGGCCCTCGAAGATCACGACCACCTTTTCCTTGTGGTAGGTGACCCAGTCCTGCAGCCGGATCAGCTCGGATTGAAGGGCGATCAGCGCGCGGAAATATTCGATGCGCGGCATCGAAGGCGGATGCGCCTTGCGATAGATCTTGCGGATCTCGTCGGACAGCGCCGGTTCGGAAAGCTCGAGCTCGTAGTCCTCGTCGAGCGTATCCGCGAGCTCGGCTTCGAGCCAGTCGGTGGGAGGCGTGCCATTCATCTTGGTCATCTCGAGATCCTGATTGGAGTGGTGAAACAGGGCTAAGTGAGGTGCATGACAACCGCGTGACAGATTTAGTTGAATTAGATCTCAACCGCGACGGCTTGCGCGGCTCCAAATTGTATCGATAGTTTGCGTCACGTCCAAGGTGTGGCGGCATTGCATGCGTCTTGATTTTATATCTTTAAATATATATTTTGAGGCTGCCAATGACATATGTCGTTCACTTCCATCCTGATTTCATTGCGGAGTGGAAAAGCCTGGAGATGGGCCTGAAAGAGTTGGTCGGCGAAGTTCTGGATCACCTGGAAGAGGACGGCCCTTTCCTCGGACGCCCCGAGGTCGATACGCTTTCGGCTTCCAGCTATGCGAACATGAAGGAAATCAGGGTTGGTTTCGGACGGCAGGTGTGGCGCTTCGCCTTCGCTTTCGATCCCGCCCAAAGGGCCATTGTCCTTTGCGGAGGAGACAAGCAAGGCATGAACCAGTCACTGTTCTACAAGCAACTCATCAGGAAGGCGGACGCGCGGTTTGGTGCGTGGTTAAAGGACAGGAAGAATGAGCACTGAGTGGAAGACGTTTCGCGCCGAACTTCCCGAGGACGTGCGCGCCCGGCTCGACACGAAGCGCCAGGAGCGTCGTCTGGGCAAGGCATTGGCGGAAGTGCGCAAGGCCATGAACGCCACGCAACAGGATGTTGCGGCGGGCGCCGCCATGAAGCAGAACACCGTTTCGAAAATCGAACGGTCCGACGATGTCCTGATCTCCTCGATCGTGCGCTACATGCATTCGATCGGCGGCGGCGTCGAACTGGTGCTCAAAACGCCAGACGGAAAGGCGAGGCGCGTCGATTTCGATCCCGATATCTATGTGAAGCAAATCCTTTAGCCGACGGACCGGCGTCGGCGTGCCTCACCGCTGGATTTCAGCCAGCGCCCTTTGCAGCGGCGCGTCGGAGATCTGGATGAGGCCGGTGAAGGGGATGTCCATGTCGAGCACGAGATAGAGCGAGGCCGAGATCAAGAGTGCCGAGACGACGAACATCGAGACGACGATGATGTTGCGCGGCGCGCGGTAGCCGAAGCTTGCGAAGATCAGGATCAGCCAGGCCGCGAGCATTGTTATCAGCGGGCGGGGGATGACGCCCTCCGACTGTTCCACGAGAATCCAGCGCTGCTCGACAAGCTGCTGGTACTGGTGGCGCGCCTCCGTCCACAGTTCCAGGTGGCCGGGGTCGGTGGGGTTGAGCAGCGCCAGGCTGTTGCCGATCTCGTTCAGCGCCTGCTCGGAGGCGCGGTCACCGCGAACAAGGGGATCGTCGATGCGGATCGGCTGCTGCAGCGCGCGCTGGACATAGGCTTCCAGCCGCGCCTTGGTCTCGTTGGCCTCAAGCCCGTAGGTGCGCAGCGTGCGGTCGAGGATGATGATCTGGGTGGAGAAGGCATGGACGTGGTCGTCGATGCCCTGGAAGGTGTTCTTCGACGAGTTGATCATCAGGCCGAAGACCAGCGAAGTCATCACCACGAAGATATTGGCGACGAGGCGGACCACCGTGTTGGTGTCGTCCTGACGGTGGTGGACTGGCAATTTCGAATAGGTGAGCATGGTGCCGATCGAGGCGACCAGCAGGCAGACGCAGACCAGGCCTGCCAAGAGCACTTCCCGCGTCATCTCTCCCCCTTGGACACCCGCCGCCCGTTTGCCCGAAGACTAGCGGGTTTGAAATATTTTGCCAGCGCGGCCGCTCTCTGCGCTGGACAAACGGGGCAGTGGGTATAGCTTCCGGTCGCGATTTCCATTGGAGACTATCATGGCCGATATCCTGAACGTACCCGTCAAGCTGGCCGACGGACGCGAGACAACGCTCAACGAATACAAGGGACGCGTCGTCCTCGTCGTCAACGTTGCCTCCAAATGCGGGCTCACCGCGCAGTATGAGGGGCTGGAGAAGCTCTACGAGGACAAGCGCGAACGTGGTCTCGTCATCGCCGCCTTCCCGGCCAACAACTTCAAGGGCCAGGAGCCGGGCACCGATCAGGAGATCATCGAGTTCTGCACGCTGACCTATGACGTGAAGTTCCCGATCTTTTCGAAAATTTCGGTGAAGGGCGACGACCAGCATCCGCTCTATAAGATGCTGACAGGCATGAACCTGCCGACGACGGGCGAAGGGCCGATGCGCGAGAAGTTGGTGGACCGCGGTCTCGCGGAAGCCGGCGACAAGGGCGTTCTCTGGAACTTCGAGAAGTTCCTGGTCGGCCGCGACGGCAAGGTCGTCGCCCGCTTCGCGCCCGATGTGACCGCCGACGACCAGCGGCTGGTGCAGGCGATCGACAAGGAACTGGCCGCCGGTTGATCTGATCAGGCGCGACGGTGCCGGCGGCGAAATTCGCTCGGCGAGCACCGTTCGCGATCCTGGAACAGCCGCGAGAAATAAAAGGCGTCGTCGAGGCCGATCGCGCGCGCGATCGCCTCGATCGCAAGGTCTGACGTCGTCAGCAGCTGCTTGGCATGATCGATGCGCAGGCGCAGCTGGAAGGCCTTGGGCGAGAGGCCGGTCGCGGCCGCGAAGCGGCGCCGCAGCGTCGCCGGCGATAGGCCGAATTCCGAGGCGAGGGCCGTCATGTCGACCGGTTCGAACGCTCGGCTCTCCAGCGCTTCCACTACCTTTTCGATCGTTGCGTCCGTCTTGGCGCCTGCCGTCGCGCGGGATGCCTGGCGGGCGGCCTCGACGACGATCCGGAAGAGGGTAGCGGCCGATGCGGCGAGGCCGAGCGGATTGTCTTCGGCGAACTCGTCCTGCAGCGTGGTGAAGAGATGCCGCATCTCGCGCGGGTTTTCGAGCGGCACCATCGGTGCTGCCTCGTCGATCAGGCGCTGACGGAGCCATTCGGCAGGGAGGGTGCCTGAAAACAGCGCCCAGCGCTCGTCCCAACTTTCGCCCGGATCGGGGCCATAGCCGTGCGCAGTCCCGACAGGGAGCCAGAAGAGCGCCGGGCCCGATATCTCGACCGTCCCGGCCTTGTCGCTCTGCAGCCAACCGTGTCCGCGTTCCACCATCACGACGGCATGTGTCGGCAGTCGACGGTTCTTGAGCCGGCTGGTGACGTGCTGGCGGCCGAAGCCTGTGACGGCCAGGCTCGTGGCGCCTGATGGAGGCGAGCGATAAAGCGCGATCGGGGTTTCGTTCATGAGCGAAAAGTCCAGCTTGTTTTTCCGTCCATGGTCTTCCTCCCAGGTGCAGGCGATAAAGCGTCGGACTATTCACTTGGGAGGTGATCGAAATGTCAAGTCTTGCTGTTCAATCCCGTGACGCACCCGCCATCGAGCTGCTCGCCGACGGCAAGCGCCTGTCGATCGCGCGGAACCGCATGGGGCGGCTGGAGGCGACGGATGCCGGTATCGGGCTTGAGGCGATCCGCGAGCGATACGAGCAGGACGGCTATGTCTGGCTGAAGGGTCTTTTGAAGCGGGATGACGTGCTGGTGTTTCGCGGATGGGTGTTCTCGCATCTGGCGCGGTCCGGGCTGATCGAGGCGGGGTCCGATCCGGTGCTCGGGCTGGTATCAGGCACCGAGCCCGAGAAGCAGCTGGCCGATCGCATCCTGATGGCGCTGGTGCGCTCGGCGGCTTACGAGGGGTTTTGCGCACAGCCCCGGCTGACGCGGTTCATGGACCAGTTCCTTTCCGGGATTTCCTATCTGCACAAGCGCAAGATCATGCGCTTCACCCGCCCCGGCTCGCCGACGGCGACGCCGGCGCATTACGATCTCGTCTATCTGCGCGGCGGAACGAGCCGGATCGTCACGGCCTGGATCCCGCTCGGCGATACGCCTGTCGATATGGGCGGACTGGTTTATCTCGAGGGCTCGCACGCGATCGGCAAGCGCATGGAGGCGGAATTTGCGGAGCGTAGCGTTGGCCTTGCTCCTGAAGAGCGGATCAGCGCCTATAACAGGAACATGAGCGAGGGCGGCTGGGTGTCGAAGGATCTGCCTGGGATGGCCGAGCGCTTCGATACGCGCTGGCTGATCGCCGATTACGAGGCGGGCGACGTGGTTCTGCACAGCCCCTACATGATCCACGCGGCGACCACCAACCGCAGCGCCGAGGGCCTGATCCGGCTTTCGACCGATATCCGCTACCAGAATGTCGAGGACGAGATCGACGCGCGCTGGGCAAACCACTGGACGCTCGGCGACATGCTTTGAAGGATGGTTCTGATGCGAAACGGGCGCGGCCTGGTGACCGCGCCCGTTTGATTTCTTAGTGTAAGGTTTCCTTGCCGGGACCGCCGCGCTTTTTCTTCTTGGCGTTGCGGGCCAGCATATTGAGCACCTCGACCAAGGCCGAGAAGGCCATGGCGGCGTAGACGTAGCCCTTGGGGACGTGGAAGCCCATGCCTTCGGCGATCAGCGTCATGCCGATCATCATCAGGAAGCCGAGCGCCAGCATGACGATGGTCGGGTTCTTCTCGATGAAGTTGGCAAGCGGGGTCGCGGCGACCAGCATGACGGTGACGGCTGCGATAACGGCGATCACCATGATCGGCAGGTGCGGGGTCATGCCGACGGCGGTGATGATGCTGTCGACGGAGAAGACCAGGTCGAGAACCAGGATCTGGCCGATGACGGCGGTGAAGCTGGCGACGACGGCAGCCGAGGCCGCGTCGTTCTCATGGTCGACCGGGTCCACGGTGTGGTGGATTTCCTTGGTCGCCTTCCAGAGCAGGAACAGACCACCGGCGATCAGGATCATGTCCTTCCAGGAGAAGCCGTGGCCGAAGACTTCGAAGACCGGCGTCGTCAGCTTGACGATCCAGGCGACGGTGCCGAGCAGCGCCAGGCGCATGATCAGAGCCAGGCCGATGCCGAGCTTGCGAGCCTTTTCGCGGGTTTCAGGTGGAAGCTTGTTGGTGAGAATGGAAATGAAGATGAGATTGTCGATCCCGAGGACCACTTCCATCACCACCAGGGTGACGAGGGCCACCCACGCGGCCGGGTCCTGCACGAGCATCATGATGTCTTGCATCTATGTATATCCCTTTGCGCCACATTAGCGGTCGCTCGAATGTAATCGCGCGCATCGCCTTGGCAAGCGTGACTTTTCGGGCGCGCAAGGGAGTATACGAAAGCTGATCGGCTTTTATTCCCGACGAATACGACGGGCGCCGGGTCTAACGGCCGCTCGAGACGCCGTAGGTCGCCATGAACATGCGAACGGCGCCGTTGATGACGCGCTCGGCCTCTTCCTTCGACGGCGGCCTTTCCATGCTGCCGAACAGGCGGAACTTGAAGAAGCTGCCGCTGGAGAGATCGAGGAACTGGGCGGCGGCGAGTTCGATGTCGTCGATATGAAGCTGGCCGGCCTCGACATAGCGCACGAGATAGTCGCGCAGGATGGTGCGCAGGTTTTCCGGGCCGTTGAAAAAGCGTTGACAGAGCGCCGGCATGCGGTCGCGGACGCCGAGCACTGTGCGCATGGCGCTGATGACCTTCTCGTCGGTGAGATGGGCGATGAAATCGACGCCGAAATCATGCAGGCCGGTCTCGATGTCGTCACGCTCGGCAAGGGTCGTGCGCATCGCGGCCACGAAGGCGGCGCGCTCGCTTTCGATCATGGCGGCGAACAGCTCTTCCTTGTTGGCAAAGTAGACGTAGAGCGTCCCCTTGGATACGCCGGCCTCGCGGGTCACGTCGTTCATGCTGGCGGCGTCGAAGCCGAATTTCATGAAAGCGCGACGGGCACCGTCAAGAATCTGCTTGCGCTTGGCCGGGTCTTCACCCGCGGCCCAGCGGCCTCCGCCAATTGTCGATTCCCCCACGGACGTATCGGAAAAGTCTGTCATAGCTCCTTAACCATGTTCGCATGTGCGAATGTTTCGTTAACAAAATCGAACCGAGTGGTTCGGTACATCTTGATATGAATGTAAAAAGGTTCTATGTCAACTAAACCGAACCGTTCAGTTCGATCTGTTTTACTCGATTTACCGGTAGTCCTCCATGTCGTCCAGTCAAAACGCCAATGTCGCTCGCATTGTCAGCAAGCCTGCTGATTCCGAAGCCGAGGCAAAGGAAGCAGTTACCACCGCCGAGGCGCCGCGCGCTCCGCAGCCGCCTGTCGATGCGCAGACTGCTCCGACAGAAAAGAAGAAGAAGCGCAGCCCGATCCTGCCGATCCTCGGTCTCGCGCTTCTCGCCGGTGCCGCATGGTACGGCTATGACTGGTTCACCACCGGCCGCTTCATGGTTTCGACCGACGACGCCTATATAGAAGGCGATATCGCGACGATCTCTCCGAAGGTCACCGGCTACGTCGCCAAGGTGAACGCTGTCGCCAACCAGCAGGTCAAGGCCGGCGACGTGCTCGCAACGCTGGACGACGGTGACTACAAGATCGCGCTCGACCAGGCGGAAGCCTCGCTCGCGACCGAAAAGCTGTCGCTGCAGCGCATCGACGCTCAGATCGCCGGCGGCGAAGCCAGCCTCGACCAGGCCAAGGCGCAGAAGACGGCCTTGGAAGCGACCGTTCGCGGCGCCCAGATCACCCAGACCCGTGCCGCCGAGCTGCAGTCGAAGTCGGTCGGTACGACCGCCAACCTCGATGCCGCCAATATCGCGCTAGACCAGGCAAAGGCCAATCTCGTCGGCGGCGATGCCGCCATCGCTTCGGCCGAAGCCAACGTGACGCTTTTGCATGCACAGCGCCGCGAAGCCGAAGGCACGATCCGCCAGCTCGAGCTTGCCCGCGACAAGGCCGCCCGCGATCTCTCCTTCACCGTTCTGAAGGCGCCCTATGATGGCGTCGTCGGCAACCGCTCGGTCCAGGAAGGCGATCTCGTTTCGCCCGGCCAGCGGCTGATGGCGCTGGTGCCGGTGCGCGAGCTCTATATCGACGCGAACTTCAAGGAAACGCAGATCCAGCATCTGGTTCCCGGCTCCAAGGTCAACGTCCACGTCGATGCTTATAGCGATCACGCGATCGTCGGCACGGTCGAGTCGATCTCTCCGGCTTCCGGCTCGGTGTTCTCGCTGTTGCCGCCGGAAAACGCGACCGGCAACTTCACGAAGATCATCCAGCGCGTGCCGGTGCGTATCGCCCTGCCGCAGGATGCGCTCGACAGCGGCCGCCTGCGCGCAGGCCTCAGCGTCGTCGTCGATGTCGACACGCGCACGGCGCCTGACGCCGCCAAGTAATAAGCGTCTGACGAGGTAACCTCCATGGCCGCTAGCACAACAGCAGGATCCGTGCCGGCCATGCCGGCCGCCACGGATCACATGGATCCCCGCAAGCTCATCGCGTTCTTCGCGATGGTCGTGGGGATGTTCATGTCCATTCTCGACATCCAGATCGTCTCGGCATCGCTTGCCGAAATCCAGGCCGGCCTCAGCGCCGGCACGGATGAAATCGGCTGGGTGCAGACGTCGTATCTGATTGCTGAAGTCATCATGATTCCGCTGTCGGGAACGCTGGCGCGCATCATCTCGACGCGTTACCTGTTCGCCTTCTCGGCGGCCGGCTTTACGGCCGCCAGCGCGCTCTGCGCCACTGCCACGAACATCGACCAGATGATCGTCTACCGCGCTATCCAGGGCTTCATCGGCGGCGGCATGATCCCGTCGGTGTTTGCCGCGGCGTTCACGATCTTCCCGCCGTCCAAGCGCAGCATCGTCTCGCCGATTATCGGCCTGATTGCGACGCTGGCGCCGACCATCGGCCCGACGGTCGGCGGTTACCTTAGCCACGCCTTCTCCTGGCACTGGCTGTTCCTGGTCAACATCATTCCCGGGATCATCGTCACCATCGTGACGTGGAACTTCATCGATTTCGACAAGCCGGAATTCTCGCTGATCAAGAAGTTCGACTGGTGGGGCCTCGTCTCCATGGGCGTCTTCCTCGGCGCGCTGGAATATGTGCTGGAAGAAGGTAACTCGAACGACTGGTTCAACGACAGCCACATCACCATGGGCGCCGTCGCCTCGGCGATCGGCTGTGTGGTCTTCTTCTACCGCGCCTTCAAGGTGGATTTTCCGGTTGTCGACCTCAGGGCCTTCAGCAACCGCAACTTCGCCGTCGGCTCGCTGTTCTCATTCGTCATGGGTATCGGGCTCTACGGGCTTACCTACATCTATCCGCTCTATCTCGGACGTATCCGCGGCTACGATTCGCTGATGATCGGCGAAACGATGTTCGTCTCGGGTCTGGCGATGTTCTTCACCGCGCCGATCGCCGGCAAGCTGTCGGCCAAGATGGACCTGCGCCTGATGATGGTGCTCGGCTTCGCGAGCTTTGCCGCCGGCACCTGGATCATGACCGGCGTGACCACTGACTGGGACTTCTACGAGCTGTTTATTCCGCAGATCCTGCGCGGCTTCGGTCTGATGATGTGCATGGTGCCGATCAACAACATTGCGCTCGGCACGATGCCGCCGGCGCGCATGCGCGGCGCTTCGGGCCTGTTCAACCTGACGCGTAACCTCGGGGGCGCCGTCGGTCTCGCTGTCATCAACACGGTGCTGACCAACCGTCAGGACGTGCATTACCAGCGCATCCGCGAGCATCTTGACTGGGGCAATCCTGTCGCGAGCGACCAGATCAACAACATGGCGTCGAAGTTCGACACGTACGGCATGGACGGCGCTGCCGTAGCGATCAAGCAGATGGTGGGGATGGTCACGAAGCAGGCCATGGTGATGTCCTTCTCCGACATCTTCCTGCTTCTGACCGGCCTGTTCGTGGCCATGATCGTCGGCATCGTGCTGATCGACAAGCCGGCGCCGCAAGGCGGCGGCGGGGGTGGCGGCGGCCACTGACATTGGCTCGAATCGAGTGATAGATGCGCCGGCATGGGAAACCATCGCCGGCGTTTTCGTTTGCCGCTGCCGCTGAAATCGTTGGCGAAATTCCGGAAAGCAGCGGCCTGTTTTCAACAGACGGCCGTGCCTTCGAAGAATTTGATTTACGTACATCAAAAATGACGCTAAAGGTCTCGTCAGGAGGAGCGATGAGACCTACGGTTCACGATATTGCCGCAGCCGCGGGCGTCAGCCTGGCGACTGTCGACCGGGTGCTGAACCAGCGACCGGGCGTGCGCAATGTGACGCGCGAAAAGGTCGAGTCCGCCATTCGCGAGATCGGTTATGTGCGCGATGTCGCCGCCGCCAATCTCGCGAAAGGGCGGACCTATCCCTTTGTCTTCATCGTGCCCGCCAGCGACAATTCCTTCATGCACGGGCTGAATGCCGAGGTGCGGGCCGCCGTTGCGCGCTCGCCGGTGGAACGCACGGATATCCGCACGATAGAGGTTCCGGCCTTCGATCCTGCGGCCCTTGCCGCAGCACTCGATACGCTACGCAGCGAGCGTCCCGCCGGCGTGGCCCTGGTCGCGACCGATGCGCCCGAGGTGCGTGATGCGGTCGACCGGCTGGTGCAGGACGGCATTCCCGTCGTCACCGTCGTTTCCGATCTCACCGGCTCGCAGCGCCATCATTACGCCGGCGTCGACAATATCGCGGCCGGCCGAACGGCGGCGCGGCTGCTCGGCCGTTTTCTCGGCGGCGCCAGCGGCGATGTCGCGGTTCTCGCCGGCTCCATGCTGGTGCGCGACCATCGCGAGCGGCTGGAGGGCTTCGCGGCCGTCATGGCCGAGGAGTTTCCCGGTCTCTCCATCCTGCCCGTCATCGAGGGCCGCGACGATCCTGACATGGCGCATATGCTGGTTTCGGATGCGCTGTCGAAGCGCGACGGCATCATCGGCGTCTACAGCCTCGGCGCCGGCAATCGCGGCCTGATCCGGGCGCTGAAGGAGAAATCCGTCGACCGGGCGCTCGCCGTCATCGCGCACGAACTGACGGATCATACGCGCACAGCCCTTCTCGACGGTACGATCGACGCAATCTTGAACCAGGATGCGGGCCACGAGGTGCGCAGCGCCATCCGCGTGTTGAAGGCGAAGGCCGATGGACTCTCGGTCATCGACGCGCAGGAGCGCATTCGTCTCGATATCTTTCTGAAAGACAATCTGCCGTAACGGCAAAGGGAGAAGCACATGTATCTGGGTCTCGATCTCGGAACCTCCGGCGTCAAAGCCATGCTGATCGATGGCGATCAGAAGATCATCGGCTCGGCCAATGGTTCGCTCGACGTCTCGCGTCCGCATCACGGCTGGTCGGAGCAGGAGCCGTCGCACTGGATCCGCGCCACCGAGGAGGCGGTTGCCGGACTGAAGGCGAAGCATCCGAAGGAGCTTGCCGCCGTCAAGGGCATTGGCCTTTCCGGCCAGATGCACGGCGCAACGCTGCTCGATGCCGACGACAAGGTGCTGCGTCCCTGCATTCTCTGGAACGACACGCGCAGCTATCTCGAGGCGGCAGCGCTCGATGCCGATCCGAAGTTCCGCAAGCTCACCGGCAACATCGTCTTCCCCGGCTTCACCGCGCCGAAGCTCGCCTGGGTCGCCAAGCACGAGCCGCAGATTTTCGCCAAGGTCGCCAAGGTGCTGCTCCCCAAGGATTATCTGCGCCTGTGGCTGACCGGCGAGCACATTTCCGAAATGTCGGATTCGGCCGGCACCTCCTGGCTCGATACCGGCAAGCGCAAGTGGTCGTCCGAGCTCCTGGCCGCCACCGGGCTCGATGAAAAGCACATGCCGACGCTGGTCGAAGGCACGGAACAGGGCGGCAAGCTGCGCGGCGAACTGGCCTCGCAATGGGGCATCACCGGTTCCGTCGTCGTTGCCGGCGGGGCAGGCGACAACGCGGCATCCGCCTGCGGTATGGGCACCGTCAGCCATGGCGCGGCCTTCGTCTCGCTCGGCACATCGGGCGTGCTCTTCGCCGCCAACGGTTCCTATCTGCCCAAGCCGGAGAGCGCCGTTCACGCCTTCTGCCACGCGCTGCCCAACACCTGGCACCAGATGGGCGTGATCCTGTCCGCCACCGATGCGCTGAACTGGCATTCCCATGTGACGTCCAAGTCGGCGGCGGAGCTGACTGCCGAACTCGGCGAAACGCTGAAGGCGCCGTCGGGCGTCACCTTCCTTCCCTATCTCTCCGGCGAGCGCACGCCGCACAACGACGCCGCCATCCGCGGCGCCTTCATCGGGCTCGAGCATGAGAGCAGCCGCGTGGTGCTGACCCAGGCGGTGCTCGAAGGTGTATCCTTTGCGATCCGCGACAATCTCGAAGCGCTGCGCTCGGCCGGCACCGATATCGCCCGCGTCACCGCCATCGGCGGCGGCTCGCGCTCGCGCTACTGGCTTGCCTCTATCGCCACAGCACTCGGCGTTCCCGTCGACCTACCCGCCGACGGCGATTTCGGCGCCGCCTTCGGGGCCGCGCGGCTCGGGTTGATCGCGGCGACCGGGGCTGATCCGGTCGCGGTCTGCACGCCGCCGGAAACGGATGGGACGATCGAGCCTGATGCTGCGCTGAGCGGGGCGTATGAGGAGGCTTATGGGCGTTATCGCGCGCTTTATCCGGCGATTAAGGCGTTGGCGCATTGAGGGCGAGTATCGGCCTGAACTGAGTTTGTGGCCCCCTCATCCGCCTGCCGGCACCTTCTCCCCGTGGGGGAGAAGAGACTCGAGGCGGCCCCTTGCGCCGACCTCCCCTTCTCCCCAACGGGGAGAAGGTGGCCCGAAGGGTCGGATGAGGGGGCCACACGGAATAACGGACACTTTTTTAAACCACCCAAGGAGGAAAACATGAGCACCGGATTTTTCGGCGATATCCAGAAGATCAAGTATGAAGGCCCGGACAGCACCAATCCGCTGGCCTATCGTCACTACAACAAGGACGAAGTCGTCCTCGGCAAGCGGATGGAAGATCACCTGCGTTTCGCCGTCGCCTATTGGCACACCTTCGCATGGCCGGGCGGTGACCCCTTTGGTGGGCAGACGTTCCTGCGTCCGTGGTTCGAAGACACGATGAAGGCTGCGAAGCTGAAGGCCGATGTGGCTTTCGAATTCTTCTCGCTGCTCGACGCGCCGTATTATTGCTTCCACGATGCCGACGTGCGCCCCGAGGGCAAGAATTTCGCTGAGAACACCAAGAACCTCAACGAGATCGTCGATTACTTCGCCGAGAAGCAGGCCGCGACCGGCACCAAGCTGCTCTGGGGCACGGCGAACCTGTTCTCCAACCGCCGCTTCATGTCAGGTGCGGCGACCAATCCGGATCCCGATGTCTTTGCTTACTCTGCCGCGACCGTGAAGACCTGCATGGATGCGACGATGAAGCTCGGCGGCGAGAACTACGTTCTGTGGGGCGGCCGCGAAGGCTATGAGACGCTGCTCAACACCGACCTGAAGCGCGAGCTCGACCAGATGGGCCGCTTCCTCAACCTCGTGGTCGAGTACAAGCACAAGATCGGCTACAAGGGCACGATCCTGATCGAGCCAAAGCCGCAGGAGCCGACCAAGCACCAGTACGACTACGACGTCGCGACGGTCTATGCCTTCCTGAAGCGGAACGGCCTCGAGAACGAAGTGAAGCTCAACATCGAGCAGGGCCACGCGATCCTCGCCGGCCACTCCTTCGAGCACGAGCTGGCGCTCGCAAACGCGCTCGGTGTCTTCGGCTCGATCGACATGAACCGCAACGACTACCAGTCCGGCTGGGATACCGACCAGTTCCCCAACAACGTTCCGGAGATGGCGCTCGCCTATTACCAGGTTCTGGCAGGCGGCGGCTTCACCACCGGCGGCACCAACTTCGACGCCAAGCTGCGCCGCCAGTCGCTCGATCCGGCCGACCTCCTGATCGGTCACGTCGGCGGCATGGATTGCTGCGCCCGTGGTCTGAAGGCTGCCGCCAAGATGATCGAGGACAAGGCGTTGTCGCAGCCGCTCGCCAACCGCTATGCCGGCTGGGATTCGGCCGAAAGCCAGAAGATGCTGCGCGGCGAATATTCGCTCGCCGAGATCGCGGCCCGCGTCGAGAGCCAGGACATCAACCCGCAGCCGAAGTCCGGCCAGCAGGAACTGCTCGAAAACGTCGTCAACCGCTACGTTTGATCGGCAGCGGATTGCAGACACGAGAAAGCCGGGGAGCATTCGCTTCCCGGCTTTTTCAATTGCGCTATCTGCGCGGTGGTCAGAACACCTGGCGCAGGATGATGAAGAGCACGAAGGCGATGGCGATGGAGGCGGGCAGCGTCAGGATCCAGGCCATCAGCATGTTGCGCACGGTCGACCATTGCAGGCCGGAGCCGTTCGCCGCCATCGTGCCGGCGACGCCCGACGACAGCACGTGGGTGGTCGAAACTGGCAGGCCGAGATGGTCGGCGGCGCCGATGGTGACCATGGCGACGACTTCGGCGGCTGCCCCCTGTCCATAGGTCAGGTGGGTCTTGCCGATCTTTTCGCCGACGGTGATGACGATGCGCTTCCAGCCGACCATGGTGCCGAGGCCGAGCGCGATGGCGACGGCGATCTTGACCCAGAGCGGGATGAACTTGGTCGCGTTGTCGACCGCCTTGTGATAGGCGCTCACCGCCTGCAGGTCGGCCGGCTCCATGGCGAGCAGCTTCTGCTTGTCGATCAGCTTCAGCGCTTCGCCGATCAGATAGATGTCGTTGCGGACGTTGCTGACCAGATGGGTGGGCACGGCCTCCAGCGTCGGGAAGGCGGCGACTTCGGCGCTTGTGGCGTGGATGAACTGCTGGAGCGCCGGCGTCGTTGCGTCCGTCCACATCTTGTTCTTGACGGCATTGCTCACTTCGACGCGGAAATCGCCGGCGGCAGCCCCCGGCTTCACATATTTGCCAAGCGCGGTTTCCACCTGGGCCGACGCGCTCTTGTAGGCTTCGAGATAATTGACATCGGGGGTGCGGTTGAGCGCGAAGGCGGTGGGGACGAGGCCGATCAGGATCAGCATGATCAGGCCCATGCCCTTCTGACCGTCGTTCGACCCGTGGGCGAAGCTGACGCCGGTGCAGGTGAAGATCAAAAGGCAACGGATCCAGAGCGGCGGCGGGTTGTTGCCTTTCGGCTCCTCATAGAGCGCCTTGTTGCGCACCAGAACCTTCATGACCAGCAGCAGGACGGCGGAGAGGCCGAAGCCGATCAGCGGGGAGATCAGCAGCGACAGGCCGATATTTGTGGCCTGCGACCAGTCGACACCGCTGGTGGCGCTACCCGCCGGCGCCAGGAACTGGTTGGCGAGGCCGACGCCGATGATCGAGCCGACAAGCGTGTGCGAGCTCGACGAGGGCAGGCCGAGATACCAGGTGCCGAGGTTCCAGAGGATGGCGGCGATCAACAGCGCGAAGACCATGGCGAGGCCCGACCCTGAGCCGACCTGCAGGATGAGCTCGACCGGAAGCAGCGCCAGGATCCCGAAGGCGACCGCGCCGCTCGACATCATGACGCCGAGGAAATTGAAGAAGCCCGACCAGATGACGGCAAGTTCGGCCGGCATGGAGCGGGTGTAGATAACGGTTGCGACGGCGTTGGCGGTGTCGTGGAAACCGTTGACGAATTCGAAGCCGAGCGCGATGAGCAATGCCAGGCCGAGCATGATCCAGGGAACGGCGACGGCGCTGGTGAGGTCGCGTCCGAGCGCATAGGCGACATAGCCGAGACCGGCGACGAGCACCAGGATGATCGCTGGAAGGAACCATTTTGCCGAACCCGACCCGTGCAGCGGGTGGTTCTCGTGATCCCGGTGAATAGTCTCGTTGGTGACGTCAGCCATCTCAGTTCCTCTCTCAGAAGCCGTCCCTTCGAGTTATGCCTGCTGCGTGAACCTCTCATGACAATCGTCAATTCGGTGTGCCGACGTGGCACGCGATGTCGCATTGCGGTGTCCCTCGATCTCGGCTCTATTGCCAACAGAAATCAGCATGCATGATCGGGAGGATCACATGAGCTTGCCTTTCCAACTTGCCGCCTGCGCCGAGATGATCTGGCGCGACCGACCGATCGAATGGCGCGCCTCTAGGCTGAAGGAGATGGGCTTCGGCGTCGGGCTGTGGAACTGGTCGGAGCATGATCTCGGCAAGCTCGAGGCGACGGGTGCCACCTTCACCATCATGAACGGCTACCTCACCGGGCGGCTGACGGATGACGAGGGGGCTGCTGAGCTTTTGAAGACGGCGCGCGAGACGGCCAAGGTCGGCAAGCGGATCGGCGTGCAGCGCCTCAACCTGCACGGAACCGGGCTGGGCGAAGGCGGCCTGCCGGTGCAGCCGATCGAGGTCGTGACCGGCCGGATGTGGCTGAAGGCGCGCGATACACTCGCCCGCATCGTCGACATGGCGGAGGAATTGGACGTGGTCTTCACGCTCGAAAATCTGAACCTGCCGGTCGATCATCCGGGCGTCCCCTTCGGCCGCGCCGAGGACACGCTGGCGCTGGTCTCGAGCATCGACCACCCGCGCCTGCGGCTCAATCTCGACCTCTATCACGCGCAGATCGGCGAGGGGAACCTGATCGAACTCTGCCGCAAGAGCCTGCCATGGATCGGCGAAATCCAGGTCGCCGACGTCCCCGGCCGCATGGAGCCGGGAACGGGTGAGGTAAACTGGAAGGGCATCGCGCGGGCGCTGAAGGCGATGGGCTATGAAGGGCCTGTTGGCGTGGAGGCGTTCGCATCGGGTGATCCGGAAGTGGCGCTAGAGGCGTTCCGCGAGGCGTTTACGGTTTAGCAGCCGCCTTTGCCTGTCGTTCGGCGTGCGCCGGCAGCGCCTTGGCGCGTGTGACCACGCCGAGAGCGTGAGCGATATAGCCGGCGTCTGCGGCCTCGAACGCTTCCGCCATGAAGACAGCAATTGCCTCGTCCGATGTCAGGTCCTCGGCCGGGTCATATTGGGTGAATTTGTCAGCCATTGCTCTCATTCCAACCGCTGCTGAGCCGCTTTGATGCTGAGGAGATGGACCGTAGTTTAAAGACGGTACAGGCGTATGACTAGCGCTTCGACCACTGCTTCGACGGCGCCGACACCGAGTTGCGGACCACGAGATCGGGCTGCAGCAGGATCTCGGTTTCCGCGGGATGGCCGTCGCCGAGAAATTCCAGCAGCAGGGCCATGGCCTGCTTGCCGATCGCGGTGCGCGGCTGGCGCACGGTCGTCAGCGGCGGCGACATGAAGACGGCCTGGGGGACGTCGTCGAAGCCGGTGACGGAGAAGTCGCGGGGGATGTCGTAGCCGCGGGCGTTGAGGCCGATCATCACGCCGATCGCCGTTTGGTCGTTGACGCACATGAAGGCTGTCGGGAGCGTGTCGCGCATGAAGAGCTGTTCGACGGCGTGGCGGCCGCTTTCCAGCGTGCCGTCGCCTTCGAGAATGATGCGCTGGCCTTTTGCGACGCCGGCCGCGTCCAGCCCCTCGTCATAGCCCTGGCGGCGCCTGGAATAGGCAAGGCGCGTCTTGCTGTCGCCGATGAAAGCGATCTTTCGGTGGCCTTCGGCAAGCAGCAGGTCGACTGCCTTGCGCGCACCCTCGATATCGTCGACGCCGACATAGGGAATGCCGCCGTTGAAGACCGGCTCGAAGACGCCGACGCTGGGCGGGAGCCTCGCGGTCATCGTCTGGTGGCCGAAGGGCAGGATGCCGGTGAAGAGAATCAATCCGGCGGCTTGGTTTGAATTTAGAAATTTGAGATATTCGAGGCCGCGCTGGGCGTCGTTCTGCGTATGGCCGATGAGAATGCCGTAGCCATGGGCGCGGGCCTCGTTCTCCAGGCCGATCAGAATGTTGGAAAAGTTGGGGTCGCCGATGTCGGGAGCCACGACCAGGATCATGTTGGAACGGCCGAGACGCAGGCTGCGGGCCATGGCGTTCGTCGTGTATCCCGTGATCGCGATCGCCTGGTTGACCTTCAGCCGCGTCGAGTTGGCGACCTTTTCCGGCGTATGGATCGCCCGCGACACGGTCGCGATCGAAACCTCGGCGATCCGGGCGACATCCTCGATGGTTGCGGGCGTGGAATTCGACACTGCGTCCTGCCTTGGGGCTCAATTCGCGGCGACACTACACAGACTGAAGGATACGTCAAAGGGCGAAGCCGAGAGAACTTCGTGATACGATGATGTAAACCTTTACATCGCACATGTAAAGGTTTACACAAGGGTCAAGCGGGTGGGAGTCCGCAGGGGAGGACATCATGAGTTTGGAGACTGTCGAGGCGGCGCCGGTGGTGTTGTCGGCCCGGCGCATATGCAAATCCTTCAGCGGGGTGCAGGTCCTCTTCAGCGTCAATTTCGAGCTGCGCGCTGGCGAAATCCATGCGCTGATGGGCGAGAACGGCGCCGGAAAGTCGACCCTCGTCAAGGTGATGTCCGGCTTCGAGCAGCCGACCTCGGGGGAGATCATCCTCGACGGCCAGCCCGTAGTACTGCCGCCGAACGGGGCGGCCGAGGCGCTGGGCATCGTGATCATCCACCAGGAATTCAATCTCGCGGATCACCTGACCGTCGCCGAAAGCCTGTTTCTCGGCCGCGAGGTCACGCGCTTCGGCGTGCTCGACCGCAAGTTCATGCGCGCGGAAACCCGCAAGGCGCTCGATCTGCTCGGTTCGCATGTCGATGAGAACGCGCTGATCAGCACGCTTTCGATCGCCGACAAGCAGATGGTGGAGATCGCCAAAGCGATCAGCCGCGATGCGCGCGTGGTGTTCATGGACGAGCCGACGGCGGTGTTGTCGCGGGAAGAGACCAATTTCCTGTTCAAGCAGGTGCGCAAGCTTCGCGACAAGGGCACCAGCTTCGTCTTCGTGTCGCACAAGCTCGACGAGGTCATGGAGCTGACCGACCGTGTCACGGTGCTGCGCGACGGGCAGTGGGTGAAGACGGCGCCGACCGCGATGCTCGACGGTGAATCGATCGCCCAGCTGATGGTCGGCCGTGAGCTTTCCAGCCTCTATCCGACCAAGAACGAGCCGGATGTCGACGAAGAGATCGTGCTGAAAGTCGAGGGCATCTCGACCGGCTATGTGCAGGATGCGAGCTTCGAGGTGCGCAAGGGCGAGATCATCGGCTTTTCCGGCATGATCGGTTCCGGCCGCACGGAACTGATGGAAGCCATCGCCGGCCTGCGCGGCCGTACCGCCGGCGAGGTGGTCATCCGTGGCGAAAGCGTTGCCTCGGGCGATGTGCATGCGGCCAATCGCGCCGGGCTCGCCTACATGACCAAGGATCGCAAACACAAGGGCCTGCTGCTCGGCTCCAACATGCTGGCAAACCTGACGCTGCAATCGCTGGGTCAGCATTCGCGGCATGGCTATCTCAGCCCCAGCAGCGAGGCAGCGGCGCTGGCGAAGGCGCGGCGACGCTTCGATATCCGCGTGCGCGACGCCAATATCGTGGCCGGGCGTATGTCCGGTGGTAATCAGCAGAAGCTGCTGCTCGCCAAGGTCATGGAGACGGACCCGGAGATCATCATCATCGACGAGCCGACGCGCGGCATCGATGTCGGCACCAAGCAGCAGATTTATCATTTCATCTCGGCACTGGCGCGCGACGGTCGCTCGATCATCGTCGTCTCCTCGGAGATGCCCGAAGTGATCGGGCTCTGCACGCGGGTGGCGGTGATGCGCGAGGGGCGGATCGTCGGCGTGCTCGAGGGCGACGAGATCTCCGAGCAGGAGATCATGCGCTATGCGGCGGGCCTGAAGAAGAAGGCCGCGTAAGGCGGTCGCAAGAGATAACCGCCGACGCGGCGGACCAAGAGACAAAATGCCGGGAGGATGGCTTTGGATATGAGTGCGAACGACGAGACCAGTCAGATCAGACGGCGCTCCTGGCGGGATATCGATCTCAGGGCCGTCGCGCCGTTCGCGGCGCTTGCGCTGCTGCTTGTCGTCGGCGCGCTGGTCAATCCGAATTTCATCGGCATCACCAATCTTGCCAATGTCGCGACGCGCAGCGCCTTCATCGCCATCATCGCCGTCGGTGCCACTTTCGTCATCTCGTCGGGGGATCTGGATCTCTCGGTGGGGTCGATGGTCGCCTTCGTCGCCAGCCTGATGATCCTGTTGATGAATTCCGGCCTTATTGCCGATCCGGCCTTGATGCTTGTTGTCGCCGTCGTCTTCACCATCGTCGCTGGCGCGCTTTGCGGTCTGGCGAACGGGCTGATCACCACCGTCGGCAAGATCGAGCCGTTCATCGCCACGCTCGGCACCATGGGCATCTATCGCGGCCTGACGACCTCGCTCTCACAGGGCGGCGCGATCACGCTGCGCTCGGCCGAGCAGCAGTCGCTCTATCGCCCGGTCTATTTCGGCTCGATCGCCGGCGTGCCGGTGCCTATTATCGTCATTCTCGCGGTCACCGCGGTCGCCGCCTTCATTCTCTACCGCACGCGCTATGGCCGCCATGTCACGGCCGTCGGCTCGAACCGCGACGTGGCGCGCTATTCCGGCATTGCCGTCAACAAGGTGCGCACCATCGCCTTCGTCATCCAGGGGCTCTGCGTGGCGATCGCTGTGCTGCTCTACGTGCCGCGTCTCGGCTCGACATCGGCAACCACGGGCATCCTGTGGGAGCTGCAGGCGATCACCGCCGTCGTCGTCGGCGGCACGGCGCTGAAGGGCGGGGCAGGGCGCGTCTGGGGGACGATCTGCGGCGCGTTCATTCTGGAGCTCGTCGGCAACATCATGCTGCTATCGAACTTCATCTCGGAATATCTGATCGGCGCCATCCAGGGCTCGATCATCATCATCGCCATGCTCGTGCAGCGATCGCTGGCGCGCAGGTAGCAAGGGATTGGCCGGGTCGGCGGGGCGCCCGGTCTCAAGGTTCGCAAGCCCTGGGGTTTAATGGGAGGAAAACAGACATGCGTAAGACACTATTCAGTTTGGCGGTCGTGACGGCGGCGCTGCTCGCCGGCGTCGCTCACTCGGCGGACAAGAAGACCATCGGCGTATCGATCCCGGCGGCCGACCACGGCTGGACCTCCGGCGTGGTGTTCCATGCCGAGCGCGTCGCGAAGCTCCTGATGGCCGAGCACCCTGACCTCACCGTCATCGTCAAGACCTCGCCGGATGCCGCAAGCCAGGCAAACGCCGTGCAGGATCTCTCGACGCAGGGCATGGACGCGCTGGTCATCCTGCCGTCCGATCCGGATCCGCTCGTCAACGCCATCAAGGAAGTCAAGGACAAGGGCACCTTCGTGGCGCTGGTCGACCGTGCACCGAGCACCAACGACGACAGCGTGCGTGACATCTACATCGCCGGCAACAACCCGGCGCTTGGCGAAGTCGCCGGCAAGTACATCAAGGAAACCACGCCCGACGCACAGGTCGTCGTCATCCGCGGCCTGCCGATCCCGATCGATCAGCAGCGCCAGGACGGCTTCGACAAGGGCATCGCCGGCTCCAACGTCAAGGTTCTCGACCGTCAGTTCGGCAACTGGAACCGCGATGACGCCTTCAAGGTGATGCAGGACTATCTGACCAAGTACCCGAAGATCGACGTGGTCTGGTGCCAGGACGACGACATGGCCGTCGGCGTGCTGCAGGCGATCGAGCAAGCCAAGCGCACCGACATCAAGTATGTCGTGGCCGGCGCCGGCTCCAAGGACATGGTCAAGAAGGTCATGGACGGCGACAAGATGATCCCGGTCGACGTTCTCTATCCGCCGGCGATGGTTGGCACCGCGATGGAACTGACGGCCGCGTCGCTCTACGACCAGGTCCCGGTTCGCGGCACCTACATCCTCGACGCCACGCTGGTGACGAAGGACAACGCCAAGGATTTCTACTTCCCGGATTCGCCGTTCTGATCCTGATCCGAACACGAGACGCCCGCTCGAAAGGGCGGGCGTCTTTCATTGTGGCGGCAGGCCGGCGGACCCGAGATCCTCGATGAACCTGTCGATGAAGGCCTCGCTCATCGCGGCCCTGTTGCCGAAATAGAATTCCTTGCGGGCGGCTTCGAGCGTCATGTCGGGCCGGAAGCGGTGCAGGGCGGCGATGGCCTCGCCTGCCTCGTCGGTCTTTGCCTGCCGGCCGAGAACCGCGACCAGCACCAGCGCCGGCCAGAAGGTGACATTGGGAGAGCGCAGCGATGCGCGCGCGGCTTCCGCCGCCTCATCCTGGTTGTCCATCTGGTAGTGGGCAATCGCCAGCATATTTTGGAAGGTCCATAGATGCGGATCGCGCGGACTGAGACGAAAGGCTTCCTTGATCTCGGCCACTCCCTGGTCGGGCCGACCGGCATAGCAGAGCGCCTGGCCAAGCGCGAAGTGCGCCTGGGCGAAGCTGTGATCCAGCTTCACGGCATGGCGCAGATGGGCAATACCGGCCTCCGTCGCGCCATCAAGCGCCAGCGCGCGGCCGAGCGCCAGATGCGCGGCCGGCTCCTTCTCGTCGAGCGTGATCGCCTGTTCGGCCAGCTCGATCGCCTCGCATATGCGCCCGCACCGGTCCTCGAGCGAACCGTACCAGCCGAGCTGGATGTGGACATAGGCGAGCCGCGCCTGCGCCTGCGCGAAGCCAGGATCGATGTCGATCGCCTGCTCGAACAGGTCCTTCGCGGTGTTCAGTTCGTCGAGGGTGAAGCGGTAGAGATGCCAGAGCCCCTTCAGATAGATTTCCCATGCCGTCATGTCGACGATCGAGCGGCCGCGGAGTGCGGCGAATTCGATGGCGCCGAGCTCGGGCTCGATGGTGCCGGTGATCTCCGCGGCAATCTCGTCCTGCAGGTCGAAGATATCGGCCAGCGTGCGGTCGTAGCGTTCGGCCCAGAGCAGCGTGCCGTCGGTTCCGTTCAGCAGTTGCGCGGTGATGCGGATGCGGGTGTCGGAACGGCGGACGCTGCCTTCGAGCACGTACTTGACGCCGAGATCCTCGGCGATGCGGCGGGCGTCTATCGCCCGGCCCTTGAAGCTGAAGGAAGAATTGCGGGCGGCCACAAGCAGCCAGCGGCAGCGCGCCAAGGTCGCGATCAGCTCATCGGTGAAACCGTCGGAAAAGTGCTCCTGCCCCTCGATGCTCGACATGTTGGCGAAGGGGAGCACGGCGATCGAGGGTCGCTTGCGGTTGGGTGGCGGAGACTGGCGCGGGGGTGCCGGCACCAGTTCTTCCTGTTCGGCCGCTTCCTCTCCCGGGGGAAACCAGCGCCAGACCCGCACGGGATGCTCGATGTTCTTCAGTTTGCGGTTGCCGAAGTCGGTCGCAGGAAAGTCGAGCGTGGTGCCGATCTGGTCGCGCACCTGCTGCGAGACGCAGATGCCGCCGGCGGGCGCCAGTGCCTGCAGCCTTGCCGCGATGTTGACGCCGTCGCCGAAGATGTCGCCATCCTCGGCCAGGATGTCGTCGACATGGATGCCGATGCGCCAGATCATCCGGCGGTCGGGCGTGACGTCGCGGTTATCGGCGAGAATGGCCTGCTGGATTTCCACCGCGCAACGCAGCGCATCCACGACGCTGGCAAATTCGGCCAGCGTGCCGTCGCCAACGAACTTCACGACATGTCCGTGATGCCCGGTGATGGAGGGGACGATGGTCTCGGCGTTGTGGCGTTTCAGCGCAGAGAGCGTTCCTGCTTCATCAAGGCCCATCAGCCGGGAGAAGCCGACAACATCGGCATCCAAGATTGCTGCCAGCCGCCGCGTCATGGGCCAACCTCCTGGTGGACCAAGAGTAACACGCGGCGGCGGGAAGTCTACAAAGATACGCCACCCGTTGGGGCGAGAAATGCGGTACGTACGTCTTGCGGGCGCGGAGATGCCGTGGTTAATTCGCTTGCCTCATGTTTTCGCCCGCCCGCGCAAATTTGGATTTTCGCCGAAATCGGCTTGCAGAGCGCAAATCGCGTGCTAAAACTCTACCAGAAACGTTTACGGTCATTATTCAGGGAGGAATTGACATGAAAACGATCAAGGGCCCAGGCTTGTTCCTCGGGCAGTTCGCTGGCGATGCCGCACCTTTCAACTCGTGGGATTCGATCACCAAATGGGCAGCCGATATCGGCTACAAGGGCGTGCAGGTTCCGACCTGGGCGGGCCAGCTGATCGATCTCAAGAAGGCTGCGTCTTCCAAGGATTATTGCGACGAGTTCGCCGGCGTTGCACGCCAGAACGGCGTCGAGATCACCGAACTCTCCACCCATCTTCAGGGCCAGTTGGTCGCCGTGCATCCTGCGTATGACGAAGCCTTCGACGGCTTTGCGGCACCCGAAGTGCGCGGCAACCCTAGGGCACGTCAGGAATGGGCTGTCGAGCAGGTGAAGATGGCGCTGACCGCGTCCAAGCATCTCGGCGTCAAGGCGCATGCGACCTTCTCCGGCGCGCTCGCCTGGCCGTTCATCTATCCGTGGCCGCAGCGCCCGGCCGGCCTCGTCGAAACCGCCTTCGATGAACTTGCCCGCCGCTGGACGCCGATCCTCAATCACGCCGACGAAAACGGCGTCGACATCTGCTACGAAATCCATCCCGGCGAAGACCTGCATGACGGTGTCACCTTCGAGATGTTCCTCGAGCGCGTGAAGAACCATCCGCGCGCCAACATGCTCTACGACCCCTCGCACTACGTGCTGCAGTGCCTGGATTACCTCGACAACATCGACATCTACAAAGACCGGATCAAGATGTTCCACGTCAAGGATGCCGAGTTCAACCCGACGGGCCGCCAAGGCGTCTATGGCGGTTACCAGGGCTGGGTCGAACGCGCCGGCCGCTTCCGTTCGCTCGGCGACGGCCAGGTCGATTTCGGCGCGGTGTTCTCGAAGATGACGGCCAACAACTTCGATGGCTGGGCCGTGGTCGAATGGGAATGCGCGCTCAAGCATCCCGAGGACGGCGCGCGCGAGGGCGCCGAGTTCGTCAAGTCGCACATTATCCGCGTGACGGAACACGCCTTCGATGACTTCGCCGGCAGTGGTACGGATCAGGCGGCCAACCGGCGGATGCTGGGGATTTAATTAGCGAAGACCCCTCCCCAACCCCTTCCCACAAGGGGGAGGGGCTAAGGTGAGGCGCCGCCGCGAGTCCTCTCACCCCTTGTGGGGGAGATGCCGGCAGGCAGAGGGGGACTTTCCGCAAAGGACAAATTTGGAGGAACACATGGCAATCGAAGCATCAACGGAACACACGCGCGAGCCGCGCATCCGTCTCGGCATGGTCGGCGGTGGCGCCGGCGCTTTCATTGGGGCGGTGCACCGCATCGCGGCGCGTATCGACGACCAGTATGAGCTGATCGCGGGCGCGCTGTCGTCGACGCCGGAAAAGGCGATGGCCTCGGGCGCCGATCTCGGGCTCGATCCGACCCGCACCTATTCCAGCTATCGCGAGATGGCGATCCGCGAGGCGAAGCTGAAGAACGGCATCGAGGCGGTGTCGATCGTCACGCCGAACCACGTGCACTATGACGCGGCCAAGGAGTTCCTGCGTCGCGGCATCCACGTCATCTGCGACAAGCCGCTGACCTCGAACCTCGCCGACGCCAAGAAGCTGAAGAAGGTGGCAGACGAGAGCGGCGCGCTCTTCATCCTCACGCACAACTACACCGGCTATCCGATGGTGCGCCAGGCGCGCGAGATGATCGCCAATGGCGAACTCGGCGATATCCGCCTGGTGCAGGCCGAATATCCGCAGGACTGGCTGACGGAGGCCGTCGAGCAGCAGGGCGCCAAGCAGGCCGTGTGGCGCACCGACCCGGCGCAGTCGGGTGCTGGCGGTTCCACCGGCGATATCGGCACGCATGCCTATAACCTCGCCACCTTCGTCTCCGGCCTCGAGCTCGACAGCCTTGCCGCCGATCTCGACAGCTTCGTCGAAGGCCGTCGTCTCGACGACAACGCGCATGTGATGCTGCGCTTCAAGGCCAAGGGCTCGGAAAAGCCGGCCAAGGGCATGCTGTGGTGCAGCCAGGTGGCTCCGGGCCACGAGAACGGCCTCAAGGTCCGCGTCTATGGCACCAAGGGTGGCCTGGAATGGGTACAGGCCGATCCGAACTATCTGTGGTTCACGCCGTTCGGCGAACCGAAGCGCCTGATCACCCGCAACGGCGCCGGCTCCGGCCCGGCGGCAGCGCGCGTCTCGCGCATTCCCTCCGGTCACCCGGAAGGCTATCTCGAGGCGTTCGCGACGATCTACACGGAAGCCGCGCACGCCATCAACGCGCACAAGAAGGGTAAGGCGGTCGACAAGGCCGTGGTGTATCCGACGGTGGACGATGGCGTGAAGGGTGTTGCCTTCGTGGATGCCTGCGTGGCGTCGTCGAAGCGGAATGGGGCCTGGGTGAAGCTTTAGGGCTGTCGGAGCGGCGGCAGACGCCGCCGCTCCGCCTTACATCAAGCCGAAACAGCACTCTGCTTGCGCTTCATCATCGCATCGACGCTGAACGGACCAGCACCGGCGGCCACGATGTAGAGGAAGATGAAGCAGAAGAGGATGGCGGCGACGCCGCCGTTCTGAGCGGGGAAGAACCCGCGCGAGGCATGGCCGATGAAGTAGGCGAAAGCCATCAGGCCCGAGAGGACGAAGGCGGCAGCGCGGGTCCGAAAGCCGATCAGCACCAGGAAGCCAAATGTCAGCTCCAACAGACCGGCAATCCAGGACATCGACCCCACATCGGGCACGCGCTCGGCTGCGGGGATGTGCAGAATCTTCTGCGTGCCGTAGCTGAAGAGCACGAGCGCGGAGACGATGCGCAGCAGGCTGAGCAGGGCCGGCTGCAGGACGTGGATCGAAGCGAACATGGATGACCTTTCGTGAGGGAGGACTGTTTTCAGCCTTTAGCCACCGCCTCGACAATGACAATTCACGAGTCTTGACATCAGCGTTATTGAGCGAGAAGGCAGTGAACTGCCGTATTCCAACCTAGTCTCCGTTTCGTCGTGCATGCTCGTCTCAATTGTCGGGATACCTAGCCTGATCCCTCTCGACATTGTCCTGATACTCACAGACCTCCTTCGCGATCGACGGCGTCACGCTTGCAACGTAAAGGCGGTCTCGTTTCCAGTGCCGTTACATTACTTAGTCAAAAATCGAGAAGATGCCTCGTCGCAGGTACCGCGAAAACTTCAGGTAGGCCGGTATTTCGGGTGCCTGCGTCACGGACGATATCGGCGATAGGACCGAATTGTGATGCGAGCGGATTTGTCTTGCGCCAGACCATCCCGATGGTACGGAAGGGGCGGGGCTCCCGCAGGCGGAATACGCTCACATCCGCCGAGCGCGTCTCAGTCCGCACCGCCATCTGCGGCAGCAGCGTGACGCCGATGCCGGCACCCACCATCTGCACCAGCGTCGTCAATGAGCTTCCCTCCATGAGCTCGCGAGGGGGCGCCGCGGCGATGTTGCAGAAGGAGAGCGCCTGCTCGCGGAAGCAGTGTCCCTCTTCCAGAAGGAGAAGGCGCATTTCTTGCAGCATTTCCGAACTCGGAACGGGCTTTTCTGCGTCCTCGATCGGCCTCACCAGAACAAACTCCTCGTTGAACAATGGAACCTCCTCAAGCGTCGGTTCTGACACGGGAAGCGCGACGATCGCTGCATCGAGCCTCACCTCGTGCAGGTCTTCGATCAGTCGCTGCGTGACCGCCTCGCGCGGTCGGGGGTCAAGCCCGGGATAGCGTTGCGTCAGCGTCTTGATAACATCGGGCAGGAGGTAAGGAGCAATGGTCGGAATGACGCCTATGCGAAGCCTTCCCGCGAGCGATGTCTGCGTCGCACGCGCCAGTTCCGCGAGATCGTCGACCGAGCGAAGGATGCCACGCACGCGCTCTGCAAACTCTTCGCCGAGGCTGGTCAAGCGAATCTGTCTGCCGCCTCGTTCCACCAGCGGGGCGCCGATCAGCTCCTCGAGTTCGCGGATTTGTACCGACAACGCCGGCTGGGAAATCGCGCAGGATTCTGCGGCCCGGCCGAAATGGCCCAGCCGTGCAAGAGCCTCGAAATAACGGAGGTGCTTCATAGATAGGCCAATCATAACCAAAACCTATCAGGCCGTTTAGAATATACAATTGGAATTTATCGGCCGACTTGCTTATTCCCTATGACTGGGATTTGGACCCACAGCTGGTTCAGCGACCCGTGCAAAGCACTTGGCACGCGACGTCAACCCGAGTTTGAATTTTAGGGAGAGTTATTGTGGACACAAAGACACCATCGGCCGGCCAGTGTCCGGTCATGCACGGCGGCAACACGGCGCTTGGCAAATCCGTCACGCAGTGGTGGCCGAACGCGCTGAACCTGGACATTCTCAGCCAGCACGACACCAAGACCAATCCACTCGGCAAGGACTTCAACTATCGCGAGGAGGTCAAGAAGCTGGACGTCGAGGCCTTGAAGGCCGACTTGCGCGCACTGATGACCGAAAGCCAAGAGTGGTGGCCGGCCGACTGGGGCAGCTATGTCGGCATGATGGCCCGCGTCACCTGGCACGCAGCCGGTTCCTATCGCTCGGCAGACGGCCGCGGCGGCGCCAACACCGGCAACCAGCGTTTCGCTCCGCTGAATTCGTGGCCGGATAACGTCAACACCGACAAGGGCCGCCGCCTTCTGTGGCCGATCAAGAAGAAGTACGGCAACCGGATTTCCTGGGCCGACCTGATCGCGCTCGCGGGCACCATCGCCTATGACGTGGCCGGCCTGAAGACCTTCGGCTTCGGCTTCGGCCGTGAAGACATCTGGCAACCGGAAAAGGACGTCTATTGGGGCGATGAGCAGGAATGGCTCGCGCCGAGCGACGGCCGTTACGGAGATGTCGCCAAGCCCGCCACGCTGGCCAACCCGCTGGCAGCTGTCCAGATGGGTCTGATCTACGTCAACCCCGAGGGCGTCAACGGCAAGTCCGATCCGCTCGCCACCGCCGCGCAGATGCGCGAAACCTTTGCCCGCATGGGCATGGACGACGAAGAAACCGTCGCGCTGACCGCCGGCGGCCACACGATCGGCAAGAGCCATGGCAACGGTCACCCCGCCGACCTCAGCGCCGATCCTGAGGCGGCAGGTCCGGAAGCGCAGGGCCTTGGCTGGATGAATACCAAGGGCCGCGGCATCGGCCGGAATACCGTGGTGTCAGGCATCGAGGGCGCCTGGACGACAGAGCCGACGAAGTGGGACAACGGCTTCTTCGAAATGCTGTTCAAGCATGAATGGCATCTGGTGAAGAGCCCGGCGGGAGCCACCCAGTGGGAGCCGATCTCGATCGCCGACGCCGACAAGCCTGTCGACGTGGAAGACCCGAGCATCCGCCTGAACCCGATGATGACGGACGCCGACATGGCGCTTCGGGTAGACCCGATCTACCGCGAGATCTCGCTGCGTTTCCGCGACGATTTCTCCGCATTCTCGGATGCCTTCGCTCGCGCCTGGTTCAAGCTGACCCATCGCGACATGGGCCCGAAGGCGCGCTACATCGGCCCGGATGTTCCGGCGGAAGACCTGCTCTGGCAGGATCCGATCCCGGCGGGCAGCACGAGCTACGACGTTTCGGCCGTCAAGGCGAAGATCGCCGCTTCCGGCCTCTCCGTCGCCGACCTCGTCAGCACGGCCTGGGACAGCGCCCGCACCTTCCGCGGTTCGGACAACCGCGGTGGTGCCAATGGTGCCCGTATCCGCCTGGCGCCGCAGAAGGACTGGGCCGGCAACGAGCCTGAACGCCTCGCTCGCGTTCTTGCCGTACTGGAAGCGATCGCTGCCGCAAGCGGCGCTTCGGCTGCCGATGTCATCGTGCTGGCCGGCAACTACGGTGTCGAGCAGGCGGCCAAGGCTGCCGGCTTCGATATCCAGGTTCCGTTCTCGGCTGGCCGCGGCGACGCCACGGCCGAGCAGACCGACGGCGAGAGCTTCGCGCCGCTGGAGCCGGTCGCTGACGGTTTCCGCAACTGGCAGAAGGAGCACTATGTGGTCAGCGCCGAGGAACTGCTCCTCGACCGCGCCCAGCTGATGGGCCTGACCGCGCCGGAGATGACGGCTCTCGTCGGCGGCCTGCGCGTCATCGGCGCCAACCACGGCGGCAGCAGCCATGGCGTCTTCACGTCGAAGGTTGGAGCGCTCACCACTGACTTCTTCGTCACCCTGACCGACATGGCCTATTCCTGGGTCCCGACCGGCCGCAACTCGTACGAGATCCGCGATCGCAAGACCGGTGCCGTCCGCTTCACCGCGACCCGTGCCGATCTCGTCTTCGGGTCGAACTCGGTGCTGCGCGCCTATGCAGAAGTCTACGCCCAGGACGACAGCAAGGAGAAGTTCGTGAAGGACTTCGTTGCTGCCTGGACGAAGGTGATGAATGCTGATCGCTTCGACTTGAAGGCGTAAGAAGCTCTATCGAGGTAAACAGACAAGCCTTCCGTCTCTCGCTGCAGACGGAAGGCTTTTTGTTGGCCTATGGAAACGGCCAGCGGGCCTATCGTCAGAGACGGCGCTCTCGCCATCTTCAGCCATGGGCTGATGCAATCGGGACTATTTTGCTCTGTCTGAAGCGGCCTTGTGCCTCACGTCCGACTTTGATGTGTTCCTCTTGTCTCCTGGCGACGTCTTGTGGGCCGGATTGCTGCCCGAGCGCTCGCGTTCGTGCGCTTCGGGTCCGGCCACGATCACGCCATTCTGTTTCTCATCGACGTGTTCCGTCGCCCGGCGGTTGGTAACGTCCTTGGTCATTTACAGTCTCCATTATAGCTCATGTGACGTTAATGACCGGAATCGCGGCTGGTTCCATCGACTTGCGAGAAACCGCTGGAATGCATGGGTTGAACGATGCACGGGTCTACACCACATGCCGCCAGACTTTGCTGTCGATATGCGCACGATTTAGGAGAGGGTGATTGACTTTGGCGGAGCAGTCGGCATTCCGTCTCAACCAGATTGATCGTCCATTTTGATAAGACAGGGCAACATGAAATCTTTGGAACTTCTGATCGAACGGATCATCATTTCAAGCCGGTGGCTCTTGGTCATCTTTTATATCGGCCTTGCGATTGCACTCGGTGTCTATGCGGTCTCTTTCGGGTTCAAGCTGCTGAAGGTCACAATGAGTGTGCTGACTGCGGGTGAAAACGACATGATCCTGGCAATGCTGGGATTGATCGACGCTGCGCTCGTGGCAAGTCTTGTCGTTATGGTCATGATCTCGGGTTACGAAAATTTCGTGAGCCGTTTCGATGAGGCTGAAAAGGAAGGCCAGGTTTCATTCCTCGGGAAGCTCGATTCAGGCAGCCTCAAGATCAAGGTCGCATCCTCAATCGTCGCCATATCGTCGATCCATCTGCTGCAGGTATTTTTGAACGTCGATCACTACGAGGACAGCAAACTTCTGTGGCTGACGGTTATTCATCTGGCTTTCGTGGTTTCGGCTGTCATGCTTGGCTATCTTGAAAAGCTGATGAAAAAGCCGGCGAGGCCCGATTGATCCTGATCCCGCGGCTTCAGAGCTTTCAGGTTCCGTCCCGCGCATTATCGAAGAGCATCGTTTTTCGCCCCGCCAGATCGTCCGGCGGCCATGCGGCTGACGGATGCTCTGGCGTCATTCTTTGATCAAGCGACAGTCTCCCCCAGATCGTCGGCAATACGCTGGCGGGCGCGGCTGACGCGGCTCTTGATCGTTCCGGTGGCGCAATGAAATTGCTGTGCGGCCTCCTCATAGGAGCGGCCGTCGATGAAAACGAACTCGAATGCTGATCTGAAGGGCTCCTGAAGGCTTCCGCAGGCGCGTTCAAGTTCCTGACCACGCACCCGCCATTCCTGCTCCGGGGCAACACTGCCGGCATAGGATGCACAGTCCTCAATGCCAACGACCTCCCGCTTGCCCACGCGGAACCGCGTGCAGAACGAGTTTCGCATGATGGTGAAGAGCCACGACTTCAGCTTTGTGCCTGCTCGGAAGCGATCAAGATTGGACAACCCTTTAAGGAGAGTTTCCTGCACCAAATCCTCGACGTCGACAGGGTTTTTGTGAAAGGTCCTGGCGAAAGCGTTCAAAGCGGGAATGAGAAGAACGACCTCCTCTTCGATCGAGCAGGCCGTCATGTGTTCGGAAACCATGTTGGATCCTCCAGTCATTTAAGGAAGAGGCGGGGAGACCCTTTGTTCCGGCCGATTGCATCTCTGTACGCTATCGCACAGTCTGATCAGTGCCCGGCCCGTGCGGGATCGAAGAGGGCGGTGGCGATATCACGGAGTTCGTTTGGCGTTTTGCAAAGCAGGTAGCCACCGTAGAGAGTGTGGCCATCGGAATGCGAAAGCGTGCTCGCGAACACGAAAGGGATGCCGCGCTCTTGCAGCCGCTCTACGAGCAGGAAGACGTTTGCCTCATCCAGCCTAATGTCCAGGATCGCACCGTCCACCGTCTGCAGCTCAAGGACTGTTATTCCGGCTTCCACGCCAGGCGCGGAGCGAACAACGGTTGCTCCGAGGTCCCGCAGCGTCGAACAAACGTCGTCTGCCGCAAGGAAGTCTTCCTCAACGATCAGCAAGCGTTTTCCGTCCAGAAGACGAAGGTTGTCCTGGGTGCGGTCCATCCGTCGCGCTCTTTTGTTCACCCGATCCTAACCCAGATCGTAGCGCGAAGTTTCTGCAGAGAGGAACCCGTTGCGAAACCTTCGATGTACGTTACCGTACATTGTGCCAAAAATTGTTGCAGCTGGCTGATTTCGCTATATTTTTTGAAGAATGAGCAAATCCGGCATCAGTACCGCTTTAGTTGTCGAGGATGAGCTTTTCATCGTGCTCGAACTCGAGGATATCCTGCTGGAGCTGGGATACGGAAAAGTGGATACATTTTCCGACAGCAATGCAGCGCTCTCTTGGCTTGAGCATAGCAAGCCGGCAATCGCGATCGTGGATTACCATTTGAAGGGCGGGAACGCGGAGACCCTGATCGCCGCTCTCGTCGAGGCGAAGGTGCCGACCGTCATATATTCCGGCCGCTCCTATGATCCCCAGACAGACAATCAAGCTCTTTCGACCTGTGAGTGGTTGATGAAGCCGGCCGATGAGCAGATGCTTGCAGCCGCAATCGCCCGAGTATCGAGTTGCATGTGAGACCAGTCGGCGTAGTTTGCGCAGCGACTTTGGAACCTTAGCAGATGTGCCGGGTTGACTCGCTGTGAGGGTGACGGCCCGGAGGCTTCACCATGACTTTCATCACCGCCGACCGCCTGAATGTGACGAACCACCTGCTCAAGCGCTTGTCGGAAACCGCATACGGCATCCTTCAGCCGCACATGGAGCGGGTCGATCTCCCCGTGCGCCATTCGCTCGTGCATCCCCACCGGCGAACCGATCATGTCTATTTCATCGAATCCGGTATCGCATCCGTCGTCTCTATGAGCGAGACGGGCGAGAGTGTGGAGGTCGGGCACCTCGGGCGGGAGGCGATGGCCGGTGGTCATGTGGTCCTGCGCGCCGACAGCACGCCGACCAGCACCTACATGCAGGTGGCGGGCGAGGGGATCAGCGTGCCGGTTGGTGTCTTTAGGAAGGTGCTCGCGGCCCATGATGACGCCCACCAGCTTTTCCTGCGGTTCATGCAGTATCTCTCGGTCCAGGTCGCCCAATCCGCCTTGGCCAATGCGCGCTACGACGTACCTGCCAGATTGGCGCGCTGGCTGCTGATGTCGCATGATCGTATCGATTCCGACAATCTTCCGCTGACCCATGAGTTTCTGGCGCTCATGCTTGGCGTGCGGCGCTCCGGCGTGACGGATCACCTGCACATCGCCGAAGGTATGCACGCCATCAAGGCGACCCGAGGCAACATTCGCGTCCTCGATCGGGCCAAGCTGATGGCGATCGCCGGGGATTGCTACGGCCTGCCTGAGAGGGAATACGAGCGGTTGATGCGTGACACCAAACCCAAGTCTGACGCAGCTTAGCCAAAGCGAATTGGCTTGTTGAGTTGATCGCCGAAAAGATCCTCGTAAATTCTCTCGGGCGTGCCATAGCTTCCGGACGCAATGTTTTCCAGCTTCTGTCGATCAAGTATCTTCACGTTACCTCTGGTTGCCCTGATTGCCCGAATGCCCTCGAGAACGTGAAGCTCGTTGGTGATACCCGAGCGACGGACGCCTAGCATCATGGAGAGAAACTCGTGCGTGAGCGGGAGGTCATCGCTGACCAGCCGATCGTGCACCATCAATAACCAGCGCGCCAGCCTCTCATTGATGCTGTATCGCGCATTCGCCAGCGCCGAATTGGCGAGCTGTAGTGCGGCATAGTGGTTGTAGCGCAGCAGCAGTTCGAGGAGTACCGGATCTGCCTCGGTGACCTGTCTTAAACAGTCGATCGACAACGCGTATCCGCTTCCGCCGACCTGCATGAAGGTCCGGTTGGGCGTCGTGTCGGCGGCGAGCACGGTATGGGCGGCCGACATGCCCTCGAAACCGATATGCCCAACCTCGACACTCTCACCACCATCGGGGCTAAAGGCGATCATCGACGCGAGCCCACTTTCAATGAAATAGGCGTGCGACGGTCGCTCACCGGATTGGACGAGCACTTGCCTCGCGTGGAGTTCGACCGGCTGCAGGAAATCGAGAAGGATGGTCAGGCTATTCTCGGGAAGGCAAAGTAGAATCCTATTCCTGATATTCGTTAGTTCAAAGCCTGCCATTACAATCCCCGAGTCACCAAACCACCGGACCCAAGGCCACCATAGGCGGTAAAGCCCGCGCTGTTCCAGAGCCCGAACAGCTCTGTGCGGTTTCGACAATTGCGTGATGAAAGGCCGCTAAGCCTTTGCTTCTACGGGATTTGGCTCGTCACGATTTCTGGTGCCAACTCGGCCTTAGTCGTTGGGAATGCCTTGGTAGCGGTGGTCAGGAATGCGCACGCGAAAGGTTGTTCTGGCGCAATGGGCCGGTTCCACTTTTCGATCAGCCAGGCAGCAACGAACTAGGGTGCACCTCTTGACCATCAGCCACCGCTCCAGCCCCAGTCACGGATTTCAGGCATGTCCTCGCTGTATTCACGCATGCCAGACATGCAAGGTCAGCAGGTAGTTCAGCGACGAAACGGGTTTGCGCCATTCGAGCTCGCGGCTGACCTTCAGCCACTTGGCATGCTGATTGAACATGGAATCGACGATGTGAATGAAGGCCTCGTAGCAGGAAAGCAGTCCGCGCCGGCCGGTCAGCAGAAACCCCTCCAGCCAGCCTTGGCCCAGGTGCTCGCTCAACACCTCCATGACACTCCCGTCGGGCGATAGTGCGCGTCGTAATTCTCGGTCTCTTCCATCCAAACGCGATCGGTCACTTCGAACACCGCGCCGAGGCGGTTGGATTCCAGTTCCTTGCGCGCATTAATGGTGAATTTTGTGCGTGCACGCCTTGATGCCGATCAGAAACCCGAGGCCTCCACGATCGTCGCTCAGCCTGCATCCGATCAATCAAGCCGTGCGTAAGTCTTTAGGCAAGCTCCATCCCGTGCGTCCGATAGGTACAAAATCCCAGGAGTGAGCGCGGTGTCCATTTCTCGCGGAACTCGACGGTTTTGCATGCGCGAGGCGTCGACTAATTACGAGCTGTGGTTCATGAGAATCCAAGCGGGGCTATCTCTCCGATTGCGAATTTGCTCGAGACTGTGAATCGCACGGTATCTCCGCTGATCTGGTCGGATCGAGAGGCGGATACATGGGGTTGTTCGGAATTCTGCTCGGACTCGGATTGCTGATGTGGTTCGCCTATCGCGGGTGGAGCGTGCTCCTCTTGGCGCCTGCGGCGGCCCTCATCGTTGCCGCGGCTTCAGGCCAGCCGTTGCTTCCGCATTGGACCTCCACGTTCATGGGCGGCACGGCGCGGTTCGTCACGCAGTGGTTCCCGATGTTCCTGCTCGGCGGCATCTTCGGCAAGATGATGGATGACAGCGGCTCCATCACGTCGATCGCCCGCTTCCTGACAGAGCGACTGGGCGTGAAGCGGACGATGCTTTCCGTGGTGCTCGCCTCCGCCGTCGTCACTTACGGTGGTGTCAGCGTGTTCGTTGCGTTCTTCGTGCTTGTGCCGATGGCGCGCGAAATGTTTCGCGCGGCGAACATTCCGGCCAGACTGATGCCGGCCGCGATCGGTCTCGGCGCCTTCACCTTCACCATGTCGGCGATGCCCGGTACACCCTCGACAAACAACGCGATACCTATGCCCTACTTCGGCACCACGACTTTCGCCGCGCCCGGTCTCGGCATCATCGCCTCGATCATCACTTTCGCGTTCGGGATGTGGTGGCTGGCACATATCGAGGCGAGGGCGCGCGCCGCCAATGAGGGCTATACGGATGATGACACGCCTGTCGTCATCAGCGAGAAGGTGCGCGAACAGGCAACCACCTCGGGCGACTTCGACCCGAGCGAGCTGGCTCATGGCAAGAAGAGCGATCAGGGACCGTCCTTCCTTTTCGCAGTGCTGCCGCTGATCGTCGTCATCGGTGTCAACTTCCTGATGGCGCTGGTGGTGTTGCCGCGGATCGACTTCTCGAGCGCTGAAGCAGCACTTGGCATCAATATCACCTCCACGATCGGCGTCTGGGCGGTCCTCATCGCGCTCGCTGCTGCGATCGTCACCGTGATTGCCGTCAACCACGGGCGGTTGGGCGCATTGCGAGAAAGCCTCGACGCGGGCGCCAACTCGGCCGTCTTGCCGATCATGACCGTTGCCAGCCTCGTCGGCTTCGGCGCGGTGGTCGCGGCCATGCCGGCTTTCAACGTCGTACGCGATGCCGTCTTGCAGATGCCTGGCGGCCCGCTGGTGTCGCTGGTCGTGGCGATGAACGCGCTGGCGGCGCTAACGGGCACGGCGTCCGGCGGCATGGCGATCGCGCTCAACGCGCTCGGCGCCGAATATATGAAGCTTGCGGCCGAACACGGTATTGACCCCGCGCTCATGCACCGCCTGACGACGATCAGCGCCGGTACGCTCGATGCATTGCCGCACAACGGCACCGTGCTTCTGCTGTTGCAGATCAGCAAGCAGACGCATTCGGGAAGCTATCTGGACATGGTGATGACCGTGATCGTCGGCGTCATCATCTCGCTTGTCGCGGTCTTCGTGCTCGGTTCGATGTTCGGCTCGTTCTGAACGGGTTTGGCCGCCCGGCTTCGAGAGGGCCGCATGAGCCGATCGAGTGCCTGAACTACTGGATGTCAATCGTTCCTATTTGACCAACCTTAGGGAGTTCGTGCCATGAAGAAGATGCATCTCTTGATCCTTGCGCCGTTGCTGATGGCGAGTACGCCGGCATTCGCGCATGTTGGCCCTGGTGACCATGGGTCCTTCGTCTCCGGGTTCCTGCATCCTCTCACGGGGCCGGATCATGTTCTCGCCATGGTCGCTGTCGGCCTGGCAGCGGTCATGCTCGGCAGCCGCGCGCGGCTCGCTATCCCAGCGGCTTTCGTCAGTGTCATGATCCTCGGTTTTGTCTCGGCACTTGCGGGTATGCACCTGCCTTTTGTCGAGCCGGTCATCCTTGCCTCGGCCGTGGTCATCGGTCTGCTGGTCGCGGTTGCCCGGCCTGCGTCGCCCACGCTGGTCGCGGCCATTGTCGGCGGCTTCGCGTTCTTTCACGGGCATGCGCATGGCGCCGAGATGGCGGGTGCGAATGCCTTTTCCTTCGGCGTAGGCTTCGTGCTGGCGACAGCATTCCTGCATGTGGTGGGCATGGGAATGGGTATTGCCGCCGGTCGCCTGACACGAGGCACAGCGGCCTTGCGGATCGCCGGCGGAGCCACGGCGCTTGGCGGCGTTCTGCTGCTGGCGAGCTGAACCGCATAGGCATTGAAGCCCGAGGGCCGGTGTTTGATCCGGCCGCGGGCGATCATTTCGGGAGATCTATGTGACGTTCCAACCAACAATGGGCCAACCAACATCGAGCGGTTTGCCGCTTCAGTTGCTGCGTCTGGTCAGTCCAAGCCAGCCGGTTGGCGCGTTCGCCTACTCCCGTGGTCTCGAATGGGCGGTCCACGAGCGGACCGTTCGCGACGAGGCGACGGCCCGCGACTGGATCTTCAGGCTGATCGAACACAGCTACGCGGTCTGCGACGCGGCGCTGTTCCTGCGCATGATGCATGCGCTCGAAGCGGATGATCGCGCGGCTTTCCTGAAAGCCGATGCGTGGCTGTCGGCCGCGCGCGAAAGCAAGGAGCTGGAGCTGGAGGACAGGCAGATGGGCGCGTCGATGCTCAAGGTTCTTTGCGATCTCGGCGTCTCCTCCGCCAAGACCTTCAGCGGCAAGAAGCTGACCTACCCGGCGGTCTTTGCACTCGCGGCCGCCAACTGGAAGATCGCCCCGGCCGATGCGCTGCGTGGGCTGCTGTGGACTGCCGTGGAAGGGCAGGTGTCGGCTGCCATTCGGCTGGTGCCGTTGGGCCATACGGCCGGCCAGCGCCTTCTTATTGCGGCCGCTGACGTCATCGAGCGTGCGGCGCGTACGGCGGAGACAACAGGTGATGACGAGATCGGCAATGCGGCGCCGGCAATGGCGATGGCAAGCGCATGGCATGAAACGCAGTACAGCCGGCTGTTTCGTTCCTAGGCGCTGACTGGGCAAAACGAGCCGCGCCGATGCAGTCGAATTGATCCAAGGGGGATGAGTGCATTGATTTCGTTGTTCCGCGGCCTTCGCTCCATTCTCATACTTGCTGCCGCGGGTGTGTTGTTCGGTGCCTTCCTGATGTTCTGGGAGGCGATCTTGATGCTGGTGGAAACCTTCCGGATGACGAGGCTCAATCCGGACATGTCGGTCATCGTCTCGGTCCTGCGCGCAACCGACAAGATCCTCCTGGGCATCGTCCTGATGGTGGTCGGCTGCGGCATCGCGCTTGGCTTTGCGCTCGATATCCCGCCGGAGCAGCGATCGAGACTACCGCAGTGGATGATCATCGATACCGTCGCGGAACTGAAGAACCTCTTCTTCCAGATGATCATTCTCTACCTCGTCGTGCACTTCGCGGCCCAGGTGGGTGAATTGCAGACGCCTCCGCAGTGGGAGGCGCTCGTGTTGCCGGTGTCGGCGCTGCTCCTGGCAGGCGCCATGAAGTTGACTGCCAGCTCGCACCATCTTTCGGAAGGCACACGGCATGAGAGAAGCGGGAAGCAGAAACCAGGCGATCAAGCGTGAACGTGCTTTGTGCGATCACGCCCGAGCTTGAGCAGTGCATGAGATGTCGAGGTGGCAGAGGGACAGCAAGGGCCGCGAGGCCGGATGGGAAAAGGTTTTTCGCCGATGGCCAATGGTTGGCACGCCGAGCTTGATTTGTGGTTTGCGAACTCCGACGGGAAGACGCGCCTGATGCGTCGGCGGCATGTCGGGCCGCTTACGGTGCAACGCGCTTTTCATCCCGAGGACGATGGCTGCGCCCATGTGTATATCCTGCATCCACCAGGCGGAGTGGCAGGCGGCGATGTTCTCAACATCACCTGCGGCCTTGCGCCGGAGGCCCGCTGCGTGCTGACGACGCCTGGCGCGACCAAGTTCTACCGCAGCGAAATCGGCACGAGTACGCAGCGCGTGCGGATCGATGTCGGCGCCGGGGCGGTCTGCGAGAACCTTCCGCAGGAGACGATCCTCTTCGAAAGCGCGGATGCCTCGATTAGCACAAGCGTTACGCTCGGCGAGGATGCAGCCTATGTCGGTTGGGATTTTGTCAGCCTCGGCCGCCCGGCCGCGGGCGAGGGGTTTGCTGCCGGACGGCTCGCTCAGCGGGTCGAGATCTTTCGCGGTGATGAGCTGATATGGTTCGAGCGAATGGCGTTTTCGCGCGCGCCTGACGTTCTGGACGCGCCCGTCTTCTTTGCCGGAAAGCCCATCGTCGGAACGATGGTGTATGCGGGGCCGGCGTTGGAAAACACCGTTCAGTATATCCGCGACGAACTCGGCGAGCAGGCGCGCGGCGTCTTCTCGGCCAGCCAGCTCGAGCGCGTGATCGTCTGCCGCTATCTCGGAAGCCGCATGTCCGAGGGCAAGGCACTTTTTCTGCGAGCGTGGAGCATTCTTCGCGAACGGGGCCTGATGAAGAAGGCCGTCGCTCCGCGCATCTGGGCAACGTGAACAGCAAAACAAGGAGGCAAGCTCATGGAACTGCTACCGCGTGAAAGAGACAAGCTCCTGATCTTTACGGCCGGACTGGTCGCGGAGCGGCGCAAGGCGAAGGGTCTGAAGCTGAATTATCCCGAAGTCATAGCCTACATCTCGGCGGCCCTTCTGGAGGGCGCCCGTGAGGGGCGAACGGTGGCGGACCTCATGTCCTATGGCGCGACGCTGCTAACGCGCGAGGAGGTCATGGAGGGCGTGCCCGAGATGATCCACGACATCCAGGTGGAAGCAACCTTTCCCGACGGCACCAAGCTCGTGACCGTCCACAACCCGATTCCCTGAGGAGGCTATCATGATCCCCGGCGAATATTTCATCGAGAATGGCTCGATCGACATCAATGCGGGCCGGCAGACACTGAAGGTCGATGTCGCCAACTCCGGCGACAGGCCGATCCAGGTCGGTTCGCACTACCATTTCTACGAGACCAACGAGGCGCTGCTGTTCGACCGCGAGCCCACGTGCGGCTTTCGGCTCAACATTCCGGCCGGCACGGCGGTCCGCTTCGAACCGGGCCAGGAGCGAACGGTGGAGCTCGTGGCGCTCGACGGCAAGCGTGAGGTTTACGGGTTCAACGCCAAGGTCATGGGCAAGCTGTAGGAGGCTATGATGGCAACGATCACAAGGCAGACCTATGCCGATCTCTACGGCCCGACCAAGGGCGACAGGCTTCGGCTGGCGGATACAGAGCTCGTCATTGAGATCGAGGAAGACCGCACGGTTTACGGCGAAGAGGTAACCTTCGGCGGCGGGAAGGTGATCCGCGACGGCATGGGGCAGGGCCAGCGCCCCTACGCCGAGGTCGCCGACGTCGTCATCACCAATGTCATCATCATCGATCACTGGGGCATCATCAAAGCCGATGTCGGCATCAAGAACGGACGGATCTCCGGGATCGGGAAATCGGGCAATCCCGATATCCAGCCGGGCGTCAACATCGTGGTCGGCGGCGCGACGGATGTGATCGCGGGCGAGGGCAAGATCCTGACCGCGGGCGGGATCGACACCCATATTCACTTCATCGCCCCGCAGCAGGCGGAAGAGGCGCTGGCGAGCGGCACGACGACGCTCGTTGGCGGCGGCGCCGGCCCGACCGTCGGCACACTCGCGACCACGGTGACGGCAGGTCCATGGGCAATCCACCGGATGCTGGAAGCGGCCGAAGCGCTGCCGATCAATGTCGGGCTGCTCGGAAAAGGCAATATCAGCCTGCCCGATCCGCTGCGCGAGCAGGTTCGCGCCGGCGTTGTCGGGCTGAAGCTTCACGAGGACTGGGGCACGACCCCGGCGGCGATCGACAATTGCCTGACGGTTGCCGACGAGATGGACGTGCAGGTTGCCCTCCACAGCGATACGCTGAACGAGAGCGGTTTCGTCCGCGACACCTTCGCGGCCATGAAGGGGCGCACGATCCACAGCTTCCACACCGAGGGCGCCGGCGGCGGTCATGCGCCCGATATCATCACGGCGGCGGGCGAGGAGAATGTCCTCCCATCGTCCACCAACCCGACAAGGCCTTATACGATCAACACGGTCGACGAGCATCTCGACATGCTGATGGTCTGCCACCATCTCAGCCCGCAAATCCCGGAAGACGTCGCTTTCGCGGAGTCGCGCATTCGGCGCGAGACGATCGCGGCCGAAGATATTCTCCACGATCTCGGCGTGTTTTCGATGATGTCGTCGGATTCGCAGGCGATGGGCCGTATCGGCGAGACGACGCTGCGGTGCTGGCAGACGGCGCACAAGATGAAGGTGCAGCGCGGTCCGCTGCCCGAGGATAGCGGGCGCAACGACAATTTCCGCGTCAAGCGCTATGTCGCCAAATATACGATCAACCCGGCGCTGACCCATGGGTTCGCCGACCAGATCGGCTCCATCCAGGTCGGCAAGCGAGCCGACCTCGTGCTCTGGAAGCCGGCCTTCTTCGGTATCAAGCCGCAACTCGTCCTGATCGGCGGCATGATCGCGATCGCGCCGATGGGCGATCCCAACGCCTCGATCTCGACGCCGCAGCCGGTGCATTACCGTCCGATGTACGGCGTGCTCGGAAGGGCGCTCGGCTCGACCGGCGTCACCTTCGTCTCGCAGGCCGCACTCGACGACGGGATCGGCGAGAAGCTGAAGCTGTCCAAGCAGCTTGCGGCTGTGAAGGGCACGCGGACGGTGCGCAAGAAGGACATGGTGCACAACAATCTGACGCCGAAACTGGAGGTCGATCCGCAGAACTACAATGTGCGGGTCGATGGCCAGCTGATCACTTGCGAGCCGGCGGATGTGTTGCCGATGTCGCAGCGATACTTCCTCTTCTAGCCGCAGAAAAGCCCGGGCGTGAGGTCGCGCCCGGGCCGGACCAACACGCCGCGGGAACGAAGCACGCTGTCTTTTCCAGGCCGAGCGAAGGAGCAGAGATCAATGAATTTGGATCGTTTCCGTGATCATCCATCCTTGTTCTTCGTGGATTGGTCGCTGCGCGGCGTGGGTCAGGTCGTCTTTCAGAACAATCCGCTTTCGGGGCTGGTGATCCTCGCAGCGCTTGCGTGGAACTCATGGATCTATGCCGTGATCTGCGTGCTCGGCGTCGTCGCCAGCACGGCGACCGCGCTGGTTCTGAAGGCCGACAGGGCGGTGATGCGGGATGGGCTTTATGGTTTCAACGGTGCGCTAGTGGGCTTGGCGCTCGTTGCCTTCACCAGCGAGGATTTTCGCACGGGCGCCATCCCGTCCGTGGCCATGGTCATCTACCTCGTCTGCGCCGCCGCCTTCACCACCATGGCTTTCGCCAGCATGGGCGCGGTTCTGGCACCCTATAAGACCGCGCCCCTGACGATGCCTTTCGTTCTCGTCGGATGGCTGTTTCTGTTCGCGGTGTTGAAGTTCGACGCGATCGATGCGGGGCCGATGGCAAAGCCGGTATCGCCCGAGCAGTTTTCCGATACGGTGCCCTATGTCTTTGCGACCTGGTACGAGGGGATTGGGACCTCGATCGGGCAGATATTCTTCCAGGACAACTGGATTTCCGGCTATCTCATCGTCGTTGCGATCGCGTTGAACTCGCGGATCAGCGCGGCGATGGGCCTGCTTGGCGCGGTGGTCGGCACGCTGGTGGCGGCCGTCTATGGCGGCCCGGAGGGCGCGGTTCGTGACGGTCTCTTTGGCTATAACTCCGCGCTGACGGCGATGGCACTGTGTGGTGTCTTCCTCGCCTTCAATTGGCGCAGCCTGATTTATGCGGTCTTCGGCGCCGTCATTTCCAGCTGGCTCTGGGCGTCCGTCGCCATTTTCCTGACACCGATCGCAATGCCGGTCCTGACTTCCACCTTCGTGCTCGTCACATGGCTGATGCTTTTGGGGCAGGGCGCGTTCAAAGCGCTTGAGCCGGCATCGGCCGAGTAGCCCACGGCGGCTAAGGAAGGTCGGGGCGGATAAAGCCGGCGAAGGTCTCTATTCCGCGGCGACGTTGGTGACCGGGTCGGGTTCGACGCCGAAGAGCCGCTGCTTGAGCGTTTCGCGAAGGCTCTGAACGACCAGGTAGAGAACCGGGATCACGACCAGCCCGAGAACCGTGCCGAAAAGCAGGCCGCCTAGTACGGTGGCGCCGATGGCCTGGCGACTTCCCGCTCCGGCGCCGGTCGCGATAACCAGTGGCACGACACCCAAGATCGAGGCGAGCGCGGTCATCAGCACGGGCCTGAACCGCTGGGACGTCGCTTCGGAGGCCGCGTCCAGCGTGCTCATCCCCTCCTCGCGGCGCTCCTTGGCGAACTCGACGATCAGGATCGCGTTCTTGGCCGCAAGGCCGATCAGCAACAGCATGCCGATCTGGGCGTAGATGTTGAGATCGATCCCGCCGACCACGAGTGCGCCCAGAGCGCCGACCACCGCGACCGCGACCGACAGCATGACGGCGACGGGTACGCTCCAGCTTTCATATTGCGCGACGAGGAAGAGGTAGGTGAAGACGATGCCGGCGATCAGAATGATCACGGTCTCGTTGCCCGATTGCTGCTCCTGAAGCGCGAGCCCGGTCCACTCGAAACCGAAGCCGTCGGGCATGGTTTCATTGGCGAGGTTGCCCATGATGGTGAGTGCCTGGCCTGAACTGGTGCCGGCCGCGGCCTGGCCGTTGATTGAGGCCGATGAAAACAGGTTGTAGCGGTTGACCGAACTCGGCCCATAGATCGTCTCGATCGAAATCATGCTCTGTAGCGGAACGAGCGCGCCTGACTGGCTGCGCACCCTGAGGCGCTGGATGTCGTCTATGCGCTGGCGATAGCTCGGCTCGTCCTGCAGCCGCACCTGATACACCCTCGAGAAGATGTTGAAGTCGTCGACATAGGCCGACCCGAGGTGCGCCTGCAGTGTGCTGAAGATCGCCGCCGGCGAGACGCCGTAAAGGTCGGCCCGCTTTCGGTCGATGTCGAGATAGACCTGCGGCACGTCGGCGGAGAAGGTGCTGAAGACGCCGGCAAGGCCGGGCGTTCGGTTTGCCTGGATGATCAGGTCGCGCATCACCTCGGCAAGCGCCTGCTGGCTCTGGCCGGCACGTGCCTGAAGGCGGAAGTCGAAGCCGCCCGTCGTGCCGAGGCCGGGGATAGCCGGCGGATTGAAGGGGACGATCGATGCCGTCGAGATGGCGGCCAGCTGAGGACGCAGCTTGGCGATGAGCGCGAAGGCGCTCTGGTCGGCGGGGCGCTCGCTCCATGGTTCCAGCGCGGAAATGATCATGCCGCTGTTCGATCCGCCACCGCCGACCATGCTGACGCCGGCGATGCCGATTGTGTTGGCGATCCCGGGCGTCTGCTGCAGGAGAGCGCTGACTTGCGCGATCGTCTGCTGCGTTCGTTCCAGCGAGGCGGCGTTCGGAAGCTGTACGTTCATAAACAGGTATCCTTGATCCTCCGCCGGCACGAAGCCGGTGGGGAGGACGCGGTAGAAACCATAGATGCCGCCGATAACGGCGACGAAGAGCACGCCGGCCAGCACGAGACGCCGGGCAAACATCATAAACATGCTGAGGTAGAAGCGGCGGGATGCCTCCAGGCCGTTGTTCATCCGGCCAAAAATGCCGGTCTTGCGTTCAGGGGCGGGTCTCAGGATCAGCACGCAGAGCGCCGGGCTAAGCGTCAGCGCGTTGACCGTCGAAAAGACCACCGTCACGAGGATGGTGACGGCAAACTGGCGGTAAAGCTCACCGGTGATGCCAGCCAGGAAAGCCACCGGGACGAAGAGTGCGGCGAGAACAAGCGTGGTCGCGACGATCGGGCCGGTGACCTGCTGCATGGTGGCGAGCGTCGCCGCTCGTATATCCATCGCCTTTTCGCTCATCAGTCGCTGGGCGTTCTCCACGACGATGATGGCGTCGTCGACCACGAGGCTGATCGCCAGGATCACGGCGAAGAGCGTGATCGTGTTCGCCGAATAGCCTAGAACGTAGAGAACGGCGAAGCCGCCGATCAGGGAGACCGGGATGGTCAGCGTCGGGATGACGGTGGCGCGCCAGTCCTGCAGGAACGCGTAGACGACGGCCACGACGAGCACGAAGGTGATGGCGAGCGTCACGAAGATCTCGCGGATGGTTTCGCGCACGAAAGAGGTCGTGTCGAAGACCAGCGTGTAGGCCACATCATCGGGGAACTGCTTCGAAAGCCGTTCGACTTCACCGAGCACGGCGTTCGACACGGCAAGCGCGTTGGCATCGGATGCCTGATAGACGACCACCGTCGCGCTGGGACGGCCGTTCAGTGTCGAGGCGGTGTCGTAGGACTGGGCGCCGAGCTCAACGCGGGCGACATCGCGCAGCCGGACAACACCGCCATCGCGGTTGCTGCGAACGATGATGTTGCCGAACTCCGCGGCATCGGCAAGGCGTCCGCGCGCCGTCACGGTGAGCTGCAGCTGCTGCCCTGTCATCGCCGGCGGCGAACCGATCTGCCCGGCGGATGCCTGGGCGTTCTGCGCCTGAATGACCGACATGAGATCGGGCGCCGTGACGCCCAGCGCCTCCATGCGATCCGGCATCATCCAGATGCGCATGCTGTAGGTCGGCCCGAACACGGCGGCTTCGCCGACGCCGGGAAGGCGGGAGATGGCGTCGCGGATGTTGATCGTCGCATAATTGCTGATGAAGACTTCGTCGCGCGTGCCTTTCGGCGAATAGAGTGCAAGGCCGAGCAGCATGCTCGACGATCGGCTGCGGACTGTCACGCCCGCCTGCGTCACGGCGGCCGGCAGGCGGGGGGTCGCCAGCGCAAGCCGATTCTGGACATTGACCTGCGCGATTGCGGGGTCCGTCCCGGCTTCAAAGGTCACGGTCAGGCTGTAGGTGCCGTTGTCGGAGCTGGAGGAGGACATGTACATCATGCCTTCCACGCCGTTGACCTGCTCCTCGATCGGCGCGCCGACGCTGTCGGTCATCACCTGCGCATTGGCGCCCGGATAGCTGGCGGTGACCTGGACTTCCGGCGGCGTGATCTGCGGGAACTGCGCCACCGGGATCTGCATGAGCGCCACCGCGCCGGCGATGAGCATGACGACCGCGATCACCATCGCGAAGCGCGGACGGCCGATGAAGGGAGCGGAAATGTTCATTTCGCCACCGCCGACTGGGACGCGTCCTTGTCCGCGACGATCTCTACGGCGGAACCTTCGGTAACGTTCTGAAGCCCCTCGATGATGACGGCTTCACCGCCTTTCAGCCCGTCCTCGACGATCCAGCTTCCCTCGCGTTGCTCGGAGACGCTGATCCTGCGTTCCTCGGCTTTCTTTTCTGGTGTGACCAGCATGACGTACTTGCCTTCGCGGTCCTGCTGCACAGCGCCCAGCGGAACCGTGGGCCGTTCCTTGCGCGTTGTTTCGGAGACGACGACGGTGACGAACTGGCCCGGGATCAGGAGGAAATCGCTGTTCGGAAAGACCGAGCGGATGGCCAGGGTCCCCGTGCCTTCATCGACCTCGTTCCCGAGAAATGCGATGGGCACGCTTTGCGGATAGATCTGTCCGTTGGAGAGTCTCAGCCGCGTCTGGTAGCGTTGGGCCAGTTCATCCTTGCTCATGTTTCCCGCGGCTTCCCGCAGGTCCAGCAGCGCGCGGTCACTGACCGAAAAGACCACCCTGACAGGATCCATCTGCACGACGCGCGCTAATGCGGGCGAGGCGGTGGTGACGAACGCGCCGGGGGAGAAGGCAGCTGTCCCGATCCGGCCCTTCAGGGGAGACACGATGCGGCTGTAGCTGAGATTGAGCTCGGCCTGCTTCACGGCCGCTTCCGCGGACTGGAGGTTGGCCGCGGCGGTGTCTCGCGTGGTTTCGCTCTGCTCGACAGTGGCCCGCGCGACTGTCTGGTTGAGAGACTGGTTGCGCGCCAGCTGCCGCTCGGCATCGAGCAGCGTCGCCTTCGCGCGCGCGAGATTGGCGTTGGCATCGGCAAGGGCGATATCGAGCGCCCGGCTGTCTATCTTGAAGAGCTCCTGGCCCTCTTCGACCACGGCTCCTTCCTCGAACAGCCTCTGATCGACAAAGCCGTCGATGCGGGAACGAATGTCCACCGCGTTGAGCGCTTCCACCCGACCGACGAATTCGTATTTCGGCGAGACATCCTCAAGCGCAACGGTCATCGTCGCCACTTTCGGGATGTCGTCGGCGCGCGCTGGAGCCGGCATCGAATGCAAAGCTGCGATTAGCGAGGCGAGAAAGACATAAGATGATCTGCCGGGAATTCCCATCCGTCACACTCCGGAAACCGTCAATGGCCATCGCCGATGCGGTGGACGGAAGCGGGGTCGCGATCCATCAGCTTCGGTACAGCCTCGAGACCATATTTCTGCGAAGTGCAGCCCGGAAAGCGGAAAATCCCTTTCAAACCGGGGTTTTGCGCCGATTTGCGCAAAAATGGATGCCGTGCACGACGCTGGGATAAACTGCACAGCCAAGTATCAGTGGCTGCATTTTTGCAAACGCGAACGGCCGCGCAAGCGGTTTGGCGGGGTTCGGGAAAGGGATGGGCTGGTTAAGAGCGGTTCGCGATACTGCCGCTCGCCAGCAGAGAATTCCATGGCGGGCCGCCGCCGGCGAAGAGTGGCCCGGAAAGTCGCGGCGCTTGTTCGATCCGCAGCCACCCGGCCTCGCGGGCTTCCTTCGGCGTCATTCCGAACTCGCGACGGAACGTGCGGCTATATGTCGATGGGTCCATGAAGCCCCACTCCTCGGCAATCAGCGAGATGGAGCGCCTGTCCTTGTCATCGCACAATATGTCCTTGGTTCGCAGCAGGCGTTGGCGGCGGATGTAATTGGAAATGCCGCCGCTGGACTCGAAAATCCGATAGAGCCGGGACCGCGAGATGTTCAGGTCGCGGCAGAGCTTTTCCGGCGAGAGATCACGTTTGGCGAGCTGCGTGGCGATGAGCTTCTTGGCACGCGCCATGATCACGCCGTTGATCGGTCCTTCGGCTTCGACGAGGTGATCACGCGATGGCGCAAGGCAGGCGGCGAGCAATGTGGTGGTCGCCACAACGATATGTTCGGCATCTCGCTCCATCCTGTGGGGAAGCGAGCGATGGAGAAGCTGGATGTAATCCACGATCAGGGCTGCCATCTCAGGGCGAATGGCAAGGTCGAAGGGTTGCGAGAACGCGAAGTCACGGGGGAGGAGAAGAGCAAGCGCACCGTCGTCTTCACCTTCCGCCTCATAGGGAGCGGCAAGGCAATGCCAGTGCAGCGCGCCGGGGATGCTCGGGGCTGCGTTGCCAGAAGCTGTAAGGGGAACGCTGAGGATCCAGTGATCGAAGACCGGGTCCTTCTTGTTGGTCCACCGCCGACAATAGCCGGTGCCGCGGTAATCCAGGGACATCAGCGCAAGGTTTCCGAGCTGCCAGACCTGCTGACGAGCCTTGAACGAACGGAATTTTTCACGCAGCAGCGTGACGTCACCGAGGTTGGAGTTCCAGGATCGGTAGAGATCAAACTGTTCGGCGGGCGGCGCGGCGGATGTGTCGATGTCGACGACGCATGTGAGGGGAACTTGTCCCTCGTCCTTGCCGGCAATGGTGCTGTCGTGCTGCATGATCCCCCCGCTGTTGCATGCCTATGACTGACAGAGGGGTGGTTGCCGTGAGGCGAGGAAGTCGCGCGCGTTCGCAAGCTCGATATGGCGGATCGCCAATGCGCTTCCGGCGTTCATGAGCATTACTCCCTGTTCGATGGCGATCACGACGCGTCGGCCTTTGAGCAACGTGGCACTGGCCGCAGGGTGGGAAAGCCGCTTTAGTCGAACTTAGAAAGCTGAGTTGAGGCAGGACATTAGTCGTTGGAATTGCTTGTCGATTTCAAGCCACTCTATTCATATGCCGGGATTTGAATATATGCATTCCATCCCAATCCTGTTCACGCCGTCCATTTCTTGGTTATCCCGCGGAAGCAACGAACGCGTGCGAAACCGCCTCAGTTGACGTCGACATGCCGAGAGAGTTGCTGATCAGGAGCGTATTCAATGTACGGTTGCCGCTGGCTATTGGGTTCATGTCTAGCGCATCAGGATGCAGCATTCCCTGCCAGCCTAGCGCCCGCACCTCCTTCGGCGAGAGCCCGAACTCGCGTTTGAACATGCGGCTGTAAGTCGATGGATCGGTGAAGCCCATGTTTTCCGCGATCTGCGCGATCGACTGCACGTTGGCATTGTCGGCGAGCGCGCGCCGCGTCTCGAGCAGCCGTTTTCGCCGGATATAGTTGGAGATTCCGCCGGCGGGCTCGAAAATCCGGTAGAGCCGCGAACGCGAAACGCCGACACTCTTGCAAAGATACTCCGGGCTCAGGCCCGGGTCGGCAAGCTTGGCCTCAATCGCCCTGATGGCGCGGGTCGTTATCACGGCATCGATCGGGACCTGCGCTTGCGCCAGCTTGTCGTGAGAGGGCGAGAGCACCGCTGCTAGCATATGTATGGTCGCTTCAGCGACCCTGCTCACGTTGCTTCGGCGCAGATGGGCAAGATTGTGATGGAGCAGGCTCAAATAGTCGGCGAGGAATTCGGCGTCGTCGTCCGCGATTTCCGGGTGGAGGGAGGCGTCAATGCTATTGTACGGGAGAAACAGCGCGATCAATCGCCCTTCGCTTTCGCAGGTATGAGGCGCCGTGAGGTTCGTTACGCCAAGCCTTCGCCTGGAGGCGCTATCGGCGGAGCCCGATCTACGGCTGTCCTTGACGCTGACGACCCAATTGTCGACGGCCGGTTTTTTCTTGTGTTCCCAGCGCAGGAGATGATCGGGAGATGCATCGATGACGGCGAAGGCGATATCGCCGAGTTGCCAGATTTTCTCGGTCGCGCCAAAGGTGATCTCGTCGCCGCCCTTCAGGCCGACATCGATGATGGATGAGTGCCAGTTCCGAAAGATCTCGAAGCGCTCGGGCGCACGAGCGCCGGCCGTGTCGCATTCGATTGCGCATCTGAGTGGTTCGTCCGCGAAAGACGCGGCTGATGTCGACCTCAATTCTACCCGCGCATTCATGATATCGCTCCTTGAACACAAGACTAAGCAAGCATGAAGTGACCAGTATCGACGCACACGCTGGTGCACCCGGAGGGAAGCTGATTTGCACCAAGTCGGCAATGTTGACTGCGTGCAGAAGGTAAATCGCAAGCGAGGATCACTAATACAATTCTTGATATGTAAAAGAAAGACGCAAAGCGGGCTTCGTTCCCGGCTGGCGTGTTTCCGGTGGTGGGCGGAAGCTCAACGACAACCTCGCGAATGTCAGAGCGTGTTCTTGTGCAGGCGTCCGTCCTTCATGATCGCCAGGAAGCTCTTATGTGGATCCTCCACCAAGGCTAGGTTCTCGATCGGATTTCCGTCCACGACGACAAGGTCGGCAAGAGCGCCTTTCTCGATCACGCCGAGCTTGCCGGGATAGGGGTTGCGCATGTTGGAGAGCTCGAGCAGCTGTGCGTTGCCCGAGGTTGCCATCTGCAGCACCTCGGCGCTCTTGTACCAGTTGCTCAGGTGGGTCAGCATGATGTTCTGTCTCGGTCCGAGTTCTGGAGAGAAAAGAACGTCCGATCCCCAGGCGGTCTTGATGCCGTGCTTGCGCGCATATTGGTAGAGCATCGGCGTTCCCAGAAAGATCTGCTTGGCGCGTTCGACGCCGGGTCCGCTTTGAGAGGCGGCGTCCGCCATCGTCAGGAAGGGCTGGGTGCTGACCCAGACACCCTTTTCGGCGATCATGATCGCCGTCTCTTCATCGATCAGATGGGCGTGCTCGATGCAGGTCACGCCCGCGCGCAGGGCGCGTTGAACGGCGCGGGTGGTGTAGGCGTGGAGGGCGACATAGGTGTTCCAGTCCGCTGCAACGCCGGCCGCGGCACGCAGTTCCTCCTCGCTGAAGGTGATCATGTCGAGCGGGCTGCGCGGCGATGAAACACCGCCGCTGCCGACGATCTTCACCTGTGATGCGCCCTGCAGAAGCTGCTCGCGTACCCGAAGCTGCAATTCGGCTACACCGTCGACGATCGCAGCGCCTCCAAAGAGTTCGCCGCTGCTTAGCTTGTTTCCGTCCCTCGGAATCTCGGTGGGAAGGCGCAGGTCGCCATGCCCGCCGGAGGTCGTGATCATCGCGCCGGACGGATAGATTCGCGGCCCGGGAATAAGGCCGACGTCGATCGCCTGCTTGAAGGAAAAGACGGGGCCGCCGAGATCGCGCACCGTCGTGAAGCCGCGCATCAGCGTGCGCTCTGCTTCGGCGGTCGATGCCGCAAAGACGATACCGGGATCTCCGCCGAGGAGCTGATTCAGCGGTACCGCCGCGAAAATCGTGTGCCAGTGCGCATCGATCAGGCCGGGCATGATGACGCCGTTGCGGCAGTCGAGAACGGTCGCGCCCTCCGGCGGCGGCGCATGGGTGCGATCGACATCGGCGACCTGATTGTCGCTGATCAGAACCTGGACGTTGTCGACGACCGTGCCGGCCTTGCTGTCGAATAGCCGGGCATTGCTCAATAAGGTTGTGGCCGGCTTGGCCGGCGTTTGCGCGAAGCCCCGCGCAGGCAACGCGCCAACGAGGGCGGTCGCCGCCAGGCCCGACAGGAGGTCGCGCCGCGAGAAGGCTTCCAGCCGACGCGAGGCCCTCTGCAGGTCCGGATGCGAGCAGCCGCAGCCGGCGTCGTGAATAAGGTGGCGATACTTGTCTCCCATCCGCAGCATGGCTTTTCCTCCCTTGTTTACTTGTGTTCTGCCGACGCAACTCGGCCGCGAAATGACCTGCGATAGCGCCTTTGAGGGCACCGAAAACACGACCGCGCTGCCCCCGGCCTAGAACGGCCAGATGAGCGGCACGACAAAGACTGAGACGACGAAGAACCAGGCCAGGAGTGCCAGGCCCAGTCTCCAATAGTCGCCGAAACGGTAACCGCCGGGCCCCATGACCAAGGCGTTCGCCGGCGCCGCTATCGGCGTCAGGAACGCTGCGGCCGCCGCGACGGCGGTGCTCATCAGCACCGGACGCGGGGAAATGCCCATACCCGTGGCTGCGGCCACCCCGATCGGGATCGCGATCAATGCCGTCGCCATATTGCTGATGAACTGTCCAAGCACCGCAGTCATCAGAAACAGACCCGCCAGAAGCATCGTCGGGCTGTGCTGCCCTACGATCGAGAGCAGGTGATCGGCGGCCAGCTGTGCGGCGCCGGTTTCCGTCATCGCGATGCCAAGCGGCTTCATCGCCGCGATGAGGACGACGGTCGTCCAGCCGACCGCATTATAGGCCTGCTCCGCGGTCAGGATTCCCGAGAGAACGATTGCTCCGGCGGCAAGCAATCCCGCCACCGCCGGTGGCACGAGGCCGGTCGCGAGAAGAAGGATCATCGCAGCCGAGATCACGCCGGTGCGCCGTGCTTCGCTGCCCATTGGAACGGCTTGCCGGCGAACGAGGTCCGGCGATCCGACGGTCAGCACATCCGGGTCACTGAGACGGGTGTCGAGCGCTTTCCACGTTCCCTGCAGCAGCATCATATCGCCGGCGCCGAGCACGACCGCGCCCGTCTGCCCCCGCGGTGCGATCTCATCGATTGGCGTCCCGGCCTTCTGGACTGCGAGCACGATCAGGTCACCGCTCTCGGTCACCATGCCCGGAAAGACGCTTTGCCCGATCAGGCCCGATCGCGGCGGGATCGCCACCTCTGCCAATCCCGATTTGTGAGTGAAGAGGATATCGTCCGCGCCTCCCGTCTGCTCGCGGAAAGACAAGTGCGTATCGGCTGCGAATTTCGCGATAACATCAGCGTCGCCGCGCAGAAGAAGATGATCGCCTTCCGCGATGTGCGGCCGGCCGATCGGCCGGGCCGTGTCGCCCTCGTGCACAGCCACCAGCTGCATGTCCTGGTGGCGTGCGGCCTCGATCGTTGATGGCGCCTTTCCGACATAGTGCGACGAGCTGCGAATGCGTAGGCGGTGGATGTCGTTGCCAAGTCCATATTGTTCGACCAGCGTTCGGGCATGCCTGCTGAAATCCGCCGGGATGGCTGCTCCATTTCGTTGCGGCAGCAACCGCTGACCGAACAGGACGATGATCGCCATGCTGCCGAGGAGCAGCGGAAGCCCGACCAGCGCGAACTCGAGGAAGCCGAAGCCCGCAGAACCCGCATCGACGGCGGCGTCGGAAACAAGGACATTCACCGGCGTCCCCGTCAGCGCCAGCATGGAGCCGGCATGCGCCGCGAAGGCAAGCGGCATGAGAAGTTGCGAGGACTTTCTTCCAAGGCGAACCGCGGTGACGATGACGACGGGCAACAGCGCCGCCACTGCGCCGACCGCCCCGACGAACATTGTCAGGATCGCCGCGAGGCTCATCATCAGCACGACAAAGCGGGTGCGGCTTTCCTTGCCGGCGGCCCGGATGAGGTGCTTCCCGATCCAGGCGGTCACCCCCGTGATTTCGAGAGCCGAGCTGACGACGAAGAGCGTCGCGATGAAGATGACGACAGGATCGCCGAAGCCCGCTAGCGCCTGATCGAGACTTAGGATGCCCGACGCCCATAGAGACAGGCACACCAGCATCGCGACAACCGCGACCGGCAGCTTGTTCCATGCGAAAAGAACGATCGCTGCAGCAACGATGATCGCAACGACGGCTACCGGACTCAAATCCACTATCCCTTTGAGAAAACCGAGAATTCGGATGGCTTGAAATGTTCGGATGGCCGGCCGGGCACCTCAAGACGACGATCAGGATGAGCCGGGCACTGCGATATGTCATGAGCCTGGTGTCCCGAAGCTACGCCGTGCGTCCCGGAGTGTTCGCAGCCCGATCGATTTCTCGACTGGAGCTATTGACCCTGTGCGAAGTCTCCAAGCAGGTGAAACAGGTGGGGTCACGGAGCGCTTCTTGGCTATGATAACCGTGCTTGTCGGTGAAAGGGCTTCGTTTCGCCGCCCTGGCTTGCCGAGGTAAAGATGCGCTGGCGGCGGCCGTTCATCGTTTCCTGTTTTCTTGCTGGCTTGGCGGCATGCGCCGGCCCGCAGGCCGGGCTTTTGAACGTAGCCGATCCAGCAAAGGGCGCCGATCAGATCACGCTCATTGCGGCGACGACGCGGGCGCCTGTCGAAGATCCCGCTGTGCTGTACGGCGGAGACCGAGGCACGTCCGTGTCCTACACCCGGATCGGGATTTCCGTTCCCCGTAATCGCAAGGCGGGGACGCTCGAGCTTCCGCGCCGCTCTCCCGGCGATCCCGAACGGACTTTCGCCGCGACATCGGTAACCCCAATCGATCGCGGAGATGTCGCCGCCGCGTTTCGAGCTCCCGGCGCCCACAAGCGGCGCGCGTTCGTCTTCGTGCATGGCTACAGCACGACCTTCGATCGCGCGGTCTTCCGCTTTGCGCAGCTCGTGCACGATTCCGATGCCGATGCCGTTCCCATCCTCTTCTCATGGCCGTCGCGGGGGCGTTTTCTCGATTACAAGCGCGACCTCGATAACGCCTCCTACTCACGATCGGATCTGGCGAACCTGCTCGAGGCGGCGGTCGACAGTCAGTCGATCAACGAGGTCGTTGTACTCGCCCACTCCATGGGCACCTGGCTCGCGGTCGAGGCGATCAGGCAGGTTGCTCTCCAGCGAGGTTCCGTGCCGAGCAAGGTCTCCAGCCTCATTCTCGCGTCTCCGGACCTCGATGTCGGCGTCTTTCGACGGCAGGTGCAGGATATGGGGCCGAAGCGGCCCAAGATAACGATTTTCGTCGCGCGCAATGATCTGGCGCTCAGGCTATCACGGTTCATCTCGCGCGGAGATGCGCGCCTCGGCGGCATTGACCCTTCGCAGGAAGAATACCGACGGACGCTATCGGATCTGCAGGGCGTGACAGTGCTGGATTTGAGTGCGCTGAGTTCGGGCGATCGGGTCAATCATGCGCTGTTCGCCACCAGCCCCGAGGCCGTCCGCTTGATCGGCGATCGGCTGGTGCAGGGACAGCAAATCTCCGACGCGGACCTTGTGAGGCCCACAACGGCGGTCGATGCAATCGGCGCGGTCGCGACCTTCGCCGTTGCCGCTCCCATTCTGATTTTCGACATGGCGACCATCCAATAGCATTGAGAAGGCCAGGCGCTCGTCCGACCCGCACTGAAAATGGGACGACGAGCGCAAACTTGGGATTCATCGCGCATCATTATTGCCGCGGCAATTGCTAGCCTAGCCGGGTTGCCGTGCCCGTGCGCCCGAGGGAGGTGATTGATTCCTGAAATCAATACCTTGCGGCGCGTGCTCGGTATCCCCAAGGGTCGACTTTACAGCAAAGGAGGCGGACATGAGCGATCTGATATTCATCGGGTTCCCGACGGAGGCGAAGGCGGAGGAGGTGCGGCAGAAGGTGCTGTCGCTGCAGCAGGAATACCTTATCGAACTGGAAGACGCGGTTGTCGTCGTGAAGAACGAGAAGGCGCAGATCAAACTCAATCAGCTCGTCAATCTCACCGCGCGCGGTGCGGCCTCCGGAGCCCTGTGGGGAACGTTGATCGGCGCCATCTTCCTGATGCCTTTGGTCGGAACAGCGCTGGGTGCTGCCTCCGGCGCGCTGGCCGGCGAGCTCAGCGACGTCGGGATCAACGATCAGTTCATGAAGAAGGCTGCGTCGGCGCTGCAGCCGGGCACGGCCGGGCTTTTCCTGCTCGTGCGCAAGATGACGACCGACAAGGTGCTTGCCGATCTCAAGGGTGTCGGCGGCGATCTGCTTCAGACATCCTTCGACGAGACCAGGGAGACCGCGCTGCGCGAAGCACTGTCCGCCGCCCAGGCCGAAGCGGAGACGGCTCCCGCGGCGACTTCGTAACACAGCCATGCATGGGACGTTTTATCGATGCCGGCATGATAGGCGGGGAGGTCCTGTTTGACCCCGATCCAGACGACGTGTTGCATCATCCTGGCGACGATCGTTCTTTTTGCGTGGAACAAGCTCCCCGTCATCGCCGTCGCCTTCGCGGCGGCGCTTTCCCTATGGGCTACGGGGCTCGTCACACTGGAGCAGGCGCTGGCCGGCTTCGGCGACCGCGCTGTCTTGTTCGTCGCCAGCCTCTTCATCATGAGCGCCGCGCTCGAAAGGACGGGTGTTACAGCGTGGTGCGGGCAAGCGCTGATCTCGCTGGCCGGCCGGAACAACCGCAGCCGGCTTCTCTTCGTTCTCATGCTTGCGGTCGGCTGCCTGACGTCGCTTCTGAGCGGCAGCGGGGCGGTGGCGGCATTGATGCCTATTGCTGTGTTTGCGGCTGTCAGGCTCAATCAATCACCCGCGCAACTGCTCATGCCGCTGGCTTTCTCCGCCCATGCCGGGGCGAACCTGCTGCTGACGGGCGCCCCGAAGAATTTCCTCGTCTGGGAGGCGCTCGAGGATGCCGGGCTGGAGGGCTTCGGCTTTACCGAATTCGCCCTTGTCGGCGTTCCTCTTCTCGCCGGAACGGTCTGCATCATCCTGCTGCTGGGCAGGCATCTGCTTCCCTGGCAGACCAGCGCGCGGCTGCCGGCAGATTTCAGCGGTCACGCCCAAACCCTTGTCGAACACTACGGCCTGAAGGACGGGCTCTTCCGGCTTCGTATTCGACAGGAGTCTCCCCTGGTCGGGTTGCCCACGGACAATATCGATCTGGGCGATGCGGGCGACATACAAGTCATGGCCGTCCAGGCGTCCGCGTCCGGCTCGCCGGTTCGAGACAGGGCGATGAAGGGCGATGACTATCTGCTTGTGCGCGGCGCTGCCCAGGCGGTCGCGGAGGTTGCCGGTCGGCTCCATCTGGCCGTTCGCGAGGATGCGTCGGTCGGAAGTGGCAGTGCCGCATTCAACAGCCGATCAGGGCTCGCCGAAGTGATGATTCCGCCGCGATCCAAGCTGATCGGGCAACCGATGTATCCCGGCCTTGCCACGGAGAGCGGTGATCTCGTGGTTCTGGCGGTGCATCGCGGCGGCGCGAAAATCGATTATGCCAAACCGCAGCTCAGGGCGGGCGATACGCTTCTTCTCGAAGGAAGCTGGGAAGCGCTCGATCTGCGTCTCGATGATCCCGATGTTCTCGTGGTCGATTCACCCGATCTCGTCCGCCGCCACGCCGTGCCGATGGGGCCGGGGGCCAAGGTCGCCGTGGCGACGTTGATCGGGCTCGTGGTCATGCTGGCATCGAACATCGTGCCGCCCGCGGTGGCCGGCATCCTGTGCGCCTGCGTTCTCGTTGCGTCGGGAGCGCTCACGGTCGAGCAATCCTATCGCGCGGTGCACTGGACGACCGTCATCCTCATCGGCGCGATGATGCCGATTTCGACGGCGATGATACAATCAGGCACCGCGAAATTCGTGGCGGACGAGCTCGTCTCCGCGATCGGCCCGGCCGGCCCCACCGCTCTCGTTGCCGGTCTCTTCGTGCTTACGGCTGTGCTGGGCCAGGTGATGAGCAACACGGCGACGACCATGCTGGTCATCCCGATCGCGATGGCGGCTGCGGCGACGATGCATATTCAGCCGCATCCGGTGCTCATGAGCCTGTGCATCGCCGGTTCGGCATCCTTCATGACGCCGATCGCGACGACGACGAACATGATGGTCATGGGCGCTGGCGGCTATCGCTTCGGCGACTACTGGAAACTCGGTACGCCGCTGATGGCGTGGTTTTTCGTCGTCGCCGTTTTCCTGGTTCCGCAGATTTGGCCTTTCAGTTAGGTGCCGCTGACATCCGAATAATCCATCGTCGCGCCGTTTAGAGACGCCACGCATGCTTTTGGGACGGGCAACCGATTGTTCGACCAAGGAGATTTGCAAGGATGGTCGCTGGAAGCGCGAGAGCCGTGGCGACCCGGGGATATTCGCCCCGTGCGCTACGGCACCATGCAATCGGAAGGGATGTCGATCGGATGAATAACCGAGCCCAGGTCACCCTTCTGGCCATCATCGCCGCCGTGGCGGTCTTGTGGGTTCTGCGAACCGCGGCCAGCGTCTTCGCGCCCGTTGCGGGAGCGCTCTTCATCATCGGGCTCGCCTGGCCGCTTCAGAAGAACCTCCAGCGCTTTCTTCCCAAGCTGTTGGCACTTGCCGTGGTGGTCGCGGCAATCATCTGCGTCTTCCTCGCGCTTGCATCTATATCCGCCTGGGGCTTCGGGCGCATCGCCCGCTCCGTCGTCAGCGATGCCGCCCGGTTCCAGTTGCTGTACGGTAATCTCGTCCAGTGGCTCGACGGGCACGGCATCGTCATCGCCGGTGTGTGGGCGGATTATTTCAACTTCAGTTCGTTCCTGCGCGTACTGCAGGGGGCGACGGCCCGCTTGAACACGACGATCTCCTTCTGGATCGTCGTGGTGGTCTATGTGCTCCTCGGGCTGCTCGATACCGAAGCCGTAGCGCGCAACATTCGAAAGGCGCTCAGCGACGAACACGCGGATGCGATTATCGGCGGCGCGTTGCAGACGGCGGCCAAGCTGCGGCGTTACATGGCTGTGCGCACGGTCATGAGCCTTGCCACCGGCACGCTCGTCTGGGTTCTCTCCGTCCTTTTCGGGCTGCGCTTCGCCGCCGAATGGGGCGTCATCGCCTTCACGCTGAACTACATTCCTTTCATGGGGCCCTTCGTGGCGACGTTGCTGCCAAGCGCCTACGCATTGGCGCAATTCGGATCGCCCGAGGCTGCTATCCTCATCTTCGCCGGCCTCAACGTGATACAGTTCGTCATCGGAAGCTACATCGAGCCCAGGGTTGCGGGCTATGCGCTTGCGATGTCGCCATTCCTGGTGTTGTTCTCGGTGTTTTCCTGGTCGTTTGTCTGGGGCGTGTTCGGCGCGTTCATCGGCGTGCCGATCACGATCATGATCCTGACGTTTTGCGCACAGTTCTCCTCGTCGCGCTGGATCTCGGAAATCCTCGGCGCGTCCGGCGAGCCGGACAATGGATCTGGACCGGGCGTCGGCTGATCGAGGCACCTATCGGCGAAGGCGGGTCATGCCGACCACGCGGCCGGTGTGCGAGCTGAGCGCGATCTCGAAATCACGATTGCCGCGCCTTGCGTGATAGATGAAGGTCCGCCCTCTGCAATCGACGCGGCGCACGTTGCGAAAGCCGCGGTTCTGGAGCAGTTGCTGCCCCTGCCTGCAGGTAATCGCACGCCCGAAGTTAAGACTGGAGCCAACGTGAATGTTGACCGTCACCGCATAGGCGGGGACCGGCGGCAAAACGGTCAGCGTCAGGGCTGAAACCAGAGCGAAAGCAGTCCATATGTTTCGGCGCATCTCGCCTCTCCACGAATGATATGCTCTGCGAGATAGTTTGCCTCACGGGCGCCTTGTCAATGAGCGGTCACGACATGCCGCCTTATTAGGGACGCGGCGCCCATCTCCTGGACGATTTACGCATAGTGCAGGTCCTATGCGACTGACCACCGCCCCCAGGTCGCATAAGCCGTGGGCGGTTGCAGGGAGCCTCTACCGGTCTGCCGCCAGGGATACCAGCTTAGCATGACTTTCGGCCGAAAGCGGGATGCCGTCGCGCTGCGCCTTTGCGCGCGTGAGATGCCTTCGATCGCCGGGCAGTCGTTCCTGCCCAGCTTCCAGCACGAGGTCGCAGATCCCGGCAACGCGTTCGGCAAACACGTCATTGCCGCCGCGCGCGGGATCGATGACGACGAAGAACTGGCCCGTATAGGGCGTCTGCGCGCCCTTGTGGCCGCTCCAGTCGAACTCGCCGGAGAAATAGCCACCGGTGAGCGCGGCGCTGAGAATCTCGACCATCAGTGCGATCGAATTGCCCTTGTGTCCGCCGAAGGGCAGCAGTGCGCCACCGTCGAGGATTTCTTTCGGGTCGTTGGTCGGCTGGCCGTCGCGGTCGACCCCCATGCCGGGCCTCAGTTCATGACCGGCGCGTGCTGCAATCTGCACATCGCCATGGGCAATGGCCGATGAGGCCTGATCGAATACGAAAGGTGCAGAACCCGCGCGTGGCGAGGCGAAGGCGACGGGATTGGTGCCGAATACCGCCTTCTTGCCGCCGTGCGGCACCACGCAGGCCATGCTATTGACGACGCTGAGCGCAACAAAACCTTCCTCGGCGAATGGTTCGACATCGGGCCATAACGCGCTGAAGTGATGCGAGCGACGGATAGCGAGAACCGCAACACCGTTTGCCTTAACCTTTTCGATCAGCAGCGGTCGTGCCGCGAAGAACGCCGGCTGGGTGAAGCCACCTTTGGCATCGACGCGCACGAAGGCCGGCCCGACATCCTCGACCTCGGCCACCGCCTTGCCATCGACCCAGCCGCTGTTCAATGACGAGACATATCCCGGCATGCGAAAGACGCCGTGGCTGAGCGAGCCGTCGCGCTCGCAGCCAGCGCAATTTTCCGCAAGTATCCTGGCATTATGCTCTGACACCCCGTTCTTGACGAAGATGCGTTCAAGCAAGGCAACGAGATCGGCATGGCTGAGGTGGACGGCATCGTCGCTCATCTCACTCTCCCGCCGCGCCATTCAGGCGCTGGTCGACCAGCGACAGCCAGTAGCGGACGCCGTGGACGATGGCGCCGTCGTTGAAATCATAGGCAGGGTTGTGAAGATCGGCGCTGTCGCCGTTGCCGAGCCAGATGAGCGCGCCGGGGCGCTTTTCCAGCATGTAGGAAAAGTCTTCGGAGCCCATTGTCGCAGGCCAGTCGGTATCGACCTTCTCGGCGCCGGCAACTGCCGCCGCGGCCTTTGCCGCAAGCTTCGCCTTTGCCGGATCGTTGACCGTGACGGGATAACCCGGGCGCCAGTCGATCACGGCCTCGGAGCCGAAGGACTTCGCGGTGCTGGAGACGACCTCGCGGAACCGTTCCTCGACCATCTTGCGGGTATCGGCATTCATGGTGCGGATGGTGCCGCCGATGCGGATCGCGGCCGGGATGACATTGAGCGCGCCGGCATTGCCGCCCTCAAGATAGGTTACCGAAAGAACGACGGGATCAAACGGATTGGTGAAGCGCGATGCGATCGCCTGCAGCGCCACGATCATCTGGGCGCCGGCGAGTACCGGATCATGCGATAGATGCGGGTAGGCGGCATGGCCGCCCTTGCCGTTAATGGTAATCACGAAGCGGTCGCCGCCGGCCATCATCGGGCCGCTGCGGATCGCGAAAGAGCCCACGTCGAGGCCCGGCTGGTTGTGCATGCCGTAGACCTCCTCGATGCCGAAGCGCTCGAGCACGCCTTCCTCGATCATCACCCGCGCGCCGGCGCCGCCTTCTTCCGCCGGCTGGAAGATCAGCACGACCTTGCCCGCAAAATCGCGGTTTTCCGACAGTTGTTTGGCGGTAGCAAGCAGCATGGCCGTGTGCCCGTCATGGCCGCAGGCATGCATCATGTTTTCCACTTTCGAGGCGTAGGGCAGGTTGGTCTGCTCGGACATCGGCAGCGCGTCCATATCGCAGCGCAGCGCGATTGTGCGGCCCAGCCCCTTGTTGCCGTTGATGACGGCGATCACCCCAGTCTTGGCAATGCCGGTCACGACCTCGTCGCAGCCGAATTCAGTCAGCTTTTCCGTTACAAGAGCAGCCGTCTTAGGCAGGTCGAACAGCAACTCGGGATACTGGTGGATCGTCCGCCGCCAGCTTTTTGCTTCATCGGCGAGGGCGGCGAGGGAAGGGGCGTCGCCAGACGGAATCGAAAAGGTCATGCGGACTCCAGGTCTTCTTAAGCGGATGCTTTCTGCCGGAAAGGCGAGCGGTCCAGATCGAGATCCGACATGGCTTTGAGCAGCATGCGCGTATCGTCGTTCTGCGGTCGCTCGAAGATATCCTCAACCGGGCCGCTTTCAACCAACTTTCCGCGATAAGTCACAGCGATCTCGTAACAATCCTCATGACCGGCGTCGAGCGCCACATATAGCCCTGGCGGACGTCGTCGAGCTTGACGAGATCGCGACTCCTTGGGTCACCGTAACCGGAGCCACCGGCGAGTGTCAGTTCCCCTCGGCGTTGGTTTGGACAAAAGCAACGGTATTGCGAGTGCATATACCACGATATTCGTTCAGTTGCTTGAGATCATAACAACGACTATCCCCGTGAATGCTCCGATAGTTCCATAATCTATGTTATGCAACAAATCCTTGTAGCCGCAAAGTTAGAATGTCCTGCTTCTGTTTGCAAAGTTGGAATGTCGCTCCCCCCGGTCCGCCCCCTCCGAACAGAGAGGACGCGTCGACGCCAAGACGGTTCGCTTGCCAATCGGCGCCGAGTGTATCGCCGCCAGGAGCTTCGCGAGGCGGGCCCTGCTGGGCCTGTGTCAATTCAATCATGCATTCGCCAATGGAGAAAAGCGGCCCCGGGAATCAAACAATCTTCCCTCGGGCGGCAACCGGCCAGGCTTCAACAGACCGCAAGCCATTTCCGACGACAAACACCGTATCGACCATGTTGGTGACGACACATGCGTGGTTAGGTACAATCTGTACCACATCTCCGACCGAAAGGCCGATGGGGCCGGTGCTGACCAACCGGCCATGCTCCTCGGATAGCTGGTCGATGACGATGTCGTCGCGGCCTAGAACGTGCCCGTAGCCCGTGAGCCCCAAGAGATCGGATGTTAGGAGCTTCGACCCTGCATCAATCACAGCCCGGTTTTCGGTGGGCACTGAAACGACGGTTGCCAAGACGCTGAGTGCGCAATTCTCCCACCCGCAGTCGCCGCGCGCGACAAGCGATCGATCGTTGTAGACGTAGGTTCCAGGGCGATACTCGGTAGTGACCGAGGCATCTGCTGCATGCATCATCGATGGGGTGCCACCCGATGTGATAACAGGCACTTCAATTCCCAGCGCCTCGATGCGCCTCTTTCCTTCCGTCATGAACGCCTCAACTGCCGCCGTCGCGCCGATCGGCGGATAAGTCATCAGTCCGCCGAACACGAGCCCGGGCGTACTGTGGATCCGGAGAGCGAGAGCCGTTGCAGCCTCGGCGGTGGGTACGCCGCAGCGGTTCGCGCCGGTATCGCATTCGACCATGACTGTAAGTGGCTCCGCCTCTGTTCGAAATGCAGCGGCTAGGCCGTCCACGACGGTCGCACTGTCGGCAACGACCGTCAGCTTCACCCTCCTCGCCAGAGCCTTGAGATGCTGAAGCTTCTCGGAACCCACGATGTTATAGGTAATCAGGATGTCCTTGATCGCGCTGCTCCCCGCAGCCATCGCCTCGGCTTCCGATATCTTCTGACACGTGATCCCGATCGCGCCCGCGGCGATCTGCAGTTCCGCGAGGGCCGGCAGCTTATGCGTCTTGATGTGCGGCCTTACACGCAGCGAATGACTGCTGGCATACTGCTGAAAACGCAGGATGTTCTCGTTTGCGATATCAAGATCAATAACGACGGCAGGTGTTTGTATGGCTGCGATGTCGTCGGGCGAAAAAGGCATGAGAATTCTCCGGTGAGGGTCAATGCGACAGCGCGGTAATTCCGGCTATTTTGTCCGCTTCGCCAAAAGTCAGCCACCGCTATTGACAATCCATCGGCTATAGGCCTTGTTATGTCAATCCATTAATACAGACACATGTCCGGTATAGTGGATTATATAGAAACTCTCAGTTCTTAGGGGAACGACATGACTTTTCTTTCGCGCGTCGGCCTGATCGCTTTGGCCGCAACAACCATCCTTTCCAGCCCTGTGCTTGCTGCAGATAGCAAGCTTGATGAAGTGCTCGCACGCGGCCATCTCGTCATGGGAACCGGCAGCACCAATGCGCCGTGGCACTTCAAGAGCGCCGATGACAAGCTTCAGGGTTTCGACGTCGATATGGGGCACATCATCGCCAAGGCTCTCTTCGGCGATCCTGAGAAGGTGGAATACGTCAATCAGTCGTCGGACGCTCGCATCCCGAACATTACGACTGACAAAGTCGACATCACCTGCCAGTTCATGACCGTCACCGGCGAGCGCGCCCAGCAGATCGCCTTCACCATTCCGTACTATCGCGAAGGCGTTGGTCTTATGCTGAAGGCTGATGGCAAGTATGCTGATTACGCTGCGCTGAAGGCTGCCGGTTCTTCGGTGACCATCTCGGTGCTTCAGAACGTCTACGCAGAATCGATGGTTCACGCGGCGCTGCCGGAAGCGACAGTCGATCAGTACGATTCCGTCGACCTCATCTACCAAGCACTCGAATCTGGCCGTGCCGACGCGGTTGCCACCGACCAGTCGTCGCTCGCGTGGTACATGACCCAGAATCCAGGCAAATACAAGGACGCCGGCTACGGCTGGAACCCCCAGACCTACGCATGCGGCGTAAAGCGCGGTGATCAGGATTGGCTGAACTTCGTGAACACCGCCCTTCACGAAGCCATGACGGGCGTCGAATTTGATACGTACGCCAAGTCGTTCAAGACCTGGTTCGGCAAGGACCTGACGCCGCCGCAGATCGGCTTCCCCGTCGAATTCAAGTAACTGGCCCGAGGGAGCGGCTCATACCCGCTTCCTCCCCTAAAGGGGTGACTTGCCATGGGTTATACGCTGAACTTTGCCGCCGTCTGGCGCAACTTCGATTTCCTGCTCAGCGGGCTGATGCTGAGCCTTGGCCTAGCAGTGATTTCGATCCTGATCGGGGCAATTCTCGGTCTTTTTGTCGCTTTCGCGCTGCTTACGAAGAACCGTCTTATCTTCGTTCCTGCCCGCACCTACGTCACGATGATACGAAATCTGCCGATCCTCGTTCTCGTCCTGTTTGCGTTTTTTGCCCTACCCCAGATGGGCTTCCGGCTCGACAAGATAAAGAGCTTCGTGCTGGTTCTATCGCTCTATTCGGGCGCCTACCTTGCGGAAATTTTCCGCGCCGGTCTTCTCTCGATCCCGAAGGGTATGACGGAAGCCGGCATGGCGATCGGTTTAAAGTCGATGCAGATACGCACCTCGATCATTGCGCCGCTGATGTTTCGCAACGTGCTGCCTTCCTTGTCTTCGACCATAATATCCCTCTTCAAGGACACATCGCTTGCAGCAACGATCGCCGTGCCCGAACTGACGTTTGCTGCGCGCAAGATCAATGTCGAGAGCTTCCGGGTCATTGAAACCTGGATGGTCACATCGGCACTCTATGTCGTCACCTGTTTCCTCATCGCCGCCCTCATGCGTCTCGTCGAGCGGCATCTGGCCTTGCCGAGGTAAAACCAATGTCTCAAACCTTTCTCGAGCAGCTGTGGATCGCCCGTTATGTCATATTGAATGGCATCGCGATGACGGTTTCGATCTCCTTCCTGGCCATCCTTGTCGGCTCCGCGCTGGGGGTTTTTGTCGGCTTGTCTCTGGTCTATGGGAGCTTCGTGGCGCGCCTGATCGTCAGGGCCTATACCGATGTGATCCGTGGCACGCCGGTCTTGGTGCTTGTCCTTGCCAGCTACTACGTCTCAAGTGCCGTCGGCATCGAGTTGGGACCGTTCGCTGCAGGCGTTCTGGCGCTGGCAATATTTTGCTCGTCGCATGTCGGCGAGATCGTTCGCGGCGCCCTGCAGGCCATCCCACAAGGACAGACCGAAGCCGCAAAAGCCATCGGCTTGACGTTCACGCAGACGTTCACCTCCGTCCTTTGGCCTCAAGCGTTGCGCCAATGCCTTCCGGCGTGGGTCAACACGGCGGCGGAAATGGTGAAGGCATCGACGCTCCTATCGGTAATCGGCGTCGCTGAACTGCTGCTACGCACGCAGGAGATCATCTCGCGCAACTTCATGAGCCTGCAGTTCTACTTCCTGGCAGGAGCCCTCTATTTTGTCATCAACTTCGGCATCGAGCGCTACGGCAAATACGTTGAGCGCAAGACTGCCCTTCCATCCTGAGGAGGCCGCTCGATGGCCAAGACAATGCTTGAAATCAGCGGCCTGCGGAAAACCTACGGCCAACATGAAGTTCTAAAGGGCGTCGACTGCGCCGTACAGGAAGGCGAGGTCATTTCGATTATCGGCTCTTCCGGCTCGGGCAAGACCACGATGCTTCGCTGCGTCAACATGCTGGAGGAGTTCCAGGGCGGCACGATCAGCCTGGATGGTGAAGAGATCGGCTATCATGTCGAAGGAGCGACGCGGCGGCGCAAGGCTGAAAAGGAGATCGCCCGCCAGCGGGCGCTCACAGGCATGGCGTTCCAGCAGTTCAACCTCTTTCCACACATGACCGCCGCCCAGAACGTTATGCTCGGGCTCATCAAGGTCAAGAAGATGCAGAAGGCGGAGGCAAGAGAAATCGCCGAGCGCTGGCTCGATCGCGTTGGCCTGTCGGCACGTGTCGACCACTACCCAGGCCAGCTTTCCGGCGGTCAACAGCAGCGCGTTGCAATCGCCAGAGCAATCGCGATGTCCCCGCGCCTTATGCTTTTCGATGAAGTGACATCTGCTCTCGACCCCGAGTTGGTGGGAGAGGTCCTGCAGGTCATCAAGGGTCTGGCGGCAGACGGCATGACCATGCTGCTTGTCACGCACGAGATGCGTTTCGCTTACGAGGTATCCTCGCGTGTCATCTTCATGAATCAGGGCGTCATCTGCGAACAAGGCGACCCAAAGGAGATGTTCGTGCAGCCCAAGACCGAGCGTTTGGCTGAATTCCTGAAAACTTCCAGCTTCAACTGAGCATAAAAACTACCAAAGAAAGTGAAAAGAATGACGATCAAGCGTTATGGTGCCGGCGAGACAGGCGCAGGCGGACAGCCCCTTCCCTTCGCGCGGGCCACAGAAGCAGGCGGCTGGCTGTATGTTTCCGGCCAGGTGCCGATGGAGAAGGGTGAGATCGTCGGTGGCGGAATCGTTGCCCAGACCAGAAAGGCGATCGAAAACCTGATTGCCATCCTCGACGAGGCAGGCTACGGCCTCGAAGATGTCGTACGTGTAGGCGTATGGCTCGACGATCCGCGCGATTTCTGGAGTTTCAACGGCGTCTACGCCGAGTACTTTGGTGCGAACCCGCCCGCTCGCGCTTGTGTTCAGTCCCGAATGATGGTCGATTGTAAAGTTGAGGTCGATTGCGTGGCTTATCGCTCTGACCGCGCCTGACAATAGTTGGAGACAAGCATGAACGAGGCGACAGCCGATACGGCATCGCGACGCACCCGGGGACTGGATCGCGCATTCGAGATCCTTGAGTTCCTCCGGGTAAAGCGCCAGCCCATGCGGCCGAATGAGATTGCATCAGAAATCGGCGCGCCTCGGTCGTCCGTATATGAGTTGGTCAATCTCCTGCTCAGCCACGGGATGCTTGACTATCATGGAGGCGAAGGCCGGGTTTTTCTCGGTCCTCGCCTGTATTTCCTTGGAACAGCATACGCCGAACAATTCGACCTGATGCGAGAGTGCGACCACATGCTGGTTCGCTTGGCCGAAGAAACCCGTGAAACGGCACAGATGTGCTTGCTCGAAGGCCGTAAATACACCGTCGCAATGATGCGTGAGGGAATTCGACCGTTCCGCATCTCATCAAATGTGGGCGACCTTGTCTCCATCGCGTGGACTGCTTCGGGCCGTCTGCTGGTTTCGCACATGACCGACAAGCAGATACTTGATCTCATTCCCCCGGATGACTTCATTCTGCCGAATGGTCGCCACATGGAGCCGGCGGAATTTATCGCCCAGGTACGCCAGGCCGACCGGGACGGCTTCTTCACCTTCAACAGCGAGGTCGAGAACTTTACCCACTGCTTTGCCGTACCGGTGCGTCAGGCCGACGGCGCCTGCATCGCCACGCTATGCCTCGTAGCTCCCCGCGAGGACGGCTTGCGCAATCGCACCAAGTATCTCGAAAGCCTGCTGAGCGCGGCCAACGAGATCTCCGAGAAGCTTGGATACCAAACCGTGAAGGATCGACTGGTTTCCGGCGGTAGATGATAACAGAGCCGAAAAATTGGGGCTTGCACGTTGCTTGGGATCGGGAACGGGCGCAAAACCTCCGTCACCTAGACCGCGACATAACGTGCGGTGCTGTTTGAATTTCTAAGATGGTGGGAGACGACGTCGATGCAGAATGTCTTTAGCCTTGAAGGTCGCGTCGCAATCGTCACCGGTGCCAGCCGCGGGCTTGGTCAGGCGATCGCGCTCGCGCTTGCCGAAGCCGGTGCGGATCTCTGCATCACGGCACGTGACGAGCGCGCCCTGACAGAGACACGTGAATTGATCATCGAGATCGGGCGGAAATGCTGGGTAGCGTCTCAGGACGTCAACGACGTGCCGTCCATCGAGCGCGTGCTTGAGCATTTCGAGGCCGCTGCCGGTCACATTGACATCCTTGTCAACAATGCGGGTATGGAACAGGTCTCCCCCTCGCTCGATGTCGACGAAAAACTCTGGGATCGGATCGTCGATACGAACCTGAAGGGCGCCTTCTTCTGGGCACAGGCGGCTGCGCGGCGCATGTCGAGGCAACCTCAAGGGGGAAGCATCGTGAACCTTTGTTCACTGACATCCTTTGTAGGCATTCCCACGGCCGTGCCTTATGGATCGTCGAAATCGGGGCTGCTCGGCATGACAAGGGCGCTCGCCGCCGAATGGGCCGCTTCCGGCATACGCGTCAATGCCATCGCGCCCGGATATTTCCGCACGGCTATGACCGAAGTGTTCTACGAGGACAGCGCCTGGCAGACACGGATGCTGGAGAAGATTCCACAGCGCCGATTTGGAGAGAATTCCGATATTGGCGGATCAGTCGTTTTCCTTGTCAGCGACGCAGCAGCCTATGTCACCGGCCACTGCCTGCCTGTGGATGGCGGTTTTTTGGCCTCGATATAAAAAAGAGGCAGGCGCGGCAAAAAGCATTTGATGCCGCGCTTCCGCACATGTATATACATTTAAAGACAAGAAATAAGAGTGGAACTAGAAGGCCTTAGGCTTTCGGCCGCGGGATGTCTTGCGACGTCCCGATCTCGAATACACGATGAAATGCCGGGGTTTCCGCCGGTGATGCCCGAATGCATATGCGCGGGCAAACGGGAAACCTATTTCAATACTGTCGCCGCTTGGGCTATGAGCCTGAGCGACTGCTGTCGCGTGCCTGCCATTCCGCCGCGCCGACGGCCTCACAAAGGGAATGTGAAATGACTGACGTGTCCTTCTACGAATATTCGAAGCTTTCCGCGGACGAAAAAGCTGCGCTTTTGCGCCGATCGGAAACCGACATTTCGAGCTTCATGGACAAGGTCAAGCCGATCCTGGAGGCCGTGCGTACCGAAGGCGATCGCGCCGTTGCCCGTTTCGGTCGCGAACTCGACAAGGCGGACATTTCGGAAGCCAACATCAAGGTGACGGAAGCCGAATTCGACGCGGCTTTCAAGCTCGTCAGCACCGATGTCATCGATGCCATCAAGTTCGGCATTGAAAACATCCGCGTCTTCCACGAGGAGCAGAAGCCGGAAGCCATGTGGCTGAAGGAGGTTCGTCCGGGCGCCTTCGCTGGCGATCGTTTCACGCCGATCCAGTCGGTGGCGCTTTATGTTCCGCGCGGCAAGGGCTCGTTCCCTTCGGTGACCATGATGACCTCCGTGCCCGCTGTTGTTGCAGGTGTCCCGCATCTTGCGATCGTCACGCCGCCGGCACCCGATGGCAGTGTCGATGCCGCGACGCTGGTCGCAGCGCGCCTCGCAGGCGTCGAGACCGTCTACAAGGTTGGCGGCGCGCAAGCCGTGGCGGCCGTTGCCTATGGTACGGAAACCATCAAGCCGGCGCTGAAGATCGTCGGACCCGGCAGCCCGTGGGTCGTTGCCGCCAAGCGCATCCTGGCCGGCGTCATCGACACCGGTCTTCCGGCCGGCCCGTCCGAAGCGATGATCTTCGCGGATGATACCGTTCACGGCGGCCTTGCCGCGCTCGATCTGCTGATCGAAGCCGAACACGGCCCCGATTCATCGGCCTATCTCGTCACGCACAGCCGCCGCGTGGCGGAAGAAGCGCTTGCCGCCCTGCCCGAGCATTGGGCAAGGATGACGGCGCAGCGCGTCGATTTCTCGAGCACCGTGCTTTCAGGCAAGTGCGGCGGTGTTGTCCTGACCTCGTCGGTCCAGGAGAGCTACGACTTCGTCAACGCCTATGCGCCGGAGCACCTCGAAATCCTGTCCACCGATCCCTTCTCGCATCTCGGCCATATCACGGAAGCGGCGGAAATCCTCATGGGTCCGTATACGCCCGTCAGCATCGGCAACTTCTGTCTCGGCCCCAATGCCGTGCTGCCGACCAGCCGTTGGGCGCGCACCTTTGGTCCGCTTTCGGTCACCGATTTCGTCAAGCGCAGCTCGATTGGCTACGTCACCGCCCCCGCCTACCCGCTTTTCGCGGAGAACGCGCACAAGCTCGCCATCTACGAAGGCTTCTCTTCGCATGCCAACGCGGTATCGCCGGTCCGCGATGCCTACCTCAAGCCCAAGGGCTGAACGATGAAGGCGGTGCGTCTTTACGATGCCATGGATTTGCGGGTGGAGGAGGTTGACGGACTTCAGCCACCGCCGGCCGGTTACGTCAACATCGACGTAAGGGCGGCCGGCATATGCGGTTCGGATCTTCATAATTTCCGCACCGGTCAATGGATATCGAGACGCCCTTCGACGGCGGGGCACGAATTCTGCGGCCGCATTTCGGCGGTCGGACAAGGGGTTGAGGACTTTGTCGTCGGCGATACCGTCGCGGCGGATTCGCGCTTCTATTGCGGTGAATGCCCTGCCTGCGTTTCTGGCAGGACCAATGTGTGCGAACGTCTCGGTTTCGTCGGTGAAGTCTGCGACGGCGGCTTTGCCGAAGAAGTACAGCTTCCCGCCAGGCTGGTCATCCGTCACGAGCCATCGCTTGACCCGCGTGTCGCGGCGATGGCCGAGCCGCTGGCAGTCGCCTTGCATGCCGTGCGGCGTCTTCGCGTGCCAGCAGGCGAACCGGTACTTTTGGTCGGCTGCGGTACGATCGGCGGACTGAGCGGACTTCTGCTTTCGAAGCTTCACGATGGGCAACTTCTGTTCTCCGACCTGAAATCCGAGCGCGCCCGCATGGTCGCGGAGATTTGCGGCGGAACCGTTACGAGCCTGACGGCCGAGGATATCGCAGCCAAGCTGGGCGGGGCACGGCTACGCTACGCGCTCGATGCGACCGGCAGCACCAAGGCCATCGGCCAGGCGCTGGAGCTGCTTTCGGGCGGTGGAGCATTGGCGCTGGTCGGCATCAGCCACGGGCGCTTGGACCTCGATCCCAACATTCTGGTGGAACGCGAGATCGCGCTTCTCGGCTGCCATGCCTATGAGGACGAGCTTGTGGAAGCCGTTTCGCTTCTGTCGCAGTTGCAGCACGAGCTTCTGACATTCAGTGAAGTGCTGTCGTCCCTCGACGAAGTCCCCGCCGCTTATCGCCGCCTGCTCGATGGACAGACAGACAAGCTGAAAACTATCGTTCGGATTAGGGATTAGTCACATGCAGCGACATCCCAGCGCCCACCTGAGTTTAATCCCTACCGATCATACGATTCCCATCGCAGAGCAGACCTCATGACTGATAATGCCAGCAGAACAGCGACAATCCGGGATCACGCCAAGAAGCGCGACGGCGTTGCCGAAGCTCTGCTTGCCGGACTTCTCCAGGACCTTTTCCAGGTCGCCGCCGAGAACGTCACGATCAACTACGACCAGTACAGCCTTAATTCTCTCAACGGCTTCTTCGACGTCAACGATAACAGGTACTTCTTCAAGTTTCATCAGGAAGAAGGCGAAGAAGCGATGAGCGGTGAGTATTACCGCGCCGACATCATTGCCCGCGCTGGCCTGCCCGTCGATCAGCCGCTGATGATGTCGACGCTGCCCGGCGAGCAGATCCTTGTCTATAAACGGCGGTCGGATCCGCGTTTCTCCGACGTGTTGCGCGCGCTGGATATGGAGCACGACGACCACGCCGCCGAGGAAGCGGTCGCTGCCGAGAAGCGGTTGAATGAGACCGTGCTCAAGGTCTATCTGAATACCCTGCATCCGGTAACGGCCGAGCAGGCCGCCGGCGAACCCGTGCACCGCCTTTTTCACGATCGGCTGATCACGCTGCCGGAAGCGGTCTATCCCGGTGGACGCCTCGCGAGCTTCTATGTCGGCAAGGACTTCGAATTTCCCGGCGCAAGACTGTCCTGGGAGGAGTTGTCCTCGGCGCGTTTCGTGGTCGGCGGCGTTGAATATGAGCGCACCATCGGCGAACTGTTCGATGCCGCATATCGCCGCCTGGCACCGCCGCGGCTTGCGGATGCCGGCGGCGTAACCGCCCATGGCGACGCCCACAATGCCAACGTCTGGTACTCAAATGACGGCGAACGAGCAGAACTTTCGTTCTTCGATCCCGCCTTTGCCGGTGAACACATTCCGACGTTGCTCGCCGAGGTGAAGACGACGTTCCACAACATCCTCGCCCACCCTTTCTGGCTCTACGACCCCGCTGTCGCCCAAGCGAAATACAAGGCCGTAGCGCGCTATGAAGACGGGAAACTGTTCGCCGACTTCGATTGGCACCTAAGCCCCGTTCGCGAAGCGCTGCTCGGCGTGAAAGCCACGGCCATGTGGCGTCCCCTTCTTCAGCAATTGAAAGCCAGAGAGATGCTTCCCGCTGACTGGCGCGAGGTTGTGCGGCTTGGTCTCTTTCTCTGCCCGACGCTCGTCATGAACTTGCGCGCCGGCGCGACCACTCACAACCCGACCTCGTCGCTGATCGGCTTCTCGGTCGCCGTGATGACGGGCAGCGAGCCTGTCGCGGCGGAAGATGTGATGACCCGCTTCTTCGACATGATCGACCCGGAGCAAAACTGAGGTGGGCGCGATCGCTGTCACGGATGGGATCAGGACGATTTGTGATGACAATTTTGTTGCGAACGCAGCATTAAAGGTTTGCAACATCTAGGGAAAATGCCGCAATAGAAACACGCGCCCGGGAAACGATCTTCATGCCCGGACGCAATAAAAAGACGCGAATGAAGTTGCTGCTCACGCAGTCCAGCCAACGCTAAACGTCAGAAAAAGGGGTTTCCATGACATACTCATCGCTCAAGAGCAAAATCGCCGGTGCTGCCATCGCCATCGGCCTCATCGGCGCGGTTGCCCATGCCGTTCCCGCAAGCGCCGCCGACACCATTCCCACCCAGCCGGAAGCAGGTACATTCAAGATCGGGATCGAGCCCTGGCTCGGCTACGGCCAGTGGCACGTCGCTGCCGCCAAGGATCTCTTCAAGGCCGCCAAGCTCGATGATGTGGAGCTGGTCAACTTCACCGAGGACAAGGACCTGAACGCGGCGCTTGCCAGCGGCCAGCTCGATGGTGCCAACATCGCGACCCACACGGCCATGGCCATGGTCGCCGCCGGCCTGCCGGTCAAGATCGTTTCCCTCCTCGACTTCAGCCTCTCGGCCGATGCGATCATCGCCGGCAGCGACATCAAGAGCGTCGCGGATCTGAAGGGCAAGAACGTTGCCTATGAAGAAGGCACGACCAGCGACATCCTGCTGAACTATGCGCTTGCAAGCCACGGGATGACGATCGACGACATCACCAAGGTGCCGATGCCTGCGGCAGACGCCGGCTCGGCGCTCATTGCCGGTCGCGTTCCCGTTGCCGTGACCTATGAGCCCTACATCTCGTCGGCCCGCGCCCAGGACAAGAACGTCCAGCTGCTGTTCGCCGCCGGGGAAGACCCGGGTCTCGTCTCCGACGTTTTCGTCGTGCGTGACGACGTCCTGAAGTCCAAGCCGGGCCAGGTTCTTGCCATGCTCAAGGCCTGGGATCTGGCTGTTGCCGAGTACAAGGCGAATACCGCCGACGCTCGCGCCATCATTGCCAAGGCTGTCGGCGCTTCGCCCGAGGATCTGGCAACCGCGTTCGACGGCGTGCAGTATTACACCACGGCCGAAGCCAACAAGGCCTTTGCCGGCGACTTCAAGACCAAGACCTTCGTGGACGTGCAGAAGGCTGCCAAGACCGCCGGCATCCTGACGCAGGACGTGACCATCGAGCAGATGCTCGACGCATCCTTCGTCGACGCCGCGAACAAGTAAGAGCCTTAGGGAACACGCAATGTCTGCCACCGAAGGACAGCACTCATCCAACAAGGGACCCCGCGCGCAAACCCGCGCGGGTGTCGGGCGGCCGCCGAGCGCATTTCGCATCGGCGACCCGCTGAGCGGTCGCGTCTATGTCGCAATCGCGCTCACCGTTTTCCTTTTGCTGTTCTTCGTGTGGTGGCTGGCGACGGCAACCGGCTGGGTCAAGCCGATCTTCCTACCGAGCCCCGGTGCAGTCTGGGACAAGATGGTCGAGCTGAGCCTCAACGGCACCTTGCTCGCCGATGCCGGGATCAGCATCTACCGGATGCTGATCGGCTTCGCGATCGCTTCGGCGCTGGCAATCCCGATCGGCATCATGATCGGCTGCTTCAAGACCTGGGAAGCTGCCATCGAACCCTTTGTCGACTTCGTGCGCTACATGCCGGTGGTGGCCTTCGTGCCGCTCACCATCCTGTGGGCCGGCACCAGCGACATCCAGAAGTTCGTCATCATCTTCATCGGTACTTTCTTCCAGCAGGTGCTGATGGTGATGGACAGCGTCAAGCGCGTTCCTCCCGACTTCGTCGGCCTCGGCCGCACGCTCGGCCTGTCCGAAACGAAGATTCTCCGCCGCATAGTACTGCCATCCTCCCTGCCCGGCATATGGGACACGCTCCGCATTAGCCTCGGATGGGCATGGACCTGGCTCGTTCTTGCCGAACTGGTAGCCGCGACCTCGGGTCTAGGATACCGCATCGTCGTGTCGCAGCGCTATTTCCAGACACAGACGATCATCGGCTACATCCTTCTTCTCGGTATTCTCGGCCTTCTGACCGACCAGACCATGAAGGCCCTGGAACGCGTTTTCTTCCGTTATTCGTCGAGACATTGAAATGAGCGAGCCGAAACTCAAGATCGAATCCCTGAGCAAGTGGTACGGCAACGCCAAGAACCGTGTGCACGCGCTCAGCGACATCAATATCGAGCTTGCCGACAATGAGTTCGTATCCCTCGTCGGCGCATCCGGTTGCGGCAAGAGCACGCTGCTGTCGATCGTCGCCGGTCTGCAGGGTTTCGACAATGGCGTACTGCTCACGGACGGCGCGCCGATCGTGGGGCCCGGCCTCGATCGCGGCGTCGTCTTCCAGTCCTACACGCTGCTGCCGTGGCTGACCGCGCTTCAGAACGTGGAGTTCGCGCTTCAGGCCGCCGGACTTTCCAGCGCCGAATGCCGCGAGGTCGCGCGCCATCACATTAATCTTGTGAAGCTCGACCGCTTCGCCGATGCCTTTCCCGCGCAACTGTCCGGCGGCATGAAGCAGCGCGTGGCCATCGCCCGCGCGCTTTCCTACCGGCCGAAGATGCTGTTGATGGACGAGCCCTTCGGCGCGCTGGACGCGCTGACGCGCCATCAGATGCAGGAGCTTCTCACACAGATCTGGGAAGAGCACCGGCTCACCGTACTTTTCGTCACCCATGATGTCGAGGAAGCCGTCTATCTCTCCGATCGCATCATTGCGATGAGCATCAATCCGGGCCGGATCAACACCACCTTCCATGTCGGCCTCGGGCGACCGAGGAACCAGGACATGATCGCCTCCTCGGAGTTCATCGCCCTGCAGAAGGACGTGCTGGCGGCGATCCGGGCGGGATCACAGGGCGCCGACGAGCACTGATCGCTTGGCGTCGGCCCGCGCAAAGCCGACCGCCCTTCCCTACCTGACGAACTTGCCGATCAGGTTGCGCATGATCCGCCCGACGTCGTTGTCTTCCTCGGGGCCAGGAAGCGCTCCGATCCAGGCGACCGAACTGACTGAAAACACGAACCCTCCGCTCTCGTGGCGGTAGGCCGTCATGTCGGATCTGCGAAGCGCCGTGCGTTCCGCCTCGCCATCCGCGACCCACAGGTCCGGCCTCACCTGGAAGCTTTCGTCGAAGCCATCGGCGACCGCGAGCCTGACGAGATTTTCGGGCGTTTCGCCCGACCGCAGGACTGCATCGACCTCGTAACCCGCCGCGCCGCCGAGCACCGTTCCGCTTTCCCCGAAGACATCGGACGTGACGCCGTCGAAGATCCAGGCGAACTCGGAGTGATGGCTTCCTTCGAGCCGGCGATACGGCCGCGAGGGGCCGAAGCTCATGATGACATAGGTGACGCCGAGCAAGGCCTGCGGATGGTGCCTCCCCCGATCTTCCCAGTTGCCGCCCGGCTCGCTGGTCATGGCCATATGGATTTCCCCCGGACGACCGCTCCAGATATCGTTCTTGCCGCGCCGCAATTCCATCTTGTCGTCCTGGAACGCCACGACCCAGTAGAACCCGTTGCCGCCGAGATAGCCGACGCTGCCGCCGGACTGAACGTAGGTCTCAAGCCCCTTCATCATGTTGGAAGACCAGTATTCCGGGTGACTGCCGGTCAGAAGAAGCTGGTATCGTTCGATGGCAGCAACGCCCTCCGCATCGAGATCGTGGTCCGTCAGCAGATCGACATCAAGCCCGTGCCTTCCGCAGAATTTCAGAAGCTGGAGATCGACGGGAAGCAGGTGCGGCGAGTTCGACAGCGGGTAGTGGTAGTCGTCACGCAACGTGGCGCGCGGTCGGCGGCTCGACGTGAGGCTGACGCCACTCAGATCGCTGTGGGTGTCGTAAAGGCTGAGGAAATTGTTGTCGATCGCGAAGAGATGTCCCCGATCGCTTCCATGCCAGGGATAACGATGGGGCGGAAGCTGCTCGTCCGCATAGGCCAGATAGGTTGCCGTCGGCAGCAGGACGCCGACGGTCGACTGCGCTTGCCGGGGTCGCACGAAGAACGGCAGCCTCTCCACGCCCTCGCTGGACGTGATCTCGAGCGCATAGACACCGGAGCGGGCATCAGCCGGCACTTCGATACTCAAATCCGCCGACCAGTCGAAACCGCCGAAGTCGTCGTCGTGAAGATGCACCGCGTCGAAATGCGTCGGATCGAGCCTCGGATCATGGATGCCACCCGTAAACCGTGCCGAGGCGACGGCGAAAGTGGGGGCGTTGTGGATCACAAGCTCCGGATCACCGCCGGTGACCGGTGCGAGCGCAGACACCGGTCCTCTGGCCGGAAAGTGCCACTCGCGCACCGTCTCGTCTGCCTCGACGCGAATCCGGCCGATTCGGGCGTTCAACGTTTTGCTGCTCAGGCTCGGCTCAGCGCCGATCAGGATGCCGCCAGGCTGTCCGTCATCGGCGACCTTGCAGTCGCCAACGACATCTCCAGCCTCGGTCTCGACAACGCATGATATGCTGTTCAGCGCCCGCGAAATCCTGATCCGGTACCATCGCTCCCGCCTGACGCCGGCGACCAGTTGACCATTGGCAAGCAACTGTCCTGCGTGATCAAGGGCGAGCAGAAACGATCCAAGCGAGACGACCGGCTTCGTCTCGGTGTTGTCGGTGAAGAGTATTTCGAAGCTCAGATCAATTTTCCCGGCGCCGGCAATGCCGTCCGGCAGCTCGATCCAGGATCCCAGGGTGTAGGACCGGACGGAGAACGTCGGCTCGTGCCTTTCGATCGTCCACTCGATGCGCTCCGCATTGTCGCGATCCAGCGTCGTGATGGCAATGGCGGCGGCCGGATCGACGCAGGAGAGAAATGCCTGGGTCTTCGAGCCCGCCCTGACGCTCCAAGGTTCGAGATAGCCGACAGCCGCCATGGAAGCGTGATTGAGGAGTGTCTTCATCGGAACCTCGGCAAGGCCTCTGAGCGACCTATGTCACTGATCGACCGTCTTTCCTGGATAAAATGATGGCATATGCGTCGTCGATGAACGCGTGATCGTCAAGGCCACATATCGGAAGGTGCGGCTTCATCTGACGGCTTCCGTCAATAGATTGATTGTTTTGTAGGCAGAAATATTTTTGCTTGATTTTCGTGCGGTTCTCAAGCATCCCCAAAGATACCACCGAACGACAGAACGGAACGCCTACTATCCGTGAAGACATCTCAGCCTTCAAAGGCCAGCCTGAATGTGCTGGTGATCGATGAAAACGGCATCCGGGCTTCCATCATCGAGGTCGGGCTTCGTGAGGCCGGGTATAGCAGCGTCACTGTTGTGAACGACATGAATGGCTTGGCTCGGCGCATCGAGGAGATCAATCCCGATGTGATCGTGATCGACCTCGAAAACCCGAACCGAGACATGCTCGAAAGCATCTTCCAAATCTCGCGCGCCGTCAGGCGCCCGATCGCCATGTTCGTCGACAAGTCGGACGAGGATTCGATCGTCGCGGCAGTGGAGGCCGGTGTCTCCGCCTATATCGTCGATGGATTGAAGAAGGAACGGGTGAAGCCGATCCTGGAAATGGCCGTCAGCCGCTTCAACGCGTTCAGTCGCCTGCAGAGCGAATTGGCCGATGCGAAGACGGCGCTGGAAGAACGCAAGATCATCGATCGCGCCAAAGGCATTCTGATGAAGATGCGCGGCCTCTCCGAAGAGGAAGCCTTCGGACTGCTGCGGCAGACCGCGATGAACGAAAAGAAGAAGATCGCAGAAATCGCCCAAAGCGTGGTGACGGCGGCGGGATTGCTGATGTGATCGCGACCGCTGGCGAACATGCCCGGAGGAACCGGAGTGGATAAGATGACGACGGAAAGCTCGACCGGCGGCCTCCCCGCCCCTGCCCGCGCCTTGTCGGAAGGCCCGAAGATTCTGCGCGCCGGCTTCATACCCCTCGTCGATGCGTCCGTGCTGATCGCGGCCGCCGAGTTCGGTTTCGCCGCGAAGGAGGGCCTGACGCTTGAGCTCGTCAAGGATGTTTCATGGGCCAACGTGCGTGATCGTCTCGCCTTCCGGCAATTCGACGTCGCCCACATGCTTTCGCCGATGCCCGTCGCCTCGATGCTCGGGCTGGGCTCCAATCCGTCGCCGACGGTCACGCCGTTCTCACTCGGTCGCGGAGGCAATGCCATTACGCTCTCCACGCGCCTGTTCGAGCGCATGCGCGATGCCGCCGGACTTCAGGAGACCGCGAGCGCGCTGGAGAATGCCCGCGCCTTGGCGGTGGTGGTAAAGGACATTAAAGAGCGGGGCGAGCCGCAACCGACACTCGCCATGACCTACCCCTTCTCCTCGCACAATTACGAGTTCCGCTACTGGCTGGCGGCCGGTGGTATCGATCCGGACAGCGATGTGAAGCTGGTCGTCGTGCCGCCACCGCTGACGTCGGATGCGCTCGCCGCTGGCGCCATCGATGGTTTCTGCGTCGGCGCCCCCTGGAACATGGTGGCATCCGAGCGCGGTGTCGGCCGCATTGTCGCAGCAAAGCAGGATATCTGGCCGTCGGCGCCCGAGAAGGTCATCGGCATGCGACCGGATTGGGCTGAAAGCCACCCCGAGACCGTCTCCCGGCTGATCGTGGCCCTCGATGCGGCGGCGCGCTGGTGTGATCGGATCGAAAATCATGATGCACTGGCCGAAGCACTGGCCGATCCGCGCTTCATCGCTGCCCCGGTCAACATCATTCGCCATGTGCTTGCGGGCGAGTTCAGTCTCGACGCGAAGGGCAACCGGCGCGTGATCGACGATTACTTCCTGTTTCACCGGCACTTCGCCAACTATCCACGACCCAGCCAGGCGCTCTGGATCTACAGCCAGATGGTTCGCTGGGGGCAGGCGGATATGTCTCTGGGTAATGCCCGGGCCGCGGCTTCGGCCTATCGGCCCGATCTCTACCGCGCAGCACTTGGCGCCGACAGCGCTCCGCCCGATGCGGATATCCGCGTCGAGGGCGACCATGACGGTGACCGGTTTATGGACGGCCATATCTTCGACCCGACGAAGTTCGGGGACTATGTTTCCGGCTTCCCGGTGCGCAGTGGGCGGGTTGGCAATCCCGACCGGGATGAAGCGTAAATTGACGACTGGGTCGTGCTGCCATGCACAAATCGCCAGCACTGATTGATGCTGGTCTCGCGTCAATCGCACAAAAAATCAGCGTACGCAGTTCGAGCACACGAAATGAGCACGCGACCATCTGCGGCCACTTTCCTCATCATTTCAGCACATTAGTAGATTAATTCCAAACTGGCACGAGCTTTGCAGGACTAGAACCGCACCGGTCAACGGCGATCGGGGCGAGATGAGCGCGCGATAAGCGCTCGTAAAAGACATCGACGTCGCAAGGCCTTTGCAGTCCGGGACCCTCCCTCCCGATGACGCATCTGCCGAGCGGCGTTTTTTTATTCCCAAAATTCCGGCCAGCACCAAGCAGAGGGAACCTGCGCAATGAGCAAGATAATCACGACCGGCATCACACGTCGCAGCATGTTGAAGACGACGGCAACCGCAGCCCTTATCACGGCGGTGCGCAGCGCCTTCCCGTCAGGCGCCTTCGCCGCCGGGGCCGGCCCTGAGGTGACGGGCGCCAAGCTCGGCTTCATCGCGCTCACCGATGCCGCGCCGCTCATCGTCGCGCAGGAAAAGGGCCTGTTCGCCAAGCATGGCATCCCCGATGTCGAGGTCGCCAAGCAGGCCTCCTGGGGCGCCACGCGCGACAATCTCGTGCTTGGTGGTGCTGCCAACGGCATCGATGGCGCCCACATCCTCTCGCCGCTTCCCTATCTTATGCACACCGGCAAGGTGACGCAGAACAATCTGCCGGTGCCGATGACCATTCTCGCGCGGCTGAACTACGACAGCCAGGGCATCTCGGTCGCCAAGGAATATGCCGATACCGGCGTGCAACTGGACGCCTCCAAGCTGAAGGCCGCCTTCGAGAAGAAGAAGGCCGAGGGCAAGGAGATCAAGGCCGCGATGACCTTCCCTGGCGGCACGCACGACCTCTGGATCCGTTACTGGCTCGCCGCCGGCGGCATCGATCCGGACAAGGATGTGTCGACCATCGTCGTCCCGCCGCCGCAGATGGTGGCGAATATGAAGGTCGGCAACATGGACGTCTTCTGTGTCGGCGAACCCTGGAACGAACAGTTGGTCAACCAGGGCATAGGCTTCACGGCTGCAACGACCGGCGAACTCTGGAAGGGCCATCCCGAGAAGGCGCTCGGCATGCGTTCGGATTGGGTCGAAAAGAACCCGAACGCCGCCAAGGCACTATTGATGGCCGTGATGGAAGCCCAGCAATGGTGCGACAGCATGGACAACAAGGAAGAGATGTCGACGCTGCTCGGCAAGCGCCAGTGGTTCAACGTGCCGCCCAAGGACGTGCTCGGCCGCCTCAAGGGCGATATCAACTACGGCAACGGCCGCGTTGCCCAGGGTACCGACCTCTACATGAAGTTCTGGGCCGGCGGTGTCTCCTATCCCTTCAAGAGCCATGACAGCTGGTTCCTCGCCGAGAATATTCGCTGGGGCAAGTTCGCGCCGGATACCGACATCAAGAAGCTGGTCGACGAGGTCAACCGCGAGGACATCTGGCGCGCCGCTGCCAAGGACCTCGGTGTTGCCGCCGCGGACATCCCCACCTCCTCCTCGCGCGGCAAGGAAACCTTCTTCGACGGCAAGGTCTTCGATCCCGAAAACCCTTCCGCCTATCTCGATAGCCTGACGATCAAGGTCGCGTCCTGATCCGTGCCGCCGGCGCCGACCGCGCCGGCTCTTCCATCCCGCAAGAGGAGCGTAGAATGCCCGCTTTGGCCAAGAAACAAACGATCGCGACGTCGGCAACCGCAACGAACACCGCCACCATCCTGCCGCTCGCAAGACGCCCGGCCTCCAAGATCAACATCGCGAAGATTACGGCGACACTTGCCCGCAACGTGCTGCCGCCGCTCGTCGTGCTCGCAATCCTGCTTGGCGTGTGGCAGGCGCTCTGTTCGTCGCCGACGGCCTCGCTGCCTTCCCCGCATCAGGTCTGGCAGGAAAGCTTTGACCTGATCGCCTACCCCTTCTTCAACTACGGCTCGCAGGATATCGGGCTCGGCTGGCGCGTGCTGATTTCGTTGCAGCGCGTGGCTTACGGCTTCGGTCTGGCGGCCGTCGTCGGCGTCATCGTCGGCGCGATTATCGGCCAGTCGGTCTGGGCGATGCGTGGCCTTGATCCGATCTTCCAGGTGCTGCGCACCGTGCCGCCGCTTGCCTGGCTGCCGCTCTCGCTCGCCGCCTTCCAGAACGCCAATCCCTCGGCGATCTTCGTGATCTTTATCACTTCGATCTGGCCGGTCATCATCAACACCTCCGTCGGCGTGCGCAACATCCCGCAGGATTACCGCAACGTCGCCCAGGTGCTGCGGCTGAACCAGATCGAGTTCTTCTTCAAGATCATGCTGCCTTCGGCCGCTCCTTACATCTTCACCGGCCTTCGCATCGGTGTCGGCCTCTCCTGGTTGGCGATTGTCGCCGCTGAAATGCTCACCGGCGGCGTCGGCGTCGGTTTCTTCATCTGGGATGCGTGGAACTCGTCCCGCCTGCCCGACATCATCGTCGCGCTTGCCTACATCGGCGTCGTCGGCTTCGCGCTCGACAAGCTGGTGGCGGCGGTCGGCAAGCTGATCACCCGCGGCGCCTCGGCCAATTGAAGGGAATGACCATGACCGCCTATCTCAAGCTCGACCATATCGACAAGCATTTCGACCGGGCCGGCGTGCGGGCCGAGGTGCTGAAAGGCATCAACCTGACAATCTCCAAGGGCGAGTTCGTCTCGATCATCGGCCATTCCGGCTGCGGCAAGTCAACCCTGCTCAACCTCATCGCCGGCTTGACACCGGTCTCCTCCGGCGCCGTGCTGCTGGAAAACCGCGAGGTCAACGCCCCCGGCCCGGAGCGGGCCGTCGTCTTCCAGAACCACAGCCTGCTTCCCTGGCTGACCGTCTACGAAAACGTCAACCTCGCCGTTTCCAAGGTGTTCAGCAATTCAAAGAGCAAGGCCGAGCGCCACGACTGGGTGATGGCGAACCTCGATCTCGTGCAGATGGCGCACGCCAAGGACAAGCGGCCCTCCGAGATATCCGGCGGCATGAAGCAGCGCGTCGGCATCGCCCGGGCGCTCTCCATGGAGCCTAAAATCCTGCTGCTCGACGAGCCATTCGGCGCGCTCGACGCGCTGACGCGCGCCCATCTGCAGGATGCAGTCATGGAGATTCATGCTCGCCTTGGCAACACGATGGTGATGATCACCCACGACGTTGACGAGGCCGTTCTGCTTTCGGACCGCATCGTGATGATGACCAACGGTCCGGCAGCCAAGATCGGCGAAGTCCTCGACGTGCCGATCGCGCGCCCGCGCAACCGCATCGAGCTTGCCTCCGACCGAACCTACCTCAAATGCCGCGAAGCCGTGCTGAAGTTCCTCTACGAACGCCACCGCTTTGTTGAAGCCGCGGAGTAACCCCATGTCAGACACCCGCATCGAAAAACTCGTGATCATCGGCAACGGCATGGCGCCCGGGCGCATGCTCGAGCACTTGTTCGAGAAGGCGCCGGGCCAGTATCAGGTCACGATCTTCAACGCCGAGCCACGCGTCAATTACGACCGTATCATGCTGTCGCCGGTTCTATCCGGCGAGAAAAGCTACGAGCAGATCGTCATCCATGGCGACGGCTGGTACATCGACCACGGGATCACGCTCTACAAGGGCCACAAGATCATCGCCATCGACCGCGACGCGAAGACGGTGACGTCGGACCACGGCGTGACCGAGAGCTACGACAAGCTGGTGATCGCCACCGGCTCCGTACCGTTCATCATCCCCGTCCCCGGCAAGGACCTGCCAGGGGTCATCACTTATCGCGATCTCGACGACGTGCAGGCCATGCTGCTGGCGGCGCAATCACGCGAGAAGGCGATCGTCATCGGCGGCGGCCTGCTTGGTCTTGAGGCCGCGGCCGGCCTTGCGCAGCGCGGCATGGACGTGACCGTTCTGCACGTCATGCCGACACTGATGGAGCGCCAGCTTGACCCCGCCGCCGGCTATCTGCTGCAGAAGGCCGTCGAAGAACGCGGCATCAAGGTCATCACCAAGGCCAACACCAAGGCGATCGTTGGCAATGGCAAGGTCGAGGGCATCGAGCTCGACGACGGTCGCGTCATTCCGGCAAGCCTTATCGTCATGGCCGTCGGCATCCGCCCGAATGTCGGTCTGGCGAAGGACGCCGGACTTGCGGTCAATCGCGGCATCGTCGTCGATGACGGCATGCGCACCTCGGATGGCGATATCCTTTCGCTCGGCGAATGCGCCGAGGTCGGCGGTATGGTCTATGGCCTCGTCGCGCCGCTCTATGAGATGGCCCGTATCGCCGCCTCGCATCTTGCGGGCGATACCTCGCCGGCCTTCGTGCACTCAGACACGCCGACCAAGCTCAAGGTGACCGGCATCGATCTCTACTCGCTCGGTGACTTCGCCGATGGCGATGACCGCGAGGAGATCGTGCTGCGCGACGCCACCGCCGGCGTCTACAAGCGCCTCGTGCTGAAGGACAACAAGATCATCGGCACCGTGCTCTACGGAGAAACAGCCGATGGCGCCTGGTTCAACGATCTGAAGAAGAAGCAGACCGACATCACCGAGATGCGCGATACGCTGATCTTCGGACAGGCCTACCAGGGAGGGTCGCCGCTGGACCCTATGGCGGCCGTTGCAGCCTTGCCGGATGATGCAGAAATCTGCGGCTGCAACGGCGTATGCAAGAGCAAGATCACCTCGACGATATCGGCCAAGGGGCTGACGTCGCTCTACGACGTCCGCGCTCACACCAAGGCGTCCGCCTCCTGCGGCTCCTGCACCGGCCTGGTCGAGCAACTGATGTCGCTGACGCTCGGCGACAGCTATAACCCGGCCGCCGTGACGCCGATGTGCACCTGCACCGAACTCGGCCATGACGACGTTCGCCGCCTGATCAAGGCCAAGGGCCTGAAGACGATCCCCGCCGTCATGCAGGAACTCGAGTGGAAGACATCCTGCGGCTGCGCCAAGTGTCGCCCGGCGCTCAACTACTATCTGGTCTGCGATTGGCCGGACGAATATGCCGATGACTACCAGTCGCGCTACATCAACGAGCGCGTCCACGCCAATATTCAGAAGGACGGCACCTATTCCGTCGTGCCGCGCATGTGGGGCGGCGTGACGAACGCAAACGAATTGCGCGCCATCGCCGATGTCGTTGACAAGTTCGAGATCCCAATGGTGAAGGTCACCGGCGGCCAGCGTATCGACTTGCTTGGGATCGAGAAGGAAGACCTGCCGGCGGTCTGGGCCGATCTCGGCAAGGCCGGCTTCGTTTCCGGACAGGCCTACGCGAAGGGCCTGCGAACGGTGAAGACCTGTGTCGGGTCAGATTGGTGCCGCTTCGGCACTCAGGATTCCACCGGCCTCGGCATCCGCATCGAGAAGTTCATGTGGGGCTCCTGGACACCGGCCAAGCTGAAGCTCGCCGTCTCCGGCTGCCCGCGCAACTGTGCGGAGGCGACCTGCAAGGATATCGGCGTCATCTGCGTGGATAGCGGCTTCGAGATCCACTTCGCGGGTGCCGCCGGTCTCGACATCAAGGGCACGGAGGTTCTGGGCCTCGTGAAGACCGAAGACGAGGCGCTGGAGCATATCGTGGCGCTGACGCAGATGTACCGCGAGCAGGCCCGCTATCTCGAGCGCATCTACAAGTGGGCGAAGCGCGTCGGGCTGGAGGAAATCCGACGCCAGATCATCGGCGATGCCGACAAGCGCAAGGCCTATTACGACCGCTTCGTCTTCTCGCAGACATTCGCCCAGGTCGACCCCTGGTCGGAGCGCGTCTCCGGCAAGGACAAGCACGAGTTCAAGCCGATGGCGACGATCGGCTTCCCCCAGGCAGCGGAGTGAGGAGATGGACATGAACTGGATCTCGATCGGCGACATCTCCGACATCCCGTTGCGCGGCGCCCGCTGCGTGAAGACGCCTCAGGGCAAGATCGCCGTTTTCCGCACGGCGGAGAACGAGGTCTTCGCCATCGAAGACCACTGCCCGCACAAGGGCGGGCCGCTGTCGCAGGGGATCGTGCATGCGAAGTCCGTGACTTGCCCGCTGCATAATTGGGTGATCTCGTTGGAAACCGGCAAAGCTCTCGGGGCGGATGAGGGTGAGGTCAGGACCATTGCGGTGCGCAACGAAAACGGCGCCCTCTATATCGCGCTCGAAAGCCTGATGATGGCGGCCGAGTAATGGAGAAAGAGGTCAAGACAACCTGTCCCTATTGCGGTGTCGGCTGCGGCGTCATCGCCAAGGTCGCAGCCGACGGCAAGGTCTCCGTCAAGGGCGACCCGGACCATCCCTCGAACTTCGGGCGGCTCTGCTCGAAGGGCTCGGCGCTCGGCGAGACGGTCGATCTCGACGGACGCCTCCTCTATCCGGAAGTTTCCGGGGAGCGGGTGGAATGGGAACAGGCGCTTGACCTCGTCGCACAGCGATTTTCGGATGCCATCATCGAGCATGGCCCCGATTCCGTGGCATTCTACGTTTCCGGTCAGTTGCTCACCGAAGACTACTACGTCGCCAACAAGCTGATGAAGGGGTTCATCGGCTCGGCCAATATCGACACCAATTCACGTCTCTGCATGTCGTCCTCCGTCGCCGGCCACCGCCGCGCCTTCGGATCGGACACAGTGCCCGGCACCTATGAGGACATCGAGCTTGCCGATCTGGTAATTCTCACCGGCTCGAACCTCGCTTGGTGCCACCCGGTCATCTATCAGCGGCTGGCGGCTGCCAAGGCGTCGCGACCCGGCATGAAGGTGGTCGTCATCGATCCGCGCCGGACGATGACATCCGATATCGCCGACCTGCACCTGGCGATCCGTCCTGATAGTGACGTGGCACTGTTCGTCGGCCTATTCGAGCACCTCATCACAAGCAACGCCATCGACCAGAACTACGTTGCCGAACATACCAACGGCTTCGCTGAAGCCTTCACGGCTGCGTCGGGCGTCGCATTCAACGAGGTGCTTGAGCATACCGGCCTGCCGGCCATGCAACTGCGCGAGTTCTACAGGCTGTTTGCGACAACGGAAAAGGTCGTCACCTGCTACAGCCAGGGCGTCAATCAATCCTCGTCGGGCACCGACAAGGTCAACGCCATCATCAACTGTCACCTCGCCACCGGCCGGATCGGGCGGCCGGGAATGGGACCGTTCTCGCTCACCGGCCAGCCGAACGCCATGGGCGGCCGCGAGGTCGGCGGGCTTGCCAACATGCTGGCCGCTCACATGGCAATCGAAAATGCCGAGGATCGTGATCGGGTTCAGCGTTTCTGGGGTTCGCCGACCATCGCTGAAAAGCCGGGCCTGAAGGCGGTCGATATGTTCAAGGCAGTTGCCGATGGACGCATCAAGGCGCTCTGGATCATGGCGACAAACCCGGTCGTTTCGATGCCGGATGCCGACGCCGTAGAGGCTGCCATCAAAGCCTGTCCCTTCGTTGTCGTCTCCGACATTCTTGAAAACACCGACACGACGCGTCACGCCGACGTTCTTCTGCCTTCGCTGGGTTGGGGCGAAAAGAGTGGCACGGTCACCAACTCCGAACGTCGCATTTCTCGCCAACGCTCCTTTCTGAGTGGCCCCGGCGAGGCACGGGCCGATTGGTGGCAGCTTGCCGAAGTGGCGCGGCGCATGGGCTTTTCGGAAGCCTTCGACTTCGAATCCAGTGCCGACATCTTCGACGAGCATGCCGCGCTTTCCGCCTTCGAGAACAATGGCAAACGGGATTTCGATATCGGTGCATACGCAGGTATTGGACGCCGGTTCTATGACAAAATGCAACCTTTCCAATGGCCTCAGCCAATGAGCGGACAAACCGGTGTAACTCGTTTCTTCGCCAAGGGCGGCTTCTATCACGCTGACGGCAAGGCGCGTTTCATCGCGGTTAAGCCCGTCGTCTCGGATCGCACCAATGCCGACTATCCCTTCACGCTGAACACCGGCCGCATCCGCGACCAGTGGCACACGATGACCCGTACGGGAAAAAGCGCGCGGTTGTCCTCCCATATCGCCGAGCCCTTCGCCGAGCTCCACCCGCGCGACGCGATCGAGATCGGCGTCGGTAATGCCGGCCTCGTGGAGATCGAGAGCCCGCACGGCAAGGCCGTCGTCCGCGCCCTGATCACCGAGCGGCAGGCACGTGGCAGCGTTTTCGTGCCGATGCATTGGAACGACCAGTTCGCCGCCAAGGCGCGTATCGACGCTGTCGTGGCGCCCTTGACCGATCCGGTCTCGGGGCAACCTGCCTCCAAGAACGTCGCCGTCGCCGCGCGGCGCTTCAAAGCGGAGCGTTATGGCTTTGCGGTTTGCTCAACCAAGCCTGATCACCTCGACGCGGCCTACTGGGCTCTGGCAAAGGCCGAAGGCGGCTGGCGGCTCGAACTCGCCTTCGACCAGCCGGTCGAAGACTGGTGCGGCTGGTGTCGCAGCACCTTCTCCATCCCGGAAGGCGTTGAGCCACTGGGCTACGCCGACCAGCAATCCGGCGATCTTCGGCTTGCATTCTTCGAAGGTGAGCGGCTGCTGGCAGCACTCTTCCTGGCCGCCGAGCCGGTGGCCGTAGCCCGCAACTGGGCGATCTCACAGCTGACCACTGAACACACTGATCTGCGCAAGCGCTTTGCCCTCGTTGCCGGTCGCCCCGGCGCTGACAAGCCCGATCCCGGTGCCACCGTCTGCTCCTGTTTCGGCGTTGGCGTCAACCAGATCGTCGCCGCCGTGCGAGGCGGCTGCCACAGCGTCGAGGCCGTCGGTAAGGAACTCAATGCCGGAACCAACTGCGGCTCCTGCCGCGCGGAAATCAGGGGGATCATCGATGGATGTCTTGCAGCAGCCGCAGAGTGAAGCACCCGCTCGCATGGAGCCGCTTGCCAAGCTGCCGGTGTTCTGGTCGCTTGAAGGCAAGCGCGTGATCGTCGCCGGCGGATCCGATGCCGCCGCCTGGAAAGCCGAGCTTCTTGCGGCTTGCGGCGCGGAAGTCCATGTCTACGCCGACAAGCTCTCCGACATGTTCGAAACGTTGATCCGGCGAGGCACCCAACACCCGCATGGCGGTTTCAATCATCATAGCCAAACGTGGGATGAAGCGATCTTCTCCGGTGCGGCCATTGCGATCGCCGACTGCGAGACGGGCGACGAAGCAAGAACCTTCTTTGACGCCGCCCGCGTTGCCGGCGTGCCGGTCAACGTCATCGACAAGCCCGCATTCTGCCAGTTCCAGTTCGGCTCGATCGTCAACCGCTCGCCCGTCGTCGTCTCGATCTCGACGGATGGCGCCGCCCCGATCCTCGCCCAGGCAATTCGCCGGCGGATTGAAACCTTGCTGCCGCAGGCGCTGAAAGGCTGGGCGGGACTGGCACAGTCGTTGCGGGATCGGATCAACGAACGGCTGGCGCCCGGGCCGTTGCGCCGCGCCTTCTGGGAGACGTTTGTCGATCGCGCCTTTTCAAGTTTGGATACGCCGGAGGAGGGCGTCGGCGGGCAGCTTCTCGACGAAGCCGAAAGGCTCCGGGGAGCGCCCGCCCACACATATCGAGGCCGTGTTACTCTGGTCGGCGCCGGGCCCGGTGATGCGGAGCTTCTGACGTTGAAGGCCGTCCGGGCGTTGCAAGCGGCCGACGTCATCCTGTTCGACGATCTCGTTTCCTCGGAGGTGCTGGAGCTTGCCCGGCGCGAGGCCAAGCGCATGCTGGTCGGCAAGCGCGGCGGACGCGCGAGCTGCCGCCAGGAAGACATCAACGAGATGATGGTGAAGCTCGCCAAGGCGGGCAAGCGCGTCGTGCGGCTGAAATCCGGCGACCCGATGATCTTCGGGCGTGCCGGTGAGGAGATTGCACATCTCGATCGGGAGAATATCCCGGTCGACGTGATCCCCGGCATCACCGCCGCCAGCGCCATGGCCTCGCGCCTCGGTATTTCGTTGACGCATCGCGATCATGCGCAATCCGTCCGCTTCATCACCGGCCATTCGCGGCATGGCGGCTTGCCTGATGATATCGACTGGGCGGCCGTGGCCGATCCGCGCACCACGACCATTTTCTACATGGGCGGCAGGACGGCGGGATTGATCGCCGAACGGTTGATCCGCGAGGGCCTGCCGGCTTCGCTTCCGGCCGTCGTGATGAGTGACGTCAGCCGTCCGAAGCAGGCAAGCTGGCGCGGATCACTATCCGAGCTCTCCGAAGGTATCTCCAAAATCGGCTACGACAACCCGGTTCTGATCGCAGTCGGCTCGGTGTTTTTGGAACGATCGATCGAAAGCACGCATATCCAGGAGTTCGCGCATGCAGTTTGATACCATCGCGCCAGCATTCCTGGTCCTGGCGATCGCGTTGAGTTGGCCGCGAATGATGACCATCTTCAGGCCGGCGGTGGGCTCCACAGTCCCGATCCCGCTGCTGACCATGGTCGCAAGCGCGGTCAACCTGTCCTGCCTCGGCCTGGCGTTCTCCGGAAATAGTCCCTGGATGGGATGCCTGATCGTCATCCTTGCGCTGGCGCTCGCAAGCAGCATACGTGGACCTAAAGCGGTCGTTTCGGTCGCGCTCTCGGTTGCCTGCCTTGGTATCTATGTTCAAGGCCTGTAGTCAGAAGCAAGCCTCTCTTACGGGTGAGCTCAAGCGCTCAGGACGCATCCCGCTCCCAATACCAGGCCACGTACATGTTCTTCCTGTCATGCCCACGGCTCTTGAGCAGCGCTCGGATCGTTCGAATGTCGTCCTTCTCGCAGGCTGCCCATACGAAACTTTCTTCATCCAAGGCCGCGATTGCCTTCGTCGCTTCGGCGGCCAGGACGTTCCTGGCACCTTCCGGATAAGCATTGCGATGCAGCCAGCGAACGGTCAAATTTCCCGCGGAGGGAAGCGGTTGCTCCTCGCCGGCGTCGAGCACTTCGATGATCGCCTGCATGGCCGTGCCTTCAGGCATTTCCGCGGCAATCCGGGCAATGGCGGGCAATGCGCTCTCGTCACCAATGAAGAGCATATCGCTGGCGTCGGGGAGGCTGCCGCCGCCCGGCCCCACCAGGGCCACCCTGTCGCCCGGTCGCGCATCCCTGGCAAAATCTGCTCCCGGCGTTTTGATGCCGGCGATGGGGTGCTGCAGGAAATCGACCCATAGCTCCCGCTTCTCCACGTCCACAAACCGGATCGTGTAGACGCGCACGAGCAGTTCGTCCTCGCCCTCGGGCCATGCAACGCGTCCATCCTGCCGGATGCCTGGCCAGACAGGCTCCCTCCCCTTCGGCGGCACCAGCAGGCGGACATGCATGTCGCCGCCGACGAATGGTGTCACGTCGGCGCAGGCGAACTTGACGCGCTGCATATGGGGCGTGACTACCTCGGTCGAGACGACAGTGGCCTCGTGAATGTTCGGCAGGGATGCGAGTGATGCCTGTTCCGCCCAACTCAATTCGAGGGGGTCCTCACCGGCGAAATAGAACAGATGTTCGGCGAGCATCGTGCGGCTCATCTGCAGCATCTGCGGCGTCGGGCAATTGAGCTCGATCAGCAACAGGCGCCCGTCCACTCGAATGCTGGCATCGCCGACCTTGCTCTTCAACAATGCAAGGTTGCCGGTACGCTGCACTTCGGCGTGCTCAACGAAGTGCTCGCAGATTTCATCCAGCATCCCGATCGGGTCTTTCGGCACCGCGGTTCCGGCCAGCCTGAATTCGTTGATATCGCTCATGCCGGTACTCCCTTCGAATGTCTTCTATGTCCGCTCATCGCGCCGTCTCCGACACCATGCGATGCCGACCGATCGGCAACATCATCGGGCGGCCGGATGTGGGATCGACGATAATGCGGCTATCGAGGCCGAAGACCTCGCGCACATGGTCTTCCGTCAGCACGCCTTCGGGCGTGCCGCAAATGTGGATGCCTCCACCCGCCATCGCCACCAGATGATCCGCATAGCGCGCCGCGAGGTTGAGATCGTGCAGCACCATGACAACGGTGGTGCCGCGCGTGCGATTGAGATCTGTAAGAAGATCAAGCACTTCGACCTGATGGTTGATGTCGAGAAACGTCGTCGGTTCGTCCAGCAGCAGGACATCCGTCTCCTGCGCCAAGGCCATGGCGATCCACACCCGTTGGCGCTGGCCGCCCGACAACTCGTCTACCGGCCTCTCCGCGAGTTCGGTCGTCCGCGTCGCCGATAGCGCGCGCTCCACGGCTTCGTCGTCCTTGCGGGTCCAGCGTGAAAACAGGCCCTGATGAGGATGCCGTCCGCGGCTGACGAGATCCGCGACGGTGATGCCTTCAGGCGCGATGGGAGATTGCGGCAGCAGGCCCAACGTGCGCGCGAGTTCGCGTGGCGGTGTGCGGTGCACCGACTTGCCGTCGAGCAGCACCTGCCCCTTTCTCGGAGAAAGCAGGCGCGACATGGCGCGCAGCAGCGTCGATTTCCCGCAGGCATTTGCGCCGACGATGACGGTGATCTTGCCCGGCGGTACTGCCAAATCGAGATCGTGAAGAATCTCGCTGTCGCCATAACCGGCGGACAACTGGCTTGCGACGAGAGAATGGATGGTCATAGCGAGCCTCCGGTTCGGTTGACGCGCACGATGAGGAAAATGAGGTAGGGGGCGCCCAACGCGCCAGTCACCACACCCACGGGATAGCGGCTCGGCAAGAGGAACTGCCCGACATAATCGCCGCCGAGCACGAGCGTGGCGCCGACCAGGGCCGATGGGATCAAAAGCGACCCGCTGCTTCCCACGATCCGCGCCGCAATCGGGCCGGAGAGAAAGGCTATAAAGGCGATTGGCCCGGTGACTGCCGTTGCCGAGGCGATGATGCCGACGGCGCCGACGATGATGAGGATGCGTGTTGCCCCGACGCGAACGCCCAGTGCAGATGCCGTATCGTCTCCAAGGCGCAGGATCTCCAGATCGCGGCCACGGCTGAGGAGCAGACCACCGAAGACGATAAGCGCCAACAGAAGCGGCAGCGCTTGCCCTAGTTGCGCGCCGTTGACGCTGCCGGTGAGCCAGCGCATCGCTTCCTGCAGGTTCCAGGCCGGTGCACTCGAGAGGATATAGGCGACGATGCTTTCGAGCATCGCCGATACGCCGATGCCGACGAGGATGAGGCGGGTGCCGGCAACGCCGTTTCGAAACGACAGGCCGTAGACGAGCAGGGCAACACCGAGGCCGGCTGCGACCGCCAGCACCGAGACGACGGGGCCGGTTATCGAAAGGACGATGATCGCGAAGACCGCGGCGGCGCTCGCGCCGGACGTGATGCCGATGATATCAGGGCTTGCCAGCGGATTTCTGAGCATGATCTGAAATGCCACGCCGCCAAGCCCGAAGCACAACCCCGCGAGCAGGGACAGCACGGCTCGCGGCAATCTCAGTTGGCCAACGGTGAATGCGGCTCCAGGCACATTTTCGCCGAGCAAAACCCTGACCACGTCGCCCGGCGGGGTGACCGACTGCCCGACGGACAGCGTCAGCGCGAACAGAGCGATGACCAGCAGCAGGAGGATCGTAGTAACGGTCGCGTGTCTCCGCCCATGCCGGCGGCGGCTGACGACAAGGCGGTCGATATTGAGCTCGGCGGGAAGCACGGTCATAGCTCGCGTACCCTCTGCCGCCGGACGATCCAGATGAAAAAGGGCGCGCCGATCAGCGCGGTGACGATGCCGACGTCGATCTCGCCCGGTCGCGCCGCGATCCGACCGACGATATCGGCGGCCAGCAGCAGGCAAGCGCCGCCGAGCGCGCTGAACGGCAGCAGCCAGCGATGGTCGACGCCAACCAGTAGGCGACAGAGATGCGGCACCACGAGGCCCAGGAAGCCGATCGGACCGCACACCGCCGTCGTCGCGCCACAGAGCAGGATGGCGCCAAGCGAGGCAAGCGCGCGTGCGAAGGCCACTCGCTCGCCTAGGCCGGCGGCCAAGTCGTCTCCAAGCGCCAGCGAGTTCAGCTTTCGTGCCGACAGGAAGCTGATCAGGAAACCGACGGCGAGGAAGGGCAGCACCGGATCGATACGCTCGAACGTCGCCCCGCCGACGCCGCCGATCTGCCAGGAACGTATGCCGCCGGCAATATCGGCACGCGGCAGCACCACGGCGATCACCATCGAGGAGAATGCGACGGACGTGGCCGCACCGGCAAGCGCCAGCTTCAGCGGCGTCGCGCCACCGCGTCCGAGCGAGCCGATGGTGTAGACGAATACAGCCGAGCAGCCTGCACCGGCAATGGCGACCCAGATATAGGCGTTCGTGGAGGTGATGCCGAACCAGGCGACACCGATCACCACGGCCAGCGACGCTCCCATATTGACCCCGAGAATGCCGGGATCGGCGAGCGGATTGCGCGTGACGCCCTGCATGATGCCGCCGGCAAGCGCCAGCGCGGCACCGGCCAGGACAGCGAGCAGCGTTCGCGGAATGCGTACGGTTACCGCAGCTTGTCCGATGTTGTCGGACGCGCCGCTCAACGCTGCGTAAATGTCCGACCAGCCAACCTCGCGTGTACCGATGGTGACCGAGAGTGCGCACAGAACAACAGTCAGCACTGCCAGACCACACAGCCAGAGGCCACGCACTCCATTTGAGCGAACGGTGACGAAAGTCTGGTGCGACGATTTCAGGCTGCGGACTGTCATTTCGACTTACGGGCGGCTTCCGCTAGAATGTCAACATAGTCCTTCAGCACCCAGGAGATCGACAGCGGCGTCGGGTTCGCGGCGGTGCCGAGCGGATTGCGCCCGAGCATGACGAGCGAGCCCTTTTCGACGGCGGGCATCTTGGATGTCAGGGGATTGGAATCCAGCGCATCAAGCAGCTTCTTATCGCCATAAGTCACAACGATATCGACGTCGTCGAAGGCATCGATGCGCTCGGCGCTGATGGAGCCGGCGAACTTTCCGGGAGCGGATGCCTCGACAACGCTCTTCGGCGATGTCAGGCCGAGATCGGCGAAGAATTTAACGCGGGTGTCGTTGGTCGTGTAGAAATTGACCGTGCTCAGGTCCGTTGCGTTGAGATGCGTGATGAACATCGCCGACTTGCCATGAAGCTCGGGATGAGCGGAAACCGTCTGCGCGATCTCGCTTTCGATCTTCGCGATCAATGCCTCGCCCTCCGCAGCCATGCCAAGACCGGCGCTGTTCAGCCGTATCATCTGGCGCCAGTCGGTCGACCACGGCGCTTCGGGATAGGCGACGACGGGTGCGATCTGGCTCAGCGTGTCGTAGTCGGCCTGGCTGAGACCGGAATAGGAGGCCAGGATCACGTCGGGCTTTGTGGCCGCGACAGCCTCGAAATCGATGCCGTCGCCCTCGTCGAACAGGACCGGCTTGTCGGCGTGCAGTTCTGCCAGCTTCTCGGCCACCCATGGCAACAGGCCATCGCCGTCATCGTCGCCGAAATTCGCCTTGGCGAAGCCGACGGGCACGATCCCCAACGCCAGCGGCACCTCGTGATTTGCCCAGGCAACGGTCGCGACGCGCTCCGGCTTCTTGTTGATCACGGTCGTGCCGAAGGCGTGCTTGATGACGATGGGATAGACCGTGCTTTCATCCGCACGCGCGCCGTTGGCCGCAACCAAAAGCACGATCATCGACACCAACCTGAATGCAAACCGCAATGAGCGCAGCATCGAGCAGCTCCACCTTCATATTAAAGTGGACTTCCAGTTTCAGGTTAATTAGGTCCAGTCAATGAAAATGCTGACCCACGGGGAAAGCCGGCGTGAAATTTCCGTCGGTTTCTACAAAACAGGAAAATGTTACAATACTGGATAAATGGCCTCAAGTTATTAGCCGATGACATTGGGGATGTTCAAACCAGGCGAATGGTCTGGCGCAGGGCTCCCTGCTCCATACGGCTCCGCACCCACCTGTGAGCGCGAAGCAATAGCCATTTATGATCTGGAACCTGAATATGCACATTGAAAGAACAGCCCGACGCTCGACAAGTGCCCGCGTCCGCGCACGGATGTCGCTTTTTCTTGGCTGCACGGCGCTTGTCGCCCTGACGCCTATCCTTGCATTTTCTCAGGATGCCGCGAATTCAGGTTCCGATACGGCGTTGGCACCCATTGTACTGAAAGGCGAAGCGGGCAAGCTCGATACGAGCAACGACTCGAAGTCGATCGTCGCGACCGACACCACCGCCGTCGGCAAGATGCCGACCGATATCCTGACCGCACCTGCGACCGTCTCCGTCATCACCTCCAAGGAAATCGAGGAGCGTGCCGCAAAGACCGTCGAGCAGGTCGTCCAGTACACCGCCGGCGTCAATACCGACTATTACGGCTCCGACGATCGCTACGACTATTTCAAGATCCGTGGTTTCAGCCCCTACACCTACCGTGACGGACTGGCTATCGGCCGCAGCTGGGGTGGCATTCTCGAAGAACCCTACGCCTTCGATCGCGTCGAAGTGCTCAAGGGAGCCAACTCCACCGGCTTCGGCGTATCCGATCCCGGCGGCTCGGTGAATTACGTCACGAAACTGCCCAAGAGCGAACGCTTCGGCGAGGTCTACGCCACCGGTGGGTCCAACGCGCACAAGGAAACCGGGATCGATTTCGGCGACAACATCACCGACGATGATACGCTATCCTACCGTTTGACCGGCAAGTTTCAGCGGTCCGATGGCGAATATGACTTCTCCGAGGACGATGAGAACTTCATCATGGGCGGTGTGACATGGCGCCCGACCGACGCGACCAGTCTGTCATTCGTCTTCGATCACCTCGACAAGGACGGCACGCCAAGCAGCGGCGGCCATCCCATCGGCACGGATCTGCCCCGGGATCGCTTCTTTGGCGAACCGGATTACAATTACGACACGACGAACCGGAACACCTACAGCCTCATCTTCGACCACGATTTCGGCGACGGGCTGACGTTCAACGCCAGTGCGCGCTACAGCAATGCAAGAACCGGGTTCGGCTACGTCTACCTGTTTGACGATGAGGGGGCTTACGGCGCGGACAGCCTGATTGACCGCTCCTACTTCGGCAGCGACAAATCCATCGAGCAGTTGATCGGGGATGCGCACGTTCTCTACGAAACGAATTTCAGCGACGTCGAAAGCCGCACCCTTTTCGGTACGGAACTCGGCAAGCTGGATGCGGACAACTCCAACATCTATGCCGCCGCACCGCAGATCGATTGGCTTAATCCTATCTACTCCGGCGCCCCGACCGGCCTGACACCTTATGCCACGGCAACGAGCAATCAGAACACCAGGGCGATCTACCTGCAGCAGGACATGACCTTCTTCGACCGGCTGAATGTCAGCATCGGTCTGCGCAACGACTGGTTCGATCTCAAGGAAGTTGGCGACAGCATTTATCGCGGCGGCGCGTATGTCGATGAGTCCGACGTCAGCGAATTCACCAAGCGCATCGGAGTATCCTACAAGATCACCGATGAGTTCGCGGCCTATGCGAGCTACGCCGAATCCGTCGCCCCTCCGACCGCGGGTGTGCAGCCGACATTCGGAACGCAATACGAAGTCGGCGTGAAGTATAAGCCGGATGCGTTCCCCGCCCTGTTCACCGCTTCTGTCTACGATCTGTCGATGGAGAACATCACCACATATGAAGCGCCGACCTATCTGGCGTCTACGGTGAAGAAGGTGCGCCATCGTGGTCTCGATCTCGAGGCGAAGATGGAGGTGACCAACAATTTCAATGTAATCGCAGCCTACTCCTACATCGACTCCAAGATCGAGGAACCCGGCAACGCCAGTGGCTACAACGGCAAGGCATTCGCGCAGGTTCCCGAGAACATGGCGTCAATCTGGGGATCCTACACCTGGGAAGGCGACGGCGCTCGTGGTGACATGACCTTCGGTCTTGGTGCCCGCTATATCGGCTCCTATTACTTCAACAACGCCAACACGCGAAAGTCTGACCCCGCCATCGTGTTTGATGCGGCCTACACCTACAAGATTCAGGAAAACACGACGTTCCAGGTCAACGCCAGCAATATCTTTGACGAGAAGCACATCGCCAACAACGACGGCGGTGCCTACTACTACAATCCCGGTCGCGCGATCTACGCCACCCTGCGCCAGACCTGGTAGCCTTATCGTCCCGTCCGGATTGTCCGGGCGGGACGAAACGCCTTTAGGCGTCTCTGACAATTCCACGCCGCCACGCTGCCGGGGTATCGCCGGCGATCTGGCGGAAGGCTTTCGTGAAATGCGCCTGGTCGGAAAATCCGAGCTGCGCCGCGATGGCAGCCACCGTCATTTCGTTTTCAAGCAGTTGCTTTTTGGCTCGCTCGATACGGTTCGCGAGTTGCCACTGCAGCGGCGTTTTGCCCGTCGTCTGCCGGAAGACGTTGGCGAACCAGCTTTCCGAAAGACCGACGACCGCCGCCATTTCGGATACCGTCATTCGCCCGTCACCCTGCGCCTCGATGCGCGCGATAAGCTTGTTCATCTGCGCCTGCGTCAGCCGCCCTCCGGCCCCGTCGGTCCCCTCCTCCGGGATGTCGATGAGGCCCGTGACGATGCTTCCGACCAGGCTTTCGGCGTAGATCGCGTGTTTCGAAGGCTGTGATACCTCGTCGACGAGCAGTCCGGCCAATGTCTGGATGGCGCCTATGTCCTGTATCTCGACGGGGCTGCGCAGCGCGGTCAGCGCTGCCGATCCGCCGATCGCAGGCGACAGGTAGCGCAGCATCCGGTCTTTGTGCATATGCAGGTTGAGATGAGAGAACCGGTGCAGCGCGTTGCTCGTCGTCCACATGGGAACGCCAGGCGGAATGTAGATCGCCCGGGTCATCGGCCGGTGATATTGCGAGAAGTCCCCGTTGCGGTTCGATATCTTCACCTGCGAGGAGACATCGCTGAAGAAGATCATGATCCTGGGATCAGCGGAAAGATAATAGCCGGTGGCGCCAGCCTGGCTTTCCGCCTCCCAGAAAGCGCTGACCAAACCGTCATAGCGTTGCCACTTCACCGGTGCCGTCACCTTGATGCCCTCGGTGCGCCAAACCATGGAGTGCCAGAAACTCAACGTCGATTTCCGCCTCTGCTTGATCCCTGAAATACCGTCCCGCGACCGAGCATTCGGAAGGGTCGTCTCATTGCGTTCGATAGTCCTTATTGCCTGCCTAGCGGCGATCTCCAGCAATTGCCGGAAAATTGCAAGGCATGAACATGAGTATGGCTATCATATTTATCGAGAGTGGCAAACCTGCCATGGCGACATCGTCCGTCTCGGAACCTTCCGGCAGCCATGCGTGTTTCACAGTTATGAAAAGCACAGAGAAGAAAGCCCGCCGCGGCATGTCGCGGTTCGTCGTCACCATCTTCGCAATCGCCGTCGTCATTGCGGCATTCTACATCCTGGTTCTCACACCGGGCTCGGCCTAGCCTAAAACCAGTTCGAAAGAACAAGCGATATCCGGGAACATCCTCCAGCTTCCCAGGTTAGCTCAAGACCAAGAAAGAAGATTGGAGGAAATATCATGCTTACGAAAATCCTTGCCGCGTCGCTGCTTTCCATCGGGCTTGCGACCTCAGCCATGGCGCAGACGTCGGGCGGTGGAAGCGGCAGCGGCCAGAATACCGGGGACAATGGTGGCACCGGAACGTCCCAATCCAACGGTGGCCAGAATACCGGCGATAACGGCAATGCCACACCGGGTACCAACATGAACGGTCAGGGTGCCGGCACTTCTGGCGGTGACGCCAACGATTGCCAGCGTCGCGAGGCCGGCGGAACGACCAACCCGAGCTCGAACACGACCTCCAGTTCGACCGATGCGGCAAATGCCTGCAAATAAATAATAGATGCTCCCGCCTCCGGAAAGACTGGCGGCGGGAGCCAGAACTTTCACGGAGCACCTTGATGTCGAACGTCGTGAAATCCGGAGGCGATGCCCCCAATAACGCAACAACATCCAACACCTTCGCGCAGTCTGTCGAAAGTCAGGCGCAAATAGCTGATGCGGCAAGAGAATCCTCTCCAAACGTCGGAGAGGGAGATGCCTTGAATATCTACAAGCTGGTTCCCTTGGCAGCACCTGACGACCCCCGCTGGGACAATTCGCCAAATCAGGGAGAGATTGTGGTCGCGGCCCGAACCACCGGTGATGCCCGCATCGTCGCCTCGGCGCGCGAACTCGACTTCATGGAAGTTGATGCGGCGCCAGCCGAAGATGTCTCGACACGCAATGCAAGCGCCTTCCGCGACGATAAGCTCTACACGGTTGTGGAAATCAGCCACGGTCGCAGGGATGTCCAACGCGGCATTCTGGAAGGCGAAGTATCGCTGGATGTTATCTATCCCGTTCAGGAGTGATGCACGGCGACCCGATCACCTAGAACGCGTCATCAGACGAAACTGGCGCGGCGTGGTTTCCGTTCGTTTCTTGAATATGTCGTAGAAGCGAGCGGCCGAGCCGAAGCCGCAATCATGGGCAATCTCGAGTATGGCGTCGTCCGTTTCCGCCAGTCGCTGCATCGCGCGGGCCAGGCGAAAACGCGTGAGGTATTCCATCACCGAAATTCCGAGCACATGGCGGAATGCGCGGTTTGCGGTGGTCGGATGAACGCGGGCGAGCTTCGCGATCGAAGTGAGCGTCAGCGGCTCCGGATAGCGCCTGCTTATCAGCTCAGTGAGCACTTGCGTATACCGGATACCGGTGCCTGACAGCGCCGCCGCCTCGCGGCGATCGAAACCGACATCCGCATGATCGAGAATAAGTCGCCGCACTCGCAGAGCGACCTCGTCGGTCACCAGTTGGCGCCGGGCCTGATCGCCATGGTTCCACTCATCGACCCAGCGGGTACCCGAGGCGTCGCCGAGTGGATTGGGTTCGTGGATGAACGCCCCCTGCAAGATGGCCTGCCGCGCGCCTGCTTCGATCGGCATCGCGAGAAAATCGGCGAGCGGAAGATAGGCGCAGACAAGCGGCGATTCATCGGTGACGAAGATCGTCTGGTGGGGAATGGCCGCCCAGAACAGGACGAGGCGCCCGGCTTCGACATGTTCCTGCTTCCCGTTGAACAGGTAGGTCATCGATCCCTCGAGAAGCAGGTTGAGCTCGATGTGATCATGCCAATGCGCCGACGTCATCGTATCGGCCGTGTGTTGCTCGATTAGAAAATCGCGCGGTGAGCCGACCCACTTTCCTTCCGGGCTGTTTTCTCCGAGCCTCATAGGCGATTGCTCCGATCCGAGAATTATTTTGCTTTTAGCAGGAAGAAAATCCCGATTGGAAGAGGCATTCAGGTTTCATTCACCAGAGGAGAACCAAATGCCGAAAATTTGCCTTGTCGGAGCCGGAAGCACCGTCTTTGCCCAGAATATCCTGGGAGATGTCCTGTCGACGCCATCGGATCAAGACTACGTCATCAGTCTGTTCGATATCGATCCCGAACGTCTGAAGACATCGGAGATCGTCGCACGACGCATATGCGAAGCACTAAAACTCACTTCAGTACGCATCGAAGCGACGCTTGACCGCCGGAAAGCCTTGAAAGGATCTGACTTTGTTATCCTGATGATGCAGGTGGGCGGCTACAAGCCGGCGACGGTGACGGATTTCGACATTCCCAAGAAGTATGGCCTCCGGCAGACCATTGCCGACACGCTCGGCATCGGCGGCATCTTCCGCGGCCTGCGAACGATCCCCGTGCTGGAAGCGATCTGCCGCGACATCGAGGACGTCTGCCCGAATGCGTTGTTAATGCAATACGTCAACCCGATGGCGATAAACTGCTGGGCAATCAAGGAAATCGCACCGAGCATCCGTAACGTCGGCCTGTGCCACAGCGTGCAACATACGGCAGGCCATCTTGCCAACTGCCTCGGCGAGAACATCGATGACATCAACTACGTCTCGGCCGGCATCAATCACATCGCCTTCTTTCTCAAATACGAGAAGATCTGCGCCAATGGCGACCGCCACGACCTCTATCCCAGGCTGAAGTCGATTGCGGCCGAAGGCAGGGTTCCAGCAGACGATCGCGTCCGTTTTGACGTCTTGAAACGGCTCGGCCACTTCGTCACAGAATCCAGCGAGCACTTTTCCGAATATACGTCATGGTACATCAAGGACCGCCGACCGGAATTGGTGGAGCAACTCAACATACCGCTCGACGAGTATATCCGTCGTTGCGAGGTGCAGATCGCCGAATGGCATGCCTTGCGCCAGGACCTCGAAGGCGGCAAGCCGATCGACGTTTGCCGCAGCAACGAGTATGCCGCCGGCATTATCCACGCGGCGGTGACCGGAAAACCGGCGCTGATCTACGGTAACGTCCCGAACGACGGCCTCATCGAAAATCTTCCGCCGGAGTGCATCGTCGAAGTTCCCTGCCATGTCGACCGCAATGGTATCCAGCCGACCCGAATCGGCAGAATCCCGTCGCAGCTTGCAGCCGTCATGCGCTTGAGCATTTCCGTGCAAGAATTGACCGTAGAAGCAGCGTTGACCGGCAAACGAGAGCGAATCTATCAGGCTGCGCTGCTCGATCCGCACACATCAGCCGAACTGTCGCCCGACGAAATCTGGGACATGGTTGACGATCTGATCGAACAGCATGGTGACCTGCTGCCCAAGTATCACTGACACACCCCAGCATGCTTTAGCGGCGCCTTTCCGAATGCGCCGTTTTCTTTGCTCGCAAACAAAACGATCATAAAACATCATAAACATGATTGACATTGATCTTTCTGAGTGGAAATCTGAGTGAAATTAGAAAGCCAAAAAGGGAATATGCCTTGAACCAGAGCGGCGGCCTCAAGACTGATCGGCAGGACCTTATCCGCAGCCATCTCTATGCCAATGGCTTCTCCACGATCCAGGACATAGCGGATGCCGTCGGCGCGTCGCTTGCAACCGTCCGGCGTGATCTCCAGCTATTGCAGGAGGCAGGCGCGATCGATCGCGTTCACGGCGGCGCCCGCATCGCCGAAGGGTCTTCGGTCGAACTGGCATTTCAGGAGCGCGAGAAGCGCCAGTTGGCAGCCAAGCGCTCCATTGCGAATGCCGCCTATGAACGCCTCTCTCCGCGGACAGCGATCTTCCTGGATGCCGGCACGACAGTGCTTCAGCTTGCCAAGCTGATCCGCATCAATCCCATGCCGCTGCGCATCTTCACGAACGGCCTGATCGTGGCGCAGGAGTTCATGAACGTCCCGAACCTCGACGTCGTCCTCCTCGGCGGGCAATTGCGCAGCGAAAACGCATCGCTGGTTGGCCCGCAGGCCGAAGCGATGCTGGAGACGATCTGGTTCGACCAGCTGTTTCTCGGTGCAAGCGCGGTCAGCGGCGACGGCGCGATCTACAGCGTGGATAGCGCCGAGGCGAGCCTGAACAGGAAGATGCTCACGCGATCCAGCAATCGCTTCGTGCTTGCAGATTCCTCGAAGTTCGGCACGACGGCGACCTACAAGGTTGCGCCCCTGAACAGCGCCAAGCTTATCACCGATGCCGGTGTGTCGAAGGACTGGCGTACACAACTCGCTGAGCTTGGTGTCGAGACCATTTTTGCCGATCAGGGAGCGAAGTCTTGAGCGACGATCTCATCCTCGGCATCGATGGCGGCGGCACCAAGGTTATGGTGGCGCTTGCGGATCACAGCGGGCGCATCCTTCGCAGCGGTCTCGGCGGCGGCGTCAACGCCATGGACAATCCAGGCTGGCCAACCGAACTCGAGAGACATATCGAGCCATTTCGCAACGAGAAGCGACTGGCCGCCGTCGCGGCCGCGTTGCCTGTCTATGGAGAGGTCGCTCATCTCTCCCGTCTTCTCGAAGAAACCATCGAGCAGGCCTTTCCGAATGCGCGCACTCGCGTTCTCAACGATGTCGACGCCGCTCACCTCGGAGCGCTGGCCGGAAAGTCGGGTATTCTCGTGCTCTCCGGAACTGGTTCCATGGCCTGGGCGCGCAATGCGGGGGGCGAGCCCGCCAGAACCGGTGGCTGGGGTGACATCATCGGCGACGAAGGCAGCAGCTACTGGATCGGCCGGCTGGCTCTCAATCTGGTCAGCCAGAGCCTTGACGGGCGTCTGCCGCCGACGGCGTTGGCGAAAGCCGTCTTCGAATATCTTCAACTCGACCCGGCCAATCCGATGGACAGCCTTGGCGCCTGGGCGACATCGGATGCGAAACGGTCTACCATCGCCGCCCTGTCGGCAGTGGTCGATCAAGCTGCACTAGACGGCGACACGGCTGCCATTGGCCTGCTCGACCTTGCCGCGGAAGAACTCGCCAAGCACCACCGCGCGATTGCCGGTCATTGCGAGCCGGGCGCCGACTGGACATTTGCCGGTGGCACGCTGCGGAGCACCGTTCTTCTGCAGGCGCTGGAGCAACGCATCGGCCGCCCACCTATAGCTCCGAAGTTACCCCCGATCGGCGGAGCGCTCTTCGCTGCCGCCCAACTTCTCGACTGGCCCATAGACGAAGGCTGGATCGGGCACGTCGCCGCATCGGCAAATGCGGCGTTTGCGCAATAAAATCACGTAAATTCTTGATAACAAAGAAGGATGGGAACATGCGTAAAACAATCTTATCACTGCTCGCCTCAGCGGCCCTGGCCGTCGCTCTTCCGGCGGCCGCGCAAGACAAGCCGCTCGCCGGTGAATCGATCACCGTATTGATGCCGTCGCCGCAGGGGCCCGATATCGCCGCCGCGTTCGAAGCTGAAACTGGAATCCATGTCGACCTGCAGACGCTCTCCTGGGACGATATCCGGCCGAAGCTGGTGACGGCACTGGTTGCCGGCACGGCGCCGGCCGACGTGACCGAGTTCGACTGGTCCTGGACCGGCCAGTTCGCAGCAGCCGACTGGTACATGCCGCTCAACGACGTGATCGATGCCGACAGCGTCAAGGACATCGGCGTTGCCAAGATCTTCACGGTCGATGGAAAGCTGCTTGGCGTCCCTTATTCGAACGACTTCCGCGTGATGCTCATCAACAAGAAGCATTTTGCGGATGCGGGCATCACCGAAACCCCGAAGACGCTCGACCAGCTGGTGGCAGCGGCCAAGAAGATCAAGGAAAAGGGTATCGCCACCTATCCGGTCGGCCTGCCGGTCTCGGCGACGGAAGGTGCCTCGACGAGCTGGTACCTGCTGACCAAGGCATTTGGCGGCGAGCTGTTCGACAAGGATTTCAACCCGCTCTTCACCAAGCCTGATTCCGCCGGCTACAAGGCGCTGGCCTTCGAACTGATGCTGCTCAAGGAAGGTCTGGTCGATCCGGCCTCCACCGGCCTCAAGGACAGCCAGATCAACGAGGGCATGTTCTCGCAGGGTCTGACAAGCGTCATGATCTCGGGCGAACCCGGTCGTCTCGGTCAAATGAACGATCCCAAGCAGTCCAAGGTCGCCGGCCAGGTTGAGGCGATCCTGGTTCCGACCGAGAGCGGCGAGACCCGCAGCTTCGGTCTGCCGGAGGCGCTTGCGATCCCCAACGTCTCGCCCAACAAGGAAGCGGCTGTTGCCTTCGTCAAGTGGTTCACGAGCCGCGAGTTCCAGAAGAAGAACATGGCGAACGGCTTCCTGCCGACCCGCACGTCGGCTCTGGCCGAGCTGAACTCGGAAGGCAAGCTGAACAGCGGCGATGCGCTTGTCGCGCAGTCGAAGACGGTCGAGGCGCTGTTTCCGCAGGGCACACCCCCGTGGTACCCGCAGTTTTCGAGCGGCGTGAACACCGCCATCAACAGCGCCGCCAAGGGTCAGATGACCGTTGACCAGGCTGTCGAGAGCATCGCCTACGCCGCCAAGCAGGCGATGGCGCAATGACTGCTGTCGCCTATAAGGAGACCGCAGCCAAGAAGGGTGCCGGCTCGAATGCCGACACCACTCTCGGCGTGCTGCTGGTGTCCCCCATTCTCATCACCATGACGGCGCTCGTCTTCTATCCTATGGCGCGAACGCTTTGGGACAGCCTTCACCGGGTCAATCCGATGCAGGCCGGCACGCCCTTCGTTGGCCTGGAAAACTACACGCGCATGCTGTCGGACGCGCAGCTCGGCACGACATGGGTCAACACGCTCATCTATGTCGTGCTGGCAGTGCTTGCGGAAACGGTCTTCGGCGTGCTCGCCGCCTCGCTGATCAATCAGCTGAAAGTTGGCCGGCAGTGGATTCTCGCGGCGGTGATCCTCCCTTGGGCGCTCCCCGGTGTCGTCAACTCCGTGATCTGGCTGTGGATCTATCAGCCTGGCGCGGGCCTGCTGAACGGCATCCTCACCTCGCTCGGGCTTCCGTTTGAGAACCACGTCTGGTTCAACGATCGAACGAGCGCGATCATTGCCGTCACCGTCGTGCATGTCTGGCGCATGATGCCGCTGACGATCGTTATCGTCCTCGCGGCGATGCAGAGCATTCCATCGCATCTTTATGAAGCGGCACGCATCGATGGCGCAACGCGCCCGCAGATGTTCGCGCTGGTCACGCTTCCGCTTGTTCGCAGCGCGATCGCGGTTGCCATGACCAACGCCACGGTCAATGCCTTCAACCTCTTCGACGAAGCCTGGGTTCTTGCCGGGTCCAGTCTCGAGACACGGCCGATCCTCGTGCAAATCTATCTGGAAACCTTCCAGAACCTGCGGTTCTCCTACGGAATGGCGCTCTCCGTCGTCATCACCTTCGTCTCGCTTCTCGTCTCGCTCATCTACGTCCTTCGGGTCTATCGCAACACACGGTTCGACTGATGAAACCCACCCTTCTCTATCGCCTGATGATATGGATCGGCGTCGCCGTGCTGTTGATCTGGTCGCTCGGTCCGATCTACTGGACCGTCGCCAGTTCGGTGACGCCGACGGACGACTTCTCCGTCCGGCCAATCCACTTCTTCCCTCAACATTTCACGCTGGATCACTACTCTCGGCTGCTCGGCATCAACGTCGATCGTATCGGCGGCGTCGAGGTGTGGCGGCAGTTTCGCGCGGCGCTTTTGAACAGCGTCGTCACCTCGGCGGCCGCGACGCTCCTTTGTGTGGCGATTTCCGCACTGGGCGCCTATGCCTTCACCCGCATACGCTTTCCGGGCCGCAACGCGCTCTTCGGCCTTGTGGTCGCGACGCTGGCGATCCCGGCCTATGCGGTGCTGATCCCGCTTTACCAGATCATGATCAAGATGCATCTCGTCGATACCTATGTCGGCGTCGCCCTGATCTACGTCTCGGCTTACCTGCCGCTCTCGCTCTGGCTGCTGCGCAGCGTCTTCGAGGCCCTGCCTCTGGCGCTAGAGGAAGCCGCACAGCTCGATGGTGCGGGACGTCTCTACATTTTCTTCAATATCGTGCTGCCGCTGGCAGGTCCTGGCCTGACCGCCGCTGCGATCCTCACCTTCCTCGGTGCCTGGGGGCAATATCTCGTGCCCCTGATCTTCTCGCCGCAGGCGACCAAGCCACTGACTGTTCTCATTCCCGAGTTCGTCACGAAAAATTTCATCGACTACGGGCTGATCACGGCCAGCGGTTCCATCGCGATCGTCATCCCTGCCCTCGTCGTCATCTTCCTCAACCGATACCTCGTCAGCGGTCTGCTGGCCGGCTCGGTCAAGTAATCGGAGTCACCATGAACACGACCGAAAAAGTCATCCGCGAGCAGTTTCCCTTTTGGGAGAAGGCGCTGGGCTCGAACACCGCGATCACGCGTGACGAAGTGCTCGTCTATGTCGGCTGCGGAACGTCCTACTACCTCGCCATGTCGCTGGCGGCATATGCGAACAACGCCGGTCGTCGCGCGATCGCCGTCCCCGGTGCCGAATGGCTCAATCGTCCATCATTCTTCTGGCCGGACTGGAAGAACACGCATGTCGTCGCAATCTCGCGCAGCGGCGAAACGACCGAAACGGTCGCTGCAGCTAAGAAGAGCCGCGAAAACGGCGCCTTCGTCACCGCCCTGACTGTCGAGGCCGAGAGCTCGCTTGCAAAATGCAGCGACGACGTCGTTGCCTCGCCGACCCACAGCGAGGAAGGCATCGTCATGTCAGTCTCGGCCAGCCTCATGCTGTTGCTTGGCCTGCAGATGATCGGCCATAAGATCTCCGCATCGGCCGTGGTATCCGCAGAAAAGCTCGCTGATGCGCTAGACGCTGCGCTCAGCACACCGGTTCTCGATCGCAGCCATTTCGTCTTTCTTGGCGGCGGACCGCTTTTCGGCATGGCCGCGGAAGGCGCGCTTAAGCTGATGGAAATGAGTCAGGTCCTGACCCAGCCCTTCCATCCGCTCGAATATCGCCATGGCCCGATCAGCCTTGTGGACGAGAAAACCGCGGCCGTCATGCTCTACAGCACCGATCAAAAGGATGCAGAAGCCAAACTCGTCGAAGAGCTGCAGGAGAAGGGCGCTATCGTCATCGGCCTCGGCGGACCTGGCGATATCGAACTCGCTGTCGACGCCGATCTTTCGCTCGCCGCACTCATCGTTCTCCCTGCCCTGCAGATGCTCGGTGAGCGTGTCGCGCAGTCGAGAGGCATAGACACGGTATCGCCGCGACACCTGACCAAGGTTGTAACGCTGGTATGAGCGACGTTCTCGATCAAAATCGTGAGAGCGCGCTCTCCAAGCTTTTTGGCGCGCGCCTACAAGCCTTGTCGCGCGGCATAACGTCGGTCTGCTCGGCTCATCCGCTTGTGATCGAGGCCGCCTTGCGGCGGGCGGCACGGGAATGCACCGCGGTCCTCATCGAGGCCACCTGCAACCAGGTGAACCAGGAAGGCGGCTACACGGGCATGACGCCAGTAGGCTTCCGGCAGTTTATCGAGCGGATCGCCAGAGAGGTCGGTTTCCCGCTGGAGAGGATCATCCTTGGCGGCGATCATCTTGGTCCCAATCCCTGGAAAAAGCTGGACGCCGACGAAGCCATGGCTCGAGCCGAGGCAATGGTCGCGGCTTATGTCGAAGCAGGCTTCGAGAAGCTGCATCTCGACACGTCGATGGGATGCGCCGGGGAACCGGCGGCGCTCGACGACGAAGTGACCGCCGAAAGGGCGGCACGTCTGGCAAGGGTCGCAGAGGATACGGCACGCCGCATCGGGCAACGTCCGCCGGTGTATATCATCGGCACGGAGGTCCCGCCTCCCGGCGGCGCGACGCATGCGATCGATGAGCTTGAGGTTACCTCTCCCGACGCCGCCCTGAAGACGCTCGCCATCCACACATCGGCTTTCGAGAAGGCTGGCGCCGGAGCGGCCATGGACCGCGTGATCGGGATCGTCGTCCAGCCGGGCGTCGAGTTTGGGAATGCGAATGTCGTCCTTTACAAGCCGGACCGCGCCCGGGGATTGGCATCGTCGCTTTCCCGAATGCCGGGACTCCTCTTCGAGGCCCACTCGACGGACTACCAGACTGTTGCCGAGCTTTCGGCTCTCGTCGATGACGGTTTCGCCATCCTGAAAGTAGGTCCCGGCTTGACCTTCGCGCTGCGCGAGGCGCTCTACGGGCTTGATGCAATCAGGCACGTACTTGATGGCGTGTCGGATAGCCTCCATGCCGAGATGGAAGCGATCATGTTGAGCCAGCCGCAGCATTGGGCGGGTCACTACACAGGGTCGACCGAGGAGCTGCGGCTGCAGCGCCACTTCAGCTACAGCGACCGTATCCGCTACTATTGGCCCGACAGGCAGGCTGCCGGCGCGGTGGAAGCCTTGATGGCAGCGCTTCCCGATCCGATCCCGGAAACGCTGATCAGCCAGTATCTTGCTCGTGTTTATCCCGACGTCGTGACAAGACGCGTGGCTCCACGAGCTCGCGATCTTTGCCTCGCCGCAATCGATGCGGCGCTCGCGCCCTATTCCACGGCCACGGCCAACCAGTAAATTTCAAGTGGTGCCGCAGCTGCCGGTACGGTGGCCGCGTGTCACACAGTTTCAGTCGGAGAGAATTATGGCGTCAGTCAGCGTCGCGAATGCCCGCAAGAGCTACGGTCACCTGGAAATCCTTCATGGAGTCGATATCGATATCCGGGACGGAGAGTTCGTCATTCTCGTCGGTCCCTCGGGTTGCGGCAAGTCCACCTTGCTGCGGATGATCGCAGGCCTGGAGGAGATTTCCGGTGGGCGCATCTCGATCGGTGGGCGTGTCGTCAACAACGTCGCACCGAAGGAGCGCGACATCGCGATGGTGTTTCAGTCCTATGCCCTCTATCCGCATATGACCGTCGAGGCCAATATGGGATTCTCGCTGAGGCTGGCCAAGGCGCCGAAGGAAGAGATCAAGGGACGCGTGCTCGAGGCGGCGCAGATCCTGGGGCTCGAGCATCTGCTTGATCGGCATCCGCGCAATCTGTCCGGCGGCCAGCGCCAACGCGTTGCCATGGGCCGGGCTATCGTTCGCCAGCCGCAGGTCTTCCTGTTCGACGAGCCGCTGTCCAACCTCGATGCCAAGCTTCGCGTGCAGATGCGCTCAGAGATCAAGCAACTGCACCAGCGCCTGAAAACCACGACCATTTATGTCACCCACGACCAGATCGAGGCGATGACGATGGCGGACCGGATCGTCGTCATGCGCGACGGCTACGTCGAGCAGATCGGATCACCGCTCGACCTCTACGACCGGCCGGCAAACCTATTCGTCGCCGGCTTCATCGGTTCGCCTGGGATGAACTTCATCAAGGGCAAGGTCAGTGCCGAAAGTCCGGCCGAATTCGTGTCGGAAGGAGGAGCAAGGTTGCCGATCCCTGTCGGACTGCCCCTCGATAGAGGACAGGAGGTTGTCTATGGTATCCGCCCGGAACATCTCGTCATCAATCAGGGCGGAGCCACCGCGAATGTCACGCTCATAGAACCAACCGGCGCCGAGACACAGATAACGGCGACCTTGGGAACGGCGCAGATCGTGGCAACCGTACGCGATCGTCTTTCGCTTCAATCGGGCGATGAAATCTCGGTTGTGCCCGATCTTGAGAAGGTTCACCTCTTCGACGCCAAGACCGAGAAATCGCTGAGCGTTCGAGCTTGATCCACGGCAACCCGTCGGCCAAGGGTGTCGGCTGACGGAGTTCCGATGGATCACACATAGTCAGGCAGTCGCGGCGTGCTCGCCAACAGTGCACGGGTATACGGATGCTGAGGGTTCTTGAGGATCTCTATCGTCGGACCGCTTTCGACGATACGGCCGCGTTCGAGAATAACCAGGTCATGACACAGCAGCGCCACGAGGCTGATGTCGTGCGAGACAAGCACCAGCGTCACCGTGCTCGATAGCTTCTTCAACAGTTCGACGATACGCACCCGCGTCGAAAGGTCGAGCGCGCTGACGACCTCATCGGCGAGAATGATCTCCGGTCGCGAGACGATGGCGCGGGCAATCGCGATCCGCTGCCGCTGTCCCCCGGAAAACTCATGCGGATAGCGCGACCCGGCGCTTTCATCGAGACCGACCGATAGTAAGGCGTCACGAATCATGGACTTGAGGTCGCCTTCGAGCTTCAGCGAGCGGATCGGCTCGGCGATGATGTCGAAAACGGACTGGCGAGGATCGAGCGAAGAATAGGGATCCTGGAAGACCGCCTGCACCTGTCGGCGGAAGCCACGCATGAACGCCTTGTTCGAGGGATCTAGCCGTTCACCCTTCAACAGCACCTCGCCTATGGAGGGACGTGTCAGGCCGAGCAGCAGCCGCAGCATCGTCGTCTTGCCTGATCCAGACTCTCCGACGATTCCGAGATTGCGGCCGGCCGTCAACCTGAGGCTGACATCGTTTAGCGCCGACTTGCCACGGCCGTAGGTGAAGGAAACATTCTGAACGTCAAAAAGGCTCATAGGACGCTCCCGAGCGCCTGATCGAAGGTTCGCGCAGCCGTGAGGAGAGACTGCGAATACGGGTGCCGCGGTTGCTGAAACACGGTCCGCACCGCGCCTTCCTCGACGAGTTCACCCTGCTTCATCACCAGAACCCGATCGACCGCCTGCGCGACGACGGGGAGATCGTGACTGATGAAGAGAAGCGCCATTTCACTTTCTGTCACCAGCGCATGCAGCAGCTTGATGATCTCCGCCTGGGTGGTGACGTCGAGCGCCGTCGTCGGCTCATCGGCGATAAGAAGCCTCGGTCGGCAAGCGAGCGCCATGGCGATCGCGGCGCGTTGGCGCTGCCCTCCCGAGATCTCATGCGGCCAGGCATTGATCATCCGATTGGGGTCCGGCAGCGCGACACGGTCGAGCAAGGTCATGACCTCTGCCGTGACGGTCTTGCGATCAAGCCTGCGGCCATCCCGCCGAGCACGGCGGCGCAGAACCTCGGCGATCTGGTTGCCGATCGTCATCAGCGGATCAAGGGCCGTTAGCGGTTCCTGGAAGACCGTGGCGACGACAGTGCCGCGAAGCGGTGCGAGATGTCGATCGGCGACACCGACGACCTCACGACCGTCCAGCAGAATGGAGCCCTCCGCCTTCATGCCATCCGGCAGCAAGCCGATCGATGCCAGCGCCGTCAGCGACTTGCCGGAGCCGGACTCACCGATCAAGCCGACGCGCTCGCCGGGTGCGATGGAAAAGGAGACGTTGGAAACCAGCCGGCGCCCAGAGGCCTGGATGCTCAGCCGGTCTACGTGAAGCAGCGCGCTCATCGGCGTCTCCTGCGTGTTGGATCAGCGAATTCGCGAAAACCGTCCGCCAGGAGATTGAGCCCGATCACCAGCGATACGAGCGCAATGCCGGGCGCGATGGCACCGAACGGCGCTGTGTAGACCGTGCTTTGCGCTTCCTGCAGGAGACGGCCCCAGGAGGCGTTTGGTGGCGGTGCGCCGAGGCCGAGATAGGAGAGAGAAGCCTCCGCGATCACGGCGAGACCGAACTGAAGGGCAAGGTTGACGATCAGGGTCGGCCAGATATTGGGCAGGACATGGATTCGCACCACGTCGGGCCAGGACGTGCCCGACACCCGTGAGGCAGTGATGTAGTCCATCGTCAGCACACGCTTGGCGAGAATGCGCGTCAGCCTTGCGATGATGGAGGAGCTGCCGATGCCGATCGCGATGATGGCGTTCCAGAGGCTGGCTCCGTCGCTTGACGCAACGATCAGCATGGCGATCAAGAGTGTCGGAAAGGCGATCAGGATATCCAGGGTTGCGACGAGGATGTCATCGAGTGTACGCGTCGCGAAGGCAGCGAGCAGGCCCAACGGGACGCCAATGGCGGCCCCAATCGCAACGGCGCCGACGCCGACGACCAGCGCGATCCGGGAGCCGATCATGATCAGGGTCATGAGGTCGTGGCCGAGCCGGTCGGTGCCGGCCCAATGGAGCAGTGACGGCGCCTCCAGGCGCCCGCCGACCATGCCGGTCGGATCGTAGGGCGTCCAGACCAGTGTCAGCAATGCAAGCAGGACATGCAGCGCGACGATCACTGCACCGGCAAGCAGGCTTGCGGACAAGCGCGAACGTGTGGCTGTCGTTGCGACAAGAGTTTCAGGAGACGCACTCACGATGCCGCTCCCGCCATGTGGCCACGCAGCCGCGGATCGATCAGGCGCTGAGTGACATCGGCCGCAAAGCCGACGAGGAGCACGATCAGCGTCGAGATGAAAAGCACACCCTGGACATTCGGATAGTCACGCTGCTCGATGGCGAGCAGCAGCATGGAGCCGAGGCCGGGCAGCGAGAAGACGCGCTCGACGACGACAGCGCCAAGCAAGGTCGAGGCGAGTTCGATCCCCAGCACCGAGATCACGGGTACGGCGCCATTGCGGATACCGTGGCGGATCAAGGCGCCGGAAAAGCTCGCGCCGAGCGCGCGGGCGGTGCGCAGATAATCGCTGCGCAGCACGTCCTGGGTCGCCGAGCGCACATAGCGGATCAGCGAGGCGGCCATGACGATCGCAATCGTGGCGACGGGCAGGACCAGCGAATGCAGCGCGCTGCCGGGCGCGGACCAACCCCGCGACGGAAAACCGCCCGAAGGGAACAGGCGAAAATCGACGGCGAAAACCGTGACCAGCAGGATGCCGATCCAGAAAACCGGAACGGCGATGCCGAGCTGCGAGACGACCGAAATCGCGGCGCCGTACCAGCGGTCGTTCTTCACCGCCGAAATGATGCCGAGCGGAAGGGCCAGCAGAATGGCTGTCACGAATGCTGCCAGCGTCAGTGGAATGGTAACCCGCAGCCGGTTGCCGATCTCGGCAAGCACTGGCGCGCCGCTGACGAAGGAATTTCCGAGTTCGAAACGAGCCAGACTGGAGACGAAGCGCAGGAACTGTTCCGACAGCGGCAGGTCGGAACCCACCTGCCGGCGCGCCGCCTCGATCTGCTCGGGATCGGCACCAACCGAAACCAGGGCATTGGCCGGATCGCCGGGGAGCAAACGCAAAAGCAGGAACAGCACGGCGGCGGCGATCAAGACCGAAAGGATCAGGATGACCGAGCGGCGAATGAGGTAGCTAAGAATGGGATTTGACCCCTATAGGACGAAAAACGCCGCCCGAAAATAGTTCGGGCGGCATGGTCTGTCGAGCATGGACGCGGTAATCAGTCCACGCTTTTCTTGATGCCATAGGCGAAGAACTGTGAATTCAGGCCGTTGACCGGGTAACCCGACACCGACTTCGCCGAAACGACGATCTGCGGGTAGAGATAGATCCAGTTGCTCGCCGCATCGTCGGCGATCAGCGTGTTGGCTTCCTTGAGCTTGGCCGTCTGCTCGTCGGTGGTGGCACTTGCTTCCGACTGCTTGATCAGATCCGTCACCTTCGGATTGTTGTAGCCCCAATAGAAGTCGGGGTTGCCGTAGAACACGATGTCGCGGTGGTTCACGTGTTCCTGCAACGTCGCCTGGAAGTCGTGCGCCTTGTAGACCTTCGTGTACCATTCGTTGGCGGTGATGATGTTGATGTTCACCTTCACACCGACCTTGGCGAGCTCGCTTTGCAGGAACTGCGCGACGACAGGATGCGGATCGTAGTTCGGCGTATCGATCGTGAATGTGAAGCCGTCCGGATAACCCGCTTCGGCAAGCAGCGCCTTGGCGCTCTCGGGATCATAGGCATCGACCTTGGTCAGGTCGACATACCAGGGGTCGGTCGGAGGTACGAAGGAGCCGATCAGCGTTCCGTAGTCGCCCCAGATCGCGTTGAGGAGCTTCTTGTCATCCACGGCGCGTGCCAGCGCCTTGCGAACCTTGACGTTGTCGAACGGCGCGACACGATCGTTATAGGCAAGCAGCAGCTTGGTGGTGGACTTGCCTTCGGCGACCGTGAAATCGTCATTGTCCTTGAACTGCGCCAGCGAATCCGGGCTCTGGACCGAGGTGATCACATCGACCGCGCCTGTCAGCAGCGCATTGTTCAGCGCCGTCGCTTCGGTGAAATACTGGAAGACGACTTCGCCGTTGGTCGGCTTCGTGCCCCAGTATTTGTCGAAACGGCCGACGGCGAGAGACGAGCCGCGGCGCCACTCTTCAAGCTTGTATGGACCGGTACCATCTTCCTTAGACTGCAGGTCCTTCGCTGCGTCGTTGACGATCCAGACATAGCTCAGATTGTACGGCAGCGAGATCGCGCGCTCCGACAGCTTGACGACGACGGTCTGATCATCAGGCGTGTCGATCGAGGCGATGGTCTTTAGGCTATTTTTGCGGGAGCTCTTCGATTCCGCCGATGTCACGCGCTCGATCGAATACTTGACGTCTTTTGCGGTCAATGGCTCGCCGGAATGGAAGGTAACGCCCGGCTGGAGCGTGAAGGTGTAGGTCAGGCCGTCTTCGCTGACCTTCGTGTCCTTGGCGAGAACCGGCTCCACCGCCCCGTCGTCGCTCAGACGGAAAAGCGCCTCGTAGACATTGCCGTTGAATGCTTCGTTGATGCCCTGCCCCGCACCAGCGGTATTGTCGAGGTTCTGCGGCTCATAGAGCGAGCCGATATTGATCGTCGCATCGGCATCGAAATCGGCGGCGTGAAGCGCTCCACCCGTAGCCAGGCCGATGATCGCAGCAGCAGCCGTCGTTCCGAGCCAGCGAGCTGCGCGAGCGTTCGGGGTGAAAATGTGCAAAGCACTCACGGGTGTTTCCTCTTGAATTATTGGCGTTTTCAGCCGTTATCGAATGTGCGGAGGCTATCAAGTTCCGCCCGTATCGTATTGGCCTTATTGCCTATTTTGGCACTAATTCACAAAATGGCCTACGCCTGCATCAAGAAGACAACAGAAAAAAATTCTTCGCCAATGGTGCCGATGCCCGAGCGTTGACGCGGGCATCGGTTGTTCGGAAGATCGAGCTTAGCCGATCTTGTCCTGTGTCCTCGTGTCGAAGTCGGACGCATCATGCCGCTCGTGCAGTTGCTCGGACGGATCGCCGTTCACGCGATTGACCATGCGGCCGCGCTTGACGGCGGGGCGCTCGGCGATCTCGGCGGTCCACCGCTGCAGGTTCTTGTAGCTCTGGACATCGAGGAAGGAGCCTGCTTCGCCGTAAGCTTTGCCCTGCGCGAGATTGCCGTACCAGGGCCAGATCGCGATATCCGCAATCGAGTACTCGTCGCCGGCCATATACTTGTTGTCGGCCAGATGCCGGTCGAGCACGTCGAGTTGGCGTTTGACCTCCATGGAGAAGCGATCGACGGCATACTTGATGTGCATCGGCGCGTAGGCATAGAAATGACCAAAGCCGCCGCCGAGATAGGGCGCGGATGCCATCTGCCAGAAGAGCCAGTTCATGGTCCCGGTGCGCGCCTTGTGATCCTTGGGTAGGAAGGCATCGAACTTGTTCGCGAGATAGAGGAGGATCGCGCCGCTTTCGAACACGCGCGTCGGTTCCGGCGTGGAGTGGTCCATCAGCGCCGGAATCTTGGAGTTCGGGTTGACGTTGACGAAACCCGAACCGAACTGGTCACCATCGCCGATCTTGATCAGCCAGGCATCGTATTCCGCGCCCTTGTGACCGGCCGCCAGCAATTCCTCCAGCATGATGCCGATCTTCACGCCGTTCGGCGTCGCCAGCGAGTAGAGTTGCAGCGGATGCTTGCCGACAGGCAGCTCCTTGTCATGCGTCGGGCCGGCGATCGGCCGATTGATATTGGCGAACTGACCGCCATTCCCCTTGTCCCAGGTCCAGACCTTTGGCAGCTCATAGCCTGCGGGGAAATTATCTGCGGTGGATTTCTCGGTCATAAGAGGCGGTCCTCGTTGGATGTATCTGAAAATGAGAGGGGGCAAACGAGGTTATACGTAAGCGCGATCCTGCGCGGTGCAAGGTTTCAAATTGCCGGCCGCGTCGGTCGCGTGAATTGCGCCGAGCGCGCATCAAATTTTGATGGCGCCGGGTCACCACAATGGAATAGCCTCACCGCAAAGTGCTTCGCCAGATTAGAGATTTGCCCTCAAGCCCTATTGCGAGCGTCATATGACCCCTTTTGCGGACCTCCTGATTTTCAACGCGCATGTGCTGACACTCGATCCGGAGCGCCCCCGCGCCGCGGAGATCGCCGTCATCGATGGAAAGATCGCGGCCGTCGGTGCTGAGGGTGAGCTGGCATCAATGCGTGGTACCAACACGCGCATCATCGACGCCGGCAACGCATCCGTCGTGCCCGGCTTTTCCGAAAACCACATGCATCTGTTCTCGGGTTCGGCTGAACTGGTGCACCTGCAACTCAGCCGCGTGCACGGACTGCCGGCACTGACCGAGGCGATCCGGGAATACGGAAAGGACCGTCGCGAGCAGGCCATGCTTTTCGCGCAGGGCGCGGATTACACGATCCTAGGCGGCGAAGAGCGATTGACGCGGCACCATCTCGATGCGATCTGGCCGGACCAGCCGCTGGTTCTGTTCGCGCCGGATCATCATACGGCTTGGGCCAACACCAAGGCCCTGGAGCTGTCCAAGCTGCTGCATGGCGCCGAACTGCGGCCCGGCAACGAGATCGTCATGGGCGACGATGGGCTGGCGACCGGCGAGTTGCGTGAGATGGAAGCGTTCAGCCCCGTGCAGGCAGCCGGCGGTTTCGCGCGCTACCGCCTGGGGCTTGCGACAGGCGGCGAGCCCAATCCGCGGCCGACCGACGTGGAATGGCGCACCGACCTCGAGGTCATGCGCCGCGGCCTAGAATATTGCGCTCGCCACGGCATCACCACCATCCAGAACATGGACGGCAACCTCTACCAGCTTGAGCTTCTGGCCGCGATCGAGAAGGAGGATGGCGGGTTGCCGTGCCGGGTGGCGATACCGTTCCACTTCAAGAATTTCATGTCGATCGACATGCTGGAAAAGGCGTCCGCCATGTCGAAGGCCTATGACAGCGACTTCCTGCGCTCCGGCTTGGTCAAGGTCTTCTACGACGGCGTGCTGGACAGCTGGACGGCCGTCATGGTCGAGCCCTATGCCGATCGCCCGGATTATCTCGGAGAAGGCCTGTTCACGCCGGAGCGGTTCCGCGAGGTGGCCGTCGAGGCCGACCGGCGGGGACTGCAGATCGCAGTTCATGCAATCGGCGACGGTGCCGTCCGAGCGGTGCTCGATGGATACGAGGCCGCGCGCAAAGAGAACGGTCCGCGCGACAGCCGCCACCGTGTCGAGCACATCGAGGTTGTTCACAAGGACGACCTGCCGAGGTTCGCGGAACTGGGCGTGATTGCCTCCATGCAACCCCCTCACCCACCGGGCTGCATGGGCGTGCCGCTCGAGCCGACGGTCTCGCGCATCGGTCGCGACCGTTGGCCGTTGAGCTACGCCTGGCGGACGATCAAGGACGCAGGCGCCCGTATCTGCTTTGCCTCGGATTGGCCGGTCTCTCCGATCAGCCCAATTCGCGGCATCCAGGCGGCGATGATCCGCGAGCCGTGGCAGGAGGGTGATCCCGACCAGAGATTCACCTTGATGGAGGCGCTGGAAGGCTACACCACGGAAGGTGCCTATGCCGAATTCCGCGAGGACCGCAAGGGACGTATCAAGCCGGGTTATCTCGCCGATATCGCGGTTCTCAGCGCCGACATCGAGAATGTGGCACCGGAAAAGCTGCATGAGGTCGAGCCGGTGAAGACCATCTGCGGCGGTGTCGTCACCTATTCGGCGAACTAGATTGGGCTGTTTCGCGAATCCGGGTTGTCAATCGATCGGCGCTGTGCTCACCTAACGTCAGTTGGGAACCAAATAATAATAGCGCGGTAGTGGCCTTTGCATGGCGCAGACGAATGCTGTCGAGATTCAAGGTGTATCCAAGTTTTTCGGCTTCGGCGAATACGCCGTAGCCGCCGTCAACGAAACCTCACTCTCCATCAGGCAGAATGAGTTTTTCACATTGCTGGGACCATCAGGCTGCGGCAAGACAACCCTGCTGCGGCTGATCGCCGGGTTCGAATTTCCGACCCATGGGGCGATCCTGCTCAATGGCGAGAACATCGCCGCGATGCCGCCGTTCAAGCGGCCGATCAACACGGTTTTCCAGAACTATGCGCTGTTTCCGCATATGACGGTCAGCGAGAATATCGCCTTCGGGCTACAGATGCTCGGCCGGCCGAAGGCGGAAATTGCAGCCAGGGTCAGCGCCATGCTGAAACTGGTGCGCATGGAAGCGCTCGCCAATCGCCGGACCAGCCAAATTTCCGGCGGGCAACAGCAGCGTGTGGCGCTAGCGCGAGCGCTCGCCCCGCAGCCCAAGGTGCTGCTCCTCGACGAGCCGCTGTCGGCTCTGGACTACAAGCTTCGCAAGGAGATGCAGATCGAGCTTAAGCGGCTGCAGGCCGAAACCGGCATCACCTTCATCTTCGTGACGCATGATCAGGAAGAGGCGCTGACGATGTCCGACCGTATCGCGGTCATGTCGGCCGGCAAGGTTCTGCAGGTCGGCGACCCGCGCGAGATCTACGATGCACCGACCGACCGCTTCGTTGCTGACTTCATCGGCGAGACGAACTTCCTCGAAGGTCGGATAACTGCCCTTGATGGCGGGCGGGCAGACGTTGAACTCGCCGTTGCGGGACGAATATCGGCGAGCGTGCCGGATGGCTTCATTCCCGATGGCGACGTGACCGTCGTGCTGCGGCCGGAACACGCAACGCTTTGCGGGCCAGCGGAGAGCCGCATCGGTGGGACGCTCACCGATATCATCTATAGCGGTACCGACACGCACTATCATGTCCGTCTCTCGGACGGCGCAACGCGCTTCATGGTCAGGCAGCAGAACAAGCCTAATCACACGGCTGCCTTCGGCAAGGGCGACGCGGTCGGCATCGCGATAGAGCCCGATGCCGCCAGGGTGCTGAGAGGTTAGCATGGAGATAACGGCAGGGATCATCGACGCGGAGAAGAGACGGGATGTCCGGAACCGCTGGCTGCTTTCTCTCCCCGCGTTGCTGATCATCCTCTTGGCCGCCTGCGGGCCGCTCCTGATCGTGCTGGTCTACTCATTTCTGACACCTGGGCCCTATGGCGATGTGCAGTGGCTGTTTTCCAGCGACGGCTGGATCAGCGTCTTCCTCCAGCGCGACATCTTCGACGACACGCTCTCGCTCGCAGACGCCCATGTGTCGATCCTTCTCCGGTCGCTGGCGCTTTCCTTCTTCACCACCGTGCTCACGCTGATCGTCGGCTTCCCGACGGCCTATTTCATCGCGACGCGCCCGGAGCGAACGCGCGAACTCTGGCTGTTTCTGATCACGATCCCCTTCTGGACCAACCTTTTGATCCGCACCTTCGCGGTGCTGGAGATCATTCGCAACGAAGGGCTGATCAACACGATGCTGATGCGCCTCGGCCTGATCGCCCGGCCGATCCAGATCCTGTTCACCGACACGGCGATCCTCACCGGCATGGTCTATGTCTACCTGCCGCTGATGGTGCTGCCGATCTACGCCAGCCTGGAAAAACTTGATTTCCGGCTGCTCGAAGCGGCCTACGATCTCTATGCCACGCCCGGAAAAGTGCTCCGCCACATCGTCCTGCCTCTATCGATGCCCGGCATCGTGGCCGGCTCGATCCTCGTGTTCATCCCCTCGCTCGGAGCCTATGTGACGCCGACCATTCTCGGCGGCGGGAAGAACCTGATGATCGGAAACCTGATCGAACTGCAGTTCGGACAGGGACGCAACTGGCCGCTCGGCTCGGCCTTGTCGATCACGCTCATGATCTTCGTCATGGCGGCTCTTCTCATCTATGTGCGCAACGCCGCATCGAACGGAGCGCGGCATGGCTAGGCGTTTTTCCGTCCGGCGCCAGACCGGCTTCACCACCATCGCCATCATCTGCTTCTTCCTGCTCTACCTGCCGATCGCGGTTCTGGTCGTTTATGCGTTTAACGCAGGGGAGTCTCTTGCCTCGTGGCAGGGCGTTTCCATGCGCTGGTTCGCGCAGGCCTATCATAACCAGCAGGTTATCGATGCCTCGATCCGGTCCCTGCAGATCGCCGTCATTGCCGCAACCGTTGCCACGATCGCCGCAACCATGGCAGCCATCGCCACGACGCGAACTGTGGCCTATCGCGGCCTCACGATGAAATACGCCTTCATCAACACGCCGCTGATGGTGCCGGAAATCGTCACCGCCGTCGCTCTCCTCATCCTGTTCTCGCGGATCAAAATCTGGACCGGCTATACGGGGCTTGGCTACCTCATCGCCGCTCACACCGCCTTCTGCGTCCCCTTCGCCTATCTGCCCATTCGCGCGCGTCTGGAAAACATGGATCTGACGCTTGAGCGCGCTGCGGCCGATCTCTATGCCACGCCGCTCAAGACCTTCCGCTACATCACCCTGCCCCTGCTCTGGCCGGGCGTTCTTGCCGGCTTCATGCTGGCTTTCGTGATCTCTCTTGATGACGTCGTCATCACCGAGTTCGTCAAGTCGGCCGGTCAGGACACGCTGCCGACCTACATGCTCGGCCAGATCCGCCGTGTCATTACGCCCGAGATGAATGCGATTTCGACGGTCTTCCTCGTTCTTTCGATCGCGGCGGTCACCGTCTTCTTTTTCGTCAGCAAGAAACGCGAATAACAAGAAAGGGAACAGCATGAAGATCTTGAACTGCGGCCTTGTCGCCTTGGCCACTCTGCTCGCCACCACGTCGCTTGCTTCGGCGGAGGGCGAGCTCAACATCTATAACTGGGGCAACTATACCAGCCCCGAAATGATCAAGAAGTTCGAAGACAAGTACAAGGTGAAGGTCACCATCACCGACTACGATTCAAACGACACGGCGCTCGCCAAGGTCCGCCAAGGCGGCTCCGGCTTCGACATGGCGGTGCCGTCGCAGAACTATCTGCCGATCTGGATCCAGGAAGGCCTTCTGCTCGAAACCGATCCGGGCAAGATGGAGAACTTCAAAAACGTCGCCAAGGAATGGGCCGACCCCGAATTCGATCCCGGTCGCAAGTATTCGGTGCCGTGGGCGATGGGTATCGTCGGCACGGTGGTGAACACCGACGTCTACAAGGGCGACATCAACACCTGGGGCATCATCTTCAATCCGCCGGACGAGCTCAAGGGCAAGGTCAACGTCGTGCCGGAAATGATCGACGTCATGGACGCGGCCATTCTCTACAATGGCGGCAAGAAGTGCACGGGCGACCTCACCATACTCAAGAAGGTGCGCGATACACTGCTGGCCGCAAAGCCCAATTGGATCGCGATGGAATACGGCACGATCCAGAAGATGGGCTCCGGCGACTTCGCCGCGTCGAGCGACTGGAACGGCTCGGCTTTCCGCCAGCGTCTGGCCAATCCGAAGATTCATTTCGGCTATCCGAAGGAAGGGTTCGTCAACTGGAGCGACAATCTGGTCGTGCTCAAGGACGCCAAGAATGTCGAGAATGCCAAGCTCTTCCAGGATTTCATGATGGATCCTGAAAACGCCGGCATGAATTCCGGCTTCCACCGTTATGCGAACGGCATCGCCGGCTCGGAAAAATACATGCCTGCCGACATGAAGGATGCGCCTGAGATCGTCGTCCCGGACCAGTTCAAGTCGGTCGGCGTTCCCTCTCAGACATGCCCACCCGATGTTCAGGCACTCTACACCAAGATCTGGACTGAACTGCAGAAGTAAAAAGTCACAGCCGCGCCACCCCGAATTCTGGGTGGCGCGGTATTTCTGTAAGCGCATGGGTGTTTTCATGAAGACCGTGTTTTCTCCACGCCATCTCGGCCATTCGAGCCAGCTGGAACTTGTCGCCGGCGCTATCGTGCCGGGCTTCGAGCTGCCGTCGCGCCCGAAGTTCGTGGCGGAGCGCATTCAGGCAGTCGAACTCGGCCCGATTCTGGAACCAGATGTCCATGAGCTGAGCACGGCGGCAAAGGTGCATCGCCAGGACTACCTCGACTTCCTGCCGACGGTATGGGATCGCTGGACGGCGGAGGGACGCAGCGGAACGGCGCTGCCCTTCACATGGCCGACGCGCGGCCTGCGCGGCGACGTGCCGCCGGCTTTCATCGACGGATTGCTGGGCTACTATTCCTTCGACGCCGGCGCCGGGTTCGTTGAAGGGACCTGGGATGCAATCAAATCCTCCCACGACGTCGCATTGACGGCCGCGGGAATCGTTCAGGCGGGAGAACGCTCCGCCTTCGCGCTTTGCAGGCCACCCGGCCATCATGCCGGCGCGGCTTTCGCGGGCGGCTATTGCTATATCAACAATGCCGCTGTCGCCGCGCAGTGGCTGCGCGACAACGGCGCCAAACGGGTGTCGATCCTCGATGTCGACTATCATCACGGCAATGGCACGCAGGAAATTTTCTATTCGCGGGCGGACGTCCAGGTGCTGAACCTGCATGCCGATCCAATGCAGGAATATCCCTACTTCCTCGGCCACGCCGATGAACGTGGGAGCGGCGAAGGCGAAGGCTTCAATCTCAATTATCCAATGCCGTTCGGCACGAACTGGGCGGAATGGAGCATGTCGCTTGAGGATGCCTGCAGCCGGCTGAAAGCCTATGCGCCCGATGTTGTCGTCGTATCGCTCGGCGTCGATACCTTCGAAAAGGACCCAATCAGCAAGTTCAAGCTGAAGACCGAGGACTTCCCGAAGATCGGCGCGCGCATCGCGGCACTCGGCTTGCCGACGCTGTTCGTGATGGAGGGCGGCTACGCAGTCGAGGAGATTGGCGTCAACGCCGTCGGCGTGCTTGCTGGTTTCGAGGGAGCGTGAGTCCTATTGCGTCAGCCGCGTGACCGGCTTCGTCGCGCTTTGGCCGATGGATGCGAAGGCGGAGACGAGCGCGTCCATCGTATCGGGCTCGTAATAGTTGGTCGGAGACGACGCGCAGAATTTCAATAGCGACTTGCCGTTATCCGGCGCCATGAAGGCCACGGTATAGATCGTGATGCCGTCGGCCTTGGCGAGCGCGCACTTGTCTCGCAGATCCTGGTCTAGGCCCCTGTTCCAGAGCGTGCTGTTGCCCGTCATCTCGCCATCGGTCATCAGGACGATCAGCCGGTTGGCGTTGGTGTTGCCCTTCTTCGCATGCGCGACGCTTTCCGGGTCCGTGCCGTAGGCATTTTTCTTCAGAGTATTGTCCGCCGTCAGCATCGGCGCATTGGCGTCCGTCCCACCGGTGGGCGTCAGCGTCATGTTGGTCACGTAGCGGCGCACGCCGGTGGTGCCCCAATCTATATCGGACTGGCCCTTGGTGCCGTTTGCATAGGAAATCGCGCCAGTCCGAACCAGTTTCGCCGATGGATCGACCTTGTCCAAAGCATCGAACAGACTGGCGGCGGCCTGCTTCAGCGCCTCGATTTTCGTCACATAGATCGTCTGCGTCTGCAGGCAGATGTTCAACACTTGGAGGACGCACTTTGTCGATTTGACCGTATTGGTATTATCGGCCATCGAACCTGACTCGTCGAGCAACACTTCCATGGAGAGCGCGGTTTTGGTCGTTCCGACGGAACTGGTGGAATTGCTGCTTGCCGAGATCTTCTGCTTCGTTCCCTTGATGACGCCGGTGAGTGGGGTTACGGCTACGTCATAAGCCGACCCCACCACGATATCGTATTTCTTGCCGGCGGAAGCGGTTGTCGTTGTGGTGACATTGACGGTGGTGTTCAGCTTGATTGCGGCAAGTGTCGTGGCGTCCACATAATTGGCCATCTGGCCGCTGACCATGTCCTTCGCTAGCGATTTGGCTCCCGTCTCATCGACCTTGCCCGCGGCAAGGGATGTGACGGCGGCAAGGGCCGCGGCGTCCGATGCCTCCTGGAGATGGCCATGCGCGACCATCAGGTTCATCGAGTCGATCGCGACGCCGGCAGCGCCGATCAGCAACGGCAAGACGATGGCCGTCGTCATGGCAAGGTTTCCTTCCCTGCTGCCGAGGAAGGCCTTCAAGCGGTTCTGGACGCGGGAGACGTTTTCCATGCGGCGCAAACGGACGAAACGGCAAAAGGTGCCATCCGACGTTCGCAGGAAGTAAACGGACGCCTAACCGATACGCCGCCGACGAGAAGGTGTGTCGATCTCGGTCGCCAGCCAAGGAAGACGGCTTCACTTTAATGTCGACAGATCGTCGACAATCTGATATATCAGAGTTCAATGATTGCATTTTAAACGAGCAGGCAAACATTCTGCATTGAGAGGAACGACTGATGGCAGATTCAGTATTCAAAGGTTGCATCCCGGCTTTGATGACGCCGTGCAAGCCCAACCGCTCGCCTGATTTCGACGCGTTGGTCGAAAAGGGCAAGGAGCTTGTATCGCTCGGCATGTCGGGCGTCGTCTATTGCGGCTCGATGGGTGACTGGCCGCTTCTCACCGATGAAGAGCGCCAGGAAGGCGTCAAGCGGCTGACCGAAGCCGGCGTTCCCGTTGTCGTCGGCACCGGTGCAGTGAACACCAAGTCGGCTGTCAGTCACGCGGCGCACGCCGCCAAGGTCGGCGCAAAGGGCCTGATGGTCATTCCACGCGTTCTCTCCCGTGGTTCTTCGGTGGCTGCTCAGCGGGATCATTTCTCGGCCGTGCTTGAGGCCGGCAAGGACCTGCCGGCAGTTATCTACAACAGCCCTTATTATGGCTTTGCCACCCGCGCCGACCTGTTCTTCGATCTTCGCTCGCGCTTCTCGAACCTCGTCGGCTTCAAGGAGTTCGGCGGCAAGCAGGACATGACCTATGCGGCCGAGAACATCACATCCGGCGATGACAGCCTGACGCTGATGGTCGGCGTCGATACCGGCGTCTACCATGGCTTCGTCAATTGCGGCGCCGGCGGCGCGATCACCGGCATCGGCAACGCGCTGCCCAAGGAAGTGCTCCATCTCGTCGCGCTCTGCGAAAAGGCCGCCAAGGGCGATGCCGAAGCACGCCGCGAGGCGCGCGACCTCGAAGAAGCGCTGATGGTCCTTTCCACCTATGACGAGGGCCCGGACCTCGTCCTGCACTATAAGTATCTGCTGGTACTGAACGGCGACGAACGCTACGCGCTTCATTTCAATGAAAGCGACAAGCTCAACGCTTCCCAGCGACGTCATCTCGAAAACCAGTACAAGCTGTTCCGTGGCTGGTACGCCTCGCGCTACCCGAAAGCCGCGTAAGGCGACGCATCAGGCACAACCACAATGTCAAAGCCCCCAAACTCGGCCGAGCTTGGGGGCTTTTTCCGTTCGGGCGGCGGTCAGGCGCTTCGTCGCATCGCTGTTGTGTTGTCGACCACCATACGGGGATGGTCGTTGCCCAGTTTGAATTGCGCGAGCAGCACGTTGAGGGAATCTGCCTGTCGCGCCAATCCGTGGCTGGCCGCCGTGGACTGCTCCACCATCGCCGCGTTCTGCTGGGTGCCCTGGTCCATGGAATTGACCGCCTTGTTGATCTCCTGCAGTCCCGTTGACTGCTCGCGCGCCGATTCCACGATCGCCACGACATGGCGGTTGATTTCCTGCACTTCGCTCACGATTGCTTCAAGCGAGCTACCGGTTTCGCTGACGAGCCGGACGCCCGTCTGCACCTGCAGCGTAGATGAGGTGATCAGCGACTTGATTTCGCGTGCGGCCGTTGCAGAGCGCTGTGCGAGTTCGCGCACCTCCTGCGCCACGACGGCGAAGCCCTTGCCGGCGTCGCCCGCCCTCGCCGCTTCCACGCCCGCGTTCAAGGCGAGAAGGTTGGTCTGGAACGCGATATCGTCGATAACGGAGATGATGTTGCCGATCTCGCCGGACGACTGCTCGATACCGTGGATGGCGTCGATGGCCGCGCGCATCACCTCGCCTGATTTCTCGGCGCCGGACCTCGCCCGCGCCACCAGGGCGCCAGCCTCCTCGGCACGTTTTGTCGCATCCCGAACGGTCGTGGTGATCTCTTCCAGCGCCGCAGCCGTTTCCTCGACGGAGGCCGCCTGTTGCTCGGTGCGCCGGGATAGGTCGTCGGCGGCCCCCCGAATTTCACTGGCTCCGGCATTGATGCCGTTGGCGTTCACGCGCACTTCCTCGAGCGTCGCCTGCAACTTTTCCATCGATGCGTTGAAGTCCGTACGCAATCCGTCAAGCGACGGCACGAACGGCGCCGAGATGCGGTAGCCGACATCGCCATCCGATAGTGAGTGCAGCGCAGTCGCAAGCTGGTCAACCGCGAACTGGATATTTGCATCATCCAGCCGCTTTTCCTCGTCGCGCTGCTGGCGCTCGCGTTCGGAAAGAGCGCGGTTATCGGTCGTCTGCTGCTCCAGCCTTTCACGCGCAATCGCGTTGTTGCGAAATACTTCAACCGCCGTAGCCATCGATCCTACTTCGTCCTTGCGGCCGAGTCCTTCGATGAGTTTATCCGTCTGGCCATCGGCGAGCGACAGCATCCGCAGCCGAAGCCTGTCGATCGGCCCCGTGATCTCCTTGCGCGTGACCGCAATGCAAAGCGCGACGGCAGCCAGGAAGGCTAGCCCAAGACCGATCAGCGTGTATGTAATTGTCTGCATGGTGCCTCGCGAGAGCCTCACGGTGTCGTCGCTGATTGCCTGGGAGTGATCGTTGATCCATGCGCGCATATCCGTGAGTGCGGCAGCCACAAGCGGATCGGCCTTCAGCAGGAACGCCTTGGCGGATGCATCGTCATCTTGTTGCCCCGCAGCCAGCGCGCTGTCCGTTATCTCGAAAATCGCGTTGGCCTGGCGCTGAAAGCTCTGGATAGCCTCATGCTCCGCCGGAAGATTGACAAGCGCTTGGCTCAGCAAGCCGTGGAGCCTATCCTGGCTTGCCTTGTAATCAGCGACCGCCGCCTTGATCTCCTCGGAGCCCACATCATGCAGCATGATCTGATAGGCATCATAAGCGATGGAGACCAGACGCTGGCTGGCGATTGCCACATTTATCTCTGTGTTGGCATCCTGTGATATGAACTTGGAATAGGTCGCATCCGCGTGCCTGAATTCGCTGGCGACGAATAGAACACCGCACACACCTAGAATGCAGGTCAGTAATACTAGACACAGGATCTTCGATTGAATCTTTAGGTTCTGAATAAAAGCCACTTTTCTATTTTCCCGATTTTTTGAGCCGTCAGCCAAAACACGATCGCCGAATAGCTGAATGCGTTATTATTTTAGCTTGGAGAACTTTAATCGCCCGCCAATAGTACGCGCACTATCAATGCGATTAGTAGCTACGGCAGATTAAATAACGATTAACCAATTCAGGGTTGTTTTATTTATAAATGCGCGACTTTAACTATAGATATATTATTGGATATATTATTTTATACACAGATCGAACTAACTAAACTAAGGGTGCTCATCCGACGACGCCGTCTGCGTCGGGGATGCCGGTTGCCGCGGAGGCGCCGCCAGATCGATAGCTTCCGTCAATCGATTTTTTTTCCTTTATCTATTTCATTTATGGCGCCTGACTATTTATGTTGCGGCGCGAAAGCGATATTTCGCTTCGCAGCAATTTTACAGGAGCCTCCATGTCCCTTATCAATACATCCATTAAGCCCTTCAAAGCGCAGGCTTTCCGGCAGGGCAAATTCATTGAAGTCACCGACGCCGACACCAAGGGCAAGTGGGCCGTCTTCTTCTTCTATCCAGCCGATTTCACCTTCGTTTGCCCGACCGAGCTCGGCGACGTCGCCGATCACTATGCCGAACTGCAGAAGATGGACGTCGAAGTATATTCCGTTTCCACGGACACGCATTTCACCCACAAGGCATGGCACGACAGCTCCGAGACCATCGGTAAGATCCAGTACACGATGGTCGGCGATCCGACCGGCACGATCAGCCGCAACTTCGAAGTGATGCGTGAATCGGAAGGCCTTGCAGACCGCGGCACTTTCGTCGTCGACCCCGATGGCGTCATCCAGGCCATGGAAGTCACGGCTGAAGGCGTTGGCCGCAATGCCGCCGACCTGCTTCGTCGCATCAAGGCTGCCCAGTACGTGCGCGCGCATCCGGGCGAAGTTTGCCCGGCAAAGTGGGAAGAAGGCGAAAAGACGCTGGCTCCGTCGCTCCACCTCGTCGGCAAGATCTGATTTCCAGCGAACCACCTGCCCTCCGCATTCACCGCGGAGGGCAGGCATCAAAATCTTATTCAGCGCCTGAAACGGCCGCTGCCATCTCTTTTCAGCGGAGTGCCCCATGCTCGACGATAATCTGAAGTCCCAGCTCAAGAGCTATCTGGAACGCGTTGTTCGCCCGATCGTCATCACCGCATCCATCGACGACAGCGCCAAGTCGGCAGAGATGTCGGCACTCCTCGACCAGCTTCCGAAGCTCTGCGACAAGATTTCAGTCGTTGAAAGCCGCAATGACGGCGAGCGCGCGCCATCTTTCGCATTGAACAGCCCCGGACATGACATCAAGCTGCGCTTTGCGGGTATTCCGATGGGTCACGAGTTCACCTCGCTGGTTCTGGCCCTCCTGCAGGTCGGCGGGCATCCGCCGCGCACGGAGCAGGCGATCATCGACCAGATCAAGGATCTCGACGGCGATTTCGTTTTCGAGACCTATTTCTCGCTGACCTGCCAGAATTGCCCAGATGTGGTCCAGGCGCTCAACCTGATGGCCGTGCTCAATCCGCGTGTGAAGCATATCGCCATCGATGGCGGCGTGTTCCCGGCCGAGGTTCAGAGCCGCCAGGTCATGTCGGTGCCGACGGTCTATCTGAACGGCCAGCTTTTCGGCCAGGGCCGCATGGAGGTCGAGGAGATCGTTTCGAAACTCGACACCAACTCTGCTGCGCGCGCGGCTGAGCGCCTGAACAACCGCGAAGCCTATGACGTACTGGTGATCGGCGGCGGCCCGGCCGGTGCCGCAGCTGCGATCTATGCCGCGCGCAAGGGCATCCGCACCGGCGTTGCCGCGGAGCGCTTCGGCGGCCAGGTGCTGGACACGATGGCGATCGAGAACTTTATCTCCGTACGCCACACCGAGGGCCTGCAATTCGCGGCCTCGCTCGAAGAACACGTGAAGGCCTACGACGTCGATATCATGAACCTGCAGCGCGCGGAGAAGCTCCTGCCGGGCAAGGACATGATTGCAGTCGAGCTCGCCAATGGCGCGAAGCTTCAGTCGAAGACTGTCATCTTGTCGACCGGCGCACGCTGGCGCCAGATGGGCGTTCCGGGCGAAGATCATTACCGCAACAAGGGCGTGGCCTACTGCCCGCATTGCGATGGCCCGCTGTTCAAGGGCAAGCGCGTCGCAGTCATCGGTGGCGGCAATTCCGGTGTCGAGGCGGCGATCGATCTCGCCAATATCGTCAGCCACGTTACACTCGTGGAGTTCGACAACAAGCTGCGTGCCGACGACGTGCTGCAGCGCAAGCTCCGCAGCCTGCCGAATGTCGATATCCTGCTGTCGGCGCAGACCACCGAAGTGCTCGGCGACGGCCAGAAGGTCACGGGCCTCGTCTACGAGAACCGCGTTGCCGGCCAGCGCCACACACTCTCCCTCGAAGGCATCTTCGTCCAGATCGGACTGCTTCCGAATACGGAATGGCTGAAGGGCGTCGTCGATCTCTCGCCGCGCGGCGAGATCATCGTCGACCATCATGGCCAGACATCGGTTCCGGGCGTCTTTGCGGCGGGCGATTGCACGACGGTTCCTTACAAGCAGATCGTCATCGCCCTTGGCGAAGGCGCGAAAGCTTCGCTTGCGGCCTTCGACCATCTGATCCGCACTTCGGCGCCGGATACCGACGCCGTTCAGGCGGCGTAGTCGGGTTGTTCATCCGGGAATGACGCTGCGTGAACTTGAATACCTGATCGCCTTGGCGGAGCACCGGCACTTCGGCCGCGCCGCCGAGGTGTGCGCGGTCACGCAGCCAACACTCTCGACGCAGATCCGCAAGCTTGAGGAGCACTTGGGCGCGCCATTGATCGAGCGCTCCTCGCGCGGTGTCATGCTGACGCCATTCGGCGAGGATACCGTTGTGCGCGCCCGTCGGATCATGGGCGAGGTCGACGACATCAAGTCGGCCGCGCTCCGCAGCCTGGAGCCCGAAGCCGGCACCTTACGCCTCGGTATCTTCCCGACGCTCGGCCCATACTTCCTGCCGCATGTCGTTCCGCGCATGCACCGTCAGTTCCCCGATCTGGAGACTTTGTTGATCGAGGAGAAGAGCGACCGATTGCTCGCCCGCCTCCGCAATGGCGGTCTCGACGCGGCGATCCTGGCTCTACCGGTCAATGACGATGCCTTGCGGAGCGAGTTTCTTTTCGAGGAGGCGTTTTTGCTCGCCGTTCCCCGTAGCCACCCGCTGGCGCAGCGCGCATCCCTTGCCCTCGATGAGCTGGACCGGCACGACCTCATGCTGCTCGAAGAGGGGCATTGCCTGCGCGAGCAGGCGCTTGATGTCTGCCGGCTATCGGGCGCCAGCGAGCGCACGTCGTTCCGAGCCACGAGCCTGGAAACGCTCCGTCAGATGGTCGGCGCCGAGGTCGGAATGACGCTGCTGCCGGAATTGGCCGCGTTTCATCCCGTTATGGACAGCATTCGCCTGCTTCGTTTTGATGGCACCGCCCCTACCCGCCGGATTGGGATCTTCTGGCGCCAAGGATCGGCGATGAATGCATTTCTGGTACGGGTCGCTGAACTACTGCGGCAAGTCGCGGCGGAACTGATCGCAGAAGCATCGGCCCCGGATCGCGTGGGATTTGCACATCTGCCGAGCTCCCGCTAACAGGCAGAAATACGCCGCAGGCGCGAATTCCTGGAACTTTCAGTCAAGAATTGCATTTCCTTATCAGTTGTTGGAGGCAACTAAGGAGGATGTAACTATGAGTGACAGAGCAATGGGCTTTCTGCTCGCCGCCGAACTGTCGGTGCTGTTCTGGCTGGGCCTCGCGGTCCTGATTATCTCGAACGCCTGATATTATGAGATAATCCCATAAATCCGACGCTAGAAGGTAGGCGGCGTGCAGGCGCTGATGACCTCGCATGGAACCGGACCGACGCAACGAAACCGATGCGGGCGCCGGCTTTCGAAATAATACGCGTCTCCCGCTCCAAGAATGCGCCTTTCATCATCGACCGTAACTTCCAGGCGTCCTGAAAGCACGATTCCACCCTCTTCGCCCTCATGCACGAGAAGCACCTTTCCGGTGTCGGCGCCGGGCTGGTAGCACTCCTTGAGAATCTGCAGGCTGCGGCCGAAGAGATTATCGCCAACCTGGCGGAATGAGATGGCGCCCTTGCCAATCTCGACAAGTTCCTCGGCGGCATAGAATGCCTTGCTTGTCCTTTCGGGTTCGAAGGCGAAAAACTCCGCCAAACCGATCGGTATCCCGTCCAATATGCGCTTCAGCGCTCCAACCGACGGATTGGATGCGTTGGACTCGATAAGCGAGATCGTTGAGTTGGTGACACCTGCACGCTTCGCAAGTTCGCGTTGCGAAAGCTTGTTTGCCAGACGCAAATGACGCAACCGATTGCCTATATCGACCGACATGACACCCACCGCTTTTCAGTTGTTCGAAATATCGAAAAGACTCCTACCGCATACGCTATTTTTCAATGGTTTAGTAGCGCCAAGAAAAGGACTTGTTCGCGCCTGAAATATCGATGAACTGGTGTCACCGACAATGGAGCGAGCCATGGACCAGATCAACAAGCCGAATAGCCCTTCCCTCGAGAATTTCTGGATGCCGTTCACGGCAAACCGGCAGTTCAAGGCCGCGCCGCGGCTGCTCGCGAGCGCCGAAGGCATGTATTACACGGATGTCGACGGCAAGACGATCCTCGACGGCACTGCCGGCCTTTGGTGCGTCAACGTCGGCCACGGCCGCAAGCGCATCGCCGACGCTGTCGATCGCCAGCTTCGCACTCTGGACTTCGCACCGACGTTCCAGATGGGCCATCCGATCGCCTTCGAATTCGCCGAGAAACTGGCGCAGCACGCGCCGGGCGGGGCATCCGCCAAGCTCGACCGCGTCTTCTTTACCGGTTCCGGTTCGGAATCAGTCGATACGGCGTTGAAGATCGCGATCGCCTACCAGCGCGCAATCGGCCAGGGTACGCGTACGCGGATCATCGGCCGTGAAAAGGGCTATCACGGCGTCGGCTTCGGCGGCATCTCCGTCGGCGGCCTGGTAAACAACCGCCGCGTCTTCCCGCAGATTCCCGCCGACCATATGCGCCACACGCTCGATATTGACCGCAATGCGTTCTCCAAGGGGCTCCCCGCGCATGGCATCGAGCTTGCCGAAGACCTCGAACGCCTGGTTGCCCTGCACGGCGCGGAAACAATCGCGGCGGTTATCGTTGAGCCGATGTCCGGTTCGGCTGGCGTCGTCCTGCCGCCGAAGGGCTATCTTGAGCGCCTGCGCGCCATCGCCGACAAGTACGGCATTCTGCTGATCTTCGACGAAGTCATCACCGGTTTCGGCCGCCTCGGCACGCCATTCGCGACCGATTACTTCGGCGTTGTGCCTGATCTCGTCACCACGGCGAAGGGACTGACCAACGGCTCGGTGCCGATGGGCGCCGTGTTCGCCAGCCGCAAGATGCATGACGGACTGATGATCGGTCCTGACAACCAGATCGAACTATTTCACGGCTACACCTACTCCGGCCACCCGGTCGCTTGCGCGGCGGGCCTTGCCACGATGGAAATCTACGAGGAAGAGGGCCTGCTGACGCGCGGCGCCTCGCTGGCAGAAACCTGGCAGGAGGCGCTTCACTCGCTGAAGGGCCTCCCGCACGTGATCGATATCCGCAACCTCGGCCTCGTCGGCGCGATCGAACTTGCGCCACGCGACGGCGCGATCGGCACCCGCGGCTACGATGTTTTCGTGGATTGCCTGAAGAACGGTCTTCTGGTTCGCGTAACCGGCGACACCATCGCCCTCTCGCCGCCGCTGATCATCGATAAGGATCAGATCGCGACGATCGTTTCCGTCATCGGCGACGCCCTGAAGCGCGCTCAATAAGAAAAAGCCAGCCCGGTTATCCGCTAGGCTGGCTTTTGGAATACGACGTTCCTTTGGAACGGCTCGGACAAGCCCGCGCATCTTCGATGCCGCGGGCTTGTTTGTCTGGATCAGAACTCTTCCCAATCCTGCGCAACCGCAACGGCCGCATTGCCGCGGAAGCTGCTGGCCAAGCGATCCTTCAGTGCACGTGCCGGTGACGTAGCAGGGCGCGAGGCTTCGGTTGCAACGCTCGGACGCTGTGCGCTCGGTACGGGACCACCACCCTGCAGCTTGAACTGGCCGAGCAGCGCGTTGAGCGAACCGACTTCCTTCGCCAGGCTGTGGCTCGCAGCGTTGGTCTGCTCGACCATCGCTGCGTTCTGCTGGGTTCCCTGATCCATCGAGTTGACGGCCGTGTTGATCTCGTGAATCCCGGTCGACTGCTCGCGGGCAGCTTCGACGATGGCACTGACGTGCGCCGTGATCTCGGTCACTTCCTTCTCGATCTGCACGAGCGCTTCGCCTGTCTCGCCGACGAGCGACACGCCGGTGCGGACCTGCGCTTCGGAGGTGTTGATCAGGACCTTGATTTCCTTGGCGGCCTTCGCGGACCGCTGCGCAAGCTCTCGCACTTCCTGCGCGACGACGGCAAAACCCTTGCCTGCTTCGCCGGCACGCGCAGCCTCGACACCGGCGTTCAGCGCCAGAAGGTTGGTCTGGAACGCGATGTCGTCGATGACGCCGATGATGTTAATAATTTCACCTGACGACCGGGCGATTTCGTTCATCGCCGATACGGCGTTGCGGACAACCTCACCGGACTTTTCAGCGCCAACACGCGTGCGCTCGACCAGAACGCCGGCCTCTTCCGCACGCTTGGTCGAATCCTTGGCGGTGGTGGTGATCTCTTCGAGAGCCGCAGCAGTCTCTTCCAGAGAAGCAGCCTGCTGTTCGGTGCGACGCGCGAGATCATCGGCGGCGGAACGGATTTCAGTAGCGCCCGAATTGATGACGCTGGCGTTCTTGCCGACTTCGCTGAGCGCGCCCTGAAGCTTGTCGAGCGAGGAGTTGAAGCTGCCGCGAAGAGAATCGAGATGATCGACGAAGGGCTGCTGGATACGATAGGAGACATCGCCTTCAGCAAGCCGCGTAAGTCCAGTGGCCAGCGCATCGACAGCAGCCTGCGTGTCGGCGGCATCTCTGGCCTTCGCCGCCTCACGGGCGCGGGCTTCGCTTTCGGACAGCGAGCGTCCGTCGTCGGCTTCCTGTTCCAGGCGCCGGCGCTCTACAGCATTATCACGGAAGGTGGCGACTGCTGCCGCCATCTGGCCGACTTCGTCCTTTCGATCAAGGCCGGGCACTTCGCTTTTGGTTTCGCCAGAAGCCAAGCCACCCATGCGCTCACGCAGACGATCGATGGGGCCTGTGATGCCACGGGAAGCAACAAACAGGCCGAGAAGGATGATCGCCACGAGCGCGACGCCCAGCGAAGCCAGACCGGTGATGATCGAATCGTTCGTCTGCGCCTGAAGTTCGGCGGTTCCAGTTTCCAGGAGCTTGATAAGCTGGTCGTTGCCACCTGCAAAGAGAGGCAGGATAGCAGTCAGCTCGGCGCCGGCCTTCAGCATCAATTGCTGAGCTTCCTCGCGCTTGCCTTCCTTGGCCAGCGAAATGACCTGGCGACCGAGAACGTCAAAGGAAGCAATGGCCTTCTGCATTTCCGCAACGGGCTGCGACCGTGCATCGACCAGCTTTGCCGTCGTGTCGAGGCGATCCTTCATCAGGACAAGGTTGTCGTCGTAAATCTTGACCGACGCGGCGAAGTCAGGCGACGCGGGATCCTTGATCAGTAGAAGCCCCAGCTGAAAACCCAACTGCAACAGACCGCCGGTCGCGCGTGCGTTCAGCATGGCGGCCATGCTCTCGTGCGACAGGAAGTTGGAATAGCGACCGTCGGCGCTTTTGTACTGCGCGCTCACATAGGCAAGGCCGGCGATCGAGATCATGCCCATAAGCAGAATGACGGAGACTATCTTGGTACGGATTTTGGCGTTCTGAAGGAAATTCATAGCGAGCCCTTGGGAAACCACAGACGATCGTCATCGGACTCGACTGGCCCGAGCTTCGCGAAAGAGCAATAACGAACGATGTGGAGGCATCTGGAGGATCATGGCACGCGCGCCCGTCATCATGACGAGCAGTTCCTCCCAGAACTCTGCCGAGGCGAAATATTCTATGCTTTACTTATAAAACCATTAAAATTGACAATGATTATTGATCCGCAATTCTTGTTGCCACACGCGCCATTGTCCGCTTCAGTGAGCCGGTTGCTGCTTCGCTCGGGCCACGATCTGCGTCGGATTGACAAATTGCAGCGCAATCACCAGCCAAAAAAGCGTCGTGATCATGTAGACGACGGCCATCGCGTCTATCGATTGCCCTGCCCGCACCCCGGAGGCGAAGACCGCGTAGTATAGCGACACGACGAGCGTCTGCGTCGTCGGCCCGGCGATGAGGAAGGTCAACTCGAACATCGCGATGGTTCGGACGAGAACAAGAAGCAGCGCGGCCAGCATTCCCGGCAACAGCAACGGCAGCAGGATGCGGACGAACAGGCTCGTGGTGCCGGCGCCGAAAACCCGGGCTGCGGCCTCGATGCGAGGGTCGATCAGCTCGATGAAGGGGATCATCACTAGGACGACGAAGGGTAGCGACGGGACCAGATTGATGAGAACGACGCCCCAGAAGGTGCCGCCAAGGCCGAGGCGATAGAGCACGGTTGCGAGCGGAATGCCGTATGTGAGCGGCGGGATCAACAGCGGAAGCAGGAAGAGCAGGACGATCAGCCGCTTGCCGGGAAAGTCGCGCCGCGCCAATGCATAGGCCGTCATGACGCCAAGGATACCGGAGATGATGACAACGGTGAACACGATCTCGAAGGTGACGAGCACGACACTGGTCAGCTGGAATTCCTTCCAGGCGCTGAAATACCACCGCGTCGTCCATCCGGCCGGAAGCCAGGTGCCGAGCCACCGGGTCGCGAAGGAGTTGACGACGACCGCCGCAATCACAGCCAGCAGATTAAGGACGAAGAGCGCTGCGACCGCCCAGATCGCGGTACGCCAGATTTTCGATGCAAGCCCTTGATCGCGGATCATGATTAGCCTTTCGTGCCGCCGGCCGGGCCGCGGTAGAAGAAGGAACGGGCGCCGAGCACCGCGAGCACGACAACCAGTTCGACGAGCCCCATGACGATGGCGATCGCCGAACCAAGCGAGTGGTCATATTGCTCGAAGGCGGCCTGATAGGCGGCGATCGAAATGACCCGGGTCGCGCCCGCCGGCGCGCCGAGCAAGACCGCCGACGGGAAGACCGCGAAGGCCTGCACGAATGCGAGACAAAAGGTGACGGCGAGACCGGGAACCAGAAGTGGCAGGAAGACCCGGAAGAACCGCTGGCGAGGACCGGCGCCAAGCGTTGCCGCCGCCTGTTCTATCGCCGGATCGATGCAGGTGACATAGGACAGTGTGAGCAGGAACGCGAAAGGAAAGCCGGTAAGCAGCAGCGAGGCGAAAACGCCCCAGTAATTGTTGGTGAGCTTGACCGGCGAATCCAGGATGCCGAGCAGGAGAAGCGTGTGGTTGAACCAACCGCGCGGCCCGAGGAATGTCAGTAGGCCATCGGCGACGAAGACGGTGCCCAGCGTGATCGGCAGGACGAGAATCGTCGTGAGCAACCGCTGCCGGCGCATCAGTCGGACACGGAAGGCGATCGGCACCGCCAGGGCGAGGTTGATGATCGTCACCGGCAATGCCAGCCACAGGGTGGCGGCGATCGTGTTGTATTGAAAGGGATCGCTGAAGAATTTCGCGTAGTTCGCGTACCACTCGCCTTCCTTCGGCACGAGCGAATCCACGACCCCGTACAAGAACGGATAGACGAACAACGCCAGCATGAAGACTAGGCCGGGCAGAACGAGCATCGTCGTGCCGTCGAGGCCGCGCGCGGCAAGCCTGGTGCGCAGCGATGGCCCGGTCATGGTGCGGCCGCCTTGAACATCAGCGCCCTGCCCGCAGCCGGGCGAAGCGTCGTTGCCGCGCCGCGCGGCAGGTGCTCGTCTGCACGAAAATAGAGTTCGCTCCCGTCTGTCGCGCGCGCCATGCCGAAAAAGGCACGACCGCGATACTCCATGCTCAATACGGTGGCCGATATGCCGTCGGTGCCGGCTTCCGCTACCAGGTCTTCCGGCCGGACGGAGAGCACCGCGGCGTCGCCCACCCGAAGCGGCGTCCGCATCTCACCCGTCAACCGCGCACCGACCGCCTCGATCTCGGCCTGGCTGCCGGATATGGCGACAACGCGACCTGCGATCCGGGTGCGGAAACCCATGAAATCGGCGACGTCGATGTTGACGGGACGTTGGTACAGATCCTGAGGTGTGCCGATCTGCTCGATATGGCCCTGGCTCATCACGACGATACGATCCGCCAGCGACAGCGCTTCATCCTGATCGTGGGTCACGTAGATGGTCGTCGAGCCGATCTGGTCGTGGATGCCGCGAATTTCAGCGCGCATCTCAAGCCGCAGCTTTGCGTCCAGGTTCGACAAGGGCTCATCCATCAAGACGATCGGCGGCCGGATGACGACCGCGCGAGCGATGGCGACACGCTGTTGCTGGCCGCCGGAGAGCTGCCCTGGCAGCTTTTCAGCCTGGCTCTCCAGACGCACAAGCGCCAAGGCGGCATCGATACGCCTGTCGGCATCAGCGCCCTTGATCCCCTGCATTGTCAGGCCGAAGCCGACATTCTTGCGCACGCTCATATGGGGAAAGAGCGCGTAGCTTTGAAACACCATTCCGAAGCCGCGTTTTTCCGGCTCGAGTTGGTCGATCCGGTTGCCCCCGAGACGGATCTCTCCCCCCGACAGCCCGAGCAGGCCGGCAATGCAGTTCAACGCCGTCGACTTTCCGCAGCCTGATGGCCCGAGGAGCGCGATGAATTCGCCCGGTTCGATCGAGAGGTCAATGCCATCGAGTGCGTTGTAGGCGCCGAAGGAACGGCGGAGGCCGTCCAGTTCGAGGCGCGCGGCATTGCGCGGCGAGACCGCTGCATTCTGGATCGAGGTCAACCCAATCTCCATCTATTAGCGAAGGAAGCCGGCGCCGCCAAAGAGCGCGGCGCCGGCGGTATCCGGATCAGCCCTTCTTGGCGCCGATCTTTTCGTCCCAGATGCGGAAAGCCTCTACGAGCGACTTGGGCTCGAGCGGCACTTCAAGCGGGTTGTTGGCAATCCAGTCTGCATACTCAGGCCGACCAAACTCCTTGATGACATCCTGGCTTTCCTGCGGCGCCATCTCGATGGTCACGTCCTTGACGGCCGGACCCGGATAGAAGTAGCCGGCATCATAAGCGATCGCCTGCTGCTTCGGCTGCAGGATGTAGTTCAGCACATCGATCAGCACCGCGATCTTCTCGTCGGAAACGCCCTTCGGGATGACCGCATAGTGGGCGTCGGTGACCCAATGGAAGCTTTCGAGCTTCTGCACCTTGGCTTCTGCGGGGACGATGCCGAGCGCGCGCGGGTTGATGTCCCAGCCCGTGGTGGAAACGACGATATCGCGCGTCCCCTCGCCGAGTTCCTTCATCACCTGGCCGGTACCAGTCGGGTAATATTCGATATGCTCACCAAGCGCCGCCAGATACTCCCAGGTCTTCGCCCAGCCCTTGACCGGATCACGCGGATCGCTGTCACCGAGGAGGTAGGGAAGCCCCATCAGGAAGGTGCGGCCGGGGCCGGAATTCGCCGGGCGTGCGTAGATGAACCGGTTCTTGTTGGCCTTCGCCCACTCGAGCAGTTCCGGCGCCGACTTCGGCGGCGTTGCAACCTTGTCGGGCATGTATTCGATCAGCGGCCCCGAGGGATAATAGGTGATGACGACACCCTGATCCTTGGCGAGCGCCTGCATCTTGAAGGCCTGTGGCTGCAGGATGCTTTCGAGATTGGGAAGGTCACCCTTGTGCGCGGAAAGATCGATCCACAGACCTTGATCGAGACCGGCCGAAAGCGCGTCCGTACCGGTCAGCACCAGATCGATGTCCACCTTTCCTGCAGCCTGCTGCGCTTTGATCTTGCCGGGAAGCTCCGGCGCCGGGGCCTTGGTGAAGGCAAAGTTGGAGACCCAGTCGGCTTTCTCCGAAGCGTAGGCTTCGAACATGCCCTGTGTGAGCGCCAGATTGCCGGCGACATCGGCGATCGTGATGGTGACGGGGCTTGCAGGCTTCTTGGCCTGCGCCCAGCTTCGCACGGGAAGCATGCCGGCCACGGCGGCACTTGCCGCGGTTGCTACAAATGTTCTGCGGGTAAACTTCATGATCTTCTCTCCTCCTCTTTTTGCAGCGCCAGTGGCTCATGGCCACGCGCGTCTGCGCTCCCATTATGTATTTGGCGAGATCGAAGCGCCTCTATCGACTGTTGGCTGGGCCTCCTGACTGCTGCATCAGACGTCCCGTTCCTCCTCGGTCCGTCTTGGCAATGAATTTGAATTGATATACTAGTATCCACGAAAGTCAACGTTAGGGCGCATCATGCCGCAGGCATCCACCGAGACGATCATTTCGTTCTCACCCTCGGACCGGTCCACAAAGCTGCGCCGCGCGACGACGGCCGATGCGATATTCGAACGGCTTCACGCCGACATCATTTCGCTGCACATGCCGCCGGGAATGCCACTGCAGGAAAAGCGCATCGCCGAGGAGTTCGGTGTCAGCCGCACACCTGTGCGCGAGGCATTGCTTCGGCTTGCCGAAGGCGGACTGGTCGATATCTATCCGCAATCCGGAACCGTCGTTTCACGCGTTCCCGTTTCCGCGATCCCCGAAGCGGTGGTCGTCAGGAAGGCGCTTGAGGGGACGACGGTCGAGCGGGCGACCGAGGTTGCCAGCGAAAAAGACGTCGCCCGCCTCGATGCCATCATCGCCCGGCAAACGGCGCTGGCGGCGATTGGCGACACCTCAGGATTCCATGAAGAAGACGAGGCCTTTCACGAGGCGATTGCAGAGATCGCTGGCTATCCCGGCATATGGGCCATCCTGAAGACGGTGAAGGTCCAGATCGACCGCGCTCGGCGCCTCACGCTTCCTGCGCTCGGGCGGATGGATAACGTCGTGCGGGAACACATGGTGATCCGTGACGCCATCGCATCACACGACATGGTCGCTGCTCGGGCGTCGATGACCGAACATTTGGGCGCCGTCATTCCTGATGTCGCTGAACTGCGAACGCGTTATCCCGATTACTTCTGCTGAAGCAGAGCAAAACAACAAACGACAGGGTGGAGACAGAAGAATGCGGCAGGGCTGGAGATGGTTCGGACCCGATTCACCGGTAACGCTCGATGACGTCAGACAGACCGGCGCGACGAATATCGTGTCGTCGCTGCACCAGGTGCCGATCGGGCAAGCCTGGACGGAGAGCGAGGTCCGCGAGCGTCAGTCGCTGATCGAAACGACACCGCCGGGGCGCTCGTCCTTGACGTGGTCGGTCGTTGAAAGCATCCCGATCCCCGACGCGGTCAAGAGACTGGGAGGCAAGGCCAAGAGCGAGATCGAAGCCTGGATTGCCAGCCTCGAAGCGGTCGCCGCCTGCGGCATCCCGATCATCTGCTACAATTTCATGCCCGTCGTAGACTGGACCCGCACCGAACTGGATTACGAGATCGACACCGGTGCCACCGCCATGCGGTTCGATCACGAGAAATTCGCGGCCTTCGACCTTTTCGTATTGCAGCGCCGCGGCGCGGAGAGCGATTATTCGGCCGATGACCAGAAGCGCGCACGCGATGTCCATGAAGCAATGACCGAGACGGAGATTGCCGAGATCACCCGCATCATCACGTCTGCGCTGCCCGGTTCCACCACCGAACCGCTTACCATCCCCGCGTTCCGGGACAAGCTCGCAGCCTACAGCGGGATCGACGCCGCAAGGCTTCGCCAGCATCTGATCGAGTTTCTGGAAGCCGTTACGCCGGCTGCCGAAGCGAGAGGAGTGAAGCTCACCCTCCACCCGGACGACCCGCCGCGCTCGCTGTTCGGCCTCCCTCGCATAGCCTCAACCGCGGATGATTACGCGGCGCTGTTCGACGCCGTTCCCTCGAAGGCAAACGGCATGTGCTATTGCACCGGCAGTCTCGGCGTGCGCGCCGACAACGATTTGCCTGCCATCGCCCGACGCTTTGCCTCGCGCATTTACTTCGCTCACCTGCGAGCAACCAAGCGTGAAGGCGACGGGCGCAGCTTTCATGAAAGCGCGCACCTGGAAGGTGACGTCGACATGGTCGCCGTCCTGAAGGAACTGGCGGCGGAAGACAGCAAGCGGGCGCACTCAGATGACATCGTGTTCCGGTCGGACCACGGCCACCGCATGCTCGACGATCTGGCGAAGTCGGTGACGCCGGGCTATCCGACGATCGGACGCATGCGTGGGCTTGCGGAATTGCGTGGCATCTTCCACGCGCTCGGCACGAAGCCGCGCTAATCATCCTGACGACAGCGCCAAGGTCGGCGCCGTGCATTGTTTGCCTCGGGCGGCAGCGCTACTATATAGCGATGCCGCCCGTTTTCGTGTGGCTTCCAGTATCACAAGACTTGAAGGACCAAATCATTGAGACATCCAGGCGACGACAGCTTCGCGAACCGGCGCAAGGCAGCCGACGAAGCAAAACAGAAGCTTCTTGAAAAGCTGAAGAACACGAAGAAGCAGGACGGCGAGAAGGCTGCCGACAAGCAGCCGGCAAAGCCGGCGCAAAAGGCCTAGCCGCGCGATGCAGGCTCGGGAAACAGCCAATCACCTATGAAATACAACGTCTTGAAACGTGAAGGGCGCATCACGGTTTTCGAGAGCTGAAGCGGAACAATTGTTCCGATCGGCTGTTTATGAACCCAAGTGCCCCGCATGAAGGACATCGACTTACTTTCGTCTCATTGAAGCTGAACTCCAAGAAAGACCGCAGTTTCCCGCCGACTCGGACATTCGTCCACAAGGCAAGCAGCAACGTCTGCCTCGCCTCTACAGCAAGGAGAAAAAAATGAAGACTTTCATCGCCACGCTCGCCGCCATTGCATCGCTCGGACCGGTAGCAGCTTCGACGGCACAGGCCGCCGATCTCGTGACCACCGCACCCGCCTATGAGCAGCCCGACGATCGCGACGGCGTAAAGATCGGCGTTCTGACCTGCGATGTCGGTGGTGGCGTCGGCTATGTTCTCGGATCCGCCAAGTCGGCCGATTGCGTATTCTCCTCCACGCGCGGCACGCAGGATCACTATTCCGGCGTCATCCGCAAGATGGGCGTCGATCTCGGCTTCACCACGCGCGGCCGTCTCGTCTGGGCCGTTTTCGCGCCAACGGCGGGCTATCACCGCGGCTCTCTTGGCGGGCTCTATCAGGGCATTACGGCTGAGGCCACGCTGGTAGGCGGCGTCGGAGCCAATGTTCTCGTGGGCGGCACGGCCGGCTCCATCCAGCTGCAGACGATCAGCGTCACCGGCCAGCTCGGCCTGAACGTTGCCGCAACCGGCACGTCCGTCACGCTGACGCCTGCCGGCTAATTCCAACTTCGGTCCTGGGGCGGCATACTCACCCCAGGACTGCCTCCCCATCAGGGTGGTCCGGACGCCAAGGCGATTCCATCGGCCACTTCCTCACAGCGCTCGGTCAACGCTGCCGTTGCGACTCGGATATTGTTGCTTGGCGTAATCGAGAACTTCGTTCCTGGATGAACGGCAATTCCCCGCGCCGCGAGCGTCACGATCGCAAATTGCGCGGAGGTGACCGGGATCCAGTTGCAGAGCCCTCCACCATCTTGCACAGGGACACCACGTTCCCGCAGTGCCCTGGACAGACAATCGCGGCGTTGCGCGTAAATGTCGCCCGCACGCGCAACGATTTCCTGCGTCGCCGGATCGCGCAACAACCATGCGCCCGCTGATTGCAGCACGCGGCTCGTCCAACCGGCACTGAAGCTGCGATAGGACTGGATTTCCTCAACGATGGCCTTTGAACTTGAGAGAACCGCGAGGCGCAGGTCCGGGCCCAACGTCTTCGAATAGGAGAGGATGTGGATCACGCGATCGGGAAAGCGCCCGCCTAGCGATTGACGCGGTGCATTGGAAACATCAGCGATGCCATCGTCCTCGATGATGAGCGTATCCGTCCCCGCCAGCACGTCTCCGAGCGCTTCGATCCTTTCCTTGCTCACTGTCTGGCCGGTCACGGAATGGAGGCGGGGCTGAAACAAAAAGGCCGACGGTTTTTGGAGCATCGCCTCCTGCAGCGAGGACACAATCGGTCCATCATTGTCGCACTCGACCGGAATGATGCGAACGCCGCGATCTTCCAGGATGTCGAGCAGGCGCATTGCCGTCGGGTTCTCGATCGCGACCGAATTGCCTGACGTAACAAGCGCATGAAACAGCGTGTAGATGGCGTTGTAGCCGCCGTTGGTGGCAAGGAAGGCCTCAGGATCGTAGGGCCAGGTCACGCGGGCGGCCGCCTCCAACTCCGGCAGGATTCTGCTGCGTTCGTAGCTGTTGAGCTGATGGGCGGAGGCGCCATATGCCATCGCCTCGGCAAGCGGTGGCAATAAGCGAACGTCGGGACCTGCCCTGGTAAGATCGAGAACGTTCTCGCCGTAATTGCCGGAACTCGCCAGACGCTCGGGTCGCGCCACAAAGCGATCACCGCTGACCCACGTGCCATTTCGGCCGCGACCCGTGATGATTTTCTGCCGCCGTAGTTCGCTCCACGCTTCGGAGATCGTGGCGGGACTGACTTGCAGCCTGAACGCCAGATCGCGAACCGCCGGCAGCTTTGTGCCGACGGGCAACACACCCGCTCGTATTAACGCGCTGGTTTCCAACGCGATTCCCCGAATGGTCCTGTCGCTTATTTTTTCAGCAAACCATTCGGCGTTATGGGCTTCGCTCATTTTATCACCACTATAAATGTTCAATAACGTAATAACATTTGATCAATGTATATTGAACATTTATCCACGCTTTCAGCAATCCATTTTTAGCGAGAGAATTGCATGCCGATTACAATCCGTTTGGCTCTGAGAGACTGGGATTACATGACGCCGCTCGTGCTTGGAGATGTCTCCTCGCCGCGCGTCGAGGTTAAGGTGGATCGGGTAGGTACCCTGGTTTCCCACGTTGGCAAGGACGAGCTGCACGACGCAGCTGAAATGTCTTTCAGCCGCTACACGCAGCTTCGCATCGATGGTGACGAAACGGTGCTCGGCGTTCCGAATTTCATCATGCGTGGCTTCCGCCATCGCTGCATCATTACCATGAAGGACAGCCCGATCACGGAACTGAGCCAGCTTGCCGGCAAGCGGATCGGTGTCACCGGATGGCGCGATTCCGGCAATACCTGGACGCGTGCCGCTGTGCGTCGCGAGGGGGTGGGTGTCGAGGACGCCATGTGGTACGCTGGTCGTCTCACTGAAGCGCATCCGGTCGTCGACCGCCTCGACGGCTTTGGCCGCCCGGGACGCATCGAGGCTGCTCCCGGAGAGCGCCCGATGGTCGACCTTCTCCGCGAAGGCTTTCTCGATGCCATTTTCACGCCCTTCATGCCGGAAGGCTATTTCAACGCAGATTCGCCGTTCCGCCAGGTTTTGGGGGATTTCCGCAGCGCCGAACTCGCCTATTTCAATGATGTTGGCTACGTGCCGGGCATGCACTTGATTGGCATCAAGGCCGAGATCGCCGCGGAACATCCGTGGCTTGCAGCTGAACTGAGCGACATGATCGACGAATCCCAACGAATCTGGACGGCCAAGCGCCGCAAGTATGCGGAAACGACGCCGTGGATGTTCGATGAAATCCGCAAGATCGCGACGGATCTTCCGGAGGACTGGAATGTCAGCGGCTTCGAACCAAACCGCAAGATGATTGCCGACTTCTCGGAAGAACTGCATCAGCAGGGTATCCTGCCGCGCGTTCTTACACCCGAAGAGCTCTTTCCGAACCGGTAATCCGGGCATCCGTAACTTGCCGTGAGCACCTGCTAAACTCGCTTACATCAGAAAAAGGGGAATACCGAAATGCCATCGAAATTGCTTACCTCCCTCGCATTGGCCGGCTTCCTGCTGTCGGGAACGGCCATGGCACAGGATGCCGCACTGCCCAAGCTCTCCGTCGATCAGACGCTGCACGACCAGCTGCCGGAGCAGATCAAGACCGCTGGCAAGATGATCTCGGTGAACAACGGCTCCTTCCCTCCCTATGAAATCGTCAAGGGCACGGAGATGAGCGGCGCCAGCGCGGATCTCACGGAAGCGCTCGGCCAGATCCTGGGCGTGAAGATCGAGCACGCAACAGTTGGTGGCCTGCCGGCCCTGCTCGCCGGCGTCAATTCCGGACGCTACCAGTTCGCCTTCGGGCCGATCGGCGACTTCAAGAGCCGTGAGGAATCCAACGACTTCGTCGATTGGGTTCAGGAATTCGTGGTCTTCGCCGTCCAGAAGGGCAATCCGAAGGGCATCACCTCGCTCGACACGGCCTGTGGCCAGCGCGTCGCCGTGATGGCCGGCGGCTCGGCCGAGCGCGTCATCCAGGCGCAGGTCGAGAAATGCAAGGCGGACGGCAAAACCTCGATCGAGATCCAGTCCTTCACCGATCAGCCGAGCTCGATTCTCGCGGTTCGTTCCAAGCGCTCGGATGCCTTCTTCTCCTCGCAGGCGCCCCTCACCTATTTCGTCTCGCAGGCGAACGGCCAGCTTGAGCTGACCGGCGTTGGCGCCAAAAACGGTTTCGACGATCTCTTCCAGGGCGCCGTCGTTCCCAAAGGTTCGCCGCTCGGCCCTGTCCTGCGCGATGCCATGAAGGTCCTGATGGACAACGGCACCTATGCGCAGATCATGAAGAAGTGGGGCCTTGAGAACAACATGATCAAGGAACCCGGCATCAACCTGGGTGGGGCTTTGCCTAAATGAGCACCAGCACACAGAACAACGCATCGCCTTCGGGCGATGCGGATCCGCGTGATGTCGTCAACGCCCACCAGCCATTTCGCACGGATCGCCTCGTACTGTGGGCAATCACGATCGCCATTGCGGCGAACTTCGCGTGGGTCGTCGCCCATAACGAAAATTTCGGCTGGCCCGTCGTCGGCAAATACTTCTTCGATCCGACCGTCATAAACGGCCTCTATGTCAGCCTCGGCCTGACCGTCGTCGCCATGGCCATCGGTATCGCGCTCGGCCTGCTGCTCGCAATCGCAAGGCTTTCGACCGACCGGCTAGCCAATTCGCTTGCCGGCCTGTTCATCTGGTTCTTCCGCGGCACGCCGCTGCTGGTCCAGCTGATCTTCTGGTACAACCTTTCGACACTGTTTCCGACGCTGTCTATCGGCATTCCCTTCGGCCCGACCTTTGCGAGCTGGGATACGAACTCGGTGATCACGCCGATGACGGCAGCGATCGTCGGACTGGCCCTGAATGAAGCGGCCTACATGGCCGAAATCATCCGCGGCGGCCTGTTGTCTGTCGATCGGGGTCAGGCGGAGACGGCGGAAGCCTTCGGCATGACACGCGGCCGTGCGCTGCGCCGTATCATCATTCCGCAGGCGATGCGCTCGATCGTTCCTCCGACCGGCAACCAGCTCATCAGCATGATCAAGGCGACGTCGCTAGTCAGCGTCATCGCCATGGCTGATCTGCTGTACTCCGTACAGTCGATCTACAACAGCACCTTCGAGGTCATTCCGATGCTCCTGGTCGCCGTGATCTGGTATCTCCTGATCACCTCGGTCCTCAACATCGGCCAAGGCTATATCGAGCGCTACTACGGACGCGGTGACCGGCGCTCGGGTCAGAACACCAATCCGGCGCCCGTTGCCACAGAGGAGGCAAGCCATTGAACGCGATCGCGACCGTCGAGCCGCTCGTGCGCGCTCGCAATGTTCACAAATCCTTCGATCAACTCGAGGTGCTGAAGGGCATCGATCTCGACGTCACCCCCGGTGAAGTCGTCGTCATCCTCGGCCCGTCTGGCTCCGGAAAATCGACCTTTCTGCGCTGTATCAACCACCTCGAAACGATCAATCGCGGATCGATCGAGGTGGATGGCGAGCAGATCGGCTACCGGCTCCGCAAGAACCGACTGGAGAAACTGTCCAACAATCAGATCGCCGTTCAGCGGCGCAAGATCGGGATGGTGTTCCAGCAGTTCAATCTCTACCCGCACATGACGGTGCTGCAGAACATCATCGAGGCGCCTTGCGGCATTCACGGCGAAAGCCGCAAGGCCGCAACCGAAAATGCGATGCGGCTTCTCGAGCGCGTCGGTCTTGCAGCCAAGGCTGACAGCTATCCGCGCCACCTCTCCGGCGGCCAGCAGCAGCGTGTGGCGATCGCCCGCGCGCTTGCGATCAAGCCGAAGCTCATGCTGTTCGACGAGCCGACGTCGGCGCTCGATCCGGAACTGGTCGGCGAAGTGCTGTCGACCATGCGTGACCTTGCCGACCAAGGACTGACGATGATCGTGGTGACCCACGAGATCGGCTTTGCCCGCGAAGCGGCCGACCGTGTCGTCTTCATGGACGGTGGCCACATCATCGAGCAGGGCAAGCCGGAAGACGTGCTTGGCAATCCCCAGCATCCTCGCACCAGAAGCTTCCTGTCTCGGTTCATCTAAACGGCTGAACCGCCAGGCATCGAACGACAGCCCGTGCCGCAGCGATGCGGCGCGCGCTCCTCTTATGCTCAAGGAATGGAATCTCCCATGACACGCGACAACGCTTTCGCCCGAATTTCAGACTTCGAACAGAACGAGGCGGAGCTTGTCGCAACCCGCCAATATCTGCATGCGAACCCCGAGCTGTCCTTCGAGGAAGTCGAGACCGCCCGCTTCGTGGCCGACAAGCTCGAGGGATGGGGCTATGAGGTCACGCGTAATGTCGGCGGTCACGGCGTCGTCGCCCGCCTGAAGGTCGGCACTAGCAACAAGAGCATCGGCATTCGCGCTGACATGGACGCTCTGCCGATCCTCGAGGATACCGGCCTGCCCTACGCCAGCAAAATCCCGGGCAAGATGCACGCCTGCGGCCATGACGGCCACACCACCATGCTGCTAGGCGCCGCCGAATATCTGGCCCGCACCCGCCGCTTCGATGGCACCGTGACCCTGATCTTCCAACCGGCCGAAGAGGCCGGCGTCGGAAGCGGCGCGCAGGCGATGATCGCAGACGGCCTGTTCGAGCGTTTCCCGATCGACGCGATCTTCGGCCTGCACAACCACCCAGGCGCTCCTGCCGGCAACTGGCTGATGCGCAGCGGCCCGCTGATGGCGGCCGCCGACAGCGTCAAGATCACGATCTCCGGCAAGGGCGGCCACGCGTCGCGGCCGCATCTGACGATCGACCCGGTCGTTGCCGCCTGCAATCTCGTCGTATCCCTGCAGTCGATCGTGTCCCGCAATATCGACCCGACGCAGACGGCTGTCATCACCGTCGGCTCGATCCATTCCGGTGAAGCATCGAACGTCATCCCCGACACGGCGACACTGTCGCTCAGCGTACGCTCGTTCGATCCGACCATCCGCTCCACCCTGGAGAAGCGCATCCGATCGATGACGGCGGCCGTTGCCGAGGGACATGGCGCAACGGCGAAGATCGACTACACGCACGGCTATCCCGTCGTCGTCAACTCGGAGAAGGAGACCGAGTTCGCCCGCAGCGTCGCCGAGGAACTCGTCGGCCCCGAAAAGGTCGGCTTGTGCCATCTCATTCCAGGCAGCGAGGATTTCTCCTATTTCCTCGAACACAAGCCCGGAAGCTTCCTGCGGCTCGGAAACGGCGAGAGCTCTCAGATCCTGCACAGTTCGAAGTACAACTTCGCGGACGAAAGCCTCACTGTCGGCGCCGCCATGTGGGCGCGACTCACTGAACGGTTCCTGGCGTAACACGCACTCACACACCGCCCCTCACCGTGCTTGAGGGGCGGTTCGCGTCCGCAATTTGCGCCGCATAAAAATCTTTCAATTTTTTCTCAAGTTAGACGTCAGGAGGACGGTCCTTTTCTCGCTCATATACATCGAAGCCTTCCGCAAGGCTGTAAGGATGTTGAGTGGGGACTGAAATGAGTTTGATGAGAGTGGCTTCGCTGAGAAGCGTTCGGGTTGTTCTGGCAATGGCGCCGATCGGCGGTATCGCCGTTCCTGCAGCAGCCCAGCAAACAGCGCCAGCGGCAACGCCACAAGTGGCCAGCATCTCAATTCCATCGGGATCACTCGAAAGCGCCCTCCTGGCGCTCGGACGCCAGACCAACCTCAGGCTCCTCTACCGGAGCGAAATTACCGCTGGCAAGACAACGCGCGGCATCAGCGGCCCGCTTAGCCCGACCGGGGCGCTCTCGGCACTGTTGGCCGGCACCGGTATTTCATTCCATTTTACCGGCGCGAACACCGTTTCGCTGGAAACGTCCGCAGCGGGCGCGGCCGACGCGGGAGACGGCGATTCAACAATGTTGGCGCCGATCCAACTGCGGGCCACGACCGCCAAGCCCTCCGATCAGCCCTACGAAACACCGGGCTCGACAAGCTACATATCGTCCGAGCAGATCGAGCGCTTTCGCGGCTCGACGGCCGGCGACATCTTCAAGAACACCCCCGGCGTCATCTCCGCCAACAACCACAATGGCGGGGCCGTGAACGTCAACATTCGCGGACTGCAGGGGCAAAACCGCGTGCGCGTCGCGATCGACGGGACGCAGCAGACCACGACGACGTGGCGCGGTTATGCCGGTGTCGATGACCGGACCTATATCGATCCGGATCTGATCGGCGGAGTGACCGTTTCCAAGGGACCTACAGGTGGAGCGGCCGGCGCCGGCGTGGATGGCGGCGTTGTCGGCATCCGGACCATCAATGCTAAAGACATCGTCGAGGATGGAAAAGAGTATGGCGGTCGCGTGAGGATCGGTGCTCAGGACAACACGACCTCGCAGGTAACCATCAATTCCATTGTCCAGCAGACGGAGCCTGCCGACTTCTTCGATTTCAAGAACGGCAATGGAAGCTTCGCGCTTGCGACGGTGCAAGATAATTTCGATTTTGTCGTGGCTGGCGCGCGCCGGTATCGCGGCAATTATTTCGCCGGCACCAAGGGGGCAACGACCTACCAGTTCAACGGACGCGACTACCTCCTCTCCTGGACCAAGCCTGGCGAGGAGGTCTGGAATACATCAAGCGCATCGACGTCCTTCCTTGCCAAGGGAACAATCAACATCGATGACGACCAGAGCCTGGAACTCGGTTACGTCCACTACGAAGCCGAGTATGGCGAGGGGATGTCTTCGCTACTCTTCCTGCAGGATGAAACATTCCGGCAGGCACCGCTCTCCAACGTCAAGACCGATACGTTCACCAGCCGCTATCACTACAATCCCGATGACATGGTCGACCTCAAGGTCAACGCATGGATGAGCATCGTCGACCAGATGGACATGTCCACGGGGCTCGCCTTCTATTTTCCGCCATGGGTCACGCCCGAAAACACGCCGCCAGGCGACGACCCACGCTATGCGCTGACCCGTACCTATGGAGGCGATATCTCGAACACGAGCATATTCGATACCGATTACGGTCAGCTCACCGCCAACTACGGCGTTTCATATCTGTTCGAGGACATCGATGCGAAACCCTACATGAGCCGCACAACGGCCACCAGCGTTGGGGTGCCAATGGTGCCGGCGGTCGGTACTCGCTCGATAGCAAGCGCCTTCACGACGACCGAATGGAAGCCGACGGATTGGCTGAAGTTCGATATGGGTCTGCGCTACGATCATTACTGGCTCACAGATGATGGCTCGGCGTCCCAAGTCCTCGTTAGAGAGAAGGCCGGTGGTCGCCTCAATCCATCGATCAGCGCGACACTCGAGCCAGTCGATGGCCTGCAGTTCTACGCATTGTATGCCGAGGGCTTTCGCCCACCAACCATGCGCGAGACGATGGGTAACGACGGCAACGTTAAACCCAATCCCTACCTGAAACCTGAGGTCGCCAAGAACTGGGAGGTCGGGATCAACGTCAGCAAGGATGGACTGATAGGTGACAACGACAGCGCACGGTTGAAGCTCTCCTACTTCAGCAACAACTACAGCAACTACATCTCTCATGTGGACGCTGACACGGTTGACATCCCGACTCATCCCGATTTGCCAAACTATGCCTTTTCTTTTGACAACCTGAGAAAGGCTCATTTTTCAGGCATCGAGATTTCGGGCTCGTATGACCTGGGCTTTCTCTACGCGGAGGGATCACTCACCTACTACACCGAATATGCCTTCTGCCGTTACTCAGCATGCTCGGACGTAACGGTCGAGAATGACTACGCCGCCAACCACATGCCCCCGGAGCTTCTGAAGCGGCTGACCGTCGGCACGCGTCTCCTTGACGACAAGCTATCGGCTGGCGTGCGCATCACTCACGCCGGAAAGCGCTTGTCGCCGGTCGACCCCAATGCCCGCCAATATACCGGGATGTGGGCGCCCTATACGACCGTTGATGCCTTCGCGACCTACAAGATCACCGACAATCTCACGTTTGATTTCCAGGCAGAGAACCTGACTGATCGGTTCTACATCGACGCGCTGGACGGATGGAACCCCTCTCCCGGCCGGACGTTTCGTGCAACGCTAACAGCAAAATTCTAAAGAGAAACATAGAGGTGGCCGCGCTCTCTGCGAGGTCACTTCATGCGACTTCCGCCTCAATCCCGCATCGCGAAGACATCGACCGGTTGGCCAAGGCCCCGCAGAAGATATGACCCCAGGCTGTCGAAGGCGAAGCCGGGGCCTGCCATCTCTGCGAAGGCCCGTGACAGAAGAACGGGGCGCTTGATCCGCTTGGTCAGTTCCTCGAGCCGCGAGGCGACGTTAACCGCCGGGCCGATCGCCGTGAAGTCCAGGCGCTTGCGCGAGCCGATGTTGCCGTACATGACGTCGCCCACGTGGACGCCGACGCCGTAGCGGAGCGCCGGCTGGCCGGTCGGGGCGTTCCGCTCGTTCAAGGCGGCCATCCCGGCGCGTCCCTTGGTGATCGCCTCCAGCAGATCGGCACACGCTGTCGGCTTGGACAGCGGGAAAATCGCCAACAGGCCGTCCCCCATGAATTTCAGGATTTCGCCGCCGCGCTGTTCGATCGGCTCGCACAGCGCATCGAAATAGGAGTTCAGCAGTTCGATCACGTTGTCGCGCGGCCAGATGTCCGAGAGCTCCGTGAAATCGCGCAGGTCGCAGATCATGATGGCGGCGCTGACCGTCATCCCGCTGCCGCGCGTGGTGGCGCCGGCCAGAATCTGTTCGCTCGCATGAGGCCCGACATAGGTCTCCAGGAGATTGCGCGCCATGATGTTCTTCATGCGGATCTCGATGACCAGCGCGAAAGCCGGAAGCAGGTCCTTGAGATAGGCAATGTGTTCGTCGCTGAAGCCGCCGGCGCGTTCCGTCGCAAAGGTCACCACATGGCGTTTTCCGAGTGTGTGGTCGATCGGCCAGACGACGTAATCGGTCAGTCCGCTTTCCCTGAGTTCGCCGAACAGCGGGTAGCGCTCGGTGTCGATGTCGGGCCGCGTCAGATCCTGCCGCACCTCGTTGGCGCCCTTGTAGATCTCGTTCGCAGGACGGCGCAGGAACAGATCGGTGGTCTTGGTGGCGTAGTCGAACGTGTCGATCTGCGCCTTCTCCATGCCTGCGCGCCACAAAATTCGCGCACCCGACCATTGCGGGTGCTGGATCCGCAGATGGAGCGAACAGCGTGCCACCGGGACGCCACTTGCGTTCAGTCGCTCGCACATCTCCAGGATGATCTCGTCGATGAAGCGCTGACCGTTCGTCTCGTTGACAAGCCAGTCAAGCACGGCGCGCCGGTGGACCGGCCAGGAACCGTCATCGCCGTTGATCGATGTGGGAGCGGAAGGAGAGGACTGCATGGGGTAACTCCGATATGCCATCCTAAATAGCAAAGTTGGCGGCAATTACATTAGCCAGACAAGAAGATGAAGGCTGATTTCGTCAAAGCGGACGCCCGCCGGCGTCAATCAGTGGGACGTGTTGCAAGCCGGACGCGCATTGACAATCATACGTTTACATTCATCTCATTTGAGGATATATTATATCCTTAATGAAGGCCCATCCGCATTTGCCTGCCTTCCCAAGAGAAGCCGAATGATTCTGAAAAGCCAAGTCGAGTGGGCGCTCCACTGTTGCGCCATCCTCGCGGGCCTGCCGGAAGGCAGGTACCTCTCCACCAAGGCATTGGCCGAGTTTCACGGTCTGCCGAAGGAATATCTCTCCAAGGCCCTGCAGAGCGTGTCGCAAGCCAGCCTCGTGGAAACGACGCTCGGCCCGAGCGGCGGCTACCGGCTGGCCCGTCCGCCGTCCGAGATCACGTTTCTGGATATCGTCGAGGCCGTCGAGGGCAAGGCGCGTACATTCACCTGCAACAACATTCGCGCCAACAATCCCTGCCGGCCCGCGGGATTCTGCGATACCAAGCCCTGCGCGGTCGCCCGCGTCATGTGGCAGGCGGATGAGGCGTGGCGCAATACGCTGCGCGGGGTGCGCCTTTCCGATCTTGTCGAAACGCTGGGCGAGGAAGTGCCGCCGGATATCTGGAAAGGCAGCTACGAGTGGGTGCTCAAGCGCGCCGGCTGACATGGCGCGCATTCAGCTCTGAAAAATCGTGCGGATGGTGTGCAACAAGGCACGTGCCCTGTGCGCCTGGCTTGCCTCCGGCACAAAGTCGTCTTCAAGACGTGGCGTGCGGCTCGCCAGAATGGCCGCGAGATCTTCGGCCAAGGCCGGGCGGTTGAGCAGCAGCGGCGCAAGGCTCCTTTGATCGATCTCATAGACGGTGACGCGGGTAAGCGCTTCCAGTGTGTTGACCTCCCCCATCCCCGCCAGCAGTCCTGTCTCGCCGAAGAAATCCCCCGGTGCCAGCCTCCCCCGATCGGCATCATCATGGCGCATCACCACCACGCCGGCGCGGACCATCATCAGTGACGGAAGCAATTCCCCTTCCCGCGCGATGACATCTCCCTTTCGGAACTCGCGCGCTACGGTGACCTCGGCAAGCGCCTGCTTCTCCTCTTGCGTCAGCGTCGTGAAGATCGGGATCGCCTCGATCAGTTCAAGCGGTGTCACACGCGGCGGCTGCGCGTTTTCCTCGGTCGGCAATTCCATCTGCAGCACCGAGGCCGTGGCCGGTATCGCGAGCAGCAGACCAGCCGACTTGCAATGACGATAGACGAGATCCAGCACCTCGTTCCGCGCCGTCGTCCTGAGTGATGGGCTTGAAACCCTGAACTGCAACTCGATCTCAAGCGCGGTTGCGTCGAGCGCCTTCATGGCGACGATCGGTGACGGCTCCTTGACGATGGAATTGCAGCTTGCGAGCGCGGAGCGCATGACGTCGCGAATGATCACCGGCATGCGCGTGGGTGCGAGCCGGATCGTCAGCGTGAGCAAATGCGCCTCGTCCGGCCGGCTGATATTGGTCAGGCCGAGTTTTGCCAGAAAACTGTTCGGAAGGACGACGAGGTTGTTCGCGGCGGTCAGGATATGCGTTGCCCGCCATGTGCTCTCCATGACCCGGCCTTCCGTGCCATCGCTGAGCAATATCCAATCGCCGATCACATAGGGGCGGCCGAGCGTAAGCGCGATACCGGAGAAGACGTCGCTTAAGGTGTTCTGTAGCGCCAGGCCGAGCACGATGGCGATAACGCCCGACGTCGCGACCAGCGTGCCGATCGGGATGCCGAAGACGAATGCAAGAACCGAGAGCGCCACGCATAGATAGACAACGCCGACCACCAGATCCTGCAGGAGCCTTGCCTCGCGCGGCGCGCCATCCAGCACGAGATATATCCTGATGAAGCCGATCACTGCCCAAGCCAGATGGATCCACCAGAGCGCCTTGGCGACTGCCGAGATCACGGCTGTTCGGCCATCCAACCCCTGCCCCTCGAAACGGTAGGGTACGATGCCACCTGCGAACAGGATGGCGGACATGACGGCGAAGAACAGAATCTGGACGATGAGCCGCGTGTTGACTTTTTCGCTTGGGATGAGATGCCAGGCGACGATCCCTGCCAATCCGATGGCGATCAGCCATGCTCTCGGGTTCGCCAGAAGAAAATCGTAAAGCACGTGAGCCATCGCCTCTAACCTCTTGCAAAATAGTTAAAAGCGGTAGCCCGCACTGACATGGAGTAGCGCGTGCAACCGCTTCCCGCATCATTTCTTCATCGGAAACGTCAGCTCTTTCTGCTCGGTATCGACGACGAAGACCGCAAGCAGCTTGGCGGGCTTGGTCTTGCTGTCGTTCTCGCTGACGCCATGCCGGTCTCCCGGCATCTCGGAGAAGTTTTCACCGGCATGGAAGACCTTGACCGGACCGTCATTCACCTGACTGCGGATCGCGCCTTCTAGCACGGTGGCATAGATGAAGGCGGTATCGGGGTGGGTATGCGCCTCGGAGAAGCCGCCTGGACCGTACTCGACGAGAACGCCCTTTATGCTCTTGCCGGGTACATTGGGAAGAACATGTTCATAGACAACCGAGACCTTCGACGCCTTGCTGGTATCGTGGGCTGAAACGGCGGTGGCGGAGAGCATGGCGATCGCCATGGCGGCGGATAGTTTCGTGATCATCTCAAAACTCCATCGTTAGAGATAGGGGCGGACGGGCAGCCGACAGGTGTGTGGCAGCCCGTCGCTGTTGGTGTCACTTGGCCGACTTCGACGTAGCGAACCATTGTTCGAACGTAATGTTGCCGAGGTGCGGGTTGTCGTTGGACACAAGCGAATTGTCGTCTAGCCGCGCCCCGAAGTAGCGGGCTTCGGGGTCGGCCTCGACAACGCGCGCATCGTTCGTTGCCTTCAGGTAGCGGGCGACAAGTTCGCTGAGGCGGACACGTTCCGGACCGGCGATCTCGACGGTGGCATTGGCCGGCGCCGAAAGCGCCGCCTTCGCCATCGCATCCGCCACGTCGTCGGAGGCGATCGGCTGCACATAGGCAGGCGATAGGTGCACGGTCTGGCCGACCGTTCCGGACTGGGCGATCCCGCTCAAAAACTCCATGAACTGCGTGGAGTGAACGATCGTGTAGGGAATTCCGGATTGCCGGATCAGCTTTTCCTGCGCAAGTTTGCCACGGAAATACCCGCTCTCCTGCAGACGCTCGGTGCCGACGACAGACAGAGCGATATGGTGCCTGACGCCGGCAGCCTTCTCGGCCGCAATCAGGTTGCGACCGGATGTCTCGAAGAATTCGAGCACGGCCTTGTCCTCGAACGAAGGCGAGTTCGCGAGATCGAGCACGACATCGGTGCCCGCAAGAGCCTCGCTCAGCCCCTCGCCCGTGATGGTATTGACACCCGTGTTCGGGGAGGCCGCGATGACTTCATGGCCCTGGCCGCGCAGGCGTTCGACAGTCTTCGAACCGATGAGGCCGGTTCCGCCGATGACAACGATTTTCATAGCAGTTCTCCTTCGCAGCCGCGCTGCGGCTGCGTTGTTGTCGGACAGTGGATGACATTCAGCTGCGGATTAGTTCAGGCCGGCCTTATCGAGGCCGAAAGCCTTGTCTGCGGAGCCGGGTACATTCTTGAAACCAATGCTGAGGCGGTTCCAGGCGTTGATCGCCATGATCGAGAAGGTCAGATCCGAGACCTCCTTCTCCGAAAGCTGGCCACGAACGCGTTCATAGAGTTCGTCGGGGACGCCGCCCTCGGGCAGTTTGGTCAGGGCTTCCGTCCAGGCAAGGGCAGCGCGTTCACGTGGAGCGAAGAGTGTCGATTCCCGCCAGATGGCAACGTGGTAGAGGCGAAGCTCCGTCTCGCCGGCGATCTTCGCTTCCTTGACGTGCATGTCGAGGCAGAAGCCGCAGCCGTTGATCTGCGACGCGCGGATCTGGACGAGATTGCGAATGCTCTCCTCGATGACGCTGCTCTTCAGCGCAAGGCTGAAATCCATGAACTTTTTCACGAGCTCAGGGGAATGCTGCATGTAGTTCAGTCGCTGTGTCATTGTCTTTCCTCTCAATTAAGGACATGTATTGTCCTTATGGATGCAAGGTATCCGTAATTGCTGGACTGTAAAGTCATTCCTCGCTAGGATCGCGGCATAAAGCCTATGCGCAAAAGTATGAGGGGGAGATCGCATGGACATCGTATCGGCATTGCAGGCGTTCCTGCGGGTGGTCGAGACGCGCTCGTTCTCGGCAGCAGCCTCCGATCTGGGCGTCACCCAGCCGGCGGTGTCGCGCCAGGTCGCGGCTCTGGAGAGCCACTTCAACACCCGCCTGCTGCATCGGACCACGAGCGGCCTCTCGCTCACCGCCGAAGGCGAGCGCATGATGCCCATGGCGCTTCACATTCTGGAATCGGTAGAAGAGCTTGGCGATGCCGTCGGCTCGGATGGCACAACGGCCTCAGGAAAGGTACGCCTGAGCGCGCCCGCGCCCATGGGGCTCTATCTCAGCGATCGCATGGGCGATCTGCTGTCAACGCATCCGAAGCTCTCGGTGGAACTGATCCTGCGGGAGGAGCCATCGGATCTCATAGAGGAAGGGATCGACCTCGAAATAAGGCTTGGCGACGTGGCAGACAGCAGCCTCATATGCCGGCGCATCGGCTGGACGACGGCCTTCCTGGTCGCCTCGCCCGCCTATCTCGAGCGTTACCCGGCGCCTCGCAAACCGCACGACGTCTCGACCCACGAGTGCATCTGCTACAGCCGCGCCGGCAACGGGCGGACGTGGTCGTTTTCGAGCGGGTCGGATGAGGTCGCGGTCCGGATCGCGCCGAGGCTGCTCTCCAACAGTGCCGTTGCCGTGCACCGCGCGGCATTGTCGGGCGCGGGGCTGGCTATATTGTCCCACATCATCGCCGTTCCCGACATTGCCGCAGGCAGGCTTGTGCATGTGATGAAGGATTTCCCGCCGACGCGCCTGCCGATCTATCTCGTCTATCCGTCGAGACGCAACATACCGCTACGGGTCAGGACAGTGCTCGATTTCCTGACGACCGCGACGCAGCAGGACCCGTCGATGTGCGCTTCCGGAGACGCGGACTAGCGGGAAAATTTGGGCGGCGGCTGATGGGGCCGTCGCCCTTCCCCGATCAGATGCGAACGCCGCTGGCGTCATCGAAGAGATGCAGTTGCGCGGGGTCAATCAACACACCAATTGCCTCGCCGGCACGCGCCGAGCCGCGACCGGTCTCCACGATCGTCAGTTCCGGCGTCGTCGCGGCGGTGATGAAGGTCGAGGAGCCTGTGGATTCGACGACCTCGACCGGCACATCGAACGTCCCCTGCCCCGCCGCCGTTATCCCGATATGCTCCGGCCGAATGCCTACCGTGACCTTGCGGCCCAGCTGCAACTGCCGTGTGCCCTGGAAGGTGTGCTGTGCCGTCCCGAGGTCGATCGTCAGCCCGCTTCCGTCGGCCTGCACGACGCCAGGAATGAAGTTCATCGCCGGCGAGCCGATGAAGCCCGCCACGAACTTGTTGGCCGGCGTGTCGTAGAGCTCGAGCGGCCTGCCCTGCTGCTCGATAACACCCTCGCGCATGACGACGACGTGGTCGGCCATGGTCATAGCCTCGATCTGGTCGTGGGTGACGTAGACCGAGGTCGCGCCGAGCCGGTCGTGCAGCGCTCGGATTTCCTTGCGCATGTGAACGCGCAGCGCCGCGTCAAGGTTCGACAACGGCTCATCGAAGAGGAAGGCCTTGGGGTGACGGATGATGGCGCGGCTCATCGCCACGCGCTGGCGCTGGCCACCGGAGAGCTCTCGCGGGTAGCGCTTGAGCAGGTTGGAGAGCCCCGTCGTTGCCGCCACGTCGGCTGCGGCCTTCTTGGCCTCGGCCTTGGCAACGCCGCGGATACGCAGGCTGTAGGTCAGGTTTTCCTCGACCGTCATGTGCGGATAAAGCGCGTAGGACTGGAACACCATGGCGACGTCGCGCTTGCGCGGCGGCACATTGTTCATCAGTTCGCCTGCGATCTTGAGGTCACCCTCGGAGATGCTTTCAAGGCCTGCGAGCGAGCGCAGCAAGGTGGACTTGCCACAGCCTGACGGGCCGACGAGCGCTACGAAGCTGCCCTTGGCGATCTCAAGGTTGATGTTCTTCAGCGCATGGAAGGCACCATAATGCTTGTTGACGCCGCTGAGCTCGATCTGATTGGTCATTTGAGGGCTCCAGAGGTGAGGCCGGATACGATGCGGCGCTGCAAGAGAACGAAGATGGCGAGAACGGGCGTCACATACATCGTGGCGTAGGCCATGATGTTGTTCCACTCGCTGGTGTTCGGCCCCATGAAGGAGTTGAGACCGACGCTGGCGGGCTGAAGCTCGGCTTCCTGGATCATCGACTTCGAATAGACGAACTCGCCGAAGGCCTGCATGAAGATCAGGATCGCGCTGACGAGGATGCCGTTACGGGCAAGCGGCAGCACGATATTGAAGAAGGCGCCGAAGCGGGAGTTGCCGTCGACAAGTGCTGCTTCCTCGAGCTCCATCGGCACGGCCATGAAGGTGGCGCGCACCAGGACCACGAAGAACGGCATGCTTTTCGCAGCAATCGCCAGGATCACGGCGAAACGCGGATAGTCGAGCAGGCCGAACTGCGAGAAGCCCACGAAGATCGGCGTGATCATCAGCGATGCCGGCAGGACCTGCAGCATGAGGATGAGGAACAGGCCGATATCCACCCACATGTTGCGATAGCGCGCCAGCACATAGGCACAGCCGACGCCGAGCACGGTGATCAGCGCCACCGAACCGAAGGCGATGACGACAGAGTTCCAGAGATAGAGCCCCATGTTCCGGCTTTCCCACACATAAGCGTAGGTTCCCCATTGCGGCGAGGACGGCCAGAAGCTGGGCGGGTTGGCGAACATCTCCGAGCCGCTTTTCAGCGCCGTGATATACATCCAGTAGAGCGGGAAGAGATAGATTGCCGCCAGAACGATCGCGATGAACAGCATCAGGCGGTTGCGGTTGGTATCGCTCATCCGCGCACCTCATGTTTTGTCGACCGGACATAGACGATCGAGGCGAACATCACGAAGACGATCATGATGACGGAGATCGTGGCGCCCTTGCCGAAGTCGTATTGCCGGAAGGACAGGTCCCAGGCCCAGTATTGCGTGACGTTGGACGAATTGTTCGGCCCGCCATCGGTGATGGCCGCGAACAGGTCGAATTGCTGCAGCGTGAAGATCAGGCCGAGCGAGACGATGGCGCCTATGGTCGAGCGCATCATCGGAAGCGTGATCGTCCAGAAACGCTGCCAGGCATTGGCGCCGTCGAGTTCAGCCGCCTCGTAGAGATCGCCGGGGATCGAAGACAGGCCGACGGAGAGCAGGATCATGTTGAACGACGTGCCGAGCCAGATATTGGCGATGACCACGGCCCAGAGCGAGAAATTGGGATCCGAGCGCCAGAAGATGTTGGTGCTGATCAACCCGCTTTCGCGCAGGATGAAATTCAAGACGCCGAAATCGCCAGAAAGCACCCAGTTCCAGATCGCGCCGACGACGAGGCCGGGCATGACCCACGAGACGAGGAACAGGCCGCGCAGCCAGGAGGCGCCCGGGAAGTTCACCCAAAAGAACAGCGCCAGGCCGAAGCCGATGAGGAACTGGCCGGCGATCGAGCCGACGACGAACAGCACGGTGTTATAGATGATCGGCAGCGTTTCTGGATGTTTGAACAGGTCGACATAGTTCTTGAAACCGACGAAGGGGCGCACGAAGGTCCCGAGGCTGAACATGTCGACCTCCTGGAAACTCATGACGATGTTGTAGACAAGCGGCAGGCCCGCGAGCACGAACAGGAAGATGAGCGGCAGGGTGACAAGCGTGATGTCGAACCCGCGGCCATCGGTGATGCTGGAAAATAGCCTCTTCATGGATACCCCTTAAGCTCCGAACGGGGCTGCCTGGCGCTTGCGCGGAAGACAGCCCCTGCCGGGAGGAAACGGTGGGATGGCGCAAACGCCATTGGGGTCGGACAGGCGGAGCGCACGCTCCGCTTGCCCTGATATGTCACTCTTCGACGGCCTTGATCTTCTCGGCGGCCTGATCAAGCGCGTCCTTCGGCGTCGCCTGGCCGGTCAACGCGGCCTGGATGGCATCCTGGATTGCCTTGGAGATCTTCGGCCATTCCGGCGACGGACCGCGCGGCTGAGCATATTTCAGCTGCTCGACGAAGGTCTTCAGCGCATCGTCCTTTAGCTTGTTGCCAGTCGGCGGGATGGCGATGTCGGAGCGAGCAGGCAGCTGGCCGAACTTCTGGTACATCGTGTCGTCCTTCGAAGCGAAGAACTCAAGCGCCTTGAAGGCTTCGGCCGGATGCTTGGAATTGGAGAAGATCGCCCAGTTGTAGTCGCCCATGGCCGAAGACCGCTGCGCGCCTTCCTGCGGAACCGGCAGCAGCGCGGTGCCCCAGTCGAACTTCGCGTCGGTCAGCATGCGGTCGATTTCCCACGGACCGGAGATGGCCATGGCCGCGTTGCCGGCGTTGAAGGTCGCGGTCGCGTCCCACTGGCTGCGGGTCAGCGTATCGGGAGAAGCAAGCTTCTCGTCCATGATCTGCTTCCAGACCGTCAGCGCCTTGACGGCACCGTCTGCGTTGATCGTCTTGTAGGTCGCACCGCCCATCTGCGCCCAAGGCAGGAACTGGAAGGTGCCTTCCTCGTTGGCCTTGGCCGAGAAGGTCAGGCCGTAGACGTTCTTCGAGGGATCGGTGAGCTTCTTGGCGTCCGCGACGAGCTCGTCCCAGGTCTGCGGAGGCTTTTCCGGATCGAGGCCGGCGGCCTTGAACATGTCCTTGTTATAGTAGAGCGCGATCGTGTTGGTCGCCTTCGGCACGCCGTAGAGCTTGCCGTCCCAGGTGGCGGACTTCAGCGGTCCGGGGAAATAGTTCTCGGGCTTGATGACGGTCGACTTGGCGATCATGTCGGTCAGGTCGAGGAAGGCCTTGCGGGCGGCGAACATCGCATGGTTCGGGTTGTCGATGGCGATGATGTCGGGCGCCTTGCCGGTCGAGAACGCGCGCATCGATTCGCTGACGACGTCGTCGAACTGGATCTGGCGGTATTCGATCTTGATGCCGTTGTTCTGATCGTTGAATTCCTTGATCAGGTTCGGCGCCGGCTGAATGTCGCGGTCGAGCGACCAGAGGGTCAGGGTGACGTCTTCGGCCTTGGCGGCTAGGCCGAAGAGCGACACGCCCGCCAGCGCAAGCGCGCCGATCATTGCAAATTTACGGATAGCCATGGTTCTCCTCCTTTGTGGTTATCCTAGATCGTAGGCCGGCAATTCCTCCTTGCCGGCCGCGATACCATCAAACCGGATCGACGACGAAATCGCCGCCCCGGGCATGCTTCAAATGGTTCAGCGCATGAACCTGACCGGTCATCTCGAGCGCGTCGCGATAAACAGGATCGTGCCAACCTTCAATGTCGATGGATCCCGACCAGCCGGCGAGGCGCAATTCCGAAATGATGTCAGTCCAGTTGCTGTCGCCAAAGCCCGGCGTGCGCATGAACACGAACTTCTCCTTACCGAAGATGCCATGCTCCTTGATGACATCCCAGCGGATCATCGCATCCTTACCGTGAACGTGGAAAATTTTCGACGCCCACTTGCGGATCTGCGGCAGCGGCTCGATCAGATATACCATCTGATGGCACGGCTCCCATTCGATGCCGATATTGTCATCCGGCGTCTCGTTGAAGATCAGCTCCCAGGCATCCGGATTGTGCGCGATGTTCCAGTCGCCCGTCTGCCAGTTGCCGTCCATCGCGCAGTTTTCGAAGGCGATCTTCACGCCCTTGTCGGCAGCGCGCTTGGCAAGCTCGCTCCAGATCTCCTTGTAGCGCGGCAGGCTGTCGGTCAGCACCTTGCCACGGAGACGGCCGGTAAAGCCGGCGACGCAGGTGGCGCCGAAGTGATGCGCATTGTCGATGCAATCCTTCCAGCCCTGGAGCGTGTCGAGATCGATATCCGTCGTTTCGAGCGGATTGCCGAACATGCCGAGCGTCGAGATCGTGATGTCACGGTCGCCGATGGCGTCGACGCAGCGCTTTCCGAGTTCGGCGAGGTTCTGGCCGTTGGTCGTCTGCCAGAAGAAGGGTTCGAAGCTTTCGAAGCCCATATCGGCGATCTGGCCGATCCGCTTGTCGGCGCCGCCCTTCGACGCGCTGACCATGGTTCCGATGCGAATGGACTTGGCGGGGTTGCTCACAATCTCAATCCTTATGCTGAAATTTCGATACGCTTGCCGGTCTTGGCGCTTTCGATCGCGCCGAAGACCATGGCGAGGCTTCTGATGTTGTCGGAACTTGCCGTTTCCGGGCGCTTGCCCGTCTTGATCGCTTCGACGAAGCTGGCGATGACGCTGGCGTGGCCATGCGTCTCTTCATCGTGTTCAGGCGCGGGAACCTCGACCGGCGCGAAACCGTGCAACAGTCCCGGCTCCCGGCCCGATATCGCGGCCTTGAAGCCGTCTTCGCCATCCCAGGTCAGCATTCCCTTGGAGCCGACGAGGCGCCACTGGCTTTCCCAGCTCGTGCGCTCGCCTTCGGCGCACCACGAACCGCGATAGGTGAAGACGACGTCATCGGCGAATTCGAACGTCGCGTTGGCGGAAGCGCCGTGCTGATACCAGGAACCCTTGGGGTTGCGCTCGACGCAGTAGACGGCGAGCGGCTTCTTGTCGGCAACGAAGCGTGCGGCGTCGAAGGTGTGGATCGCCATGTCGAGCAGCAGCACGTTCTGCATCTCTTCGCGAAAGCCGCCGAAATGCGGCGCCAGGAAGAAATCGCAATGGATGCCGGTGATATCACCGATCGCACCGCTCTCGACGAAACGGCGCATGCGGCGAACACCCGAAATGAAGCGGCGGTTCTGGATAATGGCGTGCACCTTGCCGGTCTCAGCCGCGAGATCGATGAGAGCAGCCCCTTCGGCTAGCGATGTTGCCATCGGCTTTTCGCTCAGCACATGGCAGCCGGCCTTCAGCGCCGTCGACACGACGTTGAAGCGCGCGGTCGGGATGACCACGTCGAAGACGATATCGGCTTTGGATTTTGCGATGACGTCGGCGAGATCCGTGCCGATCACGGCACCGCTCAAACCAAACTCCTCGGCGAGCTTTTCAGCCGCCGCAGGATTGACGTCGACGAGGCCCTTGACCTCGATCTCGGCTGCGAGAGCCGGGGTTTCCTTGATGGCGCGCAACCAGCCCTTGGACATGGCTCCACAACCGCACAGAACGGCATTCAATGTCACGATTTCCTCCGGTGGATCGTTTCTGGTTTTCCTCCCGAAACGCATCCCGTAAACGTTTACGATACTAGTCAGAAACGTTTCCTGGTGTCAATAGGTCGCACTCAAGCGAAAAATGCTGCGGAAAACACGTGAGAATGCGGGCTCTTAGCCGCCGATTGCTGCGCTGCGGCACAGAAAATTATGGGTGGGGTCAACAGGAAGAAGTACGCGGCCTAGATAGGTCAGCGAGTCAAGCCGGCAACGAGAACGCGTCGCTCTCACCGGGCGCCAGTTCCAACGGCCAGATCGTGTTGCGCGCGCCACGCGGATAGTGCTCGGCATATGCAGGCATGGTCGCAAGAAGCGTCTCTGCAAGCTCGACGCCGAGATCGCGAAGCGACATGCGAAAACAGGTGAGCGACGGCTGCAGAAACCGGCCCCGAGGTTCCTCACGGAAGCCGATCACGGCAAGATCGCGTCCCGGAACGATACCCGCTTCGGCCAGCCGGCGATAAAGCCCGATCGCCATGAGCTCATAGATCAGGATAATCGCGGTCGGGCGATCGTCGAGCAGCAGCATCTCGTGCCCGGCCTGATACCCACCCTGCTCGCTCGACTTGACGCGAATGACCAGAGACGGATCGTAGGCAATCCCATGGCGTTCAAGCGACTGGCGATAGGCATCGACGAAGATATAGCCGAGATTGATGTCGTTGGACGGCGCCGCGATGGCAATGCGCCGATGGCCCTTGGCAACCAGCCGGTCCACGGCGCATGCCGCCACGCCTTCGAAGTCGAGGTCTATCCACGGATGGCTGCCGCCGGACGAGCTGCGTCCGAGCGCAACGAACGGGATTTTCGCCTTGACGAGCAGATCGATACGCTTGTCGATGCGTTGCGTGGCCGAAATGATCATCGCGTCCACAACGCGGCGGGCAACCATGCGCTTCAGATACTCGTGCGGATCCTCATCGTTCGGGCACGGCAGCATCACGAGATCGAGCTTGTGGCGCGCCAGCACGCTCTGCAGGCCACCCGTTACGCCCAGGAAGAAGTTGTCGCTGTTTTCGACCGTCTCCTTGCTGGATTCGATCATCAGCCCGATGACGTTCGTCGTCCCCTGACGAAGGCTTCTCCCTGATTGGTTCGCGACGTAACCAAGCTCTTCGGCCGCCTCTAGCACACGCTTGCGCGTATCCTCGTTGACATCCGGCTTACCGTTTAGCGCGCGGGAAACAGTCCCGATCGAGATGTCGAGATGCTTGGCAAGCTGGCGAATTCCCTTCATCGACGGCGATCTCCCTCCCCTCGTTCGAGCCGGTGCTACTATTGCCACACACGCCCTCGGGGTGCACGGGAAATGCGAAGCCTAGTCGAACAGTTCCGCCGCATCCAGGGTCGAGGCAACAGCGTCCTTCTTCGAGAGGATCGGCGGCGTGGTCAACGGCCACGCTATGCCAATCGTCGGATCGTTCCAGATAACCGCGCGCTCGTGTTCAGGCGAATAGAAATCGGTGGTCTTATACAGAAACTGGGCCGTATCGGACGTGACGAGAAATCCGTGGCCGAAACCCGCCGGCACCCAAAGCTGGCGCTTGTTTTCGGCCGAAAGAACTTCGCCGACCCATTTGCCGAAGGTTGCAGAGGAACGGCGCAGGTCCACCGCGACGTCGAAGACCTCTCCCTCGACCACGCGCACCAGCTTTCCCTGTGGCTGCCGGATCTGATAATGCAATCCGCGCAATACGTCGGCGCTCGAGCGGGAGTGGTTGTCTTGGACGAAATTAATTTCGCGACCGACCACTTCGTTGAAGCGCGCTTGGTTGAAACTCTCGAAGAAGAAACCCCGATCGTCACCAAATACGGTAGGCTCAATCAGCAGAACATCGGGGATCGCAAGCTGCGTAACCTTCAAAAGCTCGTTCCTTCAGCCAGAATTCGCAGCAGGTACTTGCCGTATCCACCCTTGGCCAGCGGTGCCGCAAGTCGTTCGAGATCGTCCCGCCCGATCCAGCCGTTGCGAAAGGCGATCTCCTCCGGGCAGGAGACCTTGAGGCCCTGACGGCGCTCGAGCGTAGCGATGAACTGGCCGGCATCCAGCAGCGAATCGTGCGTTCCCGTGTCGAGCCAGGCATAGCCGCGCCCCATGATTTCGACGGTCAGCGTGCCGTCATCCATATAGCTGCGATTGAGGTCGGTGATTTCAAGCTCACCTCGCGCCGACGGCTTCAGCTGTCTGGCAAACTGAGATGCGCGGCCGTCATAGAAGTAGAGGCCCGTTACCGCATAATTCGATTTGGGCTGAACGGGCTTTTCCTCGATGGAAACCGCTCTCCTATCGCCGTCGAATTCCACGACGCCATAACGCTCCGGATCCAGGACGTGATAAGCGAAAACCGTCGCGCCTTGATCTCGCGACATACCCTCGCGCAGCAGCACCGGAAAATCGTGGCCGTAGAAAATGTTATCGCCGAGCACGAGCGCGGACGGTGCACCATCAAGGAACGCCTCGCCGATCAGGAAGGCCTGTGCAAGCCCGTCGGGGGAAGGCTGTACGGCGTAAGTGAAGTTGACGCCCCAGTCCTCACCGGTCCCCAGCAACTGCTCGAAGCGTGGAATGTCCTGCGGAGTGGAGATGATCAGGATATCGCGTATGCCGGCAAGCATCAGGGTGCTCAACGGATAATAGATCATCGGCTTGTCGAAGACCGGCAGCAGCTGCTTGCTGATCGCGAGCGTTGCCGGATGTAGCCGGGTGCCGGAGCCGCCAGCCAGAATGATACCTTTCCTGTTCAAGACGTCTGCTCCTGTCTGCGAAGTTGCTCGAGCATGCGATCGACATGTACTGTCCACCCGGGCATAGAAAGACCTAGTCCCCTGGTCAGGAGATCCGTGTTCAGCGACGAGTTGCACGGACGCACCGCGGGCAAGGGATATTCGGCGGTGGTGATCGGTTCGATCGTCTCTGGTCCCGCCTTCAACTCGAAGCCAAGCTCAGATGCCCGCTGGACCACATAGCAGGCCAACCCGTGCCAGCTGGTTTTTCCTGCCGCGGTCAGATGGTAGATGCCATCAGCGAGCATGTCGCGGCGATGGGCTGCCAAAGCCAGAGAAGTGACATCGGCGATCAGCTCCGCCGATGTCGGCGCGCCGAACTGATCGGCGACAATTCTTAGAGCCGGCCGCTCCTTCGCAAGCCGAAGGATGGTCTTGATGAAATTGGCGCCATCGGCGGAAAATACCCAGCTGGTCCGAAACAACAGAAATCGGCAGCCGGAAGCTTCAATGGCCAGTTCGCCCGCGCGTTTCGATCGACCGTAAACACTCAGCGGATTCGTCTCGTCGGTCTCGAGATAGGCGCCGTCCTTGGTGCCGTCGAAGACATAATCCGTCGAGTAGTGAACAAGCGTGGCGCCGTGCCGGCGGGCAAAGTCCGCGACGAACCCAACCGCCTCCGCGTTCAAGCGCTGGGCTGCCTGTTGATCGGTCTCGGCTCGATCGACCTGCGTGTAGGCCGCGGCATTTACGATAATGTCGGGAGCGTGCGCCTGCAGTGAAGGCTCGATACTGTCGACATCTTCAAGATCGAGCTCATTGCGGCCGAGTGCGATGACGGTTCCAAACGGCAGAAGAGTTCGCTGCAATTCGCGTGCGACCTGGCCATTTTTGCCGAGCAACAGGACTCTCATGCGTACTGCTTCTCGATCCAGTTTCTGTAGCTGCCGGAGGCCACGCCGCGAACCCATTCGGCATTGTCCAGATACCAGCGAACCGTCTTTCGGATGCCGCTTTCGAACGTCTCGGCCGGGCGCCAGTCGAGTTCGGCTTCTATTTTGCGCGCGTCGATGGCGTAGCGTCGGTCGTGTCCTGGCCGATCCGTGACGAATGTGATCTGATCACGATACGACCCACCACCGGCCTTTGGCGAGAGCTCGTCGAGAATGTCGCAAAGCGTGTGGACGACATCGAGGTTGGCGCGCTCGTTCCAACCGCCGATATTGTAGGTCTCGCCCGGCACGCCGGCTTCGAGGACCCGCCTGATGGCACTGCAATGGTCCCTCACATAAAGCCAATCTCGAATCTGCTGGCCGTCGCCATAGATCGGCAGCGCCCGGCCTTCCAGCGCGTTGTGGATGACAAGCGGGATGAGCTTCTCAGGAAAATGGTAGGGACCATAGTTATTCGAGCAATTCGTGGTCAGAACCGGCAGCCCGTAAGTGTGGTGGTAGGCACGCACGAGATGATCACTTGCGGCCTTGCTCGCGGAATATGGACTGTTCGGCTGATATTGAGTGCGCTCGCTGAAAGCCTGATCGGCGGCGCCAAGCGTCCCGAAGACTTCATCGGTGGATATGTGCAGAAACCGAAAAGCTGAGTGCTCGGGAAGTAGGCCCCAATAGGCACGCGTCGCCTCGATCAGGCGGAAGGTGCCGAGAATATTCGTCTGAACGAAGGCCTCGGGGCCATGAATGGATCGATCCACATGGCTCTCGGCCGCAAAATTGATAATGGCACGAGGTCTGTGCCTTTCGAGCACGCCAGCGACCAGCTGCGTATCGCCGATATCGCCGTGCACGAAGGTGTATCTCGGGTCGTCCTTGACCGAAGCCAGATTGTGAACGTTACCCGCATATGTCAAGGCATCGAGGTTCACTACCGCTTCGTCATGGGTGGCCAACCAGTCGAGAATAAAGTTCGAGCCGATAAAACCCGCCCCGCCCGTAACCAAGATCATCGTTCACGCACCCTTCTGCAACGGAAGCCAAGCATAAAAATCAGCGACGAAATGGTATTAGACGCGGCTGAGATTTCAAAACAATAATCCCGGAACAACTATTGCAAAGCAAGGTAAACGGTCGACAAGTCGAATACTTGATATTCCGCCTTCCTGGCCGATCTGATTGTCGAGCAGAAAACCAGCAATATCTCGAAATGGACGGATTTTCTTTGGCGCGAACAGCGCCGTCTTACCTAGTAGACGTTACTGCGGTCCTGCATCCCAAGGACGGTCAGGAAAATGATCCTGAAGTCGAGCCATAGCGACCAATTATTGATATACCATATGTCGTGGCGGACGCGTTCCGCCATCTTGTCCACAGTGGGCGTTTCTCCCCGGCATCCGTTGACTTGCGCCCAGCCGGTCAGGCCGGGCTTGACATGCCGTCGCGAGGCGTAGCGTGCGATCTGCACGTCGTAGAGATCGTCGTGCGCCAAGGCATGAGGACGTGGACCGACGACAGACATGTCGCCCTTCAGCACGTTCCAGAACTGCGGTAGCTCATCAAGGCTGCTGGAGCGAATGAAAGACCCTACACGCGTCACGCGGGGATCACCGCGCGTTGCCTGACGCACATTGCCTGCGTCCTCCATAACCGACATGCTTCGGAACTTCAAAATCCGGAAAGTCCGGCCGCTATATCCCTTGCGCGACTGCGCGAAGAAGACCGGTCCGCGGCTATCGATCTTGATCGCGATGGCGATGACGAGACAGACGGGCAACATGGCCGCCAGCGCCGCCAGCGAAAACCCGATGTCAAAGACGCGCTTGCATGCCCTCTCATAGAAATCGAGCGGTGGCCTGTGCGCCTGGAACAGGCGCTTTTCGCCAACATTATGAGCGACGCCGTCGACGACATCACCAACCAGGCCGCCAAACATGACGTTGACGGGAACGCAAAACTGCTGAAGCGCACAGAGGCAAGATTGAAGCGCCGTTAAATTTTCGTAGTCGCTCCATGCAACGAGCACCTCATCGACGTCGGATATGCCATGCTGCTGAAAGAGCATGGAAGACGATGCAAGGGTCCGTTCCGAGAGCGTCAGCGTGTGCTTCACCGAATATCCGCATAGCGCGGCCTTTTCGCGAATGTCCGCAATCACGGTCCGTTCGTTGCAGACGAGGAGCACCCGTCGAGTGGGAAACGATGCGAAGGCGATAGCCTTGGTCAGGTGCCTATACCAAAGCACGCGCACCGACATAAGCGCCGCTATCGATATCGCCGCCGTGCTGAGTATAGCACCGCGAGAAATCGTATCCCCGATCTTCAAAAAGAAGACCACGGCGAGCAGAAACAACAACACCGCAGGCAAGAGCGTGCAGATCAGCAGCAGCTGGCGCCGGAATGCCAAGATTTCGGCTGGCCGGTAGGCGTGTGCTCCGCCCATGGCGAGGACGAAGATCGTGGCAACGAGCAGACCAATTCCAATATAGACCGACGGGTCGGCGAGAATGCCGAAAGCGAGCTGTTCATAGAGTGAGTGTCCAACGGCACTCCCCGCCAGGAGCACGACGAAATCGCCGGCCGCGGCCAGATATGCGATGGCGACGCTCTTGAAACCCAGCCACTTTCGATTGTTTCTAGTCGAAGTTGGCGAGACCCAACTCTCCTCAACTGGCACGGTCATAGTCTATACCCTCAACCTTGCCGTATAGTTAGCATAATATTAATGCGCTCAACAATTGGCCACTAATACGCCTTATTACGTAATTCGAAAGTAAAGAACGGCCCGTATCTAATAGATTTTATGTAAAAATCGTCGAGTAACGCTTGTCTGCGCCGCACGACAATCTACCGGAAAGTTGACGGGATCGCTGCGCTGGGACGGAGAAGAGACATCTCGCGCCTGGATTGCATAGGGAGCCCAGCAATTGCTGATGAATCACGAACTCGACTTATTGATCGACGTCTTCTTCACTACCGCCGCCAGATGCTTCTCTTGCCTTGTCGAGCATCTGGCGGTGTGCCCTGGCAATGACCTCATTTCTGACGAGAACGACCCAATTATAGCCTTGCTCGAGACCACCATTCTGCCTCGGCGGCACGATGAGGGCAGTGCATGCAATAATGCCTGAGTAAGTCGCTGCCGAGGCTCTGCCATTCTCCAGATTCCAGCCGCCCATTGTGTGACGTGGCAGCCTTTTTCGAAATGTGACGCTACGCTGGCGCTCACTCTTCCACCCCATGTCCTCCACCTCTTGCAGTCGTGCCGCGGATGGCCCTTCAGCACCAAGCCCCATCTTTTGCCAGAGGATACCGTGACGCGCGCCAGCGCCCTTCAGTCCTTCAGCAGCCAGTTCGATACCGCGTCACTCGTCTCGGTATCTTTCATTTTCCTGAAATTCCCTCACCGAAGGCCAATTCTGATCTGTACCCTCGAATGATCCCGTCCGTTTCATTTGGAACACCCGAAGCGACCGTTCACGAACGGTCCGCTCGCAGCGACGAGTAGCCCGTCAGCACTCAGTTTTGTGTGAGAGATGTCCTCGAAGGCACCATCTCGCCTCCGCATTTCACTTATTAGAGTGCCATAGATATTCACCGCTTCAACTGAAATACAATCCAGAGTCACCCACATATTAAACCAAATATCGAAATTTCAACTCAATAACGCTAAGCGCAAAATGAAATATGCGCAATAGACAAAAACATATTCATCCAACGCCTTTAATATTAAATCGGAACCAATAAGATCATCCATAATTATTAAGCTTTATGTCACCGGATTATTACACCATGTAACTCGTGAAAAAATCTATTTACATGTTTATTATATACGGATGACGCACAAGAATCAGCGGGCGGCCATTGCGAACGACGCAAGAGACGTATCATGTGAAAATATTCCGACGCCCACTCCTCCGCTCATCCGTTTGCATAGATTTAAGCATCCGATCCTATACTGCCTGGATTCAGCTTTATCCGCCGTCCTCCCCACAAAAACATGAGCTTTGATGCGTATAGGCTACTTCACGAACCAGTATCCCGCCCCGAGTCACACGTTTATCCGGCGCGAGATAAATGCACTGGAGACACGAGGGAACGCGATCGTTCGCTATGCGATCAGACCGGCATTTGGCCAACTTGTAGATGCCGACGACGTCGCAGAACTCCGGCTCACACGCCACATATTGAGCCTCGGGGCATTTCGGCTGCTGATCGCCAGCCTCTGGACTTTGCTTGAACGCCCTCGGACAAGTTACCATGCCTTCAAACTGACACTTCGCTTTGCGTCCACCTATCGCGGAAATCTGCTCCGACATATCGCCTATTTCATCGAGGCGCTGGTCCTCGCACGATGGTGCCTGAACGACGGCATTCAGCACCTGCATGTGCATTTCGGCACGAACCCTGCGACGATCGCGGCTATTGCACATACGATCTCCGGCGTGCCTTTCAGCGTAACCGTTCACGGGCCGGAGGAGTTCGACCATCCTGCGGCACTCGGCCTCGGCATCAAGGCGGAATTGGCGACATTCACAGTTGCGGTGAGTTCCTTCGGGCGCAGCCAACTCATGCGGTGGACCGCACTGACTGACTGGGGCAAGCTTCAGGTCGTCAGGTGCGGCATCGACTCCAGCTATGCCGATGCGATCGATATCGCGCCCATCTCCACCGAAAACCGCTTCATCTGCATCGCCCGTCTCAGCGAGCAGAAAGGGCACCTACTCCTACTGCGAGCAGCTGCAAAGCTTGCACAGGAAGGTCTGGATTTCCATCTCGTCTTTGCCGGCGATGGACCCTTGCGCCAAGAGATCGAGAACGAGATCGATCGGCTGTCACTCCGCAACGTCGTGACACTGCTTGGCAGTATTTCTCAGGAGCATGTGAGGGCCGAGGTCTTGCGGGCAAAAGCAATGGTGCTTGCAAGCTTTGCCGAGGGGCTCCCAGTCGTCCTGATGGAAAGCATGGCGCTCAAGCGGCCGGCCATCACCACCTACATCGCCGGCATACCGGAACTGGTTTTACCGGGTAGCGGCTGGCTAGTTCCCGCAGGCGACATTGATGGACTGGCCAACGCAATGCGCTCTGCTTTGTTCGCAGATCAGCAAACCCTCGAACAGATGGGAGATCGGGCGCGGCGCCTGGCACTCGCGATGCATGATGTTGATGCTTCGGCTGCGGCCTTGGAAGCGTTGATCGAAGAATCCGTCTCGAACGCGGCTTCAGCCCGCTGACTTATCGAGGGCTTGTATCAATCGCGCTGGTGGTCGCGAATGCGCCCCCAGTGCGTGCCACACGAAATCGCGAAACAGGTATGGCGGGTCCAGATTTGGCTTGCGGCGGATCGTGCGCCAGACAACGCCCATCAAATGCCCTGCCATCCAGCAGAGATCCGCAGTTACTGTATAGCTAGATCCGTAATTCTTGCTGAAATATCGGCGCCGCGAGTCGAACCAATAGGTCGGTCGGCGCCCGGGCCGCTGATCTCTCACGGTTACACCCGTCGATTGGCCCGCGATATGGATCACACGGCTATCGGGCACATACCAGCATTGCCACCCTGCCCGCGCCGCCCGCAGGCAGAAGTCGACCTCTTCGTGATAGAGAAAATATCCCTCGTCCAGATGGCCTATTTCGTCGAACAGGCTCGTCCTAACCATTAGACTTGCACCACACACCCAGTCCACCGGCGTCGACTTATTCGAAAGCCTGGGAAGAATGCGCCAACGATCGAGAAGCCGTGTCGCCAATCCAAATTTTATTTCAGCCTCGAATTCGGCGATGGGCGATGGGAAACGAAAAGCACTGCATTGATCGCTTCCGTCGGGGTTTTCGAGTTGGCTACCGGCAATACCGGCCCGTTCGTTGTTCTCCATGAAGTCCAAGAGAGCAGTAATACTGCCGGCTTTCGCAACCGTATCTGGATTTAGCAGGTGAATGTATTTCGCCCTGCCGTAACGTTCGGTGAGATATTCGATGCCGCGGTTGTTGCCATAGGAAAATCCGCCATTCGTCTGCAGAGGCAGAATATCCAGCCAATGCTGCCACGAATACTCCTCGATCGCTGCGGCAAATCGTGCGGCGGACCCATCGCCGGACGCTGCCTCCACCACCACGACGCGCGCTCCTTCCGGCAGCATTCCGGGTTGAGCAAGCGACTTGAGGCAATCAATCACCAAGCCCGCGGTGCGATAGTTGACAATGACGACAAAGAGTTCGCGGGCGTAGTTCATCGCGACACGCTCTCGAGGTAATGCGGCTGATGCAACTCCTTGCGCGGCGCCGGCTTCTCCTCCGGCGCGAATATGCCGTAGCGGTTTCGGTCCTCGAGCACCCGGCGCACGATGCTTGAGCTTACCCGATCCTTCGTCTTGGCGAAGGCGTAGACCAGGCACCTGTCGGCGAGAACGTTGATCTGTCGCGGAACGCCCTTGGAAGCCTCGAAAAGCAATGTTTTTGCGGAGGGTGAAAATAGCTGATCCGGACCGCCGGCGACGCGGACACGATGATCGACATAGGCCCGCGCCTCGGAGCGCTGCAGTTCGGGAAGATGGAAGTCCGAGGATATTCGCTGGGCAAACTGCCGGAGTTCCGGCATCTGCAACGTTGCCCTCAATTCCGGCTGCCCAACGAGGATCAACTGCATCATCATCGACGTCGTATTCATGTTGGACAGCATTCGCAGCTCTTCCAGGCGGTCTGGCTCGAGGTTCTGCGCTTCATCTATAATCAGGACTACCCGGCCACGGCGGCGGACCTCGCTTTCGACGAACTCGCAGAAACGCTTGTAAAGTCGCGGATAGGAGGCATCCTCGAATCCTTGCCCGAAAGCCATGAGTATCCATTCGAGCAGATTGCCGCCTGCCCGCGTCGTGTGGGTGATCATGCCGACTTTTGCCGTCTGATGCATGCTGCCGAGAAAGTGCTGAATCAGCGTCGTCTTGCCGGAACCGACCGCTCCGGTGATGACGGTGAAGCCGGCCTGATTGACAAGCCCATACTCCAACATCGAAAACGCCATGGCATGCGAGTGTCCGAAGTATAGAAACTTCGGATCCGGCAAGATTGAGAACGGCTTTTCGACGAAGCCGTAGAACTGTTCATACATTCACAAACTCCACATACGCGAGTGCGAAAACGGGGAAGTGTTGTGATCGCTATCGATCACAACCCATGCCGACGGCACTTGTTGAGCATCACCTGCAAATTGCTGCGCGGATCCAGGTAGCTCTTGCACATCTCAAGCTCGGAAACCCTTGACTGCCCCACGGCCAGAACAAGCAGCACCGTATCAGCAACGGCCGCCAACGAGGCGGCCTCGTCTGAAGCCAGCAGTGGTGGCAAATCCAGAATGGTGATCGACGGATTGAGCGACCGACGGACGGCGTCGATCTGACGGGCAAGCTGCGAACTATCCGCCCGGCTCGGCGCCGTGCCGGTCAGGCGCAACGGAGCGAACAGCTGAATCTGCAATCCATCTATCCCTACGCGCTGCAGGCCGGGTTGCTGGTGCGCGGCATCCGCGACCGGCACGCCCCCGAGGCCAAGCGCCTCTGCTATCGTTTGCCCCCGCGGATTGGCATCGATCAGTAGGACATCGGCCTCGCGTGCCCGAGCAAAACTGAAGGCGAGATTGATGGCGGCAGTCGTCGCTCCGCAACCTGCCGTCGGCGCCGTAACTGCCAGTACTCCCGGCGTCCTGCCATCATTCACCGTGACCAACTGATTGCGCAGCACATCATAGGAGCGGGTTATGCGGTGATTTGTGTCCTGTGCAACGATACGATTTGCAAGCAATACGGAAGGCGACAGTGACGCTACCTGGTCCTGTCCAAACGATCGGTTCCGCTCGACACCGGTTTGATCCGGCTCGGGCGCCAGCCTTGGATTGTCAGCTACGCCGAATTGGGGCTTCGTCTTGGCGCGCTGCAAAGCTCTAGCAATGATTTCCATCAGTCTACCCTCTGTCCAATCCAGCGCCGATCAAGACCGCGAGGTGCCTTGAGTTACTCCATGCCACGATAGCCGCAGGCGATTGCGCAAGTCATTCGCAACCTTCTTTGCCCACCCCACGGAGAAAAACTCTTCATCTCCATTTAGCGACCACTCTGGAATGACTACCAACGTCTCACCTTTGAGGGCATTCTGCAGATCGAACGCGCCTCGGATCTGCGACGTGAACATATCCGCGGCGACAGCGCCTGCTACCCCGGCCCCGCCGGCCAGCATCAACACCAGCAGAAGGCCGACCGCGCGGCGGGATGAAACAGGATACTTCGGAACTTCCGGCTCCTCGATGACCTGCATCTGCATGGCCGACTGATCGTTCTCAAGCCGCTCACCGATGCGCGCTGTATCAAGTCGGCCCTTCATGTCATCAACGCTTCGCTGAAGGCTTACTCTTTCTGCCTCCATTGCGCTCAGTTGCCGCTCCACGTCGGGCGCGTGAGCCATCATCGCCTTCAGAGCCGACACGCGAGCCGTCGCCTCGTCCTTCTGTTTGCCGAGATTTGCGAGACCTTCCTTCGAAATCGCAATCCGTTGCGCGATAAGCGCCAGATCCGGCGGCAGGTTGGCCGAATCCGTGGGTAGCGCCGCGGCGGCAGGGTCCGCGTTTTCGGGCGACTGCTCGGAACGTTGGGCTGCTTGCAACTGTTCCATCTGCTGCCGGAGCGCGCGGATGGTCGGATGGTCTTCCGAATAGATCAGCAGCTTCTGATCGATCTGCGCCTTCAGCGCAGCCAGTTGGGTGCGGCGCCGCGCGTCGTCGTTTGTGTTCATGACTCCCAGCCGCAGTTGGGCCTCAAGAAGGCTAGCTTCCTGCGTCAGCGACGCAATCGAAGTGTCGATCGTCGACAGCACGCGTTCCTTTTCGCCCAGCTCCAGAGAAAGCTGCGGCACGCGGCCAGGCATCGAGTCCTTATTCTCCTCCATGAACTTGTCGCGATCGGCTTCTTTACCGCGCAACTGCTCCGCCAGTTCGTTGGACTCTCGCATCAGGAACTGGGTGGCTTCGGTTGCGCGCGATACCCTGAGACGCTTCGTCTCGTTCATCAACATGTCGACCAAGTCGGCAGCCACCGCTGCAGCGAGCTTCGGGTCAGAATACTTGAAGCCAATACGGACAATAGAACTTGCAGTCGACTGATCAGAGCCTTCGGGTGTTTCCGTCGCGACGGTCACGTTTCGACGAACGAGATCGGCCAGCTGCGCATTGGAAAGGCCTTCGTGCGCTTCAGAAAAAAGGTTGTGGCGCTGCGCCAGCGCAATCAAATTGTCTCGTGCGAGAAGCCGCTGCTCGATAAGCTGAAGCTTCTCATTCGTTACCGTAGCCGATACGAGGTTGGACGAAATCTGCTGCCCTTCCACGATAAGAAGAGCTTCGGAGGAGTAACTCTTCGGCATCGAGTAAACGACATAGGTGCCGATCAGAAGCACGCACACAGCCGGAGCTACAAAATAAATACGCTGGTCCCAGAGCAGCTGCAGATAATACAGTGCGTTGCGGATCAAATCCCTCGTCATCATGCACCTCTTCTGGCATGCCCGGGCCAACGGCCCATCGGCGACGCCGACTATTGAACGTTCGATTGCGTGCCGGCCGCCGGTTCTGTCGGCAGCTCAGCGCCTGTCTGCAGACTGAGTTCCGGGCCAGGCGTCTGGACGTCAGCGGTATTGCTGAAGATAACGCGTACCAAATCGCCCGCGCGAACCGGCGTCATTTCGGTGGCCTCGAATTCCGTAGGTTCACCGTTGGCCGAGCGGACGATGCGGTAGCTTATGACTCTCTCGCCCGGCTTCCGTGCGGCGGCTGAACTCTCGTAAACCGCCATCACATTCATGGCGTCGGCGAGACTCTCTCGCGTCGCCTGCTGCTCCCGTTCGACATCGACGATGTCCATCAGAAGTTTTTCCTTGCGCGCCTGCTGTGCGTTGTCGATCAGCGCCAGATCCGTTTGCAGCGTTCTCTGGGCAGCAAGCATCTGCGTTTGAAGCTGACTTCTCATGCCTTCGAGCGTCGCGACGTCCGCGTCCCGATCATATTTCTGGCCCGCCTGCAGCGCACCCTTTTCCACGAGCGCGTTCGTAGCCTCACTTCGCTGCTTGGCCAACTCCAGCCTGCGGTCGATGATTTCTATCTGGCGGCTGATCTCGTCTGCATTCTGCTTACCAAGGGTGACCGCCTCGCGACGTGCGACGTCCTGGGCGCTCGCGCCACGCTGATGAGCATCCAGCAGGTCCTGCTCCTGGCCAATGACGCCCGGATCTCGATCTTCTTCGGCGACATCGATAGTGTTTGCGCCACTCAATTCCGCCTGAAGGCGCGCATGGCGCGCAGCCAACTGCTTGAGCTTGCCTTGCGATGCTTCGACTGTTCGTCGGACGATGATGGATCGGTCCTGATCCGCGGCAAGAACTTCTTTTCTATACAGCCCGCCGGCAACGCTCACAGCATGGAGCACCGTCATCCCCTGCCGATAGGGGAAAGAGCCCGGCGTCGTGACTTCACCCGCAACAAAGATGCTCGGCTGATGCAAAGGATCAGGACGAAGCATGATGCTCAGGTTCGGGTTTTCCTTGAAGAAGGGCCGCAGCTTCTCGCTGAGAGCAGCCTCTATTTCGGAGACGGTGGAGCCGGCCGCCTGCATGTGCCCGGCGAGCGGAAATGATACCCAGCCATCGGGTTCAACGACGACGGTTCGACGAAGATCCTCTTCCTGTGCAACCCAGATTTCCAAGCTGTCGCCAGGCTGTAGCAGGTATTTTTCCTGTGCGTATGCGTTGTTCAGGGAAAGCAAAAACAGAAGACAGGCGATAATCGGTGCAAAACGCATACAGCGCTCCAGAATTCAATGCGTTCTCTTCCGCCGCCGATCAAGTAGCAGCAAATTTACACTACATGTTTTACTCCTGAATTAGAACAGCACTTAAGGGAGTATAGTTAAATGTAGAAATTGAATGAAACTCAGGAAATATTTCAGCCCGAACATTTTTTCCGATTTTTGTGTAGACCGCCTGCCGGAAAATCAAGAATGATATCTGTCCACGGAATAAAAATCGCCTCGTCTTGTGACGCGATCGCGGATTCGTGCAGAATATATCGGCGTCAGCAGCAGATACACGATGAAAACATGAGCCGTTGGCCTATTTTTCACCGCTCTTTACTATTGCGAATTGAATATAATTTTAATGTTTGCACGTGCGCGCCAATCGAAGACTGGCGACCGACGATCAGTCTCCTTAAAGCGATATCGAGGACCGCTCGATTTTTCCGGCGGCAAAAGAGCCGCTGGCCTCATACCAATCGGGAGTCAAGGCCGACCGACCAAGAGACGCGTAGTCCTTTTGGTTAGGTCTCAACCTGCCGAGTAATGGACGTCCTTACGTCGACGTTTCAAGCCGCTCTATCGGATTGCGCAACCAGCCGGCGAGTTATGATTACCTGGCGTCTTTCCCACCATACAAGGATCAGACTGGATGCCACGATCAAAAGAGCCCCGCCAACGACATTTGCAGTCGGCACCTCCGACCATATGAGATAACCATAAAGGAATGCCCAAACGAGGCCACTATACTCCATCGGCGCCAATGCCGATGCCGGTGCATGCCGAAAGCCCTCGTAAAGAAGGTACTGGCCGGCACAGGCCACCAGCCCCAGCGCTGCCATCAGCACCCAGCCGAACAAGTCCGGGGTTTTCCATAGCCAGGGCAAGGTCGCTCCGCAGGCAAGGACAAAGAGGAAGCTCGTCGCCATCATCTGGTTCAATGTGCTTTCGGTTCGACTGACCAGCCGGACAAGAATGGTGCTCAGCGCCCAGCAGAAGCCGGCAAAAATAACCATCGCAGCCGGGACAAGGCTGGGGGCCTGCCCTGGATTGGCGGCCATGAGGACCCCCACGAACCCGCCGATGCAGGATATCCAGCGAATGGGCCCAACCTGCTCTTTGAGAATTACGATGGACAGCAGAACAACAATAACCGGCGCGGAGAAGTACATGGTGGTAATTTCAGCGAGCCCGAGGTGCCGGGCCGCCGAATAGAAGGCCATCCAGGCAGCCAGCATGAGGCCGGCCCGCAGCAGCAGAGAATTCCGATGCGGGCTTGTCAAAATCGAAGGATGCCTCAAGCGCCGCACCATGATGCCCGAGATAGCAACGATGATGATGCTACGCATGAAGAGGATCTGCGGAACGGAGTAATCCGTCACAAGCCATTTCACTGCGGCGTCCTGGATCGCGAAAAGCGAATAGCCTGAACAAGCCAGTGCGATGCCCGCGAGCGGGCTCTGTGAGTGATGATCCGATTGGGGCAGCATGTGGGGCCTGCAGTGGGTATGCCAGTGACCACCGCCTATCAAGAAGGATCGGCAATGACAATGGCAAGATTTCATACAGCCGGTGCTCGACCGGCGACGAGCCCACTGCCCGGCAGTGCTCGAAAATAATGACGAGGCGCGGCATGCCTGCCGCGCCTCGTCATGGAACCGCAATTGTTCGCTGCCGCCTTGACGCCGTTACTCGGCCGGCACGCCCCATTTGCTTTCGTTCTTCAACAGATCGTTCAGCTTATAAGCCACTTCGGTCCGGTTCGTAGCCTTGAGCTTTTTCATGATATTACGAATATGTACTTTGACCGTGCTCTCGCGAAGGTTGAGCTCATAGGCAATGATTTTGTTTGCCTTGCCCTTGCGAAGGGCCTGAACAACCTCCGCCTGACGAAGCGTAAACATGCGAGTCAGTTCCTTCGGCTTCTGCTGGCTCTCCTCGACCGGCGCCGCCGTCGGAAAACTGTTGCCAGCGAGCAGGAACGTACCGCCTGCGACAGCGAGCGAGATTGCTTCCACACAGACCTCGATGCCTACCGATGTCGGGATGAACCCGCGTGCGCCATACTCAAGCACGCGAAGCATCTGATTAAGGTCATCGCCATCCGCAAGAATAACGACCGGAGCAGGTGTGCATTCAGCTGTTATACTTGCGATCTGCTCCGACAGGGATGCATCCGACGCCTTGTTGCCGGCAATATTGAGAAGAACAGCGCCAACAGTCTGGCCGACATCCTTGCGTTGCTTCCATTCAGCGACGGAACCAACCGCGACGGCATTCATGCCGAGACCGTTCGTCATCAGAGACGTCGCAAGGCATTCACGCTCGAGCGTCCTGGGGTCGATGATCAGAAGGCAGCGATCAAGTCCCTGTTCGCTGTCGAAAAGCTCGCGACCGCCTCGCACATTCGCGGGGATCGCCGTGGGGCGAAATCTATTGAGTGCAATCCGCCCATTTTCAAATTCCGGAGGTACGTAATTCATACTAGCCTCATACCCGATGATGTTGGAGGTGGTCGTTGAAAATCAACGCAACCGGCGCGACGACCCCCTGAACTTTGATGATCCCCTTAAGTCGAATGCTAAAGTAGTCTTGTTAGACCCGGCGGCTTAGAAGTTTTAAGCTTCCGGTTTCTACTTATGAATTAGACTACATTTTCGACTACTAATTCGCAATACAAAAATAACTATCAAATCATCAAAACAAAATAATGATTAGTATATAAAAATTTACCAATATATATCCCATTACGGGCCCTGGTGGCGCCATGGCGCAGTATTTCCAAGAAAATGTGACCCATTTAACGAAATTTTCGAAATAAACGTCCCAGGAAAATACATATTAGCAATTTTATTGATTTTATAACTGCCGCTGAACTGGCATTTCCAATCAACTCGCCTCTCAATTGCGCTCGATTGGACATTCAAAATCTAGTTACTATGGTTACTTCCGGCAGTAATTCGCTTCGGTTCCGCCGTGACGGTACGCGAAGATAGGCCGGATAACCTTGAATGAGGACTTATGAAGCTACGTCGATGGTCGACTTACCCTCATGGGCGTCGCTCTGGCTAACGTCCTCTAAACCGCCGCTGGTACGCAGCGTCATAAAGAGAGCTTTCACGAAAATCCTTCGCGGTAAGAGAAGGACCAACGAATATGATCGCCGTGCGTTCGACCGGATCGCGCGCAAGCTTCCCTTCTATGTCGCCAAGAATGCCATGGATGACACGCTCGTCCGGCCAGCTGGCCTTTGCGACAACAGCAACCGGGCACTCCGCGCCATAAAGCGGCGTCAACTCGGCGACAACATCAGCAAGCGCGTGGATGGCGAGATGGATCGCAAGTGTGGCGCCAGTCGCACCGAACCGCGCCAGCGTTTCGTCATTCGGCATTGGTGACGCGCGGCCCGAGACACGGGTCAGCACTAGACTTTGCGCTACGGCCGGGATCGTCAACTCTCGTCCCAGCGCCGCCGCGGCGGCCGCGAAAGCAGGTACCCCAGGCGTCATCGTATAGTCTATGCCATGCCTCTGCAGCCGACGGATCTGCTCGGCGACGGCGCTCCAGATCGACAGGTCACCTGAATGAAGCCTCGCCACGTCTTCCCCGGCGCTCGCCGCACGGACGTACTCTTCCTCGATTTCATCGAGCGACATCGGCGCCGTATCGATGATGCGCGCGCCGGCAGGGCAGTATTGCAGCAGCTCCGGAGAGACGATCGATCCCGCGTAGAGACAGACGGAGCATTTTCCGATCAGATCACGGCCACGCACGGTTATCAGGTCGGCGGCGCCGGGGCCGGCACCGATGAAATGCACTGTCATCTTCTCACCTCAGTTCTTCGTCCAGCGCCACTGCGTAACCGGCATAGCCGGTCGCCAGCCGCTCATGCTGCCAACCGGTGCGGCGCGGCTGATCTCGATCCGCGTCAGGCTCCCGCCAAGCTCGGAATGCAGCGCAATCAGTTTTGCTTCCATCTCGAGTGTGACCGCATTGGCAACGAGCCGCCCTCCGCTTTTCAACGCTGCAATCGCCGCATCCGCGACGCCGGCCTCGCTCCCGCCGCCGCCGATGAAGATGACATCGGGCTCAGGAAGACCTGCAAGCGCATCGGGCGCGGTTCCCTCGACCACCCTTAGCGCCGGAACGCCAAACGATTGCGCGTTGCGCGTGATGCGCGCCGCTCTCTCGACCGATTGTTCGATCGCGATCGCCCGCAGCGACACATCCGCAAGCATCCACTCAATGCAAATCGAGCCGGATCCGGCGCCGATATCCCAAAGGAGTTCGCCGTAGCGCGGCGCCAGCGCGCCGAGCGTCAGTGCCCGCACCTCTTGCTTGGTGATCTGGCCATCATGCTCGAATAGCGCATCATCGAGCCCCGGCGTGAAGGCGATCGACCGCGCATCGCTATTTGCCACTACTTCGATCGCGCAGACGTTCAGCGCATCGATGTCGGCAAAACCGAAACCGGCCGCCAGACAGGTCTGAACTCTCTCGCGCTCTCCGCCGAGCGCTTCCAGCAGATGCAAGCGCGACTGGCCGAAGCCCGCGGCGGTTAACAGGTCGGCAAGCGCTCGCGGCGACTGCGCGTCAGAAGTCAGCGCGATGATCCTTCGCCCCTGGTGCAGGTGCGGACGGATCAGATCGATTGGACGGCCGTGAAGGGAGACGGTGGCGGCATCCTGAAGCGGCCAGCCCAACCGCGATGCAGCAAGGCTGAAGGCCGAGGAGGCTGGAATGGTGTGGATTTCTTCGGCAGGGACATAGCGGGCCAGCGTCGCGCCGACACCATAGAGAAATGGATCGCCTGAAGCGAGCACCACGACGGGCGTGCCACGACGCGCGACGACTGCCTCGATCGACTTCTCGAACGGGCTCTCCCATTCGTGGCACTCGCCCCGGATAAGGTCGGTCGCCAGAGCATGGTGGCGGGCACCGCCGAAGACGATAGATGCCGTCGCTATCCGTTGCCGCGCTTCCGCACCGAGCCCATCTGGACCGTCCTCGCCCATCCCTATAATAGTCAGCCAGCGTTGATTGGAAGCGGAGATCAGATCAGGCATGGGCAGCATCCGCATTCTGATGCTTGGCGGAACGGGAGAAGCTCGCAACCTCGCGCAAGCCCTGGCCGATCGCGGCCATAGCGTGCTGTTGTCTCTCGCCGGTCGTACGGAAAACCCTGCCGCCCAGCCCGTCCCCACGCGTATCGGAGGCTTCGGCGGAGCCGAAGGACTTGCCAATTTCCTCAGGGAGCACGCATTCGATCTCCTGATCGATGCCACGCACCCGTTCGCCGCGCGCATTTCCAGAAATGCGGAGGAGGCTTGCTCGAAGGTCGGAATCGTCGCGCTTTCGCTTCGACGTCCACAGTGGATCGAACAGGCCGGCGACCGCTGGACGCATGTCGAAACCGCAGCGCAGGCGATCACCCGGCTGGGCACGACGCCGCGCCGCGTCTTTCTGGCAATCGGCCGCCAGGAAGCGCATGTCGCCGAAGCCGCTCCGCAGCATTTCTATCTCGTACGGAGCGTCGATCCCGTCGATCCGCCACTGTGCCTCCCCGACATGCAGTGCTTGCTCGACCGTGGGCCATTCGACATGGAGCGGGAGAGGACGCTTCTGGAGAGCAACGGCATCGACGTCGTCGTCGCCAAGAACAGTGGCGGCGCCGCCACCTACGGCAAGATCGAGGCGGCGCGCCGGCTTGGCCTCCATGTGATCATGATCGCGCGTGCGCAGGCCACCGCCATGCGGACGGTGACCACTGTCGGTGCTGCGCTCGATGCGATCGATCACCTGTTTCCCCCTGAGATGAAACGTGGGGTATAGACGAGGTCGGTCTGGCCGTCTCTGGCGATGATCCGTGTCTCTGCCGAGCCTATGATCACGCAGGTTGCCATATCCGCCACCGTCGCATCGGCATGCTCCAGCCGTTGTACCGCAATCCGCTCATCGGGTCGTCCGGCCGCGCGGCCGAAGATAACCGGCGTTTCAGCGGGCAGAACAGCGCGAAGTAGTTCGAAGGCTTTGCCAAGCTGCCACGGGCGAGCCTTGCTGATCGGATTATAAAGAGCGATGACGAAGCCGGCCTTGGCCGCCATCTGCAGCCGGTTTTCGATCACGTCCCAGGGCTTCAGATTGTCGGAAAGCGAGATCGCGCAGAAATCGTGCCCCAATGGCGCGCCGATGCGCGCGGCAACGGCGAGCATCGCCGTGATGCCAGGTATTATAATAAGTTCGACGTTGCGCCATTCCGGCGGGCCATTGTCGATCGCCTCGCAGACGGCCGCGGCCATGGCGAAGACACCGGGATCGCCGCCGGACACGACACAGACATTTGCACCGTCCGAGGCCGAGCGCAGCGCGGCCCCTGCCCTGTCGAGCTCTTCGCGGTTGTCGGAGACATGCCGTCTTTGTCCGGCGTTTAACGTCAGCCGATCGAGATAGGGGCCATAGCCATAGAAGTCCGTCGCCTGCGCAACGGCGGCCAGCGCCTCCGGCGTCATCTGGTCCGGATTGCCAGGCCCCGTTCCGATCACAAAGAGCTTGCCGCTCATCGGTTGCCCTCCCAACCGGGAACGAGCACCAACGAAAAGTACGGCGCTTCTCCGTCCGGCCGCTCGGCGAGCTTCGTCATCGACGAATTCGACATCGTGCCGCGCTCGACATAGACGGCCTCGGCGAGGCGCCCGGACGCCTCAAGCGCGCGGCGGATCTTCGGCAGATTGCGGCCGACCTTCATGATGACGGCCGCCTGCGTGTCTTTCAGCCGCCGCTCCATCTCCGCTTCGGCCATCGTGCCCGGAAGCACCGATAGCACGTCATCTCCCTGGACGATCGGAATGCCGGCCAGCGACCAGCACCCGGACATCGCGCTGATACCAGGGATGACCTCGGTGGCATAACGAGCGGCGAGCCGGACATGCAGGTGCATGTAGGAGCCGTAGAACAGCGGATCGCCTTCGCTGAGGATAGCAACCGTTCGTCCGGCGTCCAGATGTTCGGCGACTGCTTCGGCAGAGCGATTATAGAAGTCGGTGATCCGGCTGATATACTCGGCCTCTGTCTTCTCTATCTCCGTCGTCACGGGATAGTAGAGCGGCAGCAGAATGGTGTCAGGTCTCAGAAGGTGCTCGACAATCGCCTTGCCGTTGCCGTTCCTGCCCTGCTTGGCGAAATAGGCGACCACATCGGCGGTCTCGATCGCCTTGACCGCCTTGACGGTCAGGAGTTCGGGATCTCCGGGTCCGGTGCCAACACCGATAAGACGACCGGTACTCTTCATAGGCCGGGCCTCGCCAGCGAATTCAATGCCGCAGCCGTCATCGCGCTGCCGCCCAGACGTCCACGAACAATGGCATATGGTACGCCATAGGAATTCTCGGCAAGCGCATCCTTGGATTCCGCAGCACCCACGAAACCGACAGGCATGCCGATGATAGCGGCAGGCTTCGGCGCACCGTCGCGCAGCATTTCGAGCAGGTGAAACAGCGCGGTCGGCGCGTTTCCGATGGCGACGACGCTGCCCGCGAGACGATCGACCCAAAGGCGAAGCGCCGCGGCCGAGCGCGTGTTGCCGATCTCCTTGGCGATCTCCGCGGTGCGCGGGTCGTGCAAGGTGCACAGAACCTCGTTGCCGGCAGGCAGGCGCGAACGCGTGACGCCGCGCGCGACCATCTCCGCATCGCAAAAGATCGGAGCGCCGGCATGGAGCGCCGAGCGGGCCGCGCTGACGAAGCCGGGCGAGAAAGCGAAATGCTCCGCAGCTTCCACCAGCCCACAGGCATGGATCATGCGCACGGCGACGTCGGCTTCTTCGCTGGAAAAACGCGAGAGGTCGGCCTCGCTGCGGATGATCGCGAAGGATCGTTCATAGATCGCGTCGCCGCTGTGGATGTAGTCGTAGTCTGGCATACCTATTCCTGTTGCAGCGCCTTCGCGACGCCGGCTTTCCCGAGCCGTCTAAGACAGTCTGCCGACGATTCGCCAGCATGTCCTTCGTTTTCGATGAGACGGGCGAGCCTCTGTATAGCGGAATCGATGTCGCGGCTAGCGATGTATGCATCGGGCGCGTCGGACGCCAGTCCATCAAGGACGAGGCCGTAGCCAATGTCGATGCCGACGATCGTCAAAGCCCGTTGCTGATGAGCACAGCCCTTGGCGCAGCCGGAGAGGTGGAGCATCATCGATGCATCGAGCAAGACAGCCGCTGAGCCGGTGATCGAGGCCGCGAGCGATTTGGTATGATAATGACTGGACGCGCATGCCCCTGCCCCCGCGCAGGTCGCGATCCGCGCCGAAATATCATCGGGATCGGCTGAGAGCCCGTAGGCTTCGGCCATTTTTGCGACCGCCTCGGCTGCCTGTTCGTTGAGCCCTATTATAAAGAGTGCTCTCTCCGGCGCCGGTCTGACATCGCTGGCCCCCAGCGCCTCCGCCGCAAGTAGGAAGCTGATAAGATCCGTTGCACGCAACTGCCCGAAGCGCGGGCGCAAGCCGAGCACCAACCGCCCGTCGGAAAGTGTGTGCTGGCCGATGGCTTGCTTGCTAGTTGTTGGTGCTGCGATCCCGATCTCATTCATGAACGGAAACGTCTGGCGCAGCATCTCAGGCGTAAGATCACGCCCCCGCTTCTGCTCACCAAGGCGGAGCAAGAGACAGAGAACCTCATCCACCGCCTCGACCGCATCATCCATGGACCCCACCGAAACCGGAACGGCCGTCCGCGCATCGCCGTTGACGGCAACCTGCCACCTGTCGGGCGCGAGCGCGGTTACCCGGATATCGGCCTTGACCGTCGAAAGCCCATAGCCTCCGCCGGTATCGACGACGACCGCGAGCTTGGGCGCGAGAGCCGGAGAAGACAGCGTCGGCGAGAGCCGCTCGCGAATGCGCTGCTCCATATCCGCGGCATCGGCCAGTTCATCGGGGTCAATGCCGTGAAGCGGCGGCAATTCGATAGCGGGTCCGGCCGGAACGGAAATGCCGGCGGCGGCGACATCCGACGAAAGCGCCGCAATGGCTTCGACACGCACGCCACGAATCTGCAGGCTGCCGCGCGCGGTGATCTCCAGAGTGCCATTGCCGGATTTGATCGCCGCCAGAGCAAGCAGACGGAATTGCTCGATCGTGAGATGCCCGGACGCCGGTCGCAGGCGGGCAAGCAGGCCATCGCCTGTCGGCATCGGGGCAGCCAATGTCGGACAGGCACCGCGACGCATGGCCGGCGATACGCTCGCCGCGCCCATATCCCGCACGCGCTGTTCCTTCAAAGCCATGGCCACACCCCTTCGACACGTCCTTACATGATCGAAGCAATCAGCGCAAAACCATGACCAGGATCAAAGATCGTCGAAGTCGCGACCTTTGCGCAGGAGATAAATGTCCATGATCCAGCCGTGGCGCGCACGCGCCTCGGCCCGCGTTCTGACGATCTCCTCGGAAATGTCGCCGAGCCGGCCAGCGAGAATGATCTCGTCCTCGGTACCAAGATAGGCACCCCAGAAGATTTCCGCATCGGGATCGTCGATCTTGGAGAAGGCCTGCTCACCGTCGAGCATGACAATGGTGCTTTCGGCCCGGTCATTATCAGCAAGCAATCGGCGCGCCGTCGTGATCTCGACCGGCTTGCCGACGAGGTTGACCGGGATTCGATGGCTGGCGGCCAGCGCCTGGATGCTGGTTATGCCAGGGATAACGCTGAGTTCGAATTCCGGCGCTCCCGCTTGCCTGGCACGTTCGATGATGCGCAAGGTGCTGTCATAAAGGCTGGGGTCACCCCATACGAGAAATGCGCCCTTGCCACCTTCCGGAAGGCCTTCGATCAGCTTGACATAGCTTCCGGCGATGGCGGCATGCCAGTCGTCGACGCTCTCCACATAGGTCTTGCCCGCCGTCGCACGCTTCGGGATTGCGAACTCGACAAGCCTTGTCGCGGCATTGGTAACATACCGCCTGCAGATATCCCGGCGCACCTCCGCCAAGCCGTCCTTCTCCACGCCCTTCGTGGGAATGAAGACGATATCGGCCGCATTCATGACGTTTATCGCCTGGATAGTGACGTGTTCCGGGTTCCCGGTTCCAATGCCGATGATGCTGATCTGTCGCATGCGCCTCTCCTGCGGAGTTCCCCCCGCTTGTGGCCGAGCACAATCCTCTCCGCAAGTCCAAAGTGGCGCTCCATGAAATACCAGCAATTTTCATGGCACGGCCTGAAAATACAGTGTAAATACAACTTACAATAGGAAATTCAGCTGCGCCGCCGTCGTTCAGCGCAATGCCGCCTCCCCGTGAGGTGGCCGGAGTGCGATGTCGAAACGCTTTGATAGACGTTGGAGGGGAGACGATGAACCGCAGATGGATCGCTTGCGTGATCGTGTTGCTCGCATCCTCCTCCGTGTCCGCAACAGAAGCGCGCTACAGCTGCGCGGACGGGTCGCGGCTGACAGCTGAATTCACACCGCCGGGCGCGCCCGATGCTTCGGCAAAACTTGATTTTGCCGATGGGGGAAGGAGCTACACCTTGCCGTCCGCGATGTCTGCGGATGGCGGGCGCTACGCTGACGCCGACATTGAATTCTGGATCAAGGGCAGCGAAGCACGCCTGACGCGGAACGGCGTGTCGACCGATTGCAAGGTCCGCTGATATGTCGGTTGCAGCATGACAGCCGAGACGAGTGGACCGGAACATAATGGTTTGTTTCACATTCTGCGGCGAGAACGCCTGCTCGTGGCCAGCATCGGCACGGCGCTCGTGTTTTTGCTCTACGCCGAGCCAATCTTTGCGCTACTCGAAAATCCGCTCTGGCTGACGCTCATCTTCTTCTGGCTCTTCTCAATCGTGCTCGCCTCGGCGCTGGCCGTCGTCCGGCATGCCGATCATCTGGCGGAACGGCTGGGCGAGCCTTACGGTACACTGATCCTCACGCTCGCGATCACCTCGATCGAGGTGACCGCGATCTCGGCGGTCATGTTTCACGGCGACAACAATCCGACGCTCGTCCGCGACACGCTGTTCGCCGTCGTCATGATCATCCTGAACGGCATGGTCGGGCTGTCGCTGCTGGTGGGCGGCTGGCGCCGGCATGAGCAGCATCACAATCTGCAGGGCGCCAACGCCTATCTCGGGGTGATCGTTCCGCTGGCGACACTCAGCATGATCATGCCGAATTTCACTCATCCGACCAATGGCCCCGCCTATTCTCCCGTCCAGCAGACGGTCCTCGCTTTCATTTCCGTCGGCCTCTACGGCGTCTTTCTTGCGTTGCAGACAGGCCGTCACCGTGGCTTCTTCATCGATGACAGCACCAACGACGGCGAGACGGCACATCATGACGATAGGCCCGGCTCGCTCTGGACGACGGTTATCCTGCTGTTTGCCCACATGGCGATCGTTGTGTTTCTCGTCGAGCAGCTTGCGCCGCCGATCGACTACTTCATCGAAACGCTTCACGCGCCGGCAGCGCTCGGCGGCATCGTCATGGCCGTTCTCGTCGCCACGCCGGAGGCAATCAGCGCCGTGCGCGCCTCCGTTGCCAATCACCTACAGCGCTCGGTGAACATTTTCCTCGGGTCGGTCCTCTCGACGATCGGCCTGACGGTGCCGGCGATGCTGATGATCAGCCATTTGAGCGGCCATCCCGTCGTGCTCGGCCTCGAACGCACGGACAGCGTCATGCTGATATTGACGCTTGCTCTCAGCATTATAACCTTCGCCAGCGGTCGCACGCATCTCATGCAGGGCGCCGTGCATTTGGTACTGTTCGTCGCTTATTTCCTGCTCATATTCGAAAGCCCGCTCTGATATCAGGAGAGTTCGCTTGCAGCTTGAAAGCCTGATCGAGAACTATGGCCTGCTGGCAGTCCTGTTCGGCACGGCCTTCGAGGGCGAGACGGCGGCATTTCTCGGCGGCGTGGCAGCACACCGGCACCTGCTGGGTTACGCGGCCGCATCAATCACCGCTTCGGTTGGCTCGTTCAGCGCCGATCAGATGTTCTTCTATGCCGGGCGATACATGCGCCGCTTCAAGATCGTCCAACGCATCATCAGCAAGCCCGCCGTGAGCCAGGTGCACGCATTGCTCGAACGGCACCCGACCGGCTTCGTCCTCGCCTTTCGTTTCCTGCCCGGCCTGCGCACCATCAGCCCCGTCGTCATCGGCACGACAACGATACCGGCAGCGCGCTTTCTCATCCTGAATGCCGTGGCGGCGACGGTCTGGGGGCAACTCTTCACTGGAGCGGGCTATCTGTTCGGGCAGGCTATCGAAAGCCTCCTGGGGCGCCTCTCGCTGCATATCCACCTGTTGATCGCGCTTGCCGCAGCGATTGCGTTGCTCGTCGCAGGCTTTGCCATCCGCAGATATCGGATGGCCGACTGATCAATACGCCGCCATCCAGGATCATAAATTGCTTTCCAGCTTCGCGATTTACGCGCTTTACTAGAATATCCCACTTCGCTTATCCTCGATCTCAGGGGGGCGCGTCTATGACGGCGTTGGAGACCGGAGGGATCGTAGCGGTATTGCTGGCTGGCGCGACGCTTGCCGGCGCCTGGACGAGCCGTCACCTGCCCGATCATCACCTGTCGACGGAATCGAAGGACGCGATAAAGCTCGCGACTGCGGTGGTGGGAACACTTTCGGCACTGGCACTCGGCTTTCTCGTGGCATCCGCCAAGTCGCGCTTCGACGACGCCGAGACCGAATTGCGGGGATCGGGCGCGCGCCTTGTGCTTCTCGATCGTGTGATGGCGCAATATGGTCCCGAGACGGCAGAGGCCCGCAAGCAGCTTGCGAAGCTGGTGGAAACCCGGATCGCCGACGGATGGGGTACGGCAACAGGAAACGAGCAGCAGAGCGATGATCCCGGCATCGAGCCCGTTCAACGGCAACTCCGGCTGCTCGATCCGCAGGGTGACGTCCAGCCCCTCGTCAAGGCGCGAGCGCTGGAGGTCAGCGGCGCCATTGCAGAGGCCCACTGGCTGGTGCTCGAGAGCGGCAACGAGGGACTTCCGACCGCCTTTCTTATCGTGCTCGCTTTCTGGCTGACCGTGATCTTCTACACGTTCGGGCTATTGTCACCGCACAACGGGACTGTCGTATCGGTCATCATCGTCTGTGCGCTGTCGGTCGGTGGCGCGATTTTCATAGTCAATGACATGGCTCACCCCTATGGCGGCCTGATCTACGTTTCGGACGAGCCCTTGCGCATCGCATTGTCGCGCATGGGCCGTCAGTAAGCTTCAGCGGGCGTCTCGATCCATCAACCGCTCGCATCGCATGCGGATGCAGTTTGCCCAACGCGATTTAACCGTAACGTACTTTCGCGGCCTTTTCGGCACTGCTTTCCTGCCAGACGGGCTGCCCGGTCGCAGCGTGCCATTGAGCCTATCGAGAATGACCCGAGTTCGCGAATGATCTGAATCCCAACTGCCGGAGGTAGAGAAGACGATGCTTGAAAAATGGCATGAACGGCTAGTGCTCATTCTCAGTCTTGCGGCGACGGCTGCGGCTTCCTCTTGCGACAGCGACAACAAATATGTCGCGCCGCCGCCGCCCGTGGTGCATGTGGCAACGCCTTTGAAGCAAACCGTCAATCAGTGTCTGGAGCTGACGGGTAATACTGTGGCAATCAACTCCGTCGATATCGAAGCTCGCATCCAGGGCTTCCTGACCTCGGTCGACTATCAGGATGGCACGGCGGTCAAGAAAGGCGACCAGCTCTTCAGCATCCAGCGCGACGCCTACGAGGCGCAGCTGGAGCAGGCAAAGGCGTCGCTTGCCTCCGCCCAGGCCTCTCAGGTCGGCGCCCAGCAGGAATACGACCGCCAGATCAACCTGTCGCGCCAGCAGGTAACCACGCAGACCAGCGTCGATTCCGCCCGGGCACAGCTGGACGAGGCAAATGCCAATATCCTGAATGCCAAGGCCGGGCTCGATATCGCAACGATCAACCTCGGCTACACCACTGTGACCGCGCCGTTCGACGGCAGGGCGACCAATCATCTGGTGGACGTCGGCGCGCTGGTCGGCGTCTCAGGTCCCACCAAGCTCGCAACGCTGGTCCAGATGGATCCTTTGAACGTCTACTTCAATGTCAGCGAGGCGCAGGTGCTGGCCATCAGGCAGGAACTGGTGCGGCAGGGGCGGACGCTGCAGCAGATCGATCTGCCGAATATCGTGGTCGAGATCGGGCTGCAGAGCGAGGAAGGGTACCCACACAAGGGTCATCTCGACTATGCCTCGCCGCAGGTCGATGCATCCACCGGCACGCTCTCGGTGCGCGGCGTTTTCGAAAACGGCAACCAGTCTCTTCTGCCGGGTTTGTTCGTCCGGGTCCGCGTTTCGGTGGGGAGGCGTGACGACATGCTGCTTGTGCCCGACACCGCCATCGGCACCAACCAGCAGGGCAGCTACCTCCTTGTTGTCGGCGAGGACAATGTGCTGAAGCAGAAGCCGGTCAAGACAGGGCAACGCGACGGCGCGCTGCGCGTGATCGAATCCGGGCTCGAGCCGCAGGATCTGGTGGTCGTCCAGGGCACGCAGCAGGCGGCGCCAGGTGCAAAGGTGGAGCCGCAGAAGGTCGAGATCGCCTCGGCGGAGACGAAGCCGACGGAGCCCGCCGCGAAAGCGAAGACGCCATGATCTTCCCCGTGAACGCTTGAGGCGACCATCATGATCTCCCGCTTCTTCATCGACAGGCCCGTGCTGGCAAACGTGCTCGCCCTCGTCATCATCCTGATCGGCGCGGTGGCCGTTTTCCAGCTGCCGGTCGCGCAGTATCCCAACGTCGTGCCGCCGACTGTTCAGGTGACGACCCGCTATCCCGGCGCCAGCGCCCAGACGCTGATCGAGACGGTCGCGTTGCCGATCGAGCAGCAGGTCAATGGCGTTCAGGACATGCTTTACATGCAGTCGACGAGCGCCAGCGACGGCACCTATTCGCTGATCGTAACCTTCGCGATCGGAACCGATGCCGACCAGGCGCAGGTGCTGGTGCAGAACCGCGTGGCGATCGCCATGTCGTCGCTGCCGCAAGCGGTGCAGTTGCAGGGCGTGACGACGCAGAAGAAATCGACGTCCATCCTCGGCTTCATCGGCCTCACCTCGCCCGATAACCGCTACGACAGCCTGTTTCTCTCCAACTACGCGGTCATCAACCTGCAGAACGAACTCGCCCGACTTCCCGGCGTCGGTGGCGTCAGCGTTCTCGGCGCCGGGCAATATGCGATGCGCATATGGATGGATCCGAACCTGCTGCAGGCCAGAAGCCTGACGCCTCAGGACGTCATCAACGTCGTCCAGCAGCAGAGCCAGGACGTTCCCGCAGGCCAGGTCGGCCTACCGCCGGTCCCAACAGGCCAGAACTTCCAATACACGCTCAACATCAACGGCCGGCTCAGCGATGCACCCGACTATGACAACATCATCGTCAAGGTCGATCCCGACAACGGCGGGCGTATCACCCGCGTCCGCGATATCGGACGGGTCGAGCTCGGCGCGCAAACCTACAGCCAGTCCTTCACCTTCAACGGACAGGCGGCGGCGGGTATTGCGATCTATCAGCTGCCCGAGGCCAACGCGATCTCCGTCGCCAAGGAGGTCTATGCCAAGATGGACGACCTGGCGAAAGCCTTCCCTGAAGGGCTTGCCTACAAGGTACCGTTCGATACCACCAAGTTCGTCACGGCATCGATCGACGAAGTCTATGTCACGCTGATCGAAGCCGGTGTTCTCGTGCTGATCGTAATCCTGATCTTCCTGCAGGACTGGCGGGCAACGCTCATTCCGGCGACGACGGTGCCGGTCACGATCATCGGCGCCTTCGCCGCCATGGCTGCGCTGGGCTTCACGGTCAACCTCTCGACGCTCTTTGCCATCGTGCTTGCGATCGGCATCGTCGTCGACGACGCGATCGTGATCGTCGAAGGCGTCGCGCGCAACATGGAAGCCGGCATGTCTCGCAAGGAGGCGGCGGGCAAGGCCATGGACCAGCTGTTCGGCCCGATCGTCGGCATCACCCTCGTGCTGATGGCGGTGTTCGTGCCGGCGGCGTTCCTGCCGGGGCTGACCGGTCAGCTCTACCGGCAATTCGCGCTGGTCATCGCCGCCACCGCCTTCATCAGCGCCGTCAGCGCCATGACGCTCAACCCGACGCAATGCGCGCTGTGGCTTCGCCCGCCGGTGCCGAACGAGAAGAGGAACATCTTCTTCCGCGGCTTCAACCGGATCTACGACAGCGCCGAGCGCGGCTACACCCGTCTGATCGGCGGCCTTGCGCGCCACAGCCTCGTCGCCGTCGTGATAGCGCTGGTGCTCATGGGCACCGCGATCTGGGGGCTGACGCGGCTTCCCACCGGCTTCCTGCCGCTCGAGGACCAGGGCTATGTGCTGATCAGCGCCCAGCTTCCCGACGGTGCGTCGAAGGAGCGGACCGATGCCGTGATGGCCGATGTCAGCAAGATCGCGCGCGAGACGCCCGGCGTCAGCGACGTGCTGACGATCAGCGGCATGTCGGTCCTCGACAACAGCGCCAGCCTGCCGAATGCCGGCGTCGCCTATGTCGTCCTCAGCGACTGGGATGTGCGCAACAAGGAGAAAGGCCAGGATCTACTGTCGATCTACCAACACCTCAACGGCTCACTGAAGGACCTGCTGTCGGCCAGGACCAACGTGCTTGTCCCCCCGCCAATCCAGGGCGTCGGCAACGCCAACGGCTTCACCATGCAGGTGGAACTGCGCGACGGGAATTTCGACTACGCGCTGCTGCAGACGCTCGCCGATACGATCGTGCGCAACGGCGGCACACAATCCTCGCTGCAGGCGGTCGGCTCGCCGTTCCGCGCCCAGACGCCGCAGTTCAGGGTGGAGGTCAACCGCATCAAGGCAGAGACGCTCGGTATCTCCGTCGGCCAGGTGTTCTCGGCTCTGTCGGGCTATGTCGGATCGAGCTATGTCGGCCAGTTCAGCAAGTTCGGACGCACGTTCCAGGTCTATGTCCAGGCATCGCCGGATTTCCGCGTCAGTTCCCAGGACATCAAGAACCTGAAGGTGAAAGCTGGTGACGGAACGATGGTGCCGCTCGGCACCGTGATCGACATCACCGACACGCAAGGGCCGTCGCTGATCAGCCTCTATAACCTCTATCCGACCGCCACCATCGTCGGCGGCTCGGCGGCCGGTTTCAGTTCCGGCCAGGCGCTTGCCGTCATGGAACAGATCGCCAACCAGACGCTGCCGCAGGGCACTGGTTTCGAGTGGACCGCGCTGTCCTACCAGGAAAAGGCGGTCGGCTCGCAGATCTATTTCGTCTTCGGCCTTGCGATGCTGCTCGTCTATTTCGTGCTGGCAGGACAATATGAAAGCTGGCTTCTGCCGTTCGCCGTGCTTCTCGCGGTGCCCCTCGCCCTGCTCGGCACGGTCGGCGCGCTGACGAGCTTTCACGTCGCCAACAACCTCTATACGCAGATCGGCCTGATCCTGCTGATCGCCCTCTCCTCGAAGAACGCCATCCTGATCGTCGAGTATGCGCGCGAGAAGCGGGCGGAGGGGATGGAGATCGTGGAGGCAGCCATCGAAGCGGCCCGCCTTCGCTTCCGCCCGATCCTGATGACCTCCTTCGCTTTCATCCTCGGCGTCCTGCCGCTGGTTCTCGCGACCGGCGCGGGCGCCTCGGCGCGAAAATCGATCGGCATATCCGTCTTCAGCGGGATGCTCGCCTCGACCTGCCTCGCCGTGCTCTTCGTGCCGGCATTCTATGTGGTGCTGCAGAAGATCGAGGAGTGGCGAGGTGCGCGAAAGAGCGTATCGCAACCGCCGCCAGCACCCGAAACTGCGGCATAAATAGCCATGCCGAATTCTTGGGCAACGCTGTCATCTTTTCGGCAGAAAATTTATCATTCGATAAATTTTTGACCATTTGATAAATTTATGACGTAACATCGCTTCGTCGACGTTGATTTCATTGAGCTTTTCCACTTGGCACGCGATCTGCATTGAATACACCGAACCCAAGGCCGCAAGGCCGCAAGGCCGCTCGCTTCTCTGGAGAGCAAAATGGAAATCGGTGTCTTCATCCCAATCGGAAACAATGGCTGGCTGCTGTCGGAAAACGCGCCGCAGTACAAGCCGAGCTTCGAGCTCAACAAGGAAATCACCCTGAAAGCCGAAAAGCACGGCTTCGATTTCGTACTCTCGATGATCAAGCTGCGCGGCTTCGGCGGCAAGACGGAGTTCTGGGATCACAATCTCGAATCCTTCACGCTGATGTCCGGCCTTGCCGCCGTCACCACCCGGATCAAGCTCTTCGCCACGGCCGCCACGCTGGTCATGCCGCCGGCGATCGTTGCCCGCATGGCCTCGACGATCGACAGCATTTCCAACGGTCGCTTCGGCCTCAACCTCGTTACCGGATGGCAGCGTCCCGAATATTCGCAGATGGGCATGTGGCCGGGCGACGAATACTTTTCGAAGCGCTACGACTATCTCGGCGAATACGCCACCGTCCTGCGCGATCTCTGGGAAACGGGGAAGAGCGATCTGAAGGGCGAATTCTTCCAGATGGACGATTGCCGCCTGTCGCCCCGCCCGAAGGCCGACATGAAGGTGATTTGCGCCGGCTCCTCCAACGCCGGCATGGAATTTTCCGCGAAATACGCCGACTACAATTTCTGCTTCGGCGTCGGCGTCAACACGCCGACCGCCTTCGCGCCAGCGGCCGAGCGGCTACAGGAAGCGACCGCCAAGACCGGCCGCGACGTCTCGTCCTTCGTTCTCTTCATGGTCATCGCTGACGAAACCGACAATGCGGCCCGCGCGAAATGGGAACACTACAAGGAAGGCGCAGATCAGGACGCCATCAAGTGGCTCGGTGTCCAGGGCGCCGCCGATACGAAATCCGGCTCCGACACCAATATCCGCCAGATGGCCGATCCCGTCTCGGCCGTCAACATCAACATGGGCACGCTTGTCGGCTCCTATGAAACCGTCGCCAGGCTTCTCGACGAAGTACCGACCGTGCCGGGCACCGGCGGCGTGCTCCTGACCTTCGACGATTTCGTCAAGGGCGTCGAAGACTTCGGCACCAGGATCCAGCCGCTGATGAAGTGCCGCCAGCATATCAAGCCCATGCTGGAGGCCGCCGAATGAACGCCATCGTAACGGGATATCACGCCCCCGCCGAACGCTCGCAAAGCGTCACCCTGCCCGCCCGGCCGGAGCCGATCACCCTCAAGCCCAGCGAGACCGCCGTCGTCGTCGTCGACATGCAGAACGCCTATTCGACCGAAGGCGGCTACGTCGATCTCGCCGGCTTCGATATCTCCGGCGCCAAGGGTACGATATCCAACATCAAGAAAACGCTGGACGCGGCGCGCGCCGCCGGCGTGCAGGTCATCTACTTCCAGAACGGCTGGGACAAGGATTACGTCGAGGCCGGCGGACCGGGATCACCCAACTATCACAAGTCGAACGCGCTGAAGACCATGCGCGAGCGGCCGGAGTTGCAGGGCCAGCTTCTCGCCAAGGGCACCTGGGACTACGCGATCATCGACGAACTGCAGCCGCAGCCGGGCGATATCCTGGTGCCCAAGACCCGCTATAGCGGTTTCTTCAACACCAACATGGACAGCGTGCTGCGCGCCCGTGGCATCCGCAATCTGGTCTTCGTCGGCATCGCCACCAATGTCTGCGTCGAGAGCTCGCTGCGCGATGCCTTCCACCTCGAATATTTCGGCGTGATGCTAGAGGACGCGACCCATCATCTCGGTCCCGATTTCATTCAGCAGGCGACGGTCTACAACGTCGAGAAATTCTTCGGTTGGGTCGCCACCGTCAACGATTTCTGCGGCGTCATCAGCCAAGCCGCGCCCGTAAAAGCCTGATCAGACAAATCCAAGGAGAAAAGACGTTATGCCGAAGTCGATTATCGTCCCCGAGGGAACGCAGAAGCCGATCGCTCCCTATTCGCCCGGCACGCTTGCCGATGGCATCGTGTATGTCTCGGGCACCCTGCCCTTCGACAAGAACAACGACGTCGTTCACGTGGGCGACGCCGGCGCCCAGACCCGGCATGTGCTTGAGATCATCAAGTCGGTGATCGAGACGGCCGGTGGCACGATGGAAGACGTCACCATGAACCATATCTTCGTGACCGACTGGGCGAACTATCAGGCCGTGAACGCCGTCTATGCCGAGTATTTCCCGGGTGACAAACCGGCCCGCTACTGCGTGCAGTGCGGCCTCGTCAAGCCGGACGCGCTGGTCGAGATCGCGACCGTCGCCCATATCGGCAAGAAATAGTGAGCTCCATGCATTTCGACGTTCACGGACGCATGGAGCCCACGGCGCCGACCATCATCCTGTCGTCGGGTCTCGGAGGCTCGGGCGGCTATTGGGCACCGCAGCTCGACGCTCTCGCCGACCGTTATCGCGTGGTCACATATGACCATCGCGGAACCGGCCGGACCGGCGGCGAAGTGCCGGCAGAAGGCGGCATCTCTGTCATGGCCGACGATGTTCTGGAGATCGTCGATCGCCTGAATCTCAAGCGCTTCGATTTCATGGGACATGCGCTTGGCGGCCTCATCGGCCTCGATATCGCCCTGCGTCGTCCCGATCTTATTAGCCGTCTTGTTCTCGTCAACGCCTGGAGCAAGGCCGATCCGCATTCAGGCCGCTGCTTCGACGTCCGCATCGCCTTGCTGGAGCACGCCGGCGTCCCCGCCTTCATCAAGGCCCAACCGCTGTTTCTCTACCCGGCTGTCTGGATGTCTGAGAATGCCGAGCGCATGGACGCCGACGAACGGCACGGCGTTGCGACCTTCCAGGGCAAGACCAACATCCTGCGGCGGATCGCGGCACTACGCACCTTCGATATCGATCGACGACTTTCGGAGATCAAAGCCCCGACGCTTGTGGTGGCCACCCGTGACGATCTGCTCGTACCCTACACCCGTTCGCTGAAACTGGCTGAGGGCTTGCCGAATGCGGAACTTGCCTTGACCGATTTCGGCGGCCACGCGGTCAATATCGTGGAGCCTGATACCTTCAACGATACCGTCTTGCGCTTCCTAAGCGCCGCGCCCAACGAGCCGGGACGGTAGAATTGGCAATAGCAGACAAAACGGCTCTCGAAAGCATCCCACCCGCCGTTGAGCTTGGCATGAGCGTGCGTCATAAGCAGGCCCGCTTGCAGAAGGAGATTTGAATGTCGGTTTCACCGTTGCCCAGGGCCGCCGCGACCGCACCTTCGACGAAAGACATGAAGCAGGAATATCGTGACGCCATGGCGCGCCTCGGTGCTGCGGTTCATATCGTCACCACCGACGGCCCGGCCGGCGTTGCGGGTTTCGCGGCAACCGCCGTCTGCAGCGTCACCGACAGCCCGCCGACCTTGCTGGTCTGCCTGAACCGCTCGTCCTCGGCTTACGCCGCCGTCAGCGCCAACGGCGTCGTCTGCGTCAACACGCTCGAGGGAGGGCATGCGGATCTGAGCCGTCTCTTCGGCGGCAAGACGCCGGTGAAGGAGCGTTTCGAGGGCGCCACCTGGGCGAAGCTTGCAACCGGCGCTCCAGTGCTCGATAATGCGCTGGTGTCGTTCGACTGCGAGATAAAGACCATCGCCGACGGCGGCACGCACGACATCCTCATCTGCGAGGTGACGGCGATCCGCGAGAACGACGGCGGCAAGGCCCTGATCTACTTCAACCGCGACTATCACGTGCTGTAAGCGGCCAAACCGGTCTCAGTACTGCTCGATATCGCCGGTTTCCGATTGCGCGAGCGTCAGCGGATAGCGCTCGGGGTGATGGATCAACGCAGTCAAATTGACCGGCCTGTTTCGATCGTCGAAGGCAATCTGATCGACGGTCAGGACCGCCGCAGGTGGCTGCAGGTCCAGCATGCCCGCTTCCTCCGGCGAAGCGAGCCGAGCGCTGAGCGTCGTCTGTCCGCGCGCCGGGTGGATATGATGGTGATTGCGCAGCTCGGCGTAAAGCGAGCGGTTGCCCATCGTCCAATCGAGATCCAGAAGCCCCGGAAAACGACCGGCCGGCAGCCAGTCGGTCTGGATGACGACGGGCACGTCGTCCAGTAATCTCAAGCGTGACAGGACAACGACATCCGCACCCGGTGGCAGGAACAGCGGGCGGCTGATTTCGAGCGGCGCGCGAATAATTCGCGCCTCGATCAGGCGGTTTCCCGGAACGCGGCCGTTCGAGACCGCCGTGCTCGTAAAGCTCTTCAGCACCTGCAGTTCGAACCCGCCGCTATGCTCGGCAACGTACAACCCCTTGCCGGGCTGGCTGGTGACCACGCCCTGCTGCATTAGTTCGCGGATCGCATGGCGGATGGTGATACGGCTGACATCGAAGAGATCGACGAGTTCGCGCTCGGAAGGCAGCTTGCCCCGTAAGGGCAGCTTGCCGTTGCGGATCGAGGTCAACAGCGCGTCGTAGACTTGCTTGTGGAGCGGTCGGGGATCTCCGCGATCCACCAGACTCTGCGGCATGCCGGATAGCGAGGTTTCCAGTTGCCGCTTGTTCAAATCGTGCCTTCCTATGCTGACGTGTGCTGAAACACTCTCCACGCAAATCTCGCGAAAGTCCATATTGACATGACTGGATATAACCAGTCCTATTACGCCCATAAGAAACCGTAAGAGTTTCGATAGAGACCGAAGCGTTATCAAAAAAGGGAACAGTTCATGTTGAAGAGAAGTCTTGCTGCTTTAGCCATATCCGCCGGCATCTGGGCCGGCAGCGCGCATGCCGAAACCATCTCCGCATTCTGCGCACCCACCGAATTCGATTTCTGCACCTCCGTGGCCAAGGCCTGGAAGGACAAGACCGGCAACGAAGCCAAGATCAACAAGATGCCGGCATTGCTTGATGACGCCATCCCGCTCTACCAGCAACTGCTGGCCGCCAAGTCCACCGATGTCGATGTGCTCTTCCTCGACGTGATCTGGCTTGGCATGTTCAAGAACAACCTCCTGGATATTTCCAAGGCGATTCCGCAGGCCGACCAGGACAAGCATTTCGCATCGACCCTCGGCGCGGCCAAGCTCGACGGCAAGCTCGTCGCCATGCCGGCCTACATGGACGTCGGCCTGATGTTCTATCGCAAGGATCTGCTGGAGAAATACGGCAAGCAGCCGCCGAAGACCTGGGACGAACTGACGGCAACCGCCAAGGAAATCCAGGACAAGGAACGCGCTGACGGCAAGGCCGACCTGTGGGGATATGCCTGGCAGGCGAAGAGCTACGAAGGCCTGACCTGTGACGCGATCGAACTGGTCGCCTCGAACGGCGGCGGCACGATCATTTCCGACGACGGCAAAGTGACGATCGACAGCCCGCAGGCGGCCGAAGCCATCGAACGCGCCAAGGGCTGGATCGGCACGATCAGCCCCGAGGGCGTGCTCAACTACGACGAGGAGGCCTCGCGCGCCATCTTCGAATCCGGCAACGCCGTGTTCCATCGCAATTGGCCCTATGTCTGGGGCACGTCCCACGCCCCGGGCAGCGCGATCATCGACAAGGTCGGCGTCATGCCGCTGCCGGTCGGAAAGGCCGGTGAAAAGTCGAGCGGCTGCCTCGGCCCGATGTATTACGGCGTCTCCAAGTTCAGCGCCAAGGCGGACGCGGCAACCGACTTCGTCAACTTCATCACCGGCCCCGAAATGCAGAAGAAGCGCGCGATTGACGCGGCGGTCAACCCGTCCATCCCGGCGCTCTATTCCGACCCGGATGTCCTGGCCAAGATACCTTTCCTCAAGGACAACCAGCAGGCATTCGCCGATAGCGCGGTGCGTCCGTCCGGCTATACCGGCACCAGCTACAACCGCGTCTCGCAGGCCTTCTACCGCTCCGTTCACGACATGCTCTCGGGCGGCGGCGATATCAAGTCCGGGCTGACCACGCTTGCCGCACGGCTCGAGAAGCTGAAGGAAAGCCGCTAGCGGCCCTACTCTGACAAGCCGGCGCGGGCCGAGCCCGCTCGCGCCGCCAGCTTGTCCCAGCAGCACGGTCGGCCACTCCGGTGGCCGTTTTCTCAGCACAGTTTCAGGTCCGGATATACAATGGCATCGGTTTCGCTGGATTCCGTTTCAAAGAGCTATGGCACGCACGCTGTCATCCAGAACGTCGATCTTCAAATCAGGGACGGCGAGTTCGTCGTCTTCGTCGGTCCGTCGGGCTGCGGCAAGTCCACGCTCCTGCGAATTGTCGCCGGTCTCGTTTCCACGACGAAGGGATCGGTGAGCATCGGTGGTGAGGAAGTGACCGACGTACCCGCCTCGAAGCGAGGCGTCGCCTTCGTGTTCCAGTCATATGCGCTTTATCCGCACATGAGCGTGGCGCGCAATATCGGCTTTGCGCTCGAAACGCTGGGCCTCGCGCGCGACGCCATCAGCGCCAAGGTGCAGACAGTGGCGCGGATGCTCAAGGTCGATCACCTGCTCGACCGCCGCCCGCGTGAACTCTCCGGCGGCCAGCGACAGCGCGTCGCGATCGGTCGCGCGCTGGTCCGCCAGCCGGAAATCTTCCTCTTCGACGAGCCGCTGTCCAACCTCGATTCCGATCTGCGCATGGAAATGCGCATGGAGATCGCGAAGCTCCACGACGAGCTGAAGACGACCATGATCTATGTGACGCACGACCAGTCAGAGGCGATGACGCTGGCGGATCGCATCGTCGTGCTCAACCACGGAAAGATCGAGCAGGTCGGCACGCCGCAGGCGCTCTACCACACGCCCGACAATCGCTTCGTCGCCAGCTTCATCGGCAGTCCGCGCATGAACTTCCTGCCGGTCACGACGCAGGTGGGCACCGTCTCCGGTCCTGGAGGCCTTTCTTTCGGCGCTGGTTTTCTCGCCGCCGGCAACGAGGCGACGTCGATCGGCATCCGGCCCGAGGCGCTGACCATCGTTCCAGACGGTACCGGGCGCATATCCGGCACGCTTGAGCGCGTCGAGGATCTGGGCCACGAGCACTTCGCCTATTGCCGGATAACCGACGACGTTGTCTGGGTCATTCGCGTAAACGTCGCGCCGGCGAAGGAGACGATCGGCGCGCGTATCGGCCTGAGCTTCGGCGACGAGGCGGTCTTTGTCTTCGACCCGGCCGAACAGCGTATCGGCCATCGCGGCAGCGTCGAGATTGCGACAGAGGCGGCGGATCGATGAGCGCCCGTCTTGCTCGCCGCGACCATCTGGCCGCATGGATGTTCCTCATCCCCGTCGTTCTCGTCATGCTCGTCGTGGCCGTCTGGCCGCTGGGGCGAACGTTCTTTTTTGCCTTCACCGATGCCTATCTCGACGACCCCACGTCCTATGCAATGGTGGGCATCGATAACTTTCTCGAAGTGATCAACGACCGCAGCTGGTGGGTCGCTGTCCGTAACACGCTGGTCTTCACGGTTATCTCGGTGGCAATCGAGACAGCTCTCGGCCTTGCCATCGCACTGCTGATCAATGAAGCCATTCCCGGGCGCGGGCTTGTGCGTGCCGCCATCCTCGTGCCCTGGGCGATCCCGGTCGTCGTCTCCACGAAGATCTGGGAATGGATGCTGAACGACCAGTTCGGCGTGCTGAACAAGATCCTGATCGGCCTCGGCTTCATCGATCACGGCATCGCCTGGACGGCTAGCAGTTCGCTGATCATGGGCGTCGTGATCTTCGTCGACGTCTGGATGACCACACCCTTCATGGTTCTCCTGATCCTGGCCGGCCTGCAGCTGATTTCGCCCGAGATTTTCGAGGCGGCGGAGGTGGACGGTATTCCCGCCTGGAAGCGTTTCTGGTCGATAACGCTGCCGATGCTGCGCCCGGCAATCGGCGTCGCCGTACTGTTCCGCGTCCTCGACGCACTGCGCATGTTCGACCTTTCCTACGTCATGGCGGCCAGCAACGAGAATGTCATGACGGTATCGATCTATGCGCGCGACCGGCTCATCAGCTTCCAGGAACTGGGTGTGGGCTCGGCTGCGTCGACCTGGGTCTTCCTGCTGGTCGGCCTCATCGCCATCATCATCATCGGCGCGCTGCGTCTTGATCGTGCAGCGGGGAATTGAGCCCATGACCGACGCCTCGATCTACCGCCCCACCCGCAAGCCGGCCGCCTACTACAGAATGCGCCGGCGCATCGTGCGTTTTTTCCAGGGCGCGGCCCTTCTCCTGGTGCTGAGCTACACGCTGTTTCCCTACTACTGGGCCTTCGTCTCATCCACGAAACAGGGCGCAGCGCTTTATCGCTCCGCCCTCGTCCCGGCGCTCGACTTCACCTATTATCGCCAGCTGATCGACAATCCCGTCTTCATGGGATCTCTCCTGAACTCCGCCTATGTCGCTGTATCGACGACGTTTTTGTCGCTGGTTATCGGCCTGAGCGCGGCTTACGCGCTGGGGCGTATCGACTTCCCGCAGCGGCGCGCGATGTTGATGATCGTGTTGATGATCTCGATCTTTCCTCAGGTCGTCGTGCTCTCCGGCATGTTCGAACTCATCAACTGGATGGGCCTGTTCAACCGCCCGAGCGCGCTCGTGCTGACCTATCTGCTATCGACGGTGCCGTTCACGACCTGGATCCTCACCACCTTCATCCGCGAGTTTCCGAGGGAGCTCGAGGAGGCCGCCATCATCGACGGGTGCTCGCATTTCCGCATCCTGATGAAGATCCTGCTGCCGCTGATGGGACCGTCGCTGGCAAGTACCGGCATTCTCGCCTTCATCCTCGCATGGAACGAGTTCCTTTTCGCGCTCACCTTCACGCTTACGGACGAGAACCGCACGGTGCCGGTGGCGATCGGCCTCATCGCCGGCAACAGTCGTTACGAATATCCCTTCGGGCAGATCATGGCCGCATCCGTCACGGTCACGCTTCCGCTGATCCTGTTGGTGCTGTTCTTCCAGCGTCGCATCGTGGCGGGTCTCACCGCCGGTGCCGTCAAGGGATGATAAAGGAATAATATCATGGACATGCTGGTAAAGCTTTACGAATTGGAACCGGATGCCGCGCTGAACAAGCGGATCGCCGACAACGGATTTACGATCCGTCGCGTGCTGGCGCCCGAGCTGAACGCGCTGACGTCGTGGATCGAGCCGCGCTTCGGTTCCGGCTGGGCGGCCGAGGCGACGGCGGCGACGATGCGCCAGCCGCCATCGTGCTTCATCGCCATCAAGGACGGCGAGCTTGTCGGCTTCGCCTGCCACGAGGCGACCGCCAAGGGCTTCTTCGGGCCGACGGGCGTGGATGTGTCCGCGCGCGGCAACGGCGTCGGCCATGCCCTGCTCCTGACCACGCTGCTCGACATGCACGCGCAGGGTTATGCCTACGGCGTCATCGGCGGCGCCGGTCCCATGGAGTTCTATCGCAGGAGCGTCGGCGCCATCCCGATCGAAGGCTCCGTGCCCGGCATCTATCGCGGCATGCTGGCACTGGCCGAGCCAAGCGAGATTTCCGAATCCGGCGAGACCGGCGCCAAGCCGTAACCGCTTCGGGCCGATGAAACGGTACCGCGGGGTTGGCGGTATGGTTTCGATGGGCATAAGATTCGTCTGAGAATCGAAGCGCGTCATGGAGGAAATGGCGGCGCCAGCGTTCGAGACCGAAGGCAGGAGGAGGCAGGCATGCGCAACGCGATCATCGTTTGGGGCGGATGGAAGGGACATGAACCCGAGCAATGCGCGGCCGTCGTCGCCGACCTGCTGCGGGAAGATGGCTTTGCGGTCGAGGTGACCGGGGATCTCGGCATTTTTGGTTCGCCTGAAATTGCCGCAAGCGATCTGCTCGTGCCCATCATCACCGGCGAGAAGATCGAGAAGGCCCATGCCGATGCGCTGGTCGAAGCCGTGCGCGGCGGCCTCGGTCTCGGCGGTCCGCATGGAGCGCTTGCCACATCCTTCAAGGAGAGCGCGCCTTTCCGATATGTCTCCGGCGTCACCTGGGTCGCGCATCCCGGCAACGTGATCGATTTTCGCGTCGACGTTATTCGACCGGATGATCCCGTCATGACTGGAATACCGGACTTCGACTATCGCTCGGAGCAGTACTACCTGCATTACGACCCCACGATCGAGGTTCTCGCCACGACGCGCTTCAGCGGCGAGCACGATCCCGCTGCCGAGGGCGTCACGATGCCGGTGGTCTTCAAGCGACGTTTCGGCGCCGGCCGCGTCTTCTATTCGGCGCTGGGCCATGTGGCCGCGGAATTCGAGCACCCGCATATGCGGCTTATGCTGCGCCGTGGCCTTTCCTGGGCCGCCCGCGCATGACGACCTGCTGACTTCGGGCGCGACTGCGCCATATATAGTCTGTGTGTATGCTTGGGAGGGTATCGCATGGCATTGCAGGACCCGGTCGTCATCGTCGGTTCGGCGCGAACGCCGATCGGCGGACTTCAAGGCGACCTCAGGGAGGCTACGGCGCCGAAACTCGGCGCCACGGCGATCAAGGCTGCGATCGAGCGAAGCGCGCTTTCGCCTGACGACGTCGACGAAGTGATCTTTGGCTGCGTACTTCCAGCCGGCCAGGGGCAGGCGCCGGCGCGGCAGGCGGCGATAGCGGCCGGCCTGCCGGTCTCCACGGGTGCGATTACCATCAACAAGATGTGCGGATCCGGCATGAAGGCGGTGATGCTGGCGCATGACCTCATCGCGGCGGGAAGCGCCTCGACAGTGATTGCCGGTGGCATGGAAAGCATGAGCAACGCCCCCTATCTGCTTGATAAGGCACGCGCCGGCTACAGGCTCGGCCACGGCCGCGTCATCGACCACATGTTCCTCGATGGGTTGGAAGACGCCTACGACAAGGGGCGCTTGATGGGCACCTTCGCGGAGGATTGCGCCGAGGCATACCAGTTCACCCGCGGTGCGCAGGACGATTATGCCGTGGCCTCGTTGACACGCGCACAACGGGCAATCGAGGCCGGCGACTTCGACAGCGAGATTGTCCCCGTGACAGTGAAAGCGGGAAGAGAAGACTGGACGGTCGAGCGCGACGAACAGCCGGGCAAAGCCCGGCTCGACAAGATACCTTCACTGAAACCGGCCTTTCGAGAGGGCGGCACTGTGACGGCCGCCAATTCCAGTTCGATCTCGGACGGCGCGGCGGCGCTGCTGCTGATGCGACGATCCCAAGCGGAACGGCGCGGCCTGCAGCCGCTCGCGACGATCGTCGGTCACGCCGGGCATTCGCAGGCGCCCAACATGTTCGCGACGGCGCCGATCGGCGCGCTCCGCACGCTCTCCGACAAAACCGGCTGGGTCCTCGCCGACGTCGATCTCTTCGAGATCAACGAAGCCTTCGCCGTCGTTGCCATGGCGGCGATGCGCGATCTGCATCTGCCGCACGAGAGGGTCAACATAAACGGTGGCGCCTGCGCGCTCGGCCATCCGATCGGCGCCTCCGGCGCACGTATCATCGTGACTCTTCTCGCCGCACTCCAGCGGCACGACCTGCGGCGCGGCATGGCAGCCGTCTGCATCGGCGGCGGGGAAGCGACCGCCATTGCGATCGAACGGCACTGAGGGGAGCGCACGATGATCCTTTCCGACGTGCAGTTGCAGATCAGGGATCTCGCTCGCGATTTCGCGCGAGAGAGGCTTCTGTCCGGAGCGGCGGCGCGCGACCGCGAGCATGCCTTCCCGCGCGCTGAACTCAAGGAAATGGGCGAGCTCGGCCTGCTCGGAATGTTGGTTCCCGAAGCCTATGGCGGTTCGGAGACCGGCACCGTCGCCTATGCGGCAGCTCTCGAGGAGATCGCCGCTGGCGATGGACCGTGCTCGACAATCATGAGCGTTCACAGCTCCGTCGGATGCGTGCCGATCCTGAAATTCGGCACCGAGGAACAGAGGCAGCGGTTCTTGCCATTGCTTTCAAGCGGCGCCTGGATCGGCGGTTTTGCGCTGACGGAGCCGCAGGCGGGTTCGGACGCCTCCAATCTGCGCACGCGCGCAAGACGAGACGGCGATCATTACGTGATCGACGGCGCCAAGCAATTCATCACATCGGGCAAGAACGGCCAGGTCATCATCGTCTTCGCCGTGACCGATCCGCAGGCCGGCAAGAAGGGCATCACCGCCTTCATCGTTCCGACAGATACGCCGGGCTATGAGGTCGTCCGTGTCGAAGACAAGCTCGGCCTGCACTCGACCGACACCTGCCAGCTCGCCTTCAGCGAAATGCGCATCCCCGCCAAGCTCCGGTTGGGCGAGGAAGGGGAAGGCTACCGGATCGCGCTGGCGAACTTAGAGGGCGGGCGCATCGGGATCGGCGCGCAGGCAGTCGGCATGGCGCGCGCAGCCTTCGAGGCGGCGCGGGACTATGCGCACGAGCGCACTGCATTCGGCAAGCCAATCATCGAACATCAGGCCGTCGCCTTCCGCCTCGCGGATATGGCAACGCAGATCGAGGCCGCCCGGCAACTGGTGCTGCACGCGGCCGCCCTGCGGGAGAACGAGCTGCCCTGCCTTTCGGAAGCGTCGATGGCGAAGCTCTTTGCGTCGGAAATGGCCGAGCGCGTCTGCTCCGACGCCATCCAGATCCACGGCGGCTACGGGTACATGGCGGACTATCCGGTCGAGCGGATCTACCGCGATGTCAGGATCTGCCAGATCTACGAAGGGACCAGCGATGTGCAGCGCATGGTGATCGCGCGTAATCTTTAGGCATGAGGCGGTGCTTGCTTCCTGAGGAGAGGAGCAGCGCTGCGGAGGGAGGAAGCCAAGACATGACCGACAATGCTCGCCTGAGCCTGCATGTTCCGGAGCCCGCGGTTCGACCGGGCGGCCAGCCTGATTTCTCGAACGTCAAGATCGCCGCCGCCGGCGCCGTGGCGCGGCCCGCTGTCGATGTGGCGGCGGAAGATATTCGCGATCTCGCCTATTCCATCATCCGCGTGCTCGACCGCAATGGCGAGGCCGTCGGCCCCTGGGCCGGCGCGCTCTCCAACGAAGAACTTCTCACAGGTCTTCGCAACATGATGACGCTGCGTGCCTTCGACGCCCGCATGCTGATGGCGCAGCGACAGGGCAAGACCTCCTTCTACATGCAGCACTTGGGCGAGGAGGCGGTGAGCTGCGCCTTTCGCAAGGCGCTGAACAAGGGAGACATGAATTTCCCGACCTACCGCCAGGCCGGTCTGCTGATCGCCGACGGCTACCCTATGATCGACATGATGAACCAGATCTTCTCCAACGAGAGCGATCCGCTGCACGGCCGCCAGTTGCCGATCATGTATTCGTCGAAGGAGCACGGCTTCTTCACGATATCGGGCAATCTCGCGACGCAATATGTGCAGGCCGTCGGCTGGGCCATGGCATCGGCGATCCGCAACGACAGCAAGATCGCCGCCGCCTGGATCGGCGACGGCTCGACGGCAGAATCCGACTTTCACTCGGCGCTCGTCTTCGCCTCGACCTACAAGGCGCCGGTCATTCTCAACATTGTCAACAATCAATGGGCGATCTCGACGTTCCAGGGGATTGCCCGCGGAGGTTCGGGCACCTTCGCCGCCCGTGGCCTCGGCTTCGGCATCCCGGCGTTGCGCGTCGACGGCAACGATTATCTGGCCGTCTATGCCGTCGCACGCTGGGCCGCCGAACGGGCTCGGCGCAATCTCGGCCCGACGCTGATCGAATATGTCACCTACCGCGTCGGCGCCCATTCGACATCCGACGATCCCAGCGCCTATCGCCCCAAAACGGAATCGGAAGCCTGGCCGCTCGGCGATCCGGTGCTCAGGCTGAAGAAGCATCTGATCCTCAAGCAGGCATGGTCGGAAGAGCGACATGCCCAGGCGGAAGCCGAGATCATGGACGAGGTTATCGAAGCGCAGAGACAGGCCGAGCATCACGGTACGCTGCATGCCGGCGGCAAGCCATCGGTTCGTGACATCTTCGAGGGTGTCTATGCCGAGATGCCGCCGCATATCCGCCGCCAGCGGCAGAAGGCGGGGTACTGATATGCCCAGAATGACGATGATCGAGGCCGTGCGCAGCGCCATGGACGTCTCTATGGCTCGCGACGATGCCGTCGTGGTCTTCGGTGAGGACGTCGGCTATTTCGGCGGGGTCTTTCGCTGCACGCAGGGGCTTCAGGCAAAATACGGCCGGACCCGCTGCTTCGACACGCCGATCAGCGAATCCGGCATCGTCGGCACGGCGATCGGCATGGCGGCCTACGGGTTGAAGCCCTGCGTCGAGATCCAGTTCGCCGATTACATGTATCCGGCCTACGACCAGATCACCCAGGAGGCCGCGCGCATACGCTACCGCTCGGCGGGCGATTTCACCTGCCCCATCGTGCTGCGCATGCCGACGGGCGGCGGCATCTTCGGCGGGCAGACGCATAGCCAGAGCCCGGAGGCTTTGTTCACCCATGTCTGCGGCCTGAAGGTGGTGGTTCCGTCCAACCCCTACGATGCCAAGGGGCTCTTGATTGCGTCGATCGAGGACCCTGATCCCGTCATGTTCCTCGAGCCCAAGCGGCTCTACAACGGCCCTTTCGACGGCCACCACGATCGGCCGGTTACGCCATGGTCGCAGCATGAACTCGGCGAGGTCCCCGAGGAGCACTACACGATCCCCATCGGCAAGGCCGAGGTCCGCCGCGCCGGCTCGGCAGTGACTGTCGTCGCCTATGGCACCATGGTGCATGTCGCGCTTGCCGCCGCCGCAGACACGGGCATCGATGCCGAAGTCATCGATCTGCGCAGCCTGCTGCCGCTCGATCTCGACACGATCGTCCAATCTGTTTCCAAGACCGGTCGCTGTGTGGTCGTGCACGAGGCGACGCTGACTTCAGGCTTCGGCGCCGAGGTCGCGGCACTCGTGCAGGAGCATTGCTTCTATCACCTCGAGGCGCCGGTCGTGCGTGTAGCCGGCTGGGACACGCCCTATCCGCATGCGCAGGAATGGGACTATTTCCCCGGCCCTGCCCGCGTCGGCCGCGCGCTCACCGAAATCATGGAGGCGTGAGAGATGGGCGAATTCGTCATCCGGATGCCCGACGTCGGCGAAGGCGTGGCCGAGGCCGAGATCGTCGAATGGCATGTGAAGCCGGGCGATCCGGTTCGCGAGGACATGGTGATCTGCGCTGTCATGACCGACAAGGCCACCGTAGAGATCCCCTCGCCGGTCACCGGCACGGTGACATGGCTCGGCGCAGAGATCGGCGACAAGCTGGCGGTGAAATCGCCAATGGTCCGGATCGAGACTGTCGGCAGCGACGGCGACGTCGCGCCGCCGATCAATAAGGAAGAGAGCAAGCCTCCCTCGTCCGCTGAAGTGCCGGCGTTGCCGGCAGAACCGAAATCGAAACCGAGCGCGACGCCGGCACCGCGGACGGCCGCGCCGGCTGAGAAACCTCTTGCGTCGCCTGCAGTTCGGCTCTTTGCGCGCGAGAACGGCGTGGATTTGCGGCAAGTACAGGGAACGGGTCCCGCCGGCCGCGTCCTGAGGGAGAACGTCGAGCAGTTCATCGCCGGCGCCGCGACGCCCAGCGTCAGGACAGGCGGCGCGAAGAAGACCTCGACCGAGGAGATCAAGCTTACCGGCCTCAGGCGGCGGATCGCCGAGCGGATGTCGCTATCCACGTCTCGGATTCCTCACATCACCTACGCAGAAGAAATCGACATGACGGCGCTGGAGGAGTTGCGGACGGGGATGAACCGGGATCGCAAACCCGAGCAGCCGAAGCTGACGATCCTGCCCTTCCTGATGCGCGCAATCGTCAAGGCCGTGGCCGAGCAACCCGATCTCAACGCCACCTTTAATGACGATGCAGGGGTCCTCACACGGCATGGCGCCGTCCATATCGGCATCGCCACGCAGACACCGGGCGGATTGCTGGTCCCAGTCGTGCTCCATAGCGAGGCGCGCGGCATATGGGATTGCGCCGGCGAGATCATCCGGCTCGCCGACGCCGCCCGCGCTGGCACCGCCACGCGCGATGAACTCTCCGGCTCGACGATAACGATCAGTTCGCTCGGCGCGCTCGGCGGCATCGTTTCGACGCCCGTCATCAACCATCCGGAAGTTGCGATCATCGGCGTCAACAAGATCGCGGTCCGCCCGGTCTGGGACGGCACGCAGTTCATGCCGCGCAAGATCATGAACCTGTCGTCCAGCTTCGACCATCGTATCGTCGACGGATGGGATGCCGCGACCTTCATCCAGCGGATCCGCGTGCTCCTGGAGACGCCGGCCCTCATCTTCATCGAAGGATGACATCCATGAAGGAAATCCTCTGCAAACTGCTCGTCATCGGCGCCGGTCCCGGCGGTTACGTCTGCGCCATCCGCGCCGGCCAACTCGGCGTGGACACGGTTCTCGTCGAAGCGGGCAAGCTGGGCGGAACGTGCCTGAATGTCGGCTGCATTCCCTCCAAGGCGCTCATCCATGCCGCCGACGAATTCAGCGCCATAAGGGGCATGCAGGCCAGGAGCACGATCGGCATCCGCGTCGAGAACTGCGCTATCGATCTCGCGGCTACAATCGCCTGGAAGAACGGCATCGTCGGGCGATTGAACAGCGGGGTCGCGGCACTCCTGCAGAAGGCGAGCGTCAAGATCGTCCATGGGCAAGCCGCCTTTCGCGACGGCAAGACCGTGGCGGTCGAGACGGAGACCGGCGTGCAGATCATCCGGGCCGAAGCAATCGTGATCGCGACCGGTTCAGAGCCTGTTGCGCTCCCCGGCCTGCCCTTCGGCGGGCGCGTCATTACGTCCACCGAGGCGCTCTCGCTCACGGAACCGCCGGAGCGACTTGTCATCGTCGGCGGCGGCTATATCGGGCTTGAGCTCGGCACCGCTTTTGCCAAGCTCGGTTCCAAGGTCACCGTGGTCGAGGCGACACCGCAGATATTGCCACTGTACGATTCGGAACTCGTCAGACCCGTTTCCCGAAGGCTTGAGCAGCTTGGTGTCCGCGTCATGACCGGCGCGAAGGCAAAGGGGCTATCCTCCGCCGGCGATGCGCTGCGGATCGAAACATCCGCCGGCCGGGAAGAAGAGCTGCCGTCCGACCGCATTCTGGTAACCGTCGGACGACGTCCGAGAACGGACAGCTCCGGGCTGGAAGAGCTCGATCTCGACCGCACCGGCCCCTATCTGCGCATCGACGACCAATGCCGCACCTCGATGCGTGGCATCTACGCGATCGGCGACATCACCGGCGAACCGATGCTGGCCCACCGGGCGATGGCGCAGGGAGAGATGGTGGCGGAGATCGTCGCCGGCAACAAACGGGCCTGGGACAAGCGCTGCATCCCGGCGATCTGCTTCACCGATCCCGAGATCGTCACGGCCGGTCTGTCTCCCGCCGAGGCGCGGGCACAGGGATACGAGATCCGCGTCGGCCAGTTTCCGTTCAGCGCCAACGGGCGGGCCATGACCATGCAGGCTGAGGACGGCTTCATGCGCATCGTTGCGCGCGCCGACAACAATCTCGTCATCGGCGCGCAGGCTGTCGGCAACGGCGTCTCCGAACTCTCGACCGCCTTTGCGCTGGCAATCGAGATGGGTGCGCGGCTGGAAGATCTCGTCGGCACGATCCACGCGCACCCGACGCGGGGCGAAGCGTTTCAGGAAGCGGCGTTCAAGGCGTTGGGGCACGCCTTGCATATCTGATTTTCAAGGCTCAGCTATGCCAGTCGGTGGTTGCCGTATGCGCGGCATTCGCGACTGGCGCGTCATCGAGCGAATAGGCATGGATATAGTCCACCTGCATTTGCGCGCCGTCCTCGAAACCGGCGGGCGTGCCGCTGATTCCACCAACGGCGAGATTGACCAGCATGTACATCGGCCCATGCATGTCGTCAGGCGTATCGGCATGCGCGACGGCGACGTCGTCGAAATACCAGACGATCTGGTCTTCATCCCACAGCACGCCGTAGGTATGAAAACCATCCGTGCTTGGGACGTTCACCGCCGTGGAATCCATCGTGTGCGTGCCGTCGGCGTTGCTGTGGGCGGTGACATGAACGATGTTCGGCTCCTGCCCGCGCACCTCGACCACATCCAACTCGGGCGGCCAGGAGCCATCCTCAGGAAGAAGCCAGAAGGCCGGCCATGCGCCCTGCTCGCCCGGCATGTCCGCCCTCATCTCGAAGTAGCCGTAGGTCTGAGCGAAGGTCGAATGCGTGTTCAGCATCCCCGATGTATAGTCGTGACCATCCACCTCGGATTTGATGGCATCGGGCGTGGGAGCGGCGGTGATCGTCAGCACGCCGTCATGCACGGAGAAGGGATTGACGGATGCGGTCGGGCCGTAGTTCGGGTTGACATACCACTGCAGCTCGCCGTTTCCGCTGAGCGTACCGCCCTTTTCCGGCGCCCACCAGTATTTCGCATCCCAGGTTCCCTGATCTCCATTCCTAAGTGAGAGGCTATCGAAATCGTCGGAGAAGGTCAGGTTGAGAGCGGAGCGATCCAGCGTCAGCTGGAAGTGGTCGGAGTGGAGATCGGCAATGGTCTTGTTGGCGAACAGAATGCTCTCGCCACCGCCGAGATCGAGACGCAGGTTTGCGCCCTCCTGTGTCGAGTGGCTGACGACCTGATCGAACGTCGAGAGGCTGTAGCCATTGAGCCGGATGGTGTCGTCGCTCCCGAAATCGACGATGAGATCGCTGCCGTTGCCATGGGTGAAGATGAACGTATCAGCACCGCCCCCACCGATCAGCACATCATTTCCCGCGCCGCCATCGATCGTCTGGCTGCCTGAGCCCCCGGAGATGATGTTATCGGCACTGTTGCCGAAGGCGTAGCGGCCATCGCCCGTTACGGTCAGGTTCTCGAAATTCTCGGGAAGCGTATAGCTCATCCAGGTGCTGATGGTATCGACCCCACCCCCCGGCGATTCCACGGCACGGTTGATGGCCGAATAGAGATAGTAGATATCGTCGCCCGTCCCGCCACTCATGGTCACGTTGACCGAAGCATCGCCCCAGATGGAATCGTTACCGGCGGTCCCATTGAGCACGGGTCCCGAACCCGTGGCGGAAAACCAGGCCGTTGAAGAGCCGCTATAAAAGAGTGTTTGTCCCACTGCATTCTGCATGGATTGGGCCATGGCTATCTCCTTTGGTTGCTTTGCGCGCAAACGCTACCATAACGCGCATTTCTGGTCCTCCCCCTAAATCTACTAGGCCGCTCTCCACCCGGCGGATGTTTGCGTTCAGACTTCGGTCGCAGAATGGGGCATTCCGTTTACTCCTCTCGAAATGCCCGGGCCATCTGGTCGGCGAAAGGCTTGGCCATATAGGCAAGCGCGGTGCGCTCCCCCGTCTCGATAAAGGCTTCGACCGGCATGCCGGCGACAGGAACCAACGTGCCCAGCCGCGCCCATTCACTCTCCGGCACGCGCACGCGAACGTTGTAGAAGCTCTGGCCGCTGCGCTGGTCGCTGGTGATATCGGCCGCGATGCTCAGCACGCGTCCGCGCAGCTCGGGCGTGGTGCGCTGGTTGAAGGCGGAGAAGCGCAACGCAACCTCCTGCCCGACCGTGACCTGGTCGATGTCGTCGGGCGACAGCCGAAGTTCCGGCGTCAGCGCATCCTGATCCGGCACGATCTGCATGATCGCTTCGCCCGGCGTCACGACGGCGCCGGCGGCATGAACCGCCAGCTGGTGGACAATGCCGGCTTGCGGCGCGCGGATATCGACGTGCTTGAGATCGTCTTCGGCCGCGACCAGACGTTCGGAATATTCGCCGGTGTCACTTTCCGTCTGTCGCAGCTGGTCGGATACCTCGCTGCGCAGGTCGTCTCCGACCTGGATAACCTGCAGTTCCGTCTCCGCGATCTTGCCGCGGATTTCGGCGGCGGAGGCGACAAGGCTTCCGAGCTCACCGGAAAGGTCGGCGGCGTCTCGTTCCAGCGCATAGATGCGCGTCGCAGGAATGATGCCTTGCTTGTAGAGCGGTTGCAGGCTGGCAAGTTCCTTCTGGATGATCTCGATCGCACGCCGCTTTCCGTCCTGTTGTGCGACCAGGCCATCGCTCTGCCGATCGAGCTGACGAATGCGCTCGCGCAGTTGTGCCTCGCGCCCCTTAAGCGACGTACGCCGGTCGTCGAAGAGCTTACGCTCACCGGCGATGGTCGATTGCGTTTCGTCATCGCCAGGCAGGGATGCCGGAAACGCGATAACCTCCTTGCCGTCGCGCTCGGCCACGAGCCGGGCAGTCCGGGCTGAAAATTCGCGCAGGCGCCGCTTGATGATCGCCAGGTTGGCGCGCGACTGCGTGTCGTCGAGATGCACCAGAAGCTGGCCTGCTTCGACCCGTTCCTCGTTGCGTACAAGAACCTTGCCGACAGTGCCGCCTTTCTGGTGCTGCACCGGCTTCACGTAGCTGTCGACGACAAGCGTGCCCGATGCGATCACCGCGCCGTTGAGATGGATGGTCGCCGCCAGGCCGCCGATGACGCCGACAAGAAGAATGACCATGGCGAGCGCCAGAAACGCCAACTTGCGGATGGCTGTGGCAGCCAGGGGAGCGGGATCGCCGATCATTGCGCGGCCTCCTCGACTTTATGCAGCAGCCGCACGGGCGAAACCGATGGTGCGCTCGTCGCCCGCAGCACGTCCTCCTTCGGACCGAAGGCTTTCGTCTCGCCCGCCGCCAGCACCAGCACCTTGTCAACTGCGGCGAGCGCACTCGGCCGGTGCGCAATGACGATCGCAATCCCTCCGCGCTCCCGTACCCCCATGATCGCACGGGAAAGCGCTGCATCACCTTCGGAATCCAGATTTGCGTTCGGCTCGTCGAGCACGACCAGGAACGGATCGTTGTAGAGCGCTCGTGCAAGCGCTACCCGTTGCATCTGTCCGGCGGACAGCACCATCCCCTGCTCACCGATCCTGGTGTCGAAGCCATCGGCAAATTTGACGACCATGTCGTATATGCCGGCGGCCCTTGCAGCGGCGATGACGGCCTCGGATGAAGCCTGCGGGTCGAAGCGCGCGATGTTGTCGGCGATCGTGCCGTCGAACAACGACACCTCCTGCGGCAAATATCCGACATGGCGGCCGAGATCGTCGCGGTCCCATTGCGCCAACGACGCCTGATCGAGCCTGACGGTACCGGAAAGCGGCTGCCAGAGACCTGTGATCCCTCGGGCGAGAGAGGATTTGCCTGATGCGCTCGGGCCGATTATGCCGAGCGCCTCTCCGGCGGCAAGCTCGAAGGAGACATTGCGGACGATCGCGAGCGTTGCTCCGGCAGCAGCAAGATAGAGCCCCTCCGCCTTGAGGCTGGAGCGCGGCGCGGGAAGCGTGATGTTTGGCTTGGCTTCCGCTGTACTGGCGAGCGACGACGCAAGGCGCGACCAGCTCTGCCGTGCCGCGGTGAACCCTTTCCACTGCCCGATCACAAGTTCCACCGGCGCCAGCGCCCTGCTCGCCAGGATCGAACTTGCGATCATGATGCCGCCCGTGGCTTCCTGCCGGATGACAAGCGCCGCGCCGACCGCGAGCACCGCCGACTGCAGCATCAGGCGGACGATGCGAGACAGGGTGGAAAGCGCGTTCGTGACATTTGCCGCGCGCAAGTGGTTTGCGAGGAAGCGGTCGTTGATTTCGGCCCAGCGTCGCGCCAGCGACTTGCCGAAGCCCATTGCCGTCACGGCCTCCGCGTTGCGCCGCGCCGCCTCGGCAAGGGCCATCCGCTCGGCGCCGATCACCGCCGCCTGCCTGGCGGATTCTCTGGATTTTGCCTCGGCGAGAATGGTTAGCCCCACGAGCAGTAGGGCACCGACAGTTGCCGTGACGCCGATCCACACATGGAACAGGAAGCAGAGACCGAGATAGAACGGCATCCAGGGCAGATCGAACAGGGCCGTTGGTCCCGGGCCGGAAAGAAAACCGCGGATCGTATCCAGATCCCTGACCGGCTGCACGCCCTGCCGCGCTGTCACCTCGTCCGACGGCACGGTCGCAAGCGCGCGGAACACCTGCCGCCCGAACCGCTCGTCGGTCGATTGTCCGATCCGGGCGAGCAAGAGAGAGCGGAGAAGCTCAAGGGCGCCCTGAAACGCGAAAAGCGTGCCTGCGATGATGATAAGTCCGACCAGCGTCGGTAGGCTGCGACCGGGAATGACCCGGTCATAGACCTGCAGCATGAAGAACGAGCCGGTGAGCGCCAGGAGATTGACGATGCAACTGGTCAGACCGATGCCGAAGACCGCCGTGCGAAAAGGAGACAATGCGGCCAAAAGAAACGTCGTCGGAGGTTGCGTTCTTTTGGACAAGAGGACCTCGCTTACGCCATCCGCGCTGGTCGCGCGTCATTCTTCATGAATTCCGGCGGCGCTCCGATGGGAGAGCGCCGCCCTTAACCGAGAGTAGTATGCACGCGATTGGCAACTTATGCTGATCTTTTCGAGCGAAATCCCAACCTTCTTGCAGTGCACACTTAACGATTGGTAGCCTAGCCAAGCGCTGAATGTATCGTTTTGGTACAGCAAGCAAAAACAGTCGCCAGGCCAAAAACGTCTGAAAGCGGTGCCTTTCAAGGCGTGACGCGTGAAGGTCCAGTCGTACCAAAGCGAGCCATTGCATCTCGCTCCCGTGTTTCGAAACAGGCCATCATTGGTTGCTCTTGCCGACCCGCCCTTCACAAAAACGTCACGCGGTTCTGCGATGGAGAGCGGGAAATATTGTTGGATCATTCATGACATCTTCCCCCGTTTCCGCCCGGCTTTCGCCGGCAGCCTCCCCCCACCTCATCATTCTTGCCGAAGCCGTCCTCAAGGCCGGCGCCACCGCCAAGGCCTCACTTAAAAGACGGTTGGTCACCGAGATGCTTTCCAAGGCACCCCGCGACTACCAGACCGAGATCGACGTTGCCGTCGAGCGCATCATCGTCGAAGAACTGACCAAGAAGTTTCCGGACTACGCGATCAAGGGCGAAGAGGCCGTCGGCAATCGCGATGGCAGCGCCGGAACACCCATCATCTATATCGACCCCATCGACGGAACGACGAACTTTGCCTGGGGTATTCCCCATTTCGGCATGACGATATCGATCGTCGAAAACGGCACTCTCGTCGCGGGGGTCGTCTATGATGCGATGCTGGATGAGCTCTTCAGCGCCGAACTCGGCGGCGGCGCCTATCTCGATGGCGCCAGGATCGAGTGCGTGGCGAACGGCGACATCGAGAATGTCGTGGTTGGCGCTGGTCTTCCAGTTCCCGGCCAGGTGAAAGCAGTTTCGGAAGATACCTATTTCGAAGCGCTGAAGCGGTTGATGGCGAATACGGCCGGCGTCCGCCGTCTCGGCTCGGCTGCGCTATCGATCGCCTATGTCGCCTGCGGCCGCCTGGATGGCTTCTTTGAAGACGGCCTGTCGCTGCACGACTACGGCGCATCGGCACTGCTGGTAACGGAAGCCGGCGGCACAGTGACCGCATTTAACGGCGGCCCCGTTACCGTCAATGGAGATATCCTTGCCGCCAATACGGCGCTTCACCCCTGGCTGGCAGCAGGCCTGAAGTAATTTAGGCGGAGAGAAGCGCCTCAAGACCGACCGGATCATCCGTGGTGATCTGGTCGACCTTCAGCTCGAGAAGCCGGCGGACGGCGGGAAGCACCGCCGGAACCGCCGTATTGATGGTGTAGGCATCGACGCGTCGATCGGCGCGATGAAACGCGGCGACGAGATCGTAACCGGCGTCGTCCGCGAAGAGCACGAGGCCGTGATGAACGTAGATCATCTCCGCTCGCGGCGACGCCTCGATTACCCCTTCCACGAAGCCAGCAAAGTCCCGGCTTTCCATAAGCCGTTCCATCGCGCCATCGTGGCAGGGATCGTAGCCGATCGGCATGTCAGGGAGCGCCCGCGAGAGCCGCTCGGCGGCTTCCGCATCGCCACCGGACAGGATGACGGCTCGCGAAACCGGCGCTATGGCCTCTGCGAACGCGGCAATGTCGCTGTCGCGGATGCTTGAGGATGCCTCCTTGAGATCAAGCTGCAGCACAGCGTCGCCATTGCGCTCGGTCCCGGCGAGCAGCGCGCCCAGATCGTCGATCAGCATGACCGGGTGCGCCGTCGGCGCGCCGGCCTTGTCACGCAGGTTGAGGCCTCGGAGATAATCTGCCGATGCCTTCAACACCGGTCCGGTGCCAGTCGTTGCCTGATCCAGCGTTTCGTCGTGCAGAACCGCGAAGCCATCACCATCAAAGCGGACCAGGTCGATCTCGACGCTGGCGCCGAGCTTCATCGCCTCGGCTATGCGTTCGCGCGTGAAGGAAAGGTCTTGGGCGAAGCGGTGGCCGCGGTGCCACTTGAACCAGGTGCGGTGTTCACCGGTTTCAAGAAGGATTCCTCTGCGATCAGACATGGGCGAATACTCTGTTGTCATTCATCTCGCTTGATGGCACCGACTGGTGCACCAGCTGGTTGTCGCGGAAGGCGTAATAGGCCCTGACGATCGGCTCGACCGCCATACCCTTGGTCCAGTTACTATCCGGTGAGGTCATGGCCTTCAAGCGCGTTCCATCGGCAAGGTCGATATCAACAAGCTTGTGCGTGCCGAAATCGATGCTGCGATGGACGGTGGCGGGCGCAGGGTGCTGCGCGGGACGAAGCGAAAGCGCCTCGGGCCGAAACGCAAGGACCACCTTGCCGTCGGCCACTGACACCGGCAGCGCGAACGCCGCGTGCTGGCTGATCTTTCCGCTGACATCGGTCGGCACGAAGTTCATCGAGCCGATGAAGCCGGCAACGAACTCGGTCGTCGGCTCGCGATAGATCTGGTCGGGTGCCGCGACCTGCTCGGTGGCGCCATCGCGCATGACGACGATCCGGTCGGCAAGGGCCAGCGCTTCGTCCTGGCCGTGGGTGACGAACAGCGTGGTGATGCCAAGCCGCTGCTGGATATCGCGAACTTCCTCGCGCAACCGCTCGCGCAGATGCTGGTCGAGGCTGGCGAATGGTTCGTCGAGAAGCAGGATCTTCGGCTCCAGCACCAGCGAGCGGGCAAGCGCCACGCGCTGCTGCTGCCCGCCGGAAAGCTGCGTCGTCATGCGCTTGCCGTGGTTCGCGAGGCCAACGAGAGCAAGGGCGTTTTCCACCCGCTCGCGAATTTCCTGGCGCGGCAGACGCCGAAGCTTCAGGCCGAAGGCGATGTTGTTGAAGACATCCATATGCGTCCAGAGCGCATGGCTCTGGAACACCATGCCTGTTGGCCGCTTTTCCGGCGGCAACGAGGTCACGTCCTTGGCATCGATCAGGATCGCGCCGCCGGTGGGCTTCTCGAAGCCACCGATCATGCGCAGCAGGGTCGACTTGCCCGATCCCGATGGACCAAGCAGACAGACGAGTTCGCCATCCTCGACATCGAGCGAGAAATCGCGGACCGCGAAAGAGGCACCGAAGCTCTTGGAGACCCCCTGGATCGTCAAGCGTGCCATATCAAGCCTTTCCTCGGGCGGCGCCCGACATATCGTTATGCACCGAAACCTCGGGCAAAAGCGCCCGTGCCGACAACGCGGCGGGCAAACATCAGCGCGATGAACGAGGGCACCCACAGCATCACCGAAAGCACCGCGCCATATTGCACGACGATCTGGTTGTTGATGAAGGTGATCATCAGCACCGGCATGGTGCGTATCTGCGGCGCCCCGATCAGCCAGGCGCCTTCCGTCTCATAGAAGGTTCCGACGAAGGTCAGAAGCAGGGCCGCCACGATCGTCGGCGCTGCCTGCGGCAGGGTGATCGACCAGAACACCCGCAACGGCGTCGCACCCGCGTCGCGCGCCGCCTCCTCCATCCGCCGGTCCACGTTCTGGAACGCGGCGACCGGAATCCAGATCATCAGCATCAAGGTACCAACGAGCTGGATCAGCACCACGCCCCAGAAGGTGCTGATCAGGCCGAGCTGCAGGAAAATGCCGGCGATGGCGACGAGGAGCCCGAACTTCGGAAATGCGTGCGAAGCGAGAAACGACAGGAACAGCACGTTGCGGCCCGGAAAATTCATCCGCGCGAATGCATAAGCCGCCGGCAGGCAGATGATTGCCGAGAGGATGGTCACGGTCGTCGTCAGCCGGAGGCTGAGGAAAAGCGCCTCCCATACATCGGAGCGCGACAGCGTCTGCGACCAGAAGCGCAGGCCAAACTGTTGCGGAATGACGGACGGATAGCGCCAGACCTCGGTGAAGGCCCAGGTACCCACCACGACCAGCGGCAGGACGATGAACAGCGTGAGAAGTGCTGCAAACAGCAGGCCGACCCAGTCGACACCGGCAATCGGGGGAACGCGGCGCGCATTCATCGGGCCCCCTCCCGGTTTTTCGCGATGGAACGCACGTAGAATATCCCGAAGAACAGGCAGAAACCGAAGGTGATCACGGCCTGGGTCAACGCGTTCAACGGATCGTTGAGATCGGAGAAGGTGCGCTGCATGAACGGCCCCATCATCTCTGGCGATGCCGGACCGAGCACGTAAGGAAGGGTGAAGGACGAGAAGATACCGAGGATGGCGAAGGACGCCGTCACCAGCAGCGAATTGCCCATGCGCGGCAGGAGGATCGAGACGAAGACCCGCAGCGGCGATGCGCCGACATCACGCGCGGCCTCGATCGAACTCTTCGGAATATGTCCGAGACCCGCCGTCAGCATCAGCACGGTCAGCGGAAGATTGTCCCAGACAAGACCGATGACCGGTCCCCAGGGAGTGAGGTAGGGCGTCGGCAGCTTTGGCAGACCGATAGCGTTCAACAGAATGTCGACCGTTCCGTTCGGCCCGATCGTGCGGATCAGCGCGTAGGACAGGATGATCGAGGGAACGAACATTGGGAAGATCGCAAGCCCCTGCACGTAGGCCGGCATTCGCCCCTGCGAGAAACGCAGGTAGAGCGCGATCGGCAGGCCGATGGCCAAGAGCAGCAGGCCGCAGACAAGCGTCGTCCAGAGCGTCAGCCACAGGTTTGCGCGGCTATAGCCGTCGCTGAAGAAGAAGCGGTAGGAGGCCAGCGACAGGGCCGAGGCTCCGTCCGGCTGGCGAACGAAAACAGTGGTGATGACCGCCGAGAAGATCGGATAGACGATCAGCCAGCCCAGCAAAAACACCGGCAGGGCCACCAGAAGCAGCCCTGCGAGATTTGCGCCGTTCGCCGGCGCGCGTGCGCGCGCCAGCCACGGCAATGTCATTCCCCTACGCATCAGGTGCGGCTGATGCCCGGAGCGACGTTGCGGTACCAGCCGTCGTTGATGGTGCTTTCCCAATCGCCGCTCGGGAAGGTCGGGATCGTCTTCGGAATGACATCCGCGTACTTCTGGCGCAGTTCGTCGGAAATGTGATCCCAGGAGATACCCGGGAAGCCGCCGATCTCGGTGATGATCGCTTCCTGCATTTCCTTGGTCAGCAGGAACGCGGCGAGCTTCAGCGCCTCATCCTTGTTGGCGCCGTTGGTGAAAACCGTCATGCGCGAGAAGCCGCCGCAAAGCGCGAGATCGCCGAGCTGCACGAGGCCGGTGGTCTCCGGCAGCACGCCCTGCGCGATTGCCTGCAGGATCTGGTCCGACCAGACAGGCGTCATGGTGACGACGCCCTGCGCGAGCAGCTGGATCGACTGCGTGTTGCCGGCGGTATAGGCGCCCTTCTCGTACAGCGAAGGCGCGATGTCGTTGAGGATCGCCCATGCAGGCGTCAGCGTCTGCTGCGCGTAGTCGGCCGTGAAGTTGTCGATCTTGAACTTCTCCGGATCGCGGCCGTTGGCTTCATGGATGGCACGGCGAACGAAGTTACCGCCGGAGCCGCCCTTGTCGGGACGGTTGTAGATGAACTGGCCGGGGTTCGCCTTGATCCAGGCGACGAGGGCTTCCCAGGTCTTCGGAGCATCCTTCGGGTCGAGCTTGGTCTTGTCGTAGGCGAGCAGAACCTGCGATCCACGGTAGGGAAGCGAGTAAGGGCTGTCGACGCTGAGCGGATTGACGTTGCCGAAGCCTTCGATGTTTTCAGCCGAGAACTTGACCCAGAGGTTGGCGTCGATGCCACCTGCCGGCAGACGCGGGTCGAAGTGTTCGAAGATATCCGCCTGCGGATCGGTGTTCGTCTTCAAGGCGGCAAGCGCGCGGTCGGCGATGGCGCGAAGGCCGGTGTTGTCGCCGGCGTCGGTGATCTTGACGGCAGCTTCGGGGTGCGCCTTTTCGAAGGCCGGGCGAACGATGTTGTTCCAGAAATCGACGATGTTGGCGTCGGAACCACTATAAAGGTCGATCGTCTTGCCGGCGGCCGATGCGAAGCCGGGGAACGCCAGCAGGCCTGCGGCGGCCGAGGAAGTGACTAGAAATTCGCGTCTGTTCATAGCGCTCTCCGTTCGATGTCGGGGCCCCGCCCCGGCTTGATCTGTCATAGGCTAGCTACCGCCGGCCCATGACACCGACATGACAGATCGGAGCGGATCAGCCATTTTATTGCACAGCCGTGCATCCGCACTGCATAACAAACGCGCGGCCATGCACGCACTGGCTCGCAAGCGCGCTCAAGATCGGATTTCCGGAATAGTTACGTCGAACCTGCGCGCTATGGACGCGGCCCGCTGAGGATGTCGTCGGCATCGTCGCGGCTCATGGCCATGACGGTCTTGCCAAGGCCGAAACCGAAGCCGTTTCTGGCAAAGGCGGACATCTCCTTTGCCAGCCGCTTCTCGTCGGCATCCTCGCGCCGGAAGGGTCCCATCGCGCGCTTGCGGGCAAAGGCAACGGCGGCATAGAGATCATCGGCTTCCTCAAGCGCAACCGCGGCAATCTCGCGGCTGATCCCCTTGATCGCGAGCTTCTGGGCGATCATCCGCTTCGACTTGCCTCCGCGAACGGCGGAGCGCGTGCTGATCTCGGCATAGGTGACATCGTTCAGCGCGCCTTGGTCATAGGCGAACTTCACGGCGGAATCCGCCACCGCCTTCAGCTGCGTTTCGCTGATATCCTCGAACTTCTCCCTGGCCTTGCGGGTGATCGCGTCGAACAGCTGCTTCTCGGTCATCATGCGGCGCTCGAGCCGATAGATGGTCGAGTTGCGGGCCCAGCTGAGCATGCGCTTGGTGGGCAGGTCGGTATCGGTCACATCGTCGGGCAAGGCGCACTCGAAAGTGGATTTTATCTCGGTTGAAGCTATAGCGTCAGACGCTGTCGGCTGTCACGCGTGCGAAAATGGCAGCCAAAATGCCGGAACGTTACGCTCGTCACAAGATCGTTACAGAGAGCAACAAAAAGCGTTAGCACTGCGGCCTAATTGGCCTTACTCTCTCATTATAAAGCGGCCGAGTCGCCTACTCCGCCCCGGAAGACATATCGCCTCTCGTTGCGGTTTTCCCATTCGGTCACTTTTTTGACTGCGCGTAAGTATTTGAATGAACTAACGGTCGTCTGCACCGTTCAGTAATATGAGCGAGCCTCCACGCAGCGATCCCCGTTTCAAACAACTGGCCGCGGGTGAGATGATGCAGAAAAGCGAAAATGACGTCTTCGACCTGTTCTCGGAGATCTATACCAGCACAGCACAGGAAGAGTTGAGCCTGCAGGAATACCTGCTGGCATGCCGCGACGACAAGCGGATGTATGCCACGGCGCAGGAGCGGATGGTCGAAGCCATCGGCGAGCCGACCTTGATCGATACCAGCGCCGATGAGCGTCTGGGCAGGATTTTTTCGAACAGAACCGTGAAGATTTATCCGGCCTTCGCCGATTTCTATGGGATGGAGGATACCATAGAACGGATCGTCGGCTATTTCCGCTACGCCGCGCAAGGCCTGGAAGAACGCAAGCAGATTCTCTACCTGCTCGGTCCCGTGGGAGGCGGCAAGTCATCACTGGCAGAGCGGCTGAAGAAGCTGATGGAGCGCCAGCCGATCTACACGCTGGCGATCAACGGGCAGATCAGCCCGGTTTTCGAATCCCCGCTGGGGCTTTTCCATCCTGACCGCATGGCCGACCTGCTGGAGGATAAATACGGCATCGCCCGGCGCCGCCTCACCGGCCTGATCTCACCCTGGGCAACCAAGCGCCTGGATGAGATCGGCGGCGACATTTCGAAGTTCAGCGTGGTCAAGCTCACGCCGTCGAGGCTGCGGCAGATCGCGATCGCCAAGACCGAGCCCGGTGACGAAAACAATCAGGACGTTTCGGCACTCGTCGGCAAGGTCGATATTCGCCAGCTCGAAAACTACAGCCAGGCCGACCCTGACGCCTACTCCTACAGCGGCGGTCTCAATCGCACGACGCAGGGCCTTCTCGAATTCGTCGAAATGTTCAAGGCGCCGATCAAGGTGCTGCACCCACTGCTGACCGCAACGCAGGAAGGCAGCTATAACGGCACGGAGAATTTCGGGGCCTTCCCGTTCCAGGGGATCGTCGTTGCCCACTCGAACGAATCGGAGTGGCTGCAGTTCAAGAACAACAAGAACAACGAGGCCTTCCTCGACCGCATCCTGGTCGTGAAGGTGCCTTATTGCCTGCGGGTGACGGAAGAGCGGCTGATCTACGAAAAGCTGCTGCGTGAAAGCGAGCTCGCCAAGAGCCCCTGCGCGCCTGAGGTCCTCGAAAATCTCAGCCGCTTCACTGTGTCGACACGGCTTGCCCGCCACGAGAATTCGCCGCTCTACACCAAGATGCGCGTCTATGACGGCGAGAACCTGAAGGACACGGATCCCAAGGCCAAGTCCGTTCAGGAATATCGCGACGCTGCCGGCGTCGATGAGGGCATGACCGGCATCAGCACCCGCTTTGCCTTCAAGGTTCTGTCGGAAACCTTCAATTACGACACGAAGGAGGTTGCCGCCGATCCTGTGCACCTGATGTACATCATGGAGCAGGCGATCCGACGCGAACAGTTCCCGAAGGAAATCGAGGCAAGCTATCTCGACTTCATCAAGTCCGAACTCGCGGCACGCTATGCCGAGTTCATCGGGCATGAGATCCAGAAAGCCTATCTCGAATCTTACAGCGAATACGGACAGAACCTCTTCGATCGCTATATCTCCTATGCGGATGCCTGGCTCGAGGATCAGGACTACAAGGACGCCGATACCGGCCAGATCCTCAACCGTGAGATCCTGGACAGCGAACTGTCGCAGATCGAGAAACCCGCAGGCATCGCCAACCCCAAGGACTTCCGCAACGAGGTGGTGAAGTTCACGCTTCGCGCAAGAGCCCGCAACAACGGACGCAACCCGTCCTGGACCAGCTACGAGAAGCTGCGCGAGGTGATCGAGAAGCGGATGTTCGGGCAGGTCGAGGATCTGCTCCCGGTCATCAGCTTCGGCTCGAAGAAGGACAGCTCCACCGAGAAGCAGCATGCCGAGTTCGTGCAGCGCATGACCGAGCGGGGTTATACGGCGCGGCAGGTGCGGCGACTGGTGGATTGGTACATGCGGGTCAACAAGGCCGGCTGACGCTGCCGAAGCGGGGGATTGGCAGATGCCGAATTTCATCGATCGGAGGCTCAATCCGAAGGATAAGAGCCTCGGCAATCGTCAGCGTTTCCTGAACCGTGCGCGCGAGGAACTAAAGCGCACGATCAAGGAACAGGTCAAATCCGACAAGATAGCCGATGTCGATGCCGCGCATGGCGTTCCCATGCCGGCACGCGGTGCCGGCGAGCCGACATTCCAGCCGGCTCCCGGTGTCGGCGACCGGCAGTTCGTGCTTCCCGGCAACAAGGAGTTCATGGCGGGCGACCGACTGCCCAAGCCCAGCGGCGGACAGGGCGGTGGCAATGGCGGCACCGGCGGTCAGGGCGGAAGCGACGACGAGTTCCAGTTTATCCTGTCGCGTGAGGAAGTGCTCGACCTGTTCTTCGAGGATCTTGAACTTCCCGACATGGTGAAGCTCAATCTCAAGGAAACGGTGACCTTCAAGCCCCGGCGCGTGGGCTTCACCACAGCAGGCACGCCGACCAACATCAATGTCGGCCGCACCATGCGCAACAGCTTCGGCCGCCGCATCGCCCTGCAGCGGCCGAGCGAGGCGAGCCTCAATGCGCTTGCCGAGAAAATCATGCTTCTCGAACAGGTCAACGAACCATCCGCGCAGCAGCGCCGGGAACTGCAGGCGCTGCGCGAGGAACTGAAGGACCTCGAACGCCGGCGTCGGCGCATTGCCTATGTCGATCCGGTCGATATCCGCTTCAACCGCTTCGAGCGGCAACCCCTGCCCAATGCCAGCGCGGTGATGTTCTGCCTCATGGACGTGTCGGCCTCCATGGGAGAGCGCGAGAAGGACCTCGCCAAGCGCTTCTTCGTGCTGCTGCACCTCTTCCTCAAGCGGCGCTACGACCGCATCGACATCGTCTTCATCCGCCACACCGACGAGGCCCGCGAGGTGGATGAGGAAACGTTCTTCTACAGCCGGCAGAGCGGCGGCACCGTCGTCTCCACCGCACTGGAAGAGATGCTGCGCGTGATCGAGGAGCGCTATCCGGCGGATATCTGGAACATCTATGCCGCCCAGGCCTCGGACGGCGACAACATCAGCGGCGATTCCGACCGTTGCGCCTCGCTGTTGCGCGGCCCGCTTATGCGGCTTTGCCAATATTACGCCTATGTCGAAATCCTCGACGAGCGGGAAACGGAGATTTTCGGCGCCACCGATAACGGCACCTCGCTCTGGCGGGCCTATCGCGCGGTGGATGGCGAAGTGCCGAATTTCCAGATGGCCCGCATCGCACGCCCGGCCGATATCTACCCTGTCTTCCGCAAGCTCTTCACCCGGCAGGCGGCGGTGCAGGCGCGCAAGTGAAAGAAGAAGAGACACATGGCGAAACGCACGACGTCCGATCTGCTGTTTCACGGTTCCGACTGGAATTTCGCGACCATCTCGCGTGCCTATGACGCGATCGAGACCATCGCCCTCAACGAGATGGGTCTCGACGTCTATCCCAACCAGCTTGAGATCATCTCGTCCGAGCAGATGCTGGACGCCTATTCCTCCGTCGGCATGCCGCTGATGTATCAACACTGGTCCTTCGGCAAGCGCTTCGTCTACGAGGAAAGCTCCTATCGCAAGGGGCACCGCGGCCTCGCCTATGAGATAGTCATCAACTCGAACCCCTGCATCACCTACCTCATGGAAGAAAACACCATGGCGATGCAGACGCTTGTGACGGCGCATGCCGCCTTCGGCCATAACCACTTCTTCAAGAACAACTATTTGTTCAGGCAGTGGACCGACGCCGGCGCGATCCTGAGCTACATGGACTTCGCCAAGAAATATATCTCCAAGTGCGAGGAGCGACATGGAACAGAGGCCGTGGAAGCCGTGCTCGATTCCGCCCATGCTTTGATGGACCAGGGCGTGTTCCGCTATCGCCGCCCGCCGCGCCTCTCCTCCGAGAAAGTCAGGGAGCGGGCGCGTGAGCGCCTGGAATATGAGGAGCAGACCTACAGCGACCTGTGGCGCACCCTGCCGCTCGCGACCGAAACGCATAACCACGAAGAGGCCGAGCGGGACGCATCGGAACGCAAGAAGGCGTTAAAGCTTCCGGAGGAAAACCTTCTCTACTTCCTTGAAAAACATAGCCTCATTCTAGACCCATGGCAGCGCGAGCTGTTGCGCATCGTGCGCGTCATCGCGCAATATTTCTATCCGCAGCGCCAGACCAAGGTGATGAACGAGGGCTGCGCGACCTATGTGCACTACACCATCATCAACCGGCTTTTCGAGCAGGGCAAGCTCAGCGAAGGCGTCATGCTGGAGCTGCTGCACAGCCATTCCAACGTCGTCTTCCAGCCTGGCTACGATGACCGCCGCTTCTCCGGCATCAATCCCTATGCGCTCGGCTTTGCGATGATGCAGGACATCGAGCGCATCTGCACGGAGCCGACAGCCGAGGACCGCGACTGGTTTCCCTCCTTTGCCGGCAACAACGACCCGAAGGGAACGCTGCTCGATGCCTGGGCCAACCATCGCGACGAATCCTTCATCCTGCAGTATCTGAGCCCGGCGATGATGCGAAAGTTCCGGTTGTTCCTGTTGTCCGACCGTGCCGGCGACAATTACAGCGAGATCAGCTCGATCCATAACGAGCGCGGCTATGCCGCCGTCCGCTCAGGTCTCGCGCAAAGCTACGACGTCGCCGCACGCCAACCCGATATCCAGGTGGTCGATGTCGATCTCCTCGGCGACCGGCGGCTTCGCCTGCAGCACAATGTCAGGCATGGCGTGCTGCTCGAAGAGCGCAGCCGCGACGAAACGATGAAGCACGTCCGGCATCTGTGGGGCTACGGCGTCAGTCTTGTCGGTATCGACGATGTCACGGGCACCACGCTCTACGAGTGCACAACCGACGATATCTGACGGTATCCAGCCTAGATGTTTAGCCCCTCCCCCTTGTAGGGAGTGGTTCCCAAACTCTGAAGGAGCTGCACGTCCAGTCCTCCACCGAAGGTGGAGTTTCATCTTGCTTAAAATAAAAACGGCGCGGTTCTCACCGCGCCGTCCACATTCTCACTCCGCGGCAATCGCCGGCGGATGCCGGTCGTCGGTCGCCTCGTTGCTGTTGGAATGCCCTTCCCCGCTCTCCGCCACCTTCGGCTCCTTGCCGAAGAACAGCGCGTAGGCCGCCGGCAGCACCAGGATCGTCAGCACCGTGGCGACCAGGATGCCGCCCATCATGGCGTAGGCCAGCGGCCCCCAGAAGACGCCGCGCGAAATCGGGATCAGCGCCAGAACGGCCGTCAGCGCCGTCAGCATGATCGGGCGGAAACGGCGCACGGCCGCACCGACGATCGCTTCCTGCCGGTGCATGCCCGCCTTGATGTCCTGGTCGATCTGGTCGATCAGGATGATCGAGTTGCGGATGATGATACCGAGCAGCGCGATGACGCCGAGGATGGCGACGAAGCCGAAGGGCGCGCCGGAGATCAGGAGCGCGGCGGCAGCGCCGATGATCCCGAGCGGACCGGTTGCCAGCACCAGCATCGCCTTGCCGAAGTGCTGCAGCTGCGCCATCAGAAGCAACACGATCACGACGAGCATGATCGGCGCCTTGGCAGCGATCGAGGCCTGGCTTTCGGCCGAATCCTCGGCACCGCCCTGGATCTCCACCTTGTAGCCGGCAGGCAGGCTGTCGCGCAGCGGCTTCAGATCGGCATACATCTTCATGACCACGTCGTTCGACTGCACGTCGTCAGGCAACGTCGCGCGGATGCTGATCGTCGGCAGGCGGTCACGCCGCCACTCGATGCCCTGTTCAAGAACAGGCACCACCTTGGCGATCTGCGCGACCGGCACGAACCCACCGAAATCCGTCGGCACATAGACCGAGTTGACGGCCGACAGCAGCGAGCGATTGGCATCCGGCTCGCGGGCAACGATCGAAACCGTCTCCTCGCCGTCGCGGAAATCGTCGAGCGGCGCGCCGGACATCGCGGTCTGCAGCATCTGGCGAACGCGCTGCGAGGTGACGCCGAGCGCACGGGCGCGGTCTTGGTCGATCACCAGCTTCATCGCCGGCACCTGCTCCAGCCAGTCGTCGTGGATGGCGCCGAGCAGCGGATTTTCCTGGAACTTCGCCTTCACCTCGTCGGCGATCTTGCGGACTTCCTGGCGATCCGGACCCATGACGCGCATCTGCACCGGCCAACCTGTCGGCGGGCCAAGGAAGAGACGATCGACCTTGCCACGGATATCGGGGAAGTCTTCGGCGAGAATGGTCCTGAGCTTGACGATCAGCCGTTCGCGGGCTGGTTCGTCATTGGCCATGATCAGGAGCTGCGCAAAGTTCGGGTTCGGAAGCTGCTGGTCGAGCGGGAGGAAGAAGCGCGGCGCGCCCTCGCCGATATAGGTGGCGACGAACTTCTTGTCCTTGTCGTCCATGATCTTAGCTTCGAGCGCCTTCGATTGCGTCTCGACTTCCTTGATGCTGGTGCCCTCGGGCAGCCAGAGATCGACGAGGATTTCGGGACGCGAGGACTGCGGGAAGAAGTTCTGCGGAATGAACTGGAAGGCCCATAAGCTGGTGGCAAAGGTGACCAGCGTCATGGCAACGACGATGATGCGATGGCGGACCGCCCAGCCGACCGTCGATCGCAGCCGGCGATAGAAGCTGGTGTCGAAGGCGTCATGATGCTCGCCGCCGGCATGCTTGCGCTGCTTCAGGATCATGTAGCCGAGCCACGGCGTGAAATAGACCGCGACGAACCACGAGACCACGAGCGCGATACCGACCACGTAGAACAGCGTGCGGACATACTCGCCGGCGGTCGATTCCGCGAAGCCGACCGGGATGAAGCCGGCGGTGGTGATCAGTGTGCCCGTCAGCATCGGGAAGGCGGTCGAGGAATAGGCGAAACTCGCCGCCTCGATCTTCACCAGCCCCTCTTCGAGCTTTCGCTCCATCAACTCGACCACGATCATCGCGTCGTCGACGAGCAGCCCGAGGGCGATGATCAGCGCGCCCAGCGAAATTCGCTGCAGGTCGATACCGAGCTCGTACATGATGGCGAAGGTCGCGGCCAGCACCAGCGGAATGGCGATGGCGATCACGAGGCCCGAGCGCCAGCCGATCGACAGGAACGAGACGATCAGAACGATGACTAGCGCTTCGCCGAGCGCATGCATGAACTCGCTCACCGCATCGGTGACGACATCGGGCTGGTTGGAAATCTGGTCGACGGCCACGCCGTAGGGCAGCGATTCCTCGAAGTGCTTGTAGGTCGCCTCGACATCCTTGCCGACATCGGTGACCTTGTAGCCCTTGGCCATGACGACGCCGACCTGGACGCTCTCATGACCGTTGAAGCGGTATTTCTTCTGATAGGGATCTTCGAGACCGGAATAGACGGTGGCGATATCGCCGAGGCGCGTCACCTGGTTGCCGGCCTTGAGCCGGAGCTCGCGGATATCCTCCGCCCGCGTCACGTCGCCTTCGACGGCGATACGCACCGAGCGCGTGCCGGTATCGACCGAGCCCGCCGGATCGACGCTGTTCTGGCCCTTGATGGCGTTCTGCAGGTCGACGATCGTCAGCCCGCGCTCGGCGAGCGCCTTGGAGGAGACGTCGATATAGATCTTCTCCGGCTGATCGCCGATGATCACGGCCTTCTCGACACCCGGCGTCGTCAGCAGCATGTCGCGCGCCTGGATCGCGAACTTCTTCAGCTCGGGATAGCTGTAGCCGTCGCCGCTGATCGAATGCAGCGTGATGAAGGTGTCGCCGAATTCGTCGTTGAAATAGGGACCGAGCAGGCCCTCCGGCAATTCGCTGGAGATATCGCCGACCTTCTTGCGCACCTGGTAGAAGGCATCGGCGACCTGTGCCGCGTTGGTGTCACCCTTGACCTGCAGGGTGATGACGGCGGAACCGGCGCGCGTATAGGACTTCACCCAGTCGATATGCGGGGTTTCCTGCAGCTTACGCTCGATCTTGTTGACCACCTGGTCTTCCATCTCCTGGATGGACGAGCCCGGCCACACGGCCTGCACGACCATGACGCGGAAGGTGAAGTCGGGATCTTCCTTCTGGCCCATGCGCATCAGCCCGAGCACGCCGGTGATCAGGATGAGCCCGAACAGGAAGCGCGCGATGCTCGGATGGCCGATTGCCCAGCGCGATAGGTTGAAGGGCTTCTTCTCGGTGGTGGAGTTGTCCATTGTCCCGTTCCCTCTCCTGACCGCTTAGCGAACGACGTCGCCAGTTTCGGACCCACTTTCGGCGGATGCCGACTGCTGGCCCGGCAGCTTGACCTTGAGATTGTCGGTCATGAACTGCGTGCCGGCGGCAACGACGAGATCGCCGGTCTTCAGGCCGTCGGAGACGTTGACGCCATCACCGGTGAAGTCCGCCACCGTGACGTCGCGCGGATGCACCGTCTGCTGGTCGCGATCGACCACCCAGACGATCTTCCTGCCGTCCTTCTCAGCCAGCGCCGACAGGGGAATGGACACGTTGGTATTGGCGTTGCTGACATCGGCCTCGATGGTCGCCGTCATGCCGAGCAGCACGCGGTCGTCGTTCGGCAGGCTGACGCGAACGGCAAATGTGCGCGACTGCGCATCGGCGCTGCCCGAGACTTCGCGAACCTTGCCGTCGAGCACCAGTTTGCTTGCGGACCAGAAGCTCGCCTTCACCGTCTTGCCCGGCTTGAATTCGGCGATGTCGTTCTCCGGCACCGCGATCTGCACTTCCTTCTCGCCGTCGAGCGCAACGGTCGCGACCGGCGTACCGGCGGCGACCACGGTGCCGGCATCGGCGCTGATCGCGGTGACGATGCCGCTCTGGTCGGCCTTGAGCTCGGAATAGCTCACCTGGTTCTTGGCCTGGTCGAGCGAGGAGACGGCGGCGTCGCGGGTGGCGACGGCCTGATCGTAGCTCAGCGACGCCTGCTCGAGCTGCGACTTGGCGGTGACGCTCTTGTCGAACAGCTGCTGGGCGCGCTTGTTGGCGAGATCGGCGGTGCCGACACCCTTTTCGGCGGCGGCAAGATTGGCCTCTGCCGTCTTCGTCGCCAGCTCGTAGTCGGTGGCATCGATGCGGGCAATGAGATCCCCCGGCTGCAGCCGGTCGCCGATATTGACGCGGCGCTCGGTGATCTTGCCGGCCACGCGGAAGCCGAGGTTCATCTCCACGCGCGCCTTGACCGCGCCGGAATAATCGAGCGACCTGACGTCGCCGGCCTTGGCGATCTCGACCACCTTGACCGGCCGCAGGATCTCCTTGGTCTCCGCCTTCTTCTCCTCGCTGCAGCCGGAAACGGCGAGCGATACGGCGCCGAGAAGCGCGAAACTGACAACGGACGGCAACTTGACTGTCTTCAGCGAAATCATCTTTCGCACTCCTGAAATGGTTGTGTTTGTTGGTGTCCCCGGCGGTCTGGCGCCAGGCTTATTTCTTCAGCGCGCGGATCGAGAAATCGATCAGCTCGTCCACCGTCGGGCGGTTGGTCTTGGCAAGACATTGCGCCACCATGATCGGGTGGCACAGCGTCACGGTGGCGGCACCGAAACAGCGCGAAGCGACGGCCGCATCCTGATCGGCGAATTCGCCCGCGGCGATGCCTTCACGGATCACGTCGGCCAGCAGGTCCTGGATGCTGTCGACATGCTTTTCGATGACGTGCCAGTCGCGCTCGATCGCGACGACCACCATCTCGTGCACCTTCTCCTGGTCGAGCATGGTCTCGACAGTCATCTGGTACTGCGCCCGCACGAAACGGTCGAGCCGCTCCGAGGCACTGAGCGGCAGGTGGCAGATCTCGTAGGCCTGCTGATAGCTCGCCGCGAGCATGCGCCCGCAGATCGCCTGGTGGATCTCGATCTTGGAGGAGAAGAAACGATAGACATTGGCCGGCGACATGCCGAGATCGCGGGCGATATCGGCGACCGTGGTCTTCGAGTAGCCGTAATGGCGAAACAGCCGCTCACCCGCGTCGAGAATGCGGGTCACATTCTCCTGGCGCGTTGCTTCCAGTGTATTTTCCGCGGTGTCGTTCATGTCTTTTGCCATCTCGACTTACGACTGACGATTTTTGAATTTCGTCAGTCGTAAAACATCAATCGACAGAAGTCAATCTTTTGCGATGCGGGAGAAGAGGTGGTTTTTTCTAAACATCCCCTCATCAGCCTAAAGAAAAGTCCCCTCCCCAACCCCTCCCCCTTGTGGGG
>UCEU01000001.1:606744-615621 GCA_900471485.1 Hyphomicrobiales bacterium
GGGGTTGGGGAGGGGTCTTCGCATCCCCACGAACAAAAAATGCCGCGGCACATCGCGCCGCGGCATCGCAAATCTCGACTGACGCAGGCTCAGGCGAGCTGCGCATCCAGCGTGATCGGCACCGCCGACAGCGCCTTGGAGATCGGGCAACCGGCCTTGGCCTTGTTCGCCAGCTCGACGAAGGTCTTCTCGTCCGCGTTGGGAACGGTGCCGCGCAGCGTGAGGTGGATCGCGGTAACGGCAAAGCCGCCCTCGACGCTTTCGAGCGTCACCTTGGCACTCGTCTCCATGCTGGTCGCAGTGAAGCCGGCTTCGCCGAGGATGAGGGAGAGCGCCATGGTGAAGCAGCCGGCATGCGCGGCGCCGATCAGTTCCTCGGGATTGGTGCCCGGAAGCCCTTCGAAACGGCTGGCGAAACCATAGGGATAGGATTTGAGCGCGCCGCTCTGGGTCGAGATCTGCCCCTTGCCGTCCTTGATGCCGCCCGACCATTGTGCGGAAGCTGTGCGATTGATCTGCATGCCGTTCTCCTGTTGGATTGAGTGTCTTTCCAGCGCAGCGAACTTGCCGCGTCGTCCCGTCAAGAGGCGCGATCGGCCCCTCCGTGGCAGGATATAATCCTCTAGCGCAGGAAGGCGACACTCCTGCGAAATTTGATTGCGCAACGGTGAAGCAGGGCGCGGCCGATCAGCTGCGCATCCTGGCGTCGAGCGTATAGAGCTCCTGCGCCTGCTTCACGCCGCGCAGCGCATAGCGCCCGATGCAGGCGAGAGCCCCGCGCTCCTCATCGGGGATGGTGGCGACGAACTGCGACGACATCAAAACGTTGAAATCCACCGACCGGCACATCGAGGCGATGCGGCTGACCTCGTTGACGGCGGGGCCGATGACGGTGAAGTCGAGCCGCTCCTGGCTGCCGATGTTGCCGTAGAAGACGTCGCCGATATGCAGGCCGATATAGACATCGGTCGTCGGCCGCTCCTCCAGCGCGCGGGCGTTGTTCAACGCCTCCAGCCGTTCGCGCAACAGCCTTTCTGCGCCGAGCGCGGCCGCGCAGGCATCGGACGCATCGTCCGCCTTGAAGATCGCCAGCACGCCGTCGCCGATCAGCTTCAAGACGTTGCCGCCCGCTTCGTGGATCGCCGAAATCACCGCGTCGCTGTAGTCGTTCAGCATCGGCATGATCTCTTCAGGCGGCGCGCTGTCGGAGATCTTCGTGTAGTTCACGAGATCCGAGAACCACAGCACCGCCGAAATCCGCTCCGACTTGCCCCGGCTGATCTTGCCTTCCAGCACCTGCCGCGCCGCATCCTCGCCGAGATAGACCTCGGCGATCGTGCGCGCGATGCGGCCGAGCGCGATGCACTTGATGGCGAGCGCCAGAACAGGTGCCAGCTTGCGCAGCACCATCATGTGCTGATCGGAAAACCCTTCCCTGTGGCGCGTCGCGAAATGCACGAAGAAGCAGTCCATCTCGCCGATCGTGCCGGCCTTGTCGAACTTGCGCACCATCGCGACGAAATCTGTATGGCCGTCGGCTTGCATCGTATCCAGCATGTAGAAATCCGCCGGATCACCGAACGCCAGCCGCCGGCGAACTTCGTTTTCGGAGCCCGTCCAAAGATGGTAGAATGCCGAGCGCTGCCAGTTTTCCAGCGAATTGCCATCGCCGCCCATCGGACCATAAGCAAATTCGGGCTCGACATCCTGCTCGCTGTCCCAGCGAAAAGCGCGCCCCTCATGCACCGGGTGTAGCGTATCCATCAGCGCCAGGCTGCGGTCGAGTGGGAGGCCAAGCCTGCGGCAGGTATCGCAGAAGCCGGTCAGCAACTCGGTTTCAGTTGCGCCATTCAGCCCCTGCTCCGTCAGCCACGTCGCAACCGTCCCGATATCGCTGTATTCCATGCCGCATATCCCTAGCGTAAAGCCGACATCTACCCCGATTTGACCGACGGGGAAATCCTGAGGAGGCCATCCATATCAGGCATATACCGCTTCGCGGCGAAAAATCACGACGTCGGAGGCAACGGGCTCTGGAACGCGTTGCCGTTTACGTTTACGAAGGACGTCAGATCGCTTTGGGAGGAGCAACTCGTGTCGGAAGATGCGCTTTACGAAATTCGCGACGACCGTTTTCACAGCCTGATCGCCGGCAGCGCCAAGCTGGAGGAGCTTTATTCAGGCTGCCGCTGGGCCGAAGGTCCCGTCTGGTTCTCCGATCTCGACTGCCTGATCTGGAGCGATATACCCAACGAGCGGATGATGCGCTGGGTGCCCGATGGCGGCGTGTCGGTGTTTCGCGCGCGCTCCAACTACGTCAACGGCAACACCCGCGACCGCCAGGGCCGCCTCGTTTCCTGCGAGCACGGCGGGCGTCGTGTCACCCGCACCGAATTCGACGGCCGCATCACGGTGCTCGCCGACAGCTTCAAGGGCAAGCGCCTGAACTCGCCGAACGACGTCGTCGTCAAGTCCGACGGCTCGATCTGGTTCACCGATCCGAGCTACGGCATCATGTCCGACTACGAGGGCCACAAGGCCGAGCCCGAGCAGGAAACTCGCAACGTCTACCGCATCGATGCCGCCACCGGTGATATCGAGGCCGTCTGCACCGATTTCATCCAGCCGAACGGCCTTGCCTTCTCGCCGGATGAAAAGCAGCTCTACATCGCCGATTCCGGCTCGTCCGGTCACGAGGTGCCGCGCCATATCCGCGTCTTCGACGTGATCGACGGCAGGGCGCTAAAGAACAGCCGCTACTTCTGCTCGATCGACAACGGCGTTCCGGATGGCTTCCGTTTCGACGTCAATGGAAACCTCTGGAGCAGCGCCGCCGACGGCGTCCACTGCTTTGCACCCGACGGCACGCTGCTCGGCAAGATCAAGGTGCCGCAGACCGTGTCGAACATCGTCTTCGGCGGCCCGAAGAAGAACCGGCTGTTCATCACCGCGACCCAGTCGGTCTATTCGATCTACACCACCACAAACGGCGCTCAATACCCCTGAGAACCGCCCACCCCGAGCAAACCATAGCAATAACCTCTTCCAAGGGAGCCTGAGATGCGTTCCGTCGTCTCCTTCAACGAAACCTGGAGCTTTCACGAGGGCTTCGAGCCCAGGCTGCTGGAGGCCTTCGACGGCCGCACGACGGTCAGCCTGCCGCACAATGCCGTCGAACTGCCCTTCAACTATTTCGACGAGACCAGCTACCAGCGCGCCTTCACCTACCAGAAGCTCTTGCGCTGGATGCCGGAGTTCGAAGGCCGCGAGGTCTCCTTCGTCTTCGACGCCGCCATGGCCGACGCCGTGGTCTATCTGAACGGCGAGGAAATCATCGCCCACAAGGACGGCTACACCCCCTTCGAGGCGCGCTTCACCGGCAAGCTCGTCAAGGGCGACAACCTGATCACCGTCACGATTGACGGCAGCGAGAACCCCGAGATCCCGCCCTTCGGCGGCGCCATCGACTACCTGACCTATGCCGGCATCTATCGCGACGTCTGGCTGAAGGTCACCGACCCGGTCTCCATCGGCAACCTGAAGATCGAGACATCGGATGTGCTGGCCGACGAGAAGACGGCAAGCGTCCGCGTCAGCCTCTCCAACCCCGCCAACCTCACCTTCCTCGGCAGCGTCTACGCATCGCTGACCGACGCCACCGGCGGCGTGATCGCCACCGCGACCGCCGAGACGACAGGCGAGGACGTGACCCTCACCTTCGACCGCCTGACCGACATAGCGCTCTGGGACATCACCGATCCCGCGCTCTACGCGATCACCGTCGAGCTCAAGACCAGCCACGGCTCCGACAGGCTCTCTTCCCGCTTCGGCTTCCGCACCGCCGAATTCACGCCGTCGGGCTTCCTCCTGAACGGTCGGCCGCTGAAGCTGCGCGGCCTCAACCGTCACCAGTCCTTCCCCTATGTCGGCTATGCCGCCGGCCGCTCGGCGCAGGAGCGCGATGCCGAGATCATGAAGTCGGTGCTGAGGTGCAACATCGTGCGCACCTCGCACTATCCGCAATCGAAGTGGTTCCTCGACCGTTGCGACGAGATCGGCCTGCTGGTCTTCGAGGAAATCCCCGGCTGGCAGCATATCGGCGGCGAGGAGTGGCAGCAGGAATCGATCCGCAACGTCCGCCGCATGATCGAGCGCGACTGGAACCACCCCTCGATCATCATCTGGGGCGTGCGCATCAACGAATCCCAGGACAGCCACGATTTCTACGCGGAAACCAACCGGCTCGCCCGCGAACTCGATACCACCCGCCAGACCGGCGGCGTCCGCTACATCACCGACAGCGAGATGCTGGAAGACGTCTACACGATGAACGACTTCATCCTCGGCAACGAGGAACTGCCCGGCGTCAATCGTCCGCGCACGCCGCTGCGCCCGCAGCAGGAAAGCACCGGGCTCCAGCACAAGGTGCCCTACATGATCACCGAGTTCGGCGGTCACATGTACCCCACCAAGATATACGACCAGGAAGCCCGCCAGGCCGAGCACGTCCGCCGCCATCTTGAAGTGCTGAACGCCGCCTATGGCGACCCCGACATCTCCGGCGCGATCGGCTGGTGCATGTTCGACTACAACACCCACAAGGACTTCGGCTCCGGTGACCGCATCTGCTACCACGGCGTCATGGATATCTTCCGCGAGCCGAAGTTCGCGGCCTATGTCTATACCAGCCAGTGCGATCCATCGGACGAAGTCGTCATGAAGCCGGTGACCTTCTGGGCGCGCGGCGAGCGCAACATCGGCGGCGTGCTGCCGCTGATCGTGCTGACGAACTGTGACGAGGTGGAACTGGTCTGCGGTTCCGTCACCAAGCGCGTCGGCCCCGACTACGAGAACTTCCCGCATCTTCCGCATCCGCCCGTGGTCTTCGACCACCGCCACTTCACCGCCGACGAACTCGGCAGCTGGGGCATGATGTGGATCGACGGCAGCTTCACCGGCTATATCGGCGGCGAGCCCGTTGCCAATATGCGGATGGTCGCCGATCCGCTGCCGACGACACTCGAGGTCGTCGCCGACGCCACCACGCTGAAGGCGCGCGACCGCGACAGCACCCGCGTCATCATCCGCGCGCTCGATCAGGAGGGCCACCGCCTGCCCTTCCTCAACGACAACGTCACGCTGCGCGTCGATGGCCCGGCCAAGGTCGTCGGCCCGCTGTCCGTCCCCCTGCAGGGCGGCACGGCCGGTTTCTGGTTGGAAGCGACGGGGCTGCGCGGCGACATCACGGTCGAGGTCACCTCCAGCCGCTTCGCGCCGGTCAAACTGCGGGTAACCGCCGGCTGACGCCGGCGCGCTTCAGACGCCGCAGATCACCTCCGCCAGAAGCGGCAGGTGATCCGACGCGCGCCGTGTCAACGGCGTCGCCACCACCTGCGCCCGCTCCACCCCGATGCCCTCGGACACGAAGATGTGGTCGAGGCGCAGCAGCGGAAAGCGCGACGGAAAGGTGCGCGCCGCCCTGACCGAGGACAGCAACTGCACGTCGCGAAACTCTTTCGCGATGCTCTTGTAGGCCGGCGACGAGGGTACGGCGTTGAGATCGCCGCAGATGATCGCCGGCTCCGCCTGGAACGCCGGAGAGCCGATCCAGTCGCGGCCGAGCAGCTCGCCCACCTGCCGGGCGCGATCTGCACCGCGCAGGCCGAGATGCGTGTTCAGGATATTCACGCCCATCCCCTCGAACTCCGCCCGCACCCATATGGCGCCGCGCAGCTCGCCGATCGACGGCAACGGCCCCGCCTTCATCAGCCGTGTCGGCAGCGCGGTCAGGATCGCGTCGCCATACTTTTCCTCCTCGACATGCAGCGCCGGATGGAAGTGCGCCTCCATTTTCAACAGCGAGGCGATCCTGTGCGCCTGGTCGACGCCGCCGGTCCGCCTGCGGCCGACATCGAGCTCCTGCAGCGCGATGATATCAGCCCCGGTCTCGGCGATAACGTCGGCGATCCGCTCCGGATCGATCTTCCGATCGGTGCCGACGCAGCTGTGGACGTTATAGGTGAGGATTTTCAGGGACCGGCCGGTCCGCTCTCGGGCGTTTCTGGTCATGACGGATGGAACCGTCTTCGGCGCTGTTTCGTTCCATCGAGAGCCATCCGGCCGAGCCCAACAATGGAAATTGCATGAACCCGAAACGCCTGCTGATCAACGCCACGCTTGTCCTGGGGCTGCTGCTTGCGGGCTACCTGCTCTACAAGGTCTTCAACCGCTATTCGCTGGACGAGATCATCGCTTCGATCCGGGCGATCCCGGCAACGCGCCTTGCGGCAGGCTCCGCCTTCGCCGCCGCGTCCTATCTCTGCCTCACCGGCTTCGACTGGCTGGCGCTGCGTTATGCCGGCCGGCCGCTCAGCTATCCGAAGGCGGCACTCGCCTCCTTCACCGCGCTGTCGATCGGCCACAATCTCGGCATCGCGGCGCTGAGCAGCGGCGCCGTGCGCTATCGCTTCTATGCCCGCTGGGGTCTGAAGGCGGAAGAGGTGGCCAAGGTGATCCTGTTTTGCGGCGTCACCGTCGGACTGGGCCTAGTCACGCTCGCCGGCATCGCGCTGCTCGCCAATCCGTCGGACGCCGCCAACGTGCTGAAGCTCGACGCCAACGGCCTCTTTCTCCTCGGCCTCGCCTGCCTTGCGGCACCCGTCGGATACGTCCTTCTGGCACTGACGCTGCGCGCGCCTCTCAGGCTGTGGAAATGGAGTTTCCGGATGCCCGGCCCCGGCCTTGCGGTGGCACAGATCGTCGTCGGCACGGTGAACTTCATCTGCGTGGCCGCCTGCCTCCACCAGATGATCGTGGCCGAGGCCGATGTGAGCTTCGTCAAGACGGCGACCGCCTATGTGCTCGCCAACATCGCCATCCTGCTCACCCATGTTCCTGGAGGCCTCGGCGTGCTGGAGGCGACCGTCAGCCATGTGCTGCCCGGCTCAGCCTCGGTCGGCGCGCTCGTCGCCTTCCGCGTCATCTATTTCGTGATGCCGCTCTTCATCGGCCTGGCGATGTTTGCCGTAAGCGAGATCGTGATCAGGAAGAGGAAGCCGCGCGGCGAGCGTTCAGAGGATCGCCGCGAGCAACCGCGTCTGGAGCGCACCGAGCCACAGGCGCGCTCGGTGTAGCGGCCGGAAGGGCCGGCGCGGATCGACGATGGCGGTGCCCGGAAACGGTGAGATACCGCCGTTGGCGATATCGACCGCGAAATCACGAAGACCGCGCGGCTGCTTGTTCAGCGCATCGATGGTGGAGATCAGCGACTTGCTGGCAGCGACCGTTTCGGCAACCAACTCCGGCGTCGTGTCGAGATGCTCGGCCATCAGCTTGTGCCGCAGCGCCAAGATCGCATCGCAATGCGCGGCATTGCCGGCCTCGAAGGCGAGGTCGCATTCGGTATCCAGCCCTTCCGAGCGATTGTTCAGATTGGACGAGCCGATGCGCACGAAGGTGTGGTCGACGATAATCACCTTCGAGTGGATGGTGATCTCGCGCTCGCCGCCCTGCCCGTCCGGTATCACGGCGTAGAGCACCCTGAGACGGTCGTGCTTGTCGATGCGCTTCAGCCTGCGGATCAGCCGGTCGCGATTGCCGCCCATCGTCAGCTTCTCGATCAGCCCGTGCGAGCTCTTGGTGACAAGAACCACGACTTCCGGCCCGTTCTGCTCCTTCAGCCGTCGGCCGATCGCCCGCGCCACGCCGAAGGAGGCGAGATACTGCGTCTCGATATAGATATGCCGCCGCGCCGCGCGGATCGCGTCGCGCGTCAGCCGGAACGCCTCGTGCCGCCCGCGCTTGCCGACAAGACCGGGCTCGGTGAGCGCGATCGCCGTGCGGGCTTCACTCAGGTCGGCGCTGGTGGCGGCCGGCCAGAGCGCTTCACGATCGGCGCCGAGAGGCTGGATGGTCTGCCCCGTCGCCCGCGCCCAGCGCCGCCGCGCGACGTCGCCGATCTGCCGCGCCGCCTCGCCCGAGACCATGCTCTGGATGTCGTGCACGGGGCTGTAGGGTCGCCCGTCGGGCGCCTTGCGCAGCGGATTGTCGATGCGATGATCCGGCTCGTCCCAGCGCCGCGCCGTGAGATCGATGCCGCCGAGGAACCCCAGGCTGTCGTCGATCGCCACCAGCTTCTGGTGATGACACCCGCGCAGCGGATGGCGCAGGTCGAAGCGCAGCGAGATCTGCGGATGGCTGGAAAAATTGCTCTTGCTGAAGAGCTTCAGCGACTTGCCGGAATAGATCGGCCCCATGCCCCAGACGAGGATGCGGATCTGCAGTTCCGGCCGCGCATCGGCCAGCGACAGCAGCAGTTCGCCAAGTGTCTCGGACGACACGCGCGGGCGCAGGCGGATATCGGGGTTGAAGTCCCAGCCGACGATCCAGATCGTCTCCCGGGCGCAGCGCAGGGCGGCGTCCATGGCCGAGAAATAGGCGCTGCCATCGACAAGGAAGGCAGCCTGTTCGGCCTTTCCGACACGCCATACGTTCTTGCCCGGCCGGATGATCGGACCGTTGGCTGACCGTACTCCCTGAACCGTCTTGCGTTTTACCGCGGCGATATAGTCGCCGATCTTCGCTGTCTTTCGCCAACTCTCGCTGGCACGCAAGTCCGTCATGTCGATCGCCCGTAATGTTCCGTGGCCGTGTAACGCACGGCGGGCGCATCGGTTCCGCTGGAGAATCAGCGATAAGCGCGGAAATCAGACCGGCTGCACCGAGCGCACGGTGCCGTTGTTGTCGACGATGCAGGAGAACTTCCTGCCGCCGGCATCGAGATCGACCCCGAAGGTACCGTCGGGCAGGAGCCGCGAGCTCGTCGGCAGCACCTTGGCGCCGGCGCCGGCAGCGCCCATGGCGGCGTTGGCGCAGAGC
>UCEU01000004.1 GCA_900471485.1 Hyphomicrobiales bacterium
GCGCGCGCGATCCCGATGCGTTGCGCCTGCCCGCCCGAGAACTCGTGCGGATAGCGGTTGATCGAGATGGTGATCCCGGCGGGCAAGCAAAGTCAGGCGTGAGACTGCGTCCATCGGCCTGACTAATCCGACCGGCGGCATTGCGTTTCGCGATGCTGAAGCCTAATTATCCTTGCATGTCGAAAAGATCAGGCAGTGCCGATTTGCCGCTTCACGGCGGGCGGGTTCCTCCCTGGCTGGGTGAGCGGATGACGAAGCTTGGCGTGCTTGTCACCGAGGCCATCATTCATCACTACGGTCGCGATGAATTTCTGCGAAGGCTTTCGCATCCGTTCTGGTTCCAGTCCTTCGGCTCCGTCATGGGCATGGACTGGCACTCTTCCGGCATCACCACCAGCGTGCTGGGCGCGCTGAAGCGTGGTTTGAAGCCGCGGGCCGGAGAACTTGGCCTTCATGTCTGTGGCGGTCGAGGGGCGCAATCGCGCAAGACGCCCGACGAGCTGGCGGATATCGGGCATCGCGTGGGTATCGACGGCGCGGGGCTCGCCCATGTCAGCCGTCTGGTGGCGAAGGTCGACAGCGCAGCGGTTCAGGATGGTTTCGATCTCTACCTGCACGGGTTCATCGTCGCCGATGACGGCAAGTGGGTGGTGGTCCAGCAAGGGATGAACGACGCGACCCGCCAGGCGAGGCGCTATCACTGGCTCTCGGAGGGGCTGGAGAGCTTCATCGATTCCCCGCACAGCGCAATCGAGGGCCGAACGCAGGGCGACATCATAAATCTGGCCGACAGGCGCGCGGAGCGATCGCGCGGCGGCCAGCTGGATATCCTTGCGAACCTCGGTCCAGACCGCATCGTCCGGGAAGCCTTCGCACTCGCTCGCAAGGTCGAGCCCATGCCCGTGCCCATGCCGGAACAAGCCCAGCTGTCCCTGCCGCATCTTATCATGCCCGCACACCACGACGTGCGGGAAAAGGATGTCAGTATGAAGCGGCTGCATGGAAGTCTGGCCGCCGCAGCCGACCGCGGCCCCGTCGATTTCCAGGATCTGCTGATGGTTCCGGGTGTGGGGGCGCGAACAGTCCGCGCGCTTGCCATGGTCGCCGAGGTGGTTCATGGCGCGCCATGTCGTTTTTCGGATCCGGCGCGATTCTCGATCGCCCACGGCGGGAAGGACCGCCACCCGTTTCCCGTGCCGCTAAAGGTCTACGACGAGACGATCAGGGTCATGAAGTCGGCGGTGGCGAGGGGGCGCCTTGGTCGCGATGAAGAACTTGCTGCTCTGCAACGCCTGGATATCCAGGCACGCAAACTGGAGCGCTATGTCACCGGACCCAATCTCAAGGAAATCGTCGCAGGCGAATTCCGCGACAGTACGAGCCTTGGCGGCCGGAGCGTGTTCGGCTGGGAGGAGTGACCGACTTCCACACATCCGCTTTCCATTGCCGGCTGGGAGCATGTGCTCAAAAGTCCGTGTACCGGCCTACGGCCGATTGCGTCCAAATTGCAGACTTCGCAACGGCCAGCCTTGCCGCCGGCTCGTTGTGAGACTTAGACGCCGACTGCGGCGGTTGTCCCGGAAATTGGCATCAGCCGGCCGGACGGTGCCTGTCCGTCGTATCCAATGCGAGATCGGGGTTCGAAACGGCGGCGACGAGGCAAGCGCTTGCTGTCGCGCACCGGGAAATGTCCGCCACCGTACCCAAAAACATGCGCAACAACAGGATGTTATACAGCCGACACATTTCGGCGTGCGGCTCAGGTCCGCTTGCCTCATCCCTCATTATCAAAGTCTCATGCTCGCCTCTGATCAATCGACAATGCAAAACCGGCTTCTGGCGCGTCTGCCTGGCGACGAATTCGGTTCCATCCTAGACCGGCTCGAAGCGGTCGAACTTCGCCAAGGCTATGTGATTGTCAAAGCTGATCGGCCTATCGACTACGTTTATTTTCTCTGTAGCGGTATCGGCTCGGTGATCACCGTATCGTCGGGCGGTCATCAGGCGGAGGCCGGAATGTTCGGGCGCGAGGGGTTTTCGCCGACCTCGGCTGGTGTGGGCGGCACGGTCAGCGTTCACGAAGTCCTGATGCAGGTCGCAGGCTGGGGTTACAGGATGACGCTGGAGGCGACGATCGATGCGATCGCGCGCCACCCGCATTTCGCCAACCTGCTCGCTCGCTTTATCCAGACCTTTGCCTCGCAAATCTCCTACACGGCGTTGTCGAACGTCAATTACCAGATCGACATCCGTCTCGCCCGGTGGCTTCTCATGTCGCATGACCGCGTCGATGGGGACGAGATTGCGCTGACCCACGATTTCATTTCCCTGATGCTGGGTGTCCGCCGACCAAGCGTCACCACGGCGCTTCACGTTCTCGAGGGTGAGAAGTTCATTCGTTCCGAACGTGGATTGATCACTATTCGCGACAGGCGCGGTATGGAGGAGTTCGCGGGCGATTCCTACGGCAAGCCGGAAGAGGAATATCGGCGCCTTATCGGCGAATTGTGAGTGGCATCCCCGGGTGTCTTTCGCAACCTCGCCGGTGATAGCCGAGAGACTGCCGAGCCTGTCGCCGTTTCGTTACCGCGGAGAGCGGCAGGTTGCGCGCGTTCCGTTGGGTGACACAAAGGTATCTTCGGTGGGATCATAGGAACGATACTGCGCCGCACACCAGCGGATATGCTTGATCTCCGCGGGCGACAGCAAGAAAGCATCATTGCCGGCGTTACGGTCTTCCTGGACGTACCCGGCCAGCGCTCCGTTCGTTTCCGATGGTGCAGGTCCGGACGCACCGATCCTGCTCAGGGCCTGCGCCGGTCCGCAAAGCATCGTGACGGCAGCCGATACGCAAAGCAGAATGCTGAGGTTTCGCGTTCGCATCTGGTATCCTTATCGCTTGGCGCCAAGCACATAGGCGAGGGCGGCGGCGATGCCGATCGCGGTTAGTGGCCTGCTGCGAACCGCCGCTTCGATGTATTCCCAACGGGACCGCAGGTCGGCTTCCTTCCTGTCGGCGCGGCGTGCAGATACGGTAGTGTGTACCAACGACACCGGATCGGACGCAGGGAATGTGCCTTCGAGGCCTTCGTCGGGTTCGCCCTTTCGGGCGGCCTTGCGCTGCCGCGCCTGCTCGTTGCGCATCGACTGGACGGCAGGCGAGTTGGCTTGACTGGGCATATCGTTTGCTCCTGCTGTCGCATAGAAATCGCCCGTGGCGGCAAAAGTTCCGGCCGGCGCGCGACATGAGAGATTTTCGCCGCGATCTTAAGGTGGCTTTGTACGCTGGCTGACAGTCGATTGCCTTCGTGTTGCCGCGGTTTACCTTGGAGGCATGCGCAAACCGGAGAACCCAGAGCCTCGCCGTCGCGATTCTACCAGCGCTGTTGAACGGCGCGAACGACTTGAGGCGACAACGCAGGCCGCGATGGCCACGATCACCACCGAGGCGGAAGCGCGGCGGGCCAAGACCGAGCGGCTTCGTGTCGCCAGGGAGGCTGCTATCTCACGGAAGGCCGGCGATGTGCCTGGCGATTGATAAACTCAAAGCCGATGAGGCCGGTGCTAGTCGAACTTGATCACATCCCTGAAGGGAACCGTGGCCAGCAGATACCCGCTGGCATCGGTTATTTCGAACCGCATGCCGTCGATGCGCCCGTCGTGCAGGACGAGTTCGGCGACCATTTCGCGCGCCGATTTCCGCGCTTCGCATTTCGCCGCTTCCAGTGACGGAAGATCGATGCCCTCATCGTCCATGTCGTAGCTCTCCTCGGAACGTACATTGAAATAGAAAAGCATATTGACCTCCATCCGTTGGCGAAACGACAGGCGATGGGCGCCAGTTCCATGGAAGGCGCAGGTCATATCAGGATCTAGGGGGATGGAGCCGGTTCAGGCGCCAATCAAACGTTCGAACTCGCGCTCGGGCAGCCCGTAGCAGCCGGCCGTAAACCGCTCCAGGCCCTTGCGGTTTATGACGACGATCGATCCTCGATTCGAGCGGATAAGCCTGTGTCCCTCGAGGATATGCAGGGCAGTGGTCACGCTTGGTCTGCGGATGCCGAGGAGAAACGCGATGTATTCGTGGGTGATTTCCAACATATCGGATCTTACCCTGTCGTGACACATCAGTATCCATCGGGCGAGCCGCTGTTCGACGCGAAACTTGGCGTTGGCCAGTGCCGTGTAGGAGACCTGGACGGCGAAAACATGCATGAACTTGATGAAGGGGACCTGAAGCGTGGAACTGCTCGCGGTCGCGTCGCGCATCCTGTCGACCGGAATACGATAGCCGCTCCCGCCTAACTGCATCTCGATCAGATAGGGCACGACCGTGTCCCCGATAATCGTCGATGTCGGGACGAAACCCTCACGCCCGAACATGCCTGCTTCCGCCTTCTTGCCATCTGTTAGTACGCTCATCACGGCGCCGATGCCGCTGTCGGGGAAATAGATGTGCTCAAGCAGTGCGTCGGGGCGAGCGATTGTGTAGCGGGAGGGCAGATCGACTTGCTCGAGATACGGCGCAAGCAGCGCAAAGTCGCTATCCTGCAGCGAAGCCAACATCCGATTGGAGATTTTTGCTTTATCGAGCGGCACTATTCTGCTCCCGCATAGGGCTATCAATCACGATACGCAGCTTATTCGGCATTTCGAGCCGCGCAAGGTCGATGATCGCGCTCCGCAGGGCCCGAGTGTCGTCGGGGCGCGGCATGAAATCAATTTTCAGCGGACCAGTCGTCTTTTCACGCTTCGCAACTATCTCCATTTCATGAGGTCGTCAGCGTCTGGGGAAACATCGAAGGGTTGGGACGGTTCGCGCTTCGCGGCAGGCATCGGCCGTGGTTTCGCCGGCGCGCTGATCTTCGCCTTGCCTATGTTCATGACCATGGAAATGTGGGAGCTGGGCTTCTCGATGGACCGGCTGAGGCTGCTCCTGCTTCTCGTGCTCAACGTCCCTTTGCTGATCATCCTCGCCGATAGGGTCGGCTTCGAGGAGACCACCTGCTGGCGCGACGCCGTGCGCGACGCGATGATCGCCTACGCGATCGGCATTCTGTCGAGCCTCGTCATCCTCTTCAGCGTCGCCGTTCTCAAGCTTGGCCAGCCCTTGTCGGAAATGGTCGGCAAGGTTGCCGTCCAATCGGTGCCGGCAAGCATTGGCGCCTTGCTGGGGCGCAGCCAGCTCAATGGTGACGTGGACGACAGCGGCGAAAGCGATGACCCGGTGCAGACGACGACCTACGACTATGTCGGAGAACTGTTCCTGATGGCGCTGGGCGCGCTCTTTCTGGGGTTGAACGTGGCGCCCACGGAGGAGATGATCCTCCTCTCATACAAGATGACGCCACTGCATGCGCTGGCCGTCGTGATCCTCTCGCTCGTGGTCATGCACGGCTTCGTTTACGCCGTTTCCTTCAAGGGAGGCCACGAGATCGGCGACGACGTTCCGCGTTGGCACACGGTGATCCGCTTCACTCTTCCGGGCTATGTGATTGCGCTTCTGGTGAGCGCCTACGCTCTCTGGACCTTCCAGCGTTTCGACGATACCGCCGCCTCGCAGATGCTTCTGACGACGATCGTGCTCGGCTTGCCATGTTCCATAGGCGCGGCGGCCGCGCGCCTGATCCTATAGGGAGCCGCAATGTCTTGCCGAAAGACCGTGGCCAATGCTTCACCCCATGTTGTCGAATGGATCGTCGGGCTTTCGAGCACGCTTCTCGTTGTGGCGATGATCGGCTTTATCGGCTTCGAAGTGTTCAGCGAGGAGGGAGGGCCGCCCCGGCTCGCGGTCTCGATCCTGGATCAGCGCTCGAAGGCAGCTCCAAACGAGCTTCTCTTCGAGGTCGCCAACTCGGCCGATACCACCGCGGCTGCCGTCGTCGTGCGCGGCGAGCTTCGCGGCAGCGGCGGCGGCGATGCCGAAACGTCGGAGGCGACCTTCGATTACGTGCCGGCCCATTCGAAAGCACGCGGCGCGCTTATCTTCACGTCGCCCGTGGACGGCGGAAACGCCGCCATCCGCGTCGTCGGCTATGCCGATCCATGAAAATCCAATCCGAAGGGGGACTGCACTCGATGAGCAAGGCCGATCACAGGCGCCGATGGATTCGCGAGGAAGGGACGGAAAAGTCCAAGGCGAGCTTTCCGGAACTGTTCTTCGATCTGGTTTTCGTTTTCGCGCTGGTCCAGCTCTCCCACACGCTCGCCTCGGACTTCACGTCGGCGACGGCGGGCGAGGCGGGGCTGCTGATCCTGGCGATCTGGTGGGTCTGGATCAATACCACGTGGGTGACGAACCTTCTGGACACCGAGCGCGAGGCGGTGCGCCACATGCTCTTCATTCTGATGTTCGCCGGCATCCTCATGGCGATCGCCTTGCCCGAGGCGTTCGCGGAGCATGCCATGGCCTTCGCCGCCATCTATGCCGCCATGCAGATCGGCCGCTCGGTCTTCACGGCCTATGCGTTTCTCGGCAGCGACAGGCAAAGCGCCATGGCGTTCGTGCGCATCAGCATCTGGATGGTCGCCACGGGCATCCTCTGGATCCTTGGCGCACTCGCGGATTTCGAAGGGCGAGTTGTGTTATGGGGGCTGGCGATCGCCGTGGAGTACGCCGTGCCGCTGATCCGCTACCGGGTGCCGGGAATGGGAGCAGCGCCTGAGGAGGCTCTGAGCCTTGCTGGCGACCACATGGCCGAGCGCTGTGCCCTGTTCGTCATCATCTGCCTCGGCGAGACAATCCTGACCACGGGGCGCAATGCCGTCGAGCACATGGGCAGCGACATGACCTTCGTGGTTTTCTGCAGCGCATTCGTCAGCACGGTCGCCATGTGGTGGATCTATTTCCACCATGGCCAGGAGAAGGCGGCGGAAAAGGCGGAGAACACCGGCACGCCGGAGGCCGTCGCGCACAACCTCTTCACCTACGGCCACCTGCCGATCGTCGCGGGCATCATCCTGACGGCCGTCGGAGAGGATTTCTCGCTGTCGCACAGCGAAGACAGGGGCGAGGCGACACATATCGCCGCCATCCTTGGTGGCCCGGCGCTGTTCCTGCTCGGCAACATATGGGTGAAGGTCAGCGCCGGAAGCCGCTTTCCGCTGTCGCACATTATTGGCCTTTCCCTGTTGGCCGGTATATCGGTGGCAAGCCTTGCACTGCCGAACTATGCGATCAGCCTGTGCGCGACGGCCGCGCTGCTCGTTGCCGCTCTATGGGAATACGTGGCGCTCCGCCGGGTGTCCTCGGCCCTGCAGGGCTAGTCGATGGAAGTACCGCTTATGCTGCGGTCTCGCCAAGATCGTCGGCGATACGCTGGCGAGCGCGGTTGACGCGGCTCTTGATGGTGCCGGTGGCGCAGTGAAAGCGCAGCGCGGCCTCTTCGTAGGAACGACCTTCGATGAAGACGAATTCGAAGGCGGATTTGAACGGTTCCTGCAGGCCGCCGCAGGCTCGCTCCAGTTCGTGTCCGCGTACATGCCATTCCTGCTCAGGCGCAACGCTGCCGACATAGGACGCGCAGTCCTCAAGGCCGATGACTTCACGTTTGCCGACGCGAAACCGCGTGCAGAACGAGTTTCGCATGATGGTGAAAAGCCACGACTTCAGCTTCGTGCCTGTTCGGAAATGATCGAGATTGGAGAGCCCCTTGAGGAGTGTCTCCTGTACGAGATCCTCGACATCGACGGGGCTCTTGTGAAAGGTCCTGGCAAAAGCATTCAAGGCGGGAATGAGAAGGACGACCTCCTCTTCGATCGAGCAGGCTGTCGTGTGTTCGGAAACCATGTCGGATCCTCCAGTCACTGAAGGAAGAGGTGGAGAAACTCTTTGTTCCGGTCGGTTGTGGCCGCGTACGTTAACGTACAGTTGCGGTAGTGCCCCGCGCGGGCGGGATCGAAAGCGCTCTGGCGATGTCCGCGAGCTCGTTGAGCCTTTCGCACAAGACATATCCGCCATAGGCGTCCCCGCTATTGAAAGGCAGCGGCGCGATCGCGAACACGAAGGGGACGCCGAGCGCCTGTAACTGTTCAACCAGTGGAAAGACCGTCGCTTCATCCAGCCGGATATCGAGTATCGCTCCGTCCACCTGCTGCTGGTCGAGGACCGCCATGGCGGCGCCGATCGAGAGGGCAGGTGGGATCAAGACGGTTCCCATCCCGCGCAGCGTCGCACACACTTTTTCCGCAGCGAGGAAACCATCGTCCACGATCAGCAGGTGTCTGCCCTTCAGAAGATCAAGGGCGTCTTGGCTTTCGTCCATCCGATACCTCCTTTGCTCCATGCACCTCACCCAAACAAAGATCGCGGTCCGGGGTTTCCGGGAAGCGAAGGCGTGGTGAAGGTACGGCGGCGTACGCTGGGGCGGAATCAGTTGCTGCTCCGGGTGTCGTCTGCCGGGGTTGCGACGGTAATCCCAGGATGATTAGCGAACATCTGAAGCCAAGGAGTTTCTTTGCCAGCCATTGTCGAGAAACGTACCGTTATCTCGGCGGACACCGGCGCGTTCATGTCATGGTGGCGCGATACTCGAACGCGATGACGACAAATTGCTGCCTCAGGGCCTCGGCGATTTCGGACGACTCGTGCTTGCCCGCTTTCGAATGCCATCTGATTTCATAGACGAGGGCGTCGTGATGTTCATCAATGTTTTGAATGGCCGTGAACCGGGCTTCCGATCCCTTTGGCAGGGCCTGTGCGATGTCCGGAATGCGCTCGCCTTTCGGTACGCGAGTGACAGAACTCTTCTGTTCGCACGCGAGCCAGCCGGTGACGTGTTTCAGCGGCGAAAGGACGGCGAGGGCGACGACCGTGCCGACAGCGCCGACAATGATCTGGCCGCCGCCGAAGGACAGGCCGATGGCTGTTATCACCCACAGCGTTGCCGCCGTCGTCACCCCGGTGGCGATATCACCGCGCCTGAGGATGGCACCGCCGCCGATGAAGCCGACGCCGGTCAAAATGCCAAGCGGAAAGCGCAGGATGTCCATCGATCCGTTGGCGCTCTCGCTGGTGGAAAGCAGGAGGTTCGCCTGGATCATCGATATGCAGGCCGCCAGCCCGACCAGCATGGTGGTGCGCAGACCGGCTGCATGACCACCTTGCTCCCGGTTCGCACCGATCAGCAGACCCGCGACCAGCGTGGCAAGGATACGGATCGCGATATCTTCCCAGCCGGGATTGGTCGGCATCGCGTCAATCAAATTGGCGATCCTCCCTGAGATATGAAATGTGGAGACACAAACACTGGCGTCGCACTTACACCTCCTGATCACATGCCGAAAAGTTAGAGCGGTGCGCTCAAAAGCAAGTGGTTGATGAAATGGGACGAATGGCATCGAGGACGGGAACAATCGCCGCTGCGGTCAGTTGAATAGCGAGTTACAGCTGTTTGGATTGCATCATGACCTATGTCGTTTCCCAGCCTGTCCCGCGCGCATTCGGATTTCGTTTTCGCGCAATACCCTTCCACTTCGCCGCTGCCTGCTTCATCGGCGCATTGCTGACCGATATCGCCTACTGGCAGACCATGCAGATGATGTGGACCAATTTCTCCGCATGGCTGCTGCTGGCCGGCGCCGTACTGGGCGCGCTCGGTCTGCTGGCCGGCCTGATTGACGCCTTCCGCGGGCTGCTGGCGCTTCGAACCCTGACCGGATGGCTTTATGTCGCGGGCAGCCTGATCGTCCTTGCCCTGGCGATCCTCAATTCCTTCGTTCACAGCCGGGACGCCTGGACGTCTGTCATGCCGATGGGACTGGCCCTGTCCGCGGCGACCGTCTTCATGGTCCTGCTCGTTGCCGTGCTCGGCGCCCGGGTTCATCGCCTGACCGTGGGAGGATGGTAGATGTTGCTCCGACACCCTCACCTCCGATCCATCCTCGCCGGATTGCTTGCCGGTGCGGCCGCATTGTCGCTGGCCGGCTGCAGCGATGATGAACCCGATCCCGGCGAGATCGGTCCGAACCCGAAGCTTCCCGAACAATCGCAGTTCCTCGTCCCGCCGATGCATGTCGCCAAGGTCGTCGGCTGGAAGGATGGCGAGACGCCGAAGGTGGCGGACGGGCTGAAGATCCAGGCGATGGCGAGCGGCCTGGGGCATCCGCGATCGACCTACACGCTGCCGAACGGCGATATCCTGGCAGTTCAATCCACGGCCCCGAAAGGCGAGCCCGTCACGCGCCCCAAGGACCTGATCGTCGGTTGGGTGCAATCCTTCGCGACGGGCGGTGGTGGCGGCGACAGTGCGCCGAGCAACCGCATTACGCTTTTGCGCGACGCCGACGGCGATGGCGTCGCCGAGACGAGCGAAGTCTTCCTCGATCATCTCAACTCGCCCTTCGGCGTGGCGCTCGTTGGAGATGATCTCTATGTCGCCAATACCGATGCCATCATGCGCTATCCCTACCGCGAGGGTGAAACCAAGATCACCGAGCCGGGCACCGTGCTCACCGAGCTGCCCGGCGGACCGATCGACCACCACTGGACGAAGAGCCTCGTGGCGAGCGAGGACGGCAACACACTTTACGTCGGCGTCGGATCCAACAGCAACATCACGGAAAACGGCATCGAGGCGGAGAAGAACCGCGCCGCGATATGGGAAGTCGACCGGCAGAGCGGCCGCCATCGGATTTTCGCCACGGGCCTGCGCAATCCGAACGGGTTGAGCGTCGAGCCGCAGACCCAGGCGCTCTGGACCGTCGTCAACGAGCGGGACGAACTCGGTCCCAATCTCGTGCCCGACTATATGACGTCGGTGAAGGACGGCGGCTTCTACGGCTGGCCCTACAGCTATTACGGCCAGAACGTCGATCCGCGCGTGATGCCGCAACGTCCCGATCTGGTCGCCAAGGCGATCGTTCCCGATTACGCGCTGAGTTCGCACGTGGCGCCGCTCGGCATGACCTTCTACACCGGCGCCAATCTGCCGGAGAACTATCGCGGCGGCGCCTTCGTCGGTGAACACGGAAGCTGGAACCGGCATTCCTTCAACGGCTACAAGGTGGTGTTCGTGCCGTTCCAGGACGGCAAGCCCAGTGGCCCGCCCCAAGATGTCGTGACCGGATTTCTCGACGCCCAGAACCAGACACGCGGCCGTCCCGTCGGCGTCGGCGTGGACGGCAAGGGAGCACTGCTGGTCGCCGATGACGTCGGCAACACCATCTGGCGCGTGACGGCAAAATGAACCATCACGAAATGCCGGCAAGTAACTGTGTCGACGGCGATGCCCTCTGATACAAGGACGCCGTCAAGCAAAAACGGCATTCGTTTCCTGACGCCAAGTCGGGCGGCATTTTCGGGCCTGTCGGTAAGATTGGCCGTTAACGGCTGGTCTTAGGTTCGTGTCTGTTCAAGAGCAAGACCCATTCGGATGGGCCTGCCATCCGATTCATCAGGAAAGGCCGTACCAGGCTCCGCGACCCGCACCATGCAGGACAAGGTGCCCTTGATCCACGAGGGCCTTCAGGTGATCCTTGATAGTGTGCCGGCTTGCGTCGGTGATGCGGGCAGCCTCAGAGACAGTGATCCGCCCATGTTCGCGCGCCAACTCGAGCAGTGTGACGGACAATTCCGGCATGTCGGCAAGGATGATGCGTTCCCGCTCCATTTTCTTCTCGAGCCGGGTCTTCTGACGATGGAGGGCCCTCAAAAAGAACTCGATCCATGGGTTCCAGTCAGGCTCGGCGCTCCGGATCGTTACCTGCGTGCGCCGCAGGGAGATGTAATAGCTCTCCTTGCTTTGCTCGATAATGCTTTCGAGCGAGCTGTAGGGGACATAGGCATAACCGGCGCGCAGGAGCAACAAGGTGGTCAGAACACGCGATAGTCGGCCGTTGCCATCCTGGAAAGGATGGACTTCGAGGAACACAACAACGAAGATTGCGATGACCAGAAGTGGATGGAGCCGCCTTTCTCGCGCCTGCTCATCCGCCCAGGCGATCAGCTCTTCCATTCGCCGTGGCGTGTCGAACGGCGGCGCTGTTTCGAAGACGATGCCAAGGCTTTCGCCATGCTCGTTGAAAGCTTCCACGTTGTTGGAGAGGGTTTTGTAGGCGCCGCGGTGCCGCTCGTCTTTTATCGAATGGGCTAGGAGGTCGCGATGGAGCTGGCGGATATGGTTTTCGGTGAACGATATCGCTTCGTACGCACTGAAGATCGTCTCCATCACCTCTGCATAGCCAGCCACCTCCTGCTCGTCGCGGGTCGTGAATGATCCCAAGCGTATGTTTGCCAGTAGCTTCTCTACTTCCCGGTCTGTAAGGCGTGCCCCTTCGATACGGGTGGAGGACCCGACGCTTTCAATCGTCGCGACACGCCGCAGGCTGGATAGCCGCTCAGGTGCAATCCGGCCGATTGCGCGCCAAGCACCCTTAAATTCGTCGATCTCAGCGATCAGCGAAAGGATCTCGGGCGTGATCCGGACGGTTGCCGTATTTAGATCTACCATTTCCCCATCCATTCCCATCCAATTCGTGTGGCGCAGTCAAACACCATTTGTCCATCCATTTCCATCCAATTTTGATGAGTTAGTTTGCAAGATCAAGCAGTTTGATCGCTGGCTTGTTTTGCTGACGTGGACCAACAGTGGGATCGTAGGTTCTGATCCTTTCACGGCGGAGTATGCCAATTAATGCTTTACCCGGAGAGAGGGTCAAAGCATTGATGCGGGGGGACAACGGGCTGGCGATCTTAACTCAAGCTTATCGCGCGCGGTCTCGTGAGCAATTCTCAGCGACGTCGGCCACGCTCCTCTGCTTCGTCATCGAAGCCAGGTGGTTTTGTTCTTACCCAACTGACGAACTTCTGCATCGCGGGGTCATTGAGAATAGCTGAGATCGTGGAGAACTTCTTTGCCAACTGGGCATCCGTGAAGGCTGCATGTATGTGGCTATGGCATATCCGGTGCAAAGGCACCTTGATCTTGCCACCCTTGCTTTTGGGAACAAGATGGTGGCCCTCGATCTGGTCGTTAGGTATCACCCGCTCGCAGAGCGAGCAGATGACAGGCTCCGACTCGACATCTTGCGAAGCGAAATCGTCTCTGTACTTGCGTGCCATCGATTTGGTGTCTCTCTATCGGCTGTCAGACTGCGTCCGCGCCGCTTCGATAGACCATCCCCGGCATGCCGACAACACCAAGCCGGTGTTGGCCATGAGCTGAGGTCTCGTTTTGGCAGGTCGTCGGTTCACATCTGTTCAAGAACTGTATCGTGGGCCGCTGTCCTCGAGGTATTATGCGTAGGCTACCCAGCCTCTAAAGCTGAGAGCGGTGTAAAAATTGGCGATGCTGTGGAAGTCGAATTCGCGGAGGAGCACCTCTTCCTGTTCCGGTTCCAGAATAGTGAGACGTTCCCGCAGGGCGGTTCTGCCTGCTTCAAGCTTCGTGCAGTCGGCACCTTCGAGGGCGCCAAAGGCCAGATGCCGATCTATCCAGATCGATCTGTCCGGTTCACCCTGTGGAAAGCAGACATGTGCAAGCACGAACGGCGCGCCGGGTCTGAGGCGAAGCCTTACTCCTTTGAGGGTCGCGCTTCGGTCATCCAGGGAAAGATGATGAAAGACCAGAAGACATATCGCCGCGTCGAACGGTCCGTTCGGCGCCGAGGAGATATCTCCCTCATGGAACTGGATTCGGTCGGCGTGCTCGATGGCGGTCTGCCTTGCAAGAGCAAGCATGCCGGGTGACGGGTCCACTCCGTCAAAAGTCCAACCCTTGTTGGCTTGAGCGAGCGCGCTGAGTTCAAGGCCACCACCTGCGCCGACTACAAGGATGCGTCCATTTTCTGGAACGGTCTCGTTCAGCAGAAGGGAGATCATGCGGTGGAGGCTTTCAAGGCCGGGCACCTAACGACGAACACCTTCCATATATCCAACCTGCCGTCCGTTGAAATTTGCCATCCGTTTCTCTCTCATGTTTTCGGGGCGTCACCACAGAGCGCATTGCATCTAGCTGACTGGCAAATCTGGCTCCCGCGCGTCCGCATTCTGATTGCGTTCGTCAGCATGATGCAGGAAAGACAGGATAAGGTCGTTAACCGTCGCTGGACTTTCCTGCTGAAGCCAATGTCCCGCGCCGGAAATGACGTGGGATCCTAAGAGATCCGGGACCAGGCCAGCCATGGAAGCGATGATCTGATCCATACCCGGAATGTTTAACCCAGTGTCGCGGGCGCCAATCATGAAAAGGGCCGGGACATTAACCTGTCGACCGACTATCGACTGCAGCAGTTCCCAGTTGCGATCAAGGTTTCGATAGTAATTCAGGCCGCCAGAGAAGCCTGATCGCTCAAAATTGTCGACGAGCCTGTCGAAATCCTTGCTTGGCAACCAGTTGGGCATGTGGGCTGGTAGCGGCAAATCGGCGAGGAGCCCCCTTTCCCGGTTGACCATGCCAAAGGGATTGGGGGTGTTGTCTCCTGGCTGCCTCGGGCCTGCCTCTCCACTGGCTGCAAACATGAGTTTGCTGAGCGTCACGCGAACATCCTGGCTGAACTCGAGTTCAGCCACCCCCGGCTGCTGGAAATATAGGGTGTAGAACAACGATTGGTGATCTTGCGGGAAGATCCGAGACGGTGACACTGGCGGCTGTCCCATCATCGGTACGCTCAACGCAACAACCGCCCGGAAACGGTCAGGGCGAAGGCGCGCGGCCTGCCAAGCGATGGTCGCGCCCCAGTCGTGGCCGACGATGACTGCTTGGGATTCCCCAAGTGCATCCAGCAAAGCCACGAGGTCACCGACGCAGTGAACTACTGTGTATTGGTCGGCCAGAAGGGGGGCTTCTGTCTCCCCGAAACCGCGCATGTCAGGCGCAACTGCGCGAAAGCCAGCTTGTGACACTGCCACGATCTGATGTCGCCACGCATGTTTCGTTTCTGGAAAACCATGACAAAACAAGACCAGGGGTCCAGCTCCCTCGTCGATTACACTCATGCTGATCGTTCGGGTCTTGATGATTGCTTCGTTCATCTTCGAAACCTTTCAACTTTCATTTCTGATCTTTCAGGGCGCGCGAAGTGGTGCCGACGGCGTGATCGACTATTGCGCGTAGCTATTTGCGTAACTATTATTGTTGCGGAAAATCAACTTCGTCAAGATAGCGTAACAAAAAATGTTACGGAAAGGCTCACCGTGAAAACTGATGGCAGGCTGGCTCGAATGCTGCACGTTTTAGTTCATATGGGTTTGCTTGGGGGCAGAGAGACCTCCGAACGGATTGCGCAAATGCTCAACACAAACCCGGTTGTCGTCCGACGTACGCTCGGGGCACTACGTGACGAAGGCATTGTGGAATCCGAAGGGGGGCGAGGTGGCGGATGGAAGTTGGCCAGACCCCTGGACAAAATTACAGTGCTAAACGTCCAGCGCGCGTTGAATGCCGGAATGATCCTGCCGGCCCCAACCTCGAACGACCATCCGGCCTGCCCTGTTGAGAAAGCTTCCAATGCCATTATAGAAAAGGCCCATGCGGCGGCCGAAGCAGAACTTCTAGCCGTTTATGCAAGCTCGACCCTTGCGCAGATTGCACAATTCGCATTGGCCGAAAACGGACAGCAATCCGCATGATCTCTGTGTGGGGGGCAAGGTACATTTGCCGGGGGGACATGCTGTCGCTGGCCAGCTGTCTCGTTGAGGCTCGGCCCAGTGCGTCCTGAACCGCGATCGTACAATTCTCAATTCCGGCCTTATACCACCTTCCCCTGGTCGACCAGTTCGCCGGATTTGGAGACGATTGAAAGGGTTCCTGCGACGCAATGATTAGCGCGTCCTTGCCTTCACTGCAGCTCGAGCGCCGCAACGCGCTCTTGGCCATCAAGGGCCTTCGGGACGAACCGTTGCGCTGTTTCTCACGTCGGTGATCGGGCTCCACAATCGCGATGACCTGCCACCGGATCGGCGTGAAGTCGATGGCTCGCTTCTGTTCGTGGGGACACCTGCGGAGATTTTGACGCTCGATCTGATCCGCGACGTTTTTTGGCGTCACGGCTCGTTTTATCGAAGACACCGACAGGCCACGCCTGATCCGGATTCAATCCATTCAGTGGGGTTTTCATGCGTTCCATCCTCCTTGCCACTCTCCCGACGTTCCTGCTAGTTCCAGAACTCCCAGGCCATGGAAGGTTCATCTCTCCACTTGCAGACGCCGCGTCGTATTTGGAAGACTTCTCATATTGGCTTCGTGACCGATTACGGAGGCCACCGACATCCCGAATGTTGCAGAAAATACTGGCGGGACCGCGTATCAAGCGCCGTTTTTTGCTTCCCCTAGCGAGATCAATCGCCGTGTTTTTTCGTCCCAGAGGATGAGTTTGACGCATGCCAAGCTGTCGCGGAGGCTGATGCGGCCGAAGTCTGCTAGCTCGGGATGGTCCCGAAGCACCTCGGGTAGCCGGTAAAAAGGAATTCGGCTCGACAGATGATGGAGATGATGCATGCCAATATTGCCGGTAATCCACCGTAGAGGGCCAGGCAGATCATAATGCGAGGCGCCATGCAGGGCCGCATAGGGAAACTTCCAATCCGGTGGTCTCGACCAGTGCGTATCCTCAAACTGATGCTGAATGTAGAACAGCCACACCCCTGCCGATCCGGCGATCAGCACGACCGGCAAATGGATTAATAGGAAAGGAATGACGCCCATTGCCCAAATCAGCGACATCGCCACCAAGACGATGGCAATGTTGGTCGCCGTGGTTGAAATCCAAGGGAGCGCGCCGGAACGCATCATCCCGAACGGCAGTCTCTGCTTGATGAGAAACAGAAAGGCCGGGCCTATCCCGAACATGACCAGAGGGTGCCGGTACAAGCGGTAGGCAAGCTGCCCACACGGCGTCCGATCGCGATACTCTGACACGGTGAGGGTTGTTATGTCGCCGACGCCGCGCTCATCGAGATTGCCGGCTGAAGCGTGATGCTCGCTATGGGCGCGTCGCCAGCAATCGTAAGGTGTAAGGGTCAAGACGCCGAGGGCGCGGCCGGTCCAATCGTCAAGACGACGTTTACCGAAGAATGAGCCATGCCCGCAATCATGCTGCAGCATGAAGAGCCGCAACAGAAATCCTGCTGTGGGGATGACCAGGAGCAAGCCAATCCAATAGCCATACTGAAGCGCGACCGCGGCTGCTGCCCAGAACAGCACGAACGGTATCAGCGTCACGAAGAGCTCATACAGGCTACGTCCTAATGCAGGCTGTCGATAGCGGGAAATTATCTTGAGCCAAGCTGTCTCGGAATCATGATTCCGGTGGGGTAGCGCAGTCGTGACGGTCACGGTGTATCTTTCAGTGTTGCAGCTCGAAGCATATGCGCCGGTACCAGGAAAGTCATCTCGCAGGTTTATAGACTTTCGACAATTAGATGATCCGGCGTGAAAGCGGATATTCCGGCGCGTCGTAGAGCGCACGGATCTGGTTGTGGTCGAAGCGCGCCTCATCGACCTCCAGCACGGAGCCTCGTTGTTGGGTATTCGGCATATCTTCTACAGCAAACCGGAGGGCTTCGGCTGCTGTGTCGAACCGCCGATAGCGAGGGCTGCTCCTTCCACCTATCGCTTTGCCGGCGTAAAGACCGGCTTCGCCCGTGTAGTTGAACTGGCTCACGAGATCGTCCTCGCCGTCACGGAAGAATGACGAAAGGCACGGGCGGTTTCTCTAACCGTTCGCTCGCTGTCTCGCAGCTCGCGCTTTCGCTGCTGCATCGCCTTTCGGAAATTCAAGAGCTTTTCGGCATCTGAGCCGGGTTCAGCGGGCGGCGCGCGAAAGAGCATTTTGGCGGATTTGTGGGGTGTTTTGTGAAACATTCGGTTCCTCGATGTTGACCGCTGCCATTCAATCTTTATGGGCGCTGAGCGCCTTTGTTGGTGAAGTTGGCCGATTTTTCCCGTTCGGAAGTTTGACCTGCGACCCCAGAAACGCAGCAGTGGTTGCTGCGGTCTTATTTCTCTTCGGCTCGCCCGAACATCGGCGCGATATAGATATCAGTTCGGCCGGGAAATTCTGGCGTCGCATGCAAAGGGGCAGAGTTGCACTTGCCAGGATGCGCGTCCGCGGATCTTTCGCTCTAGGCTGAGAATCGGCAGATGCGCCTCCAGAAAAAACAAAAGGCCGGGCATGAACCCGACCTCTCACAGTCATTCAGCTTTGCTGCCAGTACATCCGTGGTCAGCGGAGCGAATAACGTTATTATGCTGCCTGAAGATTGTCAGCTGAGCTCTTGCCGGACTTTCGGTCCTGGACGATATCGTAGGTGATCTTCTGGCCATCCGAGAGCGAGCGCATGCCAGCACGCTCGACAGCAGACACGTGCACGAAAACATCCATGCTGCCGTCATCGGGCTGGATGAAGCCGAAGCCTTTGGCGGAATTGAACCATTTTACAGTACCAGTGTTCATAACGATTTCCTTTCAAAGCAATCGTTGTGGTTCCCGCGGTGCCTTACGGGTTGAGATCGATTATTTGAGAGGAAATCCGACGGGAGCATAAAGCTCTGGAACGACGTCACAAGCATTGGTCGATGAGCAATATATATGCTCAATTTTTGATTTTACAATGTGTGTCTCCAAATTGTTCAAACTTCCTGCTGGACTTATCTGTAGATCGACTACAGGTAGCGCAACTGGCGTCCCGAGCATATCGGCCTATTGTGTGACTATCACCCTTATGAACGCCGCCGCCGGTCTCGCCACGGGCATAGCCATGCGGCTGACAAGACTTGATGATCCGCTTCTGTGGGGTGTCACAGCGTTCCTTCTTAATTGCGTTCCGATCATGGGCCCGCTCCCCGGCGTTGGGATTTTCTGCTGGCCGGCCTCTTGGTGATTTATACGTTGTATCTCGCCCTTCTGCCAGCGATGCTCGACTTCGGAACCCAGGTCATCGGATCATCACACCGATGATGCTTGCCGGGCGCTTCACCCTCAATCCCTGAAAGTTACAATAGCCCTGGTCTTCTGGTTCTGGATGTGGGGGTGCCAGGGGCTATCCTCGCGGTACCAATGCATTTCCAAAGTCGTCTGCGATGGAATACGGCCGCTTGCTGTCATTGGACACTTTCTCAGCGGTGACGAATTAAGGCACCACCAGATATAGGCCAGCAGAAAATGGGATCCCGATGTAATGCGTTCGCCGATCCCGCTGATTTACTTGCAGCAACATTTCCCTGTGAGCGTAGCGTGGCTCAGAGAAGATCCGCTCCATCCCACATGTGGAGTTTGGTCGGGGGTACGGTCTCTGAAAATGCCGAGTCGGGCATAGCCGGCGCCCTCAACAAACTCGTTTCCAACACGAGAAACCCTCGCGTATTTGCAACAAAAGGATGGAAAATCCTTGTCATCTCGATTTGCATCATCTCAAACATCTCCTGTTATTTTCGAAAATATATCAAAAGCTTGGAACAAGCCTTCGCGGATCGTGTTAGCGAGTATGGATAAAGACCAATTCGACAAGATCACCGAACCCATCGCACTCGTCGTGGATGACGAACCACTGATACGGATGGATACCGCCGACTTCATTTCAGAAGCTGGATATTACGTAGTAGAGGCGGATACGGCCGATGAGGCTCTCGCTTTTCTCGAAAAATACAACTCCCTCCAGCTGCTTTTTACCGACGTGCAGACCGGTGGAGATATTGATGGTTTCGAATTGGCTAGGAAGGTCGCCGAGCGGTGGCCAGACGTACAGGTGATCGTCGCATCGGGAGCAAGGATGCCCAAAGAGGGCAATCTCCCAAGCAATGCAAGTTTTATTCAAAAGCCGATTTCTGCCGAGACCCTTCTCGAAGCACTGCAAGAGCACTTTCCACATGGAGCAAGCACGACCCGAGATAGGAGCTAATACTTGGTGCAGGGAGTGTTTGTCGTTTGAGAGACCTCCACTGACTAAAGAGGCATCGTGAATATGAACCGGGTCTCTGAGTCGTCCGACGTAACGGAAAGCTTCCCGCCATGTACCCTGGCGATCTCGCTTGCTATGTACAATCCAAGCCCGAGACCCTGTTGGCTGCCTCTGACTTCACCGCGGAAGAACGGCCTAAACAGCGTTGTCTTCACCTGATCTGAAATTGGTTCGCCAGCGTTGGCGACCCAGAGCTCTAGGCGACCTCCAGTTGTCGTCGCAGCAATTTGAATTGGCTTTGCGCTGTTGCCATGCGTAACCGCATTCCCGATCAGGTTCGAAAGAAGTTGGGACATACGCGAATGATCGCAACGGACGTCGCGATCTAGTTCGAAATTGCTCCGAATATCCAGGTGCGGATGGACTGATCGGATTTCCTCGACAACATTTTCCAGAACGGGACGCAGCGGCGCCTTCGAAACGACGTCTAACTTCAGTCCGTCGCCGAGGCGCGCTCTGGCGAAATCAAGCACATTGTCGACGAGATCGCGCATACGGATGGCACTCGACTGCATAAGACCAAGAACGTTGCGGTCCTCCAAGCTCATCTCTTCCGTGCGATCTAGGCGCCTGATTCCCGCCATCATCGAAGCAATTGGATTTCGCAGATCGTGTCCAAGTACGGCGACGAACTGCTCTCGAACGACAGAGAGCTCGCGCTCCTCGGCGAGCTCGACCTGAGCCTGGAGAAGATCGGCATTGTTATCCAGATTACTCGCAATCAGCTTGGCGAAGAGTCGGAACATGCCGATCGTCTCGGGATTGTCGACCTTGTGAGGCGCCGGATCGATGGCACAGAGCGTTCCGAAAAAACTTCCGTCACGACGGATGATCGGAACGGAAATGTAGCTTTTCAGGCCGTAGATCGCAGGCGTGTGATGGTTGCGGTATTGCGGGCTTTCATCGACATCGTCGATGACTACAAGATCATGACTTTGGCGGATCTCGTGGCAAATCGTCGATTCGACCTTGAGTTCGCCGCCAGCCTTCAGCCCGAAATCGACATTGTCGAGTACCGCGCAGGCGACCCAGCGGCTGTCCGTGACGCGAGCGACGGCCGCAAAGCCCATGTGGGTTGTCTTGCATATGACTTCGAGGATCGTGGGTACCTCGACCATCTGGTCGATGGCCTGCAGGTCTACCTGGAGATCGTCCATGGCATCGCTCCTTCTATAAGCTTTCGTCTTAAAGCTTCGGCGGCGGGAGGTCATTGCAATAAGACATAGGCCGCATCGAGGATCAAGTGACGATCAAGAAGGACAAAGTGACGTCCGTCTATCCTCCGAATTTGGCGTGAGTGCAACGCCATCTTTTTGCTCCGATCACATCCATCGCGCTGGCCTTGGCAGTACTCTGCCGGCATGCTCTTGTGATGGGGGCGACGGATGCTGCACCAGCACAAGATCCGGTATCCGCCATAGGGTGGTAAAGAGGCTCTTGAAGGCCTCAAGGCCGCCGGCTGATGCTGATGGTGTGGATATGTTCCTATCCGCCAGCGCCGGGGTCTGTTATTTCATCAGGCCTGCACTGCGCAGAGCATTTTCGATTGTCGTTCGGACAAAGTCGCTTGTACCAACGTCATGCGGCGCTATCTGCGCCGGCGTCGAAGGTTTCTGCTTGGCCGCCGTTCGGATGATGGGGTCAAACCCCATTCACGAGCAATCGTCTGCGTCGATGAGATGCCGACGTCGAGCATGTATGCTCTGCTCTCGCCGTAACCGCTCGAAACGTCGAGAGGCGTACCATGACCCATGCCGGAAATCCTGTACAACTCGATCGCGTCACGCCCCGATCTGTCCTTCCAAATGAGATGTTCATGCCCTGCAGCAACATCAAAGACGGGTTCTGTGACGTCATGCACGCCTTTCCACTGATCAACAATCGCACGTCCGTTCGCGTCGTCGACCGTAAGGTCCGATGTGCCATGCCAGACGGACACAGTCGGCCATGGCCCCTTGTGCGTTGAGGCGGACCGAAGGATGTCTTGAAGAGCCGAAGCCGAAGGAAGAGCATGTCCGCGCATTCGATCGAAGGCTTGCGGGACTGTCGACGCCGTGCCGTATGGTAGCCCAGCGATTATAGCACCTCCTGCAAACACTTCCGGATATGCGGCAAGTAGCGCATTCGCCATCGCGCCACCGGCCGACAGACCCGTGACGTAAACCCGCCCGGGATCGACGCCATGATCGGAAACCATGCTTTCGATCATCTCCCGGATCGAGCGCACTTCACCCTGGTCGCGCGCTATATCGGCTTCGACATACCAATTGAAGCAGAGGTTTGCGTTGTTCTCCCGTGATTGCTCAGGGAAGAGAACCGCAAATCCAAAATCATCGGCCAGCTTTGACCAGCCCGAACCTTGATCATAACCTGACGCAGTTTGTGTGCATCCATGCAAGACGACGACTAGCGCAGGAGCAGGGTGTCCATCGTCTGGCACCTTGTACCAAGCCGAAAGATTGCCCGCATTTTTCCCTTGAGATTTCAGTTTCTTCAAGTCGGTGCTTGGAGAATTAGGCTGTGGCATCGCGCGGTAGCGCGCCAGGCGTTGTATCGTATCGGAAATGCTGCGCATAAAAAGATACTCCGGTTGCCCGGAATGCCTGATGACGCCCCGTCAGCTTAATGTAATGCTGCACTGCACAACTACAAGCGAGCGTCATAGGATCCGAGGGAGCGTTCGTTCCGTCGGGGCGCAAGCCTACCGGTTTCAGCTGCCATCCTCACGAACCCAAACGCTTAGGCTGCCGCCACTTGTCGGGAAGGTCGCCTGACCTGCGTCGTCGACGGTGATTGTTTCCCTGTGATGGCCAAGAAAATCCATGAAAGTGACGCCGCGGTGCTCGATACCGACGCCGACCACTTTTTCGGCAGGTCCGCCGTTCGACATGATGACGACGCAGCCGGGCGCTTGCGCGCTGCCATGCCGTACGAAACCGACGCATGAGGCATCATCGAACAGATCGGTCTGAGGCCCGTTGGCAAATCGAGCACGCGCTTCGATCAGTCTTGAGAGGCAGTCGATGACCGGCATGTGGATGTCAGTCTTGCTGTCGTCGTCCTGTTCAATTGTGTATTGGGCGCCGTAGAGGTCCGGATAGAAAATGCATGGCACGCCTTGTTCGCGCAAAAGGATCAGCGCGTAGGCGAGGGGTTTGAACCAGGGCTCCACCGCCGCCTCGAGTGCTTGCCCAAGCTGCGTGTCGTGGTTATCGACGATGGTGACCGCATGTTCGGGCATTGTGGAGACGAGCGATCCGTCAAAAATCGTGCGCATATCGAAGGCCTCACCGGCAAGCGATGCCTCATGAAAGCGATGATGAAGTGCCACGTCGAAGAGCATCAACTGCTTGTCCACGAGATCGAGATAGTTCTTCAGGACGTCCATATCTGGATGCCAGTATTCGGCGACCACAAACAGGTCCGGGTTGATCTGATCGCGCATGTGGCCGACCCAATCCTTGAAAAACCAGGCGGGGATGTGCTTGACCGCGTCGAGTCGAAAGCCGTCGACAGGCACCTGGTCAGGAAGCCATCGGCCCCAGTGTTTGAGTTCGTCGCTGACTGCTGCGTTTCGGAACTCGACATTCGCACCCATCAGAAAATCGAAGTTGCCAAGTTCGTCACCAACCTGGTTGTTCCACTCGCCGTCGCCATACTCGTTAACGAGGCGGAAAATGCCCCTTTCGTTGGGTTGCTCGATGACATCGACGCCACTGAAACAATTCATGTCCCAGATAAAGTTCGAATACTTGTCCCGGCGCCCAGGGAAGCTAAAGCGAGTGTAGGCGAGCGCATCGAACTCTTCCTCCTGGATCTGAAGCCGGTCCTCTTCGTTCACGCGACGAACACGGACACGCTCTTTCTCGTCGGCGCCCATCTTATGATTAAGGACGACATCGTGGACGACTCGCATACCGTTGTTCTTGAGGCTATGACAGGCCCTTTCCAGCGCTGCGCGATCCCCGTATTTCGTGGCGACCGTCCCTTTCTGGTCGAACTCACCGAGATCGAATAGGTCATAGGTGTCATACCCGACCGAATAGCCGCCCGACGCGCCTTTGTAGGACGGCGGCAGCCAAATGTCGGTGATGCCCATGGCGGCAAGGCTTTCGGCCTTGTCTTCCACTTCTTTCCAGAGAGAACCGCCATCAGGATAGTACCAGTGGAAGAATTGAAGGAGGGTTCGCGGTGTCATGGATTTGGCTTTCGGGAAGGATATTCAGATGCAAATCATCGATTGGATCGGCGCAGGTGGCCGAGACGTTCGGGCGGACGCGATCGAGCGCGGCAGCCATGCCGCGCCCATCATCGCTCATTTCGGCTGCGGCGATGCCTTGCCGAGCTTCACGGAGGGCTCGCGACCCCAAACGCGGAGTTTGCCGAGTTCGGCGACAAACGCTGATAGTCCTTCCTCTCCCGGCAGGGGAAGAACCCCCTTGTCCAGCACATCTGCGATCCCAGCCTTTTGCAACAGAGGTAGCGCCGACTGATCGTAGCCGATGTACTTGCAATGCTGGAAAGCGTCGGCGACGAAATCGCGCGCCGCCGCTTCGTTCATGAGATCGTCGATCGCCGTAGCCGACGTCAGAAGAGCCACCGCGTCGAACAGCACCGAAGGGCCGCCATCAATCATATGATGCGCCTTGATGAGCGTGCCGTCGGAAGCAATGATGCCGCCGACCTTTGGAGCAATCAGCTCGAAGTCCGCTTTCTCCTTGCTGATAGCGTCAGCAAGCCCCGTCAGCAACTTGGCATCCACACCATCGGTAATCAGAATGCCGAGCATGCGCCCTTCGAAGCGTTTGGGACCGCGCTCGATGATGCTGAGTGACGGCGATGGCGCCAGATCCTGACGGGTCGGCATCGCCGCATCGGTAGGCTTCGGTAGCGTCTGGAAGCCGAGCTTCTGAGCTACCGTGGTCGCCAGTGTCTCGTCTATGTTGAGTAGGTGGGAGACCATCCGCTCGCGGATCGCCACGTTCCCGACCTTGCTGAGCTCGAAGGTAAGCGCCATGGCGATATGACGCTGTTCTGCGCCGGTTTGGCTGATGAAGAATTGGCGGGCCTGGCTGTAGTGATCGGCGAAGCTTTCGGGACGTAACCGCACCTTCTGCCCCTGCTCCTCGGCTGGAAAATGCCGATAGCCACGGGATGGAGACTCGCGAGGTCCGTCGCCATTCGAGTTAGGCTGGTAGTTCGCGCGGCCAACAGGATTGCGCATCGCCATATGGCCGTCCTGCTGGAAGTTGTGCATGGGACACTTAGGGGTGTTGATCGGCAGATGCGTGAAGTTCGGTCCGCCGAGCCGCTTCAACTGCGTGTCCAGATAGGAAAAGTTGCGCCCCTGCAGCAGCGGATCGTTGCTGAAGTCGATGCCAGGCGGAACGTTCTGCGTCATGAATGCGACCTGCTCGGTCTCGGCGAAGAAGTTGTCGGGCATGCGGTCGAGCACCAGCCGTCCGATCGGCCGGACCGGCAAGATTTCCTCTGGGATGATCTTCGTCGGATCGAGGACGTCGAAGTCGAAGCTATCAGCGAAATCCTGATCGAAGAGCTGGACAGCGAGTTCCCATTCCGGGAAGTTGCCGGACAGGATCGCATTCCAGAGATCACGGCGGTGGAAATCCGGGTCGGCGCCGTTGATCTTGACGGCCTCGTTCCAGGCGACGGACTGGAGTCCGAGCTTCGGCTTCCAATGGAACTTGACGAACGTCGACTTGTCCTCGGCATTGACGAAGCGGAAGGTGTGGACGCCGAAGCCTTCCATGAAACGGAGTGAGCGCGGGATCGTTCTGTCAGACATGATCCACATGACCATGTTCATGCTCTCCGGCGTCAGGCTGATGAAATCCCAGAAGTTGTCGTGGGCGGTCTGGGCCTGCGGAAACGCCCGATCCGGCTCCTGCTTCGCGGCATGGATCAGGTCCGGGAATTTGATCGCATCCTGAATGAAGAAGACCGGGATGTTGTTGCCAACCAGATCCCAGTTTCCTTCCTTCGTGTACATTTTCACGGCGAAGCCACGGACGTCGCGCGCGAGATCGGCGGAGCCCTTGTTGCCGGCGACCGTTGAAAATCGCACGAAGACGGGCGTTGTCTCGCCGGCCCGCTGGAACACGTCAGCACAGGTGATGTCAGGCAAGGCTTCGTAGGTCTCGAAGAAACCATGAGCGCCGTAGCCACGGGCATGGACGACACGTTCTGGAATCCGTTCATGATCGAAGTGGAAGATCTTCTCGCGGAAATGGAAGTCATCGACAAGAAGCGGCCCGCGCGAACCAACGCGCAGCGAATTCTGATCGTCGGCGATGGGAGCGCCCTGCGAGGTGGTGAGGATGTCGTGACCGTCTTCGGCGAACTGGTGAAGTTCACCGCCAGCACCACGGTGAAGCTTCTGGTCGTGTATGTTGATGGTGTCGTCAGAAGAGGCAGTTGATTCGGGTTTCGGTGGGCGCTTGGCCATCTTGATGTCCCTTATGTTAATTCAGACAACTACGAAAAGGCTGCCCTGCAGGCGGCCTTCGGTTTGACGCGGCCGTGCTTTTGCCAGTTGCATTGGCCTGCGTCTCGGCAAGCTGCGTCAGCTTCTGACGTGGGCTTTTCCTCGGCAAGAGTGGCTTCGAGGAGCGGAACGGCGTCCTTCAAACCAGGGTGCCGTATCGGGCGATCTCGTAATGCTCGACCGCCTGCGCCGACGAGATGAGAGCAGCGTCGAGGCAGAAGAACCCTTGAACTCCCCCTGATTCCTCGCCCTCGGCGATAATTCCCTGGATCGCCTCGCAGGCCTTGCCGCATGCCGCCGCTCGATCTCTACTTAAGGAATCGCGCTTTGCCTTCTTCCGACTGCGCAGAGCGCGCCATTTTCGGGAGAGCCTTCAGATCTGTTTCTGCGAAATAGATGTCCTTGAGCGTTGCCAGAAAAAGTCGTCCAGTGGCTTGGCGGGCGAATTCGCGTAATGATCGTGATGGTAGATGCAAGGTAACCTTCGTAAAGTTTCTTTGTTCCAGCGCATATCGAACAAAGATCGGCAGCAGAAAGCGTGACTAGCCGCTCAAGGGGGTATTGAGCCCCACCGAACTTCCCTAACCAAGCGAAGTTGCCGTTCACGACAGCGCGAACGGACGAAAGATGAGCGAGTTCAAGAAGAGCGAGACGGTACCTGGAGACCAAGTCTCAAGGGAAGACCAAGGCAAGGGCGTTAAAAAACAGACGCCGCCAACGAAGATCAAGGGCCACGACGTCAAGGCGTCGAGGACCAACCAGGAGTGTATCGTCGTGAGCCGAAATCCGGCAGGAATACTAAGTGACGCTCAATGCCAGTCATTACACTATATCGGTTGCCACAGCTTCGCGGCTAGGAAAACGGCAGAGATCATCCTTGATGATGCATTGAGGACCGCGATCAATCGATTGGGCTGAACGTACGGCTTGTCGACCCTTCGACTCGCTCAGCAATATCCCGACCATAACTGTCTTCCTCAACCGGGTCGGTTGAGAAGTCGGGGCCGAATGTGGCGAACTAGATCATAACCGACTTCGCCTTTTCGATTGCTTCAGAGTCGACAATAGCGCCGTTAGTCTGAGTCAAATGAACTGAGATGTCTCTCCCCCTCGCCGATGAATTTCACATCAATGCTCGAGAGGGTACTTGAAACAGTTTGATTTATGATCGGCATTCTCTTTTTCTCCACCAGCGTGCGTCGCCAGGAGCAACGCACGCATGAGCTTGTCAGGCGGCTTTCGCGTTCACGGTGGTTTCGGCGATCTGGGAGAGCAACTCGTCGGTTGTCTCTTCTTCATCGAGGGTCGTCTCGAGCAGCTCAGCCACATCGTCGAGGCCGAGCGTGTTTGCCCAGGTGACCATCGTGCCGTACCGGCTGATTTCATAGTGCTCGACGGCCTGTGCCCCGGCAATCAGTCCCGGATCAAGAGCATCGGTGCCCTTGAACTGCTTCATAACCTCCTTGCTCTCCTCGATGATGCCGAGGATCGCATTGCAGGTCTTTTGCTGCGCAGGTCTTTTGATAAGCTCGAATATCTGTCCCAGCCGCTCGATATGAGTTTCGCTCTCACCCTCATGGGTTTGAAATGCCTGCTTCAGGTTGAGCGAGTAAGCAGCCTCAGCCATTTTAGGAAGCGCATTGAGTATCTGCTTCTCCGCGAAGTAGATGTCTTTGAGCGTTTCATAGAAAAGTCGTTGAGGTTTGGCTCCTTAGATCACAGCCCTAGCGGCGATGACTGCTACCTCAACGAATGAGAATGCCAGAAGTTGCTGCATTGCACAAAATTAACGGCGCGGTGCAAATGCAATGTAGCAGAGAGACTGTTGGAAAAGCCTCGTAGGCGATGATTTGCGTCGTTCGGATCATGCTGAAGCAATTGGGGGCGCGCTTCAGCCATCGAGGTCGTCTCCGAGGCGCTCAGGTTGTATCCGCGCAGGGTTACTGCGTTGAACTGTAGTGCGACAGAGACACCTGCGGCGGTAAGGCCGCAGGTGTTCTGGTAGAGGCGCTCTTGCGTGATTTACGCGGCCTTTTCGGCGTTCTGGTTCACGACCTTCGTCGCAATCGAGGTCAGGGCGATGTCTGTTGCCTGCTCTTCATCGAGCGTGGTTTGTAGGAGCTTTGCCGCATCCTTCATCCCAAGTTCCAGCGCCCACGTCCGCAACGTGCCGTAGCGAGACATCTCGTAGTGTTCCACCGCCTGGGCTGCAGATAGAAGTCCGGCGTCGAGAGCAGGGGCACCCTTGTATTCATCCATAATGCCAGAGCCCTCCTTGACGATCCCCATGATGGCATCGCAGGTCTTCTGTTCGGGCTTCTTACCGATGATCTTAAAGACCTCTTCCAGGCGCTGAACATGCACCTTCGTTTCGGCCAGATGTTTTGTGAACGCATCCTTGAGCTGCTTGCTCTTGGCGGCGTCGTGCATCTTGGGCAACGTCGCGACGATCTTGTTTTCAGCAAAGTACACGTCTTTCAAAGTGTCGTGGAACAGCACGTCGAGCGTTTTGGGTTCCTTGGCCATGATAGGCTCCTTGGGTTCGATAGTTTCTGGCTTTGGTTGAACGGCAGCCCAGCGAAGAGGGAGGCCGGACTCTTGCGATTACACCCGCGGTGTCCGTTCGACGCGTAACCGCTCCTGATCGATCTGGTCGGGTGCGTAGGGATCAAGTGTACCGTCGAATGTCGTCCAGCCCTGCGCGTTGTAGACTGTCCGGCGTTCGATAGGATCCACCCAGTTCGAACGCTTCAGGATCGCCTCTGCTTCAGGGGCAAGGATATCATCCACCTTGGCGGTCACCAATGATCCCCCCGGCGAACGCCTTCAGCGTACAGATTGGCGTCTTCGTCAGACACCCCGGCGCCAGTTTGTGCGCCGATCAGGCCACCACCCGCCCCGCCGGCGACTGCACCTGCTACTGCCCCAACGGCCGTGGCAGTAAGCCAGCCTGCTGCGACGACTGGGCCAAGGCCAGGGATGGCCATAATTCCCAGTCCCGTCAGGAGCCCACCAGCTCCGCCAACAACAGCCCCCAAACCAGCACCCGATTCAGCGCCTGTTGCTGCGCCCGTCCGAGTGGAGTGTTGGCCCGCATCGTTGGACACAATGCTGATGTCCCTGGAAGGCACGCCAGAAGCCTCACGCGCGCTGACCGCAGAGCTCGCGTCCGTGTAGTCGTCAAATAGGCCTGTTACAGTTTTCATAGACTTTCTCCTGATGAGGTTCGGACCGCCCGAAAGCGATTACATGGCGACAATGTTGCCCTGATAGTCGAGGCTGACCTTGACGGGCTTGCCGTCCTTGCTGGCAGACGCCTGCCACACGCCCTTGTCGTCGAGCTTCAAACCGGTAAGACCGCTGTAGCCGGCCTTTTCTATGCGGTCCTTCGCCTGTTCCTCGGTAAAGCTGTTGGCCCCGGCGACAGGAGCAGTGGGGTTATTGCTGTCAGGCGTAGCCACCGCAGGCGTGTTGCTGTCAGTCGACGGTACAGGCGTAATCTGGGCAAAAGCCATCGTGACCGACGCTCCGAGGAGCGTCGCCGCGAAAATCATCGTTTTCATTTGGATTTCCTCGTTTTCTCGGATTGGTTCACACATCCGTGACAACACAACACGCCTCGTCACTGTATGTTCCTGAGACTTGGCGATTTCGCGGGAGCGGCTTGAAGCCTATCCGCAGACGCCTAGCTTGATCCTCCTGGAGGAAGTGCAAATGATCAGAACTACCAAGGCGTCTGTTCGGCCCGATCGTGCGGTAAGTGCCAAGTGGTCAGTCGGTTTCCCTACGAACCACTCGATATTCGTGGCTTGCCATCGTTCTTACCTTGCAATTGTTCAATCCGTCCCCACTTAAGGTAAAGTAGCAGATACCGCACGGGCGCTGCTTTTAGGGTAGTAAATCCCTAGCCCCAATCAGGAGGACGCGATGTCTTCCACCGCAAGAATTCCCAGGCATGAACGTGCAATTCGATATCTTGGCGGATTTAGATATGTCGATTTGATCGTCAAATCGGTCCCCCTGATAGCTGTGGCATTTATCCTCTACGTCATATTGCAAGGCACCTTCTGGTAGCCGCTAACGCGCAGGCATTTTTATCGCATTGTGCCTTATGACCGCGGAGCGGTTAAATTCGACCGATATGAGGTTTCCCATGACAGAACGTACGCTTGAGTCTGAAATCACCTTTTCTCGCCCCTTCGCTTTAAGTCCCCTGGTAGTCCCGCTTGATGCTGGCACCTACCGACTTGTGGTGGACGAAGAGCTGATAGAGGGACTGTCATTCCCCGCCTACAGAAGAACGGCGACGCATCTGGAAATACCAGCCTTGGGGGTCAATATCGGCACTAGGCAGTTGCTGCAGGTTCATCCGCGGGATGTCGAGGCGGCAATGAAAAAGGACGCCGAGGCGGATCAATAATAAGCACCTCGGTGCGAGTTTGGCGAAATCTGTTTTTCTATTCCTGAAGGATCGTAACGTCATGAATGCCCGCGTTGGCGGCCAGTTCCCTCCCTGATATCTCATCAATCGAAATGCGGAAGAATATCGGGTTGTCACGTTCGTCCGAGCCGGCCCCCGGTTTCGAGGAGCCGGGCTCCCACCAAAACGAACGTTTTTGTAACAGCGACCAAGCATGCAGGCGTTTGTTGTGCCACTCGGGAGCATCGGGAAGTTCCTCGTACCTGCCCTGAACCACGACGCTGTTCCAACGGTGATGTTCGCCGCTGGCCTCCACTTGGAGGCATGCGTTCGGATTGCTGCGCATCCAATCTATCTTTTGCCCGGTAAGGGAGAAGACATAGAGCTGCTTCGCTTCGAACGCATAGTGTACCGGGACAACATAAGGTCGGTGATCGTGAACACAGGCGAGGTGACCGACATTTCCGTGGTGTAAAAGTTCCCGGCTTTCCCACTCGCTCATTTCTCTGACGGGTATCGTCATGGCCTCCTAACTATACTGGGATGCTGCGTCGCGTTCCCCGACGCTTGGTAGATAGCGGACGTGGCTTTCCATGCGCCTTGCGGTCCGTGTTCTCCAATGTGGCCGCGAACAACTCTTGGGCATACGCAATCGCCGAATCCGCGTCAGCGGGCGAAAGTTTTATCTCCTCGCATTTCGTCCGCATGGCGCGGCGAATATCGGAGAGCACCTGTTGCACGGCGTGCTCGTCTGCGGCTTTCAGAAGCAGGTTAAGGGAGGTCGTTGCAACAACCTCGAGAACTGTTATCCGCCCCTCGATCTCGCCCATCGAGGGAATCGCACGGTTTACGCCGTTCCCGTAACCGTCGCGTTTGGCATTGTACATCACACACTCCTCGTGACACTCGGCGGATCCTGTCGGCAGGTGTCTGCTGCGCGTGGACGGGACTAGGGCGAAAATCGATCGCCAGCGGATTAGCCAGATCGTCTGGTTAGACCATTCCGTTATGATCAGGGCTCTGCCGGCATGAATGTAGCCGCGAACTGATGATCAGGATGCTGCACAAAGGGGTCACTGACCCGAAGCACTACACGACTGAACTAGAAAGCGCTTTTGGACGCCCTCAGGTCGCGCTCTATGCTCCGAAGGGTCTCCACCGCTATGCAATTCGGGGCCTCCCGTCGGCGAACGATGAAGGCTTTCCTTCGCCAAACGAAGGTCACCGATTTGATGGGCGAGGGCGCTGTGCAACATGCCGTCCTTTACCTTATCGAAAAGGAGCTTGTTCGGCTTCGGGAACATCCCTGCAAAAACCAGCGGCCGCGCAGATTGAATAGCCATCGAACGACTGGCCGTCCGCCGAGTAGTCCCGAACGCCGGAAAGGCAATCGCGACCCGCGGTGACCGACTCGGCATCGTGTGGTAGTTGTTCAGGGATAACGAGTCAGGAAGTTGTCTGCATGAATCTACAGATCGACATGTTTTTGGAGGAGCCGTCAAAGGCGCCAGCGAAGACAGTCTCCGGCCCGCGATCATCGCGCCCTACCACCAGTGCGGTGGCAGAGGCGGACATGGTCGCTCACCTAGCCGCAACGGGTCGCTACCGGATCCTGACGAAGCTTGAGCCTCGGCGCGTAGCGGAAGTGGTCCGACCGGAGTTTCCGCTCAGAGGCGTCATCGTCGACACCGAAACCACCGGCCTCAGTCATCGCAAGGACGAAATTATCGAGATCGGCGCCATCGCCTTCAGCTTCGATGAACATGGTACGATTGGTGATGTGATTGGCGTCTACGGCGGCCTGCAGGAACCCAGTGCTCCCATCCCTGCCGAAATCACCAGGTTGACCGGGATCAGCGATGACATGGTGGCTGGACAGCTCATCGATACACGAGCGCTTCGGTCGTTGATCGAGCCGGCAGATCTCATCATTGCTCATAATGCGGGCTTCGACCGGCCATTCTGTGAACCGTTTTCGCCGTTGTTCTCCGGAAAGGCATGGGCCTGTTCCAACGCCGAAGTTGATTGGTCGTCACGTGGTTTCGAGGGAACAAAACTCGGCTACCTCATTGGCCAAGCGGGCTTTTTCCATGAAGGACACCGTGCCGTCGATGATTGCTTTGCCCTACTGGAGGTCCTCGACCGCAAAGGGGACCAAGGCTTGGCAACGCCATTCTCTGAGCTTTACACGGCCAGCCAGCGCTCGCGTGTCCGTATCTTTGCCGAACACAGTCCCTTCGACATGAAGGATCATCTGAAGGCACGCGGCTATCGCTGGTCGGACGGCAGCGACGGTCGCCCAAAGTCCTGGTGGATCGAGGTAGACGAGCCTGATCTCGAGGGCGAGTTGTCTTACCTTCGAACCGAAATCTATCTTCACCCCGAGGCCGACCCGCCGACGCAATTTCTGACGGCATTCGATCGCTTTCGCGCATGACGGCCAGCTGGATCAAGCACCCCACTTGGGGAACCTCGCTTCGGCCCGTTAGTTAGCGGTCCTGACCGGAGTTCGGGAAAGTGTATGGATCTGCATCAGCCTTTCCTCGGCGTTGGCGAGCCGCTTGAGGATGTCGCAATCGCCCGTCCCGTCGTAATCAAAAAACTCGCCGAGGAAGGTCATTGGGCTTACTTCCAGCTCCCTGGCGATCAGAACCAGTACGGAAGCTGAAAGCCGGTTGGTGCCTTGCTCATATTTCTGAATTTGCTGGAATGACACGCCCAGTCTTTCCGCGAGTTCGGACTGAGAGATACCCCGCGCGGCCCTAATCGTCAGAAGCGCTGCGCCAATTGCACGATCAATCTCTGAGGTACGGTCTGTGTTGATCCGGGGCATCGATAATCCCTGTCTGGAATGAGGATCTCATCCACCGGTTTCTAGCGAGTTTTCATGCTTCACGATACTTGGAGTCAGGGTAGGGCGGCCATACAATCCTCGCGGGAGGCTGAGCAGCTCGCTGACCGCCTTCGGCTCGCAGCAGCGATGAACGAACACCCTCGCGATTAGTTTGCCACTCGGACTCGAGAACGAGTGGGTCGCGCGTTCGATTCCACTTACGGCGAAGTATGCCGCATCAATGCTTTGCCCGGAGAGAGGGTCAAAGCATTGATGCGGGCGGATAAGGTGCTGGCGATATTAAATCAAGCCTAACGCGCGCAGTCTCTTGGCCAATTCTCAGCGACGTCGGCCGCGCTCGTCTGCTTCATCATCGAAGCCAGGTGGTTTAGTTTTTACCCAACTGACGAACTTCTGAATCGCGGGGTCATTGAGAATAGCTGAGATCGTGGAGAACTTCTTTGCCAACTGGGCGTCCGTGAAGGCTGCATGTATATGGCTATGGCATATCCGATGCAAAGAGACCTTGATCTTGCCACCCTTGCTTTTGGGAACAAGATGGTGATCCTCGATCTGGTCGTTAGGTATCACCTGCTCGCAGAGCGAGCAGACGACGGGTTCCGACTCGACATCTTGCGAAGCGAAATCGTCTCTGTACTTGCGTGCCATCGATTTGGTGTCTCTCTATCTGCTGTCAGACTGCGTCCGCGCCGCTTCGATAGACCATCCCCGGGATGCCGACAATACCGAGCCTGTTTCAACCAGGCATTGGCGCTTGCATGGGAGTAAGGATGATCAGCCCGATTCGTCGATCCTCGAGACAAGCGATAGGGAATTATACGATATTGCCCATGTGTTGCGGTCTCGCTTTGGCAGGTCGTCGGTTCACATCTGTTCAAGAGCATGAGCGGCGACGAGTATTTTTGCTTAGCGTCTGCGTGCACGTCGTGGGATCGCGCCTCCCACCGCGACCACCCCAATCAGAAGTCCCAATCTTTGTCCTCGGTAGCGACGGCCTTGCCGATGACATAGGACGAACCGGATCCGGAGAAGAAGTCGTGGTTCTCGTCGGCATTGGGCGATAGCGCCGATAAGATGGCCGGATTGACCTTGCATGCTTCCGCCGGGAATAGTGCCTCGTAGCCGAGGTTCATCAGCGCCTTGTTGGCATTGTAGTGCAGGAACTTCTTGACGTCCTCGGTGAGGCCGACTCCGTCGTAGAGTGCCTCGGTGTATTTCGCCTCGTTGTCGTAGAGCTCGAGCAGCAGATCGAAGGCGAAGTCCTTGATCTCCTGGCGCTGCGCTTCGGGCAAGCGCTCGGCAGAGCGCTGGAACTTGTAGCCGATATAGTACCCATGCACGGCTTCGTCGCGGATGATGAGACGGATCATGTCGGCGGTGTTGGTGAGCTTGGCGCGGCTCGACCAGTACATCGGCAGATAGAAGCCGGAATAGAACAGGAAGCTCTCGAGGAAGACCGAGGCGACCTTCTTCTTCAGCGGATCATCGGAAGCGTACTGCTCCATGATCAGTGCCGACTTCCGCTGCAGGAACTCGTTCTCCTCCGACCAGCGATAGGCATCGTCGACATCGGGCGTCGAGCACAGCGTCGAGAAGATCGACGAATAGGAGCGTGCGTGCACCGCCTCCATGAAGGAGATGTTGGAGAGCACGGCCTCCTCATGCGGCGTGGCTGCGTCGGTCATGAGTTTCATCGAGCCGACGCCGTTCTGGATCGTGTCGAGCAGCGTCAATCCGGTGAAGATGCGGATGGTCAGTTGCTGCTCTTCCGGCTTCAGTGTTGCCCAGGATGGGATGTCGTTCGACAGCGGCACTTTTTCGGGCAGCCAGAAATTGCCGGTAAGGCGGTTCCAGACCTCGAGATCCTTGTCGTCCTCGATGCGGTTCCAATTGATGGCGCGCACGGCCGCGGCGACCTTCGGGGTTTTGGTCTTCACTTGAATGTTCATCTTGCTCACCTGGGATCAAAGGGCGCAGGAGACGCAGCCCTGCACTTCCGTGCCGGTCAGCGCCATCTGGCGAAGGCGGATGTAGTAGATGGTCTTGATGCCCTTCTTCCACGCATAGATCTGCGCCTTGTTGATATCGCGCGTCGTCGCGGTGTCGCGGAAGAACAGCGTCAGCGACAGGCCCTGGTCGACGTGCTGTGTGGCCGCCGCATAGGTGTCGATGATCTTCTCCGGCCCGATCTCGTAGGCATCCCGGTAGTAGTCGAGATTGTCGTTGGTCATGAATGCGGCCGGATAGTAGACGCGGCCGATCTTGCCCTCCTTGCGGATCTCGATCTTGGAGACGATCGGGTGGATCGAGGAGGTCGAGTGGTTGATGTAGGAGATCGAGCCTGTCGGCGGCACGGCCTGCAGGTTCTGGTTATACAGACCACCGTCCATGACCGCGTGCTTCAGCGCCAGCCAGTCGTCCTGCGTCGGGATATGGATCCCTGCCGTCTCGAACAGCTCGGCCACGCGCGCGGTCGCGGGCTTCCATTCGGCCTCGGTGTACTTGTCGAAATATTCGCCTGACGCGTATTTCGAATTCTCGAACCCCTTGAAGCTCTGGCCCCGCTCGACGGCAAGTCGGTTTGAAGCCCGGATGGCATGATAGGTCACCGTGTAGAAATACATGTTGGTGAAATCGACGCCTTCCTCGGAGCCGTAGAAGATCCGCTCGCGGGCGAGATAGCCGTGCAGGTTCATCTGGCCGAGGCCGATCGCGTGGCTGTCGGCGTTACCCTTGGCGACTGAAGGAACCGAAGTGATGTTGCTCATGTCGGAGACAGCGGTCAGCGCCCGGATCGAGGTTTCGATCGTCTTGCCGAAATCCGACGAGTCCATCGCGGCCGCGATGTTCAGCGAGCCGAGATTGCAGGAGATGTCCTTGCCCATGTGGTCGTAGGACAGATCGGCGTTGTAGAGGCTGGCGTCGCTGACCTGCAGGATTTCCGAGCACAGATTGCTCATGGTGATGCGCCCGGCGATCGGGTTCGCCCTGTTCACCGTGTCCTCGAACATAATGTAGGGATAGCCGCTCTCGAACTGGATCTCGGCGATCACCTGGAAGAAGTCGCGCGCCTTGATCTTCTTCTTCTTGATGCGGCTGTCGGCCACCATCTCACGGTATTTGTCGGTCACCGAGATCTCGCTGAAGGCGACGCCATAGACGCGCTCGACGTCGTAGGGCGAGAACAGGTACATATCCTCGTTGTTCTTCGCCAGTTCGAAGGTGATGTCGGGCACCACGACGCCGAGCGACAGCGTCTTGATACGGATTTTCTCGTCGGCATTCTCGCGCTTGGTGTCGAGGAAGCGCATGATGTCGGGGTGGTGGGCATTCAGGTAGACGGCGCCCGCACCCTGCCGCGCGCCGAGCTGGTTGGCGTAGGAGAAACTATCTTCCAGCAGCTTCATCACCGGGATCACGCCGGAAGACTGGTTCTCGATCTGCTTGATCGGTGCTCCGGCCTCGCGCAGGTTCGTCAGTGACAGCGCGACACCGCCACCACGCTTGGAAAGCTGCAGCGCCGAATTGATGCCGCGAGCGATACTCTCCATGTTGTCCTCGATACGCAGCAGGAAGCATGACACGAGTTCGCCGCGCTGCTTCTTGCCGGCATTGAGGAAGGTCGGCGTCGCCGGCTGGAAGCGGCCGGAAATGATCTCGTCCACCATGTCGCGGGCGAGCGCCTCGTTGCCCTGCGCCAAGGTGAGCGCCACCATGCAGATGCGGTCTTCGTAGCGCTCCAGATAGCGCTTTCCGTCGAAGGTCTTCAGCGTGTAGCTGGTGTAATATTTGAAGGCGCCGAGGAAAGTCGGAAAGCGGAACTTCTTGTCATAGGCGTGATCGAACAGGTCGCGGACGAAGTTGAACGAATACTGGTCCAGCACCTCCTGCTCATAGTAACCCTCCGTCACCAGGTAATCGAGCTTCTCCCTGAGATTATGGAAGAAGACGGTATTCTGGTTCACGTGCTGCAGGAAGTACTGCTTGGCCGCCTGCCGATCCTTGTCGAGCTGGATCCTTCCGTCCTCGTCGTAGAGGTTCAGCATCGCGTTCAGCGCATGATAGTCGAGCGTCGCATCGGCTATCTTGGTGTCTGTCGCCTTCAAGGGGCGGTCGAGAACTGCCGTGTCCAAAATCGTTCCAATCCGTGTGTGACATTGGCGACATCCTCTTCGGTGCCCAGAAGCTCGAACCTGTAGAGGTAGGGCACCTGGCATTTCCTGGAGATGATGTCGCCGGCGAGCCCGTAGGTCCCACCAAAGTTGCTGTTACCCGCGGCAATCACGCCCCGGAGGTTCGAACGGTTGTCCGCATTGTTGAGGAAACGGATGACCTGTTTGGGCACGGCGCCCTTGCCGCCATCGCCGCAATAGGTCGGGACGATCAGCACGAAGGGACGTTGCGCGGTAAGCGTATGCTCGGCACTGACAGGAATCCGCGATGCCGGCAGCCCGAGTTTTTCGACAAAGCGGTGGGTGTTCTCGGACCTGCTGGAAAAATAGACGAGCTCACCCATCAGGCGATCCTCAGGCGAGCGCGCTGATCATATCCGGGCGGAAGCCCGCCCAGTGCAGATCGCCGGCGACGACGACGGGAACCTGGCGATAGCCAAGCCCCTGCACGAGTTCGTAGGCCGCCGTGTCGGTCGAGACGTCGATCACGTCATAGTTGATCCCCTGGCGGTCAAGCGCGCGGGTGGTCGCCGTGCATTGGACGCAGGCGGGCTTGCTGTAGACGGTAATGGTCATGGTAATCCTCGTGTCGGATAGGCGTGCGATAGCGATCGGACATCCGCCGATGTCCAGGCAAAATGATGGATGATGAAGGCAGCCGCTTGCGGTCGCCGGACGCTCAGGCGCCCGTCACTCGCGCGGACGGAATTCGAAACTCAAGATCATAAGACTTCACCCCGAAGTGGCTCATGCGGCGGTCAGGGGAAGCGGTACGCACGGCAACATCCCGCACGCAATCGCGACCTTCCGGACACCCCGCCCGTGGACGTTTTCGTTGCAAGGCAGGTCTCCTGGCTTGCGGGTCGTCACATCCGATCTGCCTTCCCAATGCCCTCAAGGCATCAGTGGACGTATCGATCGAATGCTCGCCGCTTACAGTTGCGGGGGCAGCTCCGGCATTACTCAGCCCGTCATGGGCATCACGCACCGTATTCCCGTCTTAGCTTCCGACGCGAATCGGAAGAACCTTGAACACTAGATATAGTACCTGAGGCGAAGATGGCGTCAACGGATATGAGGTCGGAGCAAGAAAATCATTGGAGACTCACTGTTGAAAAACACGGCATCACCTGAAAGCCAGGACATTACGCCGACATCCGGCGCGACGTCGCGAGAAACCCTGATATGAAATCGAGTGTGTCGTCGCCTTCTCTCAGGCCGAGATGAATGCTTTTCCGGATTCCGCTTTGTCCGATGCTGACAGGCCGGACCCCGAGCTCCGCTGCTTCGCGACGCACCAGCCAGTTCGGAATGGCGCTCACCCCGCGGCCCGCCGCGACGAGCTGAAGCATCATTTCCGTCGTCTCCACATTGCGGTGGTGGCGCGGCCGGCAGTTCGCTGGAACCAGGAAATGCGTGAACACATCCAGCCGTTCCGGCGGCACCGGGTAGGTGAACAGCGTCTCATCGAGGAGATCCACAGGCTCGGCATAGCGTTTCAGCGCCAGCGGGTGATCGACTGGCACGGCGAGCACCAACTCGTAATCGAACACCGGCAGATAGTGGATGCCCGGCATCTCGATCGGATCCGGCGTGATCAGGATATCGATTTCGTATCCTGTGAGCGCCGCGACGCCGCCGAAGGCGAAGGATGTCGTCAGTTCGAGGTCCACATCCGGCCAGTCCAGTAGATAGGGCTTCGTGACACCCATGAGCCATTGGTGGCAGGGATGGCACTCCATGCCGATCCTGAGCGATCCTCGCTGGCCATGGCGATAGTCCGACAGGACAGTCTCAGCCCTTTCGATCTGCGGCAGGACTCGCTGCGCAAGCCCCACGATGTAGCGGCCGGCCTCCGTGAGACGAAGGTTGCGACCGTCCTTCTCCCACATCGCGACGCCATAGCGTTCTTCGAGCTTGCGGATCGTGTGGCTGAGAGCGGATTGCGAAACGTTCAGCCGCTCCGCCGCAGCCGTCAGACTGCCTAGGCGGTCGACCTCGCGCAGGATCGACAGATGTTGCCTATCCAGCATCGTTACGCCCGCCCATCATCGAAAGGAACGACGCCGTTCTGGGCGGATCTTTGTATCGTGGAGGTTTCTGTCATCGGCACTGCCATCGGGTTGCGGCCGGGCATTGGCATGGCGCAGAGACGACGGCACGGGAGTGCCTACGCAAAAGCGGCACTCCGGGACACCCCGCCCGTGGACGTTATCGATCGCGGCAGGTCTCCTGGCTCACGGGTCGTCGCTCCGGTCCGTCTTCCCGAGGCAGGCCTCAGTGACTTGGATGGACTTTCGCTCGCCGCTTACAGTTGCGGGGGCAGCTTCGGCTTCGGGCTGTGATCCAGACCCTCACCGAATTCCCTCTTAGCTCCAGCGCATTGGCGCGCCTGAGAACCACGATGACCAACCAATGTCTGATGTCGCCGAAGTGGTCAAGACGTGATCATAAGTGCCGCGCGAGGTTCGGCGCCCAGCACCAAACCATGAGCACGGCTCATGGCTCCATGAGATAAAACCAATATTTCCCGCTCGGTCCGTCAGGCATAAGAGGCGCACAGCTTCAGGAATGGACAGTCCGGAGACTGCCGACTGAGAACTCCATTAGGATGCCGGATCGTGATGAGTACAGACCTCAAGTTTAGCATCAAGAGCATTTGCTTCGATGAGGACTATCGCCCCGCGGAGCATACGCGGGCTACCACCAACTTTGCCAACCTGGCGAAAGGCAAGGGCCGACAGGAGAACCTGCGCAACGCGCTCAGGATGATCGATAACCGTTTCAACGCATTGGCGCATTGGGATAATCCCAAGGGAGATCGCTATGCCGTCGAGCTCGACATCATCTCAGTCGAGATGCACATCGATGCGCAAGGCGACAATGATGTTTTTCCGCTGATCGAGATATTGAAGACGACCATCGTCGACCGGAAAACCGACGAGCGCATCGAGGGCATTGTCGGCAACAACTTCTCCTCCTATGTCCGGGATTACGACTTCAGCGTTGTACTGCCGGAGTACAACAGGGATCGCACTGCATTCGGCGCGCCAGCCGATTTTGGCGATCTGCATGGAAACCTGTTCAAGTGCTTCCTGAATTCGGATGCCTACAGAGCGCATTTTCACAAGGCGCCAGTCATTTGCCTGAGCGCCTCGAGCAGCAAGACCTATCGCAGGACTGGAAATCAACATCCCGTATTGGGTGCCGAGTACGAACAGGATGAGCTGTCTTCGACGGATCTCTACTTCCAGAAAATGGGACTGCAGGTTCGCTTCTTCATGCCTCCCAACAGCGTCGCGCCCTTTGCCTTCTATTTCCTCAGCGACCTGCTTGATGATTACACCAATCTCGAGCTGATCAGCACCATCAGCACGATGGAGACGTTCCAGAAGATCTACCGACCGGAGATCTACAACGCCAACTCCGCGGCAGGCGCCTGCTATCAGCCTAGTCTCAAACATCAAGACTATTCGCTGACCCGGATTGTCTACGACCGGGAAGAGCGCAGCCGACTGGCCGTCGAGCAGGGGAAATTCGCCGAGGAACACTTCATCAAGCCGTACAAGGCCGTTCTTGAGCAATGGTCTGCGAACTACGCCGCCTGAAACACGAAAATATAAGGTTTGCCATCATGAAGAGACTGTTGCCCACGTCGACCGCCGGCAGCTTGCCAAAACCCTCTTGGCTCGCACAGCCGGAAAAGCTGTGGTCGCCGTGGAAATTGCAAGGCGAGGAATTGATTGAAGGCAAGAGGGACGCGTTGCGTCTGTCCCTGGACGATCAGCGGCAGGCTGGAATCGACATCGTCAGTGATGGCGAGCAAACGCGGCTGCACTTCGTCACAACCTTCATCGAGCACCTTGATGGCGTCGATTTCGAGAAGCGCGAGACGATCAGGATTCGTGATCGCTATGATGCGAGTGTACCGACGGTTGCCGGCGCCGTATCGCGCCCCAAAGCCATATTCGTTGAAGATGCCAAGTTTCTGCGCCAGCAGACCAAAGAACCCATCAAGTGGGCACTGCCCGGTCCCATGACGATGATCGACACGCTCTTCGATGCTCATTACAGGAGCCGAGAAAAGCTGGCCTGGGAATTCGCCAAGATCCTCAACGAAGAAGCCAGGGAGCTCGAAGCTGCCGGCGTCGACATCATCCAGTTCGACGAGCCCGCGTTCAACGTCTTCTTCGACGAGGTGAACGATTGGGGTGTCGCCACCCTCGAGAAGGCAATCGAAGGACTGAAGTGCGAAACCGCCGTCCACATTTGCTACGGCTATGGGATCAAGGCCAACACCGATTGGAAAAAGACCCTGGGATCGGAGTGGTGGCAATATGAGCGAACCTTCCCAAAGCTGCAGAAATCCAGCATCGGCATGATCTCGCTGGAGTGCCACAATTCTCATGTTCCGATGGATCTCATCGAGCTTGTTCGAGGCAAGAAGGTGATGGTCGGGGCGATCGACGTCGCGAGCGACACCATCGAAACCCCGGAGGAAGTTGCCGCGACCCTGCGAAAGGCACTTCAATTCGTCGATGCCGACAAGCTTTGCCCTTGCACCAATTGTGGGATGGCTCCCCTGTCTCGACGGGTCGCGCGCGGCAAGCTGAATGCTCTCGCCGCAGGCGCGGAGATCGTCCGACAGGAACTCTCGGCCTAACGTCGATCCAAAGGCTGGAGGCGGATATGAACATGGTGAACCGCCGAAAGAGCTGGCGCTCTGGGGCTATCGCACATGCATGTCTCTCCGTTCAGCGGACTTAAAAAGACCGCGAATTGGTGGATCCAGCGTGGATCCCGGTAGCTCTGCCTGTGGTCTAGCCGGTGAGGTCAAGAACCGATTGGAAATATCGATATTTCAAGAACTTGGCATGAGGTCCGTAAGGATGGTGCTGGGGGCGCCGGTTCGTATCCTTTCACGGCGGTGTCTAGCCTGTCGACGCGTTTCGCAAAGGCATGCCTCGAACGGTCAAGAATCGCGTTTGCTGTTAGATCGACGGCTTGGTACGACGAGCGGCGAACCAGTGACCGGGTCCGGGATGACGACGCTTTCCAAATCGAAGACGGATTTGATCATATCCGGCGTCACGATTGCTGCGGGAGTGCCTTCCGCGACGACGACACCGTCCCTCATCGCAACGAGATGCGAGGCGTAACGGGCGGCTTGGTTGAGGTCGTGAAGCACGGCGACAATCGTCCGGCCTTTGCGGTTCAGCGCCGCGAGGAGATCGAGAAGGTCGATCTGGTGGGCGATATCGAGGAACGTCGTCGGTTCGTCGAGAAGGAGTAGCGACGTTTCCTGTGCGAGTGCCATCGCTACCCAGGCTCGTTGGCGCTGGCCACCCGAAAGGGTATCGATCGGCTGATCCGCGAGGCCCGCAATGTCCGTATCCGCCATGGCGATATGAACGGCTTCTTCATCCGCCGCCGACCATTGTCGGAGAAGGGATTGATGCGGATAACGGCCCCGTCCGACGAGTTCGGAAACAGTGATGCTGTCAGGGGCAGAAAATGACTGCGGCAACAACCCAAGGCGACGAGCTACGATCTTCGTCGACAGGCGAGCGATGTCCTGACCATCGAGAAGAACGCTGCCGTCGGCGGGCACAAGCAGCCGCGCGAGCGCACGCAGCAAAGTAGACTTTCCGCAGGCATTGGGGCCGATAATCACCGTGAATGAACCTGGCTGCACGGCAATGGACAGATCACGACAGATCTGCCGTTCTTTGTATTTGAGAGTAATGGATCGCGCGGCAAGGTGCGGCGCCTGTTCTCTCGTCATCGACGTCCCTCGCGGATGAGAAGCCATAGGAAATAGAAGCCGCCGACGCTTACCGTCATCACCCCGACCGGGAGCTGCAATCCGAAAGCATGTTGTGCTGCTGCATCCGCGGCGGTAAGCAGTACGGCGCCCATCAACGCCGAGAGCACAAGCGACGTGCCGGAAGACCTTGCAAGGCGGTTGGCGATCTGCGGGGCAGCCAGTGCAACAAACGAGATCGGCCCCGCGATCGCGGTCACGATGGCGGTGAGCGCAACGCCGCACAAAGTCAGCCCAAGGCGGCTTTTCGCGATTGCAATGCCCGAGGCAAGCGCGACCTCCTCACCCAGTTCCATTTGTCGCATGGGCCGGGCCAGAGCGATGATGGGAATTGCCAGTAAAGCCAGAAGAATGGCCGCAGGCAAAAGCTGCTGGAAGCCGAGACCGTTGAGGGAACCGGCGGACCACAACGCGGCTCCCATGGCGATATCGAGATCGGCTCGGCGGATCATCCATGCGTTCACCGCGGAAAGCATGGCGGACGTGCCAATCCCGATCACGATCAGGCGAAAGCCGCGATTGCCGCCGCTTCCAGCAACGACATAGACGAGCGTTGCGGTAACGAGACCGCCGGCGATGGCCCCGGCCGCAGTCAGGTAATAGCCGCCTGCAAACAACAGGATGACCGACAGCGCACCGGTATGAGCGCCGGCTGCAAAGCCCATGATATCCGGCGAGCCGAGTGGGTTGCGGGTCAAGGATTGAAAGATTGCGCCACTCACACTGAGAGCCGCGCCGAGAACGCCTGCAAGCAAGAGGCGAGGTAAGCGCCACTCAACGATGATCATTCTGGTCTTCTCCGCACCGCGCCCGGACAAAGCATGCAAAATATCCAGAATTCCGACATTGAATCGGCCTGCCGTCAAAGTGAAAAGACCGAGGGCGACAAGCACGAAGAGAAGGCCGAGCGAAGCCCAAAGCGTTCGTGCCGGGGTACGCAAGGACAATCGGGAACCGGCATTTGAGCCTCGGCTTGGCAGGCGATAGATCAGTGTTTTCAAAGCGAGGTCGTCCGTGCATTGCGGGCAAGCATTATGAGAGCCGGCGCGCCAAGGAACGCCACTACGATCCCGGCTTCCAGCTCATCGGGAAAGGTGACGAGCCTGCCGGCAATATCGGAAGCGAGCAGGAGTATGGCCGAACCGAGCATCGTAAGTGGAACGATCCGTCTCTGGTCTGGCCCAGTCAACCAGCGCACCGCGTGGGGAACCATGAGGCCGATAAATATGATGGGGCCCACGGCCGCGGTTGCCGCACCGGCAAGCAAGGTCACGGCGACCACCACGGCAACGCGCAGTCTGATCAGATTTAGTCCCAGAGCCCGGGCGGCATCGTCACCGAGGATGGCGGCGTTCAGTGCAGGTGTGACGACGAGCGCAAGGCAAAGGCCGAGTATGATGAACGGCGCAACGGATACGGCAACATTCATGTTGCGCCCGCCGACCGTTCCAACCTGCCAATGACGCATACTGTCGAAAGCTTGAGGATCAAGCAGGGTTATCGAGGAACCGATCCCGCCCAGCACCGCCGAAAGAGCGACACCTGTTAGCAGCAGCCGGACGGGTGTCGAGCCGCCCGCGGAGGTGCCGATGGTGTAGACGAGCAATCCGGCGATAGCTGCTCCGGCGAGCGCGAACCAGACATAGGCGCCGATCGAGGCGAACGAAAATATGCCGACGGCCAGGATGACCGCGAAGGCTGCGCCGGCATTGACGCCGAGAATGCCGGGATCCGCAAGCGGATTGCGGGTTGTCGCCTGGATCAGAGCGCCGGCCGTCCCAAAGGCCGCGCCACACAGGAGACAAAGGATCGTTCGGGGCAAACGATAATCGCGTACGATGATATGCTCGGTCACATGCGGATCGTAGTGCAGAAGGGCGGCGTTGAGCGCGGCAAGCGAGATAGGACGCGCGCCCAGCATCAGGCTTGCGATCGTGAGCAGCGCGAGTAGCAGCGCAAGAGTGGCCACAGCTGGGAGAATTGTCCGCGCAGGACGAGCGGCCGATCGGTTAGACGAAGCACCCACGCTCATGATCGGGCTTGTCCGCGGATCCAGTAACCGATCGAGGTCAGCCGATCCCGTGGCAGCCCCAACGTGTCACGAAAATGCCGACGGCAGGCGGCGATTTCACTGGCCTCCCCGGCAACCCAGACGTAGCCGGGCCCTTGTGGGAGTTCCAGTTCGACTGCGATCTCGGAGAGCCTACTCGGTCGCCCGACATGGTTGAAGCCTAGGTGCCAATGGGCCCGATATCCATCGGCTGAAAAATCCTGGCGATCTTCGATGCTGTTAATTTCGACATGCGCGATGACCGGGACCTCGGGCGCGCGCTCCTCGATGATGCGCCCAACGGCAGGCAAGCCCGTCGCGTCAGCGAGTAAAACGACCCAACAGGCATCGGCAGGCGGGACGTAACGGAAGCGCGGCTTGAGTACACCCAGCCGATCTCCGGGTTCGGCGAGGCGTGCCCATGTGGAAGCGATACCGCCCTCGTGCGACACGAAGTCGACCGTAATCCTACCTCCCGCCGCGTCCCAGTGACGGATGGTGTAATAACGGCCGGGCGCGTCGGCGAGCGGTTTATCTCTCTCCGGAAAAGTAAGCCATGCGAATTCATCCAGCCCGCCACAACTCGCAAAGCGCCGTAGATCATCTCCACCGAGGATCACACGGATCATGGATGGGCTGATGTGTGTCTTCGAGAGAACGGTGGCGGCGTGAAAATCGGGCTCTTCGACCATGTCATCGTTCTTTCGTGGCCGCAGCGGCAATACGCTCGACAAAGTTCGGGAAGGCATAAGGAATGGACAGAACACTGACGGCGGATGTTGCCCAAACGGAAACCGCATCATCGAGCGCGATGTAGGCGCCTCGCCGCACAGGCCCGAACGCCTTGAACAGTGGCTGGCCTTCCGCGTCGGCGCGTGCACCGGGACCATACCAGACGATCAACACGTCGGCGTCGAAGCGATCGAGTTCCTCCAGGCTGACGCCGATGCCGTTGGCATCGGGCTCCGTTTCCATCAAGGCTCCAACGCCCGGCGCCAATCGAAGGCCCATAGCGACGAGCTCGCGCACGCGCGGGTCGCGGGCAAAATAAACGCCAAGAGTGCCTTCCCCCGGGAAATAACTGCCAAAAACGAACGTCTTGCCTTTGATGTCAGGGTGGGCTGCGGCAAGGTCACTGAGTTGTCTTTCGGCTGCTTTGATCAGGTCGTGGGCCTTTTGCGGTTCGCCCAGAGCCAGCCCCGTCAGGACCATCTGCTCGCGCCAATCTGCTTTCCACGGAGCCGAAGCGTAGACGACGGTTGGCGCGATACTGGACAGCCGCTGCCATTCGATTTCATTGGTGCCGGTCTTAATGGCCAGGATGACATCCGGTTCGAGCGCTGCAATTGCTTCGTAGTCGAGTGCGCCCGATTGCAGAAGTTCGGGTGCCTGGCCCTTGAGATAGGCTTCATTCCACGGAAGGATGCCGCGCTCGAACAGGCCGTATCGGTGCATGCCGACCGGCACGCGGCCAAGCGCCAGCACGGCATCCTCACCATTCCAGCCAAGAGTGACGATGCGTTTCGGCTCCGCTTCGATCCGGGTCGTTCCAAGGGCGTGACGGATGTCGACCGGAAACGACTTCTCTCCCGCTGCAAAAGCGAGAGAGGAAGCTCCTGTCGAAAGCAATCCCGAAAAGCCGATCAGTGCCGTCAGGAATTGCCGCCGGCTTGGGTCGTGTCGTAAGGTCATGGCAACACAAGGCCGGCTACCGAATTTCGCGATAGCCGGCATCTTCCTCAGAACTTGTAGCTCAGCGACAGCGTCGCATTCAACGGATCGCCATACACGTTGCTGTAGATGTTGGTGCTGGCGTAGTACTTCTTGTCGAACAGGTTGTGGATGTTGAGTTTTGCGGCAACGTTCTCGGTGAAGTCGTACTTGGCCATCAGGTCGACGACAAAAAAAGCATCCTGTTTCGTCGTCACGCCAGCTGGGAAGGTACCGTTCTTCTGAGTGAAGCTGCTGGAACTTTCCCAGCGGAAACCACCACCGACGGTCAGCTTTTCCCATTCGCCGGGCAGGCGATAGGAGGTGAAGAGCTTCATCGAGTTCTGGGGAACGCCGACGCTGATGTTGAAGCCATCAGGCAGCTCGGTGCTGGCATGGGTAAAGCTCGCCAGCACCTGCCAATCCGGCAGGATCTCGCCAGAGAGTTCGAACTCGATGCCACGGATGACAGCGCCGTTCGCTGCGACATATGCGTCATCGCCGGTGGGCGTCAGATTACCATCGGCGACAGCGTAGTTGTCCTGCTTGGTCCGGAAGAGAGCAACGCTGGCATTCAATCGCTCGTCGAAAAGCGCGGCCTTCATGCCTATTTCATAGGTGTCGCCGGTGACCGGCTGCAGCGTCTGCCCGCTCACGTTCATGACCGATTGCGGCTGGAATATGCTGGTGTAGCTGGCGTAGACCGATAGGCTTTTGGTCAGATCGTAGACAACACCGGCATACGGAACCCAGACGGCCGTTTCCTTGATCGCATCGGGGTAAGGCCCCCAGGCGATATAGTCGTATGTCGAGTCTTGATCGTACCAGTTGATGCGTGACCCAAGGATCACAGAGAGGTCGTCTGTCGGCTTGAGACGGGCGGCACCATAAGCGGAGTATTGCGTCAGGGTGTAAGAGCGCTTGCCGGTCGTGGTCCATTCCGGCTCGGCGAAGTCTCCGTTCCAATTAAAGATATTCGGGATTGATGCGCTGAAACCTGGCACGGTCCACAGCGGATACATGTCATAATCGGCACGGGTGCGGGATGCATTCACGCCGAAGACGAGATCGTGCTCGCGGCCAAACATCTCCACCGGACCCTCGACTCTACCATCGAAACTTGCCTGCTTGGTTGGGATAGGCCATTTCGAAACCCAGAGGCTCGATCCCGCGCCGGTATCCTTGTCCGCGTAACCGTTGCGGCTGAACCAGCCATAGGTGCGGTCGTTGTTTTCATAGATGTAGGTGCCGGTTGCGGTTAGCTTCCAGTCATTTTCGAACTCATGCTCGAACTCGACGAAGCCGCTGTAGCGGGTACGATCCTGGCGGCTCCAGTTGGCAGCAGAGTTGAAGGAGCGATCGAACACGGCCGGCGTTCCGTCGGAGAAATAGGCCGGTGCGCCAAAGTAGCCGCAAGCCCTGCATTCCTTGTTCTGGTATTCGCCGCCAAAGGTCAGCGTCGAACGGTCATCAATATCGGCTTCCAGGACGCCGTATAAAGCCTGCGATTTCTGCGTCAGCCGGTCGATGTAGCTATCGCCTTCCTGAAATGCGCCGACACCACGACCTCTAAGCCCGCCATCGTCCGAGATCGGGCCGCTGACATCGAAGGTCCCGCGGTGGGTATTCCAAGAGCCGATCGTGCCTTCGACGGACGCTTGAAACTCCGATGTAGGGCGCTTGCGTACCAGATCGACAGTCGCCGACGGGCTTCCGGCGCCGCTGAGCAAGCCGGTTGCACCGCGAACGATCTCGATGCGGTCATAGATCTCCGTGTCGAGACTAAGCGAATTGAGGTTCTTGTTGACGTTGACGCCATCGACCTGAAAGTTCTCGATCTCAAGGCCACGGGCAAACAGGCCCTTGTCGTTGTCGTCGGCAATGCCCTTCTTCTTGAAGATGACACCAGGGCTGTTCACGACCACGTCTTCGACGCTGCGCAGGTCCTGGTCCTCAATCCTCTGACGGGTAATCACCGAAATGGATTGCGGTGTCTCGCGAATGGAAAGCGGCAGGCCGGTTGCGGTCGCCATCTCGCCCGTTGTGTAAGAGCCGGTGCCTTCGGTCGTTCCGGGGCTGGCGGTAACCACAAGCGGTTCGAGAGCAGTTGCACCATCCGTATCGATGCGGCCTGCGTCCATCTGGCGTGGATCGAAGACTGTTACCGCGTTGTCGCCGGTGAAACTGTAGGAAAGCCCACTGCCGGACAGGATCTGCTTTAAGGCATCGGTGCGCGTATATGACCCGACGGCAGCACTGGAGGTCTTGCCCTGTGTAATGGATGACGGATAGGCGATCTTCAATCCGCTGGTGCGCGCGAAACTGGCGAGCGCGCTGCTCAAGGGCTGTGCGGGAATGTTATAGGATCCCGGCTGTGTCCTGCCCGTGGTGGATTGTTGTGCCAAGGCCGGCTGGCTCGACAGAAATGAGAGCGCTGCCACCGAGGCGACGAGCGCAGTTGCAAGCAGTTTGTTTCGTCCCGAAAATCTCAACACAATACCCCTTCATGCGGATCGATGACGAAATCCCCGTTCGTCCCGTCATGTGTTGAGACCCAAAAGCTGAGTAAAATCCTCAATGATTGGATGAAGAAATTTTCGCTTTTTAATTAAGGTGCTGAAATTGCTGTAAAATAATTCGAGACGTGGCGCACTTTAAGGGGCAACCCGCCCTGCAGCGCATCAAGGGAGCCGTTTGCGTCACGCAGGTCGAGCACTGCGTTGATTTTTAGTTGCTTAAGCTTCGCATCCGTAATGACGATGACCCCGCGGTGCCATGCCGAAAGGGCGGCAACAACTTCCTCAAGCGAGCGCCCTTCAGCGACATATTGTCCATCGCGCCAGGCCGCGAACGTCGAAGCATCGGATTTGATCGCCTGTCCGATATGGCCTTGCCTGTCGACGCGCAGGATCTCGCCCTCCTGCACATCCAAAGTCTCGCCAAGACTGCTACTGACCCTGACGCTGTGGCGTGTGACCGAAAGCTCGGCTCTTGCTTCGGGCAGATCCCTCGCAACGTCGAAGGCCGTGCCTAGCGCTCGGAAGGACGTATCGTCGACCATGACTTCGAAGGGGCGGGCAGCATCCGACGCCACTTCGAAATAGGCTTCTCCGGCCAGCAGCCGCACCCGTCTCAGCTGCGCGGTGAAATCGACATCGAGGGCGGAGCGGGCGTTCAGAGAGACACGTGAACCGTCCGGGAGCGTAACCAGTTTCGGGCTTGCCGTTTCCGTGGTGTAATCCGCAGTCAAGCGGCCAAGGAACCCGGAGCTCCAGAGGCCTCCTGAAGTGCCGACAGCGCCAAGACACAGCAGCAGAGAGAGTGCGCTGCGACGGCTGATCCCGGACGCAGGCGGCGCTGCGGCCAAAACGCGGCCGCTCTTGCGATCAACGAAGAGCCTGCCCATCACCGACCAGAGCTGCTCTGCCTCGCGGGCAGCATCGGCATGCGCAGTGCTTTCCTTCTGCCACGCTTCGTAGGCTACAACATCTCCATCACAAGTCGTTCCGGAATTGAGCCGGACAATCCAATGGAGCGCCTGTTCGGCAAGATCCGGTTTCTCGTTTCGCGCCTCAGTCATCAATGCGTCCGGGTTTGGATTGGCGTTCATAGTGTTAGACCGGAAAAGCGAGGAAAATCCACAATGCGCGCCATCTCAAAATTCCTCATCGCGGCGCAAGAACTCTCGGCAGTGCAACAACGCGCGTACGATGTGCTTCTCCACCATGCTGACGGAGACGCCGAGAGTATTAGCGATCTCCGGATGGCTGTAGCCCTGCAGCTTGTTCATGACGAACGCCTGACGGCAGGCGTCGGGAAGTGCATTGAGATATACGGCGAGCTTGGCGAGATCGCGCTGCATCTCCATTCGCTCGAACGAATTGTCGGCCAGACTGGTTTCGTCAAGGCTCTCGAAATCCACGCGCCGCAGCCATTCGCGCCGCTCGCGATCGGTAAAGTCGATTGCGGCATGACGTGTCGCCGTAAAAAGATACCTTCTCGGATGCTCGACGGGAGTCGCCGATTGGCGCCCTGCGAGCTTTAGATAGGCATTCTGAACGACGTCCTCGCCACTTTCCCGATTGCCGACAAGCCGCGAAGCAAGGCGCACCGCGTCACGATGGTAGAGCTTAAACAGCTGGTACAGCCATGCGTTAAATGTTCTTGCCATCGGTTCGGGTGAGCTATGGAGACAAAACCGAACGGGGACCGTCGGTCAGCTTGCATGCTGGTCACGTATAAAACAGGATAAATTTAGTCAAGTATTTTTATATTGCGGCCGAAGATTGAGAAACTTTACCATGCGGTATACCGGGACCGGCCGATGCCGCAAAACGGCGGCGCGGCCGTTTTGTCCCGGCCACGACACATTGTTTCGGTGCGCTGTTATTTATCGAAATGAGAGGCTTAGCCAAGCACGGTGGTATATGACGGTTCGATATTGCTCACGGCGGAAACGACGAGTCCCGGCTCGGGCGTAGGCAAAATACATCCGAGCCGAGCACTCATTCAATTTTAGGCAGCTTCCCAGACCTGATTGAGGATCTTGGCGGCCAGTGCCGCCTTGTCTTGAGGGAGGAAGCGACCGTAATGCTGTTGCACGACATCGGGCGTGTCCTGAATGGCGTAGCTCGCCTGCTCGTAGGATCCGGTTTGTTTAAGGATATGCGTCGCGAGAATGTCCCGCAGGTTATGGGGACCATGCGGCAGCAAGCCCTTGATCGCGCCTCGCCCGGTGTAGGGGTTATAAATTCCATAGCGTTGGATGACGGTCCGCCAAGCCTCGTAGAATGTGGTGGAGTTGTAGGCGGCATCAATGCTGGTCGTCTTTACCGTCTTGACGAACAGGGTCCCGGGATCTTTGGCTCCGCCGAGCAGAACTCCACGGTGCTTGTCGATATACGCGTCGAGGTATTTGTAGAGATCGAGCAAATTGGGCAGGATAAGCCGGAAGGGCTTCTGTCCGAAGAAAGAGGAGCCGGAGTTTTTGAATGCGACCGATGGGATAAGGACCTCCCACCCATGATCGCGATCGCTCCAGCGCAATTCGCCGCACTTCAGGTCCTCAAGCCGACGTTCGGATGTCGGATAATGGCCGCGCGGACAGACACGCAGTTGGCGAAGGTTCTTTTGCCGCAGCCCGAGGTGCAGGCCAAGCCGAAGCAGTAGGAATGATCTGACGGCTTCGGCCGCCGGTCGTGGATATCTGTTCTCGTCCGGCATGCGTTCAAGGATCTCTTCCGTGATCTTGCGATACTCGGCCAATGGACTCTCGGCCTCGAGAACGCACATGATAGGCTCGAACGGGTCGCGATGAACGCGCATGACGCGTTGGATTTCCTTCGAGCGGTTGGCGGCATGCCGATGAAGAGCGTCGCAGGCACCGTTCCAATCACGGGTCGCGAATTCGATTTCTTCCGGCTCAATCAAGCCCGAGATCGGCCTCAAGTTGGTAAGCAATTCCGGGTGCTGTCGTATCCAGCCGACACCCGCACGTGAAAGGGCTTGGGCAACCATCAGCATGTCTTCTTCCCATTTGGTATAGAAGCCGCGGCGCTGTTCTCGCCACTGCAGATACCAGTCCCAAACACCGGGGAAGATGAGGAGGCCAAAGCTCAGTTGGCTGAGTGGTACCCCGTAGCCCTTTACGGCCCCGTTTGGTGAAGCGGCCAGCGCGCCAAACATCAGGCCGAGGTGTTCGATCTTCTGAGAGGCCGTTTCCTCACCCCAGACGCCGTTTCGCTGGAAACCAATCGCGGTCAGTGTCGAGGTTTTGAAACGGATAAGGTCAGCCATCTCCATGGCAAGTCTTGGTGGCGCGTCGACAACGCCCGAAAGCAAATCAGGATCGTCGAAATCTGCCGCAACGTCCTGATTGGCGCCAGCCGCTGAGGCCAACGATCGAGAGGCAAGAGCACTGCCGCCATAGGTGACACCGGGAAAGCGGATGGCATAACGTTGCCTGCTGGCCGCCGCCTGGTATCGACGATACTCCGTGGATCCGGAGATAATTACCCGGCGCACCCAATCAAGGATTTCTTCGCGCTTGGTGAAGGGCAAACTGCTGAAATCATCCGGTAGGTGAAATGAGATTCTACGCCGCTCCGCGGGACTGATGTCACCCAGATCATGGCCGTAAAGCGAACGTGCCTGATGCGGCAGCTTCTCTTTTAAATACCCCTGTCGCAACCTGTAGCGCCGCTCGATGCGGCCGAGGATCGTGAAGCTAGCAATAGATCGCGGCACGCGCTCGCCCTGGATCCAGGATAGCAGCGTCTTGTTGTCGAAGGTCTCATTCAGATGAACAACAGAGCGGTAGAGCTGCCAGTATGTGTCGCCAAACCGCCGCATGTGATAGACTAATGCGTCCTGAAAGCTTGCCGGATTCTCTGTCGCTTCGAATAGCGGTTCTGGAAAAGGAGTGATCGGCTTCGGTGCAGGTCCCCGCTGCGCGAAAGCTGAGTGAGCAGCATTGTCGCCTTCGCCGACACGATGCTGCTTTCTGATCGAGGAGGCGGTGGTTGTCTTTTTGTCTTGATCTGATTTCTTTGAGCGAAGGGTCCGCTTCAGAGTTTTTAGGTCTTCGACAGCCGGCGGTGCGCCTAGCCATCGGATGATAGCATCCAAGCCTGGCCGCATCTGCTTTTTCAGTTCTGTCGTCAACTCGGCTTCGATCCCACACGCCTGACCGATCGTCGTCCAGTCGATACGGCCATTCAGGAGCGGGGGCGATTTTCGATAGATGATCAAACTGACTAGGTAGGGCCGAATATTCTCCAGTACCCTTTTGGCCGCAATCGGCGCGATACGCAGCTCGCAGAATTCTAATATCTTTCGTTGAAAATGACGTGATGACAGGTCGTTCTTGGTCATGCTCTTTCCGTTTCTCTCGGCGCTAATGCCGAGGGCGAGCGGGAATATGAAGTGAGCTTTAAGAAAGGATGTATCGGGTCTGACACCGTGAATGCTGTGTCCGCGCTAATTAAGCGCGCCTATCTAAGTCTGTCGCTTAATTAAATGAAAAGCGTCTTGTTTAAATAACGAGCGAGTCTGATGATGGGTCATGTCAGATTCCCAACCCAAAAATCGCTTGGGTCGCTTCGTCGAGAAACCGTATCGGCTTTCATACCTCCACCATTGCCGCCCGAGCCGGTGATTGATGTGTTTTTGGACGGTTCATGGCAAACGCCAAAGATCAAAGCATTGGAGGCTTGACAGAACGCCAGTGAGAGCGGCGGGGTAAGTTTTGTGCCCGTCAGGAGTGGCGGTGATCGGGAACGCTCTAACTAGCGCAATCTTGTCGTGACAGTGGTCGGCCTCCGGCCCGATCAGGTCATGCAATGAGCGTTGCCCAGCTCTGCGACTTTTACGCATTGGCTATTGGAAGACCCTGAGAAAACTATTGGTTGACTTTCGTGGTAAACCCTCTATTTTTAGTTTTATCGATCTTTTGCTTGCCGAGCTTTGTCTACCGCGCGATTGGCACCGCGCTCTATTCGAACCCTCTCTTTCAAAAATAGTCGTGTCACCGTCCGCGAAGCGCCGCTTCTGCGGTCCTTTAATCTATGCTTTGAAAGGATTTATCATGACCACAGGTACAGTAAAATGGTTCAATTCCACTAAGGGCTTCGGCTTCATTCAGCCTGATAACGGCGGCGCTGATGCGTTCGTCCACATTTCAGCCGTCGAGCGTGCAGGAATGCGCGAAATCATCGAAGGTCAGAAGATCGGCTACGATCTCGAGCGCGACGCCAAGTCAGGCAAGATGTCCGCCTGCAACCTGCAGGCTGCATAATTTAAGGTGCTTTGCCATTGACCACGGATGTACTGGCAATGGGGCAGCGCGTTTGAAGGGCCGGGCCAAGTTGTCCGGCCTTTTCGCATCTACCCACGAAACCCAAGGAGGTTTCATGACCCCGAGCAAATCTAGGCAGCAGGCCGAGATCGCATTCGACCGCGTTCAATCCCAGTTCCTCGCGCGCGGCCAAGCCGTCGAGGAGCTTGAGACTGAAGAACAAGCGCGAAAGGCCAAGACACAACGGCTTCGGGAGGCACGGCTCGCTCGTGACGAGGCAAGGGATCAAACTCGCTGAGTTAGCTTCGTTTCCGATTTACAGTGACGTGGGGCCTCCAGCGGTGCTCTGCCCGATGTCGCTCCTGTCGCATTGCCAGCGTCCCAGTTATATCCGCGACAATAGGGGATTTATGCATGTCAAAAGAAAAGCAATTACTGTCCGTCGTTGTTCGATCTGATGAGGAGGGTCATTGGGTGGAATGGAATAACGACGGCGCCACCGGATCGTTGGGACCATACCAGAGCGAAAAGATGTCCGATGACGTGCGCACTGCCAAAGAACGCGAGTTCACTGAAAACGCGGGTGACATCAACGACGCTTGAGAAGAGGTAAACGGCACGGGGTGTGATCGCCTGCCTTTTGCCAAGCCGTCTCAGTCCGTCAACATTCCGCGAATCATAGCCACGACATCGGCACAAACATAAGGTTTTGTCACGAAGGGGGAGCCGTGGGGAAGCTGCCCGACTTCTGGCTGACGGTAGCCGGACGTCACAATGATTTTGATCGGCGGCCAGCGATCGCGCACGAATGATGCGAATTTCAGACCGTGCATGCTTCCCAGCATGTTCACGTCAGTGAATACCAGCCGGGTCTCTGGATGGCCTTCAAGGACCGCGATCGCCTCGTCTGCGCTCCCAGCCTCAAACACGACGAAACCTTCGTCTTCGAGCTCCGCGGTGATTGACAGACGAAGAAGTGGTTCGTCATCGACAACGAGTACAATTACTGGGTCCTTTGGCACGCGCAGCTCGCTTCTCTAAAAGAGTATGCTCCCGAGGCTTAGCGCGAGCTTAATACCTAAGCGAGCATAACTAGCCCTACCGTTCAAAGTTCCAGCGGCGGGCGTCGCTTTTATAAGAAAGTCGCCGCCGTTCTATGCTACCGGTTCGCAAGGTCAGGTGTACTTGCGCTTTGCCTTCGGCTTAAAGGCTACCAGCAGCGATTTCAGCTCGCACCCTTCGAGCGGGTTCGTCCACATCGACTGACGGCTTTCTCGTCGCGAGTGCCTATTCTATGCTCGGATCAAAGAAATCACCCCAGTCCGGGCGAACTCTCAGTTATTGAAGAGTCTTGCCGATTTCTCCGACTTCGAACCGCGCTAGCAGTCCAGCGGCCTCCCTGATCACGGAAGTGGCCGCGTCGGAGAAATCCGCAGCAATCTGGACTTGGTTGACACGAATCTCGTCGGAAAGCTTGTGAAGCATCTTCCATATTGGGTCGCCCTCGTGGTGAGCGATCGATGCGGAAACATCAAGGCGATTGACAAGGTTGCCCAAAACGATCTCTCGCTGCTCAATGCTCATATGTTGAAAGCGAATGGCCTCGGACATGATCGCGCTCCGTATTGGGTGCTGTCCGAAAATTGACCGAGAGATGGGTGACAACCATTCTCCGAAAAGCATTGACAATGAGATAACGCTTAGCGAGGCGATTTCAACTGGAGGAATGACCAGTGTCCAGGGTTCCAGACGATTGTTTTGCGTTGTCGTTTAATCGCACCAGTCGAAAGCGTTTCTGCCGGATAGCTCCACGTGTTCCTTGAGATAGAAGAAAACCTCTCCCTCGATGGAACTCACGATCGTCTCATACTCGCCTATGTCCGACAATGGAGCGGAACTGTTCCTCAATCGTCCCAGATGAAGTACGGCAAGGCTATAACACTCGAGCAATTCGGCAACTGTGTGCCGCGCGCTTCTGAACCGTCTGATCTGCGGAAGCTTCATTGCAAGAAGCGCCCAGCCGTGGGTACTATGATCGATGCCTGTTCTCATGCACTGTCATATAATTGGGCTATCGTGACATGTTACTAAAGTATTCATTGAGATCAAGAGCTACCTAGGTGCGTAAGCGAATGTTTACGCCTGAACTGGCGCTAAGGGGGTTGCATTCCATATGTCGACGGATCCGACCGATAGCGCCGGCTAGTCGCCAGTTTCAACTAGAGCCGTCGACGATGTTGGAACACCCGCAAGTCCCGAAAGCCGTCCGATCACTGTTTCGACGGGACCCTGATATCGCCCGCCGGCACAACGATTCCGGCATAAGCTGCCAATGATCCGTCTTTCCGGTGAAATGCCCTGCCGAAAGATGCGACGTGCGTGTATTTACCGTTGGTTCCCATAACTCGGTACACGTGCTGCTGTGGAACATCGGCCACGATAGCCTCTGTTATTGCCTGAGATAGCCCGGCTTTGTCTTCCGGGTGAACCCGCACAAGGTAGGTCTCGATGGGCAGGCCGTGTTTGGCTTCTCGGGGGTCGAGACCGAATAGGGTTGCCAAGGCACTATCTGCAAACACGACGTTGTTTTCGACGTCCCAGTTGAAAATGCCGGAGTCCGTTGTCTCCTCGAGCGAGGCGCGGACAGAAAAGACCTTTTCAAGACCGGACGACATCTCGCTTCACTCCATATGCTTCAGGGAAGCTAATGCTGAGTCAAGCAACTTCAAGAAGCAGTGCCGGCTGAAAACCGCAACCGTAAAGCTTAGCCTCTAAAACCGGGAGCAAGGTGGTCATGCCGCCGGGCTGCGCACCACAATATTGGTCGGCCCGGCGGCCTGCATAGCGATGATCCAGGCGAACCTCCTGCTTTCCACCAGCCTATCGCCAACGTATCGATGGACATCCTGCGCTTCCGCTTCGCATCTTGACCGGCGCCGGCTTCATCGGCGGCGGTGCCAGCCTCAGGCGCGGCGATATCGCCACCGGGTTGACGAAGGCGGCAAAGCTCTGGGTGATAACCGCCATCGGCCTTTCCTTCGGCGGCGGCCAGATCATTGTCGTCGCCGTCGGGACGGTCGTCGCCCTCGCCGTCCTTTCGCCGCTGAAGCACGTCCCCGGCTGGCTCGCGTGCGAGCAAATGAGTTCGGTCACGGGAGTCTTCTGAAGAAACCGTACGCTCAAGATAGTCGCCGGCAGCGAAACATTAGTTGCTCCAGATAGTCGCAGATCATCCTGGGGCCGAAATTCTCGGCGGAAACGCGGGGTCAGTTCTCAGCGGCAATCAGCACTCACGGCCTTCCCCTCAGGACGAGCCAACTGCAAGACTGTTGATGACGCCTTCGGTCACCTGCATCGCCACAACGAGAAATCCGATGACTCCGAAGATTCGGTCGCGACGTTTGCCGAAGCCCCTCGGGGGTGTCGGCATGCGTGGTCTTTTCCTTGATTGATGCTCCCAGTGCTTGCGACCTGTCGTATGGCGCGTCAGCAGAGCCAAGTCGCGTAAGGGATTATACCCTCGTCGACGTAGAGGCACGTCTCGTGCTCTCTTCCATCTCTGACCCAACCGCGCGCGGCGCCCGTCGGCTGAGGTGCTTGTTTCGGAGCTGAGAGGATCGACGCATGAGCATGGTGATATAAGCGTTAGGTCATTCGCGTGGAATGGCGTATGCTTTGTTGTCGGCCCTATTCTTTCCGGGCAGAGCCGATTGGGAGATTATATGCGCTCTTGCCTCAGGTAGGAGCCGATATGATTGAAAATCGCCTTGTAGACAAAGTCGCCCCCGTGGCAGCCACAGCCGTTGCTAGGCAGACCACTCCGCCAGCTCAAAGCAAGCTCCATAAGTACGCCATCAGCGGAGTTCCTACTGGCGAGCGCGTTCACACAAAGGTTCACCCGACAATCGATTTGAGGCGCAGGCTGGCTGCAAGCCTTCAGCCTTCCCGTTCTGCTCCCGTCGAAAAGGCTCGGGTGGAAAAGAATGACTGATGCCTTGCCTTTTGAGCAAATGACGATCGGCGAGAGAACGGCTGTCCTCACCAGTCTGGCTCAACATCTGCAGATTTCGGCAGCAATTGCTCAACATGACGGAGACCCGATTTGGAAGTTCATGTCAGAGCTGGCCGTGCGGCTGGAGGGAAGCCGCGACGAGGTTGCCGCTGACCTCCAACGTGGCAAAGAGGTTGTGCGTACAGCCGTTAGACTGTTGAGTGAATTTGAGCTGCACAGACCGAGAGGTTCGGTCCATTGATCTCTAAATCAACGAGCGAGATAGATCATGCCGCCCACGGTTGGGCGCTGCTAGCTTTTAGACTCCCAGAAATTCGACCATTTGCACGACGTTCGGAAGTTCGCACTGCTGTTTCGGAAATGTGTGCGAACTACAGTATCACTGTGTTGAATGCGCGAAAGCTTCGGATTGTGAAGTCTGATTCTGGAAGCGTCGAACAGTACGAAGCCTTGCTTCTGGAAATAGAGAACGAGGTTGGATTCTTCGTACGAGAGTTTGCCCACCAATCAGTCTGACAGGTCTGTCCGTTTGGTTTCAGAGTCATTTAGAGTGTTGCCGTTCAGCACTCGACTCCCTTGTGATCTGGTGTCTTCATAGGCTACTAGATGCGGGGATCGGCCAATGTATTACGAGTGGGACCAACGCAAAGCTAATCGGCGATTTCTTATCAAGTTTGCAGCGGTTTGGCTCGGTGCCATAGCGGTGGCCGCGCTGCCGGTTTGTTGGTTGGTTCAGGAAACGGTCTTCTGAGTGGCTACGCCTTTTGTAGCCGATGCGCCCTGCAGCTGTTAGTGTTCTATTGGGTGCGACCGAGATGAGGTCCAGTTACCATATTGTGTAAAGTCTGTAGTGAGTCGGCCCGCCACCACCCCCTGGCGGGCTTTTTTTGAGGGGCCGTGTACACACCGTACCCGGCCATTGAGCAACGCCCACAAACGCTTGTGGTGCGCCGCATATCCACAAGCGCCCATCACTTTGACGGACTGATAGTTGAAGAACCGGCTCGGCAATTCTACCTGTGTATATCGCGAAAACCACCATTGCGAAGCAGCCGCTCTGCCTGAGGGCGGGTCACCGGGCGCCCTCGGTTCAAGCTGCTGCCAGTGCTCATGTTGGTGCCGATTGGAGCGCTGGCTTCCCGCACAACAGAAAGCGGCGATGCAAATAAGCCAATTCTCGGCGCAAATCCCGGGTCAGCTCTCAGTGCAAATCAAAAGCACTCGACGCAGATTCGAGCACTTTAACCACTCTAGCGGTCCAGGTTTATAACCGCGAGCGATTTCAGCTGCATAGGCGCTCGAAAGCAAGGGAACTTGGGTTCCAGCCTCTTCACGGCAAGATGATCATATTTGGGTCCCATCCGAAGAGGACGGGAGATAAACGCTGCGCGACCGATGGTGCATCGGAAGGGGCGGTTTTAAGCGCGAGTAGAAGCCAGCCCTTAGTGTTCGTTGCCGTGTGCGATATAGAAAGAATCCACTTGCCAACCCATAAAAGTCTGTTAAAACGATTTACGTAAATCGATTTTCGTGCGTGGTCTGCAGGAGGAGGCAGGCGATATGGTTGTCTCAATTAAAGATGTTGCCCAGAGGGCAGGGGTCTCTCCTGGAACCGTATCAAACGTCTTCAGCGGTAATCGAGCGGTCAAGGTCGACCTCATCGAACGCGTTCGAACTGCAGCGGCTGAACTTGGTTACCAGCCAGACCGCGCTGCTTCCCAACTGCGCGCGGGTAAAGCGAAAGTCGTTGCTGCGCTCGTCCCCGATTTGAATAACCCGTTTTTCACCACTCTGATCGCCGCCATCGAAGCGAGTGTCCGCGGGGAAGGGTACGATATCATCGTCTCAAGCTCCCACGGCAATGCAGACGAAGAGGCCAGCCGGCTTTCCGCTTTGCTTGGCTGGAAACCTGCCGGGGTAGTCATCATCCCCTGCACAGACGAATTTACCAGCCGCGAACTTCTTGCGAGCAGTGGTGTGCCCTTCGTAGTCGCCGACCGCGTCCCATCTTTGTTCGACGGCGATGCTGTGACCGTCGACAATGTTGATGCTGGTGAAAAGGCGGCGGAACACCTGGTCGCTCTCGGTCATCGCCGGTTTGTCGTCGCCGCCTCCTCGATGAAGCTGCAGAACATTCGCGAGCGCTGCGAAGGGATTGAAGCGGTCCTTATTAGGGAAGGCTTCCCAGCTCCGACGCTCATTGAGGTGGGCCTTGATTTCGATACTGCTGCTGACCGGCTTGGCACGTTCATGGCAGGCGAGCGCCAAGCGACCGCGTTCATCGCGCTGACGAACTTCGCGACGTTGGGAATTCTTGCCTCGGCAAACAAAAACGGAGTGTCGGTCCCACGAGACATCTCAGTGATGGGCTTCGACGACTATTCGTGGATGCACGCCTTCAATCCGCCACTGACCGCTATCCGGCAGCCAGTAGAAGATATGGGACGGGCTATCTGGAACAGGCTGCGTGGCCATCTCAACGATGAGGATGAGCCGGCCGCGCGGGAGAAATTATTGTGTGACTTGGTTGTCCGAGCGTCGACAGGCGCGCCGACAACCGAAGTGGGTAAGCTTCGCACAGCGTAACGAGAACCGCGCGGAGATAAGCGTTACCAACCGAAGATCAATGTGGTGGAGCGATTCACCGCACAGGAAAGGCTTTGTCGACGTGCGGGCGCGCCGTCGCAAGCCATGGGAGAGCGCGCCTTAAATCTGGAGGAGTACCACATGCTACATGCGAAATTGATCGGCTCAATCTCCGCCGTGGCGATGCTCGCAGCATCCGCCGCCGTGGCCCAGGAAATCGACTGGAAGAGCCAGCTCGGCGATCACTCAGGAAAGACGCTTCGTGTGATGACCATCACCGATCCGTTCATCGATTCGATGAAGACGGTCAAGGACGGGTTCACGAAGCTGACCGGCGCGAACGTTGAAATCGACGGCTATGGCTACGACGCGCTGCATGAAAAGGAGCTTCTTTCGTGCTCCCAGAACGACAGCAGCTATGACGTGATGCTCATCGACGGCATCTGGCTCGGAGAATTCGCCGAGGCGGGTTGCCTCGATCCGGTGGAAGACAAGATCGCCGAGAACCCAGACGTGTATTCCTGGGACGACTTCACGCCAGCTGCAGCAGGGCAGGCAAGCTGGGAAGGCCAGCGTGTTTGCCTTCCCGTCGGCATCTACTACGAGCTAATGTACTACCGTACTGACCTGTTCGAGAAGGCCGGGCTGAAGGTTCCGGAAACATTCGAGGAACTGAAGAAGGCAGCCGCCACCTTCACCAACAACAAGGATTTCCCTGGCGTTTACGGATACGCCATGAACAACAAGCGCGGCGCGGCAGCAGGCCAGCAGTGGTTCGAATGGATTTACAGCGCTGGCGGGAAGCCTTGGGCATCGAACGACATCGGCTCGAAGGAGCCCTACAAGGACCAGACGCCACTCTTCAACTCGAAGGAATCCGTCGATCTCGTCCAGTTCTTCCGCGACATGGTCGCCTACGGCCCTCCGGGCGTGGAATCCTTCGCATGGGATGAGCGAGCCAATGCGTTCGCCGCGGGCAAGCTGGCGATGATCAACGACTGGTCAGTCCGCGCGCAAATCGCAAACGATCCCAAGCAGAGCCAGATCGCCGGCAAATTCAAGGCCGCGTTGATGCCGCACAAGGACGGCGACAAGACGATCACACCGGTCGGCGGATGGATTGCCTGCGTCAACACGCACGGTGCCCAGAAGGATGCTGCGTGGGACTACCTCAAGTGGTTCGCGAGCAAGCCGGTGCACCGCGACTTCGTCATGGCCGGCGGGCCGCCGAGCCGTCTGTCCGCAATGGAAGACAAGGAAGTCCAAGCCAAGTTCCCATGGACGTCCGTGCTTCTGGAAGGCCAGAAGGACTCTTGGGCTGAAGTTCGTCCTCGTCACTCGGTTGCCTTCCAGCTCATCGACACCGTCGGCGCGCAGGTGAACAAGGCAATCATCGGCGAGAAGAGCCCCAAGGACGCCATGGACGGCGCGAACGCTGACGTGACCAAGCTCCTCAAGGAAAACGGCCAGCTTAACTAACTCGTTTCCGAGGGCGGGCCACCCGCTCGCCCTCGGTATCTGTCTTACCGGAGGATTTCACGATGGCTAACGCCGTTATGCAGGCGGGCGCGCCCGCGGCAGCGCCACGACGCTCTTTCATTCACGGCGATCGGTTCCAGATGACGGCGTTCATCGCACCGACTTGCATTTTTCTGGCGATGCTAACCATCTGGCCGTTCCTCTACTCGGTTTACCTAAGTGTGCATTCCGTCAAGCTGACGGCCATGAAGCGCGCGGTCTTCGTCGGTGCTGGCAATTACATCAACCTGTTGAGCGACACCCTTTTTCTGCGTGCAATGCTGAACACCGGCCTACTCGCCGTGGTGTCGATCGCATTCGAGATCGTCATAGCCTTCATCATCGCGAAAGCCTTCGTAAGTCTCAGCCACCTCAAGTGGGTCAACGGATTGCGCTCGCTCTTCATGCTGCCGATGATGGTGACACCACTTATCGTTGGGATGATCTTCTCATACGTCTTCAATCCGGTGCTGGGTATCGCGAACTACCTGCTCGGTGGTGTCGGCCTTGGCCCGGTTCCCTGGTTCGGCGAGTCCACTGCGGCGATGTTGTCGATCCTCTTGATCAACATCTGGCAATGGACCCCGTTCATGATGTTGCTCATCATGGCCGGCCTGCTGTCGATCCGATCGGACCTTTACGAAGCGGCTCGCGTTGATGGAGCCAAATGGCATCACGTCCTCACGCTGCTTGAAATACCTTCCATCAAGGGCATCGTTCTTCTTGGCGTCATTCTTCGTATCATCGACACTTTGCGGTTTTTCGACGTGGTCTACGTGACGACGCGCGGTGGTCCAGGAGATTCGACGATGGTCCTTACGCTCTACGCCTATCAGCAGAACTTCCAGTTTTTCCAGGCAGGCGTTGGCTCGGCCGCAGCCGTCATCATCCTCGTCATCTCGACGATCGTCACAACCTTCGCCGTGAGGCTCCTCAGGAGGATTGAAGATGAATAGTACCTTCCGCCCCCGCGATCTCGGTCCGCTCGCCCTGGTTCTCCTGTTTGTGTTTATGTCGGTGGCACCCCTTCTGTGGTTGACGCTCGGTGCTTTCAAATCCACTGCCGAGCTGATCGCCATACCGCCCGTTTGGATTCCGAATTTTGCGAACTTCCAGAACTTCTACGATGTGATCACGCAGTTCTGGCCCTTCATCGCCAATTCGCTCATCGCCACCATTGGCGCTACTATACTGGCCTTGGTTCTTGCGGTCCCGACGGCGTTCGCCTTGGTCAACCACCGCTTCCGCGGCCGCGAGGCACTGGCGGACTGGATTTTGTCCACCCGCATGATGCCGCCGATCGCGGCTGCCGTCCCGCTGTTCGTGATCTTCAGAGGGGTCGGGCTGCTTGACTCCCTTTTAGGCCTGATCATCGCTTACGCAGGCTTCAACCTGCCGTTCGCCGTGTGGATGACCATGTCGTTTATCCGACGCGTTCCCAAGGAACTCATCGAGGCCGCGCGCCTGGAAGGCTGCACCTGGTGGCAAGTGCTCAAGGACGTGGTTCTCCCGCTCAGCAAGAGCGGACTGGCGGCAGTGGCCACGTTTGTCTTCATCTTCGCATGGAATGAATTCATGCTGGCGCTGTTCCTGACGACACGCGAAGCCAAGACCTTCCCAGTGGTGATTTCGTCCTTCGTTGGAACGGGGCGCGTTTACTGGGAATACATCGCGGCCGCCTCGGTCATCCAGTGCCTGCCGCCGGTGCTGTTCACCTTCTTCATGCAGAAACACATCGTCTCGGGCGTCACAATGGGCGCTGTAAAAGACTGACACCAGAAACTCGATAGGGAGAATACTGATGATACCCCAACGCGGAAACAACAAGGTTGCACTGGTAACGGGCGCTTCCCGTGGCATCGGCCGGGCGATCGCCGAGCGACTGGCGGCCGAAGGCTATCGGGTGTTCGCTGTCGACCTCGATGCTCGCGAAGCCGAATTGGCGGACCTGGTCGCCACTGCTGAAGCCAATGGCGGACGGTGCGAGATTTCCTATTGCGACGTCAGCGACCCGTCGTCGGTCGACGCGATGGCGCGCGATGTTCTGGAAAGAGCCGGCCGCCTCGACGTACTTGTCAATAATGCTGGCGTGCGGTCGGTGCATACGGCCGAGAACATCGAGCCTGATGAATGGGACCGGATGTTCGCCGTCAACACCAAGGGCACCTTCCTCGTTACCAAGGCATTCCTCGCGCAGTTCGTTTCGAACGGCAACGGCCGCGTGATCAACATCGCGTCGATCGGTGGCAAACTCGGCGGCCCCACAGAGACGCACTACTGCGCGTCGAAGGGAGCCGTGGTGAACTTCACTCAGGGTCTCGCGAGAGAAGTGGCTAAGAGCGGCGTCACCGTCAATGCGGTCTGCCCGGGCGTGATCGCGACCGACATGGGCCGGACGCATCTCGAAGACCCCGAAACACTCCGCAAAGTACTTGAGAAGACGGCAATGGGCCGCGTCGGTAATCCGGATGACGTCGTCGGCGCGGTCGCCTTCTTCGCATCCGACGATGCCTCTTTCATCACCGGGCAATCTTTGAATGTCGACGGCGGCATCATCTTCCACTGAAGTGATGCACCAGTTGACCGCGGCGCTTGCGTGCCGGCACTAACGGAGGAATTATCATGGGCCAGATAACGCTGCAGAATGTCGTCAAGAGTTTTGGCGAGTTCGAGGTTATCCGCGACGTCAGCCTGACGATCAACGAAGGCGAGTATGTGGTCTTCGTCGGACCGTCGGGTTGCGGGAAGTCTTCGCTTCTCAGGCTAATCACAGGTCTCGAAGACGTCTCCAGCGGCCGCGTCGTGATCGACGGCCGGGATGTGACCCATGTCGCGCCTTCCGAGCGGCATCTGGCTATGGTTTTCCAATCCTACGCCTTGTTCCCGCATCTGACCGTCGAGGAGAACATCGGTTTCGGACTCCGGGTATCTGGGCGACCGAAAGCCGAGATAAAGGAACGGGTGCTTACCGCTGCGCGGGCACTTGCTTTGGAGCCGTATCTCGACCGTCTTCCAAGGCAGTTGTCCGGCGGTCAGCGTCAGCGAGTGGCTATCGGGCGCGCCATCGTGCGTGCGCCTACCGCCTTTTTGTTCGATGAGCCGCTTTCCAACCTGGACGCAGCGTTGCGCGTCCAGATGCGGCTCGAACTGATCCGCCTCCACGACGAGCTCAAGACAACCATGATCTACGTGACCCACGATCAGGTGGAAGCCATGACCATGGCCGACCGCATCGTTGTCTTGAACGCCGGCAAGGTGGAGCAATTCGACACACCGATTGCGTTGTACGATGCTCCCGCAAACAAGTTTGTCGCCGGATTTATTGGGTCGCCCCGGATGAACTTCATCGAGGGGACCACGGCGGGCGGAAACCGGATCGAGACCTCAGCAGGTGGTATCGATATCCCCAACCTCAAGGCACCGCTCAAGTCAGGCAAGGTGACGTTCGGCATCCGTCCGGAACACCTTCGGTACGACCGTCACGTAGGCCTCTGGACTGGGACCATCCTCGTTGAGGAGCAGCTCGGCAGTGACGCTTACTTCACCGTCGATGTGAAGGCACTGGGAACGCTGACCGTCCGAGCGGTTGGTGAACGCGGCTACCGTCGCGGCGACACCATTTTCCTGACACCGGACCCGGCGCGCTCGCATGTGTTCGGTGAGGATGGGCGCGCGCTCACCGCACCAGGTGTAGCCTCCGTCACTGCGTAACATTTGCCCGCGCGACTTGAGCACGTAATTTATTCTGAAAGGAAGCATGTCATGTACATGGAAAAATTGAGGCTGGACGGTAAGCTTGCGGTGGTGACTGGCGGTAGCCGCGGTATCGGTCTCGCAATCGCCGAGGCGCTCGCTGAAGCTGGAGCCAAGGTAATCCTGCTCGACCGTGACGCTGGCTCGCTGGAAGAGGGCAAGGCCTCTTTGGCCGCCAAGGGGGTCAACGCACTATCGCATGTGGTTGACGTCACGGACTCCGCAGGAGTGCAGACGGCAGCCGACACCATCGCGAAGGAACACGGCGCTGCCGATATCCTCGTTGCGAACGCAGGGATCGGACGTCCGCCAGTTGCCGCGGAGGACGTTGAAGACGCTGATTGGCTCGCGGTCCATGATGTGAATCTCAACGGCGTCTTTTGGTGCGATCGTGCATTCGGTCGTCACATGCTCGCCAAGGGCTCTGGATCGATCGTCAACATCGGCTCAATGTCGGGTCTGATCGTCAATCGGCCACAGGGACAGTCTCATTACAACGCCTCCAAGGCCGCTGTGCATCATCTTACCCATTCGCTAGCAGCTGAGTGGGCAGGGCGCGGCGTTCGCGTGAACTCCGTCGCACCGACCTACATCGAGACGCCTCTGATCAGCCATGCGGAAGCCAGCGGTCTTGCGGCAGAGTGGCGGCGCGATACACCGATGGGTCGTTTCGGTCAGGCGCACGAAGTCGCCAGCGTGGTGCATTTTCTGGTTTCGGATGCGGCCAGCCTCATGACAGGCGCGGTAGTGCCGGTCGATGGTGGGTTTACCTGCTGGTGACAACGTTTCTGGCCCTAGCGTTCAAGCGGGGCGGTGCCGGATGACTAGAACTCTGAATGGAAATTTCATGAGCAGCATAGATGGTAATGCGCATCAGATCGCGGACATCGCAAAGAAGCGGTTCGCCGACGAGAAAAGGCGCGTCTTGGTTGCCGTTGCCGGCGCACCGGGATCAGGGAAGTCGACATTGGCAGAACGCGCGGTAGAGCTCCTAAACGAGGGCCGAGCTGGTTGTGCGGCACTGTTTCCGATGGACGGCTACCATTACGATGACGTCGTGCTTGAAGCCGCAGGACGCAGGCCGTTCAAGGGCGCTATCGACACTTTCGATGCGCATGGTCTGCGACACATGCTTCTTCGCCTCAAGGAGAACGCTGACGACGTCGTTGCTGTCCCCGTTTTAGACCGCACAATCGAAATAGCCCGCGCGGGTGGCAGGCTTATCCCGCAATCCGTGGATATTCTTGTCTGCGAAGGCAACTACCTTCTTGCGGAACAAGCGCCGTGGGACAGGCTCAAATCTATCTTCGACTTCACTGTCTTCGTAGACGTTAGCGAGGCAAATCTGCGGAAAAGACTCCAGGATCGCTGGTCGTCCTACGGACTTGATCCAAAGGAAATCAATCGCAAGGTCGAGGAGAATGACCTCCCGAACGGCCTTGCCATCATATCTGGCAGTTCGGAACCCGATCGCCGCATCGACAACAATTAACGCCCAGCCGAACCGATAACCCATCGGTTCACTGCTTTCGGCCCCAGGTCGTCCCGCCGTCTTCGACGGCGGGTTCTCCCTGCGCGCCATCAACTGACTATAGCTGAAAATCAAGGAGGCTCTTATGAAGCACGGAATTTACTACTCTTACTGGGAAAAGGAATGGAGCGCGAAATTCGGACCCTACGTCGAGAAGGTAGCCAAGCTTGGCTTCGACGTCATCGAAGTGGCCGCACATCACATCAACTCCTACAGCGATGCTGAACTCGCGGCGATCCGCCAGGCTTCCAAGGACAACGGCATCATTCTTACGGCCGGCATCGGTCCGACGAAACAGAAGAACCTGTCTTCGCCGGACGCTGACGTGCGGAAGGCGGGCAAAGCTTTCTTTGAACAGACGCTGACGAACGTCGCCAAGCTGGACATCAAGTCTATCGGCGGCGCGCTCCATTCTTACTGGCCTGTAGACTATACGCAGCCGGTCGACAAGATCGGCGATCGGGCGCGCGGCGTTGAAGGCATCCACGGTATTGCAGACTTCGCAAGTAACTTGGGCATCAATCTCTGCATCGAGGTCTTGAACAGGTTCGAAAACCACGTCCTCAACACCGCCGCCGAAGGTGTCGCCTTCGTCAAAGACGTCGGAAAGTCGAACGTCAAGGTGATGCTGGATACCTTCCATATGAACATTGAGGAAGACAGTTTCGGCGATGCTATCCGCACTGCCGGACCCTTGCTCGGTCACTTCCATACTGGGGAAAACAACCGCCGCGTTCCGGGGACAGGACGTATTCCGTGGCACGAGATTGGCCTAGCGCTTCGTGAAATCAACTACACTGGTGCCGTTGTGATGGAACCCTTCGTCAAAACAGGTGGCGGCATTGGATCAGACATTCGCGTATGGCGTGATCTGAGTAATGGGGCGACCGAGGCCAAGTTGGACGAGGACGCGCGGAACTCTCTCGCATTCTCGCGGTTTGTACTCGGAGCTTGATCCAGCGCAGGTATGGAGATTGGTTGTGTTGCAGGGTTTGAGATTCAGATTTTGATTTCCCGGACGCAAAATGAACTGCACTCGGCCTGCTTCAGCGGGCCGAGTGCAGCGTGATGCAGTCCTAAGCTCGAGCCTTTTGGAGGCGGCCACAGAGAGAAGACAGAACCCCTTTTAGTTCGGGCTGATCAATTGCTTGACGGGGTCGGAATGAAGTGCCGCGGGTTCATATTGCATCAAGAGCAGCTATCGGCGCTTTGAAGCTTCTCGCTGGATGTCTAGTGAGGAATATTCGCGGAAGGATAAAGTGCCGCGCCAACCTTCTGAGCAGCAGCTGCCAAGCGTTTATCCCTCGTCCACAAGCTTGATCGTCGATCGAGGAGGGTTGAAGTCAACAGATGTGCGTCGGTATAGCCGATCCCCATGCTGAAAACCGAATATCGGTCAATGATGGTCATTACCTCTGCATGGGTCGCAACCACTGCCTCACGCTGAGCTGCAAGAAACGCTAGCACCGCATCCCGATCGCGCAGACTGTCTAGGGCCAGTTCGCCGATAACGAAAGGGTGGCACAGCAACCGATCATCTCCGATGATTTTGGTCAGATCCAAGTCGCCGTGTCGAAAATGGTCAATCCAGATTGAGCTATCGACAAGGATCACTTGCTCACTTCGCTCCGGCGGCGAGGCGCTACCTCAGCCTCGGGCATAGTGCCGCCAAGGGCGATTAGCCGTTTGCCGGATTCAACTCGTACTAGAGTCTCGAGGGCTTGACGCACAAGAGCCGCCGTCTCCTTTGTGCCTGTAAGGGATCTGGCCCGTTCCATGAGGTTGTCGTCAAGACTAATAGTAGATCGCATAGGTAGCTCCAAAATTTTGATACACTCATAGCACCAAATGGTGCGATGATCTATGCCTCTTGAACCGGCAATTGAGACCATGCCTAGTGCGGGTCGCCGGTTCGGTTCCCATCAAGACCATTTTGAGGAGCGCGTAACGCCAGCGCCGCAAATCTGCCGTCCGAGAGCCCCATCGAACTCCGAAAGCGGACATTGCCGAAGCGAGTTAGAAGTGACATACGTCGGCTGGGTAATAGACTTACCTTGCTCTTTGCTCTCGCAGAGAGGTTGTGAACCAGTGCATGCGCATGGTCTTTATTGGGGAGCACCTTCGGTAACGTCAGAGGTCGAGGCCTCGTGCGGAGATAAATGATGCTAAGAGCAACGAAAGAGGAAGAGGACAACGTTCGCGGGTACTTCGAATGGCAAGCTTCCGAGCTTGAGATCACCTTCCTGCAGAAGGTTTACGTCGAGACAATCCTTGGTACGCCACACGCCGTTTGGGACATCCATACAACCAAGGACCGATGGTGGGTGATAACAAATCCGCATAACCTCTACTCCCAAGAGCAGTTTCCAAACATGGATCTCTGCTTCACTTTCCACATGGGATTGCTCATCAGGACACCGAAGGAACGACCTCAAGATCAAGTTCCTGAAGCCATGCGCCTGCTCCCTTTCGGAACAACGTTCGCGAAACTCCGTGATGCCCATGACTCGCTTCCCAGTGCGATGCGGCTCTCTGATTTTCAGACAATTGGAGTTAGGTCTCGGGAAGTGATGCTGGACTTCATCGGCGCTGCCCAAGACTCTGTGCGATGGACCGCGGATCCTCCGAAACGAGAAAACTTCAGGGGTTGGATCGAGATCATTATCAACGACCTCTATCCAGGAAACACGAACAAGGAACGGCGCGGGTTACTGAAAGGTGCTGCAGAGTCAGCATGGACCTTTGCAAACTGGCTTGCGCACTCCAAGTCATCGACTTGGCGAGACGCCGAGCTGGCTCTCTCAATGATGGATTTTGCTGTCGGAAACATCAGCTCCATCATTCTCCACGAAATCCGTGGCGTTCCATCGGCCTGCCCCGAGTGCGGCTCGTCCCATCTACATCCGGAGGTCGGAGAATACGAAAACGATGCCGGCCGACTTTGGGAGCGACCGATATGTATGGGATGCGGGTGGCAAGGTCGGGCGATTCCTATTCTCAGCGCCCTTGAACTAAAGGATCTGGTCACCCGCCAAGGCGGGTATAGCTCTGACGAGCACTCTATCATGACACAGCCATTGAGATCCATGAGAAGGCCGGACGACATGTAAGTCTCGAATACAGCATACCGGAATTAGTGGTCACCGGTGCGGCGTGAGCTGCCAATCTGCAACGCCCTTATTTCTGTGATTCAGGCTTTTCCGCGTAGAGTCTCCTTCCGCCCCATATCAGCTGTTCCCGAGAGCAGGTAGCTGCCATTACAGGGCAATTCGGCGCGATCCTATAGGCGAGACGAGGTGGCCGGCGGTTCGAGTCCGTTCACGGCGTAAACGAATTTTACAAGTCTCCGTGCCATCAGGCCCCCGCCACCAAATCTTTCCAAAAAACCGAGCAGACCATCGCTGGCGATTCAATTCCTCAAGGTTTCACCGGCGGTTCTCGCCGGAAAGGCATTCCTTCGTTGGGCAACACGCGTGAGCATCGCCCCCGAAGCGTCCCAAGCAAGACAACACGCGTGAGTTCCGGACACAAGTTAGTGCTGCGTGAAGACGATTATTTTCTCGGCCGTCATCTCACGCGCGGTATATGGAATGCCGCCGACCCCATAGCCTGACGTTCGCCGGCCGGCGAACGGCATCCAGTCGGTCCGAAACGCGCTGTGGTCATTGATCATGACCGTTGAGGCGTCCAAGCGCTCGGCCGCCTTGAGTGCGACCGCGAGATCGCGCGTGAAGATGCTGCTCTGAAATGAGACCGGCAGCGAGTTTGCCTCGTGAATGGCCTCATCGAGGGTGGAAAATGAAAAGATGCAGGTGACCGGGCCGAACACCTCCTCGCGCGATACCTTCGCGTTTTTCGGCGGCTCCACGAGAACAGCAGGCGCTAACGTGGTGTCGCTGAGGCGTTCGCCTCCGATAAGCCGCGCACCTCCCGAGGCTGCTTGCGCGACCCAGTCTGCGACCCGATCGACTTCTGTGGGCGTAATGAGCGGGCCGACTTCGGTCTGGGCAAGCAGAGGATCGCCTACACGCAGTTGCTCGACGCGCGCGGCAAACCGTTCGACGAAGGCGTCCTTGAGCGTATCGTGGATGTAGATGCGTTGAACGGAAACGCAAACCTGACCGGCGTGATAGTAGCCGCCCTTCGCGAGCGGCTCGATGATTGCGTCGATATCGGCAGTCTGGTCGATGATGACAGGGGCCACGCCGCCATGCTCGAGCGCGCATCGGGTTCCCGGCGCCAGATTGGCGCGCAGATGCCAACCCACCGCGGCCGAGCCGATGAAGCTCAGGAAGGCAATCCGCGGATCGCTTGCAAAGGCGCTCGACAGATCTCGGCTCTCGGGAAGCAGGGTCTGGACCCAACCTTCGGGCATTCCTGCTTCATGGACGAGCCTGACTAGCTCCAGGCAGCTAAGCGGTGTCGCGGCGGCAGGCTTGACGATGACAGGGCAGCCCGTGGCGATCGCCGGCGCGATCTGGTGCACAATGAGATTGAGAGGATGGTTGAATGCCGAGATCGCGGCAACCACGCCGATCGGTTCCAGGATCGTCCAGGCGCGGCGGCCCACGCTGGCCGGGGTGAGGCCCATCGGTATCTCGGTGCTGCCTCTGTTGCGAAGCAGTTCGGCGGCGTTTTGAATTCCATCGATCGCGCGATCGGTTTCGACCAAGGCGTCGGTGTAGGGCTTGCCGCCTTCTCGTGCGATGCGGATCGCGAAGGTGTCCCGTTGCTGCAAAAGCAGATCGGCAAGGCGGAGGAGAATTGCCCGACGCTGGTGCGGCTGCAGCCAGCCGCGCCGGTCTTCGAAGCGTTTGCGGGCGACGGTCAGCTTGCGTTCGAGCGCTGTGGCGTCGTCCGTCGGAAGATCGGCGATATGGTCTCGGTCATAGGCTTGCACGACTTCGAGCATGACACCCTCCATTGCAGCTATTCGCCAAGCGCGACAGCTTCCAGCACGAGCGCCGAGCGATCCGCCAACGCCGGAACGCGGGCGAGATAGTTCTGATAGTGCGGTGTCTGGCGATGGGCTTCGACCGCCTCGGCGTCACGATAGAGCTCGTCGAGCACGTAGCGCGTGGGCATTGAAGTGTCTCGCCAGATGTCCCAGCGCAAATTGCCCGGTTCTGCCCGGCAATGCGGGATCATGCCGATCAGAAGTTCGCGCAGTTCATCCGCCTTGCCGGGATGCGCGGTCAGGCTGGCGGTGATTTTCACGGATGATTGCGGCATGATGGTTCTCCCGTTTGACGTTGCCGCCTCAGGCCAAAGAGGCGCGGTCTCGAAGGGCCGCGAGCAGTTTCCTCCCGAGTTCTCCTGCCGAAGCGGGATTCTGGCCCGTGATCAAACGGCCGTCGACGACGACATGCTCCTGCCAATTGGCAACCGACGAATAGTCCGCGCCCTCGGCTCTGAGCGCATCTTCGAGTTCGTAGGGCACGTCCTCGCGGGCGTAGTCATATTCTTCTTTCGTGGAGAAGCCCGTGAGCTTCTTGCCATGGACGAACGGTTTGCCGTCTCCGACGTCCACGCCGAGCAGCGCGCAGGGTCCGTGGCACACGGCGGTCACCAGCTTGTCCGTCGTCCAGGCGCGCGCGACCGCGTGCTGCACCTGCGCATTGCGCTGTATGTCGACCATCGGCCCCAGGCCGCCGGGCACAAGGATGGCATCGTAGTCGGCCGCGTCCACCTCGCTGAGTTTACGGCTGCGGTTTAGCCGCCGAAACGCCTTGCTCTGGAAGAACGCCTTCTGGGCGGGGTCCTTTTCGTCATAGGCGTCATAGGGCGTCCACCCGCCGGCGGGCGAGGCGAATTCCACCGCGATGCCGGCGGTGTCGAGGACATCGAACGGGTGGGCGACTTCCGCAAAGAAGAAACCCGTTTTCCGGTTATGCGGTCCGATCACGGCTGCGTTGGTGACGATGAACAGGACATGCTGGGTCATGATTGTCTCCTAGACATATGGTTCGATTTGGTGTGGTTTTCGCAGGCCCTGCCGTCAGAACGTGACCACTGCGCGCCCGACGATCTTGTTGTCCCGCATGAGATCGATGTATTCGTTGATATCCTTGAACGAGATCGTCTTGATCGTGTGCTGGATCTTGCCCGCGGCGGCCAGCGCCATGACCTCGATGAGATCGGCGTTGTTTCCCCAGAACGAGCCGTGAAAGGTCTGCTCACCGGAGACGCGCGGAAACAGCGGAATGTTGATCCGGTCGCCGATGAAGCCGACGTCGGCGTAGTGCCCGCTGATCGCCAGGCGTGAGAAGGCAAGCTGCATCATCTCTGTTGCGCCGGCGCAGTCTATGATCGCGTCGAACTTGTCCTGGCCGGTCGCCTTCTTGAGCTCCTTTCCGACATCTTCCGACGACTTGCCCTCGATGGCGATGACGTGGTCGGCGCCGTATTTCCTGGCGACCTGAAGCTTCTCTTCGTTCCGGGCGACGGCAACGACCGGGCCGCCCGCGCCCAGCAGCTTGGCATATTGGACGGCATAGGTGCCAAGACCGCCGATCCCGAACACGCCGATGACTTTATCGGGTCCCAGGCCACCGGCATCGCGGATCTTCTTCAGCCCGCGATAAGGGGTCAGTCCGGCATCGGTCAGCGGGGCCAGCTGCTCGAACTTGAGGTGCTTGGCGACCTTGATGGCATAGCGGGCCGGCACCGGGATGTATTCGGCAAAGCCACCATAGGTACCGAAGCCCGGCCAGCGGACGTTGGGGCAGATGTGCGTATTGCCGACCTGGCAATGCTTGCAGACGCCGTCGCCCCATCCGGGCGAGACGACGACATGGTCGCCTTCCTGAAGGCCCGAGGCCTTGGCCACGACGCCGCTGATCTTCTCGACCGTTCCGGTGATCTCATGGCCGGGAATGACGGGGGGCGGGATATCGCCATAGCCCTGGAAGAACCCATCGATGAGCAGCACGTCGGAGCGGCACATGCCGCAGGCGGCGACCTTCACGAGCACCTCGTCGGGCTGAATGTCGGGAACCTTGATGTCCTCGAGGACGAGGGGCTTGTTGTATTCGAGAATGCGCGCGGCCTTCATAACGGGTCTCCTTCATCATGTTGGATTTGTCATGATCGCGGCGGCCGCCGCCTCGGCGACCGCGATGTCCTGCTCGACGGAACCGGCGCTTGCGCCCACCGCACCGACGATCTGATCGCCAATCGTCACAGGCAAACCGCCACCGAAAATCACGACACGGCCATCGTTGCTCTGCTCGATCCCGAACAGCGGTGCGCCGGGCTGTGCCAATTCAGCGAGATATTCGGTCGTCTTGTTGAACATCCGGGCCGTCTTTGCCTTGCCGATGGCAAGATCGATGCTGCCTTCGAGCGCGCCGTCCTGGCGCGCGAAGGCGATCAGCGCGCCACCCGCATCGACCACGGCGATGTTGTAGGCAATACCAAGTTTGGCCGCCTTGGCCTCAGCCGCCTGGAGCATCTGCTTGGCGTCCGATAAAGTCAGTGTGCTCAGCGCGCGAGGCATGGTTCCTCCTCGATCCGATGATCTCTCGAACCGTCTGGTCCAGGCGCAAGCAGGCATGGCCGACACAGACCACCGAAAGCTCGAACCTGCTGATGCTGTCGGGCCGTCACCTACGGGATTTTGTTATCCGCCGGCCCACCACCTTGATATCACCGCCTAGGGAAGGTCGTCGGTTAAAAAAGGTGAATCTTCGATCTCAGAGATGGAGGCCGTCGCATCCAGGAGGGGACATTGGGAGACAGCGCATTTCTCATCCGATCGGCCACCTTCCAATCGGTTCCTCCGATGTTACGAGTGTGGTCAACCGTACATGCGTTGCTGACAGAGACAGGTTGCGCATACGGTTTTGCGCCGCAGGCGGTTGCCGGGCGATGGGTGTCGACGAAGGAAGTCTTTGATGAAGGGAACGGACTTCTCCGAGTTCAGGAACGGCTGGCGGATCGTTCTGGCCAGCCTGTTTGGAACGGCTTTTGGCTTGCCTGCGATCGTGTTTTATACGATCGGCGTTTTCGCGCCGATCTTCGCGCGGGAATTCGGCTGGTCGTTTACGACGATTTTTGGCGGCCTGTCGCTGTTGGCCGCTTCGGTGCTGGCTGTCGGGCCATTTGTCGCGATGTTGATCGACAGGTTCGGAGCGCGGCTGGTGGCGTCGACCTCACTGTCGTGCCTGGGCCTGAGCTATATGACGCTTGCGGCGTCGAGCGGCTCTATCGTCCAGTATTATCTTTCCTGGCTGGGGATCGCGATCTTCGGGCTGGGGGCGACGCCGGTGGTCTTCACGCGGGTGATCAACGGCGTGTTCGAGGAGCGCCGGGGGCTTGCCCTTGGCATCGCGCTGTCAGGCGCGGGGCTGTTTGCCTTCGTGGTGAAGCCGCTGGCGCAATTCTTGATCGAGACGGGCGGCTGGCGTGTCGCGATCCTCATTGTGGGCGCCATGCCGATCGTCATAGCATGTCCGTTGGTGCTTTGGGGCTTTGCCGGATTGCGCAGCGGGAATGTCGACGCGACGCTGGCACCGAGGATTGCGCTGGAAGGCATGACCGCGCGCGAGGCCTTCCGCTCACGCTCGTTCTGGCTTCTGGCCATCGTCTTCATCCCGATGTCGCTTGCCGTCGCGGCGCCGCTTCCCAACATCGAAAACATCCTTCGTTCGCTGCGTCTGTCGCCGACCGAAGTCGTCCAGCTCGCCTCGCTCGTCGGCATAGCGGCCGTCGCCGGTCGGCTGCTGGGTGGCGTTCTGGTCGACCGGTTCTGGGCGCCTGCGGTTGGTGCTGTCATATTGACGCTCGGCGCGGTCGCTTGCTTCACCCTGTCGCTGGATGAGGTGAGCTTCGCCACGGCTTGCATCGCCATTCTATTGCTTGGCCTGGTATCCGGGATCGAATTCGATCTGATGGCCTATCTGGTCTCGCGCTATCTCGGGATGCGGAGCTACGCCACGACATATGCAACATTATACGGGATCTTCGTGGTCGGTGCCTTCGTGGGGCCCAGCCTGTTTGGCTACGCGTTCGACAGCACCGGCACCTATTCGGGCATCCTGAAAGCCTGCGCTTTGCTGCTCATCGGCGGCGCGACCGTGGTGCTTTTCCTGGGACCTTATCCGAACCGGAAAGCCTAGCCATTCGCATAGCATCAGCGGGCCGATCCCGGTGGCTGTGTGACCGCCTTCTATTTTTACGTCTTTTAACCAGCCGAGCCGCAACCCTCGCGATATCATCTCCGCAGTTTCCAGGACGGCCGGCATCGGTGCGCCGCCCATCGCGAGACATCAGGAGTTCGACACGATGAAACCCTCAATCTGGATATTGTTCGCGGCCATGACTGCTTTTGCTCCAGCGGCCTCTGTCGCCGCCGAAAAACCCGTCTCGATCGTTCTCGTGCACGGCGCGTTCGTCGATGGCTCCGGCTGGCAGGCGGTGTTCGACACCCTCAGCAAGGACGGATACGAGGTGCTGGTGGTCCAGAATCCGACGATCAGTCTCAGCGGCGATGTCGCGGCCACGGAGCGCGTGATCGCCAAGGCGAAACATCCGGTGGTCCTCGTTGGACATTCCTATGGTGGGATGGTCATCACCGAGGCTGGCGATAACCCGAAGGTGCGCAGTCTGGTCTATGTCGCGGCGTTCGCGCCCGACGCAGGCGAGTCGGTGGCGTCGCTCGCGGAACAGCCGGTTCCGGCCGGAGAGTCAGGGGCGCCGCTATTGCCGCCCAGTGATGGCTACCTGCTCGTGGATCCGTTGAAATTCCCGACTGCATTTGCCGCCGATGTCGACGCCTCGATTACGGGCTTCATGGCCGCAGCCCAGGTGCCCTGGGGGCTGGAGGCTGTGAAGACGCCGATCAGCAAGGTGGCGTGGAAGGCCAAGCCCTCGTATTTCATGGTCACCACGAAAGACATGATGATCCCTCCAACCTTCCAGCGGGCGTTCGCCAAGCGGGCAGGCAGCGTGACCACCGAGATCGACAGCAGCCATGCCGTGATGCTTTCGCACCCCAAACAGGTCGCAGCCTTCATCGAAACTGCGGACAAATAGCGGAGCCGGATCATGCCCTACGTCAAGATCATGGCCACCCTGCTTGCCAGGCCGGGCAAAGCCGAAGAGCTCGAGGCGCTGCTCTTTTCCATGGCGCCCGACTGCAGGATGGAGCCGGGCAACCTGAGATGGGATGTCTGGCGGGATCAGGCGAAAGCCGACCGCTATGTTCTGGATGAACTCTATATCGACAACACCGCGGTGGCAGCGCACCGGGAGACGCCGCACTTCAAGCATTACCTCGCCAGCATCCATGATCTCGCCGAGCGGAACGCCTTTGTCCTCGATCCTGTTCTGGTCGCGAACAAGAATGGTTAGGGTCAAAGCTCAATTAGGATAGGTGTTCTGCCGGAGCGCTTCCAGAAGTTGGCGCGCCTTCACCACGGTCACGCACGGCAATACGTCATCGAACTCGGCGCAAACCGGAGACAGCAGTTCGGCCGCGGCCGCGTGCCGGTCGGCTTCCACCCATAGTTCCGCCAATGCCGTCGATGCCCGAAGCCGGAAGAAGAGCGCCCCGCTTTCCCTTGCGGTTTCCGTCGCGAGCAGCAGCGTTTCCGAGGCGCCCGACAGGTCGCCATCCAGTCGCTGCAGCATTGCGCGCATGCGCAGCAGTTCCGGCCGCGACCAGTGTTCGCCCTGCCGCTCGGCGCGGTCAAAGGCGGCGCTCAGGCAGTCGCGGGCGAGCGCGATGCGCCCATCGCGCAAGGCAGTTTCGGCGAGAGTGGTGAGATAGAACGGCACCCGAACGAGGAAGTTGTTGGCGATGAGTTGCTCGATCGCGAGTTTCATCGTGTCGATTGCTTCCGGGTCGCCGTCCATGCTCCCGACGACGCCACGGTAGAAAAGGCAGACCGGTCGCCAGATCGCGATGTCGCGCAGGGTAAGATTACGGGCAAGCGCCGTGACATGCCGGCGTGCGATCTCGGTATCGCCGGACCAAAAGGCGATGGGCAGGGCGGCCTGGGCCAGAGCGTTGGAATGCGAGACGGTGTGGTTGAGCGCGACGCTATGGTCTAGCGCGTCCTGCAGCGCCGCCGCCGCTTCACCGCGATCTCCCGCTACCCAGGCGGTCATCGCCAATGCCACCCGCACCGAGACGAACCGGTCCATCTGGAAGCGGGCGACGGCCGAGCGCTTGGCGGTGGTGGCATTTTCGCGCGCCAGCCGCTTCAGGTCCAGGTGCGCGCGCCTTACCTCACCGCGATAGAAGATCGCCGCCAGCCGGACCCGTTCTCCCTCCACGACAGCCAGCCGTTCATCCTCGCCGCCTGCGAGCTTGGCGAACTGCTCGAGCGTCGCGATCGCCTGCCTGTGCCGCCCGGTGAAGCTCTGCAATATGCCAAGGCCCCACAGCGTTCGAAGCTGATAGTCGACATTGCCGATCTCGCGGGCCAGCCGGTTGGCCTCCGTCCAGGCCGCGTCGGCTTCGGGGCCGAGACGATCGGAGAAATTGATGCCGGAGGCATAGGACGCGATGAGCTTCATCCTGACGGCGGGGTCGCAGCGCGACAGCGCTTGCGTGCATTGCAGCGCCCGCTCCACACATCGCCGGCTTTCAGCGACGGTCGACAATTCGTCCCAGAGCGGAATCGCGGCAGCGGTAAGGCGCACGCCCACTTCCAGCTGCGCGCCGTCGCCGAAGGTCCAGTCGATCGCCTTGCGCAAGTCGTTTGTTCGCTCTGCGTAGAACGCGGTCCATTCGTTCCTCGGTCGCCATAGCCACTCCGCTTCGGCTTGCTCGAACAGCCGGAGAAGATAGCGCGCGTGGCTGGATCGGGCGTCGGCGGCTTCGCCACTCCCGTCGAGCTGCGCGACCGCGAAGCTACGGGTGCTGTCGAGCAGCCGATAGCGTAGCCCTTCTGCGTCGTGCGAGACCGACAAAAGCGATTTCGCCGCGAGGCTTTCCGTGCACGTGGCGATCTCCCCGATGCCCAGGTCGATGTGACCCGCCACGCCGATGATATCGGAGATGGAAAAGCTTGCCGTAAAGACCGACACGAGGCGTAGAAGCTTGGCCTCGTCCCTCGATAGGAGCTGATAGCTCCACTCCATGGTCGCGAGCAGTTTCTGGTGTCGTTGCGGGACACCCTCAGAGCTGGCGACGAGCGGCTCGAAACTGTGTTCAAGCAGAACAAGCAGGGTTGTCGGCTTCAATATCGGCAGCCGCGACGCGGCAAGCTCGATTGCAAGCGCAATGCCGTCCAGGCGCCGACATATCGCTGCCACGACGGGCGCGTCGGCATCATCGAGTTGGTAGCCGCAGGCTTCGTCAACGCGTTGAACAAAGAGCTGGACGGCGGGGAAGGTCAGGGCATCCGCTCGGCTTTCTCCGCTGTGTTCGTCAGGGTACGGGAGCGGAGACAGGCGATAGACGCTCTCTGAGCGCGATCGAAGCGGCTCCCGGCTCGTGGCGATGATGTGAAGACCCGGAAGCGCGAGCGTCAGGTGTTCGGCGATCGCCGACGCGGTGCTGAGAACATGCTCGCAGTTGTCGAGCACCAGCAGCATTTCGTGACTGCGCAATGCCTCGACGATCCCGGCAAGCGTATTTGCCCAAGTGCCGCCGATGCCCAACGACCTTGCTATCGTCACGTCCACAAGCTGGGGATCGCCGATGACGGCAAGATCCACAAAACAAACACCGTCCCGATAGCGGTCCAGAAGGCTTCTCGCGACGGCGACGGCGACAGTCGTCTTGCCCACTCCGGCCGGTCCGACGACCGTTACCAGGCGGCTTTGCGGGAGCCTGGCAGAAAGCTCCGCAACGATGTCATCGCGACCGACAAGCTGCGGCAGAGGAGGCAGCTCGCGGGTCGAAGCCTTTGATGCATCGGGGGAAGGTTGCAGCTGGTCCCCACCATAGATGCGTAGAGGCGCAGCGAAGCGGTAGCCGCGCCCGTTCACGGTGGCAATGCACGACAGGCCCGAAGCCATTCGTGGAAGAGCACGGCGCAGCGCCGCGATGTTGACTTTCAGGTTGCTCTCATGAACGAAGGTGTTCGGCCAGGCGAAGCTCATCAGCTCGTCCTTGCCGACGACTTCTCCCGAGCGGCTGACGAGCAGGTGGAGCAGATCGAGAGCCCGGCTTCCTACTCTCAACGGCTTGTCGCACAACATCAGCAATTGCCGGTCCGGAATGAACCGATAGTCACCAAAGCAATATGTCTTGCCGTCTAGTCTGCCGGATCGTTCCATGCGCCCTCAAATGATTCCGCCGTGAACGTGCTTTTCCAAGTGGCGCCGAACTGCATCGGACCGAAGGTATTCGAGGCTCCGCCTTTGGCGCATGTCAGCCAATTTAGCCGTTTTGCGCGCTAGCGTCACCCACACCGATGCTGCTCGGCAAGCTGAGGCGCCCCTTCATCATGGCGCAAGACGGCCGCTCTTGGCGCAAGGTCGGACGTTTCATCTTTCGATCGTGCTAGAAGCCAAAGTCGCTGAGGCCGGGATGATCATCCGGGCGGCGGCCCTGCGGCCAGTGAAACCGGCGGTCCTGTTCCTGTATCGCAACGTCGTTGATCGATGCGAAACGCTTTCGCATCAAGCCGTCGGCATCGAACTCCCAGTTCTCGTTTCCGTAGGAGCGGAACCAGTTGCCGCTGTCGTCGTGCCATTCGTAGGCGAAGCGAACCGCGATGCGATTGTCGGCGAAGGCCCAGAGCTCCTTGATCAGCCGGTACTCGAGCTCGCGCTGCCATTTGCGCGTGAGAAAGCCGATGATCGCTTCGCGGCCGGTGAGGAATTCGGAGCGATTGCGCCATTGACTATCGGGCGTATAGGCCAGCGCCACCTTTTCGGGATTGCGGCTGTTCCACCCGTCTTCGGCAAGCCGGACCTTTTCGCTCGCGGACGCCAAGGAAAAGGGTGGAAGGGGTGGTCTTGTGGTGTCCATGTCTATTCTCCAATCGCTTCGATGCGGCTGCGCAACGCCAGATTCTCTGCCTCCAGTTGGGCCAGCCGCTCACGCAATGGCGTCACGGCCTGCTCGACCTCGCGCTCGGTGTATCGCGGGGTGATATGTTGAGGGCAATTCCAGTCGAACGCTTCCAGCCGGAGGCGGAAAATCCGCTCCGCCTTGGCCCGGTATCCGACGTCGGAAACGAGGCTGGTCAGCGCGGGGTCGCTGTCGAGCGTCAGCTTCTCGACGTGCATGTAGATCTTGAGGCGTGCCCGCCGCGGATAGTCTACCAGGAAGAGACAGGCCCGGTCGTTCGCGGCAAAGTTTCCGGTGCTGATGTATTGGCGGTTGCCTCTGTAGTCCGCGAAAGCCAGCGTCTTGCGATCCACGGCTTTGAGGAAACCTGGTGGCCCGCCGCGATGCTGAACATAGGGCCAGCCGGTTTCCGACACGGATGCCATGTAGAAGCTGTCGCGCGCGGCGATGAAGGCAAGCTCGTTCTCGGTAAAGCTGTCGGACTCGCGATCATGATCGCCCAGCCAGATTTGATCCGCCCCCATTTCGGCCTGCGCCAGCCGCACATTCGGAGTGATCGCAACGTCCAGGAAATGGTACGGCATGGGTGATCTCCGGATTTCAGGTGCCTGCTCTGCTGCAGTTCCGGGTGCGACCGTAGCTTACACGAGCCTCGGCCGCACCTTCAGTCAGCATGGCACCGACATCATTTGCCTGCGATGTTGCGATCCAGGAAGTCGTTGATAAGCGGCGCGGCGACGTCCAGCTTCTCTTCGAGCAGGAAATGACCGGAGTTCAGGATATGGACCTCGGCATCTGGGAGGTCCTTGAGATAAGGATGGGCGCCCGCTTCGGGGAAGATGTAATCGTTCTTGCCCCAGATGATGAGCGTGGGTGGTTTGCGCTCGCGAAAGAAGCTTTGGAAGTCAGGATATAGCGGCACATTGGTGCGGTAGTCGTACAGCATGTCGAGCTGGATATCGCGGTTGCCCGGCCTGTCCAGCAGAGCCTGATCGTGAACCCAATTGTCAGGGCTGATGCGCGATACGTCTTCCATGCCGTCGGTATATTGGAACTTCGTCGTTTCCAGCGTGACCAGACCATTGAGTGCCTCGCGGCTCTTGGCCGATCCGTCCGACCAGTAGGTCTTGATGGGATCCCAAAACTCCTTCAGCCCTTCGTCATAGGCGTTGCCGTTTTGAATGATTAGCCCGCTGACGCGCTCGGGGTGCTTCAGCGCCAGGCGGTAGCCCACCGGCGCACCGTAGTCCATGACGTACATCGCGTAGCTTTTGACAGCCAAATGATCCATCAGCTTGTCGACGATATCGGTGGTTGTGGCAAACGTATAAGCATACTTGTCATGATCGGGAGCGGCGCTCTGGCCGTACCCCGGGTAATCCGGCGCGATGACATGGTAGCGGTCCGCAAGGAGCGGGATCAGGTTGCGGAACATGTGTGACGATGTCGGAAATCCATGCAGAAGCAGAACGACCGGAGCGTTAGCAGCACCGGCTTCCCGGTAGAAGATGTCGAGGCCTTCGATGGTCGCGGTTCTGTAGTGGACGGGAACCGGCGCTTTGCGATCCGCTGTGGTGGTCGCTGTGGGAACGGCATCTGCTGCTGCAGCAGGCGTCATGGTGGCGGTTGCCAGCATCAGGCATAAAATCAAGCTACGCATGATGGTCTCTCCCAATAATAGAGATGGAACGAATGTTTGTCTCAAAGGGGGGTGCTCGTGTATGCGGGCGTTGTCGCCGCCGTCGCGACAAACGCGGCCGCAGCACGCCGAATTCCGATGCCGATGAATGCATTTCGAATGATGCAGCCCCCTAGCCGATCGGGCCTCATCAAAGCTCCGATATCTAACGAGTAGGCCCGATGACGATAACTCACAATTGCGATCTAAGTCCGATGCAACTAGACCATGGCATTGCGGCCATAGACCTTGGTATATTGATTAGTTCTTACGTAACTCACAGAAATCCCCTAAGAATTTCAATCGAGGCATCGGCGGTTTGGATGTCAAAAAACTTCGCGCGGAGCATGGTGTGGATAGAAGACCGGAAGCCGATCCCATTGTCGACCTGATACCAGCGATGGTCTGGTCCGCGACGTCGGATGGAATGCTGGATTTTGCCAACCAGCACTTTCTGGAATTCATCGGCGCCCCTTTGGATGCGATTTCCGGCGTGGAATTTTACCAGATTTTCCATCCCGACGACACGGAGCGTCTGGCATCGGAATGGCACGCCATCATGGCGTCTCGCCGCGCCCGCGAGGTTGTTGGCAGGATCCGACGCCATGATAGCCAATATCGCTGGTGCACGCTTCGTCAAAAGCCGCGGCTAGGTGCCGATGGCAATGTCGAGAGGTGGTATGGCGTGGTTCTTGATATCGAGGACCGCAAGCAGGCCGAGGATGCCTTGCAGACAACAAAGACGGCACTCGCGGCAAGCGAGGAAAACCTCAGCTTGATCATCAACTCCCTTCCGGTTCTCGTCTGGTCGGCCCGCCCGGACGGGAGTGCCGATTTCGTCAATCAGAGTTGGCTGGATTATGCCGGTCTCCCGGCCGAGAAGGTTTTGGGCTGGGGCTTTCTCGATCTTTACCATCCGGATGATGTTCCAGGCATGGTGGATATCTGGAAACGGGATCTCGCCCATTCCGACCACACTATCTTGAAGGGGCGTATTCGCGGAGCGGACGGAAAATACCGCTGGTTTTATTTTTCGGGCCGTAAGCTGATCGATGCAAATGGCACGGAGCGCTGGTTTGGCGTCAACATAGACATCGACAACCTCCAATCCGCCGAAGACGCACTGCGAGAGGGCGAGGCGGCCCTGCGGGAAAGCGAGCGGAAGCTCAATCTCATCGTCAACACGATACCGGCCATGGCCTGGTCCTGCACGCCTGATGGAGCCTTGGAATACTGGAACCAGAACCTCATCGATTTCGTCGGCTTGCCCTTCGAGGAGATCGTTGGGTTTGGCTTCTATCGAATGTTTCACCCTGACGACGTCGAACTGATGCGTACCTCGTGGGAAGAGATTTTACGGACGAAACGCGGTCGTCCTGTCGATGCACGTATCAGACGTGCAGATGGAGAATTCCGATGGTTCAATCTCCGGCAGAACCCGCTGATGGATTCCGATGGCAATGTCATCAGATGGTACGGCGTGGTCGTCGATATCGAGGATCGCAAACGAGCGGAAGAATCGTTGCGACAAAGCCAGAGCGATCTGGCTCACGTGACGCGATTGACGGCAGCGGGTGAGCTCGCGGTGTCGATCGCTCATGAGGTCAACCAGCCACTGATGGCGATTGTCACAAACGCCGGCACCTGCCTGCGCTGGCTGCAACCCGGCAACACCGATCTGGAGCAGGCCCGATTGGCGGCGGAGAGAATTGTGAAAGACGGCCATCGCGCCGGCGACATCGTCGCCGGTATCAAGGCAATGGCTCAAAAGCTACCAGCAAAGATCGAGCGGACCGAACTGACCTCCGCGGTGCGCGACGTTCTCGACCTGTTGCGAGGGGAGCTTCAGAGGCGCGCGATCGAGGTCAATCTCGTCATGCCAGAACTCCCTGTTTCAGTCCTTGGTGACCGGACGCAGATACAACAGGTCGTGCTGAACCTGGTCATGAACAGTGCAGAAGCGATGACTGCTTCCTCGAGACAGAGACGTATCGATATCAGCTGCACTTTGAGTGAACCGCGCCTTGTGAGCGTGAGCGTGTCGGATACGGGTCGGGGCGTCTCCGCGGGCGAGGTGGATCGCGTATTCGAAGCATTCTACAGCACGAAAACCGATGGCATAGGGATGGGGCTTTCTATTTGCCGTTCGATCGTAGAGGCTCATGGCGGCCGGATCTGGGTTTCTGCGCCCGACAGCGGTGCTGGCAGCGAGTTCAGTTTCACTTTGCCAACGGTGGAAGGGATGCCCGACCGTGATCGATGATCGCAAACGAGGACAGCCGACCGTTATTGTCATCGACGACGACGAAAGCGTCCGCGAAGCACTGAAGGGACTGTTCGAATCCGTGGGGCTGACCGCAGAAACCCATGGTTCCGTGAGGGAGTTTCTTGCTGTGGACGACCCCGATCGAGCAGGCTGCATTGTTCTCGACATTCGTTTGCCAGGTCAAAGCGGTTTAGAGTTTCAGGAGGCGCTTGGGAAAAGCCAGCATCCACGATCCGTGGTGCTGATCAGCGCACATGTCGATGTCGCAATGGCCGTTCGCGCCATGAAAGCCGGAGCCATAGATGTGCTTACCAAACCGGTGCGCGAGCAAGACTTGCTCGAAGCGGTGAACCGTGCCTTGGCCAATGATCAAGCAAGACGCGAGGAGGCGAACCAGACGGGCGCACTGCGCCTGCGATATTCCAAACTAACGCACCGTGAGCAGGAGATCATGAGTCTTGTCGTTGCCGGAAAGCTTAACAAGCAAATAGCCGCCGAGGTACAGCTCGCCGAGGCTACGGTGAAGCTTCATCGAGGCCATATGATGCGCAAGATGCGCGCATCGTCGGTAGCGGATCTGGTAAGAATTGCCACTATTCTCGATAGGTAGACTTACCGACATCCGGGTCACCGGTTCATGTCCGATCAAGAGCGGGGAAAGCGGCGCCAAGGGCATTCTTTTGACGCCGAACGATTCCAGCGCGCTGGTGCCTGTTATCACCGAGGCCCGTAAGGATATTGGCGAGGAAGCGTGTTGATGCGTCCGTGTTGCCTCAACACGAGCGCGACCGCGCCCATGACCGTGTCGTCATTGCCGCGGAAGGTGCCGACGACGAAGCGAGGCTTGCGCTTTTCCGGCGAATGGGCGGGCGGCGCGACGGAGTGGCGTGCGAAACTTCGCTCGAGGCCATCGATGAAGCTCTCGCCTACCTCGGCCAATTTGCCGGCGATGATGAACAGCGGCGGATTGAGGATGGTAAAGGCAATTCCCATTCCCCAGCCCGCCATCTCGGCCGCGTCATCGACAAGCCGCGCATACCCCGGATCGCCATTGCGCGCGCGTTCGACAAACTGTTCGATACTGACCGGTTCGCCGAAGGATTGCTCGGCATATCTCAGCAGCTGGAACCCACCGGCGAAGGTCTCAAGACAGCCGCGGTTGCCGCAGCGACATAGCGGTCCGCGCGGATCGAGCGACATGTGGCCGAACTCGGCGGCATATCCATGAGCGCCGCGCTGAACCGTGCTGTCGATGACGATGGCGCCACCGATGCCGAGGTCGAACTTGAAGAGGACGAAGTTCGTCTCGCCCACGGCGGCTCCCCAGGTCATTTCCGCAAGCGCGCCGCAATGGCTTTCGTTTTCGACATGGATCGGGCACCCGAGCTGCTCGGCAAACACATCGGCGATATTGGTGCCGCACCATGTCGGCAGAATGGAGCCGTTGAGGATTTCACCGTCATAGGAGACCGGTGCGGAAATCGCCAAACCCACACCGAGCAGCTCGGACATATCAATGCCGAGCAAGGCACATTGCTCCTCCAGACTGGCCCGCACGCATCTGGCGGCGTCCTCGGGCGTATAGTCCGTATCCATCGCAAACCAGATGTCCGACAGCACGGTGTGGGCGAGATCGCAGATCGCGATCCGAATCTCACCAAGTCCGAGGAGCACACCGGCGCAGCGTCCGGCCGCCGGGTTCAGCGACAGGAGCTGTGACGGTCGCCCAAAACCATTGCTCTTGGTGTCGACGTCGAGGACGACGCCGCTGTCTTTCAGCTCGGTGAGAAGCGTGGACACGGTCGATCGCGCCAACCCCGTCGACTTCACCAATTGCGTCGCGGTCGCCGATCCAATCGCCGCGATGGCGCGCACGATGCGCCCAGCCGGCGAGGCTTGATCCTCGAAAAGTTCCCTGATGCCAACCATTCATAGCTCCTCCCATGAGACTAGCCCTGACTCGCCGCCAGGCCGCAACATATTTCTAAGCAGAAAATAATCGCGCCTATTTCGTAAGCGAGATCTGCCGTTTCGAAATATTAAGCCCGACTATGGGCGCTTATGCAATCGACTTTGTTCAAATACGAAATAAGTCTTGACTCCAATCGGAATTTTCGAGAGTGTGAACATTAGCGGAGAGGACCGCACAAGGGAGGGTTTAATGACGATCAAGACTACACTCATGGCCACGCTATCCGTGCTCGCGATCACCGCGACGAGCCTGAAGGCGGAAGACCTGACGCTCTGGACGCTGAATTTCGACAACAACGCCGCCAACGTCGCGCTCAAGAAGGTCGCAACCGACTTCGAAGCTGCAAATCCCGGCACAAAGGTTGAAATCGTTCAGCGCGCCATCGACGAACACAAGACCGCGCTGCGCGTCGCGGCCGGCTCGAACAAAGGCCCCGACATCTACTTCAGCTGGGCAGGCCTTGGCCTGGGCGGCGAATATGTGAAGGCTGGCCTTTCGGCGCCGCTCGACAAATATTACACCGAATACAAGTGGAACGATGAGCTGCTGCCGGCGGCCGCCGCATTCGCCGACCTCTATCCCGGTGGCAAGCATGGCGTTCCCTTCACCTTCAAGGGCGAAGCCGTCTATTACAACAAGAAGCTGTTCCAGCAGGCCGGCATCACCGAAGAGCCGAAGACCTATGAAGAGTTTCTGGCCGACGCTGAAAAGCTGAAGGCCGCGGGCATTCCCGCCTTCACCTTCGGCGGATCGGTCAACTGGCACGTCATGCGCCTGATGGACGTCATCCTGGAAACGAAGTGCGGCGCCGAAAAGCACGACGCGCTGAAGGCCATGAAGGCGGACTGGTCCACGGAGCCTTGCGCCACCGACGCCTTCACCGAATTCGCCAAGTGGACGAAGGATTACACGCTGCAGCCTTTCATGGGCATCGACAACAAGCAGTCCTATAGCCTGTTCACGGCAGGACGCGCGGCGATGATGCTCGAAGGCGACTGGCTGGTCAGCCAGCTGGAAACCAGCGGCGCCAACCTCGACGACTACGGCATGTTCCCGTTCCCGACCAACACGCAGCGCCTCTACGGTTTTGCCGAGTACAACTACATCAGCACCAAGAGCCCGCATCCGGATCTTGCCGCGAAGTTCCTCGACTACTTCCTGTCGACCAAGGTCCAGCAGGATCTCGTCGGCCAGATCAGCGCGACATCGGTCAACAAGAACGTCCAGTACGCGAACCAGAAGCCGCTGGAGGCCGAATGGCTGGATGTCTTCAAGACCTACGGCAAGGTCTACATGAACGGCGACCAGGCCTTCCCGCTTGACGTCACGACCGAGTATTTCCGCGTGATCAACGACGTCGCCGCCGGCAACACGGCACCTGCCGATGCAGCAAAGCAGTTGCAGACGTTCATCGCCGGTCGCACCTAAGTCCTCCCAGGACACCGGTCGGTCCCGCACCTTGCTGGGACCGACCACCGCTCAATCCAATGCCACTCGCCAGACACACGTCGCGCGGAGCAGATACCCATGTCATTGAAAAACCGAACACACGACCCGCGCTTCCAGGCGCTCCTGTTGCTCGCGCCGGCCATGGCGATCTACGCGGTCTTCGCGCTCTACCCGATGCTGAACGTCGTGGTTCTCAGCTTCCAGAAGTGGAACGGGCTGGATCCGCAGCGCCCCTTTGTCGGCCTGGCGAACTACCAGTACATCTTCACGCGCGATCCGGTGTTCTGGGTCGCCTTCAAGAACACGGTCATCTGGACCGTCATGTCGGTGATCTTCCCGCCGATGGTCGGCCTGCTTCTGGCGCTCACGCTCAATCAGAAGATCTTCGGCCGCAACACGTTTCGCGCCATCTTCTATCTCCCCGTCATCATCGCGCCGATCGCGGTCGCAACGATGTGGAAATGGATGTACGACCCTTTCTTCGGTCTGTTCAGCCAGCTGATGACCAATATGGGCCTGCAGATGTGGATCAAGGACTGGCTCGGCGACAAGAACATTGCGCTCTACTCGGTCTTCGTCGCCTATCTCTGGCAGTCCGTCGGCTTCTCGATGGTGCTGTTCCTCGCCGGCCTTCAGAACGTATCGCAGACGCTGGTCGAAGCCGCCCGCATAGACGGCGCCGGCCGCTGGGCGATCTTCAAGCATGTAACCTTCCCGGCGTTACGCACCACAATGACTATCGTGCTTGTTCTGTCCATTATCTCGTCGCTGAAGGCATTCGATATCGTCTACGGCCTCACCGGCGGCGGACCGGCGCAATCCACGCAGATGCTGGCGCTCTGGGCCTTCACGCAGGCGATGCAGATCTTCGACTTCGGTCGCGGCGCCGCCATCTCGGTCGTCCTGCTGCTGATCACAATCGCGATCGTCGTGCCGTACCTGCGCTGGACGCAGAAGCATGAGGACACCGAATAATGACGATGACATCATCAGGACCGATCTCTGTGTCTGAAACCATCACCACCACGAACAAGCCCGGCCGTGACCCCGTCCTGATCGGCCTGTGGATCGCGCTGATCATCGTCGCGCTCGTCTGGTTCGCGCCTTTCGTCTTTATCGTCTTCACATCGCTGAAGACGAAGGCGGCGGTGACAAGCACCGGCGCGTTCATGCCGCCGGTCGAGTTCGCCTTCGAGAACTACGCCAGTGCATGGAGCCGCGGCAACTTCGCCGAGTCGTTCATGAACAGCGTGATCATCACCGTCTTCAAGGTGCCGCTCGGCCTCGCCATGTCGGCGATGGCGGCCTATGCGCTCGCGAAGATCAAGATGAAGGTAAGTAAGCTCCTGCTGCTTATCGTCGTCTTCGGAACCATGATCCCGTTCCAGGTGATGCTGGCGCCGCTCTTCACGCTGGTCAATTCCTTCGGCCTGATCGACACCTATCCCGGCGTCATCTTGCCCTACATCGCCTTCGGCGTTCCCTACCAGGTCTTCATCCTGCACGGCTTCTTCAAGGGCCTGCCGAAGGAGTTGTCCGAGGCAGCACTCATCGACGGCGCCACTCATTTCACCATCTTCCGGCGCATCTTCCTGCCGGTCTGCCTGCCGGTTCTGGCTGCGCTCCTCATCCTCGACTTCGTGTCCACCTGGAACGAATTCGCGATGGCACTCGTCCTTCTGCAGGATCAGCACATGTGGACGCTGCCACTCGGCCTGATGTCCTTCCAGGGCCAGTTCTCCAGCGATTACGGGCAGTTGAACGCCGCCATCGTCATGACGGTCCTGCCCGCAACGCTCGTCTATCTCATTTTCCAACGGTACTTCGTCTCAGGCCTCACCTCTGGTGCGGTCAAAGGCTGAGCGACCGAAATTTAAAGTCTTTCGAGGAGATCTTTCATGTCCACAGCAACAGTCGAAAAATGGGGTGTGTTCGAAGCGGCCTTCAACGGCCCGTCTAGCGGCAATCCCTATCTCGATGTGAGCCTCGACGCCGTCTTCACCCACAAGAGCCGCGAAGTTCGCGTGCCGGGCTTTTATGATGGCGACGGCGTCTATCGCGTGCGCTTCATGCCCGATGTCGAAGGCGAGTGGTCGTTCCAGACGCGTTCGCAGACCGCCGAGCTGAACGGCAAGACCGGCGCATTCGTCGCGACCGCACCGTCTGCGGGCAACCATGGCCCGGTTCGCGTGCGCAACAAGTTCCATTTCGCCTATGCCGACGGCAAGCCGTTCCTCTCCTTCGGCACGACCTGCTACGCCTGGACGCACCAGCCGCTAGAGATGCAGGCGCAGACGCTCGAGACGCTGAAGACCGCCGGCTTCAACAAGATCCGCATGGGCGTATTCCCCAAGGACTACCCCTATAACACCAACGAACCGCTCTACCCCTCTTTTGAGAACGGCGCCGACGGCAAGGAAGATTTCGATCGTCCGAACCCGGTCATGTTCCGCCATTTCGAACAGCAGGTCGCGGCTCTCTGCGAACTCGGGATCGAAGCCGACATCATCATGTTCCACCCCTACGATCGCTGGGGCTATGCCGATATGTCGGCCGAGCAGGACTTCCGTTATGTCGCCTATCTCGCGGCTCGTCTTGCCGCTTATCGTAACGTCTGGTGGGCGCTCGCCAACGAATACGACTTCCTGCTCGACACCAAGCCGGTGGAGCAATGGGACCGCTACTTCCACATCCTGGAAGAGAACGATCCCTATCAGCACCTGAAGTCGATCCACAACGGCGAAGTGTCGATGAACTTCGATCACCGTAAGCCATGGGTTACGCACACCTGCATTCAGAACCCGGACGTCAAGCTGACGCAGACCTGGCGCGACGCTTACGGCAAGCCCGTCGTCAACGACGAGCCGGAATATGAAGGCAACATCGTTCAGTGCTGGGGCAACCTGACGGCGCAGGAACTGGTGCACCGCTTCTGGATCACCGTGACGCGCGGCGGCTATGCCGGACATGGGGAAACCTATTCGCACCCCGACGACCTGATCTGGTGGGCCAAGGGCGGCGAGCTGCGCGGCGAGGCGTGGAAGCGCATCGGCTTCTTCCGTGACCTCCTTGAGCAGGACGTGACACACGGCCTGGATCCCATGGGTGCTGTCGGCGAATGGCCGTGGACCCGCGTTTCCGGCGTGCGCGATGGCAGCAGCGACCTGCGCTACATCTATCTCGGCGAGCATCAGCCCGTCGTCTGGTCCTCGGGCTTCCCGAAAGACAGCGACAACTACGAAGTCGACATCATCGACACGTGGAACATGACGATCACGCCCGCCAAAAAGGTGGAGGCACCGATCCCGCATCCGACGCGCCACGGCGCGATCGTGCGCGGCGGCAAGGTGGATGCCGCATTCGGCGTCGAGCTGCCGGGCAAGCCATATCTGGCACTTCGCGTGCGCAGCAAGCGTTGAGCAGGTCTCACAGGGAGGAACTCTATGTCCGGATTGGCCATTAGAAACGTCAAGAAATCCTACGGTGCCGTCGACATCATTCACGGCGTGGACGTCGATATCGCCGATGGCGAGTTCGTCATCCTCGTTGGCCCGTCCGGATGTGGAAAATCGACCCTGCTCAGAATGATCGCCGGGCTGGAGGAAATCACCGGAGGCGAGATCTCGATCGGCGGCCGCGTCGTCAACAATCTGCAGCCCAAGGATCGCGACATCGCGATGGTATTCCAGAACTACGCGCTCTATCCGCAGATGACGGTGGCGCAGAACATGGGCTTCGCGCTGGAACTGGCCGGCGCGAAGAAGGCGGAGATCGACAAGAAGGTCGGCGAGGCCGCCGAGATCCTCGGCCTCCAGCCGCTGCTTGGTCGCAAACCGGCGCAGCTCTCCGGCGGCCAGCGCCAGCGCGTCGCCATGGGCCGCGCCATCGTGCGCGATCCGAAGGTATTCCTCTTCGACGAGCCGCTCTCCAACCTCGACGCCAAGCTGCGCGTCAAGATGCGCGCGGAAATCAAGGCTCTGCACCAGCGCCTGAAGACCACGATCGTCTACGTCACCCACGACCAGATCGAGGCCATGACCATGGCCGACAAGATCGTCGTGCTGCAGGGCGGCAAGGTCGAGCAGATCGGCACGCCGCTCGACCTCTACGACCGGCCGCAGAACGTGTTCGTCGCGGGCTTCATGGGTTCGCCGGCGATGAACTTCCTCGAAGGCAAGTTGATGGGCGGCGACACACCGCGACTGGTACTGCCATCAGGCCAACAGGTCGAGCTCTCGCAGGGTGCCGCGAACGCCGATGGACGCGATGTCATCGTCGGCATTCGCCCTGAGGACCTCGGCTTCGCGCAAGACGGCGGCGTGCCAGCCACAGTCAGCGTGGTTGAGCCGACCGGGTCTGAAACGCATGTCGCGCTAGAGGTCGAAGGCAAGGAGATCACCTGGGTCATGCGCGAGCGCGCCGACCTGACGCCGGGCCAAGTCGTCAAGCTGTCGCTGAAATCGCCGAACGTGCATTTCTTCGACAAGGCCACGCAACGCCGGATATAGCGTTGACCGAGCTATGGGCATCACCTGCGGCCGCTGGTTTTACACAGGGGTTCCAAGGGGCTGCGGAGCGCGACGATCCAGCCTTTAAATGCGAAGCATTCCCGCCCGAAACTCCGGAGAGCTGGCGCTCCCATCGCAGTTCTGCCTGACGCTCCTAAATTCTGAGCGTGTCTCAGGTCTCTTTTGAGTGTTACTATCGCGAAGCTTGTCTCCCGGGATCGGATCGGTCCGATCCCGGGAGACAGTTGGTTCTGTTCCATTGGAGGGTGCGCAGGCTTCGCTAGAAGACATACAGCCCAACGAGCCACCGGCGATGAATACAGAGCAAACGGTCAGTCGACCGGCCCCGACCAAGCATAGTTCACCGGCGCCGTCAGGCCGGAGCTTCCGACCGCCAGCAGGGTAGTCCCGGTGGCATTGATGATCGACATTCCGGCCGCAAGGAGTGCGCGACCTCGTTCAATAATAGAGGGTTATGATGCGTCAAAATCTCACGTGCGAAGTAACTGACGTTTCAATCTCTCAGCGTCTCTAAAGGCACGGATCTCAGGTTCACATCCCATCAAGGCCTACTGAATTTTGCAAGTCGAGCGGGAATTTTTGTATCTACGCTGTTCGCGCCGGGGAGATCGTCACTTGCCGTAATAGTGGCAGCAAGTCGTTGCCCTGACGTTTGATCTCCGAGAGATACGGCGTATCGGACAGCACGAAGTGCGTGACGCCAAGCTCCTGATACTTGCGGAGTGACCTGGCGACGTCTTCGGCCGAACCGACCAGCCATGTCGTGCTGGCACCGCCGCCGCCATATTTGCCGGGCGCGGTGTAGAGGTTGTCGTCGAGAACGTCGCCCGCCCGGTGCAGGTCGAACAGTCGCTGCTGGCCGACGGCGACGGCCCTGCGGTGATCGCTCCAGCTGACGTTGCCTTGTGCCATCTCCGCCACCTTCGCTTCTGCGTCAACCCAGGCCTGCTCGGTGGTGTCGCGCACCAGCGTGGTGATCCGGAGGCCGAATTCCAGCGGCGGCAGATTCCGGTCGAGCTCCCGGCTCAGCGCTTTCAGGCGGGCGATGCGCTCGCGGACGCCATCGAGCGGCTCGCCCCAGAAGAGTTGGACGTCCGCCTCGGTTGCAGCCACCCTTTCGGCCGCCTCGGAGGCACCGCCGAAATAGAGCTTCGGGTGGCGACGGTCGCCACGCGCCTCGATGCGCGGCACGACGGTCGATTCGGTGACGCCGAAGTGCTCGCCGTCATAGCTGACGTTCTCCTCGGTCCAGAGCCTGCGGACCAGCCGCATGAATTCCCTTGTGCGGGCGTAGCGCTGCGCTTGGTCGCCCTCCCTGTCGCCATAGGCGGCGAGATTGTCGAGGCCGGAGACGATGTTGACGCGAACGCGACCGCCTGTGAGATGGTCAAGTGTCGCAGCGGCGGAAGCAAAGTTCGCCGGTCGCCAGTAGCCGGGGCGGATCGCGATCAACGGCTCGAACGTCGTCGTGCTCGCAGCGAGGGCTGCGGCTACGGTGAAGGTGTCCGGTCTGCCCCAGCCTGTTCCGATGAGCGCGCCTTTCCAGCCATGCTCCTCGAGTGCGCGGGCCTGTTTCGTCAGCGTGGCGAGGCTGTTGTGATTGTCGACAACGATGTCGCCACGATGGCCCGGCCTCGTGTCATTCGGAATGTACCAGAGGAACTCGCTGTCTTTGCTCATAATTTGCCTGCGCTTGTGAAATCAAACAGTGAAATCCGAGATCACCATTCCGCTATCGCGATGCGAGACGCCCGAGCGCGTTACGGGCGGCGATCGTGCGGATCATGTGGCTTTGCGGCGCATGGGAGCGGGCCGTGATGGCGTCTCGATGGTGACGCTCCAGCTGGAAGTCGCGGTTGAGACCGGGGTTTCCGGCAAGCTCGAGGGCGAGGCTCGTGATGGCGACCGCGTTATCGATGACGACATGGCGGACATGCATGCCATCAAGTCCGACGACCCTGCCGGCATCGACATCCTCGCCGAGCGAGCGCAGCAATCGGGCATTGGTCGCCAGCCGCACCTCGATTTCTCCCAGACCGTCCTGAATACGGGGAACGGTCGAGAGCGGCGCGCCGAGGCTTGCCGGCGTGTGGTGGGCGGCGAAGGCGAGCACCCGGTCGTGCGCAGAAAGCGCAACGCCGTGGTAAACCGCACCGATCAGCGAGAAGAAAAAGGCGGTTGCGTGTTCCTCACGGCGCAGCGGCTCGGAGGCCGCCTGGGCTTCGATCATGTCTTCGAGCGGAATGACGACGTCGTCGAGGATGATGTCGTCGCTGGCGGTTGCATGCATGCCGGCGGCGTTCCAGGTCTTTTCGATACGCAGGCCGGGGCTGTCGGTCGGAACGAGGAAGGAAGCCAGGCGCGGTTCCGCCTCGTCGATCAGCGCCAGCAGCGCCACCCATTTGAGCACGGGTATGCCGGTGACGTAGCTCTTGTGGCCGGTGATGCGCCAGGTGTCGCCGTAGCGGCGGGCGATGGTCTCGGGCAGTGCGCCGTGGGCGGGAGAGCCGATGCGGGGTTCGGCCTGGGCGGCGTTGATCAGGGCCGGGCCGAGTCTGTTGGCCGAAAGCACGCGCTCGGCGAGGTGAGCCGGCCACTTGGCGAAGCGGCGCAGGCTGTAGTGGCTGTTGTAATGCATGGCGAGCACGAGCGCGGTCGAGGGTTCGCCGCGCGCGATCTCGCTGATCACCGCTTGCGCCTCGGCAAGGCCGCCGCCGTGGCCGCCATGCTCGGGTGCCGTCACCAGCCCAAGCAGGCCGGCTTCGAAGAGGCGCGTGAAGTTCTCGAAAGGAAAATCCCCCGTTTTATCGTAGTGAGCGGCGCGTTCGGCGAAATCGACGGCGAGGCGCCGTGCCTTGTCGACCGGATCGATCTTTTCCTGAAGCATGATGTGCTCTCCCGATCAGGCCACGGCGCGCCGATCGAAGGCGTCGATGTGGCGCCGGTCGACCCAGTCGGCGATGTCGAAATCGGCGGCGAGGAAGCCGAAATCGCGCAGGAAGTCCTTGTAGCGGCCGATCGCCTCCACCAGTTCGGGCTGGAGGCCAAGGCCCAGGTGCTTGTGGATGTCCGGGCCATTGGCGGCGAGAACCTGTTCCTCCGTGGCACCGGCCTCGCGCGCGACGAAGCGTCTCGTTTCATCGGGATGCGCCTCGGCCCAGGCGCTTGCCTTGAAGATCGAGTCCAGCAGGCGCGCGACCAGATCCGGCCGCTCGTCGGCCAAAAGCTCGTCCACCGTCAGTACGCGCGGCGAGCCAGAATTGATGCGGATCTTCGGATCGGGGTGGAAGCCGAACTCCGCCACCTCGACGGCGCCGATGAGGTTGGCGACATTGATCCCCGCCGTACCCTTCACGTAGATGGCGTCGACGTCGCCGCGAATAAGCGCCGCGACCTCCTCGCCATAGGCCTGCCTGCGCTTCAACCCGAAGAGCGACGGACCTTCCTGCGTCGACAGCACCGAGTCCGAAAGTGCGATGTCGACGATCTCGACGCTATCGAGCGCCAGCCCTTCCAGCGAGAGGGCGGAAACCAGCCCCTTGAGCGCCGTGGCGCGCATGAAGTCGACGATGCCCTCGGGGCGGCGGGCGATGCCGAAGCGTCTTCCCTTCAGGTCCCGCGTGGTCTTGATGCCTGTCTCCGGCAGGGTGATGATCGCCTGGAACTCGTCGGTCCAGGTGATGCCGATCAGCCGCGTCTTGCGGCCTTCGGAGCGGGCACGAATGGGCGGGACATTGCCGCCATGGCGGAACGACCAGTCGAGCGTGTGGTTGAAGTGACTCTGGCGGATGTTGCGGTCCGGAGAATCGATGATCGACTTCAGCGTCACGCCGTCCTTGCGGAAGTTCTCCTCGAGATAGCCGAGCTGCGCGGCAAGGCCGACGGGTGTCGGCACCGGGCAGCGCGTGTACCAGATTTCGGAAATGGCATTGCTTGTCATGGCGTTTCTCCTAGTGGCGCAGGCCGGCTTGTTTCATCAGGGGCAGGACCTCGGCACCGAAGAATTCAAGGTCGTCGCGGAAGTCGAAGAAGCTGAGCTGCAGGCCGTCGACGCCGGCTTCTTTCAGCTTGACGAACTGATCGACCACCTGTTCGGGCGAGCCGATGACGCGAATGTTGCCGCCGATGGCGCGGTATGGATCCTGGGGATCGCGGCCTTTCCAGGCCTGCGCGTCCGAGTTCAGCGACTGGAAGCCCTGCGGCGAGCGTTGGTCGGCATGGGCGACGATGCGGTCGGCGAGTTCCCAGGCCTCCTTCTCCGTCGGGCGGCAGATCACCATGGGGTTCAGGAGCGTACGCACCGTACGCCCGACGCCGATCGCCGCCTCCTTGACGCGTTTCGTATGTGCCGGCAGCGATTGCAGCGCGCTGTCGATATCGGCGCCTGTCGGGCTGGTGATGAACACGATATCCGAGTAACGGCCGGCAAAGGCGATGCCGGCATCCGAACCGGTGGCGTTCACGAGGATCGGTCGGCCGAAATTGGGTTTCGGCGTGACGAAGCCGCCGCCGAGCTTCCAGCTGCTCTCGCCTTCGAAGGAGAAGTTCTCATCATCGTTCCACAGGCGCTGGACGACCTCGAGGAATTCGGCCGCCAGTTCGTAGCGCTTGTCGTGCTCGATGCGCGGCCAGCCGAACATTTCGTGCTCGACCGCGCGGTGGCCGGTGACCACATTGATGCCCCAGCGCCCGCCGGTGATATGGTCGAGCGTCGCGCCGAATTTTGCCAGATGCAGAGGATGCCATGGGCCGTAGAGCACATGCATGGTCGAGATCAGCATGATCTTCTTGGTGAGACCCGCCAGCGCCGCCGTCGAGACGAAGCTGTCGAGCGCCTGTCCATCGAAGACACCGCCATAGCCGCCCTTGGGCAGCCATTGCGACAGGGCGAAGACGAGATCGAAGCCGAGTTCCTCGGCCTTCAGCGTCAGCGCCTTGTTGTATTCGAAGCGCCAGTCGGTTGAGCGCTCGAGCGTCGATTGCGTCCAGCCGCCCGCCTGGATCGGCAGGAAGAGGCCGAGCAGCACGGGCTGCTTGAGCGCCTGCGACAGGGGACTATCCGGAAAATCGGTCGGTGCGGCGAATTTTGGCAGGCCGACGATCGAGCCGGGACGATGTTGAATGGACATGTTCGTTCTCCCGTGGATTCTGTTCAGGACGCTGCGATGTAGGCGAAGGCGAGGCTGCCCGCGATGCCTTCGCCGCCGATCGTGTGGTCGGAAATCCGCTTGTTGTAGATCGTCAGTTCCGGCTGGCTGACGATGTCGATCGCCGGAACGTCCTCGACGAGGATCTGCTGGATCTGGCGCCACTGTTCGACGCGTTTTGTCGGATCGACCTCGATTGCGGCCGCTTCGAGCAGTTCATCGACCTTTGGATTGCTGTAGGCGGCGCCATTCGAGAAGGGGACGCCCGGCTTGAAGTTCTTGCTCCAGTAGAGGCGCTGCACGCCGACCGTCGGATCGAAGAGGTTGCTCATGCCCTCGAAGGCGAAGTCGAAGTCACGGTCGGTGTAGATGCGCTTGGTGTAGGTCGCGAAATCCTGGCTGCGCACGGTGGCGTCGATGCCGACCTTGGCGAGCGCTTGGCGGATGTATTCGGAACCGCGCGGGTAGGTCTCGCCGCTCGGCACGTAGTCGAGGTTGATGCGGGCGCGGATGCCATCGGCGCCACGCGGGTATCCAGCCTCGTCGAGCAGCTTCTCGGCTGCGGCGAGATCGATCGGATAGGTCTTGAGATCAGGCACATACCATTTGGCGAGATTGGGATTGATCGGGCCGGGGATGGCGGCGCCGTAGCCGTAATTGATGGTGTTGAGAATGACGTTGCGGTCGATGACATGCGCGAAGGCACGACGTACGCGCACATCCTTGAACAGCGGTCGCTCGAGGTTGAACTCGATGCGGCTGACGCCGTTCTGGTATTGATATCCCTTGGTTTCGAAGGCAAGCGTCTCGACGGCCTGAAGGCGTTCGAGGTCGCTGAGCGGCACCGGCGTCGATGGCGCGAGATCGATTTCACCGGTCTCGATCGCGATCGAGCGGGCCGCGGCATCCGGAATGAAGCGGATGATCAACTGGTCGAGATAGGGGCGGGGCTGGTCCCAGTAATCGGCGTTGCGCTCGTAAACGATATGGCTGCCGCGCACCCATTCCTTGAATTTGAAGGGGCCGGTCCCGATCGGCGCCAGATTGGCTGGGTTCTCCGCGACCTTGGTGCCTTCGTAGATGTGGCGCGGCACGATCGGCGTTTCGGCGGCGGCGAGCGCGGTGATCAGATAGGGCGCCGGCTTGGAGAGCTTCAGGACGGCCGTCTGCGCGTCGGGCGTTTCGATATCGACGAGATTGAGGAATGTGTTGCGGCCGCGCGGGTGCACTTCCTTCAGCGTCTTGATCGAGAAGGCGACGTCGGCGGAGGTGAACGGTTGCCCGTCGTGCCATTTCACACCGTCACGCAGCTTGAAAGTATAGGTCAGCCCATCGGGACTGATGGTCCATTCCTTGGCCAGCAACGGCTTCGGATTGAGCTCGAAGTCGTAGGTGAGAAGGCCTTCCGTGGTCTTCGGCGAGACATAGACCGCGTTATAGGCCGTGTGCGCTATCGTCGTCAGGACGGGGGGCTCGGCAGCCAGCAGAAGCGTTGCCGAACCGCCGCGCGTCGCGGTGGCCGCGAAGGCTGGCAGCCGAGCCGTCGCGGTGACGCCGAGCGCGACCGAGGCGAGCAGAAAGCTGCGGCGTGTGGGTGCGGGAAATAGTGACATCGTGTTCAACCCTTATGATCCAGGGCCGTGCCGGCCCGCTTCAGTGCCATTCCGCGGATCGATCCTGCTTTAGAGATTTTTGCCCCATCAGTGCTTGAGAGTGGGATGAAAACCTATGCATCGTCGATATACGGTATTAAATTTCTAAAAGTGCATGAAAGATCGCTTCTGTTGGAATTATTTACCGATATGGATTTGACAAAACCCACAGATTTAGTCAACTACTAAGCGACACGACGAGGTGAAATCTTTTCAGATCGCGAGGTAGGAAGCACATGTCGGCTTACAGGCGGATCGGTCGAACGATCAGCAGGACGATCACTCAGGCTGTGCCTACAATGCTTGGGATCGTTATCCTCAATTTCTTCCTGCTGAAGCTGGCGCCTGGTGATGCGGCCGATGTAATGGCGGCGGAATCCGGCTCGGCCACGGTCGAGACCATGGCGGCGCTGCGCGAACGCTTCGGGCTGGACAATCCGATCCTGGTGCAGCTCGCCAACTACCTGAATAACCTCGCGCATTTCAGTCTCGGCTTCTCGCCGCGCTACGGCATGTCGGTCGCCGATCTGATCGGCCAGCGCCTGCCGGGCACTCTGATGCTCATGTTGGTGGCTCTGGCGATCGCGATCGTGGTCGGGTTGCTGCTAGGCTCCCTGATGGCCACCTTCTCCGGGCGCCTGCCGGATCGTATCATCTCGGTGATCTCGCTGCTGTTCTATTCGATCCCGGGCTTCTGGATCGGCCTGATGCTGATCCTGCTCTTCTCGGTCAAGCTCGGCTGGCTGCCGAGTGGCGGCGACAGCACGATAGGCTCGCGGCTAACAGGCCTCCCGGCGCTCCTCGACAGGGCTCGCTACATGGTGCTGCCCGCAACCTCGCTCGCGCTCTTCTATCTCGCGATCTATGCCCGGCTGACGCGCGCCTCGATGCTGGAGGTGAAGTCGCAGGATTTCGTGCGCACCGCGCGCGCCAAGGGGGTCTCGCCTTTCGTGCTGACCACCCGGCACGTGCTTCGCAACGCGCTCATCCCGATCACCACCATGGCCGGCATGCACTTCGGCGGGATGCTGGGCGGCGCTGTCGTGGTCGAGACCGTCTATAGCTGGCCGGGCCTCGGGCGCCTTGCCTTCGAAGCCGTCATGGCGCGCGATTTCAGCGTGCTGCTTGGCATCCTTCTGCTTTCGTCCTTCCTCGTGATCGTCGCCAACGCGGCCGTCGACCTCCTGCAGGCGTGGATCGATCCTCGAATTGGAGCAAGCCGATGAACAGTCAGAAACTCGGAACATTGGCCGGTCGGGCGATCGACTTCGCGCCGCAGGCAAAGGCGGAGACGACCCCGCAAGTAACGGAAGCGCCGAAGCAGCCGCGCTGGACGCATATCCATGCGCCCGATGTCCGCGCCTCGGTTTCAGGCATTGCCTGGCGAGGCGTTAGCCGGGAGCTGAAGATTTTTCTTGCCAACTACAACGCGCTGTTCGGCACTGCGATCCTGCTTCTGGTCGCGCTGTCCGCGCTGTTTGCACCGCTGCTGTTTCCGGGCGATCCGCTGGAGATGGTGGCGCGGCCCTTTCTCTGGCCCGGGCAGAACCCGGCCTATCCGCTCGGCACGGATTCGATGGGGCGCGACGTGCTGGCCGGCATCGTGCATGGCGCACGGATATCGCTGACGGTCGGGCTTGCTGCCACCGCGCTCGGCCTGACGGCAGGCATCGCGATCGGTGCCGTGGCCGGGTACTTCGGTGGCCTGGTCGACGATATCCTCGTCAAGTTCATCGAGATATTCCAGACTATACCGAGCTTCGTGCTGCTCGTCGTTCTCGTCGCCATCGCACAGCCGACGACGGCGACCGTGACCATCGCGATCGCGATCGTCTCCTGGCCGACGGTAGCGCGACTGACGCGTGCCGAATTCCGGGCGATCCGTGAGAAGGACTATGTGCAGGCCGCCCGCAGCCTCGGCTTCGGCCACACCCGCATCATCTTCCGCGAGATCCTGCCCAACGCGCTGCCGCCGCTGATCGTGACGTCGTCGGTGATGGTGGCAAGCGCCATCCTAATGGAATCGGCACTCTCCTTCATGGGCCTTGGCGATCCCAACCGCGTCTCCTGGGGCTCGATGATCGGCGCCGGGCGCGATGTCATCCGCACCGCCTGGTACCTGACGGCGCTGCCGGGGCTGGCGATCGTCTTCACCGTGCTCTCTCTCAACCTGATCGGCGATGGCCTGAACGACGCGCTGAACCCGCGCTTTTCGGAGGATCGCTGATGGCCAGGCTTATCGAGGTTTCCGACTTCTCGGTGCGCTTCGCGTCCGCCGAACCGGTGAAGGGCGTGAGTTTTTCGGCAAATCCGGGCGAGATGCTCGCGATCGTGGGCGAATCCGGCTCCGGCAAGTCGCTGACGGCGCTCGGCCTGATGGGCCTGCTGCCGCGACATGCAAAGGCCGGCGGGCAGATCCGCTTCGACGGGCGTGATCTCGTCAATCTCCCGGAACGGGACCTGCGCCGCATCCGCGGTCGCGACATCGCCATGATTTTCCAGGAGCCGATGACCTCGCTCAATCCGGTGCTGACGATCGGCGACCAGATCGTCGAGGTGCTGCGCATCCATGAGGACCTGAGCCGGCGCCAGGCGCGGGAGCGCGCCATCGAGTTGCTGGACCTCGTCAGCATTCCCGAGGCGCGCCGCCGTATCGACGAATATCCGCACCAGCTATCCGGCGGCATGCGTCAGCGCGTGATGATCGCGATCGCGGTCGCCTGCAATCCGAAGCTCTTGATTGCCGACGAAGCGACGACGGCGCTCGACGTGACGATCCAGGCGCAGGTGCTGCAATTGCTCGATAATCTTCGGGTGCAGCTCAACATGGCGGTTATTCTCATCACCCACGACCTCGGCATCGTCGCGCAATGGGCCGATCGCGTCGTCGTCATGTATGCCGGGCGCAAGATCGAGGAGGGGCTTCCGGGCGAAGTGTTCGAGAAGCCGTACCACCCCTACACCAATGGCCTCCTGTCGGCATCGCCGCGCCTGAAGGCCGATTACCACTACCGCGACGGGCCGCTCTCGGAAATCCCGGGCTCGATCGTTTCGGCGGCGGGCGAAAAGGGCTGTTCGTTCCGCCCGCGCTGTCCGGTCGCGCGGCCCTCATGCGCTTCCGTGGTGCCGCAACTGATCTCGTTGCCTGCCGGTAGGCAGGTGGCGTGCCCCTATGTTCCAGCCATTGCGGAGAAGGCCCATGTCGCTTCTGTCGGTTGATCGGCTTTCGACCCATTATGCCGGTGCCGGCGGCACGGTGCGCGCCGTCGATGGCGTCTCGCTCGAGATCGCCGAAGGCGAGACGGTGGCGTTGGTCGGGGAATCCGGCTGCGGCAAGTCCACGCTCGGCAAGTCGCTGGTGCGCCTCGTCGATCCGTCGTCCGGAAACGTCACTTTCAAGGGCAGGGACGTCACCGCCATGGCGGGGCGCGAGCTGCAGTCGGTCCGGCGCAGCATCCAGATGATCTTCCAGGATCCCTTCGCCTCGCTCAATCCGAGGCAGACCATCCGCACCATCCTGACGGCGCCTCTCGCAGTCCATGGCATCGGCGAGCGCAAGCAGCGCGAGGCGATCGCAGCGCAGATGGTCGCGCATGTCGGCCTGCCGGCGGATTCGCTCGATCGCTATCCGCACGAATTTTCCGGCGGCCAGCGCCAGCGCATCGGCATTGCACGCGCCCTGATCCTGCAGCCGGAGCTGGTGATCTGCGACGAGCCCGTTTCGGCGCTCGATCTCTCGATCCAGGCGCAGATCCTCAATCTTCTGGTCGAGATGAAGACGGAGCTGTCGCTCTCTTATCTGTTCATTTCGCATGACCTCTCGGTCGTGCGCTATTTCGCGGATCGCGTGCTCGTCATGTATCTCGGCCGCATCGTCGAAAGCGCGTCGACGAGCGAACTCTGGAAGAGCGCGAAACACCCATACACGCAGGCGCTGCTCGCCGCCGTGCCCGATCCATCGCGGCGAAAGCAGGCCGCGCCGATAACGGGCGATCTGCCGAGCCCGCACAATCCACCTGCCGGCTGCCGCTTTCATACGCGCTGTCCGCTCGCCACCGACATCTGCCGGTCGCAAGACCCGGCATTCCGCCAGTTCGGCAGCGGCCACGCCGCCGCCTGCCATCACGCTCAGTAAGAAGGAGAAGACTATGGTCGATTATCGCTATCTCGGGCGCAGCGCGCTCAAGGTTTCACCGCTCAGCCTGGGAACCATGATGTTCGGCGGGCCGACGCCCGATGATGTCGCGTTCCGTATCATCGACAAGGCGCGCGAGCAGGGGATCAACTTCATCGATACGGCCGACGTCTATCACGACGGCAAGTCGGAAGAGGTTGTCGGCAAGGGCATCAAGGCGCATCGCGATCATTGGGTGCTGGCGACGAAGTTCGTCAATTCGCACAAGAAGGGGCCGAACCTCGGCGGCCAATCGCGCAAGTGGGTGATCGAGACCGTTGAGAATTCGCTCCGCCGCCTCAACACCGACTATATCGACATCCTCTATTTCCACCGCGCCGTCTTCGATGCGCCGCTGGAAGAGCCGGTGCGCGCCATCGCCGACCTGATCCGCGCCGGCAAGCTGCGCTATTTCGGCGTTTCCAACTTCCGCGGCTGGCGCATCGCAGAGATCGCACAGCTTGCCGATGAACTCGGGATCGACCGCCCGGTGGCAAGCCAGCCGCTCTACAACATCGTCAACCGCACCGCCGAAGCCGAGCAACTGCCTGCCGCCCATCACTATGGCCTCGGCGTCGTCTCCTACTCGCCGCTCGCCCGTGGTGTGCTGACCGGCAAATACGAGCCGGGCAAGGAACCGGCGGCGGACACCCGCGCCGGCCGCGGCGACAAGCGTATCCTCGAGACCGAATGGCGTCCGGAATCGATCGCCATCGCCAGCGAGATTGCCGCCCACGCCGCTCGCAAGGGGATCTCGCCGACCGAGTTCGCGCTCGCCTGGGTGCTGAACAACAAGCTCATCTCGGCCGCGATCACCGGCCCGCGCACGGAAGAGCATTGGGACAGCTATATCCGCGCGCTCGACGTCAAGCTCGACGCCGAGGACGAGGCGCTGGTCGACCGGCTGGTCACGACCGGCCATCCCTCCACCGCAGGCTTCAACGACCCGAGCCATCCGGTCGAAGGCCGCGTGCCGCGCAGTGCGGCAGCGGGCGCCGACAACGTCGTGCCGCTGGCACGCGCCGTCGCCTGATCATGACCTCCTGATTACAAAACAGGGGCCTGCCGCTAGGCGGGTCCCTTCAACCTCTTTCCCCGGCCGAGAAGGGTCCCGCATGCCGAATACCGCTCCCGCATCACTGTCCTCCACGGCCGCGCAAGAAGTCGGCGAGCTTCCGACGCTGCTTGCAAAGATCCCGACGCTTGTGGCGGAGATCGCGAAGGAAGCGGCCAAGCGTGACCTTGAGCGGGAACTTCCCTTCGAAGCCTTCCGCCAGTTCAAGGAGGCGGGGCTCGGTGCGCTGCGCATTCCCATCGCGCTCGGCGGCCCCGGCGGATCGGTTGCCGACTATATCGAAATGATCATGGCGATCGGCGCGGCGGATTCGAATGTCGCGCATGCGCTGCGAAGCCATTTCAATTTCACCGAGACCCTCATTCTCACGCCGAACACGGCGATCGACCGCACCCAGCTCGGCCGGGTCCTGTCGGGCAAGCTCTTCGGCGGGGCGCACACCGAGCAGGGCACCAAGCGCCCGGGCGAGGTGACGACGCGGTTGACCAAATCGGGCGACCACTATCGGCTCAACGGCCGCAAGTGGTATGCGACGGGTACGGCCTTCTCGGACTTCGCCTCCTTTAGCGCCAGAAATGATGACGGCGAGTTCGTCAGCGTCCTGCTCCCGGTCGATCGCCCCGGCATCTCGATCCTCGACGATTGGGACGGCATGGGCCAGCGGTTGACGGCAAGCGGCGGCGTACTGCTTGAGAACGTCGAGGTGCTGCCGCACGAGATTTCGACGCGTGGTCTCAACACGCTGGTCGGTCGCCACACCTCCACCCTGCGGCAGCTCCACCTCGCGGCCTCGATGTCGGGCGCGGTACGCGGCGCGCTGGCCGAAGGCACCGATTATGTGCGCCGCCAGGCACGCTCGGCCGCTCACAGCGCAGCCGAGACCGCCAATGTCGATCCTTTCGTGCAGAAGATCCTGGGCGAGATCGCCGCCGGCTCCTTTGCCGTCGATACGCTGATCCGCGAAAGCGCCCGCGCGTTGGACAGGACGGCCGAACTGTTCAGCGCGAGCGATCCGCAAAAGCTCGAAACCGCCCTGATCGAGAGCGCGCTGACGACGGCGCGCACGCAGATCGTCGCCTCGCAAATCGCATTGGCGGCGGCGACCAACGTCTTCGAACTCGGCGGCGGCTCCGCGACCTCGCGCCATCTCAACCTCGATCGGCATTGGCGCAACATCCGCACGGTGCTCAACCACAACCCGCTGCTGCACAAGGCGCGCGTGGTCGGCGACTTCTACATCAACGGAACCACGACGCATCTCGAGGAAGGCAAGGTCTTCTGAGGCGACGGCCGGCTCCGCAATTCCCTGACTGATCAACTAAGCCGCGCATCGTTGCGGCCTCGAAAGAGATTTGCCCATCGGCCGCGATGGGAAAGGAGGCTCATTGCGTATCGATCGTATTCCGCATCACTCGGTCGCCATCGTCGGTGGCGGCTTTGCCGGCGCGGTGACCGCGCTCAAGCTGCTCGACCGAACCGAGGTGCCGCTGGCCGTCACGATCATCGAGAGACGGGAAGAGCTCGGCCGGGGCATTGCCTACAGCACGACGGAGCCCGTTCACCTCGTCAACGGAGCGGCTGAGATCTTCTCCCTCCATCCGGAACATCCCGACCATCTCTCACGCTGGCTGGTCGATCACGGTCCGGCCAATGGCTGGACGCCGCCGGCCGAGGTGGGCTCAAGCAGCCCGCCTCGCTATCTCTACGGAACCTATGTTCGCGACGAACTCGCGCGTGCGGCGGCCAATGCGCGGCGTGGCTCGACGTTGCGGCATGTGAGGTCGTCGGCATCTGCACTTGTCGCCGCGCCGAATAGAATCCGGATCACCACCACCGACGGCACTGTGGTGGAAGCCGACGAGGCCATTCTGGCGCTGGGCGCCTTCCAGCCTCGGCTCTCCTCAACAGAGTCGCAGCTGGCCGGCCATCCGCGCTTTGCAGCCAATCCGTGGGACGTACGCGCGCTCGACCGTCTGATCGACTGCCATGAAATCCTGCTGATCGGTTCCAGCCTGTCGATGGTCGACGCCATCGCCAGCATGGAGGCGAGGGGCTATCGTGGCCGTTACCGTGTGATATCGCGCCGTGGCCAGTTTGTGGAAGGGCGCAGAACCGTTGAGGCGGCGCGCGACTTCCTAGCCGATGGGCCGTTGCCGGCGACTGCCCGCGAGCTGTTGTCACGCGTCAAGGCGGAGCGGCGGGCGATCGCAGCCGATGGTTCGGACTGGCAGGGGCTGCCGCTGGCGATCCGGCCGCATATTCTCTCGCTGTGGCAGGGCGCAAGCGATCGCGAGCGGTTGCGGTTCACCCGGCATCTCAGGGCTTTCTGGGACGTGACCGCGCACCGCTCGGCGCCGGAAAGCCACCAGGTTGTCGAGAGCGTCATAGCGGAGGGCCGGCTGAGGCATGGCCGCGCCCGCGTCCTTGGATTTGCCGCCGAAGATGGCGATATCACCGCCCGGCTGAAGACGGGGCCGAACGTCGAGACTGCGTCCTTCGACGGCGTGATCGATTGCCGTGGGCATCAGCTGCATGACTGGCGCCGCATCGCGGACCCCTTCGTGAAGAGCCTGCTCGCCAGCGGCGAGGTTCGTCCTCACAGCACTGGCTACGGCATCGATGCGACGCCGGCGGGCGATCTCATCAACGAGGAAGGGGTTGTTCACCGCAACCTCAGCGCAATCGGTCATCCACTGCGCGGTGTTGCGTGGGAATCGAGCTCGATCACGGAGCAGCGTACCCAGGCGATCGCGCTTGCCGACCGTATCCTGGCGAAATTCACGCCGATCCGCGTCGCTTGATCTTGTCGTTGAATGCAGAAAGGGGCGCCTCGCGGCGCCCCTTTCTCGTGCAGCTTCCGCCGCCGCACCTCAGCCTTCGCCGTCCTTGATGTAGACATCCGCGAAGTTGGACTGCACGCCTTCCGCCCCGATCGTGTGGTTCTTGACCCGCTTGTTGAAAACGGTGACGTTTTCGAGCGCGATCAGGTTCACGACCGGCACTTCGTCGGCGATGATCTTCTGGAAGGCGAAGAACTGCTCCTTGCGCTTCGCGTCGTCGATCTCGACGGAAGCGGCTTCGAGCAGCTTGTCGACCTCCGGGTTGGCGTAGTGGCTGGCGTTCGAGAAGGGCAGGCCGAGCTTGAAGTTCTTCGACCAGTAGATGCGCTGCACGCCGAGCGTCGGATCGAACTGGTTGCCCAGATACTCGGCCGTCACGTCGAAGGCGCGGTCGGTGTAGACCTTCTTGATGTAGGTGGAGAAATCGTAGGAATCGATCGTGGCGTTGATGCCGATGCGGGTCAGATTCTGCTTCAGATATTCGGCGACCCGCTTGAAGCCGTCGTTGTAGGAGTTATGGGTGAGGCGCAGGTTGAAGCGCACGCCATCAGCGCCGCGCTTGTAGCCGGCCTCGTCGAGCAATTGTTCGGCTGCCTTCAGGTCGAAGGCATAGGGCTTGATCGATGTGTCGAGATAGCGCGGCAGAAACGTGCTGATCGGGGTCGGCGACACATGGCCGTAGCCGTACCAGACGGTGTTCAGGATGACGTCGAGGTCGATCGCGTGGGCGATCGCGCGGCGCACGCTGACGTTCTTCAGATACTCATTGTCGAGGTTGAAGATCAGCTGCGTCTGGTCGCCCTTGGTCTCGTATCCGCGGGAATCCACGGCGATATTGGGAAGCGCCTTGACTCGCTCCAGGTCGCTCAACGGGATCGGATTGTCGCCGCCGATATCGAACTCACCCGTCTCGAAGCCGGCGGCGCGGGCCGCCCCATCGGGCACGAAGCGCACGATGACCTGGTCGAGATAGGGTTTACCGGCGTCCCAGTAATCAGGGTTGCGCTCGAGGATGATGTGCGATCCGCGCACCCATTCCTTGAAGACGAAGGGGCCGGTGCCGATCGGTGCGCTGCCGTTCGGATTGGTCGGCACATCGGCGATCGCAACACCCTCGTACACATGCTTCGGCACGATCGGCGATTCCGCCCCGTAGAGCGCGCTGAGGAGATAGGGGGCCGGCTTGGAAAGCCGGATCACGGCGGTGAGCGGGTCGGGCGTTTCGATCTTGATGACATTGGCGAAAGTGCCGCGGCCGCGCGGATGAACCTGCTTCAGAAGCTCTATGGAATAGGCCACGTCATCCGATGTGAAAGGCTTGCCGTCATGCCACTTCACGCTCGGGCGGAGCTTGAAAGTGTAGTTCAGCCCGTCGTCGCTGATCGACCATTCGGTGGCGAGCTGCGGCTTCGGCGTCAGGTCGAAATCGTAGGTCAACAAGCCCTCGGTGATCTTCGGGCTGACCTTCTGCGTGCCGCCGGCGGTATGGGCGAGCGCCAGGATCGTCGGCGGTTCCGGCTCGACGATGAAGTTCAAGGTGCCGCCCTTTGTCGGTGCCGCAGTCTCGGCGAAGGCACTGAGCGGCAGGAGCGAAATGAGCCCCGTGGTGGCGAGAAGTTTGTTGAGCTGGCGTCTGCTGATATCCATGAATACCCCCTGAATTGCGATGGACGCCTCTACCGAAGCGTCGTCGCCGGCATCATCGGGCAGCGTGGCGTCCAAACGGAAGAATGTTTTTCTCCCTTGCAGGAAAAGGAAAACTTCGCGTCCCGACGCCGGTGCGCAAGGCCTGTTGTTTTAATCTACTAAAAATATAGACAATTCTCAAAAATGAGTTTTTGCATCTCCGATCGGCGCTCGCGGCGCAAGAAAATGTTCCGTCGGCGGAAAGGGAAGCAAAGCCGGTTCTCGTCTTCATAGATGGGTTTGTGGTGCAATCAATCCATGAGCACGTTCGCCGACTCCCGCAGAAAAGCAATCCAGCCGACACTTGCGCGGCTACCGCCGCTGACATCGCTGCGGGCCTTCGTCGCGACCGCAAGGCATCTGAATTTCGTCCGCGCCGCCGAAGAGCTGCATGTGACCTCGGCGGCGGTCGGCCAGCAGATTCGCCTGCTGGAGGATTACCTCGGCCAGCCGCTGTTCAATCGCGTGCGTGGCCAGTTGCATCTGACACCGGCCGGGCTGGCTTTGGTTCCCGGATTGACCGGCGCCTTCGACGCCGTTCTCGCCGCCATGGCCCAGTTCGTCCAGAGTGATGATGAACAGCCGATCCGCATATCCGTCGCTCCGTCCTTCGCCAGCAAATGGCTGATCCCGCGGCTGGACGCGCTGCGCCGCGCCGCTCCCGGGCTGCAGGTGCTCGTCGATGCCTCGACGCAGCTGATCAACCTCGATGCCGGCGACGCCGATTGTGTGATCCGCTACGGCAGCGGGCCGTATCCTGGGCTCATCGTCGATCATCTCTTTTCCGAAGCCGTGCTGCCGGTCTGCAGCCCTGAGTTTGCTGATACCCATGGATTGTGGGGCAGGCCGGAAGCGATCAAGGATGTGCCGCTGCTGCACGAGGAGGGAGCTGAGCGTGATCAATCCTGCCCGGACTGGAGCGGTTGGCTGCGGGCTGCCGGGCTTTCCTATCGCCCGTCGCAGGGCGGTTTCCGGCTCAACCAGTCGTCGCTCGTTCTCGATGCCGCGCTGGCAGGGCAGGGGTTGGGACTGGGCAAGATCAGGCTGGCGGAAGCCGATATTCGCGCCGGGCGGCTGGTCAACCCCTTCGGCGTGCCGCAGCCGGTCAGCTCCTCCTACTTCTTCGCGACCACGGCGCATACGGCGCGGCTGATGCGCGTCGATCTGTTTCGTGAGTGGCTGCTTGCCGAGGCACGCGCGCTGCAGACGATGGACGAGATCATAGCGCGGCGTATCCGGCCGGGCGCCGACATGATGGCAGCCGAGTAGGGCCGCCACCCAGGCTCATTGAAATACACCCGGTTCCGGATAATCGCCGGTCAGGAACCATGAACCGACGTTGCGGGTCTTGTACTCGGCCGGATTGTGGAGGGTGTGGATGCGGACGTTGCGCCAGAAGCGGTCGAAGCCATAGGGGCGCACGGCCGATCGCGCTCCCATCACCTCGAATATCTCGCTGGTGACCTCAAGCGCGACCTTGCCGGCCAGCACATTGGCCGAGGCGACCGCGATTGCCGTGGCGCCGCGTTCCTCGGCCGTCAGCGCCGGGCCCCTGGCATAAGCGGCGTCGATAGCAGTCAAGGCACGGTCGGCGAGCGCAGTGGCCGCTTGCACCTTGGTCCAGAGTTCACCGTATTGCCGCTTGATCCAGGGATCGTCGGCATGGCGCTCGACGCCCGAATAGATCCAGGGGCGGGATTTCGTGATGGTGTAGTCGCGCGCGGCGATAAGGGCGCCTTGGGCGCTGCCGATGAAGACGTTGAGAAGAACGCTCTGTTGTTGCTGGGGCGCCAGCAGCGATATGGCGTCCTTCGGACGTTCCGGCAGGACTTCGGCATCCGTGATCGAGACATCCTTGTAGAAGACGCGGCCGCTGCCGGTCTGCCGCTGGCCGATCCCGTCCCAGTCGTCGGCGATCGTGATGCCGGCCCGGTTGGCGGGGATATAGGCGAAGCTGCGGGCATTCGTCTCCTCGTCCTCCCACGCGACCATCAGATAGTCGGCGACATGCGAGCCGGAGGCGAAGGGGCGATAGCCGTTCAAGAGAACGCCGCCTTCGACCTTCCTGCCGAAGAGGCTCTTGGAGAAGCTGTTCGTGGTGTTGCCCCAGAACCATCGGCCCTCGGCCGAGCGTCGCAGGATCGCGGCCAGACGTTCGTCGTTGACGTTGGTCAGGGCATTCTGGATCGGGCTGAAGTGGTAGCCGAAAAGATGGCCGAGCGAGCCGTCGACCTTGGCGAATTCGCGCACGACCCGCAGCGCCGTGGAATAGGGCTGTCCCTCGCCGCCGAATTCCTTGGGAATGACGAGGTTGACGAGGCCGCTTTCCTTGAGCAGCCGGACCTGTTCGGTGGGGCGCCCGCCTTGTTGATCGCGCTCGACGGCATCGGTTGCGAAGATGTCGCGAAGTTTGACGGCCTTGGCGAGATAGGGATCGGTTCGGTCCGGCTCGAAGAGCACGGGCGGCAGTGCGGCTGGTTCGAAGCCTGCGGGCTTTACGGTCATCGTCGTTCCTCCGTCAGTCGTGCAGTCGCGGAAAGCCATGTCGCTCGGCAAGCAGCTCGAGGATTCGGCTGGTCTTGGAGACGAAGCGCCTGCCTTTCCAGTCCGCGGCATCGGGCGGTGGATTGGAGGCGAGCACCAGCACCGGCAGGGACTGATTCTCCTCGCCCACCGCCTCGATCACGCGTGCGCGCGGACGCAGAAAGGGAACGCGATGGATGTCGAGCCGGCTCGCCAGCTCGGGGAAACTTGCAAGCAACCCCTCGATGGCGTTGCAATGGGGGCAGACGAAGGTCTGGCCGGGTTGTTTCGGATCCGAGAAGCCGGGGGCGATGAGAAAGAGGGTGTCGCGGCTCATGCGTTTCCCCTCACTCGGCCGCGACGGCGCCGCCACGGGCCGCGAGGCTGTTTTCGGGGCGCTTGAGGCCAAGGTTCTCGCGCAGCGTGGTGCCCTCATATTCGTGGCGGAAGAGGCCGCGCCGGCGCAATTCCGGAACCACGAGCTCGATGAAATCGGAAAGCCCGCCCGGCATGATCGGCGACATGATATTGAAGCCGTCGGCGCCGTAGTTTTCGAAGCGCTCCTCGAGCTGATCGGCGATATCATCCGGCGTGCCGACGACCTGCCAGTGGCCGCGCGCGCCGGCGATGCGCAGATAGAGCTGGCGGATCGTCAGGTTCTCACGCCGCGCGAGATCCAGAACCAGCGCCTGCCGGCTCTTGCCGGCGTTGGTTGCGGGCGGATTTTCCGGCACCGGACCATCCAGCGGATAGTCCCTGAGGTCGACGCCCGACAGCTGCGAAATCAGGTTCAGGCCGACTTCGGGCTGGATGAGCTCCTGTAGCGACTGGAACTTCTCCTCGGCTTCCGATCGCGTGCGAGCAACGACGGGGAAAATGCCGGGCAGGATCTTCAGGTCGTCATGCGAGCGGCCGTATTTGGCAAGCCGGCCCTTGACGTCGGCATAGAAGCTGATTGCTTCCTCAAGCGTGATCTGGGCGGCGAAAATCGCTTCCGCTGTGCGGGCGGCAAGTTCCTTGCCGGGCTCGGAGGCGCCCGCCTGGACGACAACCGGCCGGCCCTGCGGCGAGCGTGGAATGTTGAGCGGCCCGCGCACCTTGAAGTGCCGGCCGTCGTGGTTGAGACGATGCAGCTTGGCTGGATCGAAGTAGCGGCCGCTTTCACGGTCGCGCAAGAAGGCATCGTCCTCCCAGCTGTCCCAGAGGCCGAGCACGACATTGGCGAATTCCTCGGCCCGTTCATAGCGGTCGGAATGGAGGATCTGTGTCTCGTGGCCGAAGTTGAAAGCGGCGTCGGGGTCGGAGGAGGTCACCAGGTTCCACCCGGCTCGACCGCCGCTCAGCCGGTCGAGCGAGCCGAACTGCCGGGCGAGATTGTAGGGATCGGAGTAGCTGGTGGAGGCGGTGGCGATCAACCCGATATTGCGGGTGACGGATGACAGCGCGGACAGCAGCGTGATCGGCTCGAACGGATAGACGCCGCTGTGGGCCTTGCGGCTTGCCGCCTCGACATCCTTGATGCGCGCGGCAACGCCGTCGGCAAAGAAGATCGTGTCGAACTTCGCCGCTTCCGCGAGCTTGGCCAACTCCACATAGTTCTCGAACTCGGTGCCGACGGAAGCCTTGGGATGACGCCATGCGGCGACGTGGTGCCCGGTAAAGAGCAGAAATGCCCCGAGCTTGATCTTGTCCTTGCGTTTCGCCATTGCGGTTCCTCTCAGCGATAGATGGCCGGCACGGGGAATTCGCCGGTCAGCAGCCATGTGCCGACAGTGCGTTTCTTGTACTCGGCGGGATTGTGGAGCGTGTGGGTCCTGACGTTGCGCCAGAAGCGGTTGAAGCCGTTGGCGGTGGTGGCCGAGCGGGCGCCCATGGCCTCGAAGACCTCGCTGGAGACGGCAAGCCCGACCTCGCCGGCATAGACGTTGGCGGTCGCGATATCGATCGCGGCGGCGCCACGGTCGGCGGCGGTCAGCGACGGACCCTCGGCATAGGCCGCGTCGAGGCTGCGGGCCGCCTTGTCGGCGAGTTCGGCTGCGGCCAGCGTGCGAATATAAAGGTCGCCGTACTGGCGTTTGATCCAGGGGTCATCGATGTGTCGTTCGACGCCGGAATAGATCCAGGGTCGCGAACTCGTGGTCGTGTAGTCGCGGCCTTCCTCCAGAATGCCCTGCGCGCTGCCGACGAAGACATTGAGGAGGACGCTTTGCTGGAGGAGCGAGGTCAGGGAGGACCAGGGCGTCAGCGGCACGTCGGGTGCGCTGATCAGCTCGTCGTCATGGATTTCGAGATTAACGAAGCGCACGGTGCCGCTTCCGGTCTGCCGCTGGCCGATGCCGTCCCAATCATTCTCGATGACGATGCCATCGCGGTCTGCGGGGACAGCGGCGGTCAGTCGCGCGCCCTCGGCGTTCTCCCAGGAAATCTGGATGTAATCGGCGACATGCGAGCCGGAGGAGAAGGGGCGGCTGCCGTTGATGATCCAGCCCGTGGCGGTTCTTTCGCCGCTCGACGTCTTCGACAGGGCGTTGCCGGAATTGCTCCAGATCCAGTCTCCGGCCGCCGAGCCGGTCAGCCACTTCTCCCTCTGCGCGGCCGAGCCGCGAAACAGGATGAGGTTGAGCGGCAGGTGGTGATAGCCGAAGAGATGAGCGAGCGATCCATCAGTCTTGGCGAATTCCCTGACGATGCGCAGGATCGTCAGCCAAGAGGCGCCTTGGCCGCCGTACTCCCTGGCGATCTGCGCAGAAGGGAGCCCGCTTTCCTTCAGGAGCCTGATCTGTTCAACGGGCCTGCCGCCTTGCTTGTCTCTCTCGACAGCATCGAGATGAAACGCCTGGCGCAGCTCGCTCGCCTTTGCCAGAAGCGTGTCGTCGGCATGTGTTTCGAACGGCATATTGCCTCCGGGAAATGACGGTGAAAGGGCGCGTATGCCCCCTATCTCTCGTCAACGGTTGGCTGGTCGGCCGTTCAAGTCCAGAAATATCTGTTTGATTTCGCGGAAAGAAATTCTTTCGACGGGGTGCTGGATTTTCCCGTTTCGTCGGCGTGCGTTTCGGCGAAAACTCATCCTGCCTTAGCATCGAAATTGAGCAGCTTTTCCTTTGTATCGGGCTGCCTGCGAACAGCCTTTCGAACGCAATTTTTCTTTCCTTGGCGAGAAGAAACTTTGACTTCGCCTTTTCGGACGCAGCACTGAAGCTCCCTCTCAGCGGACAAAAACCCAACCAAAGAGGAGCTCTCGCGTGTCCATCAACCGTCGCAGTTTCAACCAGCTGATGTTGCTTGCGAGCGCCAGCACCTTGCTCCCGTCGATCGCCTTCGGACAGAGCGCCGCGCCCGCAACGGGCGGCACCTTGAACTGGCTTTACCGGGTGGACCCGGGCAATGCGCTCTTCGCCATCAACACCTCGTCGGGCACCGGCCAGGCGATCGGCCCGAAGATCGTCGAGGGGCTGCTGACCTTCGATCTCGACGTCAGGCCGCAGCCGCTGCTGGCGACGGAATGGTCGGTTTCAGACGACAATCTTCGCTACACCTTCAAGCTCCGCAAGGGCGTGAAGTGGCACGACGGCAAGGACTTCACCTCCGACGATGTCGCCTTCTCTATCTTCCGGCTCAAGGAAGCACATCCGCGCGGCCGCATCACTTACCAGAACGTGGTGGCGGTCGAGACGCCCGATCCGCTCACGGCGGTCATCGTCCTGTCGAAGCCTGCTCCCTTCCTGCTCGCGGCGCAGTCGAGCTCGGAATCGCCGATCGTGCCGAAGCACATCTTCGAGAAGCTGGCGCCGGGCGACGGGCAGACGCTGCAGACCGCGATCGGCACGGGCCCCTTCAGGCTGACGGAGTGGGTGGCGGGCAGCCATCTGATCTTCGAGCGCAACCCCGACTATTGGGATGCGGGCAAGCCTTATCTCGACCGCATCATCCTGCGCGTCGTCACCGACCCGGCCGCCCGGTCGGCGGCGCTTGAAACGGGCGAAGCCGATATTGGCGACAATCCGGTGCCGCTTGCCGATCTCGACCGGCTGAAGCAGATTCCGAGCCTCATCGTCGACACCACCACCTATGCCTATTCCGGTCCGCAGCAGCAGCTGTTCTTCAATTACGACAATCCGCTGTTTGCCAAGCGCGAGGTGAGACTCGCCATCGCCCAGGCGATCAACCTGCCGGAGATCGTCGACGTCGCCCTTTATGGCTACGCGGAAGTGTCGCCGAGCCCTGTGAGCACGGCCCTGCCGCAGTGGTACGACAAAAGCGTTGTCGCCCATCCATATGACACGGCCGCCGCCGAGAAGCTGCTGGACGAAGCGGGCTATCCGCGCAAGGCCGACGGCAAGCGCTTCGATCTGAGGCTGACCTATAATTCCTACCTGCCGCAGGGCTACGCAGACGTGCTGAAGAGCCAGCTGGAGAAGATCGGCGTCGGCATCGAGATCAGGAAATACGACCTGCCGACCTTCCTGAAGACCGTCTATACCGACCGCGCCTTCGATCTGGTGGTGGAGTCACTCTCCAACACCTTCGATCCGTCGCTCGGCATCCAGCGCGCCTATTGGAGCAAGAACTTCAAGATCGGCCTGCCGTTCTCCAATGCCAGCCACTACGCAAACGCCGAGGCGGACGCTTTGCTCGAGGCGGCCGCGATCGAGCCGGATGAGAAGAAGCGCTGGGACGTCTGGAGCAAGTTCCAGCATCTGATCCACGACGAGGTAGCCTCCATCGACCTCGTCGCCGCCCAGATCGTCGCCAACAAAAGGGTCAAGAATTACGTCACCGGATCGCAGGGGCTGAACTGGAGCTTCGGCGATCTGTGGCTCGATCCGAACGCCTGAAATCGAGGAGCAGGGATATGACGAAGCATTCGATAGACAAGACCACTTTGATCGATTGGCTCGGCGACGAGCTGGAACTGGCGGTGCTCGATATCCGCCGGACCGAGGACGTTGGCTACGCATCGCCGCTGTTTGCGACGAACCTGCCGGCCGAGCGCCTGGAAGCCGAACTCGACCGCTTCGTGCCGCGTCGTGTCGTTCGCACGGTTCTGGTCGATGGCGGCGATGGCACCGCGGAAGCGGCGGTCAACCGCCTGCGAGAAGCAGGCTGGACGGACATCCACTTCCTACAAGGCGGAATTCCCGCTTGGGTGTCAGGCGGCGAAGAGTTGCCGACATTCGATATCCCAGGCGTTCCCTTTGTCACAAAGGTTCGCGATGAAAGGGGAACGCCTGTGACATCCGCTGCGGAACTGAAAACGCTATGCGATCAGGGAACGGATGTCATCGTGCTGGATACGCGCACGCTTGCCGAATATGAGAAGGCGCACATACCGGGTGCCGTCGGCGTGCCGGGCGCCGAACTGCTGCTGCGCTTCAAGGACCTTGTTCCCTCGGCGGAGACAAAGGTCGTCGTTTCCTGCGCCGGCCTGCCGCGCGCCATTCTCGGAGCGCAGACACTGATCGATGCCGGTGTCGCCAATGCCGTCTCCTATCTCGACGACGGGACACGCGGCTGGACGGATGCGGGTTTCGAACTGGAGACCGGTCGCACGGCATCCTACGGCAAGCCAAGCGAAGAGGCCTGCCAATTCGCAAGTGAGCGCGGCGATAGCCTTTCTGCAAGCGATGACCTGACGTTTATCGATCGGCAGAGCGCCGAGCGATGGAACGCCGATCCGGCGCGCACGACCTACCTGCTCGATATCAGGACGCCGGAGGAGTTTTCCCGCGCGAGCCTTCCGGGATCGATCTCGTCCGAGGGCGGGCAATTGCTCGGCGTGTCTTACCGGACGATCGCGGTTCGTGGCGCCCGCGTCGTACTGGTCGATGATCTCCTGGGGTCGCGCGCCCGCATCGTTGCCCACTGGCTGGCTCGCCGTGGCTTCGAGATCGCCATCCTGCTTCACGACTTCGAAGCGCAGGAGCGCGCCGCCGCCTAAGGCGGCCTTTTCGCCGCAGACAGGAAGAACAAGATGACTGATATCAATGACGCCTGGGGCGCCCCGCCGACCGACCGCTTCGATCGTCTCGCGCAACCGTTCAGGCCGGTCTTTGCCCGCATCGGCGAACGCGCCGTGGAGCGGGACCTCGCGCGTGAATTGCCTTTCGACGCTTATAAGTGGCTGAAGATCGCCGGCCTTTCGCGGCTCCGGTTGCCTGTCGAGAACGGCGGCCTGGGCGCGACCCTGCCGGAACTTTTCGGCCTGATCATCGAGCTCGCGGCGGCCGATCCGAATCTCACCAACGCCTATCGCAGCCACTTCGGCTTCACCGAGGACGTGTTGAATGCACCAGCCAGCGCCTGGCGGGACAGTTGGCTGAAGAGGCTGAGGCAGGGCGAGACGATCGGAAGCGGGTTCTCCGAAGTCGGCGACACGCCACTTGGCAGCTATTCGACGCGACTGGTCCGCGATGGCGCCAACTGGCGGCTCGATGGCGAGAAATTCTATACGACCGGCTCGCTTTATGCGGACTGGATCACGCTGGGCGCGATCGACGGCGACGGGCAGCCGATCGGCGCTTTGGTGCCGACATCGGCGCCGGGTGTCGAAATTGTCGACGATTGGGACGGCTTCGGCCAGTCGCTGACGGCGAGCGGCACCGCCCGTTTCCGCGATGTCGAGGTCGCCGACGAGCTGATCAAGCCGAGCGCGGCGCGCTTCAGTTATTCAGGCGGGTTCTTCCAGCTGGTTCATCTGGCTTCGCTCGCCGGTATCGGCCGCGCCGCGGCAACCGATCTGGCGCGGCATGTGGCTGCCCGAAAGCGAGTTTACAGTCGCGGCAACGCCTCCCGATCGGCTCAGGACGCGCAGGTCCAGCAGGTGGTGGGGAAGGTGAGGGGCGCCGCCTATAGCGCGGGTGCGATCGTTCTCCAGGCGGCAAAGGCGCTGCAGCGCGCCTACGAGGCCAATCAGGGCGGAGATGCCGAGTTGATCGCCTTGGCAAACCGCAATGCCGAGCTCGAGGTCAGCCAGTCGGTCACCGTCGTCACATCGCTGATCCTTGATGCCAGCACCGCGCTGTTCGATGCCTTGGGAGCATCCGCCGCCAAGCGTGGCCACGGTCTCGACCGTCACTGGCGCAACGCTCGCACCATCGCCTCCCATAATCCACGCATCTACCACGATCGCATCGTCGGCGATTTTGCCGTCAACGGCACGATCCCAGGGCCGCAAGCAGGCGTGGGCGTCGCGAGAGAAGAACAGGCAGAACGGACTGACGCATGAGCATTCAAAAACGTCGCATGAACCTGAACGTCGGACTGAATTCCACCGGCTATCTCGCCAATGCATGGAAATACCGCAGCGGCGATCGGCACGATATCAACGATCCCGCCTATTATCGGCGCCTGGCGGAAATTGCCCACAAGGGGCTGTTCGACGCGGTATTCTTTTCCGACCATCCGGCGTTGATGACGGAACCGCTCGGCCGTCCTTTCCATACGATCGATCCGCTGATCCTGTGTACGGCGCTGGCCGCGCAGGTACCCGATATCGGCTTTGTCGTCACTGTCTCCTCCACCTACAACTCGCCCTACAACTTCGCGCGTCGCGCCCAGTCGCTCGATATCGTCTCGGGCGGCCGGCTGATCGTCAACATCGTGTCGTCGTTCAATCCCAACGTCGCCGCCAATTTCGGCAGTGCGGCACTGCCGCCACGCAACGAGCGCTATGCCCGTGCGACCGAATTTCTCGACGTGGCGAAGAAGCTGTGGGCGAGCTGGGACCCACGCCGCGAGGGCGAGATTTCCTCCGATCGCTTCTGGGACAGCACCAGCGCCGCGACCATCGATCATGACGGCGACGTCTTCCAGGTGCGAGGCCCCCTCAATGTCCCGCGCGGGCCGCAGGGCCACCCCGTCATCGCTCAGGCCGGTGCCTCCGAGGGCGGCATCGCGCTTGCGGCGCGGCACGGCGAGATCATCTATTGCAACATCCTGTCGAAACCAGCGGGACGCGCCTTCGGCGACAAGGTCCGCAACAAGGCAGTGTCGCTCGGCCGCGACCCGTCCGGCATTCGCATCGTCCCTGGGCTCGTGGTGATCGTCGGCGACGATAGAAAGGAGGCACTACGCAAGCATGAACTCTACAGCGGCGCGGGCTCCGAGGATGGCCTGCTGGACCGCTTCGTGCGCGAGCATGGGTTGGACCGCGACCGCTTCGACCCGGATGCGGTGCTGGACTACCAACGCTTCGTGCCCGACCCGAACAGGCAGCAGGCCGTGGGGATGGGGCTTGGCCTTTCCGATTTGTTGCAGCATGAGAAACTCACGGCTCGCCAGGCGGTGCGCCGCTCGGAAGGCCATCACCGGCTTCTGCTCGGCACGGCGGAAGAGGTGGCCGAAGAGATGATCGAACTCTGGGAAGACGGCACGGTGGATGGCTACACGCTGCAGCCGCCCCGGGCGCCTGACGATATCATCGAGTTTGTCGACAAGGTCATCCCGATCCTCCAGGATCGAGGCGTCTATCCACGCCGCTACGAAGGGCGAACGATACGCGAGCGGTATGGTTTGCATCATCCACCATGAGTTGGCTATGGCGGTGCTTTCGCCGAGCGGAACTGCGGGCGCTCGCATCAGTTGGCGCGCGGCATGCCCGTGATCGCCGAAGGCCTCCGCAACCCTATGGCAGCGCACTCTGCGCCGGTTGCCAGGATGCGCGAAGCGGGGTCGAGCGAGAAGCAGCTCTAGCGAAGCAGGCCATCGAGGTCGAAGTCCTTCCATCCGCGCAGCTTGGCCGCTTCCTCGTCCAGCTCCTTCCTTTCCTTCTTCGCCTTGCCCGTTTTCTTCAGTGATCGGGTGAGCTTTGCCTTGTATGCAGCCTGCCTGCGCTTTTCCGCGGCCGCTGCCAGATCATCCTCGCGCCATTCATCGACAGCGCCGCGGTCGAGGATATCCTCGACGATCCTTGGATCGAAGACATGGAAGGTAATCCTGCGGGCGCGGCCGTTGAGCCTGACTGTCCGCGTTCCCGCGCTGGGCAGCCGGCCGTCGGCCAGCCAGCGATGCCGCTCGCTGGTCTTGATCGTCAGGATGTCCTGGATCTCGCGCGGGATAACAGGAAGACGTTCGATGTCCTTCATAGCCTCGGCGATAACGGCCGACGCCGCTCTAAATTCCGACTTCGCGCTGGTGGGCATGGCGAGTGTCAGTTCGCTCCCCTCGAGATCGAGCGATTTCTTCAGGGCTGCGGGAAGTCGTGCCCGGAGTTCAAGAAGAATTCCTTTCGCGCGCACCGATGAGCCCAGCGTGGCTGTCGGCGTGAGCGTCCAGCTCCTCAGCAGTTCGATATCGTTCTTTTCTTGCTTTGGCATCGGGCTTAGATGGGCTTTCGGGGGATTGGCGTCAACGCTGGCTGATTGCATCCCGGCTAGGTCAAGCCTGTCAGATTGGGATCGGTTCGCACCATCGTCACAAGTTGTCCTGAAGGTCGGCGATCTTTACGGGGCAGGCGATCTTGTTGTCGACGGCCGTGCTGAAAGTCGCGGTTTGACATCAGGCATCTCCTCCGCAGCGAAAACGTCACGCACCCCGCAGGTTCCGCATCTACGACTTTGGACTGGTCGCGCTGTATGCAGGCGCCTGATAGGCCGGGGCGGTCAGATGACGGTCTGCAAGCCGAGTTCCACCACCCTTCCGCTGGGCAGGCCAAAGTAGTCCGTCGCGTTTCCTGCGTTTTGAGCCAGCACGATGAACAGGCGATCCTGCCAGAAAGGCATTCCGCCCTTCTTCGAGGGAAGGATCGTCCGTCGCGACAGGAAGAACGACGTCGACATGATATCGAACTTCAGGCCGAGGTTGCGGACAAGCACCAGGGCTCGCGGAATGTTGGGTGTCTCCATGTACCCGAATGTGATCACCAAGCGGCTGAACAGGGGACTGAAGCTTTCGAGAAAAATCTTGCTGTCATCCGGCACGAACGGCTCCGTCGCGGTGACCACGCTCAGGATGACGTTGTGCTCGTGGAGAACCTTGTAGTGCTTGAGACTATGCAGCAACGCGGTCGGCGCGCCCTCGACATCGCTGGTGAGGAAGATGGCCGTGCCCGGCACGGTGGTGGGCGGCTTTCTGGTGAGCCTCTGGATGATCCCTTCCAGCGGCACCTCGTCGGCGCGGGTTCGGGCAGCAAGCAACCGTCGACCAGCCATCCATGTCTGCATGATGAGACCCATGGTGCACGCAACGGTGACCGGAACCCAGCCACCCTCGGGAAACTTGGCGATGTTTGCCACGAAGAACCCGGCGTCTATCAGGAAGAGCGGAACGATGACCGCCGCGGTGGTCACCGTCGTCCATTTCCAGATGTGCTTCATCACGACGAACAGCAGCACGCTGGTGATCAGCATCTCGCCGGTGACCGCGATGCCGTATGCGGCCGACAGACCGCTCGAGCTCCTGAAATACAGGACGAGCGCGACGACGAACACGAAGAGGAACGCATTCACCTGAGGCATGAAGATCTGGCCGGAGTGCGTCTCGGAGGTATGCAGGATCTGCAAGCGGGGTAGCAGGTTGAGGTGCATGGCTTGCCGAACAAGGGAGTATGCTCCCGAGATGACCGCCTGGCTTGCGATCACGGTCGCTGCTGTTGCCAGGCACACGATCGGCACGCGCGCCCATTCCGGATGCATGCCGAAGAACGGGTGATCTGTCATGCCGGGATTGGCAAGGACGAACGCACCCTGTCCGAAATAGTTGAGAAGCAGGCATGGGAAGACGAGCGAAAACCACGCAATCACGATCGGTCGGCGGCCGAAGTGGCCGAGGTCGACGTAGAGCGCCTCCGCCCCGGTAACCGCGAGGAACACCGCCCCGAGAACAGCGATGGCATGCCCGACATTGTGCGACGCGTAGAGAACGCCATGGAGTGGATTGATGGCGCTGAAGATTTCGGGGTCGTCGAGGATATGGATCGCGCCGCTGATTCCGAGAACCAGAAACCAGACCGCCATGACCGGACCGAAGACCGATGCAACGCCGCCAGTTCCGAAGCGTTGCACGAAGAAAAGCACGGCGATGATGGTCACGGTGATCGGTACGATCCAGGCCGCCAGTCCCGGCGCGACGACCTGAATCCCTTCGACGGCCGACAAGACGGAGATCGCAGGTGTTATGATGGCGTCGCCAAGAAACAGCGAGGCGCCGGCGACGCCGAGGACGAGGATCCATGCCGGCTTCTCTGTGAAGCTTTGACGAGCAAGCGTCATAAGAGACAGCGTTCCGCCTTCGCCGCGGTTGTCGGCCTTGAGAACAAACGTCACGTACTTCACGGTGACAACGACGGTGAGTGCCCACACGATAAGCGAGAGGATGCCGAGCACATTCTCGCGATGGGATCCCGATCCGGCCGTTGCGTGTAGCGCTTCGCGAAAGGCGTAGAGCGGGCTTGTGCCGATGTCACCGTATACGACGCCAAGCGCGGCCAAGACCAGTGAGGGCAGGCCGCTGCGCGATTCAGTCGCCAGTTCTGGATCTTCGGAGCGAAGTTGCGGATAGGTCACCGGACAGTCCTGACGGAAGCGACTATGTTTTCAAGGTTGTAGGTGATGATATCGCTGAATGTTCGAATGATCGATTGGTTCGATTGGCTGAACCACAACTATGTGTGGGGTCAGCGCCAGGCTGCGTCCTGCTTTTCTTCACCCCTGGCGCCACCACTCGTACAATATCCCCACCGCGACCTTCCTGCCCGGCGGTTCGCATTCAGCCACTTCCGGGCAAAACGCTGGCATCGTCGTTCTCGGGAAGCGAGCCCGTCCCAGGCGTCTTGGTCTCATCGGTAAGATGATCCTTCGCATGCGGACCAGCGGCAGGATGATCCTTGGGAATTGCAGGCTTCCTGCCTGTCTCTTCAATGGCTCGCTGCGCCTTCTTGTCCTTGTCCATACACAACTCCTTCGATGTCCCTGTCTGCGGATCAAACCCGCGGAATGGTCTGATCCAGACGAAGGCCACCCATTTCCCGGTTTTCCGGAGACTTCTCGCCCTCGGCAACATCGCGCTGATGACCGGTGGGCAAAACGTCGTCCCGAATGTCATCTGGGAGCTCCCGGTCTAGTTCATAAGCACGAACGCGGGGCGAGGTCTCATGAGTGCTGCGCGCGAAGTTGCCGACGCCCGCGGTTTGCTTGGCCGCCTCCGCTTCGCTGAAGCTCGGGTCTGCAGCCGCCGGCTGCGCTGTCCAGCCATCTTCCCTCCAGAGATCGGCACGCTCGTCCATGTCTATGGCGCCGTGATCGTCCAAGATGTCATGAGCCGTATCATAAGTCGCATCGTCGACCGAGGCCGACACCAGGAAACCGCCTCTGCGAAGGCCCTCGGCATAGACGGAGCGGTCCTCATCCGGGAAGAACCAGTCCTTCAGCGCATCGAAGAAACCGCCGCGATCATCGGCGGCGACGTTGGCTTTCTCGGCATCGGCTTCATATCCCGCCATCAGGCGGGCGTCGCTTACACCCGCGTCCTTGAGGCGTTCGACGGCGCTCTCGGCATCGGATCGGGTGTCGAAGAAAGCGGTGAGGGTGCTTTTCGCCAGGCTGTGCGAAGAGCCGCTCGTGTTTTCGTTGTAAAGGTCGGCCATGGTTTCCTCCATCCATTGCGTATCTTTGGCAACTCGCATGGAGCTTCATGGTTCCTTCACGGTGTAAAGACAGGCACCTTTTGTTTGGTTCCGCAGCAGACGTTCCGCTGGCATGTCACGACGAACCGTCGAGACGCGCTAAAACGGCCTTGCTGGAGTGCCCTTGCTGCTCACTTCAAGACCTAACTGCATCGAGAAGAGCTTGAACAAGCCGGCCCGATGGCATGTTACGTGGTCTCAGTAGACCTATTTCACGGCTAGGTGCGCCTGAGAGTGTAAACCGCGCAAGTTTTAGATGCTCGAAGAGCGCCGAGTGCCAGTCGGGCATCAGGGAAACCCCAAGCTTCGCCTCGACCATGACGGCGATGGCTTCCAGCGAATCCAGTTCGAGCCATTCCATTGGACGGACTTGGAGCGATCGCAGGTACTCGTCCGCCAAGCGTCCGCCCCAGTTGCGTCTGTCATAGCGAATGAAAGGCTGTTCGCGAAGCAACTGGTCGGAAGGAATATCGGCATATTCGAGGGGGGCGAACAGCACGAACGGCTCCGAGCGGATCAGATCCCACTGAAGCGTTTTCGGGATGGGAAAAGGCGGCTTGACGAGGATCGCCGCATCCAGTTTTTCCTCGAGAACGCTGTTGTATAGTTCAACCGAGGTACCAGGCAGCAGGAAGATGTCGACGCCGGGTATCGTATCGAAGACGCGGCGCAATGCGCCCGGCAGCAAGCCCGTCAATACGGTCGATATGGCACCGAGGCGCAACGCCCCGAAGGCCTGATCGTCATGCGCCAGTCCCTTCAATTGACGCACTTCCGAAAGCACGCGCCGGCTCTTTTCCAATATTGCCAGGCCTACTTCCGTCGGCCTTACACGCCGGCCCGATCGAACGATGATCGGCAGACCGATCTCGTCCTCCAAGGCCTGAATGCGCTGCGAGACCGCAGCCGGCGTGATGCCCATGCGCCGCGAGGCTTCCGCCAGCGAACCATGTTCGACGACGATCAGGAAGGTTTCGAGAAAACGTGTTTCCATAGGTAGTTTTTCTAATGTCTGAAGGGACAAAAAGGAAGGTTTTTCTTCTGTCTCGAGCTTGCCATAGTGGCGCCAAAACCAAGGAGAAAGACATTGGATCTTCAATTGCACGACAAGACGGCTCTGGTGTTCGGCGCCGGCGGCGGGCTCGGCGGCGCGATTGCGAAATCACTTGCGGGCGAGGGCGTTCGCGTCGTCGTCGCGGATATCGACGAGAAGAGCGCGAAGGTCACCGCGGATGCGATTGCGGCGGGCGGCGGAAAGGCCATCGCGCTCGCCTGGGATATCGCCGATCTCTCGCTGATCGCGCAGAAGCTCGCGGATATCGAGAGGGCCTTCGGACCGGTCGATATCCTGGTCAACAATACGGGCGGACCGCCGCCGACGCCGGCCGCAGGCCAGCCGGCCGCGGACTGGTCGAAATATTTCGATATGATGGTCCGCTCGGTGATTTCGGTGACAGACGCGATGCTGCCTGGCATGCGCGAGCGCAAATGGGGGCGCATCATCACCTCGACCTCCTCGGGCGTGGTTGCGCCGATCGCCAATCTCGGCATCTCCAATTCCCTGCGCCTGGCGCTTGTGGGCTGGTCGAAGACGTTGGCGCGCGAGATCGGCCGCGACGGCATTACCGCAAACATCGTCCTGCCCGGCCGTATCGCCACCGGACGCATCGTCTTTCTCGACGAGCAGAAAGCCAAGCGCGAGAACCGGCCGGTGGAAGATGTAACCGCCGAAAGCACAGGCTCGATCCCAGTCGGGCGCTATGGCGACCCGAAGGAGTATGGCGATACCGTCACCTTCCTGGCCAGCCCGCGCGCCTCCTACATCACTGGTTCCGTCGTCCGCATCGATGGCGGCCTGATCAACAGTATATGAGCAAAGAGGAACGCATGGAGGCCGGGATCATGACGGGGGTTGAGCGCGGCGTACCGCTGCCGGGGTTCTGTCCTATGAGTGCCGAGACCAGGGAGCCTTATCAGGGATGAAAGGATCGTCAGAAATGAGCTTCAACACGCAATCCAAAGGCGTCTACGCCATAGCGACCACGCCGTTCTTCGAAGACGGTTCGATCGATTTCAACTCGATCGACAAGCTGACGGACTTCTATCAGGAAAGCGGCTGCACGGGAGTCACGATCCTCGGGATCATGGGCGAAGCGCCGAAGATGGAGCCGGAGGAGAGCCGGGCGATCGTCAAGCGGGTCGTTTCTCGCTCGAAAATCCCCGTTATCGTCGGTGTCTCGGCGCCGGGCTTTGCGGGAATGCGCTCGCTTGCGCGCGATTCGATGGAGATGGGAGCGGCGGGCGTCATGATCGCACCGCCGCCGGCGTTGCGAACCGACGACCAGATCGTCAATTATTTCGCCGGCGCCGTCGAAGCCGTCGGCGAGGACGTCCCCTGGGTGTTACAGGACTATCCGCTCACGCTGACCGTCGTCATGACACCCGGCGTCATCGCCAGGATCATGAGCAATCACTCTTCCTGCCTGATGCTGAAGCACGAGGACTGGCCGGGTCTGGAAAAGATCTCCAGGCTCCGCTCTCTGCAGAAGGCAGGGGAGCTGCGCGAATTTTCGATCCTCTGCGGCAATGGCGGTCTCTTCCTCGATTTCGAACCGGAGCGGGGCGCCGATGGCGCAATGACAGGCTACGGCTTCCCGGACATGTTGACCGAACTCATCGGTCTTTCGGCCGCCGGCAAGAGGGACGAGGCGCATGATCTCTTCGACGCGCATCTGCCGCTCATCCGCTACGAGCAACAGCCCGGCGTCGGCCTGGCGGTGCGGAAGCATGTGCTCAAGCGGCGCGGCGTCATCGCAACCGATGCGCAGCGCAAGCAGGCGCAGATGCTGACACCGACCGCAAGGGCCGAGGTGGACTATCTGCTCGCACGGGTCGGAAAACACGACAAGCGCGCGGCACTGTAGCCGGCTCGAACACTGAGAACTCCATTCAGAGCTTCTTTGACAGACGTGGGATGCGGTTAGAGCTTTCGACCGCATCCGCCCATCCGGCGGAGCGGCCAATCGATTGGCTAGCTGTTGAAGTTCCACATCTAGCGGCCGAAGAACAGCGTCTCGGCATTCTCGACGAAGATCTTGCGGGTATGCGACGGGTCGTTGACGGCCTCCTGCATGCCGTCGATCAGGTCGGCATCATCGGGCATGTCGCTCCAGAGTTCGGTATGCGGCCAGTCGCTGCCCCAGAGCAGCTTTTCCGGATGGCTGGCTGCAAGCGCGCGCACCACTTCGGCAAAGCCTCCATAACCAGGGTTGCGCGCCAGGCGGTAGGGCGCCGTGATTTTGATGTAGCCGCCGGGATCATCGGCGAGCCGCTGAAGCGCCGGCAGATATTCGCGCCAGCCGCCTTCGGCAAGCGGAATGAAGCCCAGATGATCGACGACGAAGCGAACGCCGAGGCGCGGAAGTCGCCCGGAAAGATCGCCAATTTGTTCCGGACTGATCTGAAGTTGCAGGGACCATCCGAAGTCGCGTATTTTCGCCGCGAGCGTTTCGGCGGCGCCAAGCGGCAGGCCGCCTTTGTTGCGGGTGTTGATCCGCACTCCGCGCACGCCAAGGCGGTCGAGGCGGGCGATCTCCTCGAGGCTCGTTTCGGGGTCGATGACAACAATGCCGCGCAGACGGTCCGGGAAGGCGGCCAGCGCTTCCATCAGCACCGCGTTGTCCAGACCATAGACGCTCGGCTGTACGAGAATGCCCCTGCCGATACCGAGCTGGTCGGCAAACGCGATCCAGTCGGCGATCGTCGCGATGTCAGGCGTATAGCTGCGCGGCGTATTGAGCGGCGCATCCGAGCGGAAGACATGGAAGTGTGTGTCGATCGTGCCCTGCGGCAGAGGCTTTGCCGGCAGGCGCGTCAGCGGCAGGCGCGGGAGACAGAGCGGCGCTTCACTATCCATCCTGGTCGAGATCCTCATGCTGCAGGAAGTCGAAATCGACGCCTTCGTCTGCCTGCAGGACGCGCGTGTGATAAAGCTTCGCATAGCCGCGCGCCGGCTCTGTTGCCGATATTTTCCCAAGCTCCGCCATCCGCCGGTCGAATTCCGCTTGCTCGATGGCGAGGTCGATGCGCCGTCCCTTGACGTCGAGGCGGATAGTGTCACCGGTTCTGACGATCGCCAGAGGCCCGCCGTCGGCGGCCTCCGGGGCGATATGCAGCACGATGGTGCCGAAGGCGGTGCCGCTCATGCGGGCGTCGGAGATGCGCACCATATCCTTGACGCCTTGACGGGCGAGCTTGCGGGGGATCGGCAGATAACCGGCTTCCGGCATCCCCGGCGCGCCCTTCGGCCCTGCATTGCGCAAGACAAGGACGTCGTCGGCGCTGACATCGAGATCGTCGCTGTCGATGCGCAGGGTCATGTCGGCGACAGAATCGAAGACCACCGCCCGTCCTTCATGCTGCATCAGATCCTTTGACGCGGCGGATTGTTTGATGACCGCGCCGCGTGGCGCCAGATTGCCATGGAGCACGGCAATCGTGCCGATTGGCTTCAGCGGTTTTTCGACCGTGCGGATGATCGTCTGGGCGGGCTCGTCTGGCGCCGCGTCGATTACCTCGTCGATTGTCTTTCCATAAATCGTCCGCTGGCTGCCGTCGATCTCATGGCGCACCGCCTTCAGCAGAGTCTGTACGCCGCCGGCCTCATGGAACTGCGCCATGTAATGCTGGCCGGAGGGCTGCAGATCGACAAGCAGCGGTATGATCTTGCCGAGCCTGTCGAGCTCGGCCATATCGAGGCGCAGGCCAAGTCGCCCGGTGATCGCGGCAAGGTGGACGACGGCATTGGTCGAGCCGCCCATGGCCTGAAGTGCGACGAGACCGTTGCGGATTGCTGCCGGCGTCAGGATATCGCGTACGGTCGGGGCATCCGGGTTGGCTGCAAGTCCGGCAGCGATACGGCCGGTTTCTTCGGCGAGGCGCACGCGCTCGGATTCGGCGGCAGGTGCTGATCCCGCCCGCGGTACGCAAAGGCCCATCACTTCGGTCAGATTGGCCATTGTGCTTGCCGTTCCCATCACCGTGCAGGTGCCGACCGAACTGGCGAGTTTGTTGTTGACGTCGGTGATCTCCGCCTCGTCGATCTCGCCGGCGCGGAAACGTCCCCAGAAACGGCGGCAATCGGTGCAGGCGCCAAGCCTCTCCCCATTGTGGTGTCCGACGGCCATTGGCCCGGTCGGCAGAAAGATTGCCGGAATTTCGCTGCTGGCGGCGGCCATGATCTGCGCTGGCAGGGTCTTGTCGCAGCCGCCGATCAGGATCACGGCATCCATCGGCTGGGCGCGGATCATCTCTTCGGTTTCCATCGCCATCAGATTGCGCAAATACATCGAGGTCGGCGAGGCGAAGCTCTCGTGGATCGAAATGGTCGGGAAGACCATGGGCATGGCGCCGGCCAGCATGACGCCGCGCTTGGCCGCTTCGATCAACTGCGGGACATTGCCGTGGCAGGGGTTGAAATCGCTGTAGGTGTTGGCAATCCCCACGATCGGGCGATCGAGGGCATCGTCCGAATAGCCCATCGCCTTGATGAAGGCCTTTCGGAGGAAAAGGGAAAAACCCTGATCGCCGTAACTCGTCAGCTTGCGACGAAGACCGCTCGACATTGTTCCTCCCTCGTCCCTTAAATTCATCCCAAGCCTAGTGAGATGCACAGGATTGTCAATAAAGAAGATTCCATCGCATTCTCTCCGGCGATCGCTTCATCGAAATTTCATAGAAAAAACCATGGATGATGAGTGATTTTTCGCCTTTTTGTCGTCAGTGTGCATTGGCTTTGCCGAGAATGGACGCTAGATTATCGATAAAGTGATGTGAGGTAGCCCATGGCAGAGGTCAAGCGAAGGCGTATCGGGATTGTCGGGGCCGGCTGGGTCAGCGAATATCATCTGCCGGCATGGATGAAGCAGTCGGCGCGCGCGGACGTGGTCGCGATCGCCGATCCTTCCGCGGAGGCGCGGGCGGCCAGAGCCAGGACGTTCGGCATTGCCCGGGACTATGCGAGCGCGGAAACGATGCTGGCAGAAGAAGCGCTTGATTGCGTCGATATCTGCGCGCCACGCGAGGTGCATGTGGAGCTTGTGCGCCTGGCGGCAGCAAGAGGCGTCGATATCATCTGCCAGAAGCCCCTGGCGCCCGATTTTGATCAAGCGGCCGCTCTTGTCGCCGGCCTGCCCAAGTCGGCCCGCCTGATGGTCCACGAGAACTGGCGGTTTCGTGCCTATTATCGCCATCTGAAGGCCTGGCTGGACGAGGGGCTGGCAGGGGACATCAGGCAGGTCCAGTTCGAGTTTTTCTCAAGCGGCATGATCGCCGGTGCCGATGGCAATAGACCGGCTCTCACCCGCCAGCCGTTTTTCCGCACGCAGCAGCGTTTGCTGGTGATGGAGGTGATGATCCACCATCTCGATACCTTGCGTTATCTGCTCGGCGAGATGGAGGTGGTTGCCGCGCGTCTCGAACGCAGCAACGACGACATTGTCGCCGAGGATGTGGCGTCGGTCGTTCTGCGCAGGCTGGACGATGGGGTCATCGTCACGGTAAATGCCAATCTCGCCGTTCATGGTGCGCCGCCGGCGCCGCGTGATCATTTGCGGATCTTTGGGACGCGGGCAACGCTGGAATTGGAAGGAAGCCGTCTTTCAGCGAAGGGCTATGTTCAGCGCGAGGAAGAGTTCGATGCGGATGCCGTTTATCAGGGCGCTTATGATGCGACGATCGCGCATTTCCTCGATGGACTGGACGGCCACGTGACGATGGAAACGATGCCCGCCGACAATTTGAAGACGCTGGCTTTGGTCGAAGACATCTATCGGCTGAGCGGGTTCGACGCCCAGCATAAACCGCGATAAAATGACCCGCCCGCCGGAGGAGCTATTGATGCAGACGCGCGATGACATCCCTGAACAAGAGATCGAACACGACGATCTGAGCATTGCGCGTGCGCTAGAAGAGGACATCATCTTCGGAAGGCTGGCGCCCGGCGCCCGGTTGACGGAGGATACGCTGCTTGCACGCTTCCATGTCACGCGCCATTTTGCCCGCCAGGCGATTGTCCAGTTGGAAACGATGGGCATCGTCGTGCGCGAGCGCAATAAGGGCGCGACCGTCCGTTCACTGACATCGCGGCAGGTGCAGGAGATCTACGACGTCCGCGAACTGCTCCAAAGGCAGGCGGCACTCTGGATTCCGTTGCCGGCGCCTGACGAACTGATTGCCGAACTGATGGCATTGCACGAGGAGCATGGCCGGCACATCGAAGCCGGATACCTGCGTGGCGTGCACGAGGCCAACGACAGATTCCATCTGACGCTCTTCGGTGCCTGCGGCAATTCCCATCTCGTGCAGTCGATCGAGCTTTACATGCGCCTCAGCCTGCCTGTGCGCGCAAACTCGATGTCGAGCAAGGAATCGCTGCAGATCTCGCATGAACATCATCGGTTGATGATCGAGATGCTGAAGGGCAGGGACAATTGGGTTTTGGCACAGCTCTGTGTCGATCACCTGCAGCCGAGCAAGACGCGCTATCTCGCTTTTGTAAGCGAAGGCTGAGGTTTGTTCTTCTTCAAAGGATGATGGAGCGCAACCCGGAGGGTTGCGCTCTCTTTCTCCTGCCGCCTCACCAATCCAGGCGGAGGAGGGAGACGCCCTGGCGCGGCAGGGAGAAGTTGAGATCGATCTTGCCGTCCTTCACTGAAACCGATGCCTTGTCGTCGATTTGTGCAAGCTTGCCGGATGCCTCGAGCTTGGCGTAATCGGGATCGCTGATTTCCTGCGGCTTGCCCATTTCCTTCCAGATGCGGAAGGCGTTGGAGTGCTGCTCATCCATCCGGAAATGCTTGAGCGCGGCCGGGCGGCCGCCCCAGCCGTCGATGGAAAGGCTGACTTCAGCGGCGGGGCCGGCCTCGTCATCGTCATGATAGTGCCAGACGAGAACCGAAACGCCCTTGTCGTCACGTGTCGCCACGACATTGACATCAGGCTTGTCGCGGACGCCGTGGCTCATGATGTCCTCGATGTCGCGACGATGGTCACTGTCCGATTCCAGCCACTCGCCGCCGAGCTTGCCGAGCATGCGGAAACCGTTCAGCACGGCCTTGTCGACGCCGTTTGTGGCCAGATCCCGGAAGCCGTCGAAATAGGGCTGATCGTCGAAGAGGAAGGCCCAGGTCACCGCGCCTTCAATCTCGATATTGGCTCGGCGCGACAGTTCGTAGGTTCGGATCATGCTCTCGACGACATAGACGCCGTAGAGAGGGCCGTTGCGGTAGCCGTTCTGCGGGTGGACGCGCGCAGAGCAGGCTGCGCACCCCTCAGGATCGGATTCGCCGATGACGACCGGCAGGTGCCGCAGTTCGGGGAATTCGTTGATGATGGCGAGGTTGGTTTCGATATCTCGCAGCTGCTTGTGCAGGCCCATGCGTACGTGGCCGTCGTAGATGACCGGATTGCCCTTGGCGTGGAAAGCGATGAAATCGAGCGGTGGCTTGTTTTCGACCACATGACGGAGGAAGGCGCGCAGGAATGTCTGTGCCTTTTCATTGGCAAAGGCGCCGCATGTGTGCGGGCCGCCGACGCGTGCCTTCGGCAGGGCGCGTTTCACCGCATGCGCGCTCGCATCATACATGGCGCAGAATTCCGGGATGGTGCCGGTCCAGTAATGGCCGTCGGGTTCGTTCCACACCTCCCAGGGCCACGAGGAGACGACGTCTTCACCATAGCGGTCGGCGAGATGGCGCGCCCAGGCTTCGATCAGGTCGCCCCACTTCTTCAGATCTTTCGGCGGGGCCGTCCAGCCGGTGGTGATCGTCGCGTATTTGTCCGCCGGCTCCCAATGATGTTTGTATGGCCCGTCGAAATCGGAAAGCGCTTCCGGCGTGAAGCCGATCTGGATCAGCGGGACGTTGCCTGCCTCGACATAGGTGTCGAAGATCTGGTCGATAATCGTCCAATCATAGACGGGATTGCCGTTGGCGTCCTCGGTATAGGCATTGGTCGAGCCCCATTTCAAGGCCGGCTTGCCGTCACCGCTGGTCAGCAGATTATGCGCGCGGATGTGCGGGGCGGTGGCGCTGAGCTCCGACAATTCCTTCAGGAGCTTCTTGCCATGCGGAGAATAAGTGTAGTTGGGCTCGTCATAACCGAACCAGTTCCACAGCGGCTTATAAGGGCCTGTCGGCCTCCCGGCGTGAACGTTGATGGTCACGTCATAGGAACTCGTCATCGTCTTTTCCTCTTGAACGGTCACGCCCCAGCCTCCTCCCGAAGCTCGACCGACCAAATTGTGATGAAGTGCGGCCGTCTTGGGAGGGCGCCGCGCTCGTCGCAAAAGCTAAGCAAAACGACCATTTTGTCAATAATATAAAAAGACGACGCATATCAGAAGATGGAAAACGTCGAAAAATACAGGATTTTCGGGCATTTCAAAAATTACCTGTTGCCGTCTGTGGAAAAATTGTCGATAAATATGCAGGCAAAGCTTTTCGTCTGGAGGAGACATATGGGTCTCGATGCCCCTGTGCAGACGCTTTTGCCGGTACGCGATCGATAACGGTTTACGGGAAGCGCCCGCCCATGCGGGCCAAAGAGGAGGAGCGTCCGATGAGGTTCCCTAGATTTGCAGTCATTGCCTTATTGTCTCTCGCCGCTCTGCCTGCCTACGCGCAGGATTTCATTGCCGGCATCCCGCGCAATGAAACTCTGATCATTCAGGGTACGCCGCAGCAGAATGCCGACTGGTTCAACGTCTGGGCGCCGGGTGGCGGCGGGGCTGCCAATCTCAACGGGCTGCAGCAGCTGACGACCGATACGCTCTGGTTCATCAACCCGGAGGGTGGGCCGGATGCCTGGCAGAACGCGCTGGCCGCCGAGCCGCCGGCCTACAATGCCGATTTCACCCAGATGACGGTGAAGTTGCGCAAGGGCATCTACTGGAGCGATGGCGTCGAATTCACCAGCGACGACGTGGTCTATACGGTCCAGACCCAGATCGACCATCCGGGCATGTCCTGGAGCGCGCCCTTTACCGTTAATGTCGCCAGCATGGAAAATCCAGATCCGCAGACCGTGATCTTCCATCTGAAGAAGCCCAATTCGCGTTTCCACACGCTTTTCACCGTGCGCTGGAACGCCGCCTGGATCATGCCGAAGCATGTCTTCGAAAAGGCAGGCGATCCACTGGCATTCAAGAACAATCCCCCGGTCTCGCTCAGCGCCTATGTGCTGCAGAGCTATGACAAGGGCGGCAACTGGACCATCTGGAAATTGCGTGACGACTGGCAGCGCACCTCGATCGGCATGGCCGCCAAGGAGCCGCCGCAGGTGAAATATGTCGTCTATCGCGCCGCCGGCAATCCGGAGGCCCGCGTCATCGAGCAGCGCAATCACAATCTCGACGTCATCAACGACATGGCGCCCGAGGGCATGTTCGCCATGATGCGTGACAGCAAGAGCGTCGCTTCCTGGCTGAAGGGTTTCCCCTATGCCCATCCGGATCCGACCCTGCCGTCCGTGCTGCTTAACACCAAGAAACCGCCCTTCGACAACAAGGATGTGCGTTGGGCGCTGGCACTGATGATCGATATCCGTGCTGTCGCACTCGGCTCCTATCGCGGTGCCGCCAATCTCGCTGCACTTGCGACGCCACCGACGGGCTCGGCGCTGGACGCCTATTACGCGCCGATGCAGGAGTGGCTTACAAAATTCGAGCTCGATACCGGCAGCCGCAAGATCAAGCCCTACGATCCCAATATCTCGGCTCAGATCGCCACGATGGTGCGTGGCCAGTGGGGCGACCAGATCCCGACCGATCCGAAGCAATTGCAGCGCACCTTCGGCTTCGGCTGGTGGAAGCAGGATGTCCAGGCTGCCGCCGAGTTGCTGCAGAGGGCAGGCTTCAAGAAGAGCGGCAATCAATGGCTGAAGCCTGACGGCAAGCCGTTCACGATCCGCCTGCAGGTCGAGGGTGATGCCATCCCGACGCTGGCACGCGCCGGTACCGTCATTGCCCAGCAATGGAGCCAGAACGGCATTGCCACGAAGGTGGATGTTGCCGGCCCGACCAATGGCCAGCGCCTGTCCACCGGCGATTACGAGGCGGCAATCTACTGGAGCATCGAAACCTGGGGTGGCCACCCGGACCTGTCCTTCTTCCTGGACAGCTATCATTCGGAATTCATCAAGCCGCTCGGCCAGATCCAGCCGCCGCGTAACCTGCAGCGCTGGCAGGATCCACGCCTCGACGACCTGATCGTGAAAAATCGGTCCATCGCCTTCGATTCGCCTGATGTCACGAAGGTCGGCCAGGACTTCCTGAAGCTCGCCGTCGAGGAGATGCCGATGATCCCATTGATGGCCTATAACAAGTTCGCGCCGTTCGACACGACTTACTGGACCAACTATCCAAGTGCCGAAAATCCCTATTCGGCTTCCGGCCCGAACTGGTCGAACATCCGCTACCTGGTAACCGGCCTGAAGGCCAATCCTGCGGCTCCCAAGAACTGATCGCGCCGATATGGGGAGTGGCCGAGCTGTCGGCCGCTCCCCTCTGCTCTTTGCATGCTACTGGAGGGTGAATGCCATGAATGGCTTTCTGATCTATGCGGGCAAACGTTTCCTGCAGTTCCTTTTCGTCGTCGTCACCGGCATCACACTCGCGTTTCTCATTACGCATTTCTCTCCGGTCGATCCGGTTGAGCAGACCGTGTCGCTGCTGACGAGCTTCGGCTCGACCGATCCGCAGGCGGTCGATATCCTGCGCCAGTCGCTGCGGGAACTCTACGGAACCGGCGGTCCCCTCATCGACCAGTATTTCACCTTCTGGGGGCGGGTGCTGACAGGCGATTTCGGCCCGTCGCTGTCGTCCTTCCCGACACCGGTCATGACCGTCATCGGTCGCGCCTTGCCCTGGACCGTCGGCCTGCTGACGCTGGCAACCATCATTGCCTGGATCATCGGCAACCTGCTCGGCGCGCTTGCCGGCTATTTCCGCGACAGCCGGCTGCTCAAACTTGCCGGCATCGTCATCATGGCGATGCAGCCGATCCCCACCTATATTGTCGGCCTCAGCCTCGTCATTCTCTTCGGCTTCATCTGGCCGATCCTGCCGATCAGCGACGGTGCACAGGTCAACCTCGCGCCGGGCTTCAACTGGACCTTCATCAGCTCGGTCATCGAGCACGGCATATTGCCGGCACTGACGCTGGTGCTCGTCGGCATCGGCGGCTGGTTCATCTCCATGCGCTCTCTGGTCTCCAACATCGTCACCGACGACCATGTCGTCTATGCCGAACTTGGCGGCGTGCGCTCGCGCAGCATCTTTTCACATTACGTGGCCCGCAACGCCATGCTGCCGCAGGTGACAGGTCTGGCGCTCAGCCTCGGCAATGTGTTCGGCGGCGCCGTCATCGTCGAATTCGTCTTCAACTATCCTGGTATCGGCAAGCTTCTGATCTCGGGCATCTATTCCGGCGATTACAGCCTAGTGCTCGGCGTCACCAGCATCGCCATCATCGCCGTCGCGGCGGCCGTCTTCCTGATCGACATCCTCTATCCGCTGATCGATCCGCGTGTAAAACTGGGATAATCGCGATGTTCAAGATCCTCAGAGACCTGCTCCGCTATAACAAGGAATTCCTGTTCGGGACGATCCTGATCTTGATCATTGTCGGGTTGATCGTGTCGTCCTTCTTCTCGCCTTATGACGAGAATGCCATCTATGTCGTGATCCCCGACATGCCGCCCTCGGCCGAGTTCTGGCTGGGTACGACGTCGCGCGGCCAGGATGTCTTCTGGCAGATCGGTGCGTCGCTGCGCAACACGCTGCTCTTCGGCATCATCGTTGCCGTCATCAGCCGTCTCATTGCCCTCGTCGTCGGCCTGGTCTCCGGCTATGTCGGCGGACGCACCGACCAGATCATCATGGGCATCAATGATACGCTTGGCGCATTGCCGAACATCCCGATCCTGTTGCTTCTCGTCTTCGTGCTGCGTGACCAGATGACGTGGTCGATGCTGGCGATCGTCGCGGCCCTGCTCGGCTGGACGCACGACAGTCGTCTCATCCGCTCCGTCGCGCTCTCGCTGCGGCATCGGGAATTCACGCGCCATGCCGTCTTTTCCGGCATGCGCACGCCGCAGATCCTCGTTCGCGAGCATCTTCCCTATGTCATGCCGATCGTCTTCTTCACGACGATGAACAACCTCATCTGGGCAATCGGCCTGGAAGTGACGCTCTCCATTCTCGGCTTTTCCGACATCAACCGACCGACGGTCGGCGGCATGATCTATTGGGCCAATGCCCATTCCGCCATGGTGGCCGGTGTCTGGTGGTGGATCGCCTTCCCGATGCTCTTCGTGGTGATCCTTTTCCTCGGCCTCTTCATGCTCGCCATGTCGGTCAACGAATATATCGATCCGCGCTCGCGGCTGGCGCGGATGGGAGCCTGAGACGATGCAGAACCTTTTGAGGAAAGCGCCCTTGACCCTTGTCGAAAAATCCCGGGACACGCTGACGATCGACGGGCTGAAATGTTACTACGTCAACGACTATTTCGGCGTCCGCCGCGAGATTCGCGCCGTCGACGATATCAGCCTGACAGTGCGCAAGAACGAGATCTATGGCATTGCCGGAGAATCCTCGAGCGGCAAGACCTCGCTGATCAAGACGCTTGCCGGCGCCATCCGCCCGCCGATGCGTGTTGTCGGCGGCACGGTCAATTTCAACTTCGGCGGCGAGCCGATCGACGTCTATGGTGAACCGCAGAAGATGCGGGCCGCCCGCTGGCGTCATATCTCCTATATCATGCAGGGCTCGATGAACGTGCTGAACCCGGTCCGGCGGGTGAAACACGCCTTCAACGACTTCGCCTTCCGGCACATGAACCTCGATCCCGCAGCTTTCCGCCAGCGGGTCGAGGCGCATCTTGCCCGCCTGCATCTCGATCCGCATGTGCTCGAAGCCTTCCCGCACCAGCTCTCCGGCGGCATGCGCCAGCGCCTGACGATCGCGCTCGCAACCGTCTGCGAACCGGAATTCATCATTGCAGATGAGCCGACAACGGCGCTCGATGTTATCGTGCAGCAGGATGTCCTGGCGACGATCAAGGACGTGCAGACGCGCATGCAGTCCTCGGTCATCTTCGTCACCCACGATATGTCCGTCCACGCCGCGATTACCGATCGGCTGGCGATCATGTATGCTGGGCGACTTGCCGAGGAGGGGCTGACCCAGGCGATTTTTGACAATCCGCAGCATCCCTATACCGCCCACCTGATCGGCAGCCTGCCGCGCATCGGCGACACGAGAACGAGAAGGAGCCTACAGGGTAAACCGCCGGCACTTTCCAATCCTCCATCGGGGTGTCGTTTCCATCCACGGTGCCCGATCGCCGTCGACCAATGCTCAAAGGAGGTGCCGGTCATGCAGCCGAGTGCCACCGGCGGGCGTGTGGCCTGTTTCAGGGCAGGGGAGTACAAAATCCAATGAGCGGCGAGCACCTTCTCGAGCTTGACACTGTCAGCAAGTTTTTCCCGATCGGCGGCTTCTTCTCGCGCGCCAAAATGACGGCGGTCAACGAGGTCAGCTTCGCGCTGGAAGCCGGCCGGCCGGAAATCTTCACGATCGTCGGCGAATCCGGCTCCGGCAAGTCCACGCTCGCCAAGATGATTCTAGGCAGTGAAACGTCCGACCGCGGCACGATCCGCTTCGAAGGATCAGACATTGCCGGCATCCGCAGTCGCAGCGCCCGCGAGGCCTTCATGACGAGAGTTCAGCCGGTTTTCCAGAACCCGTTCGAGGCATTCAACCCGCTCACGCGCATTGACGAGTACCTGTTTGCCACGGCTCATCGCTTCAAGGGTGCGAAGGGCCGCCTTGAGCGCGAAGCGCTCGTCGATGAGGCTTTACAGCGCGTCGGTCTCTCGTTGGCCGAAATCCGCGGCCGTTACTCGCACGAACTGTCGGGTGGACAGTTGCAGCGCGTTGCAATTGCCAGGGCGCTCATTCCGGAACCGAAGCTGATCATTGCCGACGAGCCCGTTTCGATGGTGGATGCGTCGCTGCGAATGTCGATCGTCAATCTCTTTCGCGAACTGCGTGACACGCTGAAGGTGTCGATCATCTATATCACCCACGATCTGGCGACGGCCTATTATATCGCCGATAGGGTCATCATCATGCGCAAGGGCGCGGTGGTCGAGAGCGGCGACGCGCGTACGGTGCTGGACAATCCGCAGCACGAATATTCGATCGCTCTGAAGAACGCCGTGCTGCCACCAGATCCCAGCGCGGCATCGGCAATCATTGGCGCACGTCGGCACGATTTCATGGCTGTATAAGGCGAATATAGTCGCCAGGCTCCGGTTTCTTACGCAGCCCCGTGCAAGTGGGGCTCAGATCGGCGATATGTCTGCGGTCATAGGCTTGCACGACTTTGAGCTTGAGATCCTCCGTTTCGGTTATTCTCCGAGCGCGACAGCTTCGAGGACAAGCGCCGAGCGATCCGCCAACGCCGGAACTTGGGCGAGTTGGTGCTTTTCAGACGCCGGGATGTTCAATCAAAACGGGCTGCGCCTTGTTGTTCGCGGGTTTGGCGAAACAGATAGGTCGTCAGCAGTTCAAATGCTGTCGGCAGGAATGCCGACCTCTCCACCTGCGGCTCCCTTACCGGAGCGCCATTTTGTGAATCCTCGGCCGGCCGTTGTCGAAACTCATTCGGCCATTTTTCCAGCCGGCGATCGGACGGGCGATCTCGCGTACCGCGGCGATCGAACTTGTGGTATCCAGAAGGACGAAGGTCGCGTCGTCACCGACGGACATGCCATATGGCGTTCCAAGTTGCCGAGCGGCTGAGTGCCCGACCATTTCGAACACCGATGCGATGTCCTCATCCCGCGAGAGCTGCGCGATGTTGGCGTAGAGATTGGCCATACGCACCAACGATGAATCACCATAGGGAGTGAAGGGGTTCATCACGTTGTTGGTGGCGATCGAAGTTACGACACCGCGACCGGCGACAACGTGGGCCGGCGCAACGCCGCGCGGAACCAGCAGATCATGCCCGCGGCCATTGAGAAAGAGGTCTGTCGCAGGTAGCACTGTCAACGCGATACGAGCCTTGGCAAGTCTGTCGGCGATCGTGACCACATCCGCCAACGGCATGGCGGACAGGTTGGTGACATGGCCGATCGCGACGCGACCCTGCCAGCCATGCCGCTCTGTCGCGGCGACGACTGCAGGCAGATTGGTGTGACCGGGGTCGAGATCGAAATCGAGATGGAAGTCGATTGCGACGCCGTGCTTGACCGCGAGATCGAAGATCATGTCAACATGGCGGAACGGATCGGGATCGGTGTAGGGGCAGCCACCGACAAGATCTGCGCCATCGCTTAACGCCTGATCGAGCATATGCAGTGTTTGCGGCTCGTTGGTCAGCCCCTCCTGTGCGAAAGCACAGATTTCGATATCGATCGCGAAGGCGTAGTCGGCCCTGATGCGCTTGATTGCTTCGAAGGATCGGAAGCCGGCGCGCGGGTCTATCTCGACAAAGCTGCGCATGCGTACCGTGCCATGCGTGATCGCCTTTTCGACGATGCGTGCAGCACGATCGTACACGTCGCCTTCGGTGAAGCCTGCCTTGGCCTTCGCTGTCTCTCGAACGGCCTCAGCCAAACTTCCCTCGCAGATCGAGCAACGATCGAGGATGCACGCCTTGTCGAGGTGGACATGTGTGTCGACGAAGCCAGGGAAGGCGAGGGCTCCGCCACCGTCGATGTTCTCCAAGGCCTCGCAGCGAAACGCAGGTTCGATCGCGGCGATACGACCGTCACGTATCGCGATATCGGTCAGGGTCTCCTGTTTTTCCAGGCGAACGTTTCGGATGATAAGGTCGAAAATGCCTTCGGTCGAAGCCATGTCTAGTTCGCTCTCTGGTCGCGTCGGACGCCCGTCTGTGATCGGTTGGGGTTTCTGTTCTCGCTTGGCAATCAAACCACGCGATCTCCATCGGGAATGGGGTCGCCTTTGGACACCAGCTGGATATTGCGAAACATGCGTTGCAGGTTCGGCACGAACGTATCGGCGGCGATCGCCGCGATGTGCGGCGTCAGCACGAGATTGTCGATCGGGCCAAGAAGCGGGCTGGTTGGCGGAAGCGGTTCCTGCTCGAACACGTCGATGGCTGCCGCCGCGATGATTCTGTTTTGCAGTGCCCAGATCAGATCATCCTCGACCACGATGCCGCCGCGCGCGACGTTCACGAGGACCGCGCTCCGCTTCATCTTCAGAAATGAGGCGCGGTCGATCAGGTTTGCGGTCTCGCTTGTCAGCGGGCAATTGAGGGACACGAGGTCCGATCCTTCGAGAATTTCGTCCAGGCTTGCGTATCGCGCTCGCAACTCACGCTCGCGATCCGGGGCGAGGCGGGAGCGCTGGTTATAGAGGACGGTGCAGCCGAAACCCTGCAGGAGCTTGGCAAACGCCTGACCGATCGCGCCGAAGCCGATGATGCCAACAGTCTTGCCGCTTAAGACGAATGTCTTGTTGGGCAACTTTCCCGGGCCGCGCCACTCACCGTTCTTGAGGTTGGCGTTACCGTAGGCCAACCCGCGAAGCGCGGCGATCGCAGAACCCAGCGCAAACTCGGCAACCGGGACGGCGTTGCTGCCTGGCGTGCGCGCAACGATGATGCCGAGTTCGCGTGCCGTGTCGATGTCGATGTTGTCGATACCGACGCCCGACTTGTGGAGCAGCTTTAGCCGCGGTGCGGCGCGCAATACTTCGCCCGGGACGGCCACCTGACCGGCAATCGCAAAATCCGCGTCGCGAATGATCTCCTTCAGATACTCGGTGCCCTCGGAGATTCCGTGGACGAAGGTCATGCCTGCAGGTACGTGTGGCATGATCTCATCGACGCGTTCTTGCGCGGTCTTGTCCAACAGGATAATCTTTTCAGACACGTGAATCTCTTCCTGTCGAGTTGGTTAGATGTTGAAGCTAACGCCGGATGCCGCAAGGCCGCCGGAGATGGCGACAGGCGTGCCGTCGGCGCGCCAGCATGCGGCGCCGGTCAGCGTTCCGTCCGGGTTGAAACCGATGGCATTCATGCCCCCAGCGATTCTGGGGGAGCGCAAGATCGTGTGTCCGCGAGTGCGCAATTCCTCGGCAATTGCGTCCGAGAAGGCGGGTTCCAGTTCCAAGGCTCCGCCGTTTGTCCACACGCGGGGCGCCTCGACGGCGTCTTGAACCGACATGCCGTGATCGATGATGTTGATGATCGCCTGCATCGCGGAGGGGAAAATGCGTAAGGCGCCCGGAAGCCCCAGCGCAAATGCCATGCGATCGTCCTTCAGCACCATCATCGGCGCCATCGAAGTGAAGACACGCTTGCCCGGCGCGATCGACAGAACCCTGCCTTCGTGAGGATCGAAATTATACATGTAGTTGTTGAGGATCATCCCGGTTTCCGGGATCCGCACGCAAGCGCCGAAGAGGCCATTGATGGTCTGCGTGGTGGACACGACATTGCCCATGGCGTCGGCCACGGTGACGTGCGTGGTATTGAAGGATTCTCCGGCCGAGACCTTCGCCTCCCAGCGTTGAGCGCGCTTCAGGTCGATATCCGCCCGGCGCTCGTCGGCATACGCCTTCGATATCAGGCGCTCGACAGGCACATCGACGAAATCGGGATCGGCTGTCGACATGCTGCGATCCGCGAAGGCTATTTTCAGTACTTCGGCGAGCAGATGAACGGAATCGGCCGAGCCGAAGCCCAAGCTTCCGATGTCATAGCCTTCAAGGACATTAAGCATCTGGGCAATATGGACGCCCGCGGAAGAAGGTGGTGGAGGGCCGAGTACATCATAGCCGCGGTAGGAGCCGCGAATGGGCGCGCGGTCGATCACCCGGTAGGCGTCGAGATCCCGTTGGCTGATATATCCGCCCTTGGTTTCCATGAAGGTGGTCAGCGCCTGACCAAGCGGGCCTGCATAAAGTGCCGACGGGCCATCGCGCGCAATGAGCTTGAGGCTTTCGGCGTAGTCCGATTGCACCAGCCTTTCGCCCGCAGCCAACGGCGAGCCGCCCGGAGCCAAAAGATTGCTGAGGTCCGGATCCGTCGCCAGGTCCGCGATGCAATCGCGGATGCAGGTGCTTAGATAGGGCGTGACGATGAAGCCCCGCTCTGCATATCGAATGGCGGGAGAGACGACATCGGCGAGTGGCATCGTGCCGAAGCGGGACAGCGCGTCGCACCAGCCGGCGAGGCTGCCGGGAACCGCGCCTGCGCGAACGCCCAAGACATTCTCGCGATTACGCGTGTCGCGCATGGTCTCCAACTCATCGGAGAGGCACTCATACATGTTCGCATGCGCGGTAAGGGGCGCCGTGCCGAGGCTATCGATAATGTGATGCCTGCCGTCGGCAAGCCGGATATGCTGTATGCCGCCGCCCAGCACGCCGATCATCATCGGCTCGACAACAGTCAATGCGAAGAGCGAGGCGACTGCCGCGTCGATGGCGTTGCCGCCGGCAAGCATGATCTCTGTGCCTGCCGCCGACGCCAGTGGATGATTGGTGACGACCATGCCTCTGGACCCAATCGCGGGTCTCTTGGTCGAAGTGAAAGCTGTCGGCATTGACTGTGTAGAAATGCTCATGGGACCCTTGTGCTGACGCCGATGTTTCCCGATGCGGCCGCACACCACACGATGTCCTGATGGCGGAAATAGATCAAGACGCAGCCGTTTCCTGCTCACCATCCGCCGGCATGCCAAGCATCAGGCGGACATGTGGTGGGAATGTGATCGACGGTGTCCTGAAACTGGCGAAGAAGTCGATCAGGTTCGCCTCCTGCTCCTTGAACAGAAAGCCTGTGACGGCGCTGGCGACGCGCGGTACCGCATACTTCATGGCGCTGATCGAAACCGCCCCCGCAATGCCCATGCTCATCGACGAAAGTGCGTTATAGGCAAAGATTCGGTCGATGCCGGGAGCCAGGCCGGGCTCGCGTTCGATGAACTGATAGTTGGCGTTGAGATAGGGGAAGTTCAGGCGCCCGAGACCCTCATTGTTTGGCGGCGTGAAACGGTGCTTCCAGAGCGCGGCATTTGCGGCGATCTTGTTCAGCTCCGGCCGAAGACCCATGTCTACGGTCACGCCCGTTGCCGCAAACACGTGGTCGAAGCGGAAGGTCTTCTCGCTGGTTTTGACTACAATTTCGCCGCCATCCAGGCCGATCTCGTTCCAGCCGGCGTTCACGTGGATGAAGAAATTCGGATAGCTGCATGCCTTGAAGAAATGGTGTTCCGCAGGCGATTGGCGGAGCCCGGCGCGGAAGCCAGCGAGATCCCACTTCATCTGGTCGGGAATTTCGTGGCTGTGGTTGAGGTGGCCGGCGGTCTCACCTTCGCGCACGATGTCGATCATCGGCATGCGCGGCCCGCGTAGACACATGTCGACCCGCGCAGCACCTGCTGTCAGGGCAGCCACCGCGACATCGAAAGCGGCCGCGCCGCTGCCGAGGATGCCGACATTCCTGTCCTTCAGCTTGGTGTCGTCGAAGATATCGCTCGAATGATCATAGCGCTCGCGCGGAAGGCTCTCGCTGATGTTGTCCGGCACTCGCCATGCGCCGCCGCCATCCATCCCGGTCGCCAACACCACCAACCGGGCCCGGATCGCCTCACCATCGGTCAGCGACACCGTCACGCCGTCTCTGTCGTAGTCGATATCCATGACCTGAGCGTTATTCCTGATCGGCAGATCGACCACGGACCGATACCATTGCAGATAATGGAGCCATTCCAGACGGGGTATGCGCTTGATCTCATCCCAGGCCTGGGGGCTGTATTTCGCCTCGTAGAAGCTCTGGATCGACAGGCTCGGCAAGCCGAGCTCCGTGCCGGTAATGTCCTTCGGCGAGCGAATTTCATAATTGCGCGCGAAGGTGCCCCAAACGCCTTCCTTGCCTTCCGGGCTGCCGTCGAGGAGCAGGATGTTGGAGACGCCGCGCCGCTGCAGGGCGTGGCCAACCGCAAGCCCGCTTTGTCCGGCTCCGATAATGACGACGTCGAGCATCGGCTTACCGCTTTCATCGAAACGTGGTTCGACCCATGGCTTGGTCGCATAATCCATCATCTTGAGGTCGGCGCGTACGCGCTCGGCAAGATTCTGCAGGGCGTCTTTCGAAGCAGTCGCGAGTTTCATCTTCATCCTTCAATTTCAAACATGGAGTTGGAGAGAAGGGACGCCCGGACGAAAGCCACTGCCAGTATTCCCGCTACGAATGACTAGCGTGCCAAAGCGATACCGAGAAAGCGACGAATTGTGTGCGACCCGTTGCCGATTGCACAACGCGTGCTTCTTGGCGCCGGAGGTATTTTGGCATCGTCTCGTTGCGCGTTGGGCAACGCGTCGAACGGTTAATGAATAACTAACTGAAATTTCATGTTTATTTTAAATTCCCGTCCGTTTTCGTGCGGCCGAGATGGCGTTGCTTTTGAAGCGACTGAAGTTATCGTGAGTGCGAAATCGAACGAATGAGGGAATAGCCGATGCCACAGGCAGCGCTCGACGCGATCATGAACGAGATGCAGAACTACAGCTTCGAATTCACCAAGACGTTCGCAAATCATGCGCCGATGGTGCTGGTTGCGCTTGATCGCATCGGCGGCTCGCGAGAGCGGCTGCGTGACTTCTTCGAGCATTACCGCGATTACAAGGAATTGCTTCCGCTTCCAGCGGGTGTTGCGCCGATCGACGCCACGAACTGGAAGGCCGCATTCGGTCAACGCGACTGCGAGGTGGATTTGAACCTGTTCTTTCTGGCGGAGGTAGACCGACTTGGCGCGGACGCTGCCATTCGTCATTATCTTCCAGTGCTTGCCGACGGGGTCGGCGCGAGCGCGTTTCACGCCCTGATGCGCCTTGCCTACGGGCTTATCCGCAAGAATGACACAGAGATCGCGCTGGCACTGGCCTATTGGACGGCGACATATCTCGCGCTGCCGAGGCCAGGTGTGGCCCAGCCCATCACCAAGGACCCAGCCGCCGTTCTGGAAAAGGTGGCGACCATAGATGGCCTGCGGGGCTTGCCGATGCATGAGTTGCTGTGGCTCAACATGGCGGAATCGGCCCGCTGCCCCGACTTCGCGCCTGTTATCGATTGGCTCGATATTGATGACTCCACTCTGGAGCGCATGGCGTCGTCGGCGATCGTGCTTTTCGCGGCGACCATGGATTTTTGCGCCCTGCATGCGGTTACCGGCATTCATTGGATGCGTGTTGTGCTGCCCTACCTCGATCAACCCGAGCCGATGCTGCGCGCGTTCTGGCAATGTATCGCCGCGCTTATGGGAGAGATGCGGTTTCCCGTCATGCCAGCGCCGCAAGCCGTCGAGAAGTGGCGCGCGCTGCCTGTGCCGGACTGGGAGGCGATCAAGGCGGCCGCGGCGCAATCCTATGACGAGCACGACATCAGCCTGGTGTTCTCGGCCAGCGAGGAAATGAAGGTCTATGGCGATCCGCTCTACCAGCTCGCCGCCGCCCGGCGCGTTGGCCTGGTCGCAAGCTACAGATGAGCGGCAATATGGATTGCATCATCGAAGCCGGCATCATCTTCTGCGGCTTGAACAAGGATGGCACACCTGACCTCAGGCACAACGCCGCCATGCGCGTTCACAACGGTAGCATCGCCCACATCGGCGCTGTCGAAGCTGTGGTGTCGGGCAATGCCCACCTGCCGCGCCACGGCGGTCGAGGCTTCGTGGCCATGCCCGGTCTTACAAACGGCCACCATCATTTCGGGCTGACGCCGCTGATGATGGGCGTGCCCTTCGCTCCGCTCGAGCTCTGGCTGCCGCAGTTTCGCGGCATGCGTTCGGTCGGCCCGCGCCTCGATACGCTATACTCGGCGATCGAGATGCTGGAAAGCGGAACGACGACGGTCCACCATATCGCCAGCGGGCTGACGGGTGACGCCGACAACTGGCAGGCTTCGACCGACGAGGTGCTCAAGGCCTACCAGCAGATCGGCATGCGGGCGGGATATTCTTTCATGATGCGCGACCGAAACATCCTCACCTACGAGGACGACGCTGACGTGCTGAAAAGCCTGCCGGCGGATCTGGCCGGGCAGGTTGCTCCTTCCCTGAAGACGGCTGAAGTCCCGACGCGGGATTACATGGCGTTCTTCAATGAAACGCGGGAACGATGGTCGGCGCAGGCAGGCGACCGCCTCAGGTTCAACCTCGCGCCCGCGAACCTGCACTGGTGCAGCGATGAGAGCCTGCAGCTCATCTTCGAAACCGCGCGAAATCACGGCGCACAGGTGCATATGCATCTCTTGGAAACGCAGCGGCAGGCGCAGTTCGCGGACAACCGGTTCGGCCGCAGCGCGGTCGAACATCTGGCCGCGCTCGAATGCCTGGGGCCGGAACTGACGCTCGGGCATGGCAACTGGATGACGCGCCGAGACCTCGATCTGGTCGCCGAATGCGGTTGCACGATCTGCCACAATGCCAGTTCCGGGTTGCGGCTCGGCAGCGGCATTGCGCCGGTCAACGAAATGCGACGGCGCAAGATCCCGGTAGCGCTTGGCATCGACCAGTCCAATATCGCGGATGATCGCGACATGCTTCTGGAGATGAAGCTCGTCTGGGCGCTTCACCGCGAAACCGGGATATGGAACGACAGACCAGATGCCGGCGCAGTCCTGCAGATGGCGACGGAACACGGTGCGAAGACGGCCGGCTTCGGCAAGATCGCCGGGCGTCTCCAACCCGGTTTTGCAGGAGACGTGGTTCTGCTCGACAGGGCGCGGCTGGAACGTCCGTTCGTCGACGGGCGTGTTCCGATCAGCGAGACGATCCTTCATCGCGGCAACCGTTCGGCGATTGAGAAGGTCTTCGTCGGTGGCGAGATGGTGGTGGAAAATGGCCGAGTCTGCCGCATCGATCGCGACAGCGTCATGGCCGAGATCGCCGACCGGCTAAAAGCACCGGAGACGGAGCCGGAGCGCCGGTCGCGCGAGACGGTCGAGGCTTTGATGCCGCATCTCGAGGCGTTTCATCGGCGACATACACCGGCGGATCCGGCGGCGTCCTATCGCTTCAATGCGATGAACGACTAGCGTCGGACGTTTCCTCTCCGCCGCCCGCGATGTGCAGCATGCGCTTCTCGAATTCGGGCAGCGCAGAGCGGATAAATTGGAGAATGACTGAGGTCGAGACATCGCCAGTCTGTTGCGCATTGGTATAGACGTTCAGGCTGGCCTTGCGCTTAAGGTCGGTCTGCCTGACGAAGACGATCTGCTTCTGTTCGAGTTCGGAAAGTATGCCGACCGGCGAGCGCATCCCGATGCCAAGGCCCGTCTTGACCAGTGTCGTCAGCACGTCAGATGCGTTGGTGTTGATGAACTGCCGGCGTATCGACGAGGTCTTGAGGCGCGAATGGAAGCCCGCGACATCGTCCTTGATCTCGGAGCGCTCGATCATCAACTCGTTTACGAGATCCGCTTCGGTCACCGCAGTACGGCCGGCGAGGGGGTGATCGGCATGCATGATGATGCCGAGCGGCACCTTGATCGATGCCGACGTCGTGACGGTTGGCTGAGCGCTGCCTCCCATGGCAATGCCGATATCGACCTCTCCAGCTTCCACGCGTCCGATGATCTCTGGCCCGGTGGCGACTTCCAGCGAAATCGTCACGCGGTCGTACTTCTTGTGAAAATCGCCGAGGATCGAAGGCAGGAAATCCTTGGCGATGCCGTCTTCCGCGGCGAGCCTGACATGGCCGAGCTTCAAGCCCCTGAGATCGTCGATCTGCCCGATCGTTCTCTCGAGGTCGCGCTCCATGTTTCTGGCGTAGTGGTAGAGGAGTTCGCCGGCACTGGTCAGTTGGACGCCGTCGGCGAGGCGGTTGAACAGCTTGCAGCGCAGCTGTTCCTCAAGCTTCAATATCTGCCTGTTGACCGCCGATGGAGCGACGTTCAGCGTCTCCGCCGCCTGCCGCATCGATTTCTTTCGCACCGTCTCCGTGAAATAGCGAAGTGCGACGATATGGACATGCATGAAGCTGATCATCGATATTCCCGGCTGGCGTTATGCTCGGACGCTATCATATCGAACCGGCGCGTGTGCAAGAAATGGCGGCCGGGCATACCTGCCGCGATGATGTGGTCTCTCAGAGGGCGGCGCCATCCGAACGCGGGTCGGTCGCGGCCTCGCACAGGCCATCGGCATGCAACACGACCGCGCCCGCGTGACCGCAGAGATCGGAATAGGGTGCGATCATCTCGATGTCGTGGCCGGCGGCGACGAGCTTTTCGACGAGGCCAGGATCGAAGCGGCTTTCGAGCTTCAGGTTGGTGCTGCTGGCGCCCCAGGTTCGACCGAGCAGCCAGCGCGGCGCGGTGATCGCCTCCTGCAACGGCATGCCGAAACGGGCGTAGCGGGTGAATATCGCCGCTTGCGTCTGCGGCTGCCCTTCGCCGCCCATCGTGCCGTAAGCCATGATCCTGCCGTCTGGGAGATAGGCGACAGCAGGATTGAGCGTATGGAACGGGCGTTTGCCCGGCTGCAGCTGGTTGGGGCCGGGCTGAAGGGAAAAGCCTGCCCCGCGGTTCTGGAAGAAGACGCCCGTCTCCGGGCAGGTGAGGCCGGAGCCGAACTCCCAGTAGACGCTCTGGATGAAGCTCACCACATTGCCGTAGCGGTCCGCAGCACCCATCCAGATCGTGTCGCCTTCGGCTGGTCTGTGCGGCCAGGGCAGGACGCGAGCCATGTCGATCCTGGCCGCCATCGCGTCGAGCGCGCTGTCGGCGAGCCAGGACTGGGCGTCGGCCTCCATGGTGTCGGGATCGCCGAGGCCGCTGTTGCGCTTGATAAAGGCCTGCTTTGTTGCCTCGATCAATCCATGGACATGGTCGTAGCTCTCGCCCGCTTCCACCGACAGCCGGTCGAAGAGCCCGAGAATCATCAGCGACGCGACGCCCTGGGTCGGCGCCACCATGTTGAAAAGCTGCCCTTGGCGTGTCTTTAAGTGCAGGGGCTTCACTTCGCGTGCGCCATAGGCCAGGAAGTCGTCGCGGCGGAGCGGGCTGCCTTCTCGCTCGAGAAAGGCCGCATGCGCCTGCGCGGTATCACCCTGGTAATAGCTGGCGAGACCGTCCCGCCCGATACGCTCGAGCGTATCGGCCAGCTGCGACTGCCGCAGCCGCGCACCTGCTTTCGGAGCGGCACCATCCTGAAGAAAGGCTTCGGAAAATCCGGGGACGTTCGCCAGTTCGTGAAATTTCTCCGCGGTGCAAGCCGATTGGTTGGCTGTCACGGCGATGCCGTCGCGGGCCTTCTCGACAGCGGCCGAGAGGAGGTCCGACACGGGCAGGCGACCGGGGCGGTCAACCATCGACAGTGCGAGCTCCCATCCGCCGATCGTGCCGGGCACGGTCAGCGCCGCCTCGCTGCCGCGCGGCGGGATCGATTGGCCATGACCGCGCTCGGCATACCATTCCGGCGTCGCAAGTGCTGCGGCCTGACCACAGGCGGAGATGCCGGTCAAAGGCTTGCCCGGCCGGTGAATGAGCCAGAAGCCGTCACCGCCGATGCCGTTCATATGGGGGTAGACGACGGCGATCATTGCCGCGGCCGCCACCATCGCTTCCATCGCCGTGCCGCCCTCATCGAGAATGCGGCGACCGACATAGGCCGCTTCGCGATGCGGGGCAGTGAAAGTTCCGTTGAAGGCGAGGCTGGTCTGGAGCATGGATTTAGCGGTCCGTCGATTGGGAAACGAAGTACGAGGCGGCTTTGGCAAGGAGGGCATCGCTACCTGGCCGGCCAACGAGCGACAGACCGATGGGCGCGGCGTCCTGCTCTGCAACCGGAATGCTGAGCTGCGGCAGACCGGCGTGGCCTGCGAGCGAGGTGAGGCTGAGCGCGCGGTTGCGGTATGGCTCGAGTTCCGACTGCGGCATGTCAAGTCGCGGGGCCGGGCCTGGTGCCGTGGGGTAGACGAGGATCGTTCCTTCCGGTAGCAGCGCATCAACCGCGGCGCGCAAACCGGCGCGATAGGTCTTTGCAGCTTCAAATTCCGATTGCGTGATCCGACTCGCCATTTCGAACCGCTCCTTGATCCCCGGGCCGAAATCGGGCTGGCGATCGGTGATCCAGGCGCCAAACTGCTGCCAGATCTCGTACCCCTGATGCGTGCGGAACGCCCTGAGGCATGCGTCGGCGCCGCCTTCGGGTAGGATCGGCTCGTGGCGGTAAACGAAGTCCGGCAGGGCGGCCCTCAGTAGGTTGGCAGTGTCGGGCATGGCAAGCGACCACAGATCCGCAGGTGTCCAGAACGACATTGCGGTTGCAGGTGCGGCGGATGCGGTAAAAAGCGAAACGAGGCGGCTCATCAGCGCGAGGTCGCGGGTGAAGAAGCCCGCCACATCGTAGCTTGGCGCCAACGGCACCATCCCGTCGGCTGCAATGAGGCCATGCGTCGCGCGCCAGCCGTAGAGGCCACAAAAGGAGGCTGGCAGCCGCACCGAGCCGCCGGTATCTGTTCCGAGACCGATGTCGACGAGCCCGGCGGCCGTAGCGGAAGCAGAACCGGAGGACGAGCCGCCTGGCACGCGATCAGTCACGGCCGGGTTGAGTGGCACGCCGTAGCGGGCGTTGAGGCCCATCAGACTGTAGGCCAGTTCGTCCATCTGCGTCTTGCCGGTGATGGCGGCTCCGTTGGCGAGCAGCGTTTCAACGACACGGGCATGCGCGGTAGCGATGGATTGATCCGCGGCATATTCGGGGTTGCCGGCGCCTGTTATCGTGCCCGCGATGTCGAAATTGTCCTTCACGCAGACGGTCAGGCCGCTCAGAGGGCCGCCCGATGCGCCGCCAAGCGGCTTGTCGAAAGGAAGGACAAAGGCATCGCAGGTCTTCATGGTCGTCTTTCCGTGCTTGAGCACCAAGGAGCGCCGTCGACAGAACCGGCCACGCTTGCGGCGGGCTCTGTCGATGTCCGTATCAACAGTCTAGTCTACCCTGACATTCGCCGAGTAGTCGGGTGCCGCTTTGAGCCGCGACAGAGGATAGGATATGACCTCACCGATCAACGTGATCAACCTGTCGGCGGCGCGTTCGACGGACAAGCGACCGCGCTCGACATCGGCGGCAAGTGCGTTTCCGCAGGCACCTTTCGGGTTGATATCCTGCATCTGCCAGCCGAAGCCGACGGCGCCACCCTCCGTCATCAGCAGCTCATATTCCTTTTCGAGAACCTGCGAGAGGGCCGGGAAATCCTCCGCGAGCGACATGTCCACGAGTTCGGGATGCAGATAGCGCATGACGCTGGTCTCGACCTCGCCGGCATGGATGCCGTGCTTGCGCTCCTCGGCATCGAAGAGATCCGACAGATCCGCGAAGCTCGACCATTTCGAGGAAACCGCGAACATGCCGAGATTGATCCTCAGGTCGCGGCAGACGATTTCCATGACCTGCGGCTGGCCGCCATGCGAGTTGACGAACAGAACCTTGCGGACACCCGCCCGGTACACGCTTTCGCATACCTCATACCAGACCCTGGCAAGCGTCTCGGCGGAAAAGGTCAGGGTGCCGGGATAGGCGGAATGCTCGTTCGACTTGCCGATCGCCATGGTGGGCAGGATGAGCGCGGGGAAATCGTCGCTCATGCGCTCGACGGCATGACGCATGATGCCTTCATTGATGGCCGCGTCGACGCGCACCGGCAGATGCGGACCATGTTGCTCGACCGCGCCCACCGGAAGCACGGCAACGATCTGGCTCATGTCGAGGTTGCGGAAGTCTTCGGCGGACAGATCCCACCACCAATGCGATTTCAGTTTCATGCTGTTCTTTCCAGATTGACGGCGATGCCGGGTAGAAGAGAGGGAGTTTAAGTGCGCTCAGCGATCGCTGTTCATCAGCGAGACATGGGCAGCGGCGATGCGCCAGCCATCCGCGGTCCGCAACCACGTCTGGCTCTGGCGGCCGCGCGTGCCGGTGGCGGGCCGCACGAATTCGAGATTGCAGGTCGCGAAGTCATGGCCATAGGTGGTGATGACGCGACGCAGGACGTCGCGCTGTGGCGAGCCGCCGGTGCGGCCGACTCGGAATGCCCGGATTTCCTCGATGCCGTAAAGGTTCTCGCTGACGCCATATCTGAGGGTCGACGACGATGCCCAGAAAAGCTGGTCGAGCCTGTCGAGATCATTGGCCATCAGCGCCTCTTCATATGCATCGCAGAGTGTGGTCAGTTCGGCAACCACGTTGGGAATGTTGATTTCTTGCGCCGCGCCGGTCTGGTTCGACATGGTATCGCTCCTTCAGCTCAACTGCTCGGAAATGTCGCTGGACTGGCACACGAAGCCAAAACATTGGCGAATGTTGTAAAGCGTCGCATCCATGCAGAAGTCCGGGGAGGTCGTCGCCGAACAATCCTCCAGCAAGAGGCAGTCATAGCCACGGAAGTTCGCATCCTGCAACGTGCAGAGCACGCATTGATCGGCGTTGACGCCGGCAAACAGCAAGGTGGTTATGTTGAGATTGCGCAGGATGCTGTCGAGCAGCGTGTCACGGAAGCCGGACATGCTGTACTTGTCGACATGGATATCGTCTTCGGCGGGAACAAGCTCGTCGACGATCGCAGTGGACCAGTTTCCGGCAAGCAGGACCCTGGCGCCATCGCGTGGCAGAGGATCGCCGATACCGGCTCCATCGCCATGCGGATTGTAGACATGCAGGATACCCGGAGAAAGGTTCGCGCGGTCGGCGCGGTTTCCCCAGTTCACCCAGACGACGGGTACGTCTGCCTTGCGAAGCTTCGGCAGCAGCGCGTTCAGCGGGGCGATCGGCTCCCGCGCCGGCGAGACATCGACGCCGATATGCGCCAGCCAGCCATCCGGGTGGCAGAAGTCGTTCTGCATGTCGACGACCACGATCGCCGTGCGTGCCAGATCAAAGCTCACCTCGCGATGGCGATCGCTAATGGTAACGGGACGGGGTCCCATGGGTTGGCGAACCATATCGACTGTCTCGGGAGAGACGAGCCACTGGTTGCGCGGGGAGGAGCCGAGTGGCGTGGCGTCGCGGCTATCCGTTCTTGCCATCAGTTTCAAAGTCCTTGCAGGATGCGGATATCCTCTTCGTCGAGCGCAACGCGCTCGCCGCTGCGGATAAGCTCCGAAAACTCCTGGTTGGGCGTCATGACCGTAAGCGTATAAAGCTTGCTCGTTCCCGTGTTCCTGACGATGTGAACGCTGCCGGGGTTTAGCAGGAAGGCATCACCCTTGCCGATCTTCATCTCCTCGCCATCGCTTGATGCGACGCCTTCGCCATGCAGCACGTAAAAGAACTCGTGCGCTTCCGAGTGGCTGTTCGGAGGCGTGGCACCGCCGACATTGAAGATCTCGATCACGAAAATCGCGTCCGTCGTATCTTTCTTGGGATCGAAGAGTATGGCGAAGTAATTCGTATCGTTGGGCGAAATCCGGAAGACTTTCGCGGACCGGGCATTTTCAAATGAATAGGTTTTCATTGGCATGATCTCTGTTTCGCGAATTTATTCGCCGCCAAGCGGCGGTATTCGTCACGGCTTGATGTGACTTTCAGCTCAATGTTAGATACGCGAGCACACAATAAAAGCGTTATAATTCGTCCTATGTGTTGCCTTTCCGGCAACAGGAGGCCCGCATGCTGCACGGCAGATTGCTAAACTATCTGGATGAAGTAGCCCGAAGCGGCTCCATACGAAAAGCCGCCGAGCGGCTCAACGTGGCGCCATCGGCGGTGAGCCGGCAGATACTCTACCTCGAGGAAGGGCTGGGGACGCCGCTCTTCCAGCGCGGCCCGCGAAAGCTTGCGCTGACCGCTGCGGGCGAAATCATCATCCGGCACGTCCGGGCGACTTTGAAGGACATGGAAAGGGCACAGGCGCAGATAGAGGAATTGAAGGGGCTGCGCCGCGGCGAGATCACCATCGCCGTCATGAGCGGGCTTGCCGCCAATCTGGTTCCCCGTTGTGTCGTCGATTTCCAGCAAAAGAATCCACGGGTCAAGGTCAATATCAGGCTTCTGGCGACGGGCGATGAAATCATCGCCGCGATCGCCTCCGAGGAGGTGGAACTCGGTCTCGGATTCGATTTTCCATCCCGCCCGAAGATCCGCGTGCTGAACGGCGCCGTCGGACGCCTTGGCGCAGTCATGGCGCCGGATCATCCGCTGGCGGGTCGATCGACGCTGCGCGTCGGCGATTGTCTCGAGCACCGCCTCGTTGTCGCCGACGAGACCATGGCCATCCGACCGTATCTTGATCAGATGTTTGCGAAGGTCAAACTCGAGCCGGAATTCGCTCTCGAGACGAACTCGATCGAAGTTATGCGCCATACCGCGATGATGGATCGCAGCATTACGTTTCTCACACCTTTCGACATCGAATTCGAACAGCGCCTCGGGCGCCTTGTCTATGTTCCCGTTCAGGAACTCTCTCATCATACGCAGCGGTTGATGCTCATCAGCCACGACAAGGCCTTGGCCGCACTGACAAGCGTTTTCATCGAGAATCTACGCTCCATCATCGAACGCGCCACCGGTTCGATCGAGCAGCCGGTCCAATCCGGGCAATACCCATCAGAGTACAGCGACAACCGCACTGTTGCCGTTTACGCAACGCATTGTCCGTTCGAATGCTGCTTGTTTTAGCGGAAACGCTGTGCAAGCTTTTGCCCAACAGAATGATCAAGAGTTCCGCAAACGGGACCAATGGGGAGGAAAGCCCGTCTAGCCGCGATGGCGGTAGAAAGGTCTTTCTCGTGAATGGTACTGATGTCGGATACGGCCTTTCGGCCCGCGGCGTGGGTATGGTCTACAAGCGCGGCAAGCAAAGCACGGTCGCGCTCACCGATTGCACTCTGGAGGTTGCGCGCGGCAGTTGGACATCACTCATCGGAGCATCCGGCTGCGGCAAGTCCACGCTGCTGCGGATATTTGCCGATATCGTCAAGCCGACCCATGGTGAGGCGCGCCTGCATGGCCTGACGCCGGCCGAGGCAAGGGCGGAGCGAACATATGCCTTTGTGTCGCAGCAATCGACCATGCTGCCCTGGCGCAAGATGGCCGACAATGTCGGTCTCGGCCTCGAAGTCGCCGGCGTGGCCAAGCGGGAGCGCGAGCGCCTGATCGCCGAGGCGATGGAACTGGTGGGCCTGACGGGGTTTGAAAAGGCTTTTCCCTCGGAGCTCTCGGGCGGCATGCGGCAGCGCGCCGCGATCGCCCGCGCCTTGACGCTGAAGCCGCGCTTTCTCCTGATGGATGAACCGTTCGGCGCGCTCGACGAACTGACGCGCGACAAGCTGAATTTCGAACTGCTGCGCATTCTGCAAGAGACCGGCGCAACCCTTCTGCTGGTCACGCACTCCATCAGCGAAGCGGTCATTCTGTCTGATCAGGTGGCGGTCATGACGCCCAGGCCTGGTCGTATCACTAAGATGATCGAGATCGACTTTGGTCGCGACCGGACGATCGCCATGCGAGACGATCCCCGTTTTGGGCTCTACGAAGCCGAGCTTCGCCATGCGCTTCACGGCGATCCGGCGGTCGTCGCGGCGCACCGCCACACTGCTTAACTGAACACCCTTGCAACCGGAGACGAACTGAATGCCCAAGTCTATGAAGTCGTGCTTGAAAACTACCCTGCTGGCAATCGGAGCCTCTGTTCTGCCGCTTCTTGGCGCAGTAGGCGCATCGAACGCCGCCGATCTCAAGCACGTCACTGTGGTGCTGAGCTACATTCCGAATGTCGAAAACTTCGGCACGATCTATGCCAATGCCAAGGGTTACTTCAAGGATGCCGGCCTCGAGGTCGAGATCGTGCCGGGCACCAGCGGTATCGACGGCATCCAGATGATCTCCTCGGGCACGGCGCAGATCGCCATGGTCGCCGCCGAGAGCGTGTTTTCCGCAGAGGGTCGTGGTGAGCATCTGAAGGTGATCGGCGCGCGCTTCCAGATGAACCCGCAGGCCATGACCTGCCGGCAGGACTCCGGCGTCACCGACGCGCATATGGTCAAGGGCAAGCGTCTCGCGATCAAGCAGACGGCTACAAAGCAGGCCGATGTGTTCCTCTCCAAGCTCGGCATGTCCACCAACGACATGGAAACCCTGAGCGTCGGCGGCAGCGATATCTCGGCGATCATCGCCGGCCGCGTGGATTGCCTCTATTCGACCTTCGCGTTCAACGAACCGCGCCTTATCGAAGGCGCAGGCGTGCCCGTCAACGTCCTGCCGCTCGGAGACTACGGCCTGAACAGCCAGCCCGGTGCCATCACGGTGACGGAGCAGTATCTGAACGAGAACAAGGATGTCCTCACCGCCTTCCTGACGGCCGAGAGCAAGGCTTGGGCCGAGTTCTTCAAGGACCCGGCAGCCGCCGCCAAGTTCATGGTCGAAGGCGGCTTCAACGACGGGCTTGATCTCGACCAGCAGGTGTATCAGGCCGGGCGTCAGGTCAGCTTCATGACCAGCGAGACGACCAAGGAAAAGGGCATCCTCTATCTCGAACCGAAGGTCTGGCAGGAAACGGCTGCCAACTCCTTCGCCGCGAAAAGCACGCCGAGCCTGATTGATCCGTCCGAATTCCTGACGACGGAAATCCTCGACAAGGTCGATCGCCCGAAGCTCTAACGACGAGCGAGGCGGGACGCGACCATACCGTCCCGCCTTTATTTTCTGCATGATCACACGGGTGCAATCCACGATGACAGATGCCGCGGTAGACAATGACAAGCCTTCAACGAACGCGTTTCCGGTACATCTGTCGGCCGGCGCGGCTGTCTGGACAGCGCTGACCGCCGCCGTTCCTCCGGCATTGTTCGTCGTGGTCCTGCTGGTGCTTTGGTCGGTTGGATCGGCCAGGGGAATCGTGCCTTTCTACATCATACCGGGACCGCAGCAGATTGCCGCGGAATTCGTCAACAACAGCGCGGTACTGCTGAAGCACGCCACGCGAACCAGTCTCGAGGCACTCTCCGGTTTTGCCATCGGCAACATGGTCGCCGTTTTCATGGCGGTCTTGCTGACGTGGTCAAGACCACTGAAGGAGACGATCTACCCCTACGCGCTGCTGACGCGAGCTGTGCCGATCATCGTCTTCACGCCCGTGATTGTCGTCCTGCTTGGACGTGGGCTGCCACCGATCATTTTCACTGTTGCACTCACGGTGTATTTCCCGACCTTCCTGAACATGATGCGAGGCCTGCGCTCCGCGGATTTGGAATATCACGAGACGCTGCACACGCTTTCCGCCACGCGCGTTCAGCGTCTGTGGCTCGTCGATTTCCCTTCTTCCATGCCGTATCTTTTCGCGGCCCTGAAGATCAGCGCATCGGGCGCCTTCATCTCGGCGCTCGTGACCGAGTGGATCGGTTCCAATCTCGGGCTCGGCTATCTCGTCGTCGTTTCGGGCCAGTATTTCAAGCTTGCCACGCTCTGGGCCGCGATCTTTACGGCATCCTTCCTGACACTCGCGCTGCTGGGCATCGTTACGCTGGCGGAAGCGTTGCTGGGCCGCTGGACGGCTGCGGCAGAAGACGTGGGGAACTGACCATGAGCACGACCACTGCAATCCGGCAAGACAATCCGATGAAGCTCAGAGGCGATATGCGGCAGCAGACAGGCTATGGCGCGAGAATACCTGAATTCCTGCAGTCATGGCGCAAGGTGTCGCTGCCGACGTTGCTGCTGCTTTTCATCTTGGCTGTATGGGAGTATGTCGCGGACGCGGAGCTCATGTCCCGGCTGGTTCTGGCCGGCCCATCGCAGATTGTTGCTGCGCTGGTCGACCAGTGGTCGATCATCCTTGCCAATGCCGGCGTTACCGTCGCCCAGGCGTTGATCGGCTTCATCGCGGGCAATGCGCTTGGCTTGCTGGTCGCAATCGTTTTCGTCCACTCGGCGATCATCCGCAGGACGCTCTATCCCCTTTCGATTGGCGCCGAGGCGATTCCTTTCATCGCGATCATTCCGGTTCTCATCCTCTGGCTCGGAAACGGCATGGCGCCGAAAATCTTCATCATCACCATCCACACCTTCTTTCCGATGCTGATCAACGCGGTACGCGGGCTGAAGAGCGCCGACAACGATGTCAGCGAGATGCTCTATACATTGGGAGCCTCGACACGGCAGCGGCTTCTCATGGTTCGTCTGCCCGCCTCTGTGCCGTTTCTCTTCAATGCGCTGAAGCTGTCGGCCTGCGGCTCGATAGTCACCTCGCTCGTGGCGGAGTGGCTGGCATCCGAACGAGGCCTCGGCTACCTCATCGTCGATTATGGTCAGGACTATAAAATACCGGAGCTCTGGGCCACGGCGCTACTGGCGTCAGGGATTAGTATGGCCGTCTATGGCCTCGTTGTCTGGGCCGAGTATCTGTGCACGCCATGGAAACGCAATCGTCATTCGTCTCTTTGACCCGATGCTCGGAGACAGCTGCCAACAGGTGGATGGCTTGTCGCCGGCGGATGTCAGCCTTGCGGCACCCATGGGGCTCGCAGCAGCAGACCTTCAGGCTCATCCACTTGTAGGCCGCGTCATGCCTATCGAGCGAGCTCACGCCAAAGATGCGGTCGAGGCCGATCGCCGGTGCACGCGACAAGGCGACTGGTTGTCAGACGCCCGGCGCCGACACTGAGCCTGGTCTCTTGCCACGAACGGTACACGGCAGGACAGTTGGAGCTGAACGATCGGCTGTCCGGGTCGCGTTAGTGGCAACCCGCAGCGCCGCTCGCCCACTCCATGAGCGAGCCGGCCGCAGCATGGCTAGAGGCCCAATCCGACCGGCGCCGTTCGATGAACGCCTTTGGGCGAGAAGGCAAAGCTGTCGGCAAGTCCGAGGTATTCCGCGGCAAGATGGACGACGGAGAGCCACATCTCCGTTCCTTGCAGGCTTGGGGAATCGCCATCGGCAAAAGCGAAACCTTCTCCATCCTGCCAGCGGTCCAATGCGCGCGAGATGATTGTCCGCGCTATGGTCTCTCCATCGCTACGTCTGTAGTCGGTTTGTCGAGCGATCAGAAGGAGAGGGTGAATCGTGTCCAGCAGATTACATGCGGTATATTTTCGTCCCTCGAAACCTTGATGATTTCGATAGTTCAGGACTACCGTCTCGAACGACGTTTGCGGCATCGGAAGCGGAACTCCGAACTGGGCATAGGTGCCTCTGGTCAGGCGATAAAACCCGTTCACGGGCTGGAGCCACCCTTCCAGCGGCGTTGGTTCACCCCACAGTCCAGTCGCGCGGTTCGCGTTGCGCGTCAGCCAATCGAAGAGGGCCCGCTTTGGTTGCTCGACCCCAAAGTAGCGCGCGTTGAAGTACATTGCCGTCCCGATAGCATCCACGACGCTCCCGGCAGACCAAGCCGATGCCGACCATGGCAAAGAGTCCAGCCATTCATGCAGTTCTCCCGCGTCGATCTGCACCGCGCCGATTGGTCGAGCAGGGTGGGAGCCGAGTGCTTCAAGCGCGTAGCCAACCGAGAGTAGGTTGTAGAGCGCCTTGGGATCTTGCCTCAACACGATCCCTTCCTGCGCCGTGAAGCTTTCAGGGAAGAGCCCCGTCTCGCGATGCTGCAAGCCCTGCAGAAGTTCGATAACGGCAAGTTTGTCCAGTCCGGGAGGCAGCGATCCGAAACCCGCCGCGATCTCGATTGCGTCGCACAAGTGACGGGCAGCAGGCCGCTTGATGCCGTCTGCTTCGAGTGACTCGAACGTTTCCTCCGTCCTCCAACGGCCCAGGATTTCCGGCCATTGGCCGTTTGCTTTCTCACCGAGCTTCTCAAGCGTGGCGGTAACCTTATCCTGCAGCTGTCGGCCCTGCGCGCCGCGCATGCGAATGACACGGGCGGGGACGCCGCCGGCAATGGACATCGGCGGGATTGAACCAGAGACCACCGCGCCAGCGGCAATCACCACACCGTTGCCGATCACGGCGCCGTCTAGAACAACCGCGTTGGCTCCGATCCAGACGTCGTCACCAATTACGATCCCTTTGCTCGTGACTTTCTGACGGTGGATTGGGGTCGAGGGATCGTCAAATCCATGGTTGAAGCCGACGATCGAGACATGCGAGGCGATGCGTACCCCATCGCCACAGGACACCTTGCCGGACACGCAGGCATATGGGTTGATCGTGCAGTCGGAGCCAAGCGTGATCTCGCCCCTGACCAATGCGTGCCCCGCGATCCAGGAACGCTCACCCATCTTGAGTCGCTCGGTGAACACGGCGGCGTGTTCGGCTATGTATGATGTCTCGGCGAACTCCGCCCCGCAATTTCGCTCGAGTTCCGTCTTCCGAGCGAGATGAGCCGGATTGTGAAGATCGGTAGCAACGCGCTCCCACGGCAGGAACTGCAGCCTGCGTGCTTCCTTGGCGTCTTCCGTGGCCACATTCGAACTGTTTGCGTGATCCATATGCTTCCCCCACGAGGCGGTTTAACCGCCAAGTATGCGCTTGCCTTCAGACATGAGCTGCTTTGCCGCATCAGACGGCGTGATCTGTTCGAAGGCAAGGGCGTCGGCGGTTGCGGTCAGCACCTGCTGCGAAAACTCGGCAGCACCGATCGGAATGGCGGGAGGATAGGCGCCAACCCGGTCTTTCAGGGATACGATGTAGTCGATCGCCTGCTTCGATACCTTTTCGCCGGCCGCTGCGACATCGCCCTGTATCTTCGTGTTCACGGGAACGCCACGCTCGGTGCCGAGAGAGTGGCCGGCATTCGGGTTGTTGACGAAGAAGTCGATGAACTTGGCGGCCGTCTCGGGCGACTTGGACCATGGCGAGATCGACCACAGCGTCGACGGCCGATAGAACAGTCCTGACGGTGCGGCACTATCCCTGATCGGCAAGGAGCCAATCGACATCTCCGACTTCGCCAGAGCGCTATAACCCGCGAGCTGATTGGAGTAGGCGAACGCCATGACAGCATTGCCGGTCGCGACCGGATTCGTCTCGATGTTTCCCTTGTCGAGCGCTTGAATGTCGGCTGTTGCGCATCCCCCGGCCTTGGCCATTTGATCCCAATAATCGAACCATTCCGCGGCATCGGCTTCCTCAAAGCCAAGATGGCCATCTTGCGTGAAGAGCGTCTTGTCGCGTTGCCGCAGCCAGACCTCGAATACGAAGCTGTATCGCGCGCCGTTGCCCACGGCAAAGACGTTGCCGGAGCCGATCGCCTTCCTGAAGTCGATGCAGATCGACTTGAACTGCTCCCACGTCGTGGAAGCGGTGGGAACCGCGACGCCCGCTTTCTCAAGCGCTTCGTTGTTCACAATCAAGGCTGCAGCGTTCAGTGAGGTCGGAATGCCCGTCAGCTTGCCGTCGACGGTTCCAAGCTGCAGTGCTCCGGGCGCAAAATCCTGTGATTTGATTATGCTGTCCGTGAAAGGCGTCAGATCGAGCGTTGCGCCGCGGCGCGAATAGTCCGCAAAGGTGACCGGCTCCAGGGCAAAGACGTCTGGAACGTTGCGGCCCGCAACCATGGTGCTCAGTTTCACCCAGTAATCCGCGGTCGCGACCTGCCCGGTGAGCTTGACGCCCGGCGCCGCAGCTTCGAATTGCTTTATCACGTCCCCTGTTCGCTTCGCTCGATCAGGATTCCCCCACCAGAAGACTCTAAGGGTCTCATCGGCGGCATGAGCTCCGCTGAAATCAACGAAAGCAGTGGCAAGTGCAGTTGCGATGAACTGTCTGCGTCTCAGCATTTTCCCCTCCCAGGTCAATGCCCCCGCGTCTGCGGCGACGAATGCAACATATACGAAAAATAATGCAATAAAAGAAATTTTTCGCAAAATTGCGAAACTTTCGCAATTTTTGGATTGCTGGTGACTGATTGAATCTCGTGCTAGATCATCCGAGAGGAGAGCCGATGACGCGCAGATCAAGAATTTCCGATATAGCCCAGGCTGCCGGCGTCTCGGTTGCTTCGGTATCGAAGGCCCTGAACAATCGCTCCGGCGTTGGCCTGGAGAGTAGGGAGCGAATTCTGGAGGCGGCGGCCCGGCTCGATTACAAGCCCAAGACGGCGGATGCCCCCGAGGCCTTTCCTCGCGGGGTGACCCTGGTTACGACCGCGGCGCTCTACCACAACTCGCAGTTCTACGAAGGAATAATCCAAGGTGCTTTGGACGCGGCGAGAGAGGCCGGCGTTACCGCCGAGGTCCATCTTCTCACACCGGATATCGAGACCGGAAGCGTCAACGTCGAGAGCCTCGCCGCGGAAGAGGGTGCCTGCCTGCTTCTCGTCGGCCTCGATCACCCCGTCTTGATCGAACAGGTCGTCAGGAGCCGGGCGCCAGCCGTGATCGTGAATGGAATAGATCGGACCATGCGTTTGTCCTGTGTGCTCCCGGATAACCGTTCCGCCGGCTGGCTGGCAACGACACGGCTGCTCTCGGAGGGACATACCGAAATTGTGCATGTCAGTCGGTTGTTCCGGACGTCGCTGAAGGAACGCTTCGATGGCTTTCGCGATGCGATGCAGGAGGCAGGGATTGCGATCAATCCGGAAAGGCACCTGCTCGACTTGTCCACGGCGGGGTTCCTGGAGTTCGACACCTCCACCGCGCTGCTGGAAGCGATGCGACAGAAGCGCTTCTCCAAGGCAACAGCCTTCGTCTGCAGCAATGACATCATGGCGCTTGGGGTCATGGATGGGCTTCGGGCCCAAGGCGCCAGCATACCAGCCGATTACTCGGTCGTCGGGATGGACGACATCTCCATCGCCCGTCACAGCAATCCGCCATTGACGACATTGAGGATCGAGCGGGAAGAGCTTGGGCGCATCGGATGGGAGATGTTGCGGGAACGCGTTCTCAATCGCGAGGCACGTACTTGCAGGCTTGGGCTGGCGGTCAAGCTGGTCGAGCGTGGATCGATCGGGGCGCCTAGGGTCTATCTTCGGGCTCCGGGGTAACTGTCTCCGAAGTTAGCGCCGAACCGTCTCCCATGATTTGCTCGGCCAGCGACCACCGTCGTAACCCCATTGAAAGTCGAGGTCGATGGAGAAAAACTCCAAAAATAATGACATCTTGACGAATATTTCCATTAGATCTAGCCTTAGGCCATCTTGCCGATCGCTGCGATGTTTTCGAAGGCACGCGCTCGTAGGGCAAAACGGCGCGGCTGATCAACGAGCGTCGTATGGTCGGATCGTGAAGTTTCTGGCGGTTCTCGCCGGGTAGGGCGACCAACCAATTGCTAGCCCTTGTGATCCAGGGATGCGGGTAGGTGGCCCGGGAGTGCAGAGGGGGAAGATTATGCGATTGGCGACCAGTTCCGACGTAGAGTTCATCGTGGCGGCCTACGCGTCCGCTTTTGCTTTCAGTCGTGCCCGCACGACGGAGTATATCCAAAACACCGGCATCTCTAACTTTCATATCGTCGAGCACGCCGGCAGCCCCGCCGCAGTATTGGCCTTGATCGAAACAGGTCATTGGTTCGCTGGGAAAGTCGTGCCCGCCTGCAACATCGCGCACGTCGCCATCAGCCCTCAGTATCGTGGGATCGGTATCGCCGGGACGATCCTGGATTTTGCAGCGGCTGAGGCGGTGAAACGCGGGGCAATGGTCGCGAGCCTCTTCGCATCCACGCGGCCGCTTTATCGAAAGTCCGGCTTCGAACTCGCAGGCTCGGAAATCATCTATGAGGCCGACACAAGCGAACTCTATAAGATAAAGCAACAGCTTCAATGCCGCCGCGTGGAGACGCCGCAGGCCCGGACGGCTATCGAGCCGATCTACGCGGAGCATTGCCAAACACAGGCGGGTGTCCTTGATCGCAGTAACGCCCACTGGCACGTACTGCTGCAAGCGTCGGGCGACGAACTTTCGACATATGTCTTTGAAGACGGTGGCCGTGATGCCGGTTATATCGTTCTGGACACAGGCAACCCGGAAGGGCTTGTCCTGCGCGATTGGGTCGCTCTCTCCGGCGCAACCGCGCGGCAAATCCTGAAATTCCTTGGCACCTTCTCGACGGTCTATCCTCGCGTCCGGTGGCACGGCGCACCCGAGGACGCACTGACGTTCGAAATGCCTGACAAGGGCTGGCGGCTTATGCATCAGGAGGAATTCCTGATGCATATCCTGTCGCCGAAGCTCGCCCTCAGCACCCGGGGCTATGAGTGTGCGTCGGGACGATTGAGGATTGACGTTGTCGGTCCTTCACAGAAGCACTCGCTTCTGCTTAGCGTGGAAAATGGCATCGGCGCCTGCGAGGAGGATGTCTCAGGCCCTGCCGATATCACGATCGGCCTCGCTCAGTTCGCAACGCTGTACTCGGGTTTCCGCTCGGCGCGGTTTCTGGCGAGGGCGGGCTGGATTGTGGGCGAAACCACGGCGATAAAGCATTGTGACAGCATCTTCTCCGGTCCGAGCCCTTGGGTCGGCGAGCACTTTTAAGGATTAGGCATTTGGATCCAGCTCCTCACATCGCGCTAATTGCCAGCATCCGGTCTCGCGCGCCAAACATGACGCGGGCCCTGCAGCGTGTTGCGAACCACGCCTTGGAGGATCCTCAGTCTGTCCTCTACAAGAGCATTACCGAACTCGCGGAGGACGCCCGGTCATCTGAAGCCAGTGTCATGCGCTTCTGCCGGGAGTTGGGCTTCGCCGGATTCCAGAACTTCAAGCTGGCGCTCGCCCAAGAGCTTGCCACCCAACAACAGACGAGTGCCGCTAGTGTCCAAGGCGATACGGTCAACGACCTGATCGAGACTGCTCGGACCGCTCTCAACGAGACCGAGAGGCTGCTTGATCGACGCACCATCGAGACGGTCGCGAACGAGCTGCTGAAGGCGAGCCATATCGAAATTTTCGGCGTCGCGGCGTCGGCCATCACCGCGCAATACCTCGAATACAAGCTCGCGCGGCTCGGCCTGCAGTCACATATTCCTCGTGACGCCCATCTCGCGACAATGGCTGCGGCGACATCCAGTTCGAAGGATGTCTTTTTCCTCGTTTCGAACTCGGGGTCGACGCTGGACACTGTCAAAATCGCGCAGCTTGCACATGCCCGCGGAGCGCGCGTTGTGGGGATTACCAGTCGCATCAAAAGTCCTCTTGCAGCGGTGTGCGACTTCGTTCTTCTTGCCTCGTGGCCCGAGACACCCCTTACAGGCGGAGCCTATCCTTCAAAGATCAGCGAGTTGCTGATTGTGGACGCGATCGCTTCATATATCACCAAGGATTCGCCGGAACGTGTTGATATCATTCGGGCAACCGCACAAAGCGTAACCGATAGAAGCATATAATTCCCAACCATCCGAAACCCGAACACGCCCCAAATCTTAACTGAAATTAATTTTGGCGGAAATTTTCATCAGAAAAAATATCTTGACGGATACCGTCGCTAATTCTAGCTTGATCCCAACAAAGAAAGCGGGAACTAAAACGGTGGCGCACATTCTGAAAGACCTGCAGGGCGAACTTGTCGTCTCCTGTCAGGCAGCGGAAGAAAGTCCGTTGTATCCCACCGAGATCATCGTCGCGCTCGCTCGCGCAGCGCAGATGGGTGGGGCGAAGGCCGTACGTATCGAGGGCGTTCGCAACGTGGCGGCTGTCCGCGGCGCGGTTACCGTACCGGTGATCGGCATCACGAAAATAGCCCAGCCAGACAGCGACGTTTACATCACGCCGACTGTCGGCGATGCGCAGCAACTCTGCGAGGCGGGTGCCGATATCGTGGCGTTCGACGCGACATTGCGTCAGCGCCCGTTCAGCGTGGCGGACATCACTTCCGAGATACATCGGGCCGGAAAGATAGCCATGGCCGATATCAGCACGCTGGAAGAAGCGAGGGAGGCAATGGCCTCTGGAGCCGACTTCGTGGGGACGACGCTGTCCGGATACACGCCATATTCCCCGCAGGTCGAGAATCCCGATTTCGGGTTGATGCGTGCCCTCGCGGCGGCAAGGATTCCTTTTGCGGCAGAGGGCCGTATCTGGGAGCCTGCCGAGGCCCGCCTCGCGCTCGAATTCGGCGCAACCTTCGTCGTCGTTGGTTCCGCCATCACCCGTCCCGACGTGATCACACGCCGATTCGCAGATGCTGTAGCCGCATTGCGGCTCGACCACGAGTACAATGGAGAAATGAAATGAGCAGGAAATTTCGTGTAGCGGTCATCGGAGCCGGGTTCATGGGCTCGATGCATGCGCAAATCTTCGCCAGAGAGCCGCGTGCCGAGCTCGTTGCGATCGTCGACCAGAACATCGACCGTGCGACGCAGGTCGCCAAGGAGCTTGGAAGTAACGTCAAGGCCTATGCATCGCATGTGGAGCTTCTCGCTGCCGAAGAACTCGATCTCGTCAGCATCTGCACGCCTGATCACCTGCATCTGGAGCCGGCACTTGCTATCGCCGCAAAGGGTATCAACCTCTTCGTGGAGAAGCCGATCGCTTCGACGATCGAAGATGCACAGAAGATCGTCGACGCCTGCAAAGCAAACAACGTCAAGCTCGGCATCGGATATCTGCTGCGCTTCGACCCCCGCTACTACAAGGCTCGCGAGCTGATCACTTCCGGCCAGATCGGTGCTCCCATCCACATCTACGCGCGTCGCAACAGCGCCAGGACGGAAGGTCCGAAGCGCTATGCGGGCACCCTCCCGCTCGCCCTGCACGTCACAGTTCACGACGTCGACATGGTTCTTTGGATGCTGGAAGGGCAGACGCCTGTCAGCGTTTATGCGCAGCAGACGGACATCCTGCTCGGCTCGATCGGCACCCAGGACACGATCGCGGGCATTGTTCGCTTCTCCGGCGGCACGGTTGTCAACTTTGAGAGCGCCTGGTCGCTCCCGGCAGGCGCTCGCCACATGATCGACGCTCGCATGGAATTGATCGGCACCGAGGGCTCGTTCGAGGTCCAGTGCGGCGATAGCGGCCTTTACTTCGCTGACAATCAGACCTCCCGGGAAATCGACACCCAGCATTGGCCGATTATCGAAAACCGTGTTGGCGGCGATCTGAAGCTGCAGCTTGCCAGCGTTCTGGAGTGGCTCGATGGCGGCCCGTCACAAGTTGCAAGCGGTGAGGAAGCTATCCGTTCGTTGGAACTTACCCGCGCACTTATCCGCTCGGCCGAAACCGGGGAGGTTGTGAAGCTCTAATCCGAAACTGCCCAAGAATCCACGCAACTCATTGAAGATGAAAAGGGGAATGACATGAAAAGACGCAACCTTCTTGCTTTGACGATCGCACTTTCGGCGACAGCCGCGCTGCCTGTATTCGCGCAGGATGCGGCCAAGCCGTACGAAGGAACGCAACTCTCCGTCCTGATGGAAGGCCATCCTACCACCGATGGCATCCAGGCTATGCTTCCGGAGTTCACCAAGGAAACGGGTATCGAAGTCCAGCTCGAGGTCGTGCCGGAATCCGATATCACGGCCAAGATGCTTCTCGAGTTCTCTTCTGGCTCCGGTCGCTATGATGTTGTCCAGAACAACATCATCTACATTCCCGGCTTCGTTAAGGCGGGATACATCGATCCGCTCGACGAACTGGCAACCAAGCTTCCGAAGTACCTCGACAAATCTGACTTCGTTCCGGGTTACCTGAACACCAACGTCGTTGACGGCAAGCTCTACGGCCTGCCCGTTTACGGCGAGAGCACCTTCCTGATGTACAGGAAGGATCTCTTCGAGCAGTACGGCATCCAGCCTCCGAAGACCTTCGATGATGTCACCGCCGCGGCGAAGACGATCAAGGAAAAGTCGGACGGCAAGATCGCCGGCATCACCATGCGCGGCGCCCAGGGTATCCAGAACGTCTACGTTTGGGCCGGTTGGCTGTGGGGTTATGGCGGCGAGTTCATCAACAGTGATGGCAAGTCCGCTCTCGGCACGGATGAGGCAGCCAAGTCCCTCGATGCTTTCGCGACGACGCTTCGCGAATACGGTCCAGTGGGCGTCGGCAACTTCGGTTGGGAAGAAAACCGCGTCCTGTTCCAGCAGGGCAAGGCTGGCATGACCATGGACGCTACCGTCAACGGCGCGTTCAACGAAGATCCGTCGGTTTCGTCGGTCGTCGGCAAGGTCGGCTATGTTCCGGTCCCGGCACAGAGCGACAAGCTGAAGGGTGGTTCGTCTTCTCTGGCGGTGCATAGCCTCTATGTCACCAACGCCTCGCAGCAGAAGGAAGCAGCATGGCTGTTCGCATCCTGGGCAACCGCCAAGGAGCAGCAGATCAAGTCCTTCGGCATCGCACCGAATTCCGGTGTCACCTCGCAGGCCGCGTTGAATTCCGAAGAGTTCAACAAGCGCTATGGTGCTTTCAAGGACGCTATGCTCGGATCCATCGCGAACGGCAACCCGCAGTACCTGCCGACCGTTCAGGCCGCGAACGAGATCATCAACAATGCCGGCATCGCCGTCTCCAAGGCCATTGCCGGAACGGCTTCCGCCAAGGATGCTCTCGCCGAAGCAAACACCGCCAACGACGCGGCGCTCGCACGTTAAGGAAAACGACACCACGTCCGGGGAAACCCGGACGTGGTCCATAATTTGGGGATCGTGATGTCCAGGGACGCAACGAAACTTTTCTATCAGCCAGTCATCGCGTTCTTTGGAACTGCCTCGGTGATCATCACCGTCTACGTGCTCTGGCTGACATTGCACAACATCAGCTTGCTGCGACCTGGAAGCGAACAATTCATCGGCCTCCAGAACTATGCACGGCTTCTGTTCGATGCTCGGGGACTGAGCGCACTTTGGAGGACTGTCCTCTTCACGGTCTGCGCAACGGCAATCGAGCTTGTACTCGGACTGGCGATCGCATTGCTCCTCGACAAGGAATTTCACGGCAAGAAGATTGCCCGCGCGATCATGCTTGTTCCGATCGTCATGACACCGATTGTTGTCGGCCTTACGTGGCGCTTCATGTTCGATCCATCGAGCGGAATGGCGAACTATCTCCTGTCCTTGATCCATCTCGGACCTGTCGATTGGCTAGGAAATCCCAGCGTCGCGATCTTCTCCGTGATGATTGCCGACATCTGGCAGTGGACGCCATTCGTCGTGCTCTTGACGATGGCTTCGCTTGAATCCTTGCCTGGCGACCCGCAGAATGCCGCACGTGTGGATGGCGCGAGGGAATGGCAAGTGCTGTGGCACATCACATTGCCCGCCTTGCATCGCGCACTTCTCGTCGTCGCGCTGATCCGAGCCATCGACAGCGTGAAGACCTTCGACATCTTCTACATCATGACCCGCGGCGGCCCGGCGTTGTCGACGGAAACGCTCAATCTCTACGGCTACATCTCCGCCTTCACGAACTTCGACATCTCCTACTCGCTCACGATTGCGATGATCCTGACGATCTTCACCAACGTCGCCCTGCTTCTGCTGTATAACCTAGCCTTCAAGGCTCAGGCGAGAGGAGCCGCATAATGCGCAAGCTGCTATTTTACGTCGCCATCCTCCTCCTCCTGGTTGCCGTTCTTTTCCCGCTCTACTGGGTCGTGGTGACCTCGGTGAAAACGACAAAGGACGCGTTCGCCATTCCGCCGGTCTGGTTCTTTGAGCCAACCTGGGAGAACTACCATCGCATCCTGAACAATGGCCCGTTCATCCGGGCGTTCTTCAACAGCGTGCTCATATCGTTCAGCGCGAGCATCATTTCGGTGATGATCGGGGCGCTGGCCGCTTACGGCCTCGTCGCCCAGGATGAGCCTGTTCGCCGCAAGAACGAGAAGTTCGTTCTAAGCCTGCACATTGCGCCGCCGCTGATCTTCATCATTCCGACCTACTTCCTAGCCGCACAACTCAAGCTGCTCAACAATCACTGGGTGATCATTGCGGTCTACGCATTCATTAACGTGCCGTTCGCGATTTCCCTTCTCATCACCTTCTTCGAGGATATTCCAAGGGAGTTGCGGGATGCGGCAAAAGTGGATGGTGCGCGTGAACTGACGATCTTCTGGAACGTATTCCTGCCGGTCGCGAAAGGCGGGATCGTTGCAACGCTCATCCTTTGTGTCCTCTTCACATGGAATGAATTCTTCGTCGCCCTCGTTCTCACAGGACGAGACACTCAAACCCTGCCTGTCAGCATCACTTCGTTCCTGACGTTCCAAGGCGTTCAGTGGGGTCCTCTCACCGCGGCCGCAACGCTCGTGATGCTGCCAATGCTGGTGCTTGGCATGCTGGTTCAAGGACAAGTCGTACGCGGCATGTCGCTCGGCAGTATTAAAGGATGATCGGCATGACTATCGCCACCAACAACTCTCTGTCTCTTCGCAAGATCACCAAATCATACGGCGATGTCTCGGTCCTCAAGGGAATCGACGTCGAGGTTTCCGAAGGCGACTTCATCGTACTGCTCGGACCCTCGGGCTGTGGCAAGTCCACGCTTTTGCATGCGATCGCGGGACTGCATTCGATCGACAAGGGTAATATCGTGATCCAAGGCAAGGATGTCACCGATATCCCGACGCGAGAACGCGACGTCGCAATGGTGTTTCAGAGCTATGCGCTCTATCCCAACATGACGGTAGCGCAGAACATCGGGTTCCCGCTGCGCATGCGCAAGCTTTCCCGCGAAGCAATCGCCGAGAGCGTTGCCGAAGTGGCGAAGCTTCTGCAGATCGAGCCGCTTCTCGAGCGAAAGCCACGCGAGTTATCCGGTGGCCAGAGGCAGCGCGTCGCCATCGGACGCGCGCTGGTCCGCGATCCGAAGGTCTTTCTCTTCGATGAGCCGCTGTCGAACCTAGACGCGACGCTGCGCGTCGAGACCCGTGCGGAGATCAAGAGGCTGCACGAGCGCATTGGCAAGACCATGATTTATGTGACCCATGATCAGATCGAAGCAATGACCCTCGCAACCCGGATCGTGGTCATGAACAAGGGCGACATCCAGCAGATCGGAACGCCCTACGAGGTCTATCACAAGCCGGCGAACACCTTCGTTGCCCGCTTCGTCGGCTCGCCCTCGATGCAGTTCATCACCGGACGAATTCTCAAGAGCCGGGAGGGCGTCAGTTTCAGCGATGGAAAGGATTGGACCCTGCCGCTTCCATTCTCGGATTTGGTAGCCGATCCGAACAGGGACGTGATCCTCGGCGTGAGGCCGGAACATATCAAGCTCGTGTCCGCCGACCAGGAAGGGCATGGGGCTCTGGTCGATCTCGTGGAGTCAACGGGTCCTGAAGACAACGTTACCTTATCCGTCAATGGCCAGAAGGTGACTGCGCGCCTGGAGACCGGCAGCACGAAGTCTGGCCAGACGGTAAAGGTGCAGATTGCAACGGACAAGGTCTCGCTCTTCGATGCGGCGAGCGGAAAACGCCTGAACTAAACGGAACGGTCATGAATATCATTATCAAGGATTCGGCCGCGGACGCCTCCGCAGCCGTCGCGGATGTCCTTTTGCGCCAGCTTGCTCACAAGCCTGGCAGCGTTCTGGGGCTTCCGACAGGCGGCACGCCATTGGGCGTATATGCCAATGTCCGCCAGGCGCATGAACAGGGTAGAGCTTCGTTTGCATCCGCAACAACGTTCAATCTGGACGAATACATCGGGCTTCCTGCGGAAGATCCTGCGTCCTATGCGCACTACATGCGCGAAAATCTGTTCGCTCATGTCAATATCGACCTCGATCGTGCACACATACCGAGTGGCATGGCCGAAGATCCAAGTATTGAGGCAGCCCGCTACGAGGCGCTGATCGCGGCCCATGGCGGCATAGATCTGATGTTGCTCGGCCTCGGGCGAAACGCCCACATCGGGTTCAACGAGCCCGGTTCCGCGCATGATTCGAGAACCCGGCGCGTCTCGTTGACCCCGTCGACCATCGAGGCAAATGCCGGCTACTTCGAACCCGGCGCACGTCAACCGTCCCACGCAATCACGATGGGTATCGGGACCATTCTGGAATGCCGAAAGATCGTCGTTCTGGCAACGGGACTCGAGAAGGCGGAAGCGGTAGCCGCGAGCGTGAACGGACCATCGTCGGAAGACGTTCCCGGATCTGCACTGATATGGCATCCGGATACCACGTTCGTACTCGATAGGGCGGCTGCTCGGCATATCGAGCGGGCGAAGATACGGGAGCTGGAAGCTTGACAAGCGACATCGGAAACGGAGCCACCGTGCTTAAGAACACCCTTAGAAATGCACTGATCGTTTCGTGCCAACCCGTGCCGGGCGGCGCCATGGACGATAGTCCCTATGTGGTCGGGTTTGCACTCGCTGCTCTCTCCGCCGGAGCCGCGGGACTACGCATCGAATCCGCACGCTATGTGGCTGCCGTTCGCGCTGCGACCGACGCCCCGATCATCGGGCTGATCAAGCGCGATCTCGACGACAGCCCCGTCCGGATCACGCCATTCCTCGATGATGTCTGCGCGTTGGCGGACGCCGGAGCTGACATCATCGCCTTCGATGCCACCGATCGCGTGCGTCCCGCCTCGGTAAAGGCGCTTGCGCAGGCGGTGCGCGATGCAGGCAAGCTCTCGATGGCCGACTGCAGTTGTGTCGAGGACGCTGAGCGCGCGCTGGCGGCTGGTGTCGATTTCGTCGGCAGCACGATGTCCGGCTACACCGGTGGTCCGGAACCCGTCGATCCTGACATCGATCTCGTCGCGGCACTTCGAAAGCTCACGCCCAACGTTGTCGCGGAAGGTCGGATCCGCACGACGGAACAGGCTCAGGCCGCAGCCCGGGCAGGCGCATCCTGCGTGGTGGTCGGTTCGGCCATCACCCGCACCGAGCATGTAACTGCCTGGTTTCGTGACGCGGTGAACGAGGTGTATGCGCCAGCTCCTGTCGTGTTGGCGGTAGACCTTGGCGGGACCAAGATCATGGCTTCGCTCGTACAGGACGGCAAGGTGCTGGACACGACAGTGTTCGCAACCGATCGAGCCGGATCCGCCGAGAGCTGGGTCGCTTCGATTGTAGACGCCGTGGCGCCGTGGAAGGGAAGATACTCTGCCGCCGGCATTGCCGTGACGGGCGCGGTCAGGGACGGAAAGTGGCGAGCGATGAACAAGGCCACGCTCGCTATCGACGGGGAGTTTCCGCTGGAGGCCCGCGCATCGCAATTGCTTGGCGTTCCGGTCGTTGTCGCCAATGACGCCCAGGCAGCGGCCTGGGGCGAGTTCAAGGCGACATCAGACCGCTCTGATCTTGTCTTCATGACGGTGTCGACAGGGCTTGGTGGCGGGATCGTCGCTCACGGAAACCTGCTGCGCGGTGTGGCCGGCCATTTTGGCCAAATGCGGGGGACATCCGAAGAGAACGTACCGCTCGAGAGCCGCATATGCGGTCCCTGGATCGCGTCCGAGGCAAAGCGCCTGGGACACCCGGTCGAGCCGAAACAGGTCTTCGCAGCAGCGGCCGCTGGAGAGGACTGGGCGGCATCCGTGGTTGACGGAGTTGCCCAACGCTTCGCGCGGCTCTGCTGCGACATTCAACTGTCGATCGATCCTGCACGTATCATTATCGGCGGCGGTGTCGGGTTGGCTGCCGGTTTCCTCGATAAAGTCAACGCGGAAATTGCCGCGATCGGCCCATCCGCTCGGCCGCGACTGCTGTCCGCTGCACTGGGTACCAAAGCCGGAATAGTAGGTATCGCGGACCTGGCAGTCGTCGGTAGGTGAACCCACCGACATGTCGTGCTTGTGCGGACAGCGCAGGGCCGGAGTTCCCTTCGGCCCTGCGCTGTCGAGTGTGCGTGCTTGGTATCCCGCTGAACTACAGCCGGTCGAGCGACGCCCTCATTCGCGCATATTGCGCGGGTTTTGTCTTTCTCATCCGAAGGGTGAAGACAATGGAAACCAATGCTGCTGCAGGGGGCGGGCGGCCGACATCTTCGCTGCAGCGAGCGTGTTGTTCATCAGCATGGAAATCGTCATGGGGCCGACGCCGCCCGGAACGGGCGTGATCGCGCCGGCGATTTCCTTGCATCCAGAAAAATCGACATCGCCAATGATCCTGGTTCTGCCTTCTCCGCGCTCCGGTGCCGCAATCCGGTTGATGCCGACGTCGATCACCGTTGCGCCGGGCTTGACCCAATCGGCCTTGATCAATTCCGCTCGCCCCACGGCGGCCACCAGAATGTCGGCCCGGCGGCAGACCGCAGGCAGATCGAGCGTGCGCGAATGTGCCATTGTCACGGTCGCATTGGCATCAAGAAGCAGTTGCGCCATCGGCTTGCCGAAAAGATTCGAACGGCCGACAACGACCGCATTCAAGCCCGATAGGTCGCGGCCATGGATGCGCGATACCAGCAACATGGCACCGGCCGGGGTGCACGAAATCAGGCCAGTCGCGAGATCGCCGGCATTCATCACATGCAGGCCGTCTACATCCTTCTCCGGACGGATCGACTGTATGACGGGCTCGGCGTCAAGATGGTCGGGAAGCGGTAGCTGGACGAGTATGCCGTGGATGACGGGATCTGCATTCAGTGCCTCAATCAGTCTAAGCAGGTCCAGTTGGCTCGTCTCCCTAGGCAGCGTGTGCTGCACCGAATGGAAGCCACACTCCTTTGCCATCCGGCCTTTGGCGCCGACATAGGCATGGCTCGCCGGGTCGTCGCCGACGATCACGACGGCAAGCCCTGCCTTGATGCCGCTCTCCGCCTCGAACGTGGCGTGCGAAGCCTTGACGGCGTCGATTGCCAAGGCAGCCTCTGCTTTGCCGTCGATAATGATTGCCATGGCTGAAGCTCCGATCTCAACTAAACTCGAGGCTCATGCGGACGAGATCGTCCCAGAGACTTTCAGCAAAGCCCCGCAGCACGATGAGCTCGAAAGTCTCGGGGCCAGTTCGCGTTACATGTGCTGAGATATGGCCGATCAGCGTCGTCGCGGATTGTCCGACGGGAAAGGCGGGGATGGCGAGGTCGACGGCCGTGCCCTTGGCCAGGACGTTCATCGCCATCTTTCCCCTGACAACGATGCGTACGCGGCCATGGCTCTGATCGACGATATCAGCCCTCGTCTTGAGGGCCGCTTCCAATGCGGCAAATGCCGCGCGGGGCAAAGCGGTTTCACCGACGGCAAACCATTGGCCGGGCGATGCCGGCCTCAATGTCAGCCCCGCGGTAGCGGCTTCGGCGCCGAGGTCGAGCGTGGCATGGGCTGAGGGATTGTCCAGGAGATGAAGCAGGGTTCCTTCCGGCAGCGCTTCAATGCTGACGCCGTTGCGGATGACGGGCGGCCTGTCGGCCAGCGCGGGTCGGAGGGTGATGCGATAGTCGCTCATACGGATCTCCCGGGCTCAGAGGTGCAGTTTGGTGTTGTCGGGATCGAAGAAGACGGGATTGCACAGACGGCCCGTTGTGAATTCGTCACGCAAGCCGTTCCACACCTGAATCTCCTCGCCGTGCCGGGAGGCGCCGCGGCGCACAAGGGCAAGGCCGATCGTCGAGCCGAGGTGCGGCGAATAGCAACTGGAGGTGACATAGCCCTGATCGTTCTCCAGCGTGGCCGCCGCACCTTTAGCAAGGATGTGCGATCCGGTACGAAAGCTGGTCGAGGCGTCGACGGGCATGACGCCGACCAGTTGGTGGCGGTTGGGATCGTTCAGGCCCTCGCGCGTCAGCATTCGCTTGCCGATGAAATCCGCCTTGGCGGCCGAGACCATCTTGCCGGAACCAAGGTCGCTGGCCACCACCGTGCCGTTGATCTCGTTGTGGGTGACGTGACCTTTTTCGATGCGCAGAACCGAGAGCGCCTCGACACCATAGGGCTGGATGCTGTGTTCATGGCCCGCCTCCATGATCGCATCGGCAACGCATTCGCCATAGCCGGCCGGCACCGCGAGCTCATAGGCGAGTTCGCCGGAGAACGAGATGCGAAACAGCCGGCCGTGCACCCGTCCGCCGAAAAGCGAGACTTCGGAAGCTCCGAGGAAGGGAAAGGCTTCGTTCGAGATATCCGCGTCGACGATCTGCTGCAGGATTGCCCGCGATTTCGGTCCGGCGACTGCCATCTGTGCCCATTGGTCGGTCACCGACGCGAGCCGTACGTCGAGTTCCGGCCAGAGCGCCTGAGAGCAGAATTCCAGGTGGTTCATCACGCCTGCGGCATAGGCCGTGGTCGTGGTCATGAAGTAGCGCGTTTCGTCCAGACGGCTCGTCGTGCCGTCGTCATAGATCATCCCGTCCTCGCGCAGCATCAGGCCATAGCGCGCCTTGCCGACCGGTAGTTTAAGAAAGGCGTTGGAATAGACACGGTTGAGGAATTCGGCCGCGTCGCCACCAGTGATCTCGATCTTGCCGAGCATCGACACGTCGCAGAGACCGGCATTGGCACGAACGTTCGTCACTTCCCGATCCACGCTCTCGCGCCAGCCGGTCTCACCGGCGCGCGGGAACCAGGAGGAGCGATACCAAAGGCCCGTCTCCACGAAGACAGCGCCGTTCCTTTTCGCCCAGTCGTGCAGGGGCGATTTACGCACCGGCTGGAAGTGGTGGCCGTGCGAAGAACCGGTCAGCGCGCCGAAGGAGACAGGCGTATAAAAGGGGCGGAAGGTCGTCGTGCCCACCTCGGCCGGCGAAATGCCACGGGCCTCGGCGAGCAAGGCGATGGCGTTGACGTTGGAGAGCTTGCCTTGATCCGTCGCCATGCCGTTGGTCGTGTAACGCTTGGCAAGCTCCACATGGCCATAGCCTTCCTGCACCGCAAGGCCGAGATCCTTCTTGTGGACATCGTTCTGGTAGTCGACGAAAGCCTTGCCGGTGATGCCGGCAATGGTCCAGAGGGGCTTCGCCGGCGCGGGGGCGATCTCGCCGGATACCGTGCCGAAAGCAGTGTTTACGGAAGTGAAGCCAAGTGCCCGGACAAGTGCCGCTGCCTTGCTCGCGCCATCCTCGATGCAGGCGGCGATACCGTCGATACCGGTGCAGGCGCCCGAAAGCGAGAGGCGTTCCAGGTTTGGCGGTGCCATGAAGCTGGCATTGTCATCCGACCATTGCGGTTTGCCGCCGCGATGGCATGCAAGATGGATGATGGGGCTGAATCCACCCGACATGGCAAGCGCATCGACCTTCAGCACTTCGCTTCCGTTGCTGCCGCGAAGGCTGATCGCCGACAGGGCTTTGCCTCCTGTGGCATCGCTGACCACTGCGCCTGCTATGATGCGTGCGCCGCCGGAATAGGAAGCGGGTACTGCGCCGCGCCGGCTGTCAATGATTGTCACCGAATGAACGCCTGCAGTTTCCAGGTCGCGGGCCAGCGCATAGCCGCTGTCGTTGGTCGTGAAGATTGCGACGTCGCGACCCGGCGCAACGGCATATCGGTTGAGATAGCTGCGCATGGCGCCGGCCATCATCACGCCAGGAACATCGTTGCAACCGAAGACGAGAGGCCGTTCCTCTGCGCCGGTGGCCAGAAGTGCCTGCTTGGCGACGATGCGCCACAGCCGCTCGACAGGCAGATGCGTCACCGGAACGCCGACATGTTTCTGCACCCGTTCCACCGCCCCGAAGACATTGCCGTCATACCAGCCGAACACGGTCGTACGCGGCATGACCGTGACATTCGGAAGGGCTGCCAGCTCATCGAGGAGGCCAGCGACGAAGACGGGTCCCGGCTTTCCGTCGATGGTCGCCGTTTCGGCGAGCAACCCACCGCCCGGCTGCGAGTGTTCGTCGGCCAAGATGACACGCGCCCCGGATCGGCCGGCCGCGAGCGCTGCCGCAAGACCTGCGGCGCCGCCGCCGACCACCAGCAGGTCGCAATGCGCCCATGTCTTCTCGTAGGTATCCGGATCGGGTTCGTATGTCGCCTTGCCGAGGCCAGCGGCGCGGCGGATGAAGGGTTCGTAGAGCTTTTCCCAGAGACCGGCCGGCCACATGAACGTCTTGTAATAGAAGCCGGCGCCCAGGAACGGCGACAGAAGACTGTTCATTGCTCCGATGTCGAAATTCAGCGACGGCCAACGGTTCTGGCTCTTTGCCTCCAGCCCCTGATACAGTTCTTGCATCGTGGCACGTGTATTCGGCTCAGTGCGCCCGCCCTGTCCGATCGTCATCAGCGCGTTCGGCTCCGCGGTACCGGCGGTCAGGATGCCGCGCGGGCGGTGGTACTTGAAGCTGCGACCGACAAGCAATTGGCCGTTGGCCAGAAGCGCCGAGGCGAGGCTGTCGCCCTCGAGGCCGAGCATGCGCTTGCCGTCGAAGGAAAAGGAGAGGGGCTTGCCGCGGTCGATCAGGCCGCCTGTCGGGAGACGATAGGATGTCATGCGGTCACCTTGGTGCGGTTGGCGGCGTCGCGACTGTCGAAAATTTCATGGGTGGCGGTGTCGCGGGTCACGACGAGCCACCGCCGGCAGCCGGACGTGTGGTGCCAGTATTCCTCATAGGCGCCGCGAGGGTTTGCGCGCAGATAGACATAGTCGAACCAGGTTTCCTGCGGTGCGTCCGGCGTCGGGCGATCGAGCACGGCGCCTTTCACGGTGAATTCTTCCTTGGGTCTTGCGCCGCAATGCGGGCAGGTGACGAGGCTGGCCATGTCAGTATCCTTGGGTCCGGCGGATCAGTGCAGATTCGGTTGGGCGCCCTGGCCCTTCTCGTCGATCAGATAGCCGCGTTCGAAACGATCGAGCCGCATCTGACGGGTGGTCGGATGGGGGGCGTCCCTGGCGAGGAGATGGGCGAAGCAGAAGCCGGACGCGGGTGTCGCCTTGAAGCCGCCATAGCACCAGCCGGCATTGAGATAGAGGTTGTCGACCGGCGTTCTGTCGATGATCGGCGTGCCGTCCATCGACATGTCCATGATGCCGCCCCAGGAGCGCAGGACGCGCACGCGCGAAAGCGCCGGGATCATAGCCTTGCCGGCTTCGGCGACATGTTCGACTGTCGCCATGTTGCCGCGCTGGGCGTAAGAGTTGTAGCCGTCAATGTCGCCGCCGAAGACGAGGCCGCCTTTATCCGACTGGGACACATAGAAATGCCCGGCGCCGAAGGTCACCACATTGTCGATGAAGGGCTTCAGCCCTTCCGAAACGAATGCCTGCAGCACATGGCTCTCGATCGGCAGCTTCAGACCCGCCATTTGGGCGACGCGAGATGAATTGCCGGCGGCAGCCAGAGCGAGTTTGCCACAGCCGATGAAGCCCTTCGTCGTCTCGACCCCGATGGCGCGGCCGTTTTCCCGGCGAATCCCGGTGACTTCGCAATTCTGGATGATGTCGACGCCGCGCATGTCGGCGCCGCGGGCATAGCCCCAGGCGACGCCGTCATGACGGACCGTGCCGCCGCGGCGCTGCATGAGGCCGCCCTGTATCGGGAAGCGGGCATTGTCGAAATCGAGGAACGGCAGCATGGACTTGATCGCTTGGCGATCGAGCAGGTCGGCATCGACGCCGTGGAGCCGCATGGCGTTGCCGCGACGGGTATAGGCATCGCGCTGGGCATCGGAATGGTAGAGGTTGATGACGCCGCGCTGCGATACCATGGCGTTGAAATTGAAGTCCTGCTCGAGCCCTTCCCAGAGCTTCATCGACAACTCGTAGAAGGGATTGTTGCCCTCGAGCAGGTAGTTGGAGCGGATGATCGTGGTGTTGCGGCCGACATTGCCCGAGCCGATATAGCTCTTCTCGAGCACGGCGACATTGGTGATGCCGTATTCCTTGGCGAGGTAATAGGCAGTCGCCAGGCCATGGCCACCACCGCCGATGATAATGATGTCGTAATGCGGCTTGGGCTGTGGGTCACGCCAGGCCGCGCCCCAGGATTTATTGCCCTTAAGGCCGTTCAGGAAGATCGAAAGAGCGGAATAGCGCATCGGTGGGCCCTCGATAATGTGAGGGCAGGATAGAAGCGTTTACCGGTGAAGACTTGCAGAAAAGAGACGAATAAATGTAAGATTGGGCCATGAGACTATCGGACGCCAAAAATAAGCAGAAAGTCGGTTTCCTCTTGATGCCGAATTTTGCGCTCATGTCCTACGCCTCGGCAGCGGAGCCGTTGCGCGCTGCAAACCTCATTGCCGGTACCGATCTGTACGAGGTCGTGCAGTTGTCGGTGGATGGCGGCGCTGTCATCACTTCGTCCGGTCTGTCGGTCAGTTGCCGGGGCTTATCTGCGGAAGGGAGCTCCTGCCACACGATCTTTGTTTGCGCAGGCGGCAATCCGAGAGACTGGCTGGTAGCAGAGACCGGTTACAGCACCCTGCGCAAGCTGGGACGGCAAGGCGTGCGGGTAGGCGGCATTTCCAGTGGCGCTTACGTTTTGGCGGCGGCAGGTTTGCTCGACAATCGCGACTTCACCATCCATTGGGAGCATGCCGGCGTCCTGCGCGAGGCTTTTCCGCATCTCTCGCCGCGCCAGGCACGCTACGTGATTGATGGTGATCGGGTGACTTGCGCTGGTGGGATCGCGCCTCTCGATATGATGCATGCAATGATCGCCGAGCGCATGGGGTCACATTTCGCCCGCCGTGTCTGCGACTGGTATCTGCATACGGCGGTCGCCGAGCCCGGCGCGCCGCAGCGAGGTTCGGCGCCGCAACGGTTCGGAACGCATCATCCGGCGCTGTTGGCGGTGCTCGAAAAAATGGAGGCGTCGATCGAGCATCCCCTCGCACGAGGCGAGATGGCCAAGATCGCCGGCGTCAGCATCCGACATCTGGACAGGCTGTTTGCCGAAAATCTGGCTGAGGGATTTCTGGAAACGTATCGCAACATCCGTCTTGACCATGCACGGCGTTTGCTGGAGCAAAGCCCCCTGTCGGTCGGCGAGATTGCTTTCGCATGCGGGTTTTCCAGCTCGGGCCATTTCTCTCGCGCGTTCAAGATACGCTTTCAGGCAACGCCGCATGCGATGCGCGAAAAGATTTCCTCTGAATAAACGAATGTTTCTTGTAAGGAATGTTCTTTGGTTGGAAAACATGAGGTGAAGAGATGGCGGGCAACAAGTCGAAGGACGCAGCAAGTCAGGCGTTCGCTGCGGGCCCGCTGTCTCAGGATCCACACGCCACCCGCGAGCCACGGGAGAACAATCTCGAAATGGCGATCGGCCATGAGGTGCGCACATATCGCAAGGCGCTCGGGATCACGGTGACGGATCTTTCGACGGCGACGGGCATATCCGTCGGCATGTTGTCGAAGATCGAAAACGGAAACATCTCGCCCTCGCTGACAAGTCTGCAGTCGCTCTCCAAGGCGCTTGGCGTGCCGCTTACCTCGTTCTTCCGTCGGTTCGAAGAGCCGCGCAACGCGATCTTCGTAAAGGCGGGCGAAGGGGTAAACATCGAGCGCCGCGGCACGCGTGCGGGCCACCAATACAGCCTGCTCGGCCACATAGACAACAACTCCAGCGGTGTAACGGTCGAACCGTATCTCATCACTCTAACTGCAGAATCGGACGTTTTCCCGACATTCCAGCACGACGGAATGGAGGTTCTCTATATGCTCGAAGGGGAGGTCGTGTACCGTCATGGTGACCAACTCTATCACATGAAACCGGGGGACAGCCTGTTCTTCGATGCTGATGCGCCGCACGGTCCCGAGGAGCTCGTAGCGCTGCGCTGCAGGTATCTCTCGATTATCTCCTACCCGAAACGGGACAATGGCTAGATGCCTTTTGCCTACAACTTGTCTGTCACCCGCAGCGTATTCGCGATGACTGCTGAAATTGCAGGCATGTTGCCGGACGGTGCGATGACAAACTAGGCAGCATGCTCATTGCGACGCCGAATTATTCCTTTAGAGAAAAAAATATTCTTTTAAGTTGATTTCCGCCCGTCGGCTTGCTAGCTCTTCATTCAGCAACGAATGGAGGCGCCCGTCATGTGCGGCATTGTTGGACTATTCCTGAAGGACAAAAGCCTGGAACCGCAGCTCGGCACGCTGCTTTCCGATATGTTGATCATCATGACCGACCGGGGACCAGATTCCGCTGGTATCGCCATTTACGGCGGTGCGGCCGGCGGGCGAGCCAAGGTCACCATCCAGTCGGCCAATCCGTCGGTCGATTTCCAGGGTCTTGCCGAAGCGCTGAAGGGGGAAGGCGTCGACGCTTCTGTCGTCGTGAAGAGCACGCATGCGGTTCTCGACATCCCGGCGTCCCGTATCGACGAGGTGCGCGGCGCGCTCGCGCGGCTGCGTCCTTCCGTGCGCGTCATGGGCTCCGGCGAAAGCGTTGAAATCTACAAGGAAACCGGCCTTCCCAAGGATGTCGTCGCCCGTTTCGACGTGCGCACCATGTCCGGTACGCATGGCATCGGCCACACCCGCATGGCGACGGAATCGGCAGTGACGACACTTGGCGCGCATCCGTTCTCTACAGGCGCCGATCAGTGCCTCGTGCATAACGGTTCGCTCTCGAACCACAACAATCTGCGCCGCGAACTGGTCCGTGAGGGCATGACGTTCGAAACCCAGAACGACTCGGAAGTTGCCGCCGCCTACCTCACGGCCGAAATGGCCAAGGGCAAGGATCTCGGCCAGGCGCTCGAAAGCGCGCTGGATGATCTGGACGGGTTCTTCACCTTCGTCGTCGGCACCAAGTCCGGCTTTGGCGTCGTTCGCGATCCGATCGCCTGCAAGCCTGCAGTCATGGCCGAGACCGACCAGTATGTCGCCTTCGGATCGGAGTACCGCGCGCTGGTCAATCTTCCCGGCATCGAAAGCGCCCGTGTATGGGAGCCCGAGCCGGCCACCGTCTATTTCTGGGATCACGAGAAGGCTGCCTGAGATCATGCCGACATTTGACCTTTCCACTACGCCTCTGCGTGACCTCAACAGCGCGCTGCACGGCCTTTCCGCCGGCGCCAACGACACGGCCTTCGAAGTCGTCAATCCACGCGGCAGTCATGCTGTCGCCGTTGGCATCGACAGCCCCGTCAAGGTCGAGATCCGCGGTTCCGTCGGCTATTACTGCGCCGGCATGAACGATGGCGGCACCGTGACCGTGCATGGCTCCGCCGGACCTGGCGTCGCCGAGAACATGATGTCGGGGATGGTCTTCATCGAAGGCGACGCCTCGCAATATGCCGGCGCAACCGGCCAGGGTGGCCTCCTCGTCATCAAGGGCAATGCCGCCTCGCGTTGCGGTATCTCGATGAAGGGTATCGACATCGTGGTTGCCGGTTCGATCGGTCACATGTCCGCCTTCATGGGCCAGTCCGGTCACCTCGTCGTGCTCGGCGATGCCGGCGATGCGCTGGGCGACAGCATCTACGAGGCGAAGCTTTTCGTGCGCGGCTCGGTGAAGAGCCTCGGTTCGGATTGCATCGAGAAAGAAATGCGCCCGGAGCATCTGGAAAAGTTGGCCGAACTACTGGCCAAGGCCGGCGTCACCGACGCCAAGCCTGAGGAGTTCAAGCGCTACGGTTCGGCGCGCAAGCTCTACAACTTCAATATCGACAACGCGGACGCGTACTGAGCGAGGGACGATCATGAGCTACCACAATCCGCATACGCCTCCGCGCAAGTCTGCAACATTCGACGATGCGACGCTGGCGGAAATCCGCCGCGCCGCCGCTACCGGCATCTACGACATCCGCGGCGCCGGCACCAAGCGCAAGGTTCCGCATTTCGATGACCTGCTCTTTCTCGGCGCGTCGATCTCCCGCTATCCGCTCGAAGGCTACCGTGAGAAGTGCGATACGACGGTTGTGCTCGGCACGCGCTTTGCCAAGAAGCCCATTACGCTGAAAACGCCGATCACCATTGCCGGCATGAGCTTTGGCGCGCTGTCGGGCAATGCCAAGGAAGCACTCGGTCGTGGCGCTACCATCGCAGGAACCTCGACCACTACGGGCGACGGTGGCATGACAAACGAGGAGCGTGGCCATTCGCAGACGCTCGTCTACCAGTATCTTCCCTCGCGCTACGGCATGAACCCCAGGGATCTGCGTCGCGCGGATGCGATCGAAGTGGTTGTCGGTCAGGGCGCGAAGCCTGGCGGCGGCGGCATGCTGCTCGGCCAGAAGATTTCCGACCGTGTCGCCAACATGCGCAACCTGCCGAAGGGCATCGACCAGCGCTCAGCCTGCCGCCACCCCGACTGGACCGGTCCCGACGATCTCGAAATCAAGATCCTCGAACTGCGCGAGATCACCGACTGGGAAAAGCCGATCTATATCAAGGTCGGCGGCGCGCGGCCCTATTACGACACCGCGCTTGCGGTCAAGGCCGGAGCTGATGTCGTGGTGCTCGACGGTATGCAGGGCGGCACGGCGGCCACGCAGGACGTCTTTATCGAAAATGTCGGCATGCCGACGCTCGCCTGCATCCGTCCGGCGGTCCAGGCGCTGCAGGATCTCGGCATGCACCGCAAGGTGCAGCTGATCGTCTCGGGCGGCATCCGCTCCGGCGCGGATGTGGCCAAGGCCATGGCGCTCGGTGCTGACGCAGTGGCGATCGGTACGGCGGCACTTGTTGCGATCGGTGACAATGATCCGAAGTGGGAGGCCGAATACCAGAAGCTCGGCACCACAGCGGGCGCCTATGACGACTGGCACGAGGGCAAGGATCCAGCCGGTATCACCACGCAGGACCCGGAGCTCGCTGCTCGCCTCGATCCGATCGCCGCCGGTCGCCGTCTCGCCAACTATCTCAAGGTCATGACGCTGGAAGCGCAGACAATCGCGCGCGCATGCGGCAAGAACCACCTGCACAATCTCGAACCGGAAGATCTGTGCGCTCTGACCATGGAAGCCGCGGCAATGGCACAGGTGCCGCTTGCCGGCACCTCCTGGTATCCCGGCAAGGCCGGTTTCTGATCGGAAGCTCGGGCGCATTTGGGAGGAGGCGCCCGGCTTTTTCAAGACAAGTGTCTGAGATTCAAGAACAAGGGGAACGACATTGACACTGGACCTCTCTCAATTCGCCGCCGAAAAAGGCATCAAGTATTTCATGGTCAGCTACACGGACCTGTTCGGCGGCCAGCGCGCCAAGCTGGTGCCGACGGAAGCGATCGCCGACATGCAGAAGGATGGCGCCGGCTTCGCCGGATTTGCAACCTGGCTCGATCTGACACCGGCGCATCCGGATCTGTTCGCCGTGCCGGATGCGGATTCCGTCATTCAGCTTCCGTGGAAAAAGGATGTCGCCTGGGTTGCTGCCGATTGCGTCATGGACGGCAAGCCGGTCGATCAGGCGCCGCGCGTCGTGCTGAAGAAGCTGATCGCCGAAGCGGCGAGCCAGGGACTTCGGGTGAAGACCGGCGTCGAGCCGGAATTCTTTCTGATCACGTCTGATGGCGCAAAGATTTCCGATGAGTACGACACGGCCGAAAAGCCCTGCTACGATCAGCAGGCGCTCATGCGCCGATATGACGTGATCGCCGAAATCTGCGACAGCATGCTGGCGCTTGGCTGGAAGCCTTACCAGAACGACCATGAAGACGCCAACGGGCAGTTCGAAATGAACTGGGAGTATGACGATGCCTTGAAGACGGCCGACAAGCACTCCTTCTTCAAATACATGGTCAAGTCGATCGCCGAAAAGCATGGCTTGAAGGCCACCTTCATGCCAAAGCCGTTCAAGGGGCTTACAGGCAACGGCTGCCATGCTCACATCTCGGTCTGGGATATTGAAGGCAGGACGAATGCCTTTGCCGACAAGGAGATGCCCTTCGGGCTTTCCGCCCAGGGCAAGACCTTCCTCGGCGGCATCATGAAACACGCCTCCGCGCTTGCCGCGGTGACCAATCCGACGGTCAATTCCTACAAGCGCATCAACGCGCCGCGCACAATATCCGGCGCGACCTGGGCACCGAACACCGTTACCTGGACGGGCAACAACCGCACCCACATGGTGCGCGTACCCGGCCCCGGTCGCTTCGAGCTGCGCCTGCCTGATGGTGCGGTCAACCCCTATCTTCTGCAGGCGATCATCATCGCGGCCGGCCTCTCGGGTATCCGCTCCAAGGCAGATCCTGGTCCGCATTACGATATCGACATGTACCGCGAGGGCCATACGGTGACCGACGCGCCGAAGCTGCCGCTCAATCTGCTCGACGCGCTGCGCGAATATGAGAAGGACGAGGAGCTTCAGGTGGCGCTGGGCAAGGATTTCTCCAATGCCTATCTCAAGCTGAAACACGGCGAATGGAATACCTATTGCTCGCAGTTCACCGACTGGGAACGCGCCACGACGCTCGACATCTAGCATTTCCCCGTCGCCTCCATCCGAGATTGGGGCGGCCCACTCCCCGCGTCCAGCGACGCGGGGATTTTTCACATCCCGCACAGAAAGCCCTGCCATGACGACCTATGTCCTGACCGTGACCTGCAAGTCCACCCGCGGCATTGTGGCCGCCATTTCCGGCCTGCTCGCCGAAATGGGCTGCAATATCATCGATAGCTCGCAGTTCGATGACCTCGGGACGGGCAAGTTCTTCATGCGGGTATCGTTCATCTCCGAGGAAGGCAGATCGGCGGCGGAGCTGGCCGCGGGACTCAAGCCGATTGCCGAAAAATTCGAGATGACCACCGAGTTCCACGACCAGGCCGGGCGCATGAAGGTGCTTCTGATGGTGTCACGCTTTGGCCACTGCCTTAACGACCTTCTCTATCGCTGGAAAATCGGCGCTCTTCCGATCGACATCGTCGGTGTCGTCTCCAACCACTTCGAATACCAGAAAGTGGTCGTCAACCACGACATTCCGTTCCACCATATTCCGGTGACGAAGGAGAACAAGCCTCAGGCGGAGGCCCGGATCATGGATCTGGTGGAGAGCACCGGCACGGAACTGATCGTGCTCGCCCGTTACATGCAGTTTCTCTCGGATCGCATGTGTCAGGAGATGTCCGGCAAGATCATCAATATCCATCACTCCTTCCTGCCATCGTTCAAGGGCGCAAACCCTTACAAGCAAGCCTATCAGCGAGGTGTGAAGCTGATAGGCGCCACGGCGCACTACGTCACCGCCGATCTCGACGAAGGTCCGATCATCGAGCAGGACACGGTCCGTATCACCCATGCGCAGTCCGCCGAAGACTATGTCTCTCTAGGTCGCGACGTGGAGGCGCAGGTGCTTGCACGCGCCGTGCATGCCCATATCCATCACCGCACTTTCCTCAATGGCAATCGAACCATCGTCTTCCCGCCGAGCCCGGGCAGCTATGCCTCCGAGCGAATGGGATAGCCCCGGCAGTTCCCACCGATCCTCCAAATCCGCGCTACCACTCCGAGGTCGTTCTCGACACCGGCGCCGTCGATACCTATGATCGACGCAATTCAAGTTCCGTGCAGGTGGTGATGAACAGTCTGGGAAAGCTTCGCGACAAACGGGTATTGATTTCGGGTGGAGCGAATGGAGCAGGGGCGGCGAGCACGAGGCTCTTTGCGGCGGAGGGAGCGCATGTCGCCATCGTCGACAAGGATCGCGCTGCCGGCGAGCTGCTTTGCAAAGAACTGACCGCCAAGGGAGCGGACGTCATCTTCTTCGCGGCCGACGTATCGATCCCGGAAGAGGTCGACCGCTCGGTCAGGGCCGTCTACGATGCATTCGGCCGCATCGACGTTCTCTTCAATCACGCAGGTATCATCATCGTCAAACCGTTCCTGGACTTCTCCCTGGAGGAGTGGAACGAGATGATGGACAACAATGCCAAGAGTGCCTTTCTGCTCAGCCGCGCGGTGCTTCCGGGGATGCTGGAGCAGGGCAAGGGTGTGCTCGTCTTCACTTCGACGACAGGCGTTCGCGCCGCAACCCATCTCGAATCGCTTTACAGCGCCTCGAAGGCTGCCATGCACAGCCTGTCGCGCTCCATCGCCGTAGAGTATCGCGACCGCGGCATTCGCGCCAATGCGCTATGCCCGAGCTTTGTGCGCACCCGCCACGGTGAGAATGAGATCGAGCAGCTTCGCGATTACGGGATTCTGGCTTCAGAGCGCGACGTCAACATGATGCAGGGCCGCATATGCGAGCCGGAAGAGGTCGCCGAAGTGGCGCTTTTCCTCGCCAGCGACGCCTCGAGCTTCGTCAACGGAGCCGAGATCTTCGTCGACAACACCTTCACGGCGGTCTGATCATGCTTTGGGGGTTGCAACCCGTTAAGCCGCAGGCGGCTTATAATATCGCGCTTGAAAGCCTGCGCCGGCAGATTCATGTCGGGCTACTGCTGCCCGACGAACGGCTGCCGGCCGAGCGCAAGCTCGCTGACGATTTCAGCATATCGAGAGTGACGCTACGGGAGGCGCTGCGCGTCCTTGAGGGAAACAAGTATATCCGAATTCGCCGTGGTCCGCAGGGTGGCGCCTTCATCGCGACGACCGAGGCGCTCCAGCACATCGCCAAGACAAGGCAGGCTTTTGACCGTGGCGGCATGATGCGCGTTCTGGAATTTCGCGAGGCCAACGAGTTCGCCGCGGTGAGGCTGGCTGCCGCCAGGATAGGGCTCCCCGAGATCAAGCGCATGCGCCAAGCCCTGAGCCTGATCGCCCAGGCACAAACCTCGCCGGAACTCAAACAGGCCGAGACCATTTTTCGGCTCGCGATGGCCGATGCCAGCCACAATCCTCACCTCTCAAAGGCAATCGAGGAGGGGCTCGACGAAAGCTTCCTGCCGTTTCTTGAAGGCGAGGTCGCGCAGCGTCGGGACGAGGCGGAGATCATCCACCGCAACCTGCTCGGCAGCCTTGAGGCCGGAGATGTTTCCGCATCGAGCACCATCCTGAGATCGCTTTTCGACCGGGATTGGTCGAATCTCCGATCTCCACACGCAGCCTAGCCGCTGCTTTGTCACCTTTTTTCAAGGGCGAGCTTCGACCCCGCTTGACACCTAGGCATCTCGTGGACAATGGTAAAGAAAATAGACCAAAGATCCAGGGGACCAAATGCCTAATTCAACCGCGTCGTTTTCCGGCGGGCGCCTTGCCGATCGCGTTGCAGTCATCACCGGTGGTGCTGGTGGTATGGGGCGCGCCGCATCGCTGCTGTTTGCAAGGGAGGGTGCGAAGGTTGCGATCCTCGACATTCAGCCAGGGGCGGGGCGTGAGACCGTTGCCGAGATCGAGGCTGCCGGCGGCGTCGCCATCTTCATCGAGACCGACGTCACCAAGGTTGCAGCCGTCACCGCCGCCGTGGAGCAGGTGAACGCGACCTTCGGCGGCATCGATACGCTCTTCAGCCATGCCGGAACGCTTATCGTCAAGCCGCTGCATGAGACCACGGACGCGGACTACGACCGTCTGATGGATATCAATGTGCGGACGTCGTTCAATATCTGCCGCGCCGTCATACCGCAGATGGTATCGAACGGCGGCGGTTCCATCGTGATCACCTCCTCGATCGGCGGCGAGAAGGGCTTCGCGCTCGAATCCGTCTACTGCATGACAAAGGGAGCGGTCCTGCAGCTCGCGCGCAGCATCGCGGTGGAGTATCGCGATGCCGGAATCCGTTGCAACGCCGTATGCCCGGGCTTCGTGAAGACCGCGCATGGTCTGACCGAAATCGAACAGCTTGATGGCCTGGGCCAGAAGTGGAACGACGCCGACCTGGCCGCAGTGCAGGGACGCATTTGCGAACCGGAAGAAGTGGCCAACGCGGCGCTCTTCCTAGCCTCGAAGGAGGCCAGCTTCGTCAACGGCACGGCGCTTTACGTCGATAATGGGTGGTACGCAAAGGGCTGACATCAAGACTTTCAATTCAACAAAAATAAAGGGAACGAAAATGAAAAAAATTTTGCATCTTATCAGCGTCGCGGCATTCGTCTCCGCTTCGCTTTCTCCCGCCTACGCCTTCGAACCGGAATCGACGGACCCCATCAAGATGATGGTCGCCGATTGGACGTCGATGTCGATCGATACGGAAATCGTCGGACAGATTCTGTCGTCCTACGGCTACAACGTTGAGAAGGTCGTCGCCGACGATTCCGCCAGATATCCGGGCTTCGAGGCCGGCGACCTGGATATTGCCATGGAAACCTGGCAGACCACGCAGCAGACCGCGTTCCAGAAGTCCGTCGCGACCGGCAAGGTGCTCGACCTCGGTGAAACGGGCCTGCACGCCAAGGAAGAGTGGTGGTACCCCTCCTATATGAAGGAAAAGTGCCCCGGTCTTCCCGATTGGCAGGCCCTGAAAAAGTGCGCGGAAGCCTTCTCTACGCCGGATACGGCGCCCAAGGGCCGCTATCTGTCAGGCCCGGTCGGCTGGGGCGGCCATGACGAGGAGCGTGTCGCTGCCTTGGACCTACCGTTCGACGTCGTGCATGCGGGCACGGATGCAGGCCTCTTCGCCGAGCTGAAATCGGCCTACGAGCGGCAGGCGCCGATCGTCCTGTGGGTCTATGTTCCGCATTGGGTTCCTTCAGTCTACTCCGGCGAATTTGTCCAGTTTCCGAAGTATGAGGACGCCTGCTATTCCGATCCGGCATGGGGCGTGAACCCGAAGGCCGCGTATGATTGCGGCAAACCTGAAGGCTGGATCAAGAAGATGGGCTGGGCCGAAGGCGAGAAGAAATGGCCTTGCGCCTACCAGATCGTCCGAAACTTCCAGATGGACAACGAGACGATGAGCAAACTCGTCCAGCAGGTAGATGTCGACGGAGGCAAGCTCGAAGACGTCGTCGGCGAGTGGCTGAAGGCGAATGAAGACGTCTGGCGCAAGTGGGCAGCCTGCGCTGCATAGTGGTTGAGGGGCGCCGCGCAAACGGCGCCCCTATATGCTTGGGACCAGACTCGTGATCACCACCGCGCAATCCAGCCGTTCTCTCAGACCGGCACATTACCCTCTGATCGCCATGGCGCTTGGCCTTGCCGCCGCGCTCGTGATCGGCTTTCTTTTCCCGACCGTCGACTTCGGCGTCCCTGCATGGCTTCGGCTTCCCTTGTCGGATTGGGCCGAAAAGACCATGCAGTTCCTCGCATCCGGTCTGCATGTCGGTGGCCTCACTCTCCAACAGCTGACGAGGATCGTCGCCGCCGGATTCGATGCGCCGATCAAGGCCCTAGTCGCCGTCTTCGTCGATGGCGTCGCGAAGGGATCCGGTTTCAACAAGGTTCAGATCGTTCCGCCGGTTTCATGGCTAGCTGTCGCGATCGTCGTCGTGTTTGCCTGCCATCGGCTGGGTTCCCTCCGGCTGGCCGTGCTTGGCGTGGTCGTGACGGGTTACATCGTTCTTTTCGGCTTCTATGCGCCGGCAATGCTGACTTTGATCAACGTGCTCGGCAGCATCGTCTTCGCCGTCGTCGCGGGGCTGGGGCTCGGTATCTGGGCCTATTCCGACGACCGCGTCTACAGCGCCGTGCGCGCCGTCATGAACATCATGCAGACGGTGCCCATCTTCTCCTACCTGCTGCCAACGCTGCTGTTCTTCGGTTACGGCCCGAGCGCAGCACTCCTTGCCACCGTCATCTATGCCATGCCGCCAATGGTCCACGCGACGGTTCTGGCCTTCCGCGCCATCCCGCCGGAAATCGTGGAATATGCCCGGATGGCGGGCTGCACGCCAAGGCAGGTGCTGTGGCGGGTCGAACTGCCGACCGCGCTGCCGAAACTGGCAATCGGTGTGAACCAGGCCGTGATGATGTCGTTCAACATGGTCATCATCACCTCGATGATCGGGGTCGGCGGTCTCGGCTATCTCGTCCTCCAGTCGCTGCGCAAGCTCGACATCGGATCGGGAATGCAGGCCGGCATGGCTATCGTCCTGCTGGGCGTGCTGCTCGATCGAATGACCATGGCCTATTCCGACCGGGTTGGGCGCGCCAAGGATCGACTCGGTGCCCGGCAGTACGGCCCGCTGGCTGCGATCGTCGCGGCGCTGACTGCTCTCAGCATCGCTCTGCCGGTGCTCCAGAAGTGGCCGTCGGCCTGGACCATCACCTCCGCGCCGTTCTGGAACGGCCTGGTCAGCTGGATCAACGTCCACCTTTTCGACTGGCTCGAAGCGATCCGGACGTTTCTCTTGCTCGATATCCTCAACCCCTATCGCAACGCCGTGGCGGTACTGCCGTTCGTGCCGGTGCTTGTCGTCGTTACACTGGCGGGTCTGTTGCTTGGGGGTACTCGGACCGCGCTGTTCGTCGGCGTGCTGACGGCCTTCATTGGCAGTGCCGGATTCTGGGAGCCGGCCCTGAACTCCTTTTATCTGGTCTCGGTCTCCGTTGCCGCGGCCCTCTTGGCAGGGGTGCCGATCGGCCTGTTCTTTGCAAGACGGGAGGCGTGGCGCGCGCCTGTTGCGTTCTTTCTCGATACGCTGCAAACGCTCCCGACGCTCGTTTACCTGCTGCCGGCCGTCATGTTGTTTCGAAACGGCGACGTGTCGGCGATCTTCGCGATCTCGGCCTACGCCGTCGCGACCGTTATCCGCTATGTGATCGAGGGGATCAGGAACGTTCCCGTTGAAAGGCGTGAGGCAGGGCTGATGAACGGCTGCAGTCCGCTTCAGCTCTTCGTGCACATCGATTTGCCGAGTGCTCTTCCGTCGCTTCTCCTCGGGCTGAACCAGACGATCATGATGGCCCTGTCAATGCTTATCATCGCCGCCATGGTCGGCACCAAAGATCTCGGCCAGGAGGTGTTCATGAGCCTGACGCGAGCACAGACGGGAACCGGCATTGTCGTCGGCCTTTGCGTTGCGGCGTTGGGCCTGATCGCCGACGCCCTTTTGAAATCGGCGGCCGAACGCGTTTCGCGCGCATCGAAAGAACACTGAATCATGGAAACACAATCTCAGAAAACCAAGATCGAGAACCAGCCGCCAATGCTTCGGTGCGACGGCGTCTCGAAATTCTTCGGTCGAAACGCAGGCGCCTCGGCCAGTCGGGATCTGCGTCGGCTCAGCGATGCGGAACTTCGCGAGCAGGGCCTTGTTGCCGCGGTGCGCGATGCAAGCTTCGAGGTCGCTCGCGGAGAGACCTTCGTCATCATGGGCCTGTCCGGGTCGGGCAAGTCGACGCTGCTGCGCTGCCTGACCAGGCTGATCGAACCGACATATGGCAACGTCGTCGTCGACGGCGCTGATGTCACGGCCGCCGATGAACGGGAGCTCATCGAGATCCGCCGCCGCAAGATGGGCATGGTGTTCCAGCACTTTGCGCTGTTGCCCAATCGCTCGGTGTTGGGAAACGTGCTGTTTCCCATGCAGGTCCAGGGCGTCGATGCCAAGACGGCGAACGCCCGGGCCCTCGAACTCCTGACGCTTGTCGGACTGCAGGGGCTAGAACACCGCCGCCCTTCGGAGTTGTCGGGAGGTCAGCAGCAACGCGTCGGAATCGCCCGAAGTCTTGCCACCGACCCGCCGGTCTGGTTCCTCGATGAGCCGTTTTCGGCGCTTGACCCCCTGATCCGCATGGATTTGCAGGCCGAACTGCTGCGCCTTCAGGCAACCCTTGCCAAGACGACCGTCTTCGTCACCCACGACCTCGACGAGGCCATTCGCCTTGCGGATCGGATCGCCATAATGGAGCATGGCCGCATCGTTCAGATCGGGTCGCCGGAGGATCTCGTCCTCAATCCCGCGACGGCCTATGTCAAGCGTTTCGTCTCCAAGGTGCCGTTGTCAAAGGTGGTCTCGGTGGGCCGGCTGACGAAGGACGGCACGCCGCCGGCGAACGCGATGCCACTGCCGGCGGGCAGCGTCATAGGCGATTTGGCGGAGGACATTCTCGGCGGACCGGCCGTTTTCGCGGTAACGCGCGCGGACGGCAAGGTTTTGGGCGTGCTTGAGAAGAGCAGCGCGCTTAGGATACTTGCCAATCTCGAAGAGAATCGTTCTTGAGTTTCCCGAACCCCAAGGAGCTCTTCAATGCCGACGGCCGTGAATGAAACCGCGCAAGCCTTGAGAGTAGGCTTTATCCTTTCTCGCCAATTCACGTTGTCGGCGTTTTCGTTGTTCGTCGATACTCTTCGGCTGGCGAGCGACGAGCTGGACAGGTCGCGCCGCGTCCGATGCGACTGGGAGGTGATCAGCAGCAGCCGGCATCTTGTCACTTCGAGCTGTGGGGTTAGTCTTGCGCCGACCTCGTCGCTAGGCGACCCGAAACGGTTCGATTACCTCGTGGTCGTCGGTGGTCTGCTGAACGTAGAACAGCCGATCGACCATGAGACCTTGGCATTCCTGAGAAAAGCGGACGCCGTCGGCGTCAAGCTTGTCGGCGTGTGCACCGGCAGTTTCGTTCTGGCATCCGCTGGATTGCTCAAGGGGCACAAGGTCTGCGTCAGCTGGCTTCATCACGCAGAGTTCAAGAACCGGTTTCCCGATCTCACGGTCGTTTCCGATCAGATTTTCAGCATCGATCGCCGCAGGGCGACCTGCGCCGGTGGATCGAGCGCGGCCGATTTCGCCGCACACCTCGTGCGCAAGCATGTGGGGATCGACGCGGAGCGCAATGCCATGGAGGTTCTGCAGATCGGCAAAGCGCGTTCGCAGCATGACGCCCAGGCCCGCAATCCAATCGACTGTACCGTCGGGGATCGCCGCATCAGATCGGCGTTACTACTCATGGAGCAACATATCGAAGACCAGTTGGGGGTAGAGACGATCGCCAGACGTGTCGGTCTGTCGCGGCGCCAACTGGAGCGGCTCTTCTTGTCGGAAACAGGCAAATCGCCGCGCAATGTCTATACGGGGATTCGTCTGGAGAAGGCCAAGAGCCTTCTCGCACATACCGAGGTGTTGTTGCTCGATATCGCCTATGATCTCGGCTTCGGCAGTGGCGCTCAATTCGCCCGCCTCTTCAAGCGCGAATTCGGTTTGACCCCGACCGGCTTTCGCAAGCAATTCGCCCGGCAGTGACGGGGAGCCTACCGCAGGAATCACAGACCGGCGACTGATCCTCTGTCATCCAGCGCCCATGACTATTCGTGGTTGGAACAGACAGCTATCTTGCCGCCCTCCAGCCCGACGAAAATTACGCCTCCACTTTCCAGGGCAAGTTTCAGCTGCGCTTCCGTCGCGCGGTGAATATCATGGCGCCCACCTTCGTAGTCACGAACGGTGCTGCGCGACACACCTGCCCGTGCCGACAGCTCGAGTTGTGTCCAGTCCAGGAAGCCGCGGGCAGCTCGACAGAGTGCGGGCGTCAAAATCTTGTGGTCGTGCGCTTGACCCATCTTCAACTATCGCCCATATTGGTTGATATCTAACATATAAACTAATTTTAATCGGATTTCTAGGGTGAGCGTCAGAGACGCGAATCCGGGAGTGACGAGTCGGAAAGGATCGATCGTTGGGATAACAGCTGGACCGTTCATGCTCGTTGCCCTGTTGCTGATTCCGTTTGCGGGGAGCATCCTATCGGCGCTCTTCCTGAGGACGGCATCACGTCGACTACCTGCGGGCCTTGCCGGTTTCGCCGTCCTTACATCCCTTTTGCTTACCGCCTCTTTGTATCCGCAGGTTTCCGACGGCGGCGTCATTCGTTTCAATGCGCAATGGCTTCCCCAGCTCGGTCTCGATCTGACGCTGCGCATGGATGCCTTTGCATGGATTTTCACCATGCTGATCACCTCCATCGGCTTCCTGGTGATCCTCTACGCTCGCTATTACATGTCGGAAGATGATCCGGTCCCGCGGTTCTTCTCGTTCCTGCTTGCATTCATGGGAGCAATGGTCGGCATTGTCATTTCAGGCAATGTCATCCTGCTGTCGGTGTTCTGGGAACTTACAAGCATCTTCTCGTTCCTGCTGATCAGCTACTGGCACAACAATGCTGCCGCCCGAGACGGCGCGCGAATGGCGCTGACGATCACCGGTATCGGTGGCTTCTGCCTGTTGATCGGCCTGATCCTGCTCGGCAAGATCGTCGGCAGCTACGATCTGGACAAGATCCTGAACTCAGGCGACCTGATCCGAAATCATAGCCTCTATGTGCCCGCGCTGATCTTCATTCTGCTTGGAGCTCTGACGAAGAGCGCCCAGTTCCCATTCCATTTCTGGCTGCCCAACGCCATGTCGGCGCCGACGCCCGTGTCGGCATTCCTGCATTCGGCAACGATGGTGAAGGCGGGGGTCTTCCTGCTTGTGCGCTTCTGGCCCGTCTTGTCGGGAACCTACGAGTGGTTCTGGATTCTCGGCGCCGCGGGCATGATTACCTTGCTGTTAGGCGCCTACTTCGCGATATTCCAGCGCGATTTGAAGGGTCTTCTGGCCTATTCGACGATCAGTCATCTCGGATTGATCACGACGCTGCTGAGCCTCGGAAGCCCTTTGGCGACGGTGGCGGCGATTTTCCACATGCTCAATCACGCGACGTTCAAGGCTTCGCTGTTCATGGCGGCGGGTATCATCGACCACGAGACCGGGACGCGCGATATGCGCAAGCTGAGCGGCTTGTACCGGTTCATGCCGATCACGGCGACGCTTGCCGTCGTCGCCAGCGCCGCCATGGCGGGCGTGCCGCTGCTGAACGGATTTCTCTCGAAAGAGATGTTCTTCGCGGAAGCGGTCGAGACGCATGCCGATTCCATTCTCGACAGAATCCTGCCCTATGTCGCAACGCTCGCCAGCGCCTTCAGCGTTGCCTACTCCCTGCGCTTCATTCACACCGTCTTCTTCGGCCCCCCGCCGACAGACCTGCCGATCGCCCATCCGCACGAACCGCCGCGCTGGATGCGCTTCCCGATCGAGTTTCTCGTCGTGTTGTGCCTGGTTGTCGGTATCGTGCCGGCACTCTCGATCGGACCGTTTCTCCATAGCGCCGTGATCAGCGTTCTGAGAAACGACACGCCTGAGTACAGCCTCTCGCTGTGGCACGGGATCAATCTCCCACTGATCATGAGCGTCATCGCGCTGATCGCCGGAACCGCGATCTACTGGGCGTTGAAAGGCTATCTGTCTCGTTGCGATGATGGCCCGCCCTTTATCCGGCGGCTGAAGGGGCAGCGCATTTTCGAGCGAATCCTCGTGGAAGTCTCCTGGCGCTGGGCGCGCGTTGCCGAGCGGCGCTTGGGAACACGCAAGCTGCAGCCGCAGTTGCGGTGGCTGGTGGTTGCCGGCCTTCTGGCTGGCGCCCTGCCGCTCTATCTCCGCGGCTTCGAGCATCGCCCCTTTGTCTATTCCGGCGTCGATCCCGTCTTCACCGCGCTCTGGGTGATCGGGGTCTGCCTGGCGATCGGCACCGCCTATACGGCCAAATACCACCGACTTGCCGCACTGGTCATGCTCGGCGGCGTCGGCCTCATCGTGTGCACCACCTTCGTATGGCTTTCCGCACCCGACCTCGCCATCACCCAGTTGCTGGTCGAAATCGTCACCACCGTCCTCATCCTCTTGGGACTGCGGTGGCTACCGAAGCGATCCGAAGACATTCGCGAATCCATGACGATCCGCGCCCGGTTCCGGCGCTTCCGGGACTTCGCGCTTGCGGTCCTCTGCGGCGTCGCCATGTCGGCAATCGCCTATGCCGTGATGACGATGCCGGTGCCTGACGCGATCGCTAACTATTTCCTCGAGCATGCCTATTCGCTCGGCGGCGGACGCAATGTCGTCAATGTCATTCTCGTGGATTTCCGCGGCTTCGACACGCTGGGCGAAATCGCGGTGCTGGGGGTCGTGTCGCTCACCGTCTACGGTCTGCTGCGTCGCTTCCGCCCGGCTGAAGACAGCATGGGGATGCCGGAGCAGCAGCAGGTTCAGAACCGCTTCGACGAGGAGCGGCCCGAGCGTTCGGCTGGTGACACAGTGCGCGACTACCTGCTCGTGCCATCGGTCATCATGCAGTGGATGTTCCCCGTGATCATCACCTTCTCGGTCTACCTCTTCATGCGCGGGCACGATCTGCCGGGCGGCGGGTTCTCGGCGGGATTGACGCTCTCGATCGCCTTTCTGTTGCAATATCTCGCCGGCGGCACGCGCTGGGCCGAGGACCGCATCCGCATTCTGCCGCTGCGCTGGATGGGCGCGGGACTGTTGACGGCGGTGCTGACGGGCGCCGGTGCGTGGTTGCTCGGCTATCCGTTCCTGACTTCGCATTCTCGCTATCTCGAACTGCCCCTGATCGGCAAGGTGCCGGCGGCGACGGCGCTGCTCTTCGATCTTGGCGTCTTCTCGCTGGTCGTCGGATCGACCGTGCTGATCCTTGTCGCCCTTGCCCACCAATCGCTGCGGATCAATCGCCTGCGCACGATCGAAGCGGCCAAATCGGAGGAGCGGTGATGGAACTGGTTCTGTCGATCGCCATCGGCATCATGACGAGCTGCGGGGTCTGGCTTATCCTGCGCCCGCGCACGTATCAGGTCATCATCGGGCTCTCGCTGCTCTCCTACGCCGTCAATCTGTTCATCTTCGGCGTCGGCGGCGTGAAGGCCAACGTGCCGCCGATCCTGGGAGGCGATGATCCGTCCATTCTCGCCGATCCGGTGCCGCAGGCCCTGGTGCTGACTGCGATCGTCATCGGCTTTGCGACGACTGCGCTGTTTCTCGTCGTTCTCCTGGCGTCGCGCGGGCTGACGGGCAGCGACCATGTCGACGGAAGGAACGAGCCGAAATGAACGGTTGGTCCCATCATCTCATCGTCGCGCCCATCCTCATTCCGCTGATCGCCAGCGCGCTCCTGCTGTTCATCGACGAGCGGCGCCGCGTCGCCAAGGCAATGGTCAGCCTCGCCTCCGCGATCTTGCTCACCGTGATCGCCTTCATCTTGTTCAGGATCGAGAGCGGCCCGAATGGCTTCGAGGGCGTCTATCTCGTCGGCAACTGGTCAGCGCCCTTCGGGATCGTGCTGGTTCTCGACGGGCTATCTGCCATGATGCTGCTTTTGACGGCGCTGCTTGCGGTGTCGGCGCTGGTCTTTTCACTTGCCCGGTGGCATGCCGTGGGCGCGCATTTCCACAGCATGTTCCAGTTGCTCCTCATGGGGGTCAACGGGGCGTTCCTCACGGGCGACCTCTTCAACCTCTTCGTCTTCTTCGAGGTCATGCTGGCAGCCTCCTATGGCCTCCTGCTGCATGGCTCCGGTCCGCTGCGCGTCAAGGCGGGCATGCACTATATCGCCGTCAACCTTGTGGCCGCCCTGCTGTTCCTGATCGGCGTCAGCCTCATCTACGGAACCGCCGGCACGCTCAACATGGCCGACCTTGCCGCCCGCATCCCCGAGATCGAGCCCGACCGGCGCATGCTGATGGAGGCCGGCGCCGGCATATTGGGTGTCGTCTTCCTTATCAAGGCTGGCATGTGGCCGCTTTGCTTCTGGCTCCCCACCGCCTATAGCGCCGCATCTGCACCGGTGGCGGGTATCTTCGCGATCATGAGCAAGCTTGGGATCTATGTGATCCTGCGGCTGACGATGCTGCTGTTCGGTGAGGGCCCATCGGCCGGCTTCGGCGCGCCGGTGCTGCTCTATGGCGGCATGGCGACGCTGATCTTCGGGATCGTCGGCGTGCTTGCGTCGCAGGCGCTCGGACGGCTTGCTGGCTTTTCCGTACTGGTTTCCTCGGGCACGCTGCTGATGGTGCTCGGCATCAACGACGGTGCCGTCTCTTCCGGCGCGCTGCTTTATCTCGTCAGTTCGACACTCACGATCAGCGCCTTCTTCATGCTCATCGAACTCGTCGAACGCGGCCAGGATGCCGGCGCAAACGTGCTTGCCGTGACCATGGAAGCCTATGGCGAGGCCGACGACGAGCCTGAAAACGAGGAAGAGGGCGTGACCATGCCCGGCACCATGGCTGTTCTCGGCATCTGTTTCGCGGCCTGCGGCATCCTCTTGTCCGGTCTCCCGCCGCTTTCGGGCTTCGTCGCCAAGTTTGCCATGCTCTCGGCGATGATGGGAACCGGCTCCATCGGCGTGCCGCCCACGGCCGCGATCTGGGCGCTGGTCGTTCTCGTCATCCTCTCCGGCATCGCCGCATTGATTTCCATGACGCGCGTCGGCATCCGCACCTTCTGGAGCTCGATCGAGGGGACGGTTCCCCGCGTGCTGGTGATCGAGATCGTGCCGGTGATGTTCCTCTTGGCGCTGACGCTTGCACTCACCGTGCAGGCCGGGCCGGCGATGCAGTACATGGACACCACGATCCGCACGCTGAGCAAGCCGTCGATCTATATCGACGCTGTCAACAACGCGCTGCCGATCAAGGGCGTCAAAGCTGGAACGGAGGGCGAGTGATGCTTCCCTATCCTATTCTCGCGACGTGCCTCTTCATCATGTGGCTGCTGCTCAACGGCTTCACCCTCGGCCATTTCATCCTCGGCCTCGTCGTCGCGGTCTTCGCCGGCTGGGCGATGGCATCGCTGCAGCCGGAACCGATACGGCTGAAGAAATGGTACCTGTTGCCGAAGCTCTTTGGCTTGGTGTTTCGCGATATCGTCAAGTCGAACATCGATGTCGCGTGGATCATACTGCGCAGCGGCAAACGTCGGCACAATCCCGGTTTCATCACCATCCATCTGGAACTCCGTAGCCAGTTCGCGCTTGCCGTCCTCGCCGTCATCTTGACGAGCACACCGGGGTCCGCGTGGCTGGAATATGATTCCAAAGATCAATCGGTGCTGCTGCACGTTCTCGACATCCAGAACGAGGCCGTCTGGCGCGATACGATCAAGAACCGATACGAGGCGCTGTTGCTGGAGATATTCACATGAGTGCAATCATCCTCTTCACGGCCGTGTCGATCGCCCAGATCATGCTCGTGGCCGCCATGGCGATCGTTTCGATCCGCATGTTCGTCGGCCCTCGCGCACAGGATCGGATTCTCGGGCTCGACACGTTCTACATCAACGCCATGCTTCTTCTGGTGACATTCGGCGTCGGGACGGGACGGGTGGTCTATTTCGAAGCCGCGCTTGTCATCGGCATGATCGGCTTCGTGGCAACCGTGGCGCTGGCGAAATTCCTGATGCGCGGGGAGGTGATCGAATGATGGATCCGGCCGCGGACATGCCTGTATGGGTGGCGACACTGGTAGCCCTTTTTCTCTTGATCGGCGCCCTGTTGGCACTGATCGGCGCGATTGGTTTCCTTCGCCTTCCGACCTTCTACGAGCGTATTCACGCACCCACCCTCGGGACAAGCTGGGGCATTGGCGGGGTCATGCTTGGGTCGATGATTTTCTTTTCTGTGGCTTCCTCGCGGTTAGCGATCCACGAGATCCTGATCGGCGTTTTCGTGACGGTGACGACACCCGTAACGCTGATGATGCTGGCGCGTGCCGCCTTGCATCGGGATCGTACAGAGGGAAACAGGGAGGCGCCGCCGAAGCAACCCCAAAGGCAGGATAAGGCGATGTGAAGCATCAGATCGGTCCAAGAACTTGGTTGGCTTTCAAGTTGCTGCGGAAAATTTCGAAGGGTCGATATTTAGACGCTCGGCATTTTAGAACTTGAAACAAAACGCGGCCTGGACCTATAACCCGATCCGCAGGCTGCGCCTGTAATTCTCAGCGAGTCGGGAGGGCGTTGTGATGGAACTGAATACTCGAAACCCTCCCGCTGCAGTGATGTTGTCGCTGTAGACGCGGAGTTCGTTCGACTGAAAGACGAGAGTCCTGCGTGATGCCGTTCTTTGCACAATTCGCGATGTCCGCAGTTTTCCACTGTCCTTCAGCCTAATCAAGGAACCGGAAAACTCCAATGCCACAGACGAAAGCCTTACCCGCAAAGGGCTCCCTGCCGTTGATAGCCAGATTATGGCTGATCATTCTCGGCGCTGTTCTCATACTCGCAGGCCTCTTCTTCGCGATCGGCGGCGGCAAGCTCGCAATGCTTGGCGGCAGCTGGTACTTCCTGATCAGTGGCGTCCTCATCGTCGTGTCCGGTCTGCTCGTCGCTGCGCGCCGACCATCCGGCGCTCTCCTGTTCGCGCTGGTGACAATAGGCACGGCGGTATGGGCAGTTCTGGATGCCGGCCTCGATTTCTGGCCGCTGATCTCGCGCCTGCTGGCATTTGGCATCGGTGCGGCCGTCGTGGCGCTTACCTATCCGCTGCTGCGCAAGGCCGCCGGCCTGTCGTCTGCCGCTATCCCGTCCTTCGTGCTTGCCGGTCTGCTGGCGGTTGCCTCCGCCGCGGGCGTGGCCGGTATGTTCATGCCGCATCCGACCGTCGTCGCATCCGGCCCGTCGCAGCCCCTGGTCCCTGTTGATCCGGCCAAGGAACAGAAGAACTGGCAGGCCTACGGCAACACGGACGGTGGCTCGCGTTTCGTGGCGCTCGACCAGATCACGCGCGACAACATCAAGGACCTGACGGTCGCCTGGACCTATCATACCGGCGACACCCCGATCAGCGCCGACGGCAATGGTGCGGAAGACCAGCAGACGCCGCTGCAGGTCGGCGACAAGGTGTTCCTCTGCACGCCGCACAACAATGTCATCGCTATCGATGCCGATACCGGCAAGCAACTCTGGAACGCCGACCTCAAGTTCACCTCCAAGGTCTGGATGCGGTGCCGCGGACTTGCTTACTTCGACGCAACGCAGGCGGCCGTTCAGCCGACCGTTCCGAACTCGACGCCGGTTCTGCCGGCGGTCGTGCCGGAAGGTGCCGCTTGCCAGCGCCGCATCCTGATGAACACCATCACAGCCGAACTGCTGGCGATCGATGCCGATACCGGCAAGCTCTGCGCCGATTTCGGCAATAACGGCCGGGTGGACCTGAAGGCCGGCATGGGTGATGCGCCCGATCCGCAATATGTGCTGACCTCTGCTCCGACCGTCGCGGGCACCACCGTCGTCGTCGGCGGCCGCATCGCGGACAACGTCCAGGTCGACATGCCCGGCGGTGTCATGCGCGGCTTCGACGTGATCACCGGCCAGTTCCGCTGGGCCTTCGATCCCGGCAATCCGGAAGATCATGCCCAGCCTGTCGACGGCAAGACCTATACCCGGTCGACACCGAACGTGTGGGCGGCGATGTCCTATGACGCGGCGTCGAACACCGTCTATCTGCCGGTCGGCAGCCCGTCCGTCGATATCTATGGCGCAACCCGCACGAAGCTCGACCACACCTATGGCGCCTCGATGCTCGCGCTCGACGCGACGACGGGTGCGGAAAAGTGGGTGTACCAGACCGTTCACAACGACCTCTGGGACTTCGACGTGCCGATGCAGCCGTCGTTCATCGATTTCCCCAAGTCGGATGGCACCACCGTTGCGGCGCTGGTGTTCGGCACCAAGGCCGGCCAGCTCTATGTGCTCGATCGCGCCACCGGAAAGCCGCTGACCAAGGTTGAGGACGTGCCGGTCAAGCCGGGCAACATCCCGAACGAGCCTTATTCTCCGACGCAGCCGCGATCGGTCGGCATGCCGCAGATCGGCGCCGATACGCTGACCGAGAGCGACATGTGGGGTGCGACACCGTTCGACCAGCTGCTTTGCCGTATCTCGTTCAAGAGCATGCGTTACGACGGCCTCTACACGGTGCCTGATACGACGATGTCGCTAAGCGTCCCTGGTTCGCTCGGCGGCATGAACTGGGGCGGGCTTTCGACCGATCCGACGACGAACACTATTTTCGTCAACGACATGCGTCTTGGCCTTTGGAGCCAGATGGTCGAGGCCGCGCCGAGCGACAAGGTTTCCGACGGCGGTGAGGCGGTCAACACCGGCATGGGCATCGTGCCGATGAAGGGCACTCCCTACGCCGTCAACAAGAACCGCTTCCTCTCCGCCCTGCAGATCCCCTGCCAGAAGCCTCCTTTCGGCTCGCTGACGGCGATCGACATGACGACGCAGAAGATCAAGTGGCAGGTGCCGGTCGGCACGGTCCAGGATACGGGACCCTTCGGCATCAAGATGATGCTGCCGATCCCGATCGGTATGCCGACGCTGGGCGGCACGCTCGCCACGCAGGGCGGCCTCGTCTTCATCGCCGGCACCCAGGATTATTACCTGCGCGCCTTCGACACGGCGACCGGCAAGGAGGTCTGGAAGGCACGCCTGCCGGTTGGCAGCCAGGGTGGACCGATGTCCTACAAGTCGCCGAAGACAGGCAAGCAATACATCGTCATCTCGGCGGGCGGCGCGCGACAATCGCCGGATCGCGGTGATTATGTCATCGCCTACGCATTGCCAAATTGATCACTGCGGGAGGCGGGTCACACGGAATCTCGCCTCCCGACCTAACCAAAGACTGCCAGGCGATGAAGTGCTGGTCGCGCTGTTCCTTTGCGACATTGGTTGCCGCCTTCGTTGAAAGCGTGAAGGTCTAACACGCGGAACGAAGCAGGGCTTGGCAAGTCGAGTACCCCTTTGGCAATCAGGCTGCTGACATGCTCCAAACGGAACGTAACCTTGACGGGTCTGTTTTCCTCGCTGGCCCGCGTTCCATGAAGCAATACCGTCGACAATGCCGACACTGCTCCCATTGGAACGATATTCGCTTCGAGTCTGAGAAAGAGCCGACCGCCTCAGGCCTGTTTGGCAGGAACGAAGCGATCGATCTATCAGCGCAGGATGTGGCGGACGGCAAAACGGAGAAGATCGCCGGCTTTTGGCTCACCGACGAACGTCATTGCCGGAGCGTAGGCAATCTCGTGGAGAAGGGCGCCCAATGTCAGGGCGTCCGCCTCGACGTTCGGAAACCGATCCAGCAGCTTGCGCCCTAACTGCTGCCAGTGGTCGCGAAGGATTTCCTTCTGCCTTTTAAGCGAGGACGATGTGGGGTCTGCGGTTCGCGCGTGCTCCAATATCGTTAGAGACCAACTTCCACCTGAGGACCGATCGTTCGCCCAAGCGGCGAGGTGGTCAAGCGCGACGTCGGGGTCATCGATGTGGTCAAGCGAGCGGAGCAGTGGATCAAGGCTAGCCTGGCCCTGCCGTTCCAGAACTTCGAGAAAAATGGATTCCTTGCTTTCGAAGTTGGAGTAAGCGGCTCCTTTGGAGAAGCCTGCCGCCTCGGTGATATTTTCCACGGAGGTCCCGGCATATCCATCCCGCCCAAACAGCTCGAAAGCCGCTTCGAGCAGTTTCTCTCGCGTTATCGCGCGACTTTCTTCCCGACTCATTCTGGCCACTCGGAACACCTCATCTTTTCGTGATTGTCTTGCGTTGATACCAAATGGTATTTAAATACTAAAGGGTATCTGAAAATTGAATTGGGTAGCTCTATGTCTGATATGCCTCCTCATCTCGTCACTCTCCTCGAAAGCCTGCATGCCGGCTCCTTCCACCGAGCAATTGTCGAGACACTTTCGGAGCTTCCTCCGGCTGACGTAACGATTTCTGCGCTCACGGCAGCCGCACGGAGGATCGGTCAGTCATGAGCAACGGCTACTTTTCGGTTCGACCGACTATAACGGAAACCGGGGCGAGAGCGCTCGTTGATCACGCGACTGAGCTGGCGAAACAGAAGGGACTTGCGGTCTCTATCGCGGTCGTCGACAGCGCAGGGAATCTTCTGGTGTTTGCGCGGATGGATGGTGCTCCACCTGTTTCGTGCGATGTAGCTGTCGGAAAGGCGCGCACCGCTGTTGCGATCGGCGCCCCATCGGCGTTGTTCGAGGACATGATCAATCACGGCTCGCCCGCGATGTTATCTGTCCCGGGCTTTTCCCGCTGAAGGGCGGAGTACCGGTGTCGGAGGGCGGCATTGTCGCCGGCGCGATCGGCGTGAGCGGTTCATCCGCGGACAACGATGTCCTCGTTGCCACTCGCTCCGTCGATGCGTTCAGCTTGCTGGGGAGACAACATGTCGCTTGAAAACAAGACGGTGCTGGTCATAGGGGGAAGCTCGGGCATCGGCAGAGGTGTCGCCGATCTGACTGCGGCGGCGGGAGCGAGGCTCATATTGGTCGGGCGCGATGCTGAAAAGCTGGTCCGTGTGCAAAAGGAGTTTGCAGATAGCCGCACCTTTGCTGTCGATGCGACTGACGAAAAAGCCCTCGCAAGGGTAATGCAAAGCATCGGCCCGGTGGATCACGTGGTGTCAACGGTTGGTGGGGCCATGGGCGGTGGCTTCATGGCGAACAGCGTGGAAGCCGTCAGTGCGGCAGTCGACGGAAAGTACCTGGTGGCCCTACGTATCGCAAAGGTCGTCGTCCCGTACATCCGGGAGGCTGGAAGCCTGACGATCACCGCCGGCGCCGGAGGCCGTCCCCACAATGCTTCAGGAGCGGTGATTGGGAACTGCGCGACGCGGCTGCTCGTGCAAGGCCTTGCCGTTGAATTGGCGCCATCGATCCGCGTGAACGCCGTTTCGCCGACCTGGATGGACACGCCGCTTTGGCGCGATGTGCCGCGCGAACAAGTCGACGAGACCAAGTCCTACTTCGACAGGACGATACCTCTGAAAAGGACGGCGACGGTGGGTGAGGTGGCATCGGCGTACATCTATGCGATGACCAACACGTTCGTGACCGGACAAGCCCTTGTCGTTGATGGAGGGCTGGGTCTCGTTCAGTGAGGGCGCGTGCCAGAACGAGAATGCGACGGAGTGCGGGCGAGCGCCTTCGGCCGAAGGCGCGAAACAGAGTTTCCGGGTGACGCGGTTCACGGCGCGGCAACCCGGCTATCCCTCTTGATCTCCTCCAGGACCCATCTCCGGAACTGCAGGAGGCGGCCTGGCAAGGGCTCGCGATCATGATACACGAGATAGAAGGCCCCCTCTGCCCGCATGCTGAAGTTGATTGGAGTGACTAGGCGGCCTGCCTCCAGATCCCGCTCGATGAAGCCCTTGCGGCCCAGTGCGACGCCGAGGCCCTCGATGGCGGAGCTGTAGGCGACATCCGCGCTCGTGCAGACGATCCGGCGTTTCAGTTCCTGCGGCGGAGCGCCGGACGCCTCGTACCATAGACGCCAGTGGTCCGATCCGACAATGTTATGGAGCAGAGCGTGATGGGCCAGATCATCGGGTTTTTTCAACGGCGCGTTTCGGGCGAGGTAATCCGGACTGCACACCGGGGTCAGATCGAGCCCTGTGAGAAAGTGAGCGCGCATTCCCGGCCACGTGCCGCTACCGAAACGAAAACCCACGTCGACCTCGGGCGGCATCGGTTCGCTCGACACCAACGAAGTGATTTCAACCTCCTGTTCGGGGTGATCCGCGTAGTAGAGCGACAGCCGCGGAATGAGCCAAAGCTGGATGAAGAACCTGGAGCCCCATATTCGAAGTGGCTGAGCGGCCGTCTGGACAATGATCTCCTGAGTGCTCGCCTCCAGCCGAGAGAGTGCTTCCTGGACGGAAAGGAGGTAAAGCTGTCCGTGGCGTGTGATGCGCACATCGGAAGCCGTACGCACGAACAGGCTGATCCCCAAATGGTCTTCCAGGACTTTAATTTGACGGCTGACGGCCCCGGGTGTCACGTTCAATTCTGCCGCGGCTTTACTGAAATTGCCATGGCGACCGGCGGCTTCGAAGGTCCGGATTGCGTTGAGCGGTGGGAGGCGAAGACGGTTCGTCACTGTGACTTTTTCTCAAAGGCTTTGGAACATTAGTCGTTTGCATGTCCCGGTGTCGCTTCGTAAGTTTACGACATCGCAGGCAGACTTATCGAAATATCTCATAGATCTGAGGAGATTCAACGAGATATTTGTGCCGCGAATGGGAGCTGGCGAGTATTGGCGCACACGGCCGCAAACCTCGCATTTTGGGAGAGAACCACATGAAAAGACGTGACTTCGTCATGCTGGCGAGCGCAGTTTCGATGCTCGCAGTAACAGGCGCGATTTCCTCCGCGGCCGCTGCAGATACCACTTATCCCGCTGATTATAAAAGCATTGTCGATGCTGCAAACGCTGAAGGCAGCGTTCTGATCTATCAGAACATGAACTCCGACGTATGGGCGCAGGTCAAGGCGGGCTTTGAGGCAAAGTATCCCTCGGTCAAAGTCCAGACGCTGGACCTCGAAGCCAACGAGGTAATCGAGCGTTACCTCAGTGAAAAGGGATCAGGTCGCCCTACGGGCGATCTGCTGGTCACGACCGGGCCCGACGTTTGGATCGGCCTCGAAAAGAAGGGCGAAGTCCTTCCTTATGAATCGCCGGAAGCGCCCGCTTACGAGGATTGGAGCAAGCCGTTCAAGGGCGTCTATACGATGACCGCGGATCCAATCATCTTTCTATATAACAAGCTCCTGCTGAAGCCCGAACTCGTCCCTACCAGCATGGCCGACCTCGTCGCCAAGGCACAGGCAAACCCCGACGTGTTCAAGGGGAAGCTGACGACCTATGCCGCGAACCTCAACACCTATGGCTATACCGTCCAGTATGCGATGGTGAAGGGACAGGGCGACAAGATCTGGGATTGGTACAAGGCGCTTGCGCCGTTCACCCAGCCCGAGACGGGCGCTGGACCGATGACCGAGAAGGTCGCGTCAGGACAGTACGTTCTCGCCTTCCTTACCGGTTCGGCCACGTCGTGGGTCGCCACACGGGCTCCCGGCGGCGATCAGCTCCTCGGGTGGAACTTCATCAACGATGGAACTCCGATGGTGCCGCGTTCAATGGCGGTTCCGAAGGGCGCTGCGCATCCCAACGCCGCGAAGCTCATGCTCGACTACATTCTTTCGCGTGAAGGCCAGCTCGCATTCGCCTCGACGCACCGGACGATCATCCGTCCCGACATAACCCGCGAAGACGCCAAGGGCGAGTACACCTATGCCTCGGTTGCCAAGGAAGTCGGCGCGGACAAGGTGCTCAACGTGCCCTACGATGACGATGTCATCAGTGGGTACGATGAGTTCGTGAAGAAGTGGAAGGCGACTTTCGGCGGCTGATCCTCTCAAGCCACGCCTGCGGGATCCTCGCGCCACGGTGCGAGGATCCCGGCAAGAACTGAATTACCGAGGAAGAAATGTCAGACCTTTCAATCGTCAGCTATGATGGCGCACCAGCGGCGCGAGGGACGCTGGGATCGCGGATCAACCGCTCCCTGCTGATCCAGATCGCGATCGCAGTCGTGACTATCGTCGTGGTTTTCGCTCCGATCGTACCGTTGCTTTACCAGTCGTTCATAGACCGTCCGCTCTACGAGAACGATGCGATCCTCACCGGGAAGAATTACGTCAATCTCCTGTCGAGCCCGACAATCCTGGAAGTTCTCTGGAACACCACACTCGTCGTCGTCCTGACGACTGTGATCGCGCAGGTGATCGGCACGGTTCTCGCCATCCTGATCGGCCGGACGGACCTGCCTGGCAGGAGCTTCCTGGGAGATTTGATCCTCCTGCCGATGTACCTCTCGTCGCTCGTGCTCGCGTTCGGCTGGTTTATCGCCTACGGTCCCTCCGGCTACATCACGGCCTGGTTCGCCAGCAGCTTCGGCGGTGCTCCTTGGAATCTCTATTCGGTCGCCGGCATGGCATTGATCGGCGGCATTTCCCAGGCCCCGCTTGCTTTCCTCTACTGTCAGGCGTCGACCGCTCTTTCAGATCCCAGCCTCGAGCAGGCCGCCAGAAGCTGTGGCGCGGGACCGATGCGGACGCTGTGGAGCGTTACGATGCCGATGCTTCTCCCGGCGATCGTATCGAGCGGCATTCTCAATGCGACCTCGGCCCTGGAAGGCCTCGCGATCCCGCTCATCTTTGGGCAGCCTGCGGGGATCACGGTCTTCACAACTTTCCTCTATGAGCAGGGGATCGTTTCGCCACGGCCGGACTACGGTCTGGTTGCGACGACCGCGACATTCATGCTGATCCTGGTTGTCGCTCTCGTGTTCCTGCAGAACCGCATCCTGCGCAACGCCTCCCGCTACATCAGCGTGACGGGGAAGGTAAACAAGCCGAAGATGTTCGAGCTCGGGCCCTATCGCTGGCTGGTCTTTGCAATCGTCGCGGGCTACGCGCTACTGTTCTGCGTCGCGCCAATGGTCTTCCTCGTATTGCGCTCGCTCGTGCCTGTTCTCTCGCCGTTGATGCCGGTCTGGAAGTTCCTGACCATGCAGTATCTCGTCGAAGTCTTCACCGTCGAGAACTACCAGCGCTCGATCGTCAACACCCTGCTGATCTCGTTCTTCGGCGGAATATTCGGCACACTCTATGTTGCCCTCGTTGCCCTGGTCAGTGAGCGCTCCAGCTTCCGTCTCGGCGGCCCCCTCAAATACATCGCGCTGTTTCCGCGTGCTGTTCCAGGGCTGATCGCAGGCATGGGTTTCTTCTATGCGATGACCTTCCTGCCGGGCATGAGCCTCCTCCAGAACTCGATCTGGCTTTTGGCCATCGCCTATGTGATGCGCTACATTCCGACCGGGTACGGCTCGATCTCGCCCAGCCTCATGCAGATCGGCCCGGGCATCGATCGTGCCGCCAAGGTATCCGGTGCGGACTGGTGGACGACGACCCATTCCATCCTGCTGCCGATCATGCGGCCAGCACTGTTTGCTTGCTTCTCACTGCTCTTCATCCAGTTCCTCAAGGAATACACCGTGGCGCTATTCCTCTTCAGCCCGGATACCGAGGTGATGGGCGTTACTCTTCTACGCAGATGGGGCCAAGGCGAGGTCGCCCGTGTCGCCGCACTCTCGACCGTGCAGATGTTCATCACGATCTCCGTCATCTACCTGATGCGCCGCATTTTTGGAGTTAAGTTCTATGGTTGATCTCGTTGTCGACAAGTTGATCCGGCGCTATGGCGCGCTCCAGGCGATCGACGATGTCAGCTTCACTGTCAAAAGCGGCGAGTTCCTCACGCTTCTCGGTCCGAGCGGCTGTGGCAAGTCGACGACGCTCGGCGCACTCGCCGGGCTCGACAAGCCAACCGAGGGGCTGATCAAGTTCGGTGACCGCACGATCTTCGACAGTAAGAAGAACATCTATGTCTCCGCAGAGGCGCGCAACTGCGGTCTCGTGTTTCAGAGCTACGCGTTGTGGCCTCACATGACGATCGAGCAGAACCTTGCTTTCCCGCTGAAGCTCCGCAAGGTTGGCAGCGCCGAGAGAACGCGGCGTATCCAAGAAGTTCTGACGCTCGTCGAGATGCAGGATTACGCCCAGCGCTATCCGAACCAGCTCAGTGGCGGGCAGCAGCAGCGCGTTGCTCTCGCGAGAACGCTGGTCTACCAACCCTCGATTCTGCTGCTTGACGAGCCACTGTCGAACCTTGATGCGAAGCTCCGCGACAAGGCCCGCATCTGGCTTAGCGAACTTCAGGCGCAGGTCAAGCTAACGACGATCTATGTGACGCACGATCAGTCCGAGGCCCTGGCGCTCAGCGACCGGATCGCAGTCATGAACAAGGGCAAGATCGTCCAGCTCGGGACTCCACACGAGATCTACTCGCGTCCGGCAGATCCCTTCGTCGCTGACTTTATTGGCACCAGCACCTTCTTTCCGGGCCGCGTGCAGAGCGTGTCGGGCGAATGCGCCACGATTGCTCTCGCAAGCGGCAAGACCATCGCCGCCAAGAGTGTCAAGGCACTTCGCGCCGGAGCAGACGTTGTCGTCGCCGTCCGTCCGGAAAACCTCAGGCTCTCGGCCGGGCAGGGTGCTCGCATGGGCGATCAGGGAACGCTGCTCAATGGACGCATCGTGTCACGCAGCTACCTCGGCGCAACCAACCAGTATCTGGTCAATATCGACGGTGTGGTAGCCAAGACCGAAACACCGGAAGATTTCTCTGTCGATACCGACGTCAGTGTCTGGATCCCGGCGCACGGCTCCGTCGTGTTCGCCAAGGACAGCTAACGAAACATCCGCGCTCGGCGGGCAGTCCGCCGACACGACCGAACAAGAACGAACTGGGCGAGCTTACGTCCCCGGTAGCGGGATTGCTTTGCCTCCAATTACTCAGGAGTGAACACATGTCGACCAACGGTACTATCCCTGTCTCAGTGCTGCAGAAGCTTGGCACTGATATCTTCGAGGCCAACGGCCTCCCGAGGGAAGATGCGGCCTACATCACGGAATGCCTTCTCTATGCAGATCTTCGAGGTGTCCAGTCACACGGGATCAACCGTGTCTCCAACTACACGCTGCGACTGAAGAAGAAGCTGATCAATCCTAATCCATCGCTTGCCGTCGATGACGTGATGCCTGCGCTGGCACGCGTCGATGGCGACGACGGGATGGGTTTTCTGGTCGGCCGCAAAGCAATGCAGGAGGCCATTGACCGGGCTTCCAAGTTCGGCGTCGGCATGGCCCTCGCGTACAAGAGCAGCCACTTCGGCATGTCCGCGATCTATCTGCAGCAGGCAGTCGACGCGGGCATGGCCGCCATGGTCATGACGAATGCATCATCTGCGATGCCGATCTGGGGTGGGCGCTCGCCGTTCCTCGGGACCAGCCCGTTCGGTCTGGCGGCGCCGGGCGCCGACGTCCCGCTGATCCTCGACATGGCGACCTCCGTCGCAGCTCGCGGCAAAATCCGCCGTGCGTCGAAGCGTGGCGAGCAGATTCCGGAAGGCTGGGCGCTGGACGAGCAGGGTAAACCGACAACCGATCCGGACGCAGCGCTGAAGGGTATCGTCCTACCTCTCGGCGGACCAAAGGGTTCCGGTCTTTCGATGCTGATGGAAGCCATGGCGGGTGTCGCCTCGGGCGCGGCCTTCGGCGGCGAAGTCGGCAATCCTTACCTCGACCTCGATCGTCCACAGTCGACGGGCCACCTTTTCATGGCCTTCAAACCGGACGCCTTCCTCGGCGCCGATGCCTATCGCGAGCGAATGAACGATCTCGTCGGACGTGCCAAGTCCTCCGAACTGGCTGATGGTTTCAAGGAAATCCTGATGCCTGGCGAGATCGAGGCCCGCTTGGCCGCTGAGCGTGCTGTCGCTGGCTTGACTGTTCCGCCCGAGGACATCGCGATGTTGAATGCAGAAGCTGCCGCCGTCGGTCTCGAAGGACTGAAGGAGTTCGCCTGATGACTGCTACGATCCAACGTCAGAGATTTCGCGAATACCTGAAGGGTTCCCGATGCTTCATCCCGGCGTCGGTCTATGATCCGATGTCGGCGCGTCTTGCGGAGAACCTTGGTTTCGAGGTCGGCATGTTCGCTGGCTCCGTCGCGTCGCTGACCGTTCTCGGCGCACCCGACCTTATCGTGCTGACGCTGACCGAACTTGCGGAGCAGGCGCGACGTATCACACGGGCGTCTAACCTTCCGATCCTCGTCGATGCCGACCACGGTTTCGGAAACGCTCTGAACGTGAAGCGAACTGTCGAGGAACTGGAAGCTGCCGGCATCGCCGCCCTCACCATCGAGGACACGCATCTTCCGCAGCCATTTGGCGATAACGGCAAGCCGAGCCTGATCACAATCGAAGAGGGTGTCGGCAAAATGCGTGCTGCTCTCGCCGGGCGTTCTGATCCTTCGCTCGTTGTGGTGGGCCGCACCAGCGCGGTGTCGATTTCCGGCCTCGATGATGCGATTGCCCGGTGCAGGGCCTATGAGGCAGCGGGCGTCGATGCCGTGTTCCTGACAGGTATCAAGACCCGTGCCGAGCTCGAAGCGGTCTGCGGAGCGGTGAAGATCCCGGTGATGCTTGGCCTCATCGGCAAGGAGATCAACGATCTCGACTACCTCGGCCGGACAGGCGTTCGCATCGGTCTGCAGGGACACCTGCCAATCATGGCGGCAATCCAGGCGACGCACGACACCTATGTCGCCCTCCGCAACGGCGCCGCGCCTGAAACTGTTTCCGGTGTGAAGCCAGACGTTCTGAAGGTTGCGACGATCGAAGAAGCCTACAAGCTCTGGACCAAGGATTTCCTCGGTGGAGAGAAGTCATGACCGCTGCCGCGAATGAAATCGCCCGCACCTTCGCATCGGCTCGCAAGTCCGGTCGATCGCTGCAGGACTTTCCAGTGGCACAGCCAACGTCGCTCGCCGAGGCCTACGATGTGCAGGAGACGCAGATCCGACTCTCGGGAGCTCCCGAAGGCTGGAAGGTCGCCGCGATAAAGCCGGAACTGCGTGAACAGCTTGGGGCGGCGCGCCTCGCGGGGCCGATCATGAAGCTCGTGGACGCGAGGACCGGCGCCAGCAACGAGATCGATGTTGCGGTGGTGTCCGGTGGGTTCGCCGCAGTCGAAGCGGAGTTCGTGCTCAGAATTCGGAAGGATCTCCCGATCTCGAAGGAGTTCTATTCCGAGGCCGAGCTTCTCCAGGCGATATCGTCACTCCATATCGGGTCCGAGATCGCCGGCAGCCCGCTGGCCTCGCTGAGTGATCGCGGTCCGACCGCTGTCATCTCCGACCACGGGAACAATGCGGCTGTAGTCGTGGGTCCGGAAGTCACGGACTGGCGCGACAGAACGCCGGAGACGCTTTCGTCAAAGACAGTGATCAACGGCGACATGGTGGGCGAGGGAGGGGCTTCCCGCCTGCCGACGGGCGGCATCTTGGGTTCACTGGCGTTTCTGGTCGAGAACCTCGCGCAACGCGGCCGTTTCCTGAGAGCCGGAGACTGGGTTGCAACAGGAGCAACGACGGGCGTCCACAAGGTGAAGCCCGGTGACAAGGCACGCCTAAGTTTCGGCGCCGACGGCGAGTTGGCGCTCAACATCATCGCACAGCAAATAATCGACTGAGGAACGTCATGAACGCCGATCAACATACGAAGTCTGGTGCCGAGCATCTCGTGGACTGCCTGGTTGCACAGGGCGTGGACCGCGTATTCTGCGTCCCTGGCGAAAGCTATCTCGCGGTCCTCGATGCACTGTCGGACGTTCATGACAAGGTGGAGACAATCACCTGCCGCCACGAGGGCGGCGCTGCGATGATGGCTGAGGCCGACGGGAAGCTCACCGGGCGACCCGGCATCTGCATGGTCACCCGCGGACCGGGGGCAACAAACGCCAGCGCCGGCGTCCATGTCGCCTTCCAGGATTCGACGCCGATGATCCTGTTCATCGGGCAGGTCGGCCGCGATGCCATGGAGCGTGAAGCGTTCCAGGAGATCGACTACCGTCGCATGTTCGGCCAGATGGCGAAGTGGGTGGCTCAGATCGACGACCCTGCGCGGGTCCAGGAATTCGTTTCCAGAGCCTTTGCGGTTGCTACATCGGGGCGGCCAGGGCCGGTCGTTCTGGCGCTTCCGGAAGACATGTTGGTGGAGGAAGCGTCTCTTGCTTCTCCGAAGGTCGTCAAGCCGTTCGAGATATCGCCTTCGGACACGCAGATGCAGGAGTTTGCCACGCTGCTCTCGGGCGCCGAACGGCCAGTGCTCGTCGTTGGCGGCAGCCGCTGGGATGAAGACGCGAAGGCGGCCGTCGAGAAATTCGCTGCCGAGAACGGGTTGCCCGTCATCGCGGCGTTTCGCCGGCAGGACAAGTTCGACAATGAACACCCTTGCTACGTGGGTGAGATCGGCCTCGGGGTCAATCCGGCACTCACACGCCTGATGAAGGAAGCCGATCTTGTCGTCCTTCTCGGCACTCGTCTCGGCGAGGTCGCGTCGAGCAGCTATCAGTTCCTATCTGTCCCGGCGCCGTCGCAGAAGCTTGTCCATATCCATGCCGACGCTCAGGAGCTCGGACGGGTTTATATCCCCGACCTTTCCATCAATGCCACGCCACAGGGTTTTGCCTCTATGCTCCCGAACGTCTCCGTCGAACGCCGCCAGACGTGGCAGGGGCGTACCGAGCAGGCGCGCGCGGACTATGAAGCCTGGCAGAAGCCGCGCCCGGTCCCCGGCAATGTGAACATGGGCGACGTGATCGTGTGGCTCCGCGACAATCTCCCCGATGACGCGATCCTGACGAACGGGGCCGGGAACTTCTCGGCCTGGCTGCACCGCTTCTACCGTCACCGGAGACTGAACACCCAGTTGGCACCGACCAGTGGATCGATGGGATACGGCGTTCCGGCGGCTGTCGGCGCCAAGCTCCGCTTCCCCGATCGCCCGGTTGTCTGCATCGCAGGTGACGGCGACTTCATGATGACCTGCCAGGAGATGGCGACCGCGGTCCAGTATGGTGCCTCGCCAATCTTTGTCGTCGTCGACAACGGCATGCTCGGCACGATCCGTATGCACCAGGAGACCCATTTTCCGGCACGTCCCTTTGCGACGGAACTGGTCAACCCGGATTTCTGCGCGATGGCGGCCGCGTTTGGCGCTCACACCGAGTTCGTCTCGAAGACGGAAGAGTTCGCGACAGCCTTCGAAAGAGCGTCCGGCTCTGGCAAGCTGGCGCTCATCCATGTGAAGGTCGATCCCGATGCGCTCACTGCAAACCGGTCGCTCACGCAGATCAGGGAGGCCGCGCTCGCGAAATGAAAAATGACACCGTCAGCGGAGCGGAAGCGCTCGTGGAAATGCTTGCGGCGAACGGCGTCCGCCATGTCTTCGGCCTGTGTGGAGACACCAGCTTGCCATTCTACGACGCGCTGCACAGGCTCAACCATGGCATGACCCACATTCTGGCTCGTGACGAGCGCAGTGCCGGCTACATGGCCGAGGCCTATGCCAAGGTCTCCGGCAGGGTTGGCGTTTGCGAGGGGCCGAGCGGAGGCGGAGCGACCTATTTGCTTCCCGCCATCGTCGAGGCCAACGAGTCCTCGGTGCCTGTTCTGGGCATCACCTCCGACGTGCCCGTCACCTCGCGGGGCCGCTATCCTTTGACGGAACTTGATCAGCAGCGTCTCTACGGCTCGCTGACGAAATGGAATGGAACCGCCGACTTGCCGGGTCAGGTCCCGGGCCTGGTCAGGGCGGCCTTCAGGGCGATGACCACGGGACGGGCAGGGGCGACCCATATCTGCATGCCCTATGACGTTCAAAAGCAGAAATTGGACGCTTCGACACTCTGGGTCCAGCCGGGACATGACAGCTATCCTGCATCGCGCTCGGTTCCTGCGGGCGAGGAAATCGCCGCTGCAGCCCAATTGCTCCGGAATGCCGATAACCCGGTATTGATCTGCGGAGGTGGCGTGATGCTATCCGGCGGGACGGCAGAGTTGGCGGCGCTGGCCGAACTTCTCGACGCGCCCGTCTGCACCACGGTGACGGGGAAAGGCACGATTGCAGAAAGCCACCCGCTGGCTGGCGGCGTCGTGGGTGCCAACGGTGGCACTCCGGAAAGCCGCTCGATCGTCGAAGTGGCCGATCTGGTGATGTTTATCGGTTGCCGCGCGGGCTCGACCACCACCGAGAACTGGCGCGTGCCCTCGGGCAATACCACGATCATTCACCTCGACATCGATCCGTCGGTCATAGGGGCAAACTACAAGGTGGCCGCCGCCCTCGTCGGCGACGCCAAGGCAAGCATGATGGAGTTGGTAAATGCGCTCGCTGGCCACCGAAAGCGCGGCAACTCGGCCCGCAAACGCGTGGCGGACGCGCAGGCGGCGAAGCGGGACCGTTTGGCTGCTTTGGCGGACGACGAGGCAAAGCCATTGGTTCCCGAACGTATCATGCAGGCGCTCAATCGCGTCGCAACGCCAGAAACCATAGTTGTCGCGGATCCCGGCACGCCCTGTCCCTACATCTCCTGCTACTTCGAAATTCAGAAGGCAGGCCGTAGCTTCCTGACGAACCGCGCTCACGGAGCTCTCGGTTATTCGCTCTCGGCTGCCATCGGCGCGTGGTATGCGAAGCCGGACGCCAAGGTCGTGGCCATCATGGGCGATGGCAGTTTCGGTTTCACGGTCGGCGAGTTGGAGACGGTGGCGCGACTGGGAATTCCGCTTGTGATCATGGTGGTCTCTAACGCGACGTTCGGATGGATAAAGGCAAGCCAGAAGTCCGGCTACGACGAGAGGTACTTTTCGGTCGACTTCACGCAGACAGACCACGCCCGGATCGCCGCAGGCTATGGCATCGAGTCCTGCACTGTGACCGAACCGTCCGATCTGGAGCCTCGGCTTCGCGAGGCCTTCGCGTCGGAGCGCGCCGTTCTCATTGACATCGTAACTCAGCCGCTCCAGGACGCCGCAGCGCCTGTCAGCCAATGGATGGGATAACACCATGACCATGTTCCAGAACCTCATCGCCGGAGAATGGGTCGGCACCCACGCTTCCGAAAATATCAATCCGTCGAATACGGGCGAGGTGGTCGGCCTATATGCGAGCGCCGATGCAAGCGATGTCGCTCAGGCCATCGCCGCCGCCAAGGCCGCATTCCCGGCATGGTCGCGCTCCGGTATCTGGGAGCGCCACGTCATCCTGAAGAAAACAGGCGACGAGATCATGGCGCGCAAGGACGAGCTCGGCGCGCTGCTTGCCCGCGAGGAGGGCAAGACCCTTCCGGAGGCCATCGGCGAGACCATCCGCGCCAGCCAGATCTTCGAATTCTTCGCGGGCGAAGTCCTGCGCCTTGCCGGCGAAACCATTCCGTCCGTGCGCCCCAATATCGGCGTCGAGATCACCCGAGACCCGCTCGGCGTCATCGGCATCATCACGCCGTGGAATTTCCCGATCGCCATTCCGGCGTGGAAGATCGCGCCGGCGCTCTGTTACGGCAACACCATCGTCTTCAAGCCGGCCGATCTTGTCCCGGCCTGCTCCTGGGCGATCGTCGATATCCTGAACCGTGCGGGCCTGCCGAAGGGTGTGCTGAACCTCGTCATGGGCAAGGGCTCGATCGTCGGCCAGGCCATGCTCGACAGCCCCGATATTGCAGGCATCACTTTCACCGGCTCCACGGGCACCGGCAAGCGCGTCGCGGCATCCTCGATCGAGCATAACCGCAAGTTCCAGCTCGAAATGGGCGGCAAGAACCCGATGGTGGTTCTCGACGACGCCGACCTCACCGTCGCCGTCGAAGCCGCCGCCAATTCCGGCTTCTTCTCGACCGGCCAGCGCTGCACGGCCTCGTCGCGCCTGATCGTCACCGAAGGCATCCACGACAAGTTCGTGGCGGCGCTGACGGCCAAGCTCGAGACGCTTGTCGTCGACAACGCTCTGAAATCAGGCACGCATATCGGCCCTGTTGTCGATGAGCGCCAGCTGAAGACCGACACCGACTAT
>UCEU01000012.1 GCA_900471485.1 Hyphomicrobiales bacterium
AGGGCGGCGGGCGGGTCGGGTTCTTTCTTTCGACCGACGACTTCGCCCGCGACCACGCCGCGATGACCAGGGCCGGCGTACGCTTCCTGGAGGCGCCCCGGCACGAGGTCTACGGCACCGTCGCGGTGTTTTCGGATCCTTACGGCAACACCTTCGATCTCATCCAGCACGCCACGGCTACAGCCCCTTGATTGCAGGGCCTCCGACGTGCATAAGCCGCGACGTTAGCAACATGGGCCGTTGGCCCTGGGGCCCTCCACAAGCCTAATCGAGGACATGATGAACGAATTCAAGAAACTGGTCTTTTCGGGCGTTCAGCCGACCGGCAATCTCCATCTCGGCAACTATCTCGGCGCGATCCGCAAGTTCGTGGCGCTGCAGGACGGCAACGACTGCATCTACTGCGTGGTCGACATGCATGCGCTGACGGCGCAACTGGTGCATGAGGACATGCCGAACCAGATCCGCTCGATCGCCGCCGCCTTCATCGCTTCCGGCATCGACCCGGTGAAGCATATCGTCTTCAACCAGTCGGCCGTGCCGCAGCATGCGGAACTCGCCTGGATCTTCAACTGCGTGGCACGCATCGGCTGGATGAACCGCATGACGCAGTTCAAGGACAAGGCCGGCAAGGACCGCGAGCAGGCCTCGCTCGGTCTCTACGCCTATCCGAGCCTGATGGCCGCCGACATTCTCGTCTATCGCGGAACGCATGTTCCCGTCGGCGACGACCAGAAGCAGCATCTGGAACTTGCCCGCGACATCGCGATGAAGTTCAACCTCGATTACGCCGAGCATATCCGCAAGGCCGGATACGGGGTGGATATCACCGTCGGCAAGGAGCCGGTGCATGCCTACTTCCCGATGGTCGAGCCCATGATCGACGGCCCGGCGCCGCGCGTCATGTCGCTGCGCGACGGCACCAAGAAGATGTCGAAGTCGGACCCATCCGACCTGTCGCGCATCAACCTGATGGACGACGAGGACGCGATCTCGAAGAAGATCCGCAAGGCGAAGACCGATCCGGACGGCTTGCCGAGCGAACTCGACGGCCTGCAGGGCCGCCCCGAGGCCGACAACCTCGTCGGCATCTACGCGGCGCTCGCCGACAAGTCGAAGGCCGAGGTGCTCGCGGAATTCGGCGGACAGCAGTTCTCCGTGTTCAAGCCGGCGCTGATCGACCTCTCGGTCAAGGTGCTCTCGCCGATCACCGCCGAAATGCGCCGCCTGATGGCCGACACCAGCCATATCGACGCGATCCTGCGCGATGGCGGCGAGCGGGCCCGCGCCCGCGCCGAGGTGACGATGAAGGAAGTCCGCGACATCGTCGGCTTCCTCTACTAGCAAGTTGAGCCGGGCGGCTTCGGCCGCCCGGGCTTGAACGCCCGGACTGGACGCCTTGTCGAAAGAGCCCGGGCGGCGTAGTCTGATCGGGTCCTTGAGGAGGCTCCGATGCGCGATCGCAACCTCATTCAGATCGGTACGATGGAAGTCCGGCTCGTGATCGACGAGGATCAGAGCGACGGAAGCCTCGTGATGTTCGAGTTTACGGCACCACCGCGCGGGCGGGTGCCGGCGGCGCATTTCCACCGCGACGTCGACGAAGTGATCTACTGTCTTTCCGGAACGATGACGACGACGCTCGACGGCGTGAAGCATGAGCTCAAGCCCGGCAACAGCCTGTTCATCCCGCACGGCTACGTGCACCTTCACGAGAACCTGCACAGCGAAACCGCCAAGGCGCTGGTCACCATGACACCGGGGCTGATCGGCCGACGCTATTTCGAGGAAATCGCGCACGTCATCAACGTTCAGGGCAAGCCTGATATCGAGCATATCAAGGAAGTCATGCTGCTCTACGGGCTCATTCCGGCCTAGCGACAGACATCGCGCCGGGCGATTTCGGTGACCCAAAACGGGGCTTGCAAATTCCCGAAATCGGGTGTCAGAGTCCGCCCATGGTATCAAAGCGACTCTCCCGGCTCGAAGGCCACCGCCGCAAATTCATGGCGGTGATCGACGATACACCCGAATGCCAGCGCGCCGTTCACTATGCCGGCCGGCGCGCCAAGAACTCCAATGGCGGCCTCGTGCTGATCTACGTGATCCCGGAAGGCGACTTCCAGCAGTGGCTGGGCGTGGAGGAGATCATGCGGGCCGAGGCGCGCGAGGAAGCAGAAGCCGTGGTCGCCAAGTCGGCGCAGGTGGTTCGCGAGAATATCGGCATCGACCCCGAGATCGTCATCCGCGAGGGAAATGCCGCCGAGCAGATCAACGCGGTGATTGAGGAAGACCGCGACATCGCGATCCTGGTGCTGGCCGCCAGTGCGGCGAAGGAAGGACCGGGACCGCTGGTCTCGTCCGTCGCCGGACGGGGTGCCGCCTTCCCCATCCCCGTCACCGTGCTTCCCGACTCCTTGACCGACGAGGAACTCGACGCCCTGGCCTGACGTTATTTCTTGACTTCAAGTCTCTTGAATAGCGCGGCCAAAGGGCTTATTTTCACTTTTGAAGAATTCTAAAGACGGCAGGAGCCCGGTGCTCGCCGCACGGAGAGCAAGATGTTCATTCAGACCGAAGCCACGCCGAACCCCGCCACGCAGAAGTTCCTGCCGGGCAAGATCGTCATGGAGAACGGCACCGCCGAGTTCCGCAACCGCGAAGAGGCGGCGGCCTCGCCGCTCGCCGCGCGCCTGTTCGAAATTAATGGCGTGACTGGCGTCTATTTCGGCTACGACTTCATCAGCGTCTCCAAGGAGGACCAGGAATGGCAGCACCTGAAGCCCGCCATCCTCGGCTCGATCATGGAGCACTTCATGTCCGGCAAGCCGGTCATGGGTGCAGCTTCCGTGCTCGGCGAAGCTGCTGACGCGGATGGCGAGTTCTTCGACGAAGGCGACGAAACCATCGTTCTCACCATCAAGGAACTGCTGGAGACGCGCGTTCGTCCGGCTGTTGCCCAGGATGGCGGCGACATCACCTTCCGCGGCTTCAAGGACGGTACCGTCTATCTGAACATGAAGGGCTCGTGCGCGGGTTGCCCGTCCTCGACGGCAACGCTGAAGCACGGCGTCCAGAACCTGCTGCGCCATTTCGTGCCGGAAGTTCAGGAAGTCGAAGCCGTCTGACCAACTGAACCGACATTCGCGACGACGCGGCGTTTGCAAACGCGGCGTCTTGCGATGTATGGACAGGTCAGGAACGGTTTATTCGGAAATAGATGCCATGATCATACTGGCGCTCGACACCGCAGGTGTGGATTGCGCTGCTTCTGTCTATGACAGCAGCAGGAATACGGTGCTGGGGGAGGCATCGGACATGATCGGCAAGGGGCATGCAGAGCATCTGATGGGAATTGTCGACCGCGCGCTGGATCAGGCGGGCGTCGCACTCTCCGATATCGAGCGCATTGCCGTGACCATCGGTCCGGGGTCTTTCACGGGCATCCGCGTCGGCGTTGCCGCCGCGCGCGGCTTTGCCCTTTCGCTCGGCGTTCCTGCTGTCGGCGTGACCACGCTGGCGATCATGGCCGAGGCCGAGCGCGAGCGCTCGCCGGGACGCCAGGTGCTGGCCGCCATGGATGCCAAGCGCAACGAAATCTATCTGCAAGCATTCGACGCCGACGGCACGCCGCTCGATGAAGCCAGGGCCGTGACCGTCGAGGACGCGCAGGCCTTCGCGGCATCGTTTGACGGCGCCGTCACCGGTTCGGCAACGCCGCTGTTGCGGCCTGACGCCACGGGCGAACACGCCAACCATTTTCCCATCTCGATCGCGGCGCGCCTTGGCGCTGCCGCCGACCCTTCCGTCGGAAAGCCGAAGCCTCTTTATCTGCGTGGACCGGATGCGAAGCCGCAGGCCGGGTTTGCTATTGCGCGAGTATGACCATGTTGGAATCCTATCTGACGCTGAAGCCCGAGTTCGAAATCATCCCGATGGATGCCGACGACTGCCACGCGGTCTCGATCCTGCACGGCGAGAGCTTCGCCCGCCCCTGGGGTGACGGGGAATTCTACAGCCTGCTTTCCCAGGACAACGTCTTCGGCTTCGTGGCACGCCAGACCAACGCCTTCCTGAAAAAGCCGCTGCCGGGCTTCGTGCTGGCCCGCCAGGTTGCCGGCGAGGCGGAAATCCTGACGATCGCGGTTCAGGCCAAAGTGGGGCGCACCGGGCTCGGCTGGCGGCTGATGCAGGCCGCGATGCGCGAGGCCAAGCTGCGCGGCGGCGAGAGCATCTTCCTCGAGGTCGACGACGGCAATGCGCCGGCGCTCGGCCTCTACCGCAAGCTCGGCTTCGAGAAGGTCGGCGAACGTCGTGGATACTACAAGGATGCGCATGGCTCCGTTTCCACGGCGCTTGTCATGAAGCGCGTTCTTCGCTAGTTCCGTCTTAAACGTTCAGACTATCGGAAGGCGCCCTCATGACGGAAGCGGCCAAAACCCTTGAGGATCTTTGCACCGAGCGCGGCATGCGGATGACCGAGCAGCGCCGCGTCATTGCGCGCATTCTGGAAGAGTCCGAAGACCATCCCGATGTGGAAGAGCTCTACCGCCGGTCGGTGAAGGTCGACGCGAAGATCTCGATCTCGACCGTCTACCGAACCGTCAAGCTGTTCGAGGATGCCGGCATCATTGCCCGCCACGATTTCCGCGACGGCCGCTCGCGCTACGAGACCGTTCCGGAAGAACACCACGATCACCTGATCGACCTGAAGACCGGCGTCGTCATCGAGTTCCGCTCGCCGGAGATCGAGGCGCTGCAGGAGCGGATCGCCCGCGAGCACGGCTTCAAGCTCGTCGATCACCGGCTCGAGCTCTACGGCATACCGCTCAAGAAGGACGAGCTCTGATCTCATGAACGCAGCCGCGGAGTGCATGACTTGATTGCCTGGCTGCGCGTCGCTCTCGCCGGCATCGTCATCCTGATCGCCAGCGTCCTGCTCATTCCCTGGCAGCTTCTCGCCCTGCGCTTCGACTGGAAGCTGCGGCGCCGGCTGCCGCGCGTCTGGCATCGCATCATCTGTTTTGCTCTCGGCATTCGCGTCCGAGTTCACGGCAAGATGGAAACGCATCGGCCGCTGATGCTCTGCGCCAACCACTCCTCGTGGATGGACATCATGGTGCTGTCGTCGATCGCCGATGTCGCCTTCATCGCCAAGAACGAGGTGCGCGACTGGCCGATCTTCGGCACGCTCGCCAAGCTGCAGAAGAGCGTGTTCGTGGTGCGCGAGGAAAAGCGCAACACCGGCAACCAGGTGAGCGAGATCGCCGCCCGCATGGCCGAAGGCGAGATCGTCGTCCTGTTTCCCGAGGGCACGACGTCTGATGGCAACCGGCTGCTGGAGGTGAAATCCTCGCTGTTCGGCGCCGCCGCCATGGCCGTGCCCGCCTCCCCCACCGGCACCGTCATCGTGCAGCCGGTGGCGGTTGCCTATACCGGCGTGCACGGTCTTCCCATGGGCCGCTACCACCGCCCGCTCGCCTCCTGGCCTGGTGATGTCGAGATGCTGCCGCACCTGAAGGACATGCTCCGCTGCGGCGCCTTCGACGTCGACGTGTGCTTCGGCGAAGCGGTCTCCTACAGCGCCGAGACCAACCGCAAGCAGGTCAGCGCCACGATCGCCCGGCGCATCCGCGCCATGCTCGGTGCGGCGCTCAGAGGCCGGGACGCCACCTAAGGCAAGATTCACTTTTCTCCCAGCTCAAAAACCACTAAATAGCCGGCATGACCCAGGACAGCGCCCTCCTCCCGGCCCCGGAGACCAAACTCCGCGATGGCAGCAACAGCCGCAAGGTTTTCATCAAGACCTACGGCTGTCAGATGAACGTCTACGACTCCACGCGGATGAGCGATGCCTTGGCGCGCGACGGCTATGAGCCGACGGAGGACATGGAGCAGGCCGATCTCGTGCTGCTCAACACCTGTCATATCCGCGAGAAGGCGGCCGAGAAGGTTTACTCGGCGCTGGGGCGGCTGCGCGACATGAAGAAGGAGCGCAACAGGCAAGGCCGCGAGTTCATGATCGGCGTAGCCGGTTGCGTGGCGCAGGCCGAAGGCGAAGAGATTCTGCGCCGGGCGCCCGCCGTCGACGTCGTCATCGGGCCGCAGACCTATCATCGCCTGCCGGAAGCGCTGCGCCGCGCCAAGGAAGGGCAGCGCATCGTCGATACGGAATATGCGCTGGAAGACAAGTTCGAGCATCTGCCGATCGCCGATAAGACCAAGATCCGGGCGCGCGGCGTGACCGCGTTCCTGACGGTGCAGGAAGGCTGCGACAAGTTCTGCACCTTCTGCGTGGTGCCTTATACGCGCGGCTCGGAAGTGTCTCGTCCGGTTTCGCAGATCGTCGAGGAAGCGCAGAAGATGGTCGAGGGCGGGGTGCGCGAGATCACGCTGCTTGGCCAGAACGTCAATGCATGGCACGGTGCCGGGCCTGATGGCCAGGAATGGACGCTGGGCGACCTGCTCTACCGGCTGGCCGAAATCCCCGGCCTTGCCCGCCTCCGCTACACCACCAGCCATCCGCGCGACATGGACGACCGGCTGATCGAGGCGCATCGTGACCTGCGCGCGCTGATGCCCTACCTGCATCTTCCGGTGCAGGCTGGCTCCGACCGGATCCTGAAGGCGATGAACCGCCGCCATACGGCTGCCGAGTATCTGACGCTCGTCGAGCGCATTCGCGCGGCACGTCCTGATATTGCACTTTCGGGTGACTTCATCGTCGGCTTTCCGGGGGAGACAGACCAGGATTTTGAGGATACACTGAGGCTAGTGGAGAAAGTCCGCTACGCGCAGGCCTTCTCCTTCAAATACTCGACGCGGCCGGGTACGCCCGGCGCTGATCTGAAGGATCAAGTGCCGGAAGAGATCAAGGCAGAACGGCTCGAACGCCTGCAGGCGCTTCTCCTGAAGCAGCAGCAGGAATTTGCCGAATCCTGCGTCGGGAAGACCATTGAACTGTTGCTCGAAAAGCCCGGTCGCATGTCTCAACAACTTATCGGCCGTTCCCCCTGGCTTCAGTCGGTGAATGTTGATGCAAAGACATCGCAAATCGGTGACATTATTAAAGTGCGAATCACAGGTACCGGACCCAACAGCCTGTTTTCCGAGATGGTAGAGGCTGGTGCCTAACTCAAGGAGCTCGACCGCTTGAACGGACAAGAATTGGTTTCTTCTTCACCGCGCCACCCACGCATCGCGAGCGACGCCAATCACTTTATTCTGACGTTCGAAAACAACCGGTTCGCCAGCGAACTGTTTGGTCAATTCGACCAGAACCTCAAGCTTCTCGAGGAACGCCTCAATATCGACGCCCGAGCGCGCGGCAACTCCGTGGTGATCTCCGGTGACATCGTCGCCACCAACCAGGCGCGGCGCACGCTCGATTATCTCTACGACAAGCTCCAGAAGGGCGGCAGCGTCGAGCGATCGGATGTCGAGGGCGCGATCCGCATGGCTGTCGCCGCCGACGACCAGTTGAGCCTGCCGACGATGGAGCGCAAGGCCAAGCTGACGATGGCGCAGGTCTCGACCCGTAAGAAGACCATCATCGCCCGCACGCCGACGCAGGACGCCTATCTGAGGGCGCTCGAACGCTCCGAGCTCGTCTTCGGCTGTGGTCCCGCCGGTACCGGCAAGACCTATCTCGCCGTCGCCTACGCGGCGCAACTGCTCGAGCGCGGCGCGGTCGAGAAGATCATCCTCTCTCGCCCTGCCGTCGAAGCCGGCGAGCGCCTCGGCTTCCTGCCCGGCGACATGAAGGAGAAGGTCGATCCCTATCTTCGCCCGCTCTATGACGCGCTCTACGACATGATGCCGGCCGACAAGGTCGATCGCGCCATCACCGCCGGCGTCATCGAAATCGCACCGCTCGCCTTCATGCGCGGACGCACGCTCTCCAACGCCGCCGTCATCCTCGACGAGGCGCAGAACACCACGTCGATGCAGATGAAGATGTTCCTCACGCGTCTCGGCGAGAACTCGCGCATGATCGTGACCGGCGACCCGAGCCAGATCGACCTGCCGCGCGGCGTGAAGTCCGGCCTGGTGGAGGCGCTGCAGCTCTTGAACGGCGTCGAGGGCATCTCGATCGTCCGCTTCAAGGATACCGACGTCGTGCGCCATCCGCTGGTCGGCCGCATCGTTCGGGCCTACGACGCCACCTATGTAACAGAGACCCCAGAGGTCACCCAGCAGGACTGATGGCCGAACTCGACATACAGATCACCATCGAGGAGGGCCAATGGCCCTCCGAGGATGACTTGCATGCGATGGCGGAGCGCGTTCTCGAAACGGCTGCCACCTATCTGCGCGAGAACGAGAAGCAACCCTTCCCGAAGATGATACCGGAGGTGTCGCTGGTCTTTACCGACGATGCCTCGATCCAGGACATCAACGCCGAATGGCGCGGCAAGGACAAGCCGACCAACGTGCTCTCCTTCCCGGCATTTCCGGTGACGCCGGGCAAGGTTCCCGGCCCGATGCTGGGCGACATCATCATCGCCCAGGAGACCGTCGCCCGCGAGGCGATCGACCTGGAGAAGAGTTTCGACGACCATCTCACCCACCTAATGGTGCACGGCTTCTTGCATCTCTTCGGCTACGATCATAATAATGATGCCGAAGCCGAGATAATGGAGCGGCTTGAGACTCGCATTTTGGCGAAGCTCGGCCTATCTGACCCATACGAGGGTCAAGACCTTAAAATGGAACCATGAGCGACTTAACGACGAGACCGGCCTCCGAGGCCAAAGACGCCGATCAATCCTCCTCCACCGACGACGGTGGCAGTAGTAGCAGGCAGTCCGGACGATCCCAATCATTCTGGTCGCGCGCCGCGCGCATATTGAGGCCGCAGCAGAGCTCGCGTCTGCGCGAGGACCTGACCGATGCGCTGATGACCGATGCCAGCGAGGACGACGGCTTTTCGCCTGACGAGCGGGCGATGCTGCACAACATCCTGCGCTTCCGCGAAGTGCGCGTCGCCGATGTCATGGTGCCGCGCGCCGATATCGAGGCGGTGGACCAGAGCATCACCATCGGCGAGCTAATGATCCTGTTCGAGGAATCCGGCCGCTCGCGCATGCCTGTCTACGCCGAAACGCTTGATGACCCGCGCGGCATGGTGCATATCCGCGATCTGCTTTCCTATGTCGCCAAGCAGGCGCGCAACAAGCGACGCGGCTCGACCAAGGCGACAAAGCCGACCGAGCCGATCGTCGAGGTCGCGTCCGAGAACCTGCAGAAGCCGCCGCGCGTCGCCAAACCGAATTTCGACCTCGCCCGCGTGGACCTGCAGAAGACGCTCTCCGAAGCCGGGATCATCCGCAAGATCCTGTTCGTGCCGCCGTCGATGCTGGCATCGGACCTCCTGCGCCGCATGCAGGTGAACCGCACGCAGATGGCGCTCGTGATCGACGAATATGGCGGCACCGACGGATTGGCCTCGCACGAGGACATCGTCGAGATGGTCGTCGGCGATATCGACGACGAGCACGATGACGAAGAAGTGATGTTCAAGCGGGTCTCCGAGGACGTCTTCGTGGCCGATGCGCGCGTCGAGCTCGAGGAGATCGCCGAGGCGATCGGCCCGGATTTCGACATCGCCGAACAGGTGGACGAAGTGGACACGCTCGGCGGCCTGATCTTCTCCGAGCTTGGGCGTATCCCGGTTCGTGGCGAGGTCGTACAGGCCCTGCCAGGCTTCGAGTTCCACATCCTCGACGCCGATCCGCGCCGCATCAAGCGCGTGCGGATTACCCGCAAGCGGCAGGCGATCCGCCGGCGCGCGAAGGCGGATGGCGACGGCACGATGGGACCTGAGCACGGGGACGAACGGCCGGCGGAAGCGCCGACGGCCAACTGACCCACCGCCCGCGCCGCAAGGCACGACAAATCATCGCTTTTTTGAAAGACTGCGCTGCGAGGTGATTCGCGGCTGACAGGAGTGCGCATGGAGCGGCTGGCGGACAGGGTGATCCTGGCCTGGGGTTGGAAGAGGGCGGCGCTGGCCGTCATGGCGGGCGCGATCGGCGTTCTGGCGCTTCCGCCCATCGGCTTCTTCGCCGCCATGTTCGTCTCCTTCACCCTGCTCGTCTGGCTGATCGACGGTGCGGCGGCCGCGCCCAACAGCGGTTTCATCCGCAGGCTCTGGCCGTCCTTCGCGATCGGCTGGCTGTTCGGCTTCGGCTATTTCGTGGCCGGGCTCTGGTGGCTCGGCCATGCCCTGATGATCGACGCGGAAGAATTCGCCTGGGCGCTGCCGCTGGCGGTCTTCGGCCTGCCTGCCGTGCTGGCGATCTACTACGGCCTCGCCACCGCTCTGGCGCGGATATTCTGGTCCGACGGCATGGGCCGGATCGCGGCGCTGGCGGCGAGCTTCGGACTGATGGAGTGGCTGCGCGGCGTGCTCTTCACCGGCTTTCCCTGGAACGCCATCGGCTACGCCATGACGCCGGCGCCGATCATGATGCAGTCGGCGCACATCATCGGCATAACAGGGATCACGGCGCTCTCCGTCTTCATATTCGCCGCCCCTGCCCTCTTCGGCACGCGGCTCGGCGCCAAGCCGGGTGTGGCGCTCGCCGCGATCCTTCTTGTCGCTCATGTCGGCTATGGCGCCTATGTGCTTTACGGCATGCCGCGCCCTAAAAAGCCCGCCGACGACAAGAGCCCGGTCATTCGACTGGTCCAGCCGACGATCGAGCAGACGGCGAAGATGGATACCGACGGCGACCGGGCTGCGATCTTCGAGAAACACCTCAAGCTTTCCGCCGAAGCGCCGAAGGATGGCGGCAGGAAGCCTGATATCATCGTCTGGCCGGAGACCTCCATTCCCTTCATCCTGACCGACAACCAGGATGCGCTGACGCGGATCGCCGACACGCTCGACGACAACCAGATCCTGATCGCCGGCGCCGTGCGCGTGGAAGACATGGGACCGGGCAGCGCGCCGCGTTACTATAACTCTATTTACATCATCGACGGTCGCGGGCAGATCATCGGCGCCGCCGACAAGGTACATCTGGTACCCTTCGGCGAGTACGTGCCTTTCGAGAACATCCTGACCGAGTTCGGAATCCAGAACGTGGTGGAGATGCCGGGCGGCTTCTCGGCGGCGGCCACACGGCAGATGCTGACGCTGCCCAGCGGGCTCAAGCTCTATCCGCTGGTCTGCTACGAGGCCATTTTCCCGGATGAAATGACTGGCGAAATCGCCTCGGCCAATGCCATCCTGAACGTCACCAACGATGCCTGGTTTGGCAACACGCCCGGCCCCTATCAGCACTTCCAGCAGGCCCGCGTGAGGGCTGTGGAGACAGGTTTGCCGCTGATTCGGGATGGAAATAGTGGTATTTCAGCACTTGTGAACGCACGCGGAGAGATTATCGCAGGTCTAAAGCTCAACGAAACAGGTTTTATTGATGCAACTACTGATGGATATGCTCAATTAGCCTTTCCTGCGCACCTTCGACAGACTAACTTCTGGTTGATTGAGATACTTTTACTTGTAATTGCGATGGTTTCTCGTTCTGGTTTTGTTTCGCGGCGGAATTGACCAAAAACCCCTAAAATTGCATAGTGGTTGAGATCGGCGTTCTTAACGTATGTTTCAAAGTGTTAATCAACACTTTCAACGTGGCGTTTGGGGAATGGGTTTGGGCATGCCGGTTTGAACAAGGTTGAAATTATTTGCTAGGGCACGACCATGATTGAAAATAAGAAGAAACCGAACCCGATCGACATCCACGTTGGCAGTCGCATTCGTCTTCGCAGAACAATGCTGGGAATGAGCCAGGAGAAACTGGGGGAAAGTCTTGGCATTACCTTCCAGCAAATCCAGAAATACGAAAAAGGCACGAACCGCGTCGGCGCGAGCCGCCTTCAGAATATTTCGAGCATATTGAACGTTCCGGTTTCCTTCTTCTTCGAAGATGCACCGGGCGAGCACCAGAGTGCGGCAACCGGCATGGCCGAAGCTTCGAGCTCGAACTACGTGGTCGACTTCCTTTCCTCCTCCGAAGGCCTGCAACTCAACCGCGCCTTCGTGAAGATCACCGACCCCAAGGTCCGCCGCAAGGTGGTGGAGCTGGTGAAGGCGCTGGCGGCGGAAGCGGACGCCGAATAAATCGTCCCTCAGAATTCAGCCAAACGGGAAAAGCGGCCGCAACGGCCGCTTTTCTGCGTTTTTCGGGCATAATTTGCCACATTGCGGCAGATATAAAGATATATTTATGTCCTTCTGCGCTTGTTTTTCGTGCTCTAAGTGAGTACCACCTACGCAGCAATTCTTGTTCTTTGAGGGAAATCCCGAAATGCGCGCCAACTATCTCTTCACCAGTGAATCCGTTGCCGAAGGTCACCCGGACAAGGTGTGTGACCGGATCTCGGACGAGATCGTGGATCTGGTCTATCGCGAAGCCGCGAAGACCGGCATCAACCCCTGGGGCGTCCGCATCGCCTGCGAAACGCTGGCAACCACCAACCGCGTGGTCATCGCCGGCGAAGTTCGCCTGCCGCCGAGCCTGATGAAGAAGGACAAGGACGGCAACGACGTCATCAACCCGTCGAAGTTCAAGGCTGCCGCCCGCCGCGCCATCAAGGACATCGGCTACGAGCAGGACGGCTTCCACTGGAAGAAGGCGAAGATCGACGTGCTCCTGCACTCGCAGTCGGCCGACATCGCCCAGGGCGTGGACAACGCCGCCGACCAGCAGGGTGACGAAGGCGCCGGCGACCAGGGCATCATGTTCGGCTACGCCTGCAAGGAAACGCCGGATCTCATGCCGGCGCCGATCTACTACTCGCACAAGATCCTGCAGCTGCTCGCAGTTGCCCGCAAGAAGGGCGACGGCGACGTCGCCAAGCTCGGCCCCGACGCCAAGAGCCAGGTCACCGTTCGCTACGTCGATGGCAAGCCGGCCGAAGTGACGTCGATCGTTCTCTCCACGCAGCACCTCGACGATAGCTGGGATTCGAAGAAGGTTCGCGCCGTCGTCGAACCCTACATCCGCGAAGCGCTCGGCGAACTGCCGATCGCCGACGATTGCAAGTGGTACATCAACCCGACCGGCAAGTTCGTCATCGGAGGCCCTGACGGCGACGCCGGGCTGACCGGCCGCAAGATCATCGTCGACACCTACGGCGGTGCCGCTCCGCACGGCGGCGGCGCATTCTCCGGCAAGGACACGACCAAGGTCGACCGTTCGGCCGCCTACGCCGCCCGCTACCTCGCCAAGAACGTCGTGGCTGCCGGCCTTGCCGAACGCTGCACGATCCAGATCTCCTATGCCATCGGCGTCGCGCAGCCGCTGTCGATCTATGTCGACCTGCACGGCACCGGCAAGGTAACGGAAGACCAGGTGGAAGCCGCCATCCGCAAGACGATGGACCTGTCTCCGACGGGTATCCGCCGCCACCTCGACCTCAACAAGCCGATCTACGCGAAGACCTCCGCCTACGGCCACTTCGGCCGCAAGGCCGGCCGCGACGGCTCTTTCTCGTGGGAGCGCACGGACCTCGTGAAGGCCCTCAAGGAAGCGATCAAGGCTTAAGGCAGACCAATGACCGATATGGAACGTCGCGGCCGCGCGACCGAAGCTTTCTTCGGTCGCCGCAAGGGTAAGGCACTTCGCGGGCAACAGGCGGAGAAGCTCAGCACCCTCCTGCCGGCGTTCATCATCGACCTCTCGGCGGCTCCCCCGGAGCCGCTGAGCACGCTCTTTCCCGTCGAGACCAACCGGCTCAGGCTGGAAATCGGCTTCGGCGGTGGCGAACACCTGATACACCGCGCTACCGAAACTCCCTCCACCGGCTTCATCGGCGTCGAGCCCTTCATCAATTCGATGCAGAAGCTGCTCGCCAGCGTCGACAATGCCGGCGCCCGCAATGTCCGCGTCTTCAACGACGACGCGACGCAGCTGCTCGACTGGCTGCCGGATGGATCGATCGACCAGATCGACCTGCTCTATCCCGATCCCTGGCCGAAGCGGAGGCACTGGAAACGCCGCTTCGTCTCCAAGACCAATCTCGACCGTTTCCATCGCGTGCTGAAGCCCGGCGGGCTGTTCTGCTTCGCCTCGGACATCGACACCTATGTGAACTGGACGCTGCTCAAGTGCCGCGACCATGGTGGCTTCGACTGGCAGGCTTCCAACGCCGCCGACTGGCTGACACCGTACGAGGGATGGCCGAGCACCCGCTACGAGGCCAAGGCCCGGCGAGAAGGGCGCTCGTCGGCCTATCTGACGTTCAAGCGTATCTAGATTTTCGAGAGAAAAAGCGCGACAGGGGCGATTGGCTTGCACCAGCGGAGGCGTCGTCTGGACGTTGTCAGGCCGCAGGTCTCATAGCATTTCCACCCACCATCGCCCCGCACGGGAGCGATGGGTGAGCGACCGATGCGTTAGTGCAGGCTAACGGTCTTCAGCTCGTCTTCGGCAGCCTTGAAGAAGGTGCTCGAGCGGTTGTCGGTCAAGAGGATCGGGGTACCGTCGGCGCCGAACAGGGCCCAGAGATCGACATTCGGATCGATATCGGGGGCTTCCGGGAAACACCGGGAGACCTCTTCCGAACGGATTTTCCTGATATAGGCGACCTCGCCGTTGCCGATGCCGGCAAGTTCGGTTTTGGTCAGGTGAGAATTGGCTTCTTTCATCAACATTCCTGTACCTCCAAGAGAAGGGACCAACGACTCGACAGTAGCCGTTGTCCTACTGTGAGACCGAAATGTTAATTTTCTTCACCATGCGGGACGGCTCCGGCCGAATGAGATCGACGGAGAGAAGGCCGTTCTTCAGCGCCGCGCCCAGCACCTGCATGCCATCGGCCAGCACGAAGGTGCGCTGGAACTGGCGCGCCGCGATGCCGCGATAGAGATATTCGCGATTGCCCTGATCGACCTGGCGACCGCGGATCAGCAGCTGGTTCTCCTCGACCGACACGTCCAGTTCCTCTTCCGTGAAACCGGCAACGGCAAGCGTGATGCGCAGGCGCTCGGGATCAGCCGTCAGGCGATCGGCGGCGAGGCGTTCGATATTGTAGGGCGGATATCCGTCGCTTGCCTTGGAAAGTCGCTCCAGCGTCTTTTCCATGGCGTCGAAGCCCAGAAGAAGCGGGCTGGCGAAAGGCGTCATACGGGTCATTACGTTCCAAGTCCTTGAGGCAAGCGACCTTGCCGGACCTGCCCTGCAGCACCCGGCAACTTCTAATATGGGAACGAGAGGCGCCGGGCGCAAGGCGAAACGCGCGCGACAGGCACACCGTCATCGCTTGACAAAGAGGGCGGCGCCTCGCATCAAAATGCACCCGCGACGGCCGTGCCGATTTGCGACGGAAAGATAAACAGATGGTGCATGCATCGACATGTGCGCCAGGAGGATGGGACGAACGCAATGGCAGAGCCGAGAAAGATCATCATCGACACGGATCCGGGGCAGGACGACGCGGCGGCGATCATGCTCGCCTTCGGCAGCCCGGAAGAGATCTCCGTGCTCGGGATCACGACGGTGGCCGGCAACGTGCCGCTCTCCTATACCAGCCGCAACGCCCGCATCATCTGCGAGCTCTGCGACCGCACGGATATCAAGGTCTTCGCCGGTGCCGACAAGCCGCTGGTGCGCAAGCTGGTGACGGCCGAGCACGTTCACGGCAAGACCGGCCTCGACGGCCCCGAACTCGACGAGCCGACCATGCCGCTTGAGGCCGGCCACGCCGTCGACTTCATCATCGAGACGCTTCGCCGTGAGCCGGAGGGCAGCGTGACGCTCTGCACGCTCGGTCCGCTCACCAATATCGGCATGGCCTTCCAGAAGGCACCGGACATCATCCCCCGGGTGCGCGAACTCGTCATGATGGGCGGCGGCTTCTTCGAGGGCGGCAACATCACGCCGGCGGCCGAATTCAACATTTATGTAGACCCTGAAGCAGCCGACATCGTCTTCCGCTCGGGCATTCCGATCGTGATGATGCCGCTCGACGTCACGCACAAGCTTTTGACGCGCAAGGACCGCGTCAAACGCATGGCCGAGAGCGGCACCCGCCCGGCGATCGCGATGGTGGAGATGCTGGAATTCTTCGAGCGTTTCGATATCGAGAAATACGGCTCGGACGGCGGCCCGCTGCATGACCCGACGGTCGTCGCCTATCTCCTGAAGCCCGAGCTCTTCAAGGGCCGCGACTGCAATGTCGAGATCGAGGTCAAGTCGGAGCTCACCGTCGGCATGACTGTCGTCGACTGGTGGCAGGTCACCGACCGCAAGCACAACGCCAAGGTCATGCGCGATGTCGATGCGGACGGCTTCTTCGATCTCCTGATCGAGCGCTTCGCCCGCATCTGATCCGGAATGGCTTTCCGGCAACTGGCAGGATTGTCGCCCATACTGTAGGATGTTCGAGACTGACGAGGACGCACATGAGACAAGACGTTATCTTCGACCATGAGAATCCCGTGACCGTTCACGATATCCTGTGGGCATGGAGCCGCGGCTACATGTCCACGAAGCGTGCAATCACGTCGCTTCATCTGGATGATGAGATGGAGCTGTACGAAACAGCCAACGACAACGACGTCCCCTACCCAGGAACGCCTTCGCGACATGACATCGAGATCGCGGCGGCGTTTGTCGCCGCAATCACAGACGCCGCATGACGAAACTTTTGGGATCAGGCCCGCGGAAGCGGGCCCGATCGGATCAGGCGTCCTTCTGGTCGAAGATCGAGTTGGTTTCGGCTTCGACGATCTTGGGGCCACCCTTGGCGACGCCGACCATGGCTGGGCGCAGGACGCGTTCGCCGATGGAGTAGCCGGCCTGCACGACCTGGACGACGGTGTTGTTGGGCACGTCGGGGTTCGGCACTTCGAACATTGCCTGGTGGAAGTTCGGATCGAACTTCTGGCCGACCGGCTCGAGCTTGCGCACGCCGTGACGCTCCAGCGTCGACAGCATGGAGCGCTCGGTCATCTCGACGCCTTCGACCAGCGTGGAAAGGCCGGCATCGGCGGTCGCGCGGACCTCCTCGGGAACGGCATCGAGCGCGCGGCGCAGGTTGTCGGATACGGCCAGCATGTCACGGGCGAAGCCTGCCACGGCATAGGACTTGGCGTCCTTGACTTCGCGCTCGGTGCGGCGGCGAAGATTGTCCATGTCGGCGGCAAGCCGCAGATAGCGGTCGCGCAGCTCGGCGTTCTCGGCCTTCAAAAGCTCCAACGGGTTGGGCTCGGATACAGCCTCGGCCGTTGCTTCATTGTCGACGCCGGCGGCAGCATCCGCAGCGGCTTCGGCAGCAGCTGCATCAGGTCCGTTCTTCGTCGTTTCGTCGGTCATGACGTTCTCCGGTCATTGGTGTCTCTTAGGATGTGCCCGATATCGAGCTTTGGACGCCAAAAATCAAGTCTGCGTGACGAAGAAGGGCGTCTCAGCGCTTCGACAGGCGCGAGATCAGCTGCGCGGTATAGTCGACCATGGGGACGATGCGCGAGTAATTGAGCCGGGTCGGCCCGATGACGCCGACGGCGCCGACGATGCGGTCGTCGCCATCGCGATAGGGTGCCACGATGAGCGAGGAGCCGGAGAGCGAGAAGAGCTTGTTTTCCGAGCCGATGAAGATGCGCACGCCGGGCCCGGTTTCGGCGAGGTTCAGTAGCTCGATCAGGCTGTCCTTCTTCTCCAGATCGTCGAACAGCATGCGCAGGCGATCGATATCGTCGGCGCCGGCAAGGCCTTCGAGAAGATTGGAGCGGCCGCGGATGATGAGCTGCGTCGGCTTGCCCTCGTCGGCGCTGCCGGACCAGACCGCGATGCCGCGCTCGACCAGATCGCGGGAGAGCTCGTCGAGTTCATGGCGGACATCGTCCTTGAGCTTGCCGAGCTGGTTGCGCAGTTCCGGCAGGGTCTGGCCGGTCATGTAGGCATTGAGGAAATTGGCGGCCTCGGTGAGCTGCGATGAGGTGACGCCGGCCGGAAGCTCGATGATGCGGTTTTCCACCTGGTCGTGATCGCCGACAAGGACCGCCAGCGCCTTGGTCGGCTCCAGGCGGATGAACTCGACATGCTTGAGGACGGGATCGCTTTTCGAGGTGATCACGAGGCCGGCGCCGCGCGACATGCCCGACAGCATGCGGGTCGCCTCGTTCATCATCGTTTCCATGGGATTGCCATGGGTTTCGGCACGCACCTGGCGGTCGATGCTGGCGCGGTCCTCCGCCGAGAGATCGCCCACCTGCATGAAGGCATCGACGAAGAAGCGAAGGCCGAACTGCGTGGGCAGGCGGCCGGCGCTGACATGCGGGGAATAGATGAGGCCGAGCTCCTCGAGATCGCTCATGACGTTGCGGACGGAAGCGGGCGACAGCGACATGGGAAGGATGCGCGAGAGATTGCGCGAGCCGAGCGGCTCGCCGGTCTCCAGATAGCCTTCGACGATGCGGCGAAAGATCTCCTTGGAGCGCTCGTCCAGCACAGCCACGGCATCCGAAACCGACGTCGATCTGAACTCCATGAAACCTGCAAACCCTACTGAGGACAACACCATAAAATATAGTCAATCTCCCTGCCGTGACAAAAGGGAAATTGCAAATGGCGGCCGCCAATCGTAGAAGCGGTCAACAAGATAAGCACGGTTGACAGTCCCCCCGGAGGCGCATGCGCCTTTTCGGGCTTTGGTTCAGGAGAATAGCATGCGGCCCTCAGGCAGAAAAACCGACCAGATGCGCAAGGTCACCTTCGAGCGCAACTTCTCCAAGCACGCCGAAGGCTCCTGTCTCGTCAAGTTCGGCGACACGCATGTGCTGTGCACCGCGAGCCTGGAAGAAAAGACGCCGCCGTGGCTGCGCAACACCGGCAAGGGCTGGGTCACCGCCGAATACGGCATGCTGCCGCGCGCCACCGGCGACCGCATGAAGCGCGAAGCCGCCGCCGGCAAGCAGGGTGGCCGCACCCAGGAAATCCAGCGCCTGATCGGCCGCTCGCTGCGCGCCGTGGTCGACCTCAAGGAACTCGGCGAACGCCAGATCACGCTCGACTGCGACGTGATCCAGGCCGACGGCGGCACCCGCACGGCATCCATCACCGGCGCGTGGATCGCGCTCTACGACTGCCTGAAGTGGATGGAAAGCCGCAACATGATCAAGGTCGAGCGGGTTCTGAAGGACCACGTCGCGGCGATCTCCTGCGGCGTCTTCGCCAGCCAGCCTGTCATCGATCTCGATTACCTCGAGGATAGCTCCGCCGAGACGGATGCGAACTTCGTGATGACCGGCGCCGGCGGCATCGTCGAAGTGCAGGGTACGGCGGAAGGTGCGCCATTCTCGGAAGAGGAGTTCGGAGCGCTGATGGCGCTTGCCAAGAACGGCATTGCCGAACTGGTGGAGATGCAGAAGGCGGCGATTGCCTGAGGTTTGAGGTGTGAAGCAAGGACAGCTGAGAGGCTGTAGCAAGCAAGACCCCTCCCAACCCTCCCCACAAGGGGGCGGGCTTAACCTGGCCTAGCCCTAGACGCCGAATTG
>UCEU01000032.1 GCA_900471485.1 Hyphomicrobiales bacterium
GTTAAGCCCTCCCCCTTGTGGGGAGGGTTGGGGAGGGGCCTTTATTCCAAGGCGGTAAGGTCCGCTATCTTACTCGGTGGTCTTCATCTCTATGCGATCAGCCGCCCCCGTGCAAACGGGAGCGGCTGATCATTCAAGTCTCTATTGTGACTGTATCAGTCGATCGTCTTCGTCGCGCGCTTCAGCACGCTCTCAGGCAGCGTCACGCCCATCTTGGCGGCGGCGCCCTTGTTGATGACGAGATCGCTGCCGGCGGCGACCTTGACCGGGATATCGCCGGGGTTCTCACCTTTCAGGATGCGCACGACGATTTCGCCGGTCTGCTTGCCGACGTCGTAGTAGTTGAAGCCGAGAGCGGCGACCGAGCCGCGCGAGACGGAATCGGTGTCGGCGGTGAAGAGCGGCAGCTTGGCCTCTTCGGCAACGGCCACGGCACCCTCGAGCGCCGAGATGATCGTGTTGTCTGTCGGCACGTAGATCGCATCGGCGCGGCCGACGAGGGCGCGGGCCGCACCCTGTACTTCGGCGGACTTGGTGGCTGCGGATTCGACGACCTTGAGGCCGGCCTTTTCAGCCTCGACCTTCAGAACCGCGAGCAGCGATACGGAGTTCGCTTCGCCGGAATTGTAGAGATAGCCGATGGTCTTGGCGTTCGGCAGGATTTCCTTGATCAGCGCCACATGCTCGGCAACCGGCGACATGTCGGAAAGGCCGGTGACGTTGCCGCCGGGCTTGTCCATGTTCTTGACCAGCTGCGCGCCGAGAGGATCGGACACGGCGGTGAAGACAACGGGGATGTCGCGGGTCGAGGAGACCACGGCCTGCGCCGAAGGGGTCGAGATCGGAACGATGACGTTGGGGCCGTCACCGGCGAACTGGCGGGCGATCTGGGCTGCGGTCGCGGGATTACCCTGCGCCGACTGGAACACGAACTTCAGGTTCTCGCCTTCCTTGTAGCCGGCAGCCGTCAGCACGTCGAGAACACCCTTGCGGGCGGCGTCGAGCGCCGGATGTTCGACGATCGCGGTAACCGCAACGGTCACGTCTTCGGCTTTTGCGGGAAGGGAAAGGGCAAGGGTCGCGGCCACGGCAGCGAGCAGTACAGAACGCATGGGTATCCTCCAATAATGCTTTTGGGCCGCTTGTAGGAAAAGCGGCCCATGAAATCAATCATTAGAAGATGCTGGGAGGATCAAACTTGCTGATCACTCGCGCACCCATCACGCAAACATCAGTCATCCGAGCCGTGGTTGGCGATCATCATCGCCTCGAAGGCCAGTCGCTCGGTCTTGCGCATGCGCTCCGATTCCGACTTCAGCTGGCCGCAGGCGGCAAGGATATCGCGGCCGCGCGGCGTGCGGATCGGCGAGGCATAGCCGGCCGAGTTGATGAAATCGGCGAATTTCTCGATCTGCGCCCAGTCGGAGCACTGGTAGTTGGTGCCCGGCCAGGGGTTGAACGGGATGAGGTTGATCTTCGCCGGCACGCCCTTGAGCAGCTGGATCAGCCCCTTGGCGTCCTCCAGGCTGTCGTTGACGTCCTTCAGCATCACATATTCGAAGGTGATGCGACGGGCGTTGGAGAGACCCGGATACTTGCGGCAGGCGTCGATCAGTTCCTTCAGCGGATACTTCTTGTTGATCGGCACCAGGATGTCGCGCAGGTCGTCGCGCACGGCATGCAGCGAGATCGCCAGCATGACGCCGATCTCGTCGCCGGTGCGGAAGATCTCCGGCACGACGCCGGAGGTCGAGAGCGTGACGCGGCGCTTGGAGAGCGACAATCCGTCGCCGTCGGTGGCGATCAGGAGCGCCTGCTTGACGCTGTCGAAATTGTAGAGCGGCTCGCCCATGCCCATCATCACGATGTTACTGACCTTGCGGCCCTCGGCCGGCATGATCGTGCCCTGCGGCGCTTCGCGGTCGGGGAAATCGCCCAGCCGGTCGCGGGCGAGCAGCAGCTGCGACAGGATTTCTTCCGCCGTCAGATTGCGCACCAGGCGCTGCGTGCCGGTGTGACAGAAGGAACAGGTGAGCGTGCAGCCGACCTGGCTGGAGATGCAGAGCGTGCCACGGCCTTCTTCGGGAATATAGACCGCCTCGATCTCGACGGGACGCCCGGCACCGCGCGCCGGAAAGCGCAGCAGCCACTTGCGGGTGCCGTCGTTAGAGACCTGCTCCTCGACGATCTCGGGCCGAGCAATGGTAAAGTGCGTCTTCAGCGTCTCGCGCATGTCCTTGGAGATATTGGCCATGTGGTCGAAGTCGGAGACCCCGCGCACATAGATCCAGTTCCAGAGCTGCGCCACGCGCATCTTGATCTGCTTTTCCGGCACGCCCTTCTCGCGCAGCGCGGCGCCCATCTCCTCGCGGGTGAGGCCGATCAGCGACGGCTTCGGCAATGCTTCGCCGCGCGCCGGCTGGTTGCCTGCGGGCTTGAGAACGGTCATCGCATCCATGACGGACATTTAATCTAATCCCGAATTCAACATGCGATCCTCCCGATAGTCCGAATGACTGGCGGGCGGAGCGGGCATGAAGGCAGAAAGTGAATGCGGAACTTGGCGGCCAAGCCGCGATCCATCCGCTGTTGTGCGCGCCTTTAGCATCATTTTTGCCATCCGTCACTATAGATGGAAACGACGAAGGCCGGCGCAAGGCCGGCCTTCGAAAATGAGGCGTGTGTCGCCAGCGCTTACTTGCAGCCTTCGATCTGCTTCAGCGAAGCCGAAATGCCGGCCAGCGAATAGCTGTAGGAGGTCGCCGTGCCCTTACGAGAAACGGCGTTGACGGTCATCGAGTGGCCACCCTTCATGGCGGCCACCAGCGCCGGCTCCTGCGCGGCATTCTCGACCCAGCCGGCCTTGTCCTTGGTGAACATGACGAAGGTCTTGTTGTCGATGACGACGTTGATCTTCGAGGCGTCCTTGACGGTGTAGCCCATCATCGCCTGCGGCTCGTAGGAGATGTTCTGGCCCGGGCGCTGCGAGACGATGAAGAAGTTGTCGCCGTGGTCGATGCCGGCGGGCTTCTTCTCGGTCGGGACCGAGAGAACGTAGCAGACGGTGCTGGCGCCCGACTTGTAGGAATAGGCGCCCCAGGCCTGGAACTGCTGGATGCGCGTCGGCGCCGAGGAAGCGGCGGCAGGCTGCTGAGCGGCTGCTGCTGGCTTCTTGGCTTGAGCGGAGGCTATTCCAGCGCCGGCGAGAACGATGGAGAGGGCGATTACGGTACGTCTTACAAACATGGATATCCTGCCGGTTCTTGCGCTTCGAGCCCGAGAAAACGAGCGGGCGGCGTAGTCACGATCTGCTTTATTTTGACTTAATTCAGGTTACCAAAACGTCAACGAGGCCTGCGAGAATTACCCGCCTGTGCCATTTTCGTTCTGGTATCATGGTTGGGCGCCGAACCCTCGCCCTTGATGATGATGTGCGGCGACATAGGTTTGTGTCGCCGTCGATGCATTTAAGACAGAAAGATTCAGGCAAGAGTTTGACGTTTTCGAAAACCGCTGTAGGTCAATAAGTCGGGAGATCCATTGACGAATTCGCTAAGCCGGGACCTGTAACGGAATATGGATGCTGACGAGAGACAGCGCTTCGCCGCACTCGCCAGAGCGGTCGCGGACCACCGCGATCAGCAGGCCTTCGCTGTCCTGTTCGATTATTTCGCCCCGCGCCTGAAATCCTGGCTGCTGCGGCAGAAGATGGCGGGCGGCGAGGCGGAGGAACTGGTGCAGGAAGTGATGATCGTGCTCTGGCACAAGGCAGGGCTCTACGATCCCGCGCGCTCGTCGCTCTCAACATGGCTGTTCCGTATCGCCCGCAACCGGCGAATCGACCTGCAAAGGCGCAGCCGCGCCCGCGTGCTGGATGAAAAGGATCCGGTTCTGCAGCCGCCGGCGGAGCTTGGCGCCGACGAGATCGTCGCCAATGACGACCGCGACGCCCACGTCCGCGCCGCCGTCAACCGGCTGCCGGATGATCAGCGCGACATGCTGCGGGCCGCTTTCTTCCTAGGCCAGTCGCATTCGGAGATCGCCGAGGCTACGGGCCTGCCGCTCGGCACCGTCAAATCCCGCATCCGCCTTGCCTTCGGCAAGCTGAAGAAGGTGCTGGAAGCGGAAAGCGTCTGAGCGCGCCGCGATTAAACCGTCTTCATGTCCTCGGGCTTCACGCCGCCGGGCGCGTCGGCCAGCGCCTTGTCGGCGGCGTCGTAGTGGTTGGGGCGGATATGGCGGTTGACCATGGCGAAGGCGGCCGAGAGCACGGCGATGTCGTCGGTAAAGCCGATCCCGACAAGCACGTCGGGGATCATGTCGACGGGCAGCACGAAATAGGCGAGTGCGGCGAGCAGCGTTCCGCGCACCTTGAGCGGCGTCTGCGGATCGAGCGCGCAGTAAAAGGCGGCGACGAGATCGCGCGAGAAGGGTATCCTGCGCGCCGCCTTGCGAAAGGTCGGCCAGAATTTCCGGCGCACCGTTTCCTCGCGCCGGCTCTGGGTGTCTTCATCACCCGGCAGCAGGATTTCACCGTATTTGACGTCGTCCATGTCCACTTGGCCCTTTCTGTCACGCAAGGATATGGGTGACCGGTTGCCGCGATTCAATCGGCCCACATTTAGTCAGCCCGGCGCGCCGCGGCCTTTTCCATCAGCGCCGCCAGCTTGAAATCGAGTTCCGTCAGCCCGCCGGCGTCGTGCGTGTTGAGCTTTACCTCGACCTTGGAATAGACGTTGAACCATTCCGGGTGGTGGTCGAGCTTTTCGGCGGCGAGAGCCGCCTCCGTCATGAAGCCGAAGGCCTCCACGAAGTTCTTGAACTTGAAGGATTTCGAGATCGACGCGGCTCCGTCGTCGAGCATCCAGCCGTCCAGCTTGGCCAGTTCCCCGTCGATCGCCGACCGTTCCAGTTTTTGCCGTTTCATGCGATGGTTCCTCCTCCTGTTTCAACGAGTCTCCCTATGAAACGCATCAGCATCCTGTTTGTTTGCATGGGCAATATCTGCCGTTCGCCGCTGGCCGAGGGCATCTTCACTCACCTCGTCGAAGAGGCCGGGCTCGGCGCGCGCTTCTCGATCGATTCGGCCGGCACCGGCGGCTGGCATATCGGCGACGGGTCTGATCCGCGCTCGGTAGCGACCGCCGCAAACCACGGCATCGATATCTCTGGACAGCGGGCGCGGCGGATAAAATCCGAGGACTTCGGCGAATTCGACCTTGTTGTCGCCATGGACACGACCAATGTCTCCGAGCTCCGCCGGGTGGCGCCCAGGGCGTCCAACATCAGCCTCTTCGGCGACATCGCGCTCGGGACCGGCGAAAATATCCCCGATCCCTATTTCGGCGGCGAGGACGCCTTCGAGCTGGTCTATGCCAGGCTCTTGACCGGCTGCAGGAAGTTGCTGGCGGAATTAGGCACCGACAGCGCCTCGCGCAGCGGGAAAATCTCTTCCGTCAGATAGGGTCCGCCACCCACGGATTCACGCGACGACAGAAGCACGAAGCGCGGCACGGTGAAGGCCGAGGTCTGGAAGTTGCCGCGGCCGGCGAGGTAGTGCACGACATCATCGACACGCGCTGCCTTCAGACGCGCCAGCGTCACATGCGGCGTGAACTTGCGCGGGTCCGGGGGAAGGCCGATGCGCTGGCAGATGCGCTCGATCTCGGCCTGCAGCGCGTACATCTCGGGATTGGGGCTGACGCCGGCCCAGACCGAATGCGGCTTCTTCGAACCGAAGGAACCGATGCCGTCGAGCTTGATCTGGAATTCGGGCCGGTCGATGCGATCGAGACGATCGACGACTTCGTCTGCCGTCCTTCCGTCCACGTCTCCGATGAACCGCAATGTGATGTGGTAGTTCTCCACATCGATCCACCGCGCGCCGGGTAGACCACCGCGCAACAATGACAGGCTCATCGCCGCATTGCGCGGAATTTCGAGGGCGGTAAATAGTCTCGGCATAACGAGCACTCCCCGAATCTTTTGCAGGTGCTCACACGGAATCACGCATTCCGTACCCGCGCAAGTCCCTAATTCTTCACAGACGGAAACGTTCCAAGGAATTGCGTGATCGCCGGCTTCATCTTCTCGACCATCACATCCACGCCCTTGGCATTCGGATGCATGCCGTCCTCGAGTTTCAGCCCGGCGTCGAGCACGACGCCGTCGAGAAAGAAGGGATAGAGCGCAACGCCATGTTTTTCAGCGAGTTTCCGGTAGATCGGGTTGAAGCGCTCGGCATAGTCGCCACCCATGTTCGGAGGCGCCATCATGCCGACCAGCAGGACCGCGATACCGCGCTCTTTTAGCCGGGTAATCATCTGGTCGAGGTTCTTCTCGCTCTCTTCCGGCGGGATGCCGCGCAGCGCGTCGTTGGCGCCGAGCTCGAGGATGACGCCGTCCGTACCGTCGGGGACGGACCAGTCGATGCGTGCAAGCCCGCCCGTCGTGGTGTCGCCGGAGACGCCCGCATTGGCGACGCTCACGTCCTTTCCGTCGGCCTTCAGCGCCGCCTGCAGCTTCTCGGGAAAGCCCTCGCCTGGGGCCAGCTGGTAGCCCGCCATGAGGCTGTCACCGAAGCCGACCAGATTGATGGTTCTTGCCTGCGCCGCCACCGAAAAGACGAGCGAGGCGACAATGACAGCTATGTGAAGGCCGGCAACTTTAAAACTCATTCCGCTTTCCCTAAATTGGCTGCACGTTTCGTGATCTATATAGGGCAAATACTGTTGGCAAAAACCATCATCGAGCTGAAGCACGCCGATTTGACCCTGGGCAGCGCCGCCGCATCGGTCCATGTGCTGAAGGGCATCGACCTTGTGATCGAGGCTGGAGAATCGGTCGGCATCGTCGGCCCCTCCGGCTCCGGCAAGTCGACGTTGCTGATGGTGCTCGCTGGGCTGGAAACGCTCGACAGCGGCGAGATCAACATCAGCGGCACGCCGCTGCATGCGCTGAGCGAAGACCAGGTGGCGGATTTCCGCGGCCGCAACATCGGGATCGTCTTCCAGTCCTTCCACCTGATCGCCAACATGACGGCGCTTGAAAACGTCGCCGTGCCGCTCGAGCTCGCCAATGTCGCCAACCCGTTCGAGATCGCCAGGCGCGAGCTCAATGCCGTCGGCCTCGGCGAGCGTCTGAACCACTATCCCGGCCAGCTCTCGGGCGGCGAGCAGCAGCGCGTCGCCATCGCGCGGGCGCTCGCCCCGTCGCCGGCGCTTCTGATCGCCGACGAGCCGACCGGCAATCTCGATGCCGACACCGGCCGGCAGATCGCCGATCTCCTGTTTTCCAAGCAGGCCGAGCGCGGCATGACGCTTATCCTCGTCACCCATGACAACGGCCTCGCCAAGCGCTGCTCGCGACAGATTCGCGTGCGCTCGGGCCAGATCGAGGGCGACAGCGCCGCCGATCGCCCCGCAGAGGCCGCCATTGCATGAGGCTCATCACCCCGCGTGTCTCGCTCGCCTTCCGTCTCGCGCTGCGTGAACTGCGCGGCGGGCTGAGGGGTTTTTATATCTTCCTCGCCTGCATCGCGCTCGGCACCGGGGCGATCGCCGCCGTCAATTCGGTGTCGCAGTCGATCACCGACACGATCGCCACGCGCGGCCAGGAAATCCTTGCCGGCGACATCCGCTTCGAGCTCAACAACCGCGAGGCCAACGAGCAGGAAATGAACTTCCTGAACGGGCTCGGAAAGGTATCGGTCTCGACCGGTCTGCGATCCATGGCGCGCAAGCCCGATGGAACCGATCAGGCGCTGGTCGAGGTCAAGGCGGTGGATGGCGCCTATCCGCTCTACGGCACCTTCGAGGCCGAGCCGAACTACCCGCTTCCGGCGCTGCTCTCCAACCAGGGCGGCACCTATGGCGCGGTCGCCGCACCGCTTCTCCTGGAGCGCATGGGTCTTTCGATCGGCGACGAGATCCTGCTCGGCAACGTCATCCTCAACATCACAGGCACGGTGAAGACCGAGCCCGACGCCATTTCGGAAGGCTTCGGCTTTGCGCCACGGCTGTTGATCAGCAGCCAGGCGATGGCCGCTTCCGGCCTGGTGCAGACTGGCAGCCTCGTCGAGCACGCCTACAAGATCCGCCTCAACGACCTCAACCAGGCCTCGGGCATCCGCGACCGTGCGGCCAACGAGTTTCCCGCCGCCGGCTGGTCGATCCGCAGCAGCGACCGCGCGGCACCCTCGCTGACGGAGAATATCGAGCGTTTCTCGCAGTTCCTGACGCTGGTCGGGCTCACCGCGCTGATCGTCGGCGGCGTCGGCGTCGCCAATGCGGTGCGCGCCTTCCTCGATGCCAAGCGCACGACCATCGCCACCTTCAAGTGCCTGGGCGCGCCTGCCGCGACCGTGGTGCTGATCTATCTGTTCCAGATCTCGATCATCGCCCTTGCCGGCATCGCCGTCGGCCTCGTCATCGGGGCGCTGGCGCCGCTCGTTGCCGCGCAGTTTCTGGCGCAGGTGCTGCCGGTCTCGACCGATATCGTCTTCTACCCCGGCGCGCTGTCGCTGGCGGTGCTCTTCGGCATCCTGACGACGCTCGCTTTCGCCATCCTGCCGCTCGGCCATGCCCGCGAGGTCCCGGCCACCGCGCTGTTTCGCGAGCAGGGCTTCGAGGCGCGGCGCCTGCCGTCCTGGCCCTACGTGCTGCTGGCGGCCGCCTTCCTGATCCTGCTTGCCGGCCTTGCTATCGTGACCGCGCACGACCGCTTCATCGCCGTCGTCTTCACCGGCGCCATCGCCTTTGCCTTCGTGGTGCTGCGGCTGGTGGCAGCCGGCATCGCCTGGCTGGCGCGGCGTAGCCCGCGGGTAAATTCGCCGGCGCTCAGGCTCGCGATCGGCAACATCCACCGTCCCGGCGCGCTCACCGCCTCCGTCGTGCTGTCGCTCGGCCTCGGGCTGGCGCTTCTGGTGACGCTCACGCTTATCGACGGCAATCTCAGGCAGCAGCTGACCGGGCGCATGGCCGAGGGTGCGCCGAACTTCTTCTTCGTCGATATCCAGGGCTCGGAAGTCGAGCGCTTCCGCGAGCTGGTCAAGTCGCAGGCGCCATCAGGCAAATTGGTCGAGGTGCCGATGCTGCGCGGCCGCATCCTTGCCTTCAACGGCGAGGACGTGACCAAGCGCAAGGTGCCGCCGGCCGGCCAGTGGGTGCTTCGCGGCGACCGCGGCATCACCTATTCCGAGACGATGCCCGAGAACGCTTCGCTGACATCCGGCGAGTGGTGGGGCAAGGATTACAGCGGCGAGCCGCTGGTGTCGTTCTCCGCCGAGGAGGCGGGCGAACTGGGCCTCAAGATCGGCGATACCGTCACCGTCAACGTGCTCGGCCGCAACATCACCGCCAAGATCGCCAACCTGCGCAAGGTCGAGTGGCAGTCGCTGGGGATCAACTTCGTCATGGTGTTCTCGCCGAACACCTTCAAGGGCGCGCCACACGCCTGGCTGGCGACGCTGACGGACCCGAGCGCGACCGCCACGCAGGAGGCCGCGATCCTGAAGTCCGTGACCAATACCTGGCCGACGATCACGAGCGTGCGCGTCAAGGATGCGATCGACATCGTCAACACGCTGGTCGCCCAGCTGGCGACGGCGATCCGCGCGGCCGCCTCGGTGGCGCTGATTTCCTCGGTTCTGGTGCTGGCGGGCGCGCTTGCCGCCGGCAATCGAGCCCGGACCCATGACGCCGTGGTACTGAAGACGCTTGGGGCGACGCGCCGGATGCTGATCCGCGCCTTCTGCTACGAGTACCTGATCCTCGGTGCGGCGACCGCGATCTTCGCGCTCGCGGCCGGCGGGATTTCCGCCTGGTTCATCGTCGCCAGGATCATGCGCATCCCCTCGCACTTCCTGCCCGATGTCGCCGGCTTCACGCTTCTGACGGCGCTGGTGCTCACCGTCGGCATCGGTCTGATCGGCACCTGGCGCATTCTCGGCCAGAAGGCGGCACCCGTTTTGCGCGAACTTTAGCCGTCCTTGCGGGAAATTTTGCGACAGGTTACAGCGATTTAACCCGATCACGGGTTGCAAGGGCCTTGTTTGCAAAGGGCGAAAGGCTCATATTGTGGACAGGCATGCTGGGGCTCCGCAGCGGCGCCCGGGTTGAAAATCCGACACCGTGTTCACATCGGAGCTTTAAAGAGGAAACTATGGCTGACCTTCGTAACTACCAGAGCCGTGCACAGACCGGCGAGATGATCGATCAGGGCCTGCGCACCTATATGCTCAAGGTCTATAACCTGATGGCGCTCGGTCTGGCGATCACCGGCCTGGCCGCCTATTTCGCATACACCTTCGCCGTCTCCGACGGCCAGCTCACCGCATTCGGCGCCGCGATCTACACGAGCCCGCTGAAGTGGGTCGTCATCTTCGCTCCGCTGGCCATGGTGCTCTTCCTGAGCTTCAGGATCAACTCGATGAGCGTGTCGGCCGCGCAGACGACCTTTGCGGTCTATGCAGCACTCGTGGGCCTGTCGCTGTCGTCGATCTTCTTGATCTACACCGGCCAGAGCGTCGTGCAGACCTTCTTCGTGACGGCCGCCTCGTTCGGCGCGCTGTCGCTCTACGGCTATTCGACCAAGCGTGACCTGTCGGCGATGGGCTCGTTCCTGATGATGGGTCTGTTCGGCCTGATCATCGCCTCGGTCGTGAACATCTTCCTGGCCTCTTCGGCCATGCAGTTCGCGATCTCGGTGATCGGCGTGCTGATCTTCGCGGGCCTGACCGCCTACGACACGCAGCGCATCAAGGAAATGTACTACGCCGCCGACGACGCCACCATGGCCGGCCGCAAGGCGATCATGGGCGCCCTGACGCTCTACCTCGACTTCATCAACCTCTTCATGTTCCTCCTGCAGTTCATGGGCAACCGCAAGTAAGACGGAACGGGTTATCGAAAAGGCGCTCTTCGGGGCGCCTTTTTTGTTTGTGTGGGTTTCTGCGAGGGGGACCGGATGATCCACTCGCTTCTGCAAAGGGTCGGATGGACCGCGCGAGCTGTGATACGCCGTCGTTTCCGCCCTCTCGGCGTCGTCCTCGGGATGTCCCGAGGACCTAAGCACGCCTCCGCGAATGCAACCGTGCAGATGTAAGCAGCGGGTTCATTGTCCGCCGCCCGATACCGCCCGACCGGGTGCCAAGTGTCCATTCACGTCGAGCAAATGGAGCGACCGGCAGATGCTCGGCACAGGGCCGAGCATGACGTCGAGGGTGGGGCTATGGTGTCGCCAAGCACGTCTGCGTGGTGTGTGCGCGTGATCTCTCACTCCCCCAGACTCGAATGCGACGGTGTCGCGGCACGTCGGGTGGCGTGGAGGAACCAGAGGTAGCTCAAGATGGCGATCAGGGCCATCGCCGGGATGATGGTGCCGAAGGCGAGCAGCGGGGCGCCGAGGAGCGAGGCTACAAGGCCGCCCATGAAGCCGCCGCCCATCTGGATGAAGCCCATCATCGCCGAGGCGGAGCCAGCGATATGCGGGAAGGGGAAGAGGCCCGATGTCGTCATGTGCGGGGTCAGGAATGCCAGGCCGAAGGCGAGGAAGGCGACGGGGCCCATGATCGAGAGGTAGCTGGGTGTCACAAACTGCACCGAGAGCGCGATCATGATGCCGGAGAGGCCGAGCAGGCCGAGGCCTGTTCGTACCGAGCCGTCGCCGCCGAGCCTTGCCGAGGTCATCCTCAGAACCACCGAGCCTGCGAAATAGGAGCCGGATTGCATCAGCATGCCGAGGCCGAAGGCTGTGGGTGTGAGGCCGACAATCTTGATCAGGATGAAGGGGAGCATCGTCGCCTGCGCATAGAGCGCGCCGATCGAGCCGCCGAGCACCAGCGAAGCGGAGACGAAGCGCGGTTCGCGGGCGAGTTCGGCATAGGCCGATAGCAACGGCCCGGGAAGGGCGCGGCGCCGGTCGGGGGTGCTGGTCTCGCGCATGAAGACGAGGACCGAGAGGCAGATCAGGAGGCCGAAGCCGATCAGCAGAAAGAACACCGACTGCCAGCCGAAGGCGGCGAGCGCAAGACCGCCCACGGTCGGGGCGATGGCCGGGCCGATGGCGATCATGATGCCGATCAGGTTCATGATCCTGGAGGCATCGGCGCCGGTGAACTGGTCGCGGACGATGGCGCGCGCCACGGTAATCCCGACCGAGGCGCCGATGCCCTGGATCAGGCGGCCAGCGAGCAGCCATTCGATGCCGGGCGCAAACACCGACAACAGGCTTCCCACCATGTAGATGCCGACGAAGAGCAGCGTCGCGGCGCGGCGGCCGAAGGCATCCGACAGCGGGCCGGCGAGCAGCTGGGCTATGGAGAAGCCGGCGAAATAGAGCGACAGCGTCATCTTGATCGCCGCCTCGGTCGTGTCGAAGGCGCCCACCAGCTCCGGCATGGCGGGGGTGTAGATCGACATCGAGATCGGGCCGATGGTGGCGAGAAGGGCGCCGAGCATGCTCGTTCGCCTTGCGCTCATCCGGAATGGGGGCATGCTGGTACTCGGCTGGCTTGGTTCCACTGACAGACGGGATGTCGGCTCTGTTCTGGCGCAGGCGGAGGTCGATCGCAACGGCAAAATGCCGGGTTGTGCAGACTGTCACGACGCTGGCGGCCGTGCTGTTTGCGTCATGCCCTCTTCAGCGCCTCGAGGTCGCCGTTTTCGAGAGCGGCCAGATTGGCCTCGATCTTGTCCAGAGGCCAGTTCCACCACGCGATATCGAGCAGTTCATCGATGACCGTCGTGGGGTATCGCATGCGGATGATCGCGGCCGGGTTGCCGCCGACGACGGCATAGGGCGGAACGTCGCGGGCAACGACCGATCCGGCGGCGATAATGGCGCCAGACCCGATCCGCACGCCCGGCATGATTGCCGCGTCATGGCCGATCCAGACGTCATGCCCGACGTCAGTATCCTTCACCGGCAGGTCCTTGTAGCCGAAGGTTTCCGGCTTGAAGATTCGGAACGGGTAGGTGGTGAAACCCTTCATCGGATGATTGGCCGAGCTGGTGATGAAGTAGCTTCCGCGGGCAATCTGCACGAATTTTCCGATGATCAGCCGCTCCCGGACGCCATGCCCGAGATAGGGTGCGAGGATGCCGGCGGTGTCTTCGGGTTTGCCCGAGTGGGTGTAGTAGCTGTAGTCGCCGATTTCCATGCGCGGATGGTCGATGACGTTCTTCAGATAGACGGTATCGCCGTAGACGGTGCCGTCGGGCAGGGTGATCGGGTGGACCGCGGTTGCGTCGAGAATGGACATCGGAAACGGCTTTCTTCATGAAACCAGCGCAATCAATGGCCGAAGCCTAATGCGCGCGATCCGTGAAATCCATTGCGGCGCCGGAACGCGTTCATCAATAATCTGAATGAGGTTGCGCGGCACTGCTGGCGAACCGGGCGGGTTCTTGTCGCACCCGCTTGACGCTCCCGCCACACCGCATAATCTCCGGTTTTTCATCGAGGGATTCTCCATGACCCAATCGCTGCTCGCGGGCGCCTTCCTGGCGGCGCTGCTTTATGTGCTCATTCCGGGGCCGGCCTTTCTGGCGCTGCTCGGCATCGGGGCCGGGCAGGGAAGAAAGGCGGGGGCGCAGTTTGTCTGTGGGCATCTGGTCGGCGATACGCTGTGGGCGTCGCTGGCGTTGGTGGCGATCATCGGTGCCAAGACGATCGGTAGTTTCGTGTTCGATGCGCTGGGGCTCGCCTGCGGCTTCTATCTCGCCTGGATCGGCTGGAACGCCTTTCGCGCCAAGCCGAAGGGCGAGGGGCAGGCGCTGGTGACCGTCGAGCGTCCATTCCGGCGCGGGCTGATCTTCGGCGTCACCAATCCGAAGGGCTATCCGGTGGCGCTGGCGACATTCACGGCACTGGTGGCGGGCTCGGCGAGCGCCTTGCAGTTCCAGACGCTGCCGGTGCTGCTTGCCGTGTCGTTCCTCGGCTTCATCGTCGCCGACATGATCCTGATCGCGATCGTCGGCACAGGCGCCGTGCGGCGCTTCTATCGGGCGCATGAGCGGCTGATCGTGCGCTGCTCGGGCGTGCTGTTCATGGGGTTTGCGGCGCAGGCGCTGCTGCATGCCACGCCCGGCCTGCTCGGCTGGCGCCGGGCCTGATCGATTACGGCGCGTCCGGCTCCCGCATTCGTTGCCGTGGCCGGGAATACCAATCGCGCCGAAGCCTCCCTATATTGCCGTTACACCAGACGGCAACACCGACTGCCAAACCCAAGGATTTCCGCATGCCCTCCACACCAGATCTGAACCCGGCCCTCGTCACCTGGAACGGCCTCAATGGCCTGCCGCGCTTCGAGGCCGTGAACGACGGCGATTTCGCCGCCGCCTTCGACGCGGCGCTTGTCGCGCATGAGCGCGAGATCGATGCCATCGCGGCCGATCCCGCCGAGCCGACCTTCGAGAATACGGTCGTGGCGCTGGAGATCGCGGGCGATGATCTTTCCAGGGTCTCGTCGCTGTTCTGGAACCGCGCGGGCGCGCATACCAACGACACGATCCAGGCGCTGGAGCGGGATATCTCGCCGAAGATGTCGCGGCACTACTCGAAGATCGGCATGAACGCCGAACTCTTCAAGCGCATCGACACGCTGTGGGAGAAGCGCGACGGCCTCGGGCTGACGCTGGAGCAGACACGGGTGCTGGAGCGGCACTGGAAGGGCTTCGTCAAGTCGGGCGCCAAGCTTGAAAAGGCGGAACAGGAGAAGCTCGCCGGTATCAACGAGAAGCTGGCCGGGCTCGGCACGCAGTTCGGCCAGAACGTGCTTTCCGACGAGAAGGGCTGGGCGCTGATCCTTTCGGAGGGCGACGATCTCGCCGGCATTCCCGATTTCCTCAAGGACGCGATGGCGGCTGCGGCGCGCGAGCGCGGTGAGGACCAAAAGTTCGCGGTGACGCTGTCGCGCTCGATCATCGAGCCGTTCCTGACCTTCTCCGAGCGCCGCGAGCTGCGCGAACAGGCCTTCAAGGCCTGGGTGGCGCGTGGCGAGAACGATGGCCCTTCGGACAATCGCGGCATCATCCGCGAAACGCTCCAGCTGCGCCATGAGGTGGCGAAGCTGCTCGGCTACGGCAACTTCGCCGAACTGAAGCTCGACAACACCATGGCGAAGACGCCTGATGCGGTGAACGACCTCTTGAAGCAGGTGTGGGCGAAGGCGGTGAAGCGCGCCGGCGAGGAAGAGGCCGATATCGCCAAGCTGATCGCCGACGAAGGCAAGAACCATGAGGTGATGCCCTGGGATTGGCGGTTCTATTCGGAAAAGATCCGCTCGCAGAAATTCAATTTCTCCGAGGCCGAGCTGAAGCCATACCTGCAGCTGGAAAAGATCATCGACGCCTGCTTCGACGTGGCGGGCCGGCTGTTTAACGTTCATGCGGTCGAGAAGAAGGGCGTTGCGGCCTATCATCCCGATGTCCGCGTCTTCGAGATCCGCGACCGCGAGGACAGGCTGGTGGCGATGTTCCTCGGCGATTACTTCGCCCGCTCGTCGAAGCGTTCGGGCGCGTGGATGAGTTCGTTACAGTCGCAGCACAAGCTGCCGCTGAAGAACGGCCGGACCGGCGAGCTGCCGATCATCTATAATGTCTGCAACTTCGCCAAGCCTGCCGAAGGCAAGCCGGCGCTGCTGTCGCTCGACGATGCCCGCACGCTGTTCCACGAGTTCGGCCACGCGCTGCACGGCATGCTCTCCAACGTCACCTATCCCTCCGTGTCCGGTACCGGCGTGTCGCGCGATTTCGTCGAACTGCCGTCGCAGCTCTACGAGCACTGGCTGACGGTTCCCGAAATCCTCAAGCAGTATGCCGTGCATTTCGAGACGGGCAGGCCGATGCCGCAGGACCTGCTCGACAAGGTGCTGGCGGCGCGCAGCTTCAATGCCGGGTTCAACACGGTGGAGTTCACCTCGTCCGCGCTGGTCGACATGGCGTTCCATACGCGCGACGCGGTCGCCGATCCGATGGCGGTGCAGGCCGAGGTGCTGAAGGAGCTCGGTATGCCGAAGTCGATGGTCATGCGCCATGCCTCGCCGCACTTCCAGCACATCTTCTCGGGCGGCTATTCGGCCGGCTACTATTCCTACATGTGGTCGGAAGTGCTCGACGCCGATGCCTTCTCGGCCTTCGAGGAGACGGGAGACGCGTTCAACGGCGAGGTCGCGAAAAAGCTGCGCGATCACGTCTATTCCGTCGGCGGTTCGGTCGATCCCGAGGATACCTACAAGGCCTTCCGCGGCAAGCTGCCGAGCCCGGACGCAATGCTGGTGAAGCGTGGGCTGGCTACCTTCGAGGAACTGTCGGGCAGCGACGCCTGAGCATTGTCGCGCCGAAAGGCACGTTAGGTGCGGGGATCCTAATGTTTCCGCGGGTGGCGATCGGGCGCCCGCGTGTCACATGACTGTCATTGAACGTTAATAAGCAACCGGCATCGACCTCCATTGATGCCGGTTTTTTCATGTCTGCTCGCCCCTCGGATCACCATGCCGCCGTTTCGACATCCGGCGTCGAGTTGCGTTATGGCGCGACTCCCATTCTGAACGGCATCGACATCTCGCTCACGCGCGGCAAGACGCTGGCGCTGCTCGGGCCCTCGGGCTGCGGCAAGACCACGCTTCTCAGGCTGGTGGCGGGGCTTCTGGCGCCGACCAAGGGTTCGGTCTCGATCGCCGGGCGCGTGGTGGCGGATGCCGCAAGCGGAGTTTTCGCGCCGCCGGAAAGCCGCAACCTCGGCATGGTCTTCCAGGACTATGCGCTGTGGCCGCACCTGACTGTCGGCGGCAATGTTTCCTTTCCGCTCGAAATGCGCGGCGTCGGCAAGGCGGCGCGGCAGGAGCGGACGATGCGGGCGCTGGAGCGCGTCGGCCTCGGCGCCTACGCGGATCGCCGCCCGAGCGACCTGTCCGGCGGCCAGCAGCAGCGCGTCGCGATCGCCCGCGCCATCGTCGCGGAGCCGCAGCTGATCCTGTTCGACGAGCCATTGTCCAACCTCGACCGCGAACTGCGCGAAAACATGGTGGGCGAGCTGGCGGAGCTGATCGGCACGCTGGGGCTGACCGCGATCTACGTCACGCACGATCACAGCGAGGCGCTGACGCTGGCCGACGACGTCGCCGTCATGCGCGGCGGGCTGATCGAGCAGCTGGCCTCGCCGGACGAGCTCATCGACCGGCCGGCGACGCCTGAGGTCGCCGACTTCCTGCGGCTGGGCGGCATCGCGGCGCTCGAGTACCGCGACGGGCATTGGTTCTTCGCCGACAGCGGCGTGATGATGATGCCAGCAACCGGTGATCAGGGCGGCAAGCCGCGTATTCTCATTCCGACGGGTGCCATCGGCGCCGGCGAGATCCTGCCCGGGCGGCTCGCCGCGACCGTGCTGCGCTCGCAGTTCCGCGGCGACGGGCATCTCGCAACCGTGTCGCTCGTCGGCGCCGCGCATGTCGAGCTTCAGGTGCTCAGCCGCGCCAAGCTTCGCGTCGGCGACGCCGTTGGCCTTTCGATCGATCCCGACCAGATCCGCTGGTTCGGCAATAGCGTTCATTTGTCAAAGAGGGAAAATCTTGAACATGTTTAAGTCTTTGAAGAGCATCACTTTCGGCGTCTTCGCCGCATCGCTGATGGCCGGCGTCGCGCATGCCGACATCACCGTCTACACCGCCGGCCCGCAGAGCCTGATCGACAAGCTGTCGGCCGGCTTCACCAAGGAGACCGGCGTCAAGGTCAACGTCTTCCAGGCAACGACCGGCAAGGTCATGGCCCGCATCGAGGCCGAAGCCTCGAACCCTGTCGTCGACGTGCTGATCTCGGCCTCCTGGGATACGGCGACCGATTTCGCCAAGCGCGGCTGGCTCGTTTCCTACACCAGCCCGAACGCCGCCAAGGTTCCCGATTTCCTGAAGACCGATACAGCCGTCGCACAGGGCATCTCGGCGCTCGGCATCGCCTGGAACACCAAGAGCGAAACGCCGAAGCCGGCCGAATGGGCCGATCTCGCCAAGCCCGAGTACAAGGACCTCGTCAACATTCCGGATCCGGCACAGTCGGGCTCGTCCTTCGAACTGACGGCGGCGCTCGCCGGTCAGGACGATTTCAAGCTCTTCAAGGAGCTGAAGGATAACGGCGCGATCATCGCCGGCGCCAACGCCGAAGCGCTGAACCCGGTTCTGCAGGGCGCCAAGGCCGCCGTCTTCGGCGCGGTCGACTACATCACGCTCGCCGCCAAGGAAAAGGGCGAAAACATCGACGTGATCTTCCCGGCTTCCGGCACCGTCATCGCGCCGCGTCCGGCCATGATCCTCAACTGGTCGAAGAACCAGGACGAGGCCAAGAAGTTCATCGACTACATGCTGTCCGACGAAGGCCAGAAGCTGGTCGCCGACCAGATGCTGATGCCCGCCCGCAGCGACATCCCGGCCAACCGTCCGCTGATGAGCGACCTGAAGCTCCTGAAGTACGACACGGCCGCCGTCTACGGAAAGCGCAAGGAAACGCTGAAGCAGACCGCCGACATCTTCGGCAGCAAGTAAGGACCAGTTGATGAAGACGAACGGCATCGGCGGCGCGACACCAGCCGCTTGGCTCGCCATCGCGACTTTGAGCGTCATCGTTGCCGTTCCCTTCATCGCCATCGTCCTGCAGGGCATCTTTCCCGATCTCGGGCAGGGCTCCTTTTCGGGCCCTTTCTCGGCGCTCTTCGCCACGCTCGGCGACAGCGCGCTGATCGGCATGGCCGGCAATACCATCCTGCTCGGCGGCTGCGTCGTCATCGCCTCGGCGCTGGTGGCGGTGCCGCTCGGCGTGATCCGGGCGCTCTACCGCGTTCCGCTGGCGCCGCTCTGGGACGTGCTGCTGCTCGTCCCCTTCATGATACCGCCCTACATCGCCACGCTGGGCTGGATCATGACGCTGCAGCCGCGCGGCTATCTCGAGCAGCTGGCGGGCTTCAACCTCGCGCCCTTCCTGTTCTCGCTCTTCGGCATGACCATGGTCATGGCCTTCAATACGCTCCCGGTGGTCTATTTCGCGGTGTCGCGCACGGTGGAAGCCGTCGGTGCGCGCTATGCCGATGTCGGCCGTGTCTTCGGGGCGACCCCGGCGCGCGCCTTCTGGCGGATCACGCTGCCGCTTTCGGCACCCGGGCTCGTCGCCAGCCTGATGCTGGTCTTCGCCGCGGCGATCGAGGAGTACGGCACGCCGGCAGCCCTTGGCCGCCGCGCCGGCTTCCAGGTTCTCGTCACAGGCATCGACCTGCGCATCTCCGACTGGCCGATCGATCTGCCGGGCGCCGCGATCCTTTCCATCCTGCTCGTTACCCTGTCGCTGGTGGCTTTCCTGCTGCAGCGCTGGATCCTGTCTCGGCGTTCCTACCAGACGGTCAGCGGCAAGCCGCTCGCCAAGGACAAGCGGCCGCTCGGCGCCTATAAAGTTCTCGTCGTGATCGCGTTCGCGGTCGTCTCGTTCCTGGCCACCGGGCTGCCGCTGCTGGCGATCCTGATAACGGCGCTGTCGCGGACGATTTCCGGCGGGCTGGCCTTCGACAATCTCAGCCTCGACAATTTCGCGGCGGTGTTCTCCAACAGCGCCGGCGCCGTGGAAGCGCTCGGCAACAGCTTCTCGCTCGGCATCGGCACCGCCGTCATCACCGGGCTGATCGGCGTTGTCGCCGCCTATACTGTCGTTAAGACGCGGATGCGCGGGCGCATTGCCATCGACATCATGACCATCCTGCCGAACGCGCTTCCCGGCATCGTCGTCGCCGTCGGGCTCATCCTTGCCTGGAACATGCCCTGGCTTCCCGCCACCCCCTACAATACCGGGTTGATCCTGCTGCTTGCCTATTGCTGCATCCTGTTGCCGCAGCCGGTGCGCTACACGGTGGCCGCCTTCCAGCAGATCGGCGACAGCCTGGAGGCCGCGGCCCGGGTGAGCGGCGCGAACGGCGCCACGGCGTTTCGCCGCATCCTGCTGCCGCTGGTGTTTCCGAGCCTCGCCTCGGCCATGCTGCTCGTCTTCGCGCTGGCGTCGCGCGAGCTCGTCGCTTCCGTGGTCGTGGCGCCCGTCGGGATGCAGACCATCGCCACCTTCATCTGGCGGCAGTTCGAGCAGGGCTCGGTCGGGCTCGGCATGGCCATGGCCTTCGTCGCCATCCTTATCACCACGCTGCTGCCGCTGCTGCTGCTCAGCCTGCTTCGCCGCGGCGGGCTGGTGGCGCAGTGATGCTGCCTGCAATGTGACAGGACTGTCGCCGAAGTTTCGAAAAACCGTCACGCCGCCTTCAAGCGAATGACATGAGATCAGCCATAGGTTCGGCCCTCCCGTTAACCGGATAGACCTTGGCATGAAACTGACAGAACCGACCCGCCGCCGCTTTCTCTCCTCGATGGGGGCGGTTGGCGGCTTTGCCTTGGCGGGGCTGGCGATGCCCTATTACGCGCGCGGCTCCTCCAGTCGCCCCATCTTCACCTCGGGCGTGCAATCGGGCGATGTCGACCAAACTTCGGGCGTGGTGTGGACGCAGGTGGACCGACCTGCACGGCTCTATCTCGAATATTCGACGAGCGACCGGTTTGCCAATGCGGTGCGCGTCGCGCCAATCGACGTGACGCCGGAGACCAATCTGGCGGCAAAACTTTTGCTGCAGGACCTGCCGGCCGACCAGGAGATCTTCTACCGCTTCCGCGCGGCCGACCTGCAGGATGTCAACGACGTCTCCGAACCGATCCACGGGCAGTTCCTGACGGCGCCGACGAGCAAGCGCAGCATCCGCTTCGTCTGGTCCGGCGATACGGTCGGGCAGGGCTGGGGAATCGACGAGGAGGGGATGCGGACCTATTCGACGATCGCCTACCACCGCCCGGATTTCATGATCCATTCCGGCGATACGATCTATGCCGACAATCCCGTTACCGACGAGGTCAGGCTGCGCGACGGGCGGGTCTGGAAGAACCGCATCGTCACCGAGGCGAAGCGCGACATCGCGCAGACGCTCGACCAGTTTCGCGGGCAATGGGCCTATAACCTGCTCGACGACCATGTGAAGGCGCTGAACGCCGTCTGTCCGGTGTTCTACCAGTGGGACGACCACGAGGTGCTGAACAACTGGTCGCCTTCCACGGATCTGCGCGACGACGATCGTTACAAGGAAAAATCCATCGCCACGCTCTCGGCGCGCGCCAGCCGCGCCTTTCACGAGATGACGCCGATCCGCTACGTCGCCGACGAGCCCGGCCGCATCTACCGGAAGGTTTCCTACGGTCCGATGCTCGACGTGTTCTTCATCGATCTGCGCTCCTATCGCGGGCCGAACAGCCATGGGCTCGACAAGGAGCTTTCGCCGGACGCGCGGCTGCTCGGCGAGCGTCAGGTGGTGTGGCTGAAGCGCGAGCTGGTGCGCTCGACGGCGACGTGGAAGGTGATTGCCTGCGACCTGCCGATCGGGCTCGTCATCTGGGATGACTACGGCAACCGGCGCGGATCGGAATCGATCTCCAATGGCGACAACGGCGCGCCGCTCGGTCGCGAGCTCGAGTTCGCCGACCTCCTGCGCTTCATCCGCGATGCCGGTATTTCCAACATGATCTGGCTGACGGCGGACGTGCACTATACGGCGGCGCATTACTACGACCCCGGCAAGGCCAGGTTCCGCGAGTTCCTGCCGTTCTGGGAGTTCGTGGCCGGGCCGCTGCACTCGGGCACCTACGGGCCGCAGGAGCTCGATATGACCTTCGGGCCTCAGGTGAAGTTCATGAAGGCGGCGCCGGGCGGCGTCGAGCAGAACCTGCCGCCGTCGGATGGCATGCAGTTCTTCGGCCTCGTCGACATCGACGGCGAGAGCGAGCAGCTGACGGTGCGGCTGATGGATCGCAACGACCAGGAGCTCTGGCGGGTGGTGCTCGACCCCGAACGGACAGTCTGATGCGACCCATGATATACGCGCATTCCTTTCATTCCAGGCTCCCCCCTTTCGCATTCGCGAAAAACACTGTAAGAGCCGCCCCAATGCAATTGGCGCCCTCCCAGCGTGGCGCCCCAGCCTCAGAGATTTGACATATGGCACTTCGCAACATCGCGATTATCGCGCACGTTGACCATGGCAAGACGACACTGGTCGACGAGCTCCTGAAACAGTCCGGCTCGTTCCGCGAAAACCAGCGCGTTGCGGAACGCGTGATGGACTCGAACGACCTGGAAAAGGAACGCGGTATCACGATCCTTGCCAAGGCGACCTCGGTCGAGTGGAAGGGTGTTCGCATCAACATCGTCGACACCCCCGGCCACGCCGACTTCGGCGGTGAAGTCGAGCGTATCCTGTCGATGGTGGATGGCGCGATCGTTCTGGTCGACTCGTCGGAAGGCCCGATGCCGCAGACCAAGTTCGTCGTCTCCAAGGCGCTGAAGGTCGGCCTCCGCCCGATCGTCGCGATCAATAAGATCGACCGTCCCGATGGTCGCCACGAGGAAGTCATCAACGAAGTGTTCGACCTCTTCGCCAGCCTCGACGCCACCGACGAACAGCTCGACTTCCCGATCCTCTACGGTTCCGGTCGCGATGGCTGGATGAACGTCAATCCTGAAGGTCCGAAGGACAAGGGTCTGGCACCGCTGCTCGACCTCGTGCTCGAGCACGTTCCGGAGCCGACGGTCGCCGAAGGCCCGTTCACGATGATCGGCACCATCCTGGAAGCCAACCCCTTCCTCGGCCGCATCATCACCGGCCGCATCAATTCCGGCTCGATCAAGCCGAACCAGGCCGTCAAGGTTCTGGCGCAGGACGGCAAGACGATCGAAACCGGTCGTATCTCGAAGATCCTCGCTTTCCGCGGCATCGAGCGCACCTCGATCGAAGAAGCACATGCAGGCGACATCGTCGCCATCGCCGGCCTCTCCAAGGGCACGGTTGCCGATACCTTCTGTGATCCCGCGATCAACGAAGCGCTGACCGCGCAGCCGATCGACCCGCCGACCGTTACCATGTCCTTCATCGTCAACGACAGCCCGCTCGCCGGCACCGAAGGCGACAAGGTTACCTCGCGCGTCATCCGTGACCGTCTTTACAAGGAAGCCGAAGGTAACGTCGCGCTGAAGATCGAAGAAGCTGAAGGCAAGGATTCGTTCTACGTGTCCGGCCGCGGCGAATTGCAGCTCGCCGTTCTGATCGAAACCATGCGCCGCGAAGGCTTCGAGCTCGCCGTGTCGCGTCCGCGCGTCGTCATGCACCGCGACGAGAACGACCAGTTGATGGAGCCGATCGAAGAAGTCGTCATCGACGTCGATGAAGAGCATTCCGGCGTCGTCGTTCAGAAGATGTCCGAGCGCAAGGCTGAAATGACCGAGCTGCGTCCTTCGGGCGGCAACCGCGTTCGCCTGGTGTTCAACGCTCCGACCCGCGGCCTGATCGGCTACCAGTCGGAACTCCTCACCGACACGCGCGGCACCGCCGTGATGAACCGCCTGTTCAAGGACTACCAGCCCTACAAGGGTGAAATCGGTGGCCGCACGAACGGCGTTCTCTTGGCAAACGCTGCCGGTGAAGCCGTGGCCTACGCCATGTTCAACCTGGAAGATCGCGGCCCGATGATGATCGAGCCGGGCGAAAAGGTCTACATGGGGATGATCATCGGCATTCACTCCCGCGACAACGACCTCGAGGTCAACGTCCTCAAGGGCAAGCAGCTGACCAACATCCGCGCCGCCGGCAAGGACGAAGCCGTCAAGCTGACGCCTCCGATCCGCATGACGCTCGACCGCGCTCTCTCCTGGATCCAGGACGACGAGCTGATGGAAGTGACGCCGAAGTCGATCCGTCTGCGCAAGATGTATCTCGACGCCAACGACCGCAAGCGCTTCGCCAAGGCGAAGACGGCCTAAGCCGCTTCCGCTTTCAGAGCCTTCGAAAACCCCGGCCTTCGCGCCGGGGTTTTTTATTTGTGTGGTTCGCCGAATCCTTCTTGTCGCAATAGTTAAAAAAGCGTTAAATTTCAGATGTCGTCCACATGTTAAGCCTGTGGGCAATCGAACGTAATGCGCTGGCGCATATGGTTAATTGTCCGCGACGGGGCCAGAGTAAGCGTCATGAAGACATTGTCGATCGATGTTCGGCGGGCCGAGCCGCACGATTCCCGAGCCATATCGGAAGTGCACCGGCTTGCGTGGAAACACACCTATGCGGGCATCATCCCGCACAAGGCGCTGAACCAGATGATCGAACGCCGCGGCGAGAACTGGTGGCTGAAGGCCACCCGCGGCCCGGCCACGCTTCTCGTTCTCGATGTGGCCGGCGTCGTCGCCGGCTATGCCACCCTCGGCCTCAACCGCGCCCGCGCGCTGCCGCAGGAAGGCGAGATCTACGAACTCTACCTGCGCCCCGAATACCAGGGCATCGGCCTCGGCCACCTGTTGTTCAGCGAAGCGCAGCGCCTTTTGAAGTCGCTCGGCTGCAAGGGCATGGTCGTCTGGTGCCTGGAGGAGAACGACGGCGGCGCCGAGTTCTATCGTGGCCATGGCGGGGTCGACTATTGCGAGGGCATGGAGACCTTCGACCACAAGCAGCTGAAGAAGATCGGTTTCATCTGGAACTGATCGGGTTCGTCCGGACCGCGGCGCTGCCCAGTTTTCCGGCATTTTGAAGGCCAGATCATAAAACTATCATGTGTTCGCGCTGCTCTGTTGTGTTGCGTCACCGCATGAATCCGATTATCTGGCTGCGAACATTCACGTCGCGGGAGTAATCGCATGCGCATCGACGCCATTTCCATTGGCAAGAACCCACCTGAGGACGTCAACGTCATCGTTGAAGTTCCAGTCGGCGGCCACCCGATCAAGTACGAGATGGACAAGGAAGCCGGCACGCTCGTCGTCGACCGTTTCCTCTACACGCCGATGACCTACCCGGGTAACTACGGCTTCGTACCGCACACCCTGTCGGAAGACGGCGACCCGATCGACGTCCTGATCGCCAGCACCCGTCCGCTGGTTCCGGGCTGTGTCATCAACGTGCGCCCGATCGGCGTCCTGAAGATGGAAGACAATTCCGGCAAGGACGAAAAGATCATTGCCGTACCGTCGCAGAAGCTGACCATGCGCTACGACAAGGTCCGCGACTACACCGACATGCCTGAGATCACGCTCAAGCAGATCGAGCATTTCTTCGAGCACTACAAGGATCTGGAGCCCGGCAAGTGGGTGAAGATCTACGGCTGGGGCGACGCCAAGGAAGCCGGTGCGCTGATCCTCGAGGCGATCGAACGCGCCAAGAAGGAAAAGGCCTGATTACAGGCCGAGTAAAGCATTCAGCTTTCCAATCACATCCTCCGGCTCGGCATCGATCCGGAGGATTTTTTTGCGCGCCGTATCGCCCGACAAGAGGCTGACCGACGACTTCGGGACGCCGAGCGATTTGGCGAGGAGGGCGATCAGCGCCTTGTTGGCCTTGCCCTTTTCCGGAACCGCGGTGACGCGCGCCTTCACAAACGCCTTTCCGTCGGCGTCATGCTCGATACCATCGATTGAATCGCGGCCGCCGTTCGGCGTCAGCCTGACGGCCAGCGTTACATGATCGGCAAATGCCGCGAAGGGCAGGCTCACATCGCCGCGCGGTAGAGCGCCGGGAAGACCGAGTTGCGCAGGACCGACTGGATGAAGAAGATGATCAGGAGCAGCACGATCGGCGAAATGTCGATGCCGCCGAGGTTGGGCATGAAGCGGCGGATCGGGCGCAGCACCGGCTCGGTGACGTTGTAGAGGAACATGCCGACCGAGTTCACGAACTGGTTGCTGGAGTTGATGACGTTGAAGGCATAGAGCCACGAGAAGATGGCGCTCGCGATCAGAATCCAGACATAGATCACCAATGCCATATCAATGGTTTGAAAGAGGGCTGCGATGATGCCGGCCATTGTCGTCTCCAGTTCGTTGTTGACAGACATGTAGACATTGGCGACTAAACGGGCAAGTACCCTGTTGAAACAGCCGCTCGCGCGGGCTTCGAGGCCCGGCGGCATGGTGTCGCGGCGGCGATTGGAAAGCCTTCATGTCGATCTCAGCGACCGGAGACCGCTTCGCGGCCTTCCGGCATCCGTCCTACACCCGCTTCTTCTTCGCGCGCTTCCTGCTGTCGTTTTCGCAGCAGATCGTCAGCGTCGCCGTCGGCTGGCAGATGTACGACCAGACGGGAAGCGCCATCTATCTCGGCCTGATCGGACTGGTGCAGTTCCTGCCGTCGCTGCTTCTGATCCTGGTGACCGGTTCGGTCGCCGACCGGCACAACCGGCGCGCCATCGCCTCGATCTGCTCGCTGATCAGCGCGCTGTGCACACTGGCGCTCTTGTTGATGACGCTGACGGGGACGTTCTCGCCCATTCCCGTCTTCGCCGTGCTTCTGGTTTTCGGCATCGAGCGCGCCTTCATGTCGCCGGCCGTGCAGTCGCTGGCGCCGAACCTGGTGCCGGCCGAGGATCTCTCGAACGCGATCGCCTGGAACTCCTCCTCCTGGCAGCTCGCCGCCATCACCGCCCCCGTCATCGGCGGCCTGCTCTACGGCATCAATGCGCAGACGGCCTATACCGTCGCGGTGGTCTTTGCCGGCCTCGGCGCGGTGCTGCTCTACATGATCCCGAAGCCGGCGCAGAAGACCACGGGCGAAGCCAAGAGCTGGGACATGATCCTCGGCGGCTTCCGGTTCATCCGCACCGAGACGGTGGTGCTCGGCGCCATCTCGCTCGATCTCTTCGCCGTGCTGCTCGGCGGCGCCACGGCGCTGATGCCGATCTTCGCGCGCGATATCCTGACCCTCGGCCCCTGGGGTCTCGGCTTGCTGCGCTCGGCGCCGGGCTTGGGGGCCATCGTCATGGCGATCCTGCTCGCCACCTATCCCTTGAAGCACCGCGCCGGTGTCTACATGTTCATCGGCGTGGCGCTGTTCGGCCTCGGCACCATCGTCTTCGGGCTTTCGACCAATGTCGAACTGTCGATCGCGGCGCTGGCGCTGATGGGGGCGGCCGACATGGTCTCGGTCTATGTGCGCGAGAGCCTGATCGCGCTGTGGACGCCCGACCAGCTGCGCGGCCGCGTCAACGCCGTCAACATGGTCTTCGTCGGGGCGTCGAACGAACTCGGCGAGTTTCGAGCCGGAACGATGGCGCATGTCTTCGGCGCCGTGCCGGCGGTGATCATCGGCGGTATCGGGACGCTGGCGGTGGCGGTGATCTGGGCGACGCGTTTTCCGCAGTTGCGCAAGATCGATTCGCTGGATGCGCCGGAGCATGTGACGCGGGGGTAGTTTTTGGGGATGGCGAGCGTCGCGTGCGCGGCCCCCTCATCCGACCCTTCGGGCCACCTTCTCCCCGGTGGGGAGAAGGGGAGGTTTGCGCGAGAGGCCCGCCACGAATCTCTTCTCCCCCGCGGGGAGAAGGTGCCGGCAGGCGGATGAGGGGGCCACCCGGCACAATGTGAATGCTGTTTCCCTCGGGGCCACGTCCACCAACGTTCGCCCCATACCCTCACCCCGAAATCATCACCTCCGCCTCGATCTCGACTGGAAAATTCAGCGGCAGGCCGGCGACGCCGATGGCGGAGCGGGAGTGGCGGCCGACTTCGTGGCCGAAGATTTCGTTGATCAGTTCGGTGAAGCCGTTGATGACGGCGGGCGGGTTCGAGAAGTGCGGGGCGCAATTGACCATGCCGAAGACGCGGCACCAGCCGGTGATGCGGTCGAGGCTGCCGAGTTCTCGTTTCAGGCTGCCGAGCATCGACAGCGCCGCCTTGCGGGCCGATGCCTTGGCATCCTCGATGGAGACGGTATCGCCGACGATACCGAAGGGGCCGGCGGGGGAGCCATCAGGGTTCTGCGGGCCGTGGCCGGAAATGAAGGCGCGGTCGCCGCGCACGTTCACCCAGGGAAACGGCAGGCTCATGTTGGACGGGAGTTTCAGGGGCTGCGGCAGGACCAGCCCCATGGAGACAATCCTCTGCTCGTAGTTCGACATGATGTTCCCCTGAAATAGCTGCGGTCGTCGCCGCGCCGATGGCGTGGCTGTCCGGCCGGATCGTGGATCGGAACGTTCTTGCTACTGAAACATCGCCTCTCAAGAGGCGTCGCGCATCATAGCACGACGGGGCGGCGGGCGCATCTCACGCGAATGCGATCCGGCACGGCTTGTCGGGCGTCGGGACGGCTTGCGGTGCGTGGTGGACGTCGGTTCAGGCCGAAAAGGCAGCCTGTTCGGCAGGCGCGGTCCTTGCCGGCTTGCCCTCGAAGACGATGTCGAGGAATTCGTTCAGCCAGGCCTTCAAAGGCGCGTCGAACAGCATGCGGCCTTCGAGATGTTCTCGGCCCTGCTGGGCGTTGGGCAGGATGAAGCGCTGCTCGCCATGGACGACCCAGCGATGCATCATGGCGCGGGTGAGTTCGGCATGGAACTGCAGCGCCCAGGCGTGATCGTTGTAGCGGAAAGCCTGGTTGCGGTAGGTGTCGCCTTCGGCCAGAAGCTCGGCGCCGCGCGGCAGGTCGAAGCCCTCGCGGTGGAAGTGATAGACCATCTTCGGCCAGTGCATGAGACGGCGGCCCTTCTCGGTGGCGCGCAGCGGATACCAGCCGATCTCGGTGGAGCCGTCGGCATTCGACTGCACCTTGCCGCCGAGATGGCGCACCAGCATCTGGGCGCCGAGACAGACGCCGAGGAAGGGGCGCTTCTCCTTCAGGGGTACGTCCAGCCAGTTGATCTCGGCCTTGACGAAATCGTCGGGATCGTTGGCGCTCATCGGGCCGCCGAAGACGACCGCGCCGGAATGGCCGGCAAGCGTCTTCGGGAGCTTGTCGCCGAGCACGGGGCGGCGGATATCGAGGCCGTAGCCCTTCTCGACCAGCAGCTGGCCGATGCGGCCGGGGCTGGAGCGCTCCTGATGGAGGACGACCAGCACCGGCGGCTTGGCGCGTGCCGCCTTGCCCTCGGCCGAGCGATCGAAGGGCCCGTCAGTCGGCATCGTCTTGCACCACGTCGATATCTGTCACCCGCCGGGCGGCCTCCTGGCGCTTCTGGATGCGCTCGCGGGCGGAGACGCCGAGCAGTTCGGCGATCCGCCAGATCGCGTCGTCTTCCATCTCGCTGCGCTCGCCATCGGCATAGACGATGTCCCAGAGGATGCCGATCAGCTCCAGGCGCTGCTCGGTGTCGAGGTGGCGTTTCAGATCAGAGGTAAAGCGATAGTAGTCGACGGCGTCGCTCTCGGCTTCCTCGCCGGCGGCGATCAGCTCGTCGAGCTGCTTGCGGTCGAGGCCGTACTGGTCCTTCAGCAGCTTGCGAAGGCGCTTCTTCTCGCTGTCCTTGATCTGCCCGTCGGCCTCCATCACCTGCATGCAGAGGGCCGCCACCGCGATACGCGGGTCGTCGGGCGCGAAGGCCTTCTGGGGGTGGTCGGAAGTCAGATTCTGGAAGAATGCCTGGAAGCGTTCGAACATGCAGGTCCTGTCTTGCTAGAAAAGCCGAAGCCGGGTCTTGGGTTCCGGTTCGAGGCTGGGATTGCGGACGCCGGGATCATCCGGCGCGCCGCCGAAGAAGGGGCGCGGCTCGGGCGCTGCCGGCTCGGTGCTGTCCTTCGCCGGTTTGGCCGCCGCGGATTTCGCGGGCGCCGGCGTTACCGGTGTCGTGGCCGGGCGAGCGGCTTCGGCGATGGTGGCGGCGCGTTCGAGCTCGATGATGCGGTGGTCGTTGACGGGGCTCTCCTGGCGCGCCTCGCGCACCGGCGGCAGGGTCTTCAGCGCGCCCTCGATCGAGATTGCCGTTCCTTCCTCGACCGGACCCTCGACATGGCCGAAGGGAGCCTTCCAGAAGAAGGCGTCGAGGCGTCCCGTCACGGGCGAGAGCGGCAGCCACTTGTCTGAGACGTAGCCATCGGCCACCCAGGCGGGGTCGCGCGGCGCCTTCAGCGCCTGGGCGAGCCAGTGGCGGACGCGGCCCTGGTCGCCGGTTTCGGCTTCCTCGATGTCGGCGAGCAGCAGGAAGGCGGCCTCGCGCGGCTCGATGCGGGCGGCGGCTTCGGCCTTGGCGCGGGCCTTGCCGAAATCCCTGATGTCGAGCGCCGCCTGGGCCACGACCAGCAGCGATTCGACATTATTGGGGCGCAGCGCCTCGAGCTTTTCGGCGCGCTTGAGCCGGTCGGCGGTGGAATCGCCGCTGCGGGCGCGCACATAGGTGGCGCCGATCTCGGGATGCGGGTTGGCCTTCCATGCCTGTTCCAGGATGGAGGCTGCCTTGCGCAGCTTGTCCTCGCGAAACAGCGCCTTGGCGGCGACGATGGCGGCCGGCTCGAAATCGTCGGAAAGCTTCAGCGCGTGGGTGGCGTCGTCGCGGGCGCCTGATGGATCGTTCTCCAGCTTCTCCGTGGCGCGTGCGGTCAAAAGCACGGCGCGCAGCCGGTCGGCCTCGGCCTTTTCGATGACGCGGGCGGCCTTCTGCTGTTCGAGCAGGCGGATGGCGTCGTCCCAGCGGCCGGCCTGGCTGCGGGATTCGAGCGTCGCCTGCGCCGCCCAGGGGAGATAGGGCGCGTTTTCGGCGGCCTTCTCGGCATACTGGCGGGCGGCCTCGTTGGCGCCGAGGCGCTTGGCCTCGAGATAGAGGCCGCGCAGGCCGAGCTCGCGGGTTTCGGGATCGTTCGCCATGGCCTCGAACTTGGCGCGGGCCTCGTCGTGGCGACCCTCGATCAGGGCCGCCTGGGCTTCGAGCAGAGCGATCAGCGGCTCCTGGTCGGCGCGGATCAGGCCGCGCGAGCGGGCGGCCATCTTGCGGGCCATCAGCGCGTTGCCGGCGCCGGCTGCGATCAGGCCGGTGGAGAGCGCCTGGTAGCCGCGGTCACGCTTCCTGGCGCGAAAATAGCGGGCGACGGAATGGGGAGAGGTCCAGATGACACGCACCAGCCACCACGCCACCATGACGGCGGCGATCAGCGCGATCAGCGCGCTCGCGGCGACGATCAGCTTGGTCTGGTAGAGCTGGCCGCTCCACACGAGACTGAGATCGCCCGGGCGATCGGCAAGCCAGGAGAAGCCGTAGCCGAGGAGAAGGACGATGATGGCGAATATGACGAGCCTGACCATGTCTCAGTTCTCCTTGCCGGCGCCGGAGACGGCCTTCGACAGTGCGCCGCCGACGAGATCCTCGACACGGATGCGCGCTTCCAGCGACTGCTTGAAGGCGGCGGAGGCCTGCTTGGCATCAGCGGGCAATGTGGTCCACTCGTTGGCGGCGCCCGGCAGGTCGCCGTTCTTCACCTTGTCTTCCATGCGCGCGGCAATCGCCTCGACACTGTCGCCCTCGATATTGCCGACAGGGCGAACGCTGACCAGCGACTTGGCGCTGTTCATCAGACGGTCGGACCAGTTCTGGTTCGAATCCTTGTTGGCGACCGATTCGACAATGGCGGTGGCGACCGTCGGAACCTGGCGGATAAGCTCGGCGCGCGACGGAACGCCGGTTTCGGAGAAGTTTCGCAGGTCGGCGACAGCGGGGTCATCGGGCGAGACGCCGGCGAAGGTGTCGAGCTCGGCGGTAAACGGCCCGCCGCGATCGATCGCGGCCTTGAGGGCCGCCGCGGCGATCGCCTGGGCGACGGCCACGTCGCGGCGTGGCTCGTCGAGCTTCTTTTCGGCTTCGCTGAGACGCTGCTCAATCGCCACGTCGTTCGAGGCGCGCTGTTCGACCGTAGCCACCGTGCCGCGCATCTGGTCGAGCTGGGCGGTGAGATCGGCGATCTTCTGGTTCAGCTGATCGACTGCGGCGGTATCGGCAGGCGTGGCAGCCGGCGGCGGCGCCTTGGCGGCGGCCTCGAGCGCTGCCAGGCGCTTTTCGAGCGCGTCGTCATCGGTCGCAGGGGCGGCGGCGAGGTTGGTCAGCGACTGCTTGACGCCGTCTATCTCGGCCGAGAGGTCGGCAACGTTGGGCGAGGCCGTCTCCGAGGATGTCGGGCCTGGAAGATAGCCGGCATATTGCATGGCGCCGGCGCCGGCGAGCGCGATCAGCCCGCCAAGGATGCCGGCGGCGATCAGCCCGGAGGTCTGGCCGCCCTGCGGGCGCTGCGGCTGCTCGCGAAGGGGCGGTTCGTCGGCAACACTACGGGGTTCGGCTGGCGGCGGGAGGTCTTCGGATTCGGTCACGGTGTCGCGAACCGGTTCCTCGGATGGTTGAGCGATGTCCGGCTTCGGCGCGGATTCTCGGGTTGCGTCGATTTCGGCGGCCAGCGTTTCCTCGGCGGTCTCGACCGCCTGATCCGCAGGCTTTTCCGGTTCGCGGGCAGAAGCAAATTCCTGCTCACCCAGATCGATGGTGACCGGTTCTTCGGTGCTCTTCGAGTGGCGTGGCGGATTTCCTGGTGCCATGAGATCCTCGTATTTCATGCATTGCAACGAAACTAGTCAGTGATGCCAGTTAAGGAAAGAGGTTAGATAAAATTTGGGCGACAGGTGAGCCAACTGGAGACTTACAGGAGCGACAAAAGGCTCTGTTCGTCCGGCATCGCGGCGATCACGATATTTTTATGCAGCGCTTGAGGGACGGCGGCGGCGATCGGTTCGGCAAGCGCGAGCAGCCTGGTGTTCGCCAGAAGGTCGAGACGGGCGACGATTTCCGGCTGATCGAAAAACCACTGCGCCGTCTGCCGGGAATAGAAGAGGATGGCATCCGGCGCGCGACGGGCGAAGAGATCGCTGACCGTCGGCGCGGGAATTCCGAGCGGCCGCATGGCGTAGGCTTCCACGACGGTCAGGCGCAGGCCGAGTTCATCGGCTCGGCTCTCGAAGGTCGCGGCGCGGGGGGCGCCGGCGATATAGAGCGCCCGGTCGAACCCGTGGCCGGCGATCTGCTCGGCAAGATCGCGGCCGTTGCCCGAGGATGCCGTGACACGGCGGAAGCCGGCGGCTGACGCTTCCTCGGCCGTCGCCTCGCCGACGGCGAAGAGCGGGCGGTTCAGATGCGGTGCAAGGTCATGGCCGTGGAGGGCGCGGATTGCCTCGGCGCTGGTAATGGCGATGGCGCCGTCGGTTTCCATGAGACCCCGCAGCGCCTGCGTCGCCTCGTGTTCGGGTTCGGCGAGCGGCAGCAGCAACGGCTCGTGTCCCATCTCCCGAAGCCGCCCGGCGGTGCGCTCGGCGGATTGCAGGGGACGGGTGACGAGCACGCGCATCGTGCGTCAGCTCCAGTCTTCGAAGAAGGCGCTGCCGGCGCGGGCGCGGATGTCCTGGCCGGCGCGGGTGCCGAGCGCCGATGCATCGCGGCGATTGCCGTCGATGGTGATGGCGTGCTGGCTGCGACCATCAGGGGTGATGATCAGGCCATGGAAGCGCAGCTGGTCGCCCTCGCAGATCGCATAGCCGCCGATCGGCGTACGGCAGGAGCCGTCGAGGGCTGCCAGGAAGGCGCGTTCGCAGGAGACGGCATCGAAGGTCGAGGCGTCGTTGATCGGCGCCAGCAGCGCGTCGACGGTTGCGTCGCCGATGCGGCTTTCGATGGCGATGGCGCCCTGGGCGGGTGCCGGCGGGAAGGCGTCGGCGTCGAGGATGTCGGTGATGACGTCGACTTTCCCAAGCCGCTTCAGGCCGGCGAGCGCCAGAAGCGTCGCATCGACCTGGCCTTCGTTCAGCTTGCGCAGCCGGGTATCGACGAGGCCGCGGAAGGTGATGACTGATATATCCGGGCGCATGCGGCGGATCAGCGCCTGGCGGCGCAGCGAGGAGGAGCCGACGGTCGCGCCATGCGGCAGGTCGATCAGTTTCGGAGCGGAGCGGCCTACGACAGCATCGCGAATGTCTTCGCGCGGCAGGTAGGCGGAGAGACAGAGTCCCTCGGGCAGCGTCGTCGGCATGTCCTTGGCCGAATGGACGGCGATATCCAGATCGCCCGAGGCCAGCTGCTGTTCAAGCTCCTCGGTAAAGAGGCCCTTGCCGCCGATCTCGGCCAGCGAGCGGTCGGTAATCCGGTCGCCCTTGGTCGAGAGCACGACGATCTCGAACATCTCGGCCGGCAGGCCGTGGGCGGCCATCAGCCTGTCGCGGGCTTCGTTTGCCTGGGCGAGCGCCAGTGGGCTGCCTCTGGTGCCGATCCGGAAAGGTTTTGTTTGCATCCGCATTGATCCGTTGTTACCGGAGTTTCTCGTAAACAGGTTTCAGACCCATCGCAATCAACGATCAGGCTCCATGGCTCCCTTTCTGCGCATCCTCGGCATCGAAACAAGCTGCGACGAAACCGCCGCCGCCGTTGTCGAGCGGGATGCCGAAGGCGTGCCGACCGTTCGCTCCGACGTGGTGCTGAGCCAGCTCGAAGAGCATAGCGCCTATGGTGGCGTGGTGCCAGAAATCGCGGCTCGCGCCCATGTCGAGGCGCTGGATACGCTGATCGACGAGGCATTGAAACGCGCCAATGTGTCGCTGTCCGAGATCGACGCGATTGCCGCGACTTCGGGTCCGGGGCTGATCGGCGGGCTGCTGGTCGGGCTGATGACCGGCAAGGCGATCGCCAAGGCATCCGGCAAGCCGCTCTACGCGGTCAATCATCTCGAGGGCCATGCGCTGACGGCGCGGCTGACGGACGGGCTTTCCTTTCCCTATCTGATGCTGCTGGTTTCCGGCGGGCATACGCAGCTGATCCTGGTGCGCGGGGTCGGCGAATATGAACGCTGGGGCACGACGATCGATGACGCTCTGGGCGAGGCCTTCGACAAGACGGCAAAGCTCTTGAGCCTGCCCTATCCGGGTGGGCCGGCCGTCGAGCGGGCTGCGAAAGCGGGCAATCCTCAACGTTTCAAGTTTCCGCGGCCGCTGGTCGGCGAGGCGAAGCTGAATTTCTCCTTTTCCGGCCTGAAGACGGCCGTGCGTCAGGCGGCGACGGAGATCGCACCGCTGACCGACCAGGACGTGGCCGATATCTGCGCCTCGTTCCAGGATGCCGTGTCGCGGACGCTGAAGGACAGGATCGGGCGCGGGCTGGAGCGGTTCAAGGCGCTCTATCCCGATGTCGAGCAGCCGGCGCTGGTGGTGGCGGGTGGCGTTGCCGCCAATCTCGTCGTGCGCGGCACGCTGCAGGCGCTGTGCGACAAGAACCGCTTCCGTTTCGTGGCGCCGCCGCTGCATCTGTGCACCGACAATGCGGTCATGATCGCCTGGGCAGGACTGGAGCGGATGGCGACGGGTGTTGCGCCCGATGACCTCGACGTGCAGCCACGCTCGCGTTGGCCGCTCGATTCGAGCGCCGAGACATTGCTGGGCTTCGGCAAGCGGGGAGCAAAGGCATGAGCGAAACGATCGCCGTCATCGGCGCGGGCGCCTTCGGAACGGCACTGGCTGCTGTCATCGCGCTGACGGGGCGGCACAAGGTGACGCTCATCGGCCGCGATCCCGGTCTGATGGCCGATCTTGCCGCCGAGCATCTGCACGACGCAGCCCTTCCCGGCATTCCGCTTCCCGACGCGCTGCAGTTTTCGGCCGAGGCGGATGCGATCAGCGATGCGGGCATCGTGCTCTTCGCCATGCCTTCGCAGGCACAGGCGGATGCGGCGCGGCACTATGGTCCTTATCTGGCTAAGGATGCAGTCATCGTTACCTGCGCAAAGGGGCTGGAGAAAGCCACCGGCAATCTCCTGACCGACCTCCTGCAGCAGGCGCTTCCGGGGCATCCGATCGCGGTGCTCTCAGGTCCGGGCTTCGCGGCCGATATCGCCAAGGGTCTGCCGACCGCCATGGTGGTCGCCGCCGAAAACGGCGCGACCGCAGAGCGGCTGGCGCAGGCGATTTCCGGGCGGACGTTCCGACTCTATCCGTCGTCGGACAGGATCGGCGTGCAGCTGGGCGGCGCATTGAAGAACGTGCTGGCGATCGCCTGCGGCATCGTCGAGGGCGCCGGCATCGGCGATTCGGCGCGGGCGGCGCTGATCGCCCGCGGGCTTGCCGAGATGTCGCGCTTCGTGGCCGCCCGCGGCGGGCAGGCCGATACGGTGCCGGGGTTGTCGGGCCTCGGCGATCTTGTTCTGACGGCCACCAGCCATCAATCGCGCAACCTGCGCTTCGGCATCGCGCTTGGGCGCGGCGAGCGGGTCGATCCCTCGCATGGCGAGCTGGTGGAGGGTGCCTTCGCGGCGGCGGTCTGCGCCAGGTTGGCGGCGTCGCTCGGCGTCGGCATGCCCATTACCGATGCCGTTTCCGCGATCATCGACGGCAAGCTCGGCATCGCCGATGCCATAGAGCAGCTGATGACGCGACCGATCACGACCGAATAGGAGACCTCACATGTTTTTTGCTTTCGTCTGCAAGGATAAGCCCGGCCACCTCAACGTCCGCATGGACACACGTCCGGCGCATGTCGATCACCTCAATGCGCTCAACGAAGCCGGAACGCTGAAGATGGCAGGTCCGTTTCTCGATGCCGAGGGCAAGCCCTGCGGCAGCCTCGTGATCGTCGAGGCCGAGACCATCGAGGCCGCCATCGCGATCGCCGACAGCGACCCCTACACCAAGGCGGGCCTGTTCGAGAGCGTCGAGGTGAAGCCCTTCAACTGGGTCTTCAACAAGCCGGAGGCTTGATCGGTGGCACACTGGCTTTACAAATCCGAACCGTCGGCCTGGTCCTGGGAACAGCAGAAGGCGGCCGGCGAAAAGGGCACGGAGTGGACCGGCGTTCGCAACTATCTGGCGCGCAACAACATGCGGGCGATGCAGATTGGCGACAAGGGCTTCTTCTACCACTCCAATGACGGGCTGGAGATCGTCGGCATCGTCGAGGTCTGCGCGCTGTCGCATCCCGATTCCACCGCCAAGGGCGATCCCAAGTGGGACTGCGTCGATATCCGCGCCGTCCGCGACATGCCGAAGCCGGTGACGCTGAAGGATGTGAAGGCGAGCGAGAAGCTGTCGAAAATGTCGCTGGTGACGTCCATGCGGCTTTCCGTGCAGCCGGTGACCGACGAGGAGTGGGCCGAGGTCTGCCGCATGGGCGGGCTCGACAACCCGCCGCGCTGATCTCACGTGAAGACCGACCCCGCGCTCTTCATCCGCGACAATACGAGCCCGATGACGCCGCCGCATGTGCCGGAGATCCGGCTCAATCTGGCGAGCGAAGCGCATGAGCTGTGGCTGAAGACGGAAGAAGAGCTCGCCGAGATCGGCCTGCCGCCGCCGTTCTGGGCATTCGCGTGGGCGGGCGGGCAG
>UCEU01000018.1 GCA_900471485.1 Hyphomicrobiales bacterium
TTAAACCGGACAGTAGTGGGCTCGTCCCGAGCATCTAAGCACGCCTCGGCTGGCTCAACGTGAGTGGATCGCCCTCCCGCGAACAATGCCCCACCCTCAAACACCCCGCAACGGCGGAAAACCCTCATACCACTCAGAATGATCGCCCTCCCAATTCCCCATCCCCGGCTTGGTGAGGATACCGCGCGGGCCGACGTAACTCTGGATCACCCGGCGCGGGCGCTCGTGCCACTGGATGTTGAAGGCCCATAATTTCGGGAAGAAGCAGAGCGAGGCGTAGGGCAGGTGGTCGTGGATCCACCAGGCGAGCCGCTGCCAGTCTTCCAGCGCGTGATAGCGGTCGACCACCCAGGGAACGACGACGCAGGCAGCAGCACCCATGTAGCCATCGGCATCGCGCATGTCCCAGATGTGGTGGGCAGCCGTTGCGGCGTTGGTGGAGCAGTTGAGCTTGTTCTGGTTACCGAAACGGTTGACCTCGGGCGAGCGGTAGCCGGAGCGGATGTGCAGGCGGCCGAAGGTCTCCTGCAGCGGTTCCAGCAATTCCTCGCACAGCCTCCTGCCGGTTTCGATGGCGAGATCCGGATCCTCGGGGATATTCGGGATGCGATAGAAGTCGGCGATCTCGGAATGCAGGAAATCGCGCAGGAAGAAATTCTTCGACAGCCGCGCCCGCCCCAGATCCTCCAATGCCTTCATCGAACCGGGTTTCTTCATTGCCACCTCCCCTTGCGTGAAGCGGAGTTTGCCGGATTTCTTTGAAAGCACCACCCGAAATGGCGGGAACCTTTGGCAAGAAACGAACTTCTGTTGGCGCAACCGCCTCGCGGCGTCCTCACAACGAAGGGAATAGGGAAATGCCAAAGGAAAAGACACTCGACGATCTGTTCTACGATACGCTGAAGGACATCTACTTCGCGGAAAAGCAGATCCTGCGGGCGCTACCGAAGATGGCGCGCGCGGCGCAATCGGAAGAACTCAAAGCAGGCTTTACCAAGCACAGGGAGCAGACCGAAGGCCATGTCGACCGGCTGCAGCAGGTGTTCGAACTGATCGGCAAGCGGGCGCAGGGCAAGACCTGCGAGGCGATCCAGGGGATCATCGCGGAAGGCGAGGAGATCATCGAGGAATTCAAGGGTTCGCCGGCTATCGATGCCGGGCTGATCTCCTCGGCGCAGGCCGTCGAGCACTACGAGATGGCCCGCTACGGCACGCTGAAGACCTGGGCGCAGACGCTCGGCAAGAAGGACGTCGCGACGCTGCTCGACCAGACGCTGCAGGAAGAGGCGGACACCGACAAGACCTTGTCGAAGCTTGCTACATCGGCTGCCAACCAGAAGGCCGCGGCCTGACCGACAGCGTGGGCGGGAGGGTCTATGACTGCTCCCGCCTCAACCCGTGTAGCGAAAGAAATCGATGAAGGCGCGCAATGCCGGGCGCATCTGGCGGCGGCTTGGATAGTAGATGAAGGGGCCGGGATAGGGCGCGCACCAATCCTCCAGCACCCGCACCAGCTTGCCGCTCGCAAGCTCATCCTCGACGCGCAGATCGAAGAGATAGGCGAGGCCGACGCCATTCAGCGCCGCGATCAGCGCCAGCCTGTCCTCGCTGACGATCAGCGGGCCATCAACAGGCACAACCAGTTCGCGGCCATCCTTCTCGAACTCCCAGCGATAGATCGTGCCATTGGTGAAGCGCCGCTTGATGCAGCGGTGGTTGACGAGATCGGAGGGATGCAGCGGCTTGGGGTGGCGTTTGAAATAGTCAGGCGAACCGGCAATCACGGTCGTCAGGTTCGGCGAGGCGCGCACCGCGATCATGTCGGCCTCGAGGCTCTCTTCCAGTCTAATGCCGGCGTCGAAGCCTTCGCGGACGATGTCGATGAAGCCATCCTCGTTGGCGATTTCGAGGGTGATATCCGGATAGCGGTTTAGGAACTCGCCGAGGCGGGGCGCGAGCAGGATATCGGAGGCGAAGCGCGGTGCGGTGACCCGCAACGTGCCGGCAGGCCGTCCGCCCGCCTCACTGACGGCTTCGAGCGCGATGCCGATCTCGTCCAGCGCCGGCTTCAGCCGCTGCAAGAGCAGCCGCCCCTCCTCCGTCGGCGCGACGCTGCGCGTCGTGCGCGCCAAAAGCCGGATGCCCAGGCTCTCCTCGAGGCTGGAGACGGCGTGACTGACGGCCGAGGGCGCGATCTCCAGCTCCTTGGCGGCGGCGCGGAAGCTGCGGTGTTCGGCGACAGTGGCGAGAACGGCGAGTTGGGCGAGCTGGGTCCTGTTCATTGATCTATTTGTTAGAACAGCCTGTGCCGCATTGCACGTATTTTTTGAAAGCTTCCGGCGCGCTAGGTTTGCCTCGTGCCGCTCAAATCGCGGCCTCACCATTTGCTCGAAGGGAGCCAGACATGAAAACCCGCACACTCGGACAGGACCTTGAAGTCTCCGCCGTCGGCCTCGGCTGCATGGGCATGAGTTTCGCCTATGGCGCCAGCGACGAGAATGAATCGATCCGCACGCTTCACCGTGCCGTCGAGCTCGGCATCACCTTCTTCGACACGGCCGAAATGTACGGCCCCTACACCAATGAGCAGCTACTTGGCCGCGCCTTGAAGGCGGTGCGCGACCGCATCGTCATCGCCACCAAGTTCGGCTTCAAGTTCGATCCGTCCAAATCCGGCGCGGCGGCGCTGACGGGCGTCGACAGCCGGCCGGAGAATGTGAAGCGCGTGGCGGAAGCGTCGCTGAAGCGGCTCGGCACCGATGTCATCGACCTCTACTATCAGCATCGCGTCGATCCCAGCGTTCCGATCGAGGAGACCGTCGGCGCCATGGCCGAGCTGGTGCGCGAGGGCAAGGTGCGGGCGCTGGGGCTTTCGGAGGCCGGCAGCGCCACGATCCGGCGGGCGCATGCGGTGCATCCGATCGCGGCCGTGCAGAGCGAATATTCGCTCTGGTCGCGTGATCCCGAGCATGACGTGCTCGCAACCTGCCGGGAGCTCAAAATCGGCTTCGTGCCATACAGCCCGCTCGGCCGCGGTTTCCTGACCGGCGCGATCCGCAAGCGCGAGGATCTCGGCGCCGACGATTTCCGCAGCCAGCTGCCGCGCTTCCAGGCGGACAATTTCGATGCCAATGCCGCCCTTGTGGCCAAGCTCGAAGCGCTGGCGAAAGACAAGGGCGTGACCACGGCGCAGCTGGCGCTCGCCTGGGTTCTGCACCAGGGCGAGGACATCGTGCCGATCCCCGGCGCCCGCAAGGTCAACCATCTCGAGCAGAACGCGGCCGCCGCCGATATCGCGCTGTCGGCCAAGGAGCTCGCCGAGCTCGGCGCGATCATGCCGCTCGACCAGGTCGCCGGCAAGCGCTACTCCGAGGCATCGCTGGCGATGACCAATCTCTGACACCAGGGGCCGCCCCTCACCGGGGCGGCTCGGCCCTGCTCTGCCCGCTGGATGCCTTGCCAGCTGACCACGGCGCGCTATATCCGCCTGACGATGCGATCGAGGGGCTAAGAATGGCCGACCGGCAGGCAGTCGAAGCAGTCGTTCATCTCTATGTCGAGGGCATGACCTTCGCCAACGAACCGGCGCTGCGCAAGGCGTTTCATCCGCAATGCGCCGTCATCGGACATTACGAGAACGCGGTGGAATGGTCGACGCGCGACGAGTTCATCGCCGCGATCGTTTCCGAAGGCGCCGCCCCGCCGGGCACCCAACCACATATGGACATCCAGATGCTCGACGTCGTCGGCGATGCCGCGAGCGTCAAGGTCTGCGACGAATTCGCCGGCATGCGCTTCACCGACTATCTGTCGATGCTGAAGATCGACGGGCGCTGGAGCATCGTCAACAAGGTCTATTACCTGCACGCCTGATCGGCATAAAAAATCCCCGCCGCTCGGACGGGGATCGCGACGGGCCGACCGGCCCGCCAACTCTCATATGGCCGCTATCAGCCGCGCAGGACGCCGCCTGTGACCTTGGTGACGCTGGCGACGATCTTCTGCGTCAGGGCTTCGAAATCCTCGTCGGTCAGCGTGCGCTCGACCGGCTGGATCTGCACCTCGATGGCGACCGACTTCTTGCCTTCGCCGACAGAGGCACCCTCGAAGATATCGAAGACATTCACGCCGGCGACCAGCTTGCGGTCGGCACCGGTCGCGGCCTTGATGATGGCGCCGGCCTCGACCGCTTTGTCGACGACGAAGGCGAAGTCGCGCTTGACGGCCTGGAACTGCGAGAGTTCCAGCGCCGGCTTGGTGCGGGTCGCCTTCTTCTTCGGCTCGGGCATGGCGTCGAGATAGACTTCGAAGCCCGCAAGCGCGCCGGAGACATCGAGTGCTTCCAGCATCAAGGGATGGAACTCGCCGAAATAGCCGAGCACGACCTTCGGGCCCATCTTGATGGTGCCGGAGCGGCCGGGGTGATACCATTCGGGACCGCCCTGCTCGACCTGGATGTTGGTCATCGGCAGGCCGCAGGCTTCGATCACCGCCAGCGCATCGGCCTTGGCGTCGAAGACGTCGACCGGCTTGCCGCCGCCCTTGGCCGTGTTCGACCACATGCGGCCGGAGCCGGCCATCGAGGCGGTGCCGCGACGGATGCCGCCGGCAACGCGGCGCTGGCCTTCCGGCCTGTCGTTCTCATAGGTGCCGGACACTTCGAAGATCGCGACGTCGCCATAGCCCTTGTCGGCATTGCGCTGGGCAGCCGTGAGCAGACCCGGCAGCAGCGAGGGGCGCATGTCGGACATTTCTGATGCGATCGGGTTGGCGAGCTTCAGAGCCGGCGAACCACCGCCGAAGAGCTTCGCTTGCTCCTCGGAAATGAAGGACCAGGTGACGGCTTCCAGCATGCCGCGCGAGGCGAGCGCGCGCTTGGCGGTGCGGGTGCGGATCTGCAGCGTCGTCAGGATGCGGCCGTTGACTTCGGTGTGGCTTTCCAGCGGCGCCGGCTTGATGTTGTCGACGCCGTGGATGCGCATGACCTCTTCGACGAGATCGGCCTTGCCGTCGACATCGGGACGCCAGGAGGGAACGGCGACGGAAACGCGCTCTCCGGAACCGCTAACCTTGAAGCCTAGGCGCGTCAGGATCTCGACACTCTCCTCAGTGGAGACTTCCAGACCCGTCAGGCGCTTCACTTCCGAGAAGGGGAAGTCGACGATCTTGGGCTCATAGCCCTTGTAGCCGACGATCTCGGCCTTGGCGGCGGTGCCGCCGCAGAATTCGAGCACCAGTTCGGTGGTGCGCTCGAGGCCGGGGACCATGTATTCGGGATCGACGCCGCGCTCGAAGCGGTAGCGGGCATCGGTGATGATGCCGAGGCCACGGCCGGACTTGGCGATGTTCATCGGATCCCAGAGGGCCGATTCGATCAGCACGTCGGTGGTGTTTTCATCGCAGCCGGAGTGCTCGCCACCCATGATGCCGCCGATCGACTCGATGCCGTTTTCGTCAGCGATGACGACGTTGTTCGGGCCGAGCTTGTATTCGCGCTGGTCGAGCGCCAGCACCGTCTCGCCGTCCCTGGCGCGGCGAACGGTGAGGTTGCCCTTCACCTTGGCGGCGTCGAAGACGTGCATCGGGCGACCCTGGTCGAAGGTCATGTAGTTGGTGATGTCGACGAGCGCGTTGATCGGGCGGAGACCGATCGCCGTCAGGCGCTGCTGCACCCACTTGGGGCTCGGGCCGTTCTTGACGCCGCGCACCAGGCGCAGGCCGAAGCCCGGGCAGAGCTTGTCGTCATCGAGATCAATTGTGACCTTAACCGGCGTTTCGCCTTCAGTTGTAAAGCCATACTTACCGGGCCTACGTGATTTGCCGACCTCGTTCGAAGCTTTCAGCGTGCCGAGGCCGGAGGCGGCCAGATCGCGGGCGATGCCGTAGATCGAGGTGCAATCCGGACGATTCGGCGTCAGGTTGATCTCGATCATCGGGTCGTCGAGATGGGCGTAGGCGGCAAACGAGGTGCCGACCGGCGCATCCTCGGGCAGGTCGATGATGCCATCGTGGCTGTCGGACATGTTCAGCTCCTTTTCGGAGCACATCATGCCGTGGCTTTCGACGCCACGGATCTTGCCGACGCCGAGCGTGACATCGATACCCGGCACATAATCGCCCGGCCGCGCCAGCGCGCCGACCAGACCGGCGCGCGCATTCGGCGCACCGCAGACGATCTGCAGCGGCTTGCCGCCGTTGATATCGGGACCGGCATCGACCGACAGCACCTTCAAACGGTCCGCTTCCGGATGCTTCTCAGCCGAAAGCACGCGGGCGATGACGAAGGGCTTGTAGGCCGCCTTGTCGTCGACATCCTCGACCTCAAGGCCGATCTCGGTCAGGCGCTTGCAGATTTCATCCAGTGTGGCGTCGGTCTCAAGATGATCCTTGAGCCAGGAAAGCGTGAATTTCATTGCTCGTGTTCCTTCGTCAAAGTTCTCTGCGAGGATATGCGTTCTAATCGAGACGTCATCTTAGGAAGTCTTCCGGCCGGCTGGGCGATTGGCGCGCCAGCGTCAGTAGTTTCGCTAAAAGTGACGCATAACCGCGCGCATCGTCGATCGCGCGGTGGGTATGAGGATGATTGCCCAACCACTCGGCGGGAAACTCGATATCGCCGGTGTGTGGGCGAATTTTGCCAAATATTCCCGACAAATATGTGCCGATATCCAGTGGGCTGGCATTGAAAACACAGCGGCCCCAATGTGGTACGTCCAAAAGAAAACTATCGGCAAATGTCCGCAGATAAGTATCGATCCACAGTCCGTCGAACATCAGCGGGCGGGCAGCGAAAGACCGCAGTCCGGTAAAGGACTCGACCCAATGCGCATAACGCTTCATCACGACGGACGGATCTTCGGGGGCCGTAGTCGCTGCCTCCCAGGCTTCCGGTTGTCCGGCCCACCATGTCATCGTCTTTTCGTCGGGCTGCCTATCCGCACGCGGACTTAACACGGCCTCGAACTCACCACATATCTCGCCGTCTTCGCGCAGCACCACGCTGGCAAAGCTCAACATCGAATTGTGCGCCGGATCAGGGCCGTCGCATTCGATGTCAGTGACGAAATAATGGGCGAGAGCTGTCACGCGCTCAACCCGCCGAACAGCGTCGGCATGTCGAGTGGGCGGAAGCCGTAGTGGGTCATCCAGCGGACGTCGGCGTTGAAGAAGTCGCGCAGGTCGGGCATGCCGTATTTCAGCATGGCGATGCGGTCCAGCCCCATGCCCCAGGCAAAGCCCTGGTATTCATCGGGATCGAGACCGCCGGCGCGTAGCACGTTCGGGTGCACCATGCCGCAGCCCAGGATCTCCATCCAGTCGGTGCCTTCGCCGAACTTGACGATCGGGCCGGAGCGGTCGCACTGGATGTCGACCTCGAAGGACGGTTCCGTGAAGGGGAAGAAGGACGGGCGGAAGCGCATGGTGACGCTGTCGACCTCGAAGAAGGTCTTGCAGAATTCTTCCAGCACCCAGCGGATGTTGGCGACATTGGCTTTCTTGTCGACGACGAGGCCCTCGACCTGGTGGAACATCGGCGAGTGCGTCGCGTCCGAGTCCTGGCGGTAGGTCTTGCCGGGGATGATGATGCGGATCGGCGGCTTTTGCGCTTCCATGGTGCGCACCTGCACCGGCGAGGTGTGCGTGCGCAGCACCTTGCGCTCGCCGTTCTCATCAGGATTGAAGAAGAACGTGTCGTGCATCTCGCGGGCCGGATGGCCCTCGGGGAAGTTCAGCGCCGTGAAGTTATAATAGTCGGTCTCGACATCGGGACCTTCGGCGATCGAGAAGCCCATGTCGGCGAAGATCGCGGTGATCTCGTCGACGATCTGGCTGATCGGGTGGATGCGGCCGCGCTCGGCGGGCGAGGAGCGGACGGGGAGCGAGACGTCGACGGTCTCGGCCTTCAGGCGCGCATCGATCGCCGCCTTCTTGAGATCGGCCTTGCGGGCGTTGATCGCCTCGGTCACCACGGTCTTCAGCGCGTTGATCTGGGCGCCGCGGGTCTGGCGCTCTTCAGGCGTCATCGAGCCCAGCGTCTTCAGGAGTTCGGAGACCGACCCCTTCTTGCCAAGGGCCGCGACGCGTACGGCTTCGATCGCCGGTTCATCGGCGGCGGCCGCGACATCGGACAGGAGTTGCTTTTCCAGGGTTGCGAGTTCGGTCATCTTTTCCTGCCTTCAAGGCGCCAATCTTCAAACGACGTCAGTCTTGTCGATAATTCACGAAAACATGCATCAGATAGCTGGTCGCCACGATGAAACGTTGCAGATCACTACCCATGTGGACGCGGCCAATCAACCGGGCAGCCCATAAAAAGCCGCCGAGGAAGCCGGTAAGCTTGCGCAGTTCGGCAACGGCCGCGGGCGGGGCAACAGCGGCCCAGGCCTCGTAGGCCCGGTCGTGGGTGACCTTGCCGAACCTGGCGCGCTGCGCGACCTGCAAAAAGAGCAGCCAGATATCGCGCGCCTGCGCGGTTTCGAGCGGCATCACCGTGTCCGGCTCCTCCTCGAAATCCATGAAGCCGATGCGGCCGTCGCGCAGGAACATGTCCCTCGGATAAGGGCGACCGTGGCACAGGCCCTTTGAATGCAGGCGGCCGAGCTCGGCGCAGCAGTGGACCAGCATATCGTCGCAGGCCACCGGATCGCCCTTCAGCACCCGCTTCATGTGGCGATCGACGGTCAGGCCGACATCGCTGAAGGCGACGGCGGCGCCGGAGGAGTAGACGACACGCGGCGTCGGAATGCCCTTGGCTGAGAACTGGGCGATCCGGCGCATCTCGCGCTTCGCCATGCCCTCGTCGCCGAGCACCGGCGACGGGCGCAGGAAGGGTGCGCGGATCAGGTTGGCGGCCATGCGCTGGAGAATGACCCAGCGCGGCTTGCGCTCGGTGCCGTAGCGCTTGATCCAGACGGCGCCGGTGGAGAGCACGACGCGCTGAACCCTTTCCTTGCCGCCGATCAGCGCGGCGAGCAGGACGGGCACGTCCTTTTCGCTCAAGCCCCTGTCGGCTGCGAGAGATTGAAGTTCGCTGGTCACGTCTGTCGACGTCCTTTGTCGGTCAAAAACGAAGAAACCCGCGCAAGCCTTGCCAGCGCGGGTTTCAAATCATCGAAGCGAAGGTTCGAATAGCGCCGGCTTAGTTGACGGCTGCTTCAAACTCGTTCTTCGTGCCAGCGTCCTTCAGGTACTCGAGTGCCTTCTTGGAGGCAGCAACGAGCGCACCGAATGCTTCCGGCTCATGGATTGCCATGTCGGAGAGAACCTTACGGTCAACTTCGATGCCAGCCTTGTTCAGGCCGTCGATGAAGCGGCCATAGGTCAGGCCGAATTCGCGGACAGCAGCGTTGATACGCTGGATCCAGAGTGCGCGGAAGTTGCGCTTGTTGATCTTGCGGTCGCGGTAAGCGTACTGCTTCGAACGATCGACAGCAGCCTTGGCGGCGCGGATGGTGTTCTTGCGGCGGCCGTAGAAACCCTTGGCCTGCTTCAGAACCTTCTTGTGCTTGGCGTGGGCGGTAACGCCTCTTTTTACACGTGCCATTTCATGATCTCCTTAATCTATACGTTCGCGGAATAGTCTTAGAGACCGTTCGGCAGGTAATTCTTCACGACCTTGCGGCCATCCGGTTCAGCCAGAACCATGGTGCCACGTGCATCGCGAATGAACTTGTTGGAACGCTTGATCATGCCATGGCGCTTGCCAGCAGCTGCAGCCTTGACCTTGCCGGTCGCGGTGATCTTGAACCGCTTCTTGGCGGAGGACTTCGTCTTCATCTTGGGCATTTTGCTACTCCGTTTCTGATCCCCCGCATGCTTCAAAAGAAACCTTCTCGCGATACCCGGTTTCCCTGGAGTCGCAACAAGTGCGGGAGCGTTTGTTGTTGATCTGCGGCTCCGGTGACGAACCGTTCCGCAAGCATTCGAAACCGCCACGGCATGCCCTGCCGGTCAGTTCGGACGCGCGCTTATAACCGCAGTGTCATGAAAGTGCAACGGGGCCGCCGATGAATCTTCGGCGCCCCACGCGGCGGCGCTTTTATTGCGCCGGCAATGTCAGCCTCACCGCCAGCCCGCCCAGTTCGGAGCGCGACAGATCGAGCCTTCCGCCATAGGCTTCGACGATATCTGCGGAGATTGCAAGACCGAGGCCGGAGCCGAGGCCCTCGTCCCCGGACGTCATGCCGCGCTTCAGCATCAGGTCGTGCTGTTCCGGCGCGGCGCCCGGGCCGTCGTCCGAGATGGCAAGCGTAGTGTCGGTGCCGGCCCGGAAGCCCCTGAGCTCGATGCGCGAGCGTGCGAAGCGGACGGCATTGTCGAGCACGTTGCCGAGGGCTTCGGCGACATCTGCTGGGTCGGCCTGGACGGTCAGCGCGGGGTCGATATCGACGTGCCAATCGATGCCCTTTTCGGCGGTCACGGCGCTTAGAACATTGACCAGCTTGCCTGATATGCCGAGCAGCGAGGTCGTCGCCATCTGCTCGACCCCCATGCGGGCGGCCTGCAATTGCCGGTCGGAGCGCTGGCGCACCAGTTCGATCTGCTGCAGCGCCGTGTCGCGCTTGTCGGCGGGCAGGCTTTCGGCGAGGTGGGAAAGCACAGTCAGCGGCGTCTTCAACCCATGCGCCAGATCGCTGGCGCGGGCGCGGGCGCGCTCGACGGCGGTTTCGCGCTCGGTGAGCAAGAGATTGATCTCGCGCACCAGCGGCGTCACTTCGGTCGGTCCGCTCAAGCCGATATGGGCGCTGCGGCCAGCGCGGATGGCGGCGACACTGTCGCGCAGCCGCGCCAGCGGCCGCAGGCCGAGCCAGCCCTGCAGGAAGGCTGCCAGCGACAACACGCCGCCGATTGCAAGCAGCATCAGGCGCAACGGCCGGTGATAGCCCTCCAGCACGCCATCCATCTCGGCCTTGGAGAAGCCCGCATAGACGGTGAAATCCCGGCGCGCCGCCCCCTCGCCCAGGCTCATCTTCCTTTCGGAGACGAGCAGCGGCCGGCCGTCCGGTCCGTCGGCCTCGCGGAAGCCGCAATAGAGATCGTCAGACAGGCTGTCGGCGGTGATCTCCTCGTCCCAGAGAGAACGCGAGCGCAGCGGCGTGGAGCCATCGCCCGGCGATATCTGCCAGTAGCGCCCACCCGCCGGCAGGTCGAAGCGGGTATCGGCGGGCTCGCCGTTCAAGGAGAGACGCCCATCCTCGACCGAAAGGCGGGCGGCGAGAGAGTCCATCACGCCGGTCATTTCGAAGGAATACTGGTCGGCCAGATAATCGGTGAAGAGATGGCTCAAGACGAACCAGACGATCGTCAGCGCCACGACGATGGCAACCAGGGCGCCGGCGGCCAGCCGGAAACGAAGCGAACCCATCATCCCTCGCGGCGCTCCGGCAGGACATAGCCGAAGCCGCGACGCGTCTCGATGGCATCGCTGCCGGTCTTCTTTCGCAGCCGCGCAACCATCGCTTCCACCGCGTTCTTGGCGGCGTCGTCGTCGCGGCCCTGGACCTGGCTTGCCAACTCGGCGGAGGTCAAAACCGCGCCTGGGCGGGCTATGAAGAGCGCCAGCATGCGGTATTCGAGCGGGCTCAGATCGAGCTCGCGACCATCAAAGGTGACGCGGCGGGCGGTTTCATCCAGCGTGAAGCGGTTGGCGGATTTGACGCGCGCGCCGCCGAGCCCGGAGCGGCGCAGCAGGGCGCGCAGGCGGGCGATCAGTTCCTCGGTGCGAAAGGGTTTCGGCAGGTAGTCGTCGGCGCCGGCATCGAATCCATCCACGCGCTCCATCCATGATCCGCGCGCCGTCAGCACCAGAACGGGCGTCTCGACGCCGGCCAAGCGCCAGCGCTTCAGGATCGACAGGCCGTCCATGCCGGGAAGGCCGAGATCGAGGATGATCGCGGAGAAAACGCCGGTCTCGCCCTCCTCCCAGACTTCCGGCCCGGTCGATAGCACGTCCACCCGGTAGCCTTCGCGCGCCAGCGTCTCGACCACATGGCCGGCAATATTGGCGTCGTCCTCCCCCAGCAATATCCGCATCGGTCAGGAGCCTCCCAGCAACGCGCCGTTGCGGGCGTCGATGCGCAGCGTCCTGATGGTGCCGGCGCTGTCCCTGAGTTTCAGCTGATAGGTATCGCTGAACATGGATCGCTTGAGCTGCACGTCGATCACCCGACCATAGCGCCTGCTGTCGACATTCTTCAGGACACTCTTCAGCGGCAGTACCTTGCCGTCGCGCACCGCATCGCGGGCGCGGTCAGAATCCGAACCGCGGCCGCCGCGGCGATCCCCGCCACCGTCGTCATCACCTCCGTCGCGGCCGCCGTGATCGTCTCCGCCATGGTCGTCGCCGCTGTGACCGCCGTCATCGCCGCCAGAACCAGAACCACCAGAACCGGAGCTGCCAGAGCCGGAACTGCCGGAGCCCGAACTACCGGAGTTGGAGCCGGAACCCGAGCCGCCCGAGCTGCCGCTTCCGCCGCCGGAGCCGCCGCCACCACTGCCACCATCCTTCGCCATGGCGAGATCGCCCGTTGCCGCGAGACAGCCCGCGAGCAGCAGAAGCGACAGAAGGGAGCGGCGGCGTGTGTTCATCATTGTTCCAGGCTTCCAGATTGTCGCCAGATTGAACGGTTCACGGCGGCGAGGCAAGCTTGCAAAATCCAAGAGACCCCGCCGCATCGCGACGAGGTCTCTTTCTTCCGCGGGGCGGACGGAAGATCCCCCGCACGGTTATTGTGCGGTGGCGGGGATGATGTCGACGCTGTCGATCGCGCCGGGAATGCGACGCGCGTCCGATCCGTGGACCTTGGCGGTGACCACGCGCACGCCATGCTCGCGCTCGACCTCGATCTCCAGTACCCGGCCGAGCTGATCCTTTGCGACAAGCGATCCATCGAGCAGGCCGCGCAGGCTGGTTTCCGAAACCGTGAGCGTCACCTCCGGCCGGGCGGCGCGATCGCCGTTGCGACCGCGGTGCTGGCCGGGATTGTCGTCGTTGAGGTCGTGGTTGGGGCCATCGTCCTGGCCGCGTCCGCGGCCGTGGTCGTCTCCGCCGCGATCATCATTGCCGCCGCGCCCGCCACCATGATCGTCGCTGCCGCCGCTGTGGCTGGAACCAGAGCCGGAACCTCCGCTGCCCGAGGAGCCGCCGCCGGAGGAACCACCGCCATCGTCGCTGCCGCCGCGCGCCAGGGCTGTCGCGTCCCAGCCTTGCGGGCCGAATGATTGCACGACCGGGATCGCCGCCGTAACCGCCAATGCGGCGACGGATGCGAGCGCCATGCGCTTGATATCGATTGCCATCTCTTCTCTCCCACTGATCCTTCGATGCGGAGAGAATGGCATGCGCCGGCTGACAGCTCGTTGAGCCCGACTGTCAGCGTCCTGTCAGGTTGACGGCGAAGAAAGGCCCGAAAATACAAAAGCCGCCCTTACGGACGGCTTTGATACGAACGGTGGCGACGCGCCTTACTTCGGCGCGAGCACCATCATCATCTGGCGACCTTCGAGCTTGGGCTCGGCTTCGACCTTGGCAAACTCCAGCGTGTCGGCCTTGACCTGCTGCAGGAGCTTCATGCCGAGTTCCTGGTGAGCCATTTCACGGCCGCGGAACTTCAGGGTCACCTTGACCTTGTCGCCTTCTTCGAAGAAGCGGCCCATGGCCTTCATCTTCACGTCGTAGTCATGCGTGTCGATATTCGGACGCATCTTGATTTCTTTGACTTCGACGATTTTCTGCTTCTTGCGCGCCTCGGCGGCCTTCTTCTGGTTGGCGTATTTCAGCTTGCCCAGATCGAGGATCTTGCACACAGGCGGTTCGGCATTGGGGGAAATTTCCACCAGGTCGAGACCGGCTTCCTCAGCCATCTTCAGTGCCTGGTCGGTGGGCACGACACCCAAATTCTGTCCTTCAGCATCAATCAGCTGAACCTTGGGAATGCGAATTTCCCGGTTCGAGCGCGGCCCTTCCTTTACGGGCGCGTCGTTTTTAAACGGTCTGCGAATGGTCGTATTCTCCTCGCGTTGTTCAAGATCGTCGCAGCCTGGCACCTCCAATCAGGAAGTACACCGTCGTTTTGCCATCGCTGCAGCGGAGTCAGTAACATGCTTTAGCGGAAAAATCACCTGCTGTCAGCCTGTCAAGAATCTGTTTTATAGGGCCAAGCAACTGGAGTCAGGTCATGTCCGAAGCAATTTCCGCCCATAATCACCAAATCCTTAGCGTCGGCGACGGCGATGAGGCACGCGACATCGCTTATATGGTGCGCGAGCGCGCGGCGGACAATAGCGGGCCGGCGCTGGTGTGGCTCTCCGGCTACCGATCGGACATGGCGGGCACCAAGGCGGTCGAGCTCGATGCGTTGGCGGAGCAGAGCGGCCTCGCCTCGATCCGCTTCGATTACTCCGGTCACGGCATCTCCGGCGGCAAGTTCACCGACGGGACGATCTCGCGCTGGCTGGAAGAGGCGCTCGCAGTCATCCTGCACGTGGCACCGGAGCGCGTGGTGCTGGTGGGTTCATCGATGGGCGGCTGGATCGCGCTCCGGCTGGCGCAGGAACTCGCCAGGCGCGCAGATGCGCCGAAACTCGAGGGCATGGTGCTGATCGCGCCGGCACCCGATTTCACCTCCGTGCTGATCGAGCCGCACCTCACTAAGAAGGAGCGCGCCTCGCTGGAGGAGAAGGGCTATTTCGAGGAGAAATCCGAATACAGCCCGGAGCCCAACATCTATACCCGCGCGCTGATCGAGGACGGACGCGACAACAGCGTGCTCAAGGGCATCATCGAGACCGGCTGCCCCGTTCATATCCTGCAGGGCATGAAGGACGCCGACGTTCCCTACAGCCATGCGATGACGCTCGTGGAGCACCTGCCGGCCGACGACGTGGTGCTGACCTTCGTGCGCGATGGCGACCATCGGCTGTCGCGACCGCAGGACATCGAGCGGATGCTGAACGCCGTCAAGGGTCTTGTGCACAGCCAAAAGGCGTAGGCTGCGGCTGCCGGCACTTGAATCCGTTCGTACGCTCTAATGCATTGTTTTTTCTCCCGAAAGCGCTGGCCTCTTTCGGGAGGCAGGTTCCAGGATGTGCCAATTCCTAACGGATTTTAACCATATTGACCGGTAGCAGCCGCCCCCTCAGAAGTAACGATTGACTCGCCAAGGCCCTCTCCGTTAACTTTTCGTTAACAAATGCAAGGGCGATGCAAGGGTGAGCGGCGTGCGGATCAAGGGTTTCCTGGTGGCCATTATGGCCACGTGTGCGATGTCTACGGCCGCCATACCGGCCCCCACTTCCAATACCACAGCTTCCATGGTCACCGGCGCCGCCACGTCGCAGCCGATCGGCCACTACGATTTCTGCCAGACGCATCGTGAGGAATGCGGCGCCAACCGCAACACCGCGGTCATAGACATGACCGACGCGAAATGGGCGCTGGTGCGTTCCGTCAACTCGACGGTCAACAACACCATCACGCCGATGACCGACAAGGAAATCTACGGCAAGGACGAGGTCTGGGCCTATCCGACGACCGCCGGCGACTGCGAGGACTTCGCGCTTCTGAAGCGTCGTATCCTGATCCAGCGCGGCTTTTCGCCGGCCAACCTCCTGATGACTGTTGTACGCAAGCCCGACGGCGAAGGCCATGCGATCCTGACGCTGCGCACCACCGACGGCGACTTCGTGCTCGACAACCTGGCGAGCAACGTCAAGCCCTGGTACGAGACGCCCTATTCCTTCATCAAGCGCCAGTCGAGCTACAATGCCGGCCGCTGGGTCACCATCGAGAACGGCCGCGACGTTCTGGTCGGCGCGCTGAAGTAAGACTATCGAAAACCGAGATGTTCAATGGCCGGCGCGATGCCGGCCATTTTCGTTCGTGCTCAGCCGTTGCCGATCAATATGCCGGCACCGAGCACGAGGCCGCCGCCGAGCACCACCTGAAAGGCGGCGCGCAGGAAGGGCGTTTCCATGTACTTGTTCTGGATGAAGGCGATGGTCCAGAGCTCGAGAATGGCGATCAGCACCGCCAGCGTCGTTGCCGTCCAGAAATTCGGAATGAGATAAGGCAGGGTGTGGCCGAGGCCGCCGAGCGCCGTCATGACGCCGCAGGCGATGCCGCGCTTGATCGGCGAGCCGCGGCCGGAGATCTTGCCGTCGTCGTGGGCGGCCTCGGTGAAGCCCATGGAGATGCCGGCGCCGACGGAAGCCGACATGCCGACCAGGAAGGTCTGCCAGGTGTCCTGCGTGGCGAAGGCGGCGGCGAAGATCGGCGCCAGCGTCGAGACCGAGCCGTCCATCAGGCCAGCGAGGCCCGGCTGCACATAGGTCAGCACCAGCTGCCGCCGCGCCGCCTTGTCTTCGTCGCCCTTCACCTCAGCCGGCGCGTGCTTTTCGCCAAGCATGTGGGCGATATCGCTGTGGCCCTGCTCGGCAAGCGCCAGATCGCCCAACAACTGGCGGGTGCTGGCATCACTGACGCGGCGGGCGGCCTCGACATAGAAGCGATAGGCCTGCTCCTCCATCGCCTCGGCGTCGGCGCGGATCCTGTCCAGCGACAGGTTGCGGCGCAGCCAGTTCGGCTTGCGCTCATAGAAGCCGTGCACGTGCTCGCGGCGGATCAGCGTGATGCGTTCGCCGAAGCGCTGGCGGTAAATCTCGATCAGCGACTTGCGATGCGTGCTCTCGACCTCGGCCATATCCTCGAACACCTTGGCGGAGGCTGGATAATCGGCGCGCAGCATATCCGCATAGGCGAGATAGATGCGGGCATCGTCCTCTTCCGAGCCGATTGCCAGCGCGAGGATTTCCTGTTCGGACAATGAATCAAAAGAACGTTTTGACGGATGAAACAATCTTGCCAGCATGGCGGCCTCGCTTTTTAGAATAATTCTAAAAATAGAGAGCGCGATCCGGCAGGTCAAGGCTGACGACGATCGAATTCGCTGACGGCATCGACAAATCGCGGGCCATGAATGCGAGCGAGCGGGGAAACATGCGATAGCACAACCCTACGTCACTACCGCCCTTAACTGGCATAGCCGACGGCACGCACGCAGAAGTCTGCACACCCCCGGAAGAGGTAGGGTTTCGCCCCAAAACTGGGTAGATAATCAGGTTGAATTTTTCAACTCGCCGATTGAGATATTTGAAAAGGCGGGCATAGTAATAAGTGCTATTTATTGCGCATGAGGGAACGTCAAAGTGCCAGATCCAGTGGATATCATCGTCGGCAGGAATGTGCGCGCGATTCGCTCGAAGCGCCGCATTTCGCAGCTCGAGCTCGGCGACGCATTGGGGCTGACGTTCCAGCAGATCCAGAAATACGAGAAGGGCACCAATCGCGTCTCGGCCAGCAAGCTGCACCAGATCGCGATGTTCCTGGGCGTCGATATCTCCTCCCTGTTCGAGGGTGCGGAGACGCCCGACGGCGCGGCGCGCCCCGGGCTGAGCGCCGAGGCCTATGAGTTCGCCGTGCACTACGACAAGCTGCCGTCGGCCGCCGGCAAGGAGGCCGTCAAGGTCATCCTGACCCTGATGAACGGCGAGGCCTACGCCTGACCGTCCACTAGGACATCGCGGCTTTAATGGATTTCGCTGGCGTGGAGCGCGACCAGGAGGTCGTCCTGGGTCTGGTGCCCGGCGTGGTACAGATCGATCGCCATGTTCGCCACGGACAATCCCTGCTGGCTGCGGAGCTTGATATTGCGCTCGGCGCACCAGGCATAAACGGCGCCTGCCAGTACATCGACATCATCAGACTGCATTGACAAGGCGTCTGCTACCATCATGGACATTGCCCCTTTCTCGCGGTGGTCATTCCCCGGGATCATAATGCGTATTTTTCGTGTTGCTGAAAAGCGGGATCGCGGGGCTGCGTTAACGCAAGACGGATGCCGCAAACGCCCTGTTTCATTTTGATGCAGAAAGGCCGGATTCTACTCCGAAGCCTCGAGAAATGGCGGCATGGAGCAGGCCTCGATCGCGTCCAGCATCTTGCCGAAGCGTGGGTGGCCGCGCACGGCGTCGAGGTCGGAATCGTTCTTGAACCAGAGGATCTGGTAGCAGGAGGATTGCGGCAGCAGTGCTTCCAGCAGATCAAGCGCCGTATCGCACTCGTTGAGCAGCGCGTAGACGCAGGCGATGTTGTATTGCGCCACCACGTCGTCGGGATCGATCGCCCTGGCGCGCTGCAGCCATTCCTTGGCGCGTTTCTCCTCGCCCAGATGCGCCAGCGCCAGCGCGCCGCGATGGGCGGGGCCGGAGTTCTCCGGATGGCAGTCGAGCGCGCGCTCGGACCGCTCGACGCAGATGCGGGCCCATTCCAGCCGCTCCTTCTCGCGCCCGAGCGAGCGGCAGGCGCTCATCAGGTGGATCGGCGAGAGGTAATCATCCGGATGGATCTCGGTCGCGCGGGTGAAGAAGGTGATGGCGCTTTCGAACTTGCCCTGCATGAACAGGAAGCGGCCGTAGTGGAAATTGACCTCGTAGAGATCGGGCTCCAGCGCCAGCGCCTTTTCGAACTCCTTCAGCGCCTCGTCGTCGCGCCCGTCCTGATGCAGCGCAAGGCCGCGCGAGGCATGCGCCTCGGCAAGGTTGGGGTCGAGCGCCAGCGCCTTCGCGCTGAGCTTCAGGATGCCCTCCAGCGTGTACTCTCCGGCGTGCCAGTCGCGCAGCGCCGCCTCGCAATCGGCCATGCCGGCATAGGCGCGAGCGTAATTCGGATCGAGCGCCACGGCGGTCGCGAACATGCGCCGCGCCAGCACCAGATAGGCGCGCGTCCAGGACTGGCTGAGCTGACGGCCGCGCAGATAATAGGTGTAGGCCTCGACATTGCTGGTCGGCTCGGCGTCGATCGCCTGCTTTTCGGCCGGCAGGAGCTTGATCTTCAACTGGTCGACGATGGCGTGGGTGATCTCGTCCTGAATGGCGAAGATGTCGGTCAGGTCGCGGTCGAAGCGATCGGCCCAGACGTGGCCGCCGTTGCGGGCATCGATCAGCTGGCCGGTGATGCGCACGCGCTGGCCGACCTTGCGGACGCTGCCCTCAAGCACGAAATTGACCCCGAGCTCGGCCGCCACCTGCTTTACCTGCACGGACTTGCCCTTGTAGGTGAAGGCAGTGTTGCGGGCGACGACGTAGAGGTTTGAGATCTTCGACAGATCGGTGATGATGTCCTCGGTGATGCCGTCGGAGAAATACTCCTGCTCGGGATCGCCGCTCATGTTGGTGAAGGGCAGCACCGCCACCAGCTGCTTGTGCTTCTCGCGGGCGGCGAGCAGTGCGGCCTTGTTGACCTTGAGGGGAAGCGCGCGACGCGGCGAGATGGCATAGACCCTGACCGGCTGGCGGATGTTCTTTAGCGCATATTCGCCGCGATCCTCGAAGGAGAGATCGAGCCGGGTGCCGACATGATCCTTGACCGAGGCGGAAACGGCGATGCCGCCGGGCTCGGCGATCGCCTCCAGTCGGGCGGCGATGTTGACGCCGTCGCCGAAGATATCCTCGTTCTCGACGAGGACATCGCCGAGATGGATGCCGATGCGGAATTCGATGCGGCGATCCTCGGGAACCGACTGGTTGAGCTTCGCGCTTGCCTTCTGCACCTCGTCGGCGAAGGCCACGGCATTCACGACGCTTGCGAACTCCGCCAGCATGCCGTCGCCCGTCAGCTTGACGATGCGGCCGTTGTGATTGACGATCCTGGGGTCGAGAATTTCGACGCGGCAATGCTTGACCGCGGCCAGCGTGCCGGACTCATCAGAGCCCATCAACCGGCTGTAGCCCACGATATCGGCTGCGACGATGGCTGCGAGACGGCGTTCCAAGTGTCCCCTTCCAAGCGCACATGGCAATGGGATGATGGTGCTGGTAATCTAGCCCCTTATGCCCCGCATGTCCCGCGAAACATCGAAAACCCTATCTCTAATAAAGCTCTTTTGAACATTAAAGTCGAGCCGTCAAAGCAACCCTGCGTGCTTATACAGCTTCCAGAAACTACAAAGGCCCGGTTGAAGCAACCGGGCCTTTGTCGATTTAGCGTGTAAGGCCAATCAGTTCTCGAAGAATTCCTTCATGCGGGCGAAGAAGCCCGTCGATTCCGGATTGTTTTCCTTCGACGACAGTTCCTCAAACTCCTGCAGCAGCTCGCGCTGGCGCTTGGTGAGCTTTTGTGGCGTTTCGATCTGGATCTGGATGTAGAGATCGCCGGTCTGGCTGGAGCGCAGCACCGGCATGCCCTTGCCCTTCAAGCGGAACTGCTTGCCGGCCTGGGTGCCCTCGGGAACGGTGACGCGCGACTTGCTGCCATCGAGCGTCGCCACGTCGAAGGTGCCGCCAAGGGCAGCCGTCGTCATCGAGATCGGGATGGCGCAATAGAGATCGGCGCCATCGCGCTGGTAGAACTCGTGCGGCTTGACCGACAGGAAGATATAGAGATCGCCCGCCGGGCCACCGCGCATGCCGGCCTCGCCCTCGCCCTGCAGGCGGATGCGGGTGCCGTCCTCGATACCGGCCGGGATGTTGACCGACAGCGAACGCTCTTCGGTGACGCGGCCCTGGCCGTGGCACTTGGTGCAGGGATCGGGAATGATCTGGCCGCGGCCGTGGCAGGTCGGGCAGGTGCGCTCGATCGAGAAGAAGCCCTGTGCGGCGCGGACACGGCCGGAGCCCTGGCAGGTGCCACAGGTCTTCGGCTGGGTGCCGGGCTTGGCGCCGGAGCCGGAACAGACGTCGCAGGTGATCGAGGTCGGAACCCTGATCTGCGCCGTCTTGCCGGAGAAGGATTCCTCCAGCGAGATTTCCATGTTGTAGCGAAGATCGGCGCCGCGTTCGCGACCGCCCGACGAGCGCTGCCGCTGCCGGCCGCCGCCCATCATCTCGCCGAAAATGTCCTCGAAGATGTCGGAGAAGCCGCCGCCGGCGAAACCGCCGCCACCGCCGCCCATGCCGCCATGCTCGAAGGCCGCGTGACCGTAACGATCGTAGGCCGCGCGCTTCTGCGGGTCCTTCAGCGTCTCGTAGGCTTCGTTGATTTCCTTGAACTTCTGCTCGGCGGTATGATCATCGGGATTCTTGTCCGGATGGTATTTCATCGCCAGCTTGCGGAAAGCGCTCTTCAGCTCTTTTTCGTCAGCCGTCTTGGCGACACCCAGCGTTTCGTAAAAATCGGCTTTTGCCATTAAGGATCAGACCCCGGAAATGGATTTCCGGCTGCCATGGTGAGCAGCCGGAATGTCAGTTTCAAACGTGACCGTCTCGGCCCGCTTACGCGGACTTCTTGCGGTCGTCGTCCTTGACTTCTTCGTAGTCGGCATCGACGACATTGTCGTCGCCGGCTTCGGCGGAAGCGTCTTCCGCGCCACCTTCAGCCTGCTGCGCTTCGTAGATCGCCTGACCGAGCTTCATGGACACTTCCATGAGGGTCTGGGTCTTCGCCTTGATGTCCTCGGCGTCCGGCTCGGTTGCCTCGACGGAGGTCTTCAGAGCGGCGATCGCGTCGGAGATCGCGGTGCGATCGGCTTCGGTGACCTTGTCGCCGTAATCCTTCAGCGACTTCTCGCTGGAGTGGATCAGGCTTTCGGCCTGGTTCTTGGCTTCAACGCCTTCGCGACGCTTCTTGTCGGCTTCAGCATTGGCTTCGGCGTCCTTGACCATCTTTTCGATGTCGGCGTCGGAGAGACCACCAGAGGCCTGGATGCGGATCTGCTGTTCCTTGCCGGTGCCCTTGTCCTTGGCCGAAACCTGGACGATGCCGTTGGCGTCGATATCGAAGGTGACTTCGATCTGCGGAACGCCACGCGGCGACGGCGGCAGGCCAACGAGGTCGAACTGGCCGAGCAGCTTGTTGTCGGCAGCCATTTCGCGCTCGCCCTGCGAAACGCGGATGGTGACGGCGGACTGGTTGTCGTCGGCGGTCGAGAAGGTCTGCGACTTCTTCGTCGGGATCGTGGTGTTACGCTCGATCAGACGGGTGAAGACGCCACCCAGCGTTTCGATGCCGAGAGACAGCGGAGTTACGTCGAGAAGCAGAACGTCCTTGACGTCGCCCTGAAGAACGCCGGCCTGGATGGCGGCGCCGAGAGCGACGACTTCATCCGGGTTGACGCCCTTGTGCGGCTCCTTGCCGAACAGCTGCTTGACGACTTCCTGCACCTTCGGCATGCGGCTCATGCCACCGACCAGAACGACTTCGTCGATCTCGGCAGGGGTGACGCCGGCATCCTTGAGGGCTGCCTTGCACGGCGCGATGGTGCGCTGGACGAGATCGTCGACCAGGCTTTCGAGCTTGGCGCGGGTCAGCTTCAGCGTCAGGTGCTTCGGACCGGTTGCATCGGCCGTGATGAACGGCAGGTTGATTTCGGTCTGCTGAGCGGAAGACAGTTCGATCTTGGCCTTTTCGGCAGCTTCCTTGAGGCGCTGCAGAGCAAGCTTGTCGCCCTTCAGATCGATGCCATTGTCCTTCTTGAACTCGGCAACGAGGTATTCGACGAGACGCATGTCGAAGTCTTCACCGCCGAGGAAGGTATCGCCGTTGGTGGACTTCACTTCGAAGACGCCGTCGCCGATTTCGAGGATCGAGATATCGAAGGTACCGCCACCCAAGTCGTAAACGGCGATGGTCTTGCCGTCCTTCTTGTCGAGACCGTAGGCAAGGGCTGCCGCCGTCGGCTCGTTGATGATGCGCAGCACTTCGAGGCCAGCGATCTTGCCGGCATCCTTGGTTGCCTGGCGCTGTGCGTCGTTGAAGTATGCGGGAACGGTGATGACGGCCTTTTCGACCTTTTCACCGAGGTAGGATTCAGCGGTTTCCTTCATCTTCTGAAGGATCATCGCGGAGATCTGGGCAGGCGAATAGCCGGTGCCGCGAGCCTTGACCCATGCGTCGCCGTTGTCGCCCTTGGTGATCTCGAAGGGAACGAGGCCCTTGTCCTTTTCAACCGTCGGATCGTCGTAGCGGCGGCCGATGAGGCGCTTCACTGCGAACAGCGTGTCCGTGGGGTTGGTGACTGCCTGGCGCTTGGCCGGCTGACCGACGAGGCGTTCGCCATCTTCGGAAAATGCAACGATCGAAGGCGTGGTGCGTGCACCTTCGGCGTTCTCAATGACCTTTGCGTCCTTGCCGTCCATGACAGCGACGCAGGAATTTGTCGTTCCGAGGTCGATACCAATTACTTTTGCCATGTCATTCTCTCCTTGAAGCAAGCTGTCTGAACCCCGGGAAGGCATTTCAATGACAGCCCCTTACGGGATGGGTCCTTAAGATTAACGCAATCGTGATTGCGGTGATGCGGCGTATATAAGGAGCGGTTTTCGCGACTGCAAGGCGGGAAATCGCCTGCGATCCAGCAAAAAGAGCGCACACCAACTAATTTTTAGGGGCGCGCTCCAACAGGCTTTTGCAACTGCCCGGCGGCGGCGCTATTGCCCCATAATGAGATCGAGAAGCGTGGTGCGCCGCGGCCGCTCGACGACGCGCGGCTGATCCTCGCCGATGTCGCCCGGCGGCATCGCCTCGCCATAGCCGTAACCGTCATCCTGCGCGATATCGCCGGGTGGTACCGGGCCGCCGTTTGCCGGCGCGAGAGGCTGGCGCTGCGGGCGTCCCGGCGCCTGCGGATAACGCTGCGGCGCATCGGAATTGCCGCCGAAAACGCCGGAAATAATGCTGCCGATGGTCGTCGGCTCTTCGAGCGGCGGCGCGGTCGCGGTGGCGGGTGGATAGCCCTGATCCGCCGGATATCCCTGGTCGGCAGACGCCATCGGCTGACCGCCGGGTGTTGCCGGCGCATTCGGATCCTGAATGAACTGGCCGTTGCCGAACAGCGGCGCCGGCGCCAGGCCCTTGTGGGCGGCGACCATGAACTGTTGCCAGGCCTTGGCCGGCAGACCGCCGCCGGTGACCTTCTTCATCGAATGGCCGTCGTCGTTACCGAACCAGACGCCGGTCGTCAGGTTGCTGGTAAAGCCGACGAAGAGGGCATCGCGGGAGTTCTGCGTCGTCCCGCTCTTGCCGGCGACCTGCCAACCCGGCATGCGGGCGGCCTTGCCGGTTCCCTGCTCGACGACACCCATCATCATCGCGTTCATGTTGGCGGCGACCGCCTCGGACAGGACCCGCGGCGGGTTGTCGTAGGTGTTTTCGTAGAGCACCTTGCTGCCGTCTGCCGTCGTCACGCGGCGGATGACATGCGGCGTCGCCTTGTAGCCACCATTCATGAAGGCGGCGTAGGCGCCCGTCAGCTCCATCAGCGAGACTTCCGAGGTGCCGAGCGCGATCGAGGCGTTCGACTGCAGCTCGGACTGGATGCCGAGCCTATGGGCGAGCTTGATGACCTGGTCGGGGCCGTCATACATCACGAGCTGGGCGGCAACGGTGTTCAGCGACTTCGACAGCGCCGTCGCCAGCGTCACCTCGCCATTGTACTTCTTCTCGTAATTCTCGGGCGTCCAGTTGCCGATGCGGATGGGCGCGTCGTTGAAGACCGAATAGGGCGTCAGGCCCTTTTCCAGCGCCGCCGCATAGACGAAGGGCTTGAAGGAGGAGCCCGGCTGGCGCTTGGCCTTGACGGCGCGGTTGAATTGGCTGTCGGCATAATCGCGGCCGCCGACCAGGGCGCGGATGGCGCCGGTGCCGTCGAGCGACACGAGAGCCGCCTGCGAGGCGTCGAGCTTGCCGCCTTCCTTGGAGAGCACATCGTTCAGCGCCTGTTCGGCGCGCTTTTCGAGATTCTTGTCGATGGTGGTGTCGACAACGATGTCTTCCTTGACGTCGCCGATCAGGCCGGGAAGCTCGTCCATGACCATATCGGCGACATAATGGCCGGCGCCCGACCAATAGCGCTTGGCCTTGGCCGGCGTCTGTGCCGAGGCGGTCTTGACCTCGTCGTCGGTGATCATGCCCTGGTCGCGCATGGCCTGCAGCACCACCTGGGCGCGAGCATTGGCGGCTTCGGGATCGCGGGCCGGCGACAGGCGCGACGGCGCCTTGACGAGACCGGCGAGAAGTGCTGCCTCGCCCAGATTCACGTCACGCGCCGACTTGTTGAAGTAGCGCCGCGAGGCGGCCTCGACGCCATAGGCGTTGGAGCCGAAGAAGACGCGGTTGAGATACATCGCAAGGATCTGGTCCTTGGTGTATTTCTGCTCGAGCCAGAGCGACAGCAGCACTTCCTGGACTTTTCGTTCCAACGTGCGGTCGGGCGAAAGGAAGAGGTTCTTGGCGAGCTGCTGCGTCAGCGTCGAGCCGCCCTGCACCATGTGGCCGGAGGTCAGGTTGGTGACGAAGGCGCGGGCAAGGCCGAGCGGATCGACACCGTAATGCGAATAGAAGCGCCGGTCCTCGATGGCGACGATCGCCTCGGGGATGTAGGGCGACATGTCTTCCAGCGCCAAGGCCTCGCCGCCCGTCGTGCCGCGATTGGCCATGACGCTGCCGTCGACCGAGGTGATCTTGACGTTGGGCGGGCGGTCGGGGATTGCCCAGGTGCTGGCGCTCGGCATGCGCGAACCGTAGTAGAAGACCAGACCGGCGACGCCGATGCCGGCCCAGATGCCGAGCACGATGCACCAGTAGATCAGCCGGCGGATGAGGCCGAAGAAGCCGAGGCCCTCGCGCACCGGCGCGGCGCGCTTGCGGCGCCTCGGCGCCCGCGAACGCGGCGGCTCGCGAAAGTCGTCGTCTTCTTCCTCGTCACGATAGCGGGAGACCTGCGGCTCGCGGCGAACGGGCTTGGATGCGGCGCGCATGACGCTGCGGCCACCGGCGACGCGATCATCGGCATCGAGCGAGAAATCGTCATCATCGTCGCGCCTGTCGCGGCCGTTGAAGGACGGTTCTATTCTATCGCGTGATCTGCCTCTGCCTGCCATCTAGGACCGGTTGCACCCCATGTTTGACCCATGCGAACCCGATGCCGCGCATGGCGCGTGTCGCAAATGAGTTCTTCACCCGGTTGAACTTTAAATGCGGCGATTTAAGGGGGCGTTAAGAACGTTTGGCGCGGCCCGCCCGGCCTGTCCAGCGACTTTCGCGCGCAGGTCGTCAGCGGCGGACCCGCGCCTTGCGGCTGTGCCAATTCGGACCGTGATCGGAACCATCCGGCGCCGCGGGCGGTTTAACCCGGTTAAAGGAGACGGATATGCCCAACTACACATTGCATATCAGCGACGGCAAGGAAGCGGAGATCGATATCGATTGCGACAACAATCACGTTGCCATCAACGAGGCCCTGAACGCGCTGTCGAAATTCGCCTGTTCGCGCTTTCCACCACCGGCCAACGTTTCGATCGCCATCGCCGACGCCGAACAGGCGCCGGTTGCGACCGTCAGTCTCGAATTCAGGATCGATCTTGCGCCCGGCGTCATGCTCTGACCGGGCGCTCTTTCATCAGTAGCTGCAGGAGCGGCCGTTGCTGGGGCGGAAACCATCGGAGCAGGCGCGGTTCATGGAATCGCCGGGAACGTAGCCGGATGCGTTACCCGCCGAGCGCGGTACGCTCTGGCACGCGGTTGCCGCCACCGAAAGCGCAATCAGCGTCCCTACCACTGCGAGTGTGCGAAGTCCGTTCATCTCTTCAATCCCCCTGGCGTCGCGTGCGTCGTCTCCAAGACATGATGATATCCGTGAAAAGTTGCAAGGGCCACAATCGGAGATAACGCCCCGTCGCGCGCCTTCGCGCATGCCGCAATAATGCCTTGGTTGGTTCAGCCCGCATTCACCTGAAACGCTCTCTAATCCACATGCAAGGGACTTGCAGAACATGAGGTGCAGAGATGCGCAAGACTATGATCGCTATCGCGATTGCCATGAGCGGCTTTGGCATTTCGGCCGCCGAAGCCATGCCGATCGCCGCCGCCCCCGGTGGCGTCACGAACAACGTGCAGCAGGTCGATTATGCCTGCGGACGCGGCTATCACATCACCCGCTGGGGCGAATGCCGACCGAACTGGCGCCGCCCGCCGCCGCCGCGTTACTATCACGGCTGGGGTCATCGCCCGCCGCCGCGCTACTACGGATGGCGTGACGACCGCGGTTACCGTCCGCCACCATGGCGCGGAGGCGGCTACTACCGCTACTGAGGCAAACCCTCACATCATCGCGTTTCGAAGGCCCGTGCATCTGCCCGGGCCTTTTCTTACGCGACAATCACACTGGCCTTACGTTTGGCTATTCCATTTTCTCGACCGCGTCGGGAACCATTAGCGAGCTATTGTATTATCAGAGTGCGGAACAAGCCCTCACGTTCCGCCAATGATCGGTCGTCTCCCCTCAAACGTCCGATCAAGATCAGGCCCGGCGTCTCTTTCAGAGCGTCGGGCTTTTCCTTTTCACTGCCTGTGATCTTCTCGCGTCCGCGCATGCGAAAAGGGCGACCTCGGCCGCCCTTTCGTGGGTTACTGGCGATTTGCGCACTTGGTATCGCCGGGCTTGCATACCAAGGGCTTGAGGTGACCATTGCGGTTCTGCGGCGGGTTGTTGTGCGCGTTGCCGCGGTTTTGTTGCCGGTCGACGTTTGGCCGCCTGTTTTCGCTCGGCCTCTGCTGCGCATCCGGGCGACGGTCGGGGCGGCCGGCGTTCGGCTGATCGGGACGGCGATCAGGGCGGTTGAAGTCCGGACGGTCGGGACCGCGATCGGGACGACCGAAGCCGGGCTGCGGACGGGGACGCGGATCGTAGCCGGGACGCGGGCGCGGGCCGGGACCGTTGTCATAGCCGGGGCCGGGGCGGACGGGGCGCACGACCGGCGGGCGGTCGCGCCAGCGGTCACGCTCGCGATAGAAATCGCGGTTGCGGTAGTAGCGGTCCCAATAGTTGTTGACGCTGAAGACGACCGTCGGGATACCGAGCGGTCGGTAATAATCGGGGCCGACATAGACGCGGCGCGACTGGTAAAGCGCCTGGACATAGGCGCCGGCGACCCAGCCGCGACCGCCGTAGAATTCCACGTCGCACCAGGGCACATCGGCCAGACAGCCGTGGATCTCGACGGATTCGCCGGCCGGAATGACGGTGACGGCGGGATATTGCGTGCTCGGGCCGGCACGCATGTTGACGTTGGCGGTCGCATAGCCCTCCGCCGCTTCGGCGATTGCCGGAGCCAGCAAAAGCGCTGCGACGGCAGCGGCCTTCATGACGATCTTCTTCACTTGCAACTCCCTATAGAACGCCGTTCATCATATGGGTCAGCGCCCTGATGGCGTCGAGACGCGGCGCCGAAATCTCCCGATTTCGACGGTATTCACTTTCACTTTCAATAGGTTATAAGTTCATATGGATGAACCGGGCTTGAACGACGCGTTCATCCGGCTCTTGAAATGACGGTCGGCAATTCCGATATTGGGATCATCGATTGCAGCGCTTGGACGGTAGCGCCCGCCATGGCAAGGGCGCCCTTCATCAGACAATCTCCATATGCGTTAACGCTTCGTTAACCTTTGCAGATCAGTCTGGCTGCAATATTCGCTTCCTCCTTGACCACGGATGTACTGGCATCGAAGTGAGGCGAATGACGAAAGGCCGGTTCAAGCCGGCCTTTTTGTTCATCTGGCGCACCCGTGAGCAACGGGCGCGCCTTTTTGATTCTTGAGCCTTACTTGGCCAGCGCTTCCAGGATACGGATCCAGGAGCGGATACCCTTGTGGTACGAGGTGAGCTCGTACTTCTCGTTGGGCGAGTGGATGCGGTCGTCGCTGAGGCCGAAGCCGACCAGCAGCGATTCCATGCCGAGCATCTTCTGGAAATCACCGACGATCGGGATCGAGCCGCCCATGCCGATGACGACGGCGGGCTTCGGCCATTCGTCGGAGAGCGCCGTCTTGGCCTTCGTCAGCGCCGGGGAATCGTAGGCGAGATGGATCGCCGGCGAGCCACCATGCGGGTGGAACTCGACCGAGCAATCACCGGGGATATTCGAGCGGACATAGGCGCGGAAGCTTTCGCGGATGGCGGCCGGGTCCTGCGTGCCGACGAGGCGGAAGGAGACCTTGGCGGAGGCCTTGGCGGCGATCACCGTCTTGAAGCCCTCGCCAGTATAGCCACCCCAGATGCCGTTAATCTCGGCGGTCGGGCGGGCCCAGGTGAGTTCCAGCACGGAGCGGCCCTTTTCGCCCGATGGAATCGACAGACCGACTTCGCCGAGGAAGCTTTCCGCAGTCGTGCCCAGCGTCTCCCACGACGCCTTGACGTTTTCAGGCGTTTCCTCGACGCCGTCATAGAAGCCATCGAGCGTGATGCGGCCGGTCTCGTCGTGCAGGCCGGCGAGGATCGAGGTCAGGATGTGGATCGGGTTGGCGGCGGCGCCACCGAACAGGCCGGAATGCAGGTCGCGATCGGCGGCAGAGACGACGATCTCCTCACCGACGAGGCCGCGCAGCGCCGAGGCGACGGCCGGCGTGTCGCGGTCCCACATGCTGGTATCGCAGACTAGGGCGTAATCGGCGCGCAGTTCGTCTGCGTTGGCTTCGAGGAACGGCTTCAGCGACGGAGAGCCGGATTCTTCCTCACCCTCGAAGAGGATGGTGATGCGGCAGGGCAGCGATCCGACGACGTCCTTGTAGGCGCGGCAGGCTTCGACGAAGGTCATCAACTGGCCCTTGTCGTCGGCGGTGCCGCGACCGGTGAGGATCTTGCGGCCGTTGCCGACATCCTTGATCGCCGGCTCGAACGGATCGTTTTCCCATAGCTCGATCGGATCGACCGGCTGCACGTCATAGTGGCCGTAAAACAGGAGATGCGGCGCATCGGCGCTGGCGCCGGCGTGATGGGCGACGACCATCGGGTGGCCGGGGGTATCACGCACCGAGGCGTCGAAGCCGAGCGTGCCGAGATAGTCCGTAAGCCACTCCGCACCCTTGCGGCACTCGCCCTTGAAGGCGGGATCGGTCGAGATCGACTTGATCCGCAGAAGCTCGAACAGCTTGTCCAGGCTCGATGGCAAATTCTCATCCGCGCGCGCGAGCACCGGCGTAATGTCAGTCATTTCCGACTCCTTTCGAAATTCGCGCGGACGATAGACCAAACGCCTGACGCTTTCGAGCCGAAAAAGACGGACAGGCTTATCGGGACCTTACCCGGCACAGCATGCCCGGCTGCATCAATGCAGAGAGTTCAGATTCGCTAATGCAATTTACGGTTATTTAGGGAGCCGTGACATAGCCTCGCTTCGTAACTGTCGGAGGTGGTTCATGTTTTCGGTCCTCGCCTGCATACGTGACAATCATGACTGGCGGCTGATCGTCGCTGCCGTCATCGTCTGCCTGATCGGCAATCTCGCCGCCATGCTGCTTCTGTTCCGCGCCGGAGAGTGCGACCCCGGCCGGCAGCGCAGCTGGATGGCGGCATCGGCTCTTGCCTGCGGCGTCGGCATCTGGGCCACCCACTTCATCGCCATGCTCGCCTATGACGGCTCCTTCCCGATCTCCTACGGCGTCGGCATGACGGCGCTCTCGGTCGTGCTTTCGATCGGCGCATCCTGGCTGGCGATCCTTGTCGCTACCGAATGGGAGAGCCCCTACGCCTTTGCCGGCGGCGGCGTGATCATGGCGATCGGCATCTGTTCGATGCACCTGACGGGGATGCAGGCGATCGAGGAGACGGTCGACATCATTTACAACCCCACGTCGACGCTGATGGCGCTCGTGATCGGCACGGCGCCGGCGAGCGCGGCATTCTTCGCCTTCCGCGAACTGAAGGGCACGCGGCGCGTGCTGGTTGCCGCCGTGACCATGGTGCTGGCGATCGCGGCGATCCACTTCACCTCGATGAGCACGATCACGCTGGTGCCGCAGCCGGGACGCATGGTGACCGCGACGCTGCTCGAGCCGAAGACGCTCGCCGGCATCGTCATGGCGGTGTCGACCGCACTGATCCTCGCGGCACTCAGCGCCGTCTTCCTCGCCAGCCACCTCACCGACCTGCGCGGTCTCGCCAATGCCTCGATGGAGGGGCTGCTGGTTCTGCACGAAGGCCGGATCATCGATGCCAACGAGCGGTTCCAGGAGATGTCCGGCTGGCCGCTTGCGGAACTGCGCGGCAACCTGCCGAACTCGGTGCTGACGCATGTCGAAGGCGAAAGCGAGACGCCGCACCAGGAAGCCTCGCTGACGGCGCGCGACGAGACCGAGATTCCCGTCGACATCATGACGCGACGGATGATCTATCGCGGCCGCAACTGCCAGGTGCTGGTGGTGCGCGACCTCACCGAGCGCAAGCGCGCCGAGGAGATGATCGAGCATCTCGCCCATCACGACGTTCTGACGGGGCTGACCAACCGCTCGCTCTATGACACGCGCCTGCGCCACGCGCTGCAGATGGCCGAGCGCAAGCGTTCGCAGATCGCCATCTTCTGCCTCGACCTCGATCGCTTCAAGGCGGTCAACGATATCTTCGGACATGCCGAGGGCGACCGCATCCTGTGCAAGGTGGCGGCGATCCTGAAGCGGGTGGCCGGCGACGGCGATACGGTAGCGCGGCTAGGCGGCGACGAGTTCGCGATCATCCAGACCGGCAAGCCGCAGCCGGAGGCGGCGCAGAAGCTCGCCGGACAGATCCTCGACGGGCTGGCGGCGGAAATGGACGTCGCCCGCGACCCGACCGCCGTCGGCGCCAGCCTCGGCATCGCCGTCTACCCGATCGACGGGCGCACGGCGGAAGAGCTTTGCGACAATGCCGATACGGCGCTCTACCGCGCCAAGCATGCCGGCCGCGGCAAGGCCTGCTTCTTCGACGCCGAGATGGACGAGGCCGTGCGGGCACGCCGGCAGATCGAGGCGGAACTGCGCCATGCGATTACCCGCAACCAGCTCTACGTCAACTACCAGCCGATCCTCGACAGCGGCAGCGGCGCCATCTCCGGCTACGAGGCGCTGATGCGCTGGAACCGGCCGGGCCACGGCATCAGCGAGCCGGAGGTGTTCATCGCCATCGCCGAGGAGAGCGGCACGATCGTGCAGCTCGGAGAGTGGGTGTTGCGGCAGGCGTGCACGGAAGCCGCCCTCTGGCCGAAGCCGCTGTCGATCGCCGTCAACGTCTCGCCGGTGCAGTTCATGCTGCCCAATCTGTGCGAGCGGATCGCCGCCATTCTGGAGGAGACGGGGCTGGCGCCGCAGCGGCTGGAGCTTGAGGTGACGGAAGCCGCCTTCATGCGCGACCGCAACGGCGTGATCGCCACCCTGATGCGGCTGCACCAGCTCGGGGTGCGGATCGTCATGGACGATTTCGGCACCGGCTTTTCCTCGCTCTCCAATCTTCGTGCCCTGCCCTTCGACAAGATCAAGGTCGACCGCAGCTTCACCGGCGTGCTCGAGCACGACGCCGCCGCGCGCTCGATCGTGCGCGCCATCATCGGCCTCGGCCACAGCCTCGGCATCCAGGTGGTGACGGAGGGCGTGGAGACCGAACTGCAGCGGCAGATCGTGGTGGAGGAAGGCTGCGGGCAGATGCAGGGACTGCTGTTCGGCAAGCCCGACATCGAGCCGAGCGTCAAGCTCGCGGCGCGGGCCAACTTTCTCTCCACGCACGGCAAGGAGCGCGGCGCAGCACAGGTGCTGGCGATGAAGGTGCCGGTGAAGTAGAGCGTCAGAGCTTTTTGGCGTTGTCGAGAAGGCGGCGGATATATTCCAGCGTCAGCTCGCGTTCGAAGCTCTTGAATCCTTCGAAGAGCGCGTGGTCGGCCTCGCGCGATGCTTCGACGGCATCCTCGCGCATGCCGCGCGCCTTCTCGGTCAGGAAGATCAGCTGCGCGCGCTTGTCCGACGGGTGCGGGCGGCGGTCGATCAGGCCGTCGCGGACCATGCGCGAGAGCGTGTTGGCCATCGTCGCCTGCTCGATATCGACGCGCGCCAGAAGCTGCTTCTGCGTCAGCCCGTCCTCGGCCCAGAGCTCGAGAAGAATGGGAAACTGGCCGGGAGAAAAGCCGAGCCGCGCCGCACGCTGTTGCAGCGAACGGGCAAAGCCCTTGGCCAGCTGGCTGGCGAGGTAGGCTCCGGAATCCATTCTCTTCAATCCCATCTGAGCAATTAGGCGCAAAACCCGATCCCGAACAATGCAACAATTCGTAAGCGGGGCATGAAAAGACATGCCGATCGCCCGAATTTGGAGACATAGAGCAGAAAAACAAAGCCGCCATAGCCTGGAGGTTGGCTATGGCGGCTTGAATTGGGGACAAAGGCCCGGAGAGGGGGTTAGGCCTTTGTCCAAGTCCGACGCGGCGGGGGACGAGCCGGCTATCAGACCCTCGGCGCGATTACGTGATCGAACGCCGGTGATTATCATTTGTGAATCCGAATGTGGCTTTTCAAGGGAAAGAAAAGAATTGACTATTACATTTTAGTAACAGTCTGGTGATGCGCCGCGCGGGGCTCAGGCTGCCGGCGGCGGACGAAGGCCGACAAGGCGCTCCAGCTCGGCGACGCGGTCTTCAAGGCTGCTGAGGGACATCCGGTTCCGGTGACTGTCCTGCACGGCGTTGATCACTTCGTTGTACTGGCGCAGGCCCTCGGAGCGCAGTTCCTGGACATGATCGGCGATGTCATGCGTCCGGCCTTCCAATTCGTCTATGCGCTTCAGGATCGCATCGAGCCGATCTACCATCTCGGAACGAAACTCACCCATCTCAGCGCGTAGATGACCTACTTCCAGCTTCACCTTTCCCATATCGACCCTGAGATCGATCAGCTCGCTCTCGAACCTAGCCATGGAACGCCCGAGCTTGGTGAACTCGACGTCGTACCGCCCCATCGCGTCCACCTAGCGGGCGATCTGAGTATTCAACCCCTTCATGCCATCCAGCAGCATGGAGATCTGGTTGAAGAGATATCTTTGAGATTCGGGTTCTCCGGACATCGCGGGCTCTCGTTTAACGCAAGCCTAATGTATGGGCGAAAAACGCGCGAAACAAGCCGCAGCTATTGAGGGGTTACAGCCGTTTCTCGTCGTTTTCCGGCACCTTCAAGCATGTGCGCAAAGGCTTTGTGCCCTAACTTTATATGGACCTCGCTGGGCCGGCGCGCTATCCATGCTGCCATGAAAAAAGGCGATCATCTCTTTCTTGTCGACGGCTCCGGATTCATCTTTCGAGCCTTCCATGCCCTGCCGCCGCTGACGCGCAAATCCGATGGGCTGCCTGTCGGCGCCGTCTCGGGTTTCTGCAACATGCTGTGGAAGCTTTTGACGGAGGCGCGCGACACGTCGGTGGGCGTGACGCCGACGCATCTGGCGGTCATCTTCGACTATTCGTCGAAGACCTTCCGCAAGGATCTCTATGACGCCTACAAGGCCAACCGCTCGGCGCCGCCGGAAGAGCTGATCCCGCAGTTCGGGTTGATCCGCCAGGCGACGCGGGCCTTCAACCTGCCCTGCATCGAGACCGAGGGTTTCGAGGCCGACGACATCATCGCCACCTATGCCCGCCAGGCAGAAGCGCTCGGCGCCGACGTGACGATCGTCTCCTCTGACAAGGACCTGATGCAGCTCGTCACCGATAACGTCCACATGTACGACAGCATGAAGGACAAGCAGATCGGCATCCCTGACGTGATCGAGAAATGGGGCGTGCCGCCGGAAAAGATGATCGACCTGCAGGCGATGACCGGCGATTCCGTCGACAACGTGCCTGGCATTCCCGGCATCGGCCCGAAGACGGCGGCGACGCTGCTCGCCGAATATGGCGACCTCGATACGCTGCTTGAGCGCGCCACCGAGATCAAGCAGGAGAAGCGCCGGCAGACGATCATCGAGAACGCCGACAAGGCGCGGCTGTCGCGTGAACTCGTGAAGCTCCGCACCGACGTGCCGCTGGAGCTTGCCGTCGCCGACCTCATTCTCGAAGCGCAGGACGGCCCGAAGCTGATCGGCTTCCTCAAAGCCATGCAGTTCACCAGCCTGACGCGGCGCGTGGCCGAGGCCTGTGAATGCGACGCGAGTGTAATCGACGCGGTGGACGTGCCGGTCGAGTGGGGCGCCAATGCGCATGGGCCCGATCTCGACGTGGCGGAACCTGCGCCTGTTGCCGGCGGAACGCCTGAGGTCGTCGGCGACGCCGTGGCTGTTCCCACTAAGGTCAACGGCGTGGCTGCGCCCGAGGGCAGCTTCACGCCATCCGATTTCGCCAGGTCGCGGGCCGATGCCTTTGCCAACCTGCCCTTCGATCACTCACGCTATGTGACGATCCGCGATGTCGCGACGCTCGACAAGTGGATCGCGGATGCGCGCGAGACCGGCGTGATCGGCTTCGACACCGAGACGACCTCGCTCGACGCCATGCAGGCCGAGCTCGTCGGCTTCTCGATGGCGATTGCCGACAACGCGAAGAGCCCCACGGGTATCAACATCCGCGCGGCCTATGTGCCGCTCGGCCACAAGACCGGCGTCGGCGATCTGCTCGGCGGCGGCATGGCCGAGAACCAGATCCCGATGCGCGATGCGCTGCCGCGGCTGAAGGCGCTGCTTGAGGACCAATCGGTGCTCAAGGTCGCCCAGAATCTGAAATACGACTACCTGCTGATGAAGCGCTACGGCGTCGAGACCAAGAACTTCGACGACACGATGCTGATCTCCTACGTGCTCGATGCCGGCACCGGCGCGCATGGCATGGATCCGCTGTCGGAGAAATTCCTCAACCACAAGCCGATCGCCTACAAGGATGTGGCCGGCAGCGGCAAGTCGAACATCTCCTTCGACCTCGTCGATATCGACCGCGCCACGCACTACGCGGCCGAGGATGCCGACGTGACGCTCAGGCTCTGGATGGTGCTGAAGCCGCGGCTGGCGGCCGAGAAGCTGACGTCGGTCTACGAGCGGCTGGAGCGGCCGCTGCTGCCTGTTCTCGCGCATATGGAAGAGCGGGGGATCACCGTTGATCGGCAGATCCTGTCACGGCTCTCGGGCGAACTGGCGCAGGGTGCGGCGCGGCTGGAGGACGAGATCTACCAGCTGGCCGGCGAACGCTTCAACATCGGCTCGCCGAAGCAGCTGGGCGACATCCTGTTCGGCAAGATGGGCCTTGCCGGCGGCTCGAAGACCAAGACCGGCCAGTGGTCGACCTCGGCCAGCGTGCTGGAAGATCTGGCGGCGGCCGGGCTGGAACTGCCGCGCAAGATTGTCGACTGGCGGCAGCTGACCAAGCTCAAATCCACCTATACCGACGCGCTGCCGGGCTATGTGCACCCTGAGACGAAGCGGGTGCATACCTCCTACTCGCTGGCATCGACGACGACGGGGCGGCTTTCCTCGTCGGAACCCAACCTGCAGAACATTCCGGTTCGCACCGCCGAAGGCCGCAAGATCCGCACCGCCTTCATCTCGACGCCGGGCCACAAGCTGATCTCGGCCGATTACAGCCAGATCGAGCTGCGCGTGCTTGCCCATGTCGCAGAAATCCCGCAGCTGACGCAGGCCTTCGCCGACGGGATCGACATTCACGCCATGACGGCTTCGGAGATGTTCGGCGTTCCCGTCGAGGGCATGCCGTCGGAGGTGCGTCGCCGCGCCAAGGCGATCAACTTCGGCATCATCTACGGCATCTCGGCATTCGGGCTTGCCAACCAGCTCTCCATCGAGCGCTCGGAAGCCGGCGACTACATCAAGCGCTACTTCGAGCGCTTCCCCGGCATTCGCGACTACATGGACAGCACCAAGCAGCTGGCGCGCGACAAGGGCTATGTCGAGACGATCTTCGGGCGACGAATCAACTATCCGGAGATTCGCTCGTCCAACCCCTCGGTTCGCGCCTTCAACGAGCGCGCGGCGATCAACGCGCCGATCCAGGGCTCGGCCGCCGACGTGATCCGCCGGGCGATGATCAAGATGGAGCCGGCGCTGGCAGAGGTCGGGCTTTCCGAGCGGGTGCGCATGCTGCTGCAGGTGCATGACGAACTGATCTTCGAGGTCGAGGACGAGGACGTCGACAAGGCGATGCCTGTTATCGTTTCGGTGATGGAAAACGCCACCATGCCGGCGCTCGAAATGCGTGTGCCGCTGAAGGTGGATGCGCGCGCGGCGACCAACTGGGACGAGGCGCACTAGAGCGCCTCGTCGAAAAATCGCTAAAATTTTCTTTATCACCTAAGTGACTGAAAAGGCTTGCTTTCCTCATGATTGCCGGTATCCCGTGAGGGCACGGAGAAGGAACTTATTAACCTTCATTTCCTAAGCCGGAAGCGGATAATAGTTGCTAATCATGAGTGAGTAGCGGTCGTATGCGCTTTCCTAGAAACAATCTGACGGATGCCGGCGAAGTCGTCGCCGACATCGATGGCGAACAGCTGCAGGAACAAGCTGGCGAGAAGCCGGTACCGCCGATCTGGCAGAGCAATTTTTCGCTGGCGCCGAATGTCCGCTTTACCCGTACGCCGGAGAGCCAGATCAACCCGCGCAAGCAGCCGGCAGAGCCGGTGCAGCAGCGGGTGATGGAGCCCGAGCAGGTCGCAGCACCCGCGCCCATGACGGCGCCGGACGCGCAGCCGATCCACGTGCCGCAGGCAATCCATGTGCCGCAGGCGGCGGTGGCGCAGCCGCGTCAGGGTTTTGTTGCACGACAGGCCGCCAGCCAGCCGGTAGCAGCACCCCGGGCCGTGGCGCCGCAGGTGCAGGTACAGGCATCGCGCCCGACGTTTGCGCCGCAGTCGCGCGCGCCTCTCGTCGTCAACGTGCCCTTCGACGTCTACCAGTCGGAACCCACCGTCGAGCCGGAGGCGATCGTGATCGCCGCCAATGACGATGCCGCCGAGACGCATTTCCGCGCCGCCTCCACGCTTGCCTCGATCTCCGACTTCGCCTTCTTCGAGGTCATGTCCTTCGAGGAGAGCGACGAGCCCGCGCCGCAAACGCAGCCGCCACAGGCGCAGATCGTGCTGCCGCAGGCGGCGGTGAGCCCCGATACGATCATCAGCCAGTTCCGCATCATGGAATGGCGCCCGGGCAAGCAGCCGGTCGTCGCCGCGCCCTATGCAGCGCCGGCGCCGGTCGAAACGCCGGCCCCTGCCCCCGTGGTCGTGGCACCCGCTCCGGGCCTCGCCCGCGCCGCCATCCGCCCGCCGATGGCCGCCATGATGAGACAGAAGGCCGCCGCGGCCACCCCGGCCACGCAACCGGCCATCGAGCCGCAGGCCGTGGTCGAACCGGCGCCGCAGCCGATCGTCCAGGCCGCAAACCAGGCAGCCGCACAGCCGATCGCGCCTATGCCGGTCCGCTCGCAGCCTGTTATCGCGCCGCTGGCGCCCGCTGCCCGCATGGTGGCTCACAAGTTCGTTCCCTCCAAGGTCGATGCCTCGGGCTACGAATTCCCCTCCAACTCGCTGCTGCAGGAGCCGCCGGAACGCGTCGGCGAGATCATGTCGCAGGAGGCGCTGGAGCAGAATGCCGGGCTTCTCGAAAGCGTGCTTGAAGATTTCGGCATCAAGGGCGAGATCATCCATGTGCGCCCCGGCCCTGTCGTCACGCTCTATGAATTCGAGCCGGCGCCGGGCGTGAAATCCTCGCGCGTCATCGGCCTTGCCGACGATATCGCCCGCTCGATGTCTGCCCTTTCGGCGCGCGTCGCCGTGGTGCCCGGCCGCAATGTCATCGGCATCGAACTGCCGAACGCGCTGCGCGAAACCGTCTATTTCCGCGAGATGATCGAGAGCGCCGATTTCGAGAAGAGCAGCTACAAGCTGGCGCTCGGGCTCGGCAAGACGATCGGCGGCGAGCCCGTTATCGCCGAGCTTGCGAAGATGCCGCATCTGCTTGTCGCCGGGACCACCGGTTCGGGCAAGTCGGTCGCCGTCAACACGATGATCCTTTCGCTGCTCTACCGCATGACGCCGGAGCAGTGCCGCCTCATCATGATCGATCCGAAGATGCTGGAGCTGTCGATCTATGACGGCATTCCGCATCTGCTCACCCCCGTCGTGACCGATCCGAAGAAGGCCGTGATGGCGCTGAAGTGGGCGGTGCGCGAGATGGAAGAGCGCTATCGCAAGATGTCGCGCCTCGGCGTGCGCAATATCGACGGTTATAATGGCCGTGTGGCGCAGGCCAAGGAAAAGGGCGAGACGATCCACATCATGGTGCAGACCGGCTTCGACCGCAGCACCGGTGCGCCCATCGAGGAACAGCAGGAACTCGACCTGACGCCGATGCCTTACATCGTCGTCATCGTCGACGAAATGGCCGACCTGATGATGGTGGCCGGCAAGGAAATCGAAGGGGCGATCCAGAGATTGGCGCAGATGGCACGTGCGGCGGGCATCCACCTGATCATGGCGACGCAGCGTCCCTCGGTCGACGTCATCACCGGCACGATCAAGGCCAACTTCCCGACCCGCATCTCGTTCCAGGTGACCTCGAAGATCGACAGCCGCACGATCCTTGGCGAGCAGGGCGCCGAACAGCTGCTCGGCCAGGGCGACATGCTGCACATGCAGGGTGGCGGGCGCATCTCGCGCGTCCACGGCCCGTTCGTCTCTGACGCCGAGGTCGAAAAGGTCGTGGCGCATCTGAAGACGCAGGGGCGGCCGGAATATCTCGACACGGTGACCGCCGACGAAGAGGAAGACGGCGAAGAGGAAGACAGCGCCGTGTTCGACAAGGGCGACATGGCGGCAGAGGACGGCAACGACCTCTACGACAAGGCCGTCAAGGTCGTGCTGCGCGACAAGAAGTGCTCGACTTCCTACATCCAGCGCCGCCTCGGCATCGGCTACAACCGCGCCGCCTCGCTAGTCGAGCGCATGGAGAAGGAAGGGCTCGTCGGCCCCGCCAACCATGTGGGCAAGCGCGAGATCGTCAATGGGCGTGGCGAGGGGGATTGAGGTTTCTCGCCGGGGGTGCAGCACAGAATAATTGAGCTCAGAACCCGGAGCCCCCTCATCCGGCTGCCGCCACCTTCTCCCCGATGGGGAGAAGAGATTCGTGGCGGCGCCTCGCGATATTCTCACCTACATGCCGGCTTGAAATCAACGCTCGACGAGGAGCAACACAGTGCTCCCAGCCCCTTCTCCCCAACGGGGAGAAGTGCCGGAGCGACAGCGAGGCGATGAGGGGTGGAGCGGGAGCGACGCCCTGAGCGGCAAGCGAAGGGCACCCAGCTCACACCTTTCCTCTTTCAAAACCCCATCTCCACCCACCGCCACTCCGTGGTCCGCCGGTTTTCGAATTGACAGATCCGCGTCAAAGTGATTGATCCCGTGCAGGTTTCGAGTGCCTGCCGCCTGCGGACGCAAGTCACGGTAAAAGCTCGACGTGGATATCATCTCACCCTCGAAGCATTTCGTTGGTGGCAATGCAGGCTCCCTCCTCAATCGAAATGCCTCATGTGAGGAGTGCGTGATGTCTGCGAGACAATCACCCGACAATCGATTCCTGACCGTGCCCGTGGGCCGGATCTTTGCCACGACCGCCTTGCCGATGGTGGCCATCATGACGATGAACGGCCTGCTCGGCATCGTCGATGCCGCCTTTCTTGGACGATTTGTCGGGGAAGAGGCCATAGCGGCCATCAGTATCGCGTTTCCCATACTGCTTGTGACAATCGCGCTTTCGACGCTTGTCGGCAGCGGCATGTCCAGCCTGCTTGCCAGACAGCTCGGCGCCGGTGCGCGCGAAGAAGCGGGCGCCACCTTTGCCCGGGCGCATGGCCTGGCCATCATGATCGGCCTGGCGCTGATCCTGCTCTTCCTCGTCGGCGGCTGGTCGCTTGCGACGCGGATGGCCGGAGCTGCGGAGCCGGTTGCCAGGATGGCGTGGGTGTTCCTGATGATCACCCTCTTGGGCACGCCGCTGCAGTTCCTGCTCGGTATCCATGCGGATGCCTGGCGCAACGAAGGCCGGGCGGGCAGCATGGCGCTGATGTCGCTCGGCGTGACGTCGATCAACATCCTTTTCAACTACATCCTGATCGTGCCGCTTGAAATGGGCGTTGCGGGGTCGGCATTGAGCACCGTTTTGGCGCAAGGGGCGGGCCTCGCTCTCCTCATCGAGGGTCGGCGTCGGTCCCCGGAGATGATGCCGCTTGGCGTCCTGCGGCGGAACGCGTGGTACGGGCAATGGGGGAAGATTGCGGCACTTGGCGCTCCCGTCAGTCTCACCTTCCTGGGGATGGCGCTGACGGCGACCTGCGTGGTTCTTGCGCTGCCGGCCTCAGGCGAAGGCCATTCGCAGGCTGTCGCGGCCTATGGCATCATCACGCGCATCCTCGGTTTTGCCTTCCTGCCGCCCATGGCCGCGGCGCTCGCCATGCAGAGCATCGTCGGCAACAATGTCGGGGCCGGGCGCTGGGATCGCGCCGACCGGGTCCTGCGGATTGCAGCAGTAACCGCCTTCATCTACGGCGCCGTCGTCGAACTGCTGCTTCTGACACAAGGCCGACTGATCGCCTCCGCCTTCATCGCCGACACCGGCGTTACCGAGGAGGTCGCCAGAATTCTCAAGCCGATGGCGGCGTTCTATCTGTTTTCGGGGCCGGTGCTGGTGCTCGCGTTATACTTCCAGGCGATCGGCCGACCTCTGCAGGCGGGGCTTCTGACGCTGATGAAGTCCTTCGTGCTTGTTCCGGTCGCCATCATTGTCATCGCCGCTTTGCTGGACCGAACGGCCATCTGGTTCGCCTTTCCGCTCGCCGACGGTTTGACCATGGCGATTGCTGCGGTGGTTCTCGGCGCCGTCGCTATACGCGGCGGAGAGCGGATGAGACAGGGGTGATGGAAGCGGAAGCGCGGCACGAACGAACCTCCGCCACACCTCAAAACCCCGCGCCGGAGACATCTCCGCGACGGCATGACAGAATGGGAATGGGCAGGCGACGGTCGGTATAAAATAGTAGTGTCAGGCAATATCGCCTGCCCGATCATATGGAGGTTTCCGGATATCCAAACCGACAGGAGCGTCTCTCGGCCTTTCGCTTCCGGATGGATGAGAGGTCCTGACGACCCCGGCATCCACCTTTCAACAACCATCATCGGACGCCGGGCTTGCGCCCTGATGTGTCAGATCCGGTTCGCGACCCGGCTCCCTGTCCAATGACGACATCAGTATGGGTGCGCCCGCAGACACGGGGATGCACGGGGACGATGCGATTCTCAAGCGCTTGAAATCGCGACGATATCTTTCGTCGCGCAAGATTGTTATCCCCGCGATGCTGGCCAGCGTTGATCGTTAGCTATCGATCTGTGGGCGAAGCTTGCCGCGCTGGCGTGCGTCGGCGCGCCACAGCTTGCGCCGCGCATCTGCCGTTTCGAGGTGCCGATATTTCCCTCCTGAGAACTTGGGCCAGTCGAGCGCCAAGCCCATGCGGACGAGCTCGGCCGACAGATCACGCCCATCCGGGAGAACGCAATCCGCTACCACGCGGTCATAGGAGAGTTCCGGTCTGATGCGGGCCGTTATCGTCTGGCCCTTGCACAGCTGGACCAGGGCCCATTTCGACTGCTTTCCCCAAGGGTGATCGAGTTCCGGCGCATCGATCCCGGCCAAGCGAATGCGAACGCTATCGATGATGATGGTATCTCCGTCTACGACCCAGCATCGGCCACTCAGAACGGTTTGGACTATGGGTGGCGGCGGCGTGGTGACAACGACAATCGATTCGTACCGCCGCTCTTGAACTCTACTCTTGCTAGAAAACAGCCGAACCAAAATTCGAAACAGCCGCATGCCCCCTCCGCTATGCATTTCCATCCTCGCTCTCCACGCGAGTGTGCCGCACAGAAGCTTGGCGCAATTCAGCGTTGAGCGCAAGCAGGGTGTACCTTTCAACTAGATCGCGCGCGCACAGCGCAGCGTCTCGGCAACGAAGGCGCTCTTGCCGCCGGTGTAGTGGTCCCAGTCGCCGGCCGCTTCTCCTGCAAGGCTCTGCTTCAGCGCCTGGTATTCGGCGGCACGGTCCGGGTGGAAGCGGAGGTGATCGCGGAAGAGGAGGCGGTCGTGGTGGGCGGGGTTGGCCTCAAGGCAGAGATAGAGGCGCAGGCCGTAGCCTTCGTGCTCGCGGGTGAATGGCAGTCGGCCGTCGCCATTCGGGTCGCCATGGGCGCGGAAGCCGGAGAGCGCGAGTTTCTCGGCGAGGGTGGCGAGTGCGGCGGCGTCGATCACCACCGCGTCGAGGTCGATCTTGGGCTTGGCGGCGAGGCCGGGGACGGCGGTGCTGCCGATGTGTTCGACTGCAAGGATGAGGCCGGGCGCGAGCGACAGGAGTTCGTCGCGCGCGGCCTGGAAGAACGAGGGCCAACGCGGATCATAATCGACAACCCGGATTGGTCGCATCGTCTTCAGCCGATTTCCTGGAGGAAGCCCTCGAGCACCTCGACCATGCGGCGTTCGCCCTGTTCCAAGGACCCGCTATTGTCGAGATCGACGACGTCGTAATCGCCGCGCACGGTGAGCGGGCCGCGGGCCAGGCGGGCCATGATGTCCTCGTGGGTCTCGCGGCCGCGGGCCTCCAGCCGGCTTGCCAGCACGTCCGCGCGGGCGGTGACGTTGATCACCTTCAGGCGCGGGAAGACGGCGTGGAAATGGTGCAGCGCCGAGCGCGAGCCGTTGGCGATAACGAGGCTTCCGGCGGACAGCGACACCGAGACTTCCGAGGGGATGCCGTATTTCAGGCCGTGGGCTTCCCACCAGACGGAGAAGCTGCCGGCCTGCTCCATCGAGGCGAAGCCCTGGGGCGAGACGGCGAGATGATCCTCGCCGCCGGCATCATGATCGCGGGTGATGACGCGGCGGACGAAATGGACGTCCTGCCGCTCGCGGAAATGCCGGGCGGCTGCGGCCATCAGCGTATCCTTGCCGGCGCCGGAGGGGCCGACCACGACCACCATGATGCCGTGCTCGGTGCCGGGAACGACGTGGGGCTCGTGCGAGGGATGGGTTTCGTGCGCGGTCATGCGACCCGGCGCCCTTCGCGCCAGACGGAGCGGCTGACCGGTACACCCTCATCGCGGAAGACGCGAACGAGATCGGCGCGGAGCCCGGTTGCGATGCGGCCGCGATCGTTTAGGCTGACCGTGCGTGATGGAGTCGACGTGACCATGGCGATCGCCTTCGGCAGCGATATGCTCTCGACTTCGTCGGCGATCAGGAAGGGTGCGTAGAGCAGGCTGAGCGGCACGTAATCGGAGGAGAGAACGTCGAGCACGCCGCGCTCGGCGAGATCGCGGGCGGCGATGTTGCCGGAGTGCGACTTGCCGCGCACGATATTGGGCGCGCCCATCAGCACGCTCATGCCGTTTTCATGCGAGGCCTTGGCGGCGTCGAAGCTGGTCGGGAACTCGGCGAGACGCACGCCGTTTTCGATCGCCTCGTCGACATGGGCGAGCGTGGCGTCGTCGTGGCTGGCGACCGTGATGCCGCGCTCGGCGCAGACCTTCGAGATCGCCACGCGGTGCGGCGTCGAGTTGCGCTCGGATTCAGACACGCGGCGATCGACGAACTTGGCGAACTCGGCATCGGTCAGGCCGCGCTTCTTCTGGTAGTAGAAGATGTACTGGTCCATGGTCTGGAACTGGCGCTGGCCCGGCGCATGATCCATCAGCGAGACGAGGCGGACATAGGGGTCGTTTTCGAAATCGGCGAAGTGCTGCAGCACGTTGTCGGCGGAGACTTCGCAGCGCAGGTGGATGAGGTGCTCGGCGCGCAGGCGGCCCTCTTTCTCGGCCTTCTGGATGGCATCGGCCATCTCGCGCATCTCGCCATGCTCGAAGCCGCCGTCTTCGTCGGCGCCCATGCGCAGGCAGTCGAAGACCGTGGTGATGCCCGACGTGACGATCTGGGCGTCGTGCGCCTGGATCGCCGCCGTCTTGTTCCAGCGCAGGCCGGGGCGCGGCGAATAGTGGCCCTCCAGATGGTCGGTGTGCAGCTCGACCAGGCCGGGGATCAGGTAATCGCCCTCGAAATCCTCGCCGAGGTGGGAGCTGCCGCTTGCGATATCCTCGATCTTGCCGTCGCGAACGAGGACCGATCCTTCGACGATTTCATCCTCAAGGACGATGCGGGCGTTGGAGAAGACGGTTTCTTTGGTCATGACCTGTGATCTTTCAAGGTTTGGCGGCGGCAAGCGGCCACCAGGAATGGGCGGTAAACGGCGCGCCGCGCGTCTCTTCGACGAAAACGGCAAGGCCCGAAATCAAAAGCGGCCGGCCGGTGAAGGCGGCGAAGCGCTCGGCGAGAATGGTCTTCATCACCTCGGCGCGCTCTTCCGGCACCTGGCCGGAAAGCGTCATGTGCAAACCGAAGTCATCCATCACGTAAGGATAGCCCCAGCGCAACAGATTAGCCCTCTGGCTTTCGCTGAGCTTGTCCGGATTGCGCCGGGCGATATCAGCTTCCGACAATGCCGCGCGGAACGGTTCGAAGGACTTTACCACGGAGGCCGCGAATTGCTGAAGCGGCGGATGCAGGGAGCCGGGCACCAGCGCGAAGAATTTGCCGAGTTGGCCGAGCACGAGCTCGGGGATCTCGAAGGCGGGCGTGCGCGCGGCGAAATCCTCGACCGCCTGGATCAGGTCCTTTTCGGTGACCGAGGAGGCCAGATGAAAGGGCGCCTTGATGGTGGCGTGGAAGGCGTAGCGGCGCGGATCGGCGGTGAGCTCGAACTGCTCGGCAGCCGGCAGATCAGGATAATCGGGAGCCGGATAAGTTTCGCCGGTGAAGGCATCGCGACCGAGCCAATGGGCTGCCGCCACGTTCAAGGGATCACCCTTCGGCGGCGTGAAATAGAGTGCGTATCGCAAGGCCAGTATCCCGGAAATCTATGTGGATGCGGGAGGCAGTCTGCCGTGATTTGACCGCCCGCCGCAAGCTTGCTTCCGGCTAAAAGATTTCCGTGACAGAATGATGATGATCAAGACCCATCAATGGGTCTTTTTGCCCATCACCCGCGAACGCAGCGCATTGGAGATATTGTCGAAGACGAAGACGACGATAAGGATGAGGAGCACCATGTAGGCGACCTTGTCCCAATCGGAATTGGTCTTCATGGATTCCAGGAGTTTCAGGCCGATACCACCTGCGCCGACGGCGCCGATGACGGTGGCCGAACGGGTGTTGGATTCCCAGAAATAGAGCGACTGCGAGATGAAGATCGGCAGCACCTGCGGCACCACGCCGAAGCGCTGGACGACGACGGGCGAAGCACCCACCGACTTGACGCCCTCGCGCTGCTTGTCATCGACATTCTCCAGCGCCTCGGCATAGACCTTGCCCAGCGCGCCGGTGTCGGTGAAGAAGATGGCGGCGATGCCGGGGATCGGCCCGGGACCGAAGGCGCGGGTGAAGAACAGCGCCCAGATCAGCATGTCGATGGAGCGCAGGAAATCGAAGAGGCGCTTCGTCGCCCAGTTGGCCGAGCGGTTGAGCGTGATGTTGCGCGCGGCGATGAAGGCCAGCGGGAAGGCGAAGAGCGAGCCGAGCAGCGTACCGACGAAGGCCATGACCAGCGTCTGCATCAGCTTCGACAGGATATCGCCATGCTGCCAGCTGGCATTGTTGAGGAAATTGTCGAGCACCAGCGAGGCGTTGGACTGCGCGGGATCGATGCGATCACCCGACAGCATGAGGCCGGCGACATCGACGAGGCTCTTGCCCCAGAAGGGCGACTGCGTGTCGAAGAAGAAATTGGCCCAGCCGAGGAAGCGGCGCTGCACATAGACCTGCGTCGAGCGGATTTCCGCCTGGCCCTCGAAGCCGAATGAAACGGTGACCTTGCTGTCGTCCTGCTTCATGACGGCGGGCGCGCCCGGCGGCAGGATGGCGCGATCCTTGGTGATCTCGACAGGGTAGAGCTTGCCGCCGAGATAGACGTCGACACGCTCAGGCGTCACTTCCATGCGGTCGGCATCGCTGCCGTAGGTGACGGTGTAACCGCCGGCCGCGGTCGGCAGCATCCACGCGATGACGGCATCCTTCGGATACTGGCCACGGCTGGTCCACTGCGGCACGACCTTGCCATCGACGAAACGCAGGCGCGGCTGGGCGCGCCAGGAATACCAGTCCTGAACATAGATCGAGGCGCGGTCCCAATTGCCGTTGACGAAGGTCGGGATGACCTTGAAGAAATTGAATGCGAGCGCGAGGTAGATGATGACGAGGCCGGCGATGAGCGCCAGGCCCCAGCGCTGCATGAAGCTGCGGTGGAAGACTTCGGGATAATTGTCCAGCAGGCGCTGGCGATCGGCGGCGTTGACTGTGAGCGACGACATCAGGCTGCTCCTCGGCCGAATTCGAAGGACTGCTTGCCGATCATGCGGCGACGGAGCCAGGCGGAGAACTGGTCGACACAGACGACGGTGATCAGAAGCAGGATGATGATGGCATAGGTCTTGGCGGCGTGATCGCGGCCGATCGCCAGGCTGAAGACCTCGCCGATACCGCCGCCGCCGACGGCGCCGATGATGGTGGAGGCGCGCACGTTGATCTCGAGACGCAGCAGCGTGTAGGAGACGAAATTGGGCATGACCTGCGGCAGGATGGCGAAGCGGACTCGCTCGAGCCAGCTGGCGCCGGATGCGCGCAGGCCCTCGTCCGGCTTCATGTCGGCATTCTCGACCACTTCGAAGAACAGCTTGCCGAGCGCGCCGATGGTGTGGATCGACACCGCGATGATGGCCGAGATCGGGCCGATCGACAGGATGGCGGCGAGCAGGCCGGCGATGACGATCTCCGGGAAGGCGCGCAGGATTTCCATGATGCGGCGCACGACCCAGCGGGTGGCGCCGGCGCCGACCAGATTGGTCGAGGCGAAGAAGCAGAGCACGAAGGCGCCGGATGCGCCCAGAATCGTGGAGACGATGGCGACGTTGATGGTGATCGCCAGCTGGTAGAAGAAATTCGGGATGTAGAAGCTATCGGTGATGTAGACGCGGTCGCTGACGTAATCATACTTGATCGAGCCATCGGCATAGGGCGACGGCAGGTCGAACATGGCCCTGAAGATTTCGAGCGGGCTGTCCGGCACGAAATGCTTCATGAAGTCGAAGAGGTAGGGAAGACGTTCGAAGAACTTGCCCGAATTGGCGCTGTTGGCGAAATCGAGCGAGGCACCGAGGACGATCAGGAACACAACGATCGAGATCACGGTGTAGATACGCCGTGTCCGGACCTGGCTCTGGTAGTGATCGAGAATTGTGCGGGAGCCTTGCTGCAGTCCGCCCATGTGGTCGGTTTCGGCCACGTGCGCCATGTTGAGCATCCTTGTTGAACGAACGGCGGCACCATGATGATGCCGCCGCGAGTTTATTCAGGGGTTCGGATCAACCGCCGATAACCGACTTACGAGCGTCGATGATCGTCTGGTAGAAGGACTGGTCGACCGGGGTCCAATCGACATAACCGCCGCCGGTGAAGCTCTCGAAGCAACCCTTGTCGGTCTTCGGCAGATCGGCGAAGTAGGCGGTGACCTTCTTCTGGATATCGGACGACAGCTTGTTGGAAACCATCAGCGGGCCGTTCGGGATCAGCGGGGACTTCCAGACCTGGACGATATCGTCCATGTCGAGCAGGCCCTTGGTGACCATGATGTGCAGGTTGCCCGAGGTGTAGCCCTGGGCCCAATCGCCGGTGGCGGAGCCGAAGGTGGTGCCGACGTCGAACTTCTTGTCGAGAACGCCGAGAACGAGGTTCTCATGGCCGCCGCCGAAGCCGGTTTCGGAGAAGAACTGCTTGACCGGCATGCCGATGTCCTTCGGCAGCGAGACGTTCGGGACGAGGTAGCCCGAGGTGGAGTCCGGATCGGCGAAGCCGAGTTTCTTGCCCTTGGCGTCTTCAAGCGTCTTGATGCCCGAATCCTTGCGGGCGACCATGATCGAGTAGTAGCCGTTCGAGCCGTCTTCCTGCTTGGTGGTCAGAACCGGCGTAACGGCGTTCGGATCCTTGAGGTAGATCGAGGCGTAGGAGGAAGCGCCCATCATCGCGAGGTCGATGGTGCCGCCCAGCAGGCCCTGGATGACGCCGTTATAGTTCGGCGACGGGAAGATCTGGACTTCCGAAACGCCGGTGGCGGCGATCAGGCCCGGCTTGACGCACTCGGTGCGGCGAACCTGGTCGGCTTCGTTTTCACCGCCGTCGAGGCCGATACGCAGGACCTTGACGTCCTGAGCGTAGGCCTGGCCTGCAACGGTGGCGATGGCGATCGTTGCCATCAGGATCTTGCGGAACGCAGACATGGTAGTCTCCTTTGGTGACGTTTGTCAGTGACTTTGAAGTACTGTCTTCAGAGAGATTGGGGATCTGTGCTTTTCCGGCTTTTTCCCCCGGCCGGAAACTTGTCAGCGCATGACGGCGGAGGCGGCCATCACGCGGGATACGGCGTCCTGCTGCTTGCCCTTGATGTTATCGAGGCTGGTGGACGTCATGGATTCGTCGATGCCGGCGCCGTTCTTGTCGGTGCCGTAGATTTCGTTGACGGCGTCGGCCGTCAGTTCCGACGGCTTGCCGTCAAAGACGACGCGGCCGCCGGCCATGCCGACGATGCGCTCGCAATAGCTGCGCGCGGTGTCGAGCGTGTGCAGGTTGGTGATGACGGTGATGCCTTCGCGCTCGTTGATATCGCGCAGCGCGTCCATGACGATCTTGGCGTTCAGCGGGTCGAGCGAGGCGATCGGCTCGTCGGCAAGCAGCATCTTCGGCGCCTGCATGAGAGCGCGGGCAATCGCCACGCGTTGCTGCTGGCCGCCCGAAAGCGTGCCGGCCATCTGCAGCGCAGTCTGCTCGATGCCGAGGCGCTCAAGCGCCGCGATCGCCTGCACGCGCTCTTCGCGGGTGAAGACGCCGAGCAGGCTAAGCACGGTGGAGCGATGGTTGAGACGGCCGAGGATGACATTGGTCATCACGTCGAGGCGCGGCACGAGATTGAACTGCTGGAAGATCATGGCGCAATCGCGCTGCCAGTTGCGCAGCGACTTACCGCGCAGGCCCGACACCTCGGTGCCGTTGAAATGGATCGAGCCGGAGCTCGGCTCCTGCAGGCGGTTGATCATGCGCAGAAGCGTGGACTTGCCGGCCCCCGAACGACCGATGATGCCGACCATCTGACCCTGAGGGATGTCAAGCGTCACAGAATCGACGGCGATCTTCTTGCCGAATTGACGGGTGACATTCTTCAGCTCGAACATCATGCTCTTCCTCATAGTCCAGACGCGATATGAGGGAGTGCATTAGGCCCGGTCCATGAAGCTCCAATGTCAGTTTTGTGTAACTGCTGTCACAATCCGGGCTGCTGTGGATTGATTTGTGACAGGGCGGTCACAACTCTGTGACCAGCCTGATAGCGCTAGCAAGCAAAGCGTGGCGGCAGTGACAGAGGAGATCGACTTGGCGAAGCGATTTGCGGTAGCGCTGGACGCAGCACTCTTCCTGGCGGAACATCGCGTCACGATACCTGAAGAGCATTTTCTGGTCGCCCCGACGCTGCTGCGCTCGCAAATGCTGTCGCATCTCTATGCCGCGGTCCGGCGCGGCGATATGCAGAAGCGGGACGCCGAGCTGCGGCTGGATCATCTCAGGAAGCTGCGCATCCGGCTGCTCGGCGACAGGGTCCTGCAGCAGCGCGCATGGTCGATCGCGAGCCGGCTCGATTGGACCGAGACTTATGACGCCGAGTATATCGCGGTGACGCAGTTGCAGGCGGATGCGCTGGTAACCGGGAACGTAGAGCTTGCGGCGGCGGCCAAGGCTTTTGTGGCGGTATGTTCGGTGGAGGAGCTGCTGGGTGGCGGGTGAGCGGTGAAATGAGGCGCTTCGGCCCGCTCTATCAACACCGCAACGTTCTTCAAATAAAAGACCCCCTCGGTTCGTCGCCTTGGGGTTCTCAAGATACGTGCCCGCCTACGGGAGTACGGATACGCAGCGATAATGATCCAGCGCTGCAATTAGTCAATCGGGATCGTGCGTGGCACTCTTGAGTGCCAAGCCCCTCACCGCCGCTTCTGCAGCACCTTGTTGCCCTTCGGTCCGGTCAGCTTCGGGGTGTTCTTGGTGTTCTCCTCGAGCAGCACCCGCCAGCGCGCAAGGCGCTCCGGCGCCAGCGTGCCTGATTTGACTGCGGCCTGGACGGCGCAGCCGGGTTCGTGGTCGTGGGTGCAATCGCGGAAGCGGCAGTGTTCGGCGAGTTCGGTGATCTCGGAGAAGACCTGCTCGATCCCTTCTTGCACGTCGCTGACATGGAGCGTGCGCATGCCCGGGGTGTCGATGACCCAGCCACCGCCGGCCATGGCGTGCAATGAGCGCGCGGTCGTGGTGTGGCGGCCCTTGGCGTCGCGCTCGCGGATGCCGCCGGTGGCCTGCGAGCCCTCGCCGCTCAAGCCCGCCAGCGCATTGACCAACGTCGACTTGCCGACGCCGGAGGAGCCGATCAGAGCCAGCGTCTGGCCGAAGCCGCTCCATGGGCCAAGGGCTGAGGCCGCATCGTCGCTCTTGGCGTTGAGGACCACCACCGCGAGATCGCGCTGCAAGGCTTTCGCCTGCGCTTCGTATTCCGCGACATCCGGCGCGATGTCGGCCTTGGTCAGCACGATGACGGGCGTGGTTTCCGCCTGGTTTGCGAGCGCCATGTAGCGCTCGAGGCGGGCGACGTTGAAATCGGCATTGCAGGAGGTGACGATCAGCAGCGTATCGACATTGGCGGCGCCGAGCTGCTGACCCTGACGGCCCTCGACGCGACGCTGCAGCAGCGTGCGACGCTCCAGCCGGCGCACCAGCCTGTCGTCCTCGGGATCGACCATGACCCAATCGCCAACCGCGAATTCCGAGGTGTTGAGCTGATGCGAGATCTGCAGCCTGACCAGTCCATCGAGCGAGGTGACGCTCAAACGGCTGCGGTGCACCTCAGCGATACGGCGGGGCTCGAGGCCGGCATCGGCATCCGTCAGCTGATCGGAAAAAAACGCGGACCAGCCGAGCGAGGCCAGAAATGTCGCTTCAGGATCGGTCGTCAAAGGCTCACCGGGGAATGCGGCGTGTGGATCAAGATCTGCTCCGTGGTGCGGCGTGGCTTTCTGCTGGCGCGGACATTAGCGGAAGCTTCGGCTGGAAGATATGGGGTTTGCGCCATGGGAAAATTGGAACAGCTGCGGCAGGCAATCTCGAATGATGTCGGCGCAGAGCGAAACCGGTGAAAATTGGCGGTTCTCCCTGCTCGTGCCGTCTTGATTTCCCTCGCGACTTTCCTGAAAGCTGCGTTACCCCCTAATGCATGCAAAGCGATCCCCAGGGTTCGCTTTGCATGCATTAGGTCTTTGTTGTTCGCATGTCGTCATCACAAAACCGCTGCTTAGTTTTGCGCGACATGCTTCAGGAAAATCTCCATGTTCGTCTCGGAAGCTCTCGCCATCGGTTCGGCCACCTGCATCGCGCTCAGTTCGATGTTCATCAACGAGCTCAACGGGCGGGTTCCGTTGATGCAGCTGGCGCGGTGGCAGCTGACGGCGGCTTTCCTGATGACGGCGGTGGCGGCGACCTTGGTTGGCGGGTGGGCGACGCTGGGGGCGTGGCAGGTCGGATCGCTGGCGGCGTCGAGCGTGTTCGGCATCGTGATTGCCAGCACCACCTATTTCGCGGCGATCTATACGGCCGGGCCGCGGGTGACGGCGCTCCTGTTTTCGCTGGCCTCGCCCTTCGCGCTGGTCTTCGGCTATGTCGCGCTCGGCGAGACGATCAACCTGACGCAGGCCATGGGTGTAGTCCTCATCCTCTGCGGCATCGTGATCGCCATCGGCTTTCGCAGGCGACGTCCTGCCCCGATGATCCCGCTCGCCGACGGCGAACCGATCGAGCAGGCGGCGCCCGCAAGTCCACCGGTATCGCTTCTTGGCATCGGGCTCGGCGTGATCACCGCTCTGGGCCAAGCGCTGGGCAGCCTGACGGCGCGACCGGCGATGGCCGCCGGCGTCGAGCCCTTCGCGGCGATGGCGATACGTTCCGGGCTGGCGATGCTCTGTTTCTGGGCGCTGCTTTCGCTGCCCAAGGTCCGCGCCATGTCAAAGATCGTGCGCAAGACGGATCTGGGGCTGGCGGTCACCGCCGCATTCTTCGGCACGGCACTCGGCATGTCGCTGCTGATGGCGGCGCTGAAAACGGGCAATGTCGGGATCGTCTCGACGTTGTCGTCGATGACGCCTGTCGTGATTTTGCCGATGGTCTGGTTGAGAAGCGGTCAAAGACCCCGCGCCCATGCCTGGGGCGGCGCGGCGCTGGCGATCGTGGGGACGGGGCTGATCAGTCTCAGCTAGAGCAAATTCCAGGAGAAATACGAAGCGGTTGTCCGTCCGAAATTGCGTGAAAACAAAAGGATAGAGCTGTTCCGCGATTCGAGGAGAAGCGGAATTGCCCTCGAATCGCTGGCTTATTCGGCGGCGGCGAGGAAGACGGGGTTCTGGGTGGCGGCGGCCAGCGCCTGGACGCGGGCTTCCGTCTTGGCGATCAACCGGTAGAACTCTTCCTGGGCATCGACATCGAGCTGGATGACGGCGTTGACCTCGTCCGGCGTGTCGCAGACGCAGGCGACCACGGAAATGGGACAAATGCCGCCGGGATAGCGCTTGCCCGAGCCGGTGTAGGCGCGGCGACCCCACTGTTCGGAGTAAACCGTCTCTTCGCGGTCGAGCTCCAGGATCGTGCCCTTGCAGGCCGTCACGATCGCAGCCTTGCCGTAAGCGAACCAGTGATAGTTCAGCTTGCGCAGGATATATTTGCCAGTGATGTCCTCGCCTGCGAGCTCCGCAGGATCTTCAATCATTCTGATCATGACGGCTTCCTCAAGATGAGGCTAATATCCATGAAGTCGATTTATCAGACAAGTCGGAAAAGCGCAGCTTTTGTAATGGCTTAGTCACAATGTGTTTCCAATTCTTACAAGAACTGGCGCCGCCGCGAGGCCTTTGGCCAAAAAAGCCGTCCGTCCATGGCGACAAACCAGGGTTGTCTTTAATGCTTCCTTAACAGAGGCAGACGCGACTATTGTGACAGTTGCTGCGCCGAAAGCTTCGTCGGCTGCATTTTTTTGACCGCGCATATGGCACGGCAGCCACCCCTGACGTGAATGGCTTCAGGGGTGGAAAAGCGGCGGTAGCCCCCCGGTCAGCCTTCGTGGCGGGAGAGGAAATCCTCGGCACTCAAGGCGCGGAAATCGGCGAGTGCCACGCGCAGCCGGTCGTGCTCCCAGTCCCACCAGGCAAGCTTGTCCATGCGTTCGCCGATTTCTTTCGGGAAGCGCTCGCGGATCAGCTTGGCGGGCACGCCGCCGACGATGGTGTAGGGTGCAACATCCTTCGAGACGACCGCGCCGGCGCCGATGACGGCGCCGTTGCCGACGCTGACACCGGGCAGCAGCGTGGCGCCGTGGCCGATCCAGACGTCATGGCCGATCGTGACGCGATTGGACCGGCGCCATTCGAAGAACTCCGTCTCCATATCCGCATCCGGCCAGTAATCGGCGGCGCGGTAAGTGAAGTGGTGCAGCGTGGCGCGCCAGGTCGGATGGTTGGTGGCGTTGATGCGCACGGAAGCGGCGATGTTGACGAACTTGCCGATCGTGGCGCACCAGATGGCGCCGTCCTGCATGACGTAGGAGTAATCGCCAAGCTCGACCTCATCGATGCGGCAGCGCTCCGACAGCTCGGTATAGCGGCCGAGCGTCGAATTGTTCACCGAGGCGGTCTCGTGGATATAGGGCTCGAGGCCAATCTTGCGGCTCATGCTGCGATCGGCCTCCGTGGCGAGAACTTTTGCACGTCGAGAATGCGGTCGGCGACGGCCTCGCGCACTTCCTCGTCGTGGAAGATGCCGAGCAGGCCGACGCCCTTCTGTTTCTTCTCGGCGATCATCTCGACGACGACGGCGCGGTTCTTTGCGTCGAGCGAGGCGGTCGGCTCGTCGAGCAGGAGGATGGTATGGTCGGTGATGAAGCCGCGGGCGATGTTGACGCGCTGCTGCTCGCCGCCGGAGAAGGTGGCGGGGGGAAGCTGCCAGAGCGCTTCCGGCAGGTTGAGCTTGGCGAGCAGCTCCGCTGCCTTTTCGCGCGCGACATCCGCCTTCGTGCCACGGGCGACCAGCGGCTCGGCCACGACATCGATTGCCGCGACGCGCGGCACGGTGCGCAGGAACTGGCTGACATAACCCAGCGTCTGGCGGCGCACCTCGATGATGGTGCGCGGATCGGTGGTGGCGAGATCGACGATGCGATCCTGGTGCTTGACCAGGATCTGGCCGCTGTCGACCGCGTAGTTGCCGTAGATCATCTTCAACAGCGAGCTCTTGCCGATGCCCGAGGGGCCGCCGAGCACGACGCATTCGCCCGACGCGACGGAGAAGGAGACATCCGAGACGACGGGCAGCTTGATGCCGTCGCGCAGATGCATGGTGAAGCTCTTGGAGACTTCCGAAACAACGAGTGGCGTTGCCATGATTGACTTCCCTGGTTTCTGGCGGCAATCCGCATCCATTAGCCGGCTTACGGATCGCGCTCTCAACTATACCTGCAGGATCGAGGAGACGAGGAGCTGGGTGTAGGGTTCGCGCGGATCGTCGAGCACCCGGTCGGTCAGGCCATGCTCGATGACGTGGCCGTCCTTCATCACCATCATCCGGTGCGACAGCAGGCGGGCGACGGCGAGGTCGTGGGTGACGATGATGGCGGCAAGGCCGAGATCGTTGACGAGGCCGCGAACGAGATCGAGCAGGCGCGCCTGTACGGAGACGTCGAGACCGCCGGTCGGTTCATCCATGAAGACGAGGCGCGGGCCGGTGACGAGATTGCGGGCGATCTGCAGGCGCTGGCGCATGCCGCCGGAGAAGGCGCGCGGCTGGTCGTCGATGCGGCTCTCGTCGATCTCGACGCGGCTCAGCCAATCGACTGCCGTGGCGCGGATATTGCCATAGTGCCGATCGCCGATCGCCATCAAGCGCTCGCCGACATTGGCGCCGGCCGACACCGTCATGCGCAGACCGTCAGCCGGATTCTGATGCACGAAGCCCCAGTCGGTGCGCATCAGGAAGCGGCGCTCGGCCTCGCTCATGTGGTAGAGATCGCGGTACTGGCCGTCGCGCATGTGATACTCGACGCTTCCCGTCGTCGGCATCAGGCGGGTGGAGATGCAGTTCAAGAGCGTGGTCTTGCCGGAGCCGGATTCACCGACGATCGCCAGCACCTCGCCGGGCCAGAGCTCGAAAGAGACGTTCTTGCAGCCGATGCGGTTGCCGTAGAACTTCGAGACGTCGTTGACTTTGAGAAGGGGGGTGTCGGTCATGGCTATGCCTCCGCGAATGTGTGTGTGAGGACATGGAATGTCGAGGGCGGGTTACCCCCCTCTGTCCTGCCGGACATCTCCCCCACAAGGGGGGAGATCGACTCGTTGCGATGTTTACGCCAGCCAAGGAATGTGGAACGAGCGGTTGCGCCCAGCCAATCTCCCCCCTTGTGGGGGAGATGNNGCAGGGCAGAGGGGGGTATCCCCGGCAGAACGCCAGCTTGAAAACTCCCTCATTCGGCCGCCTCCCGACCCTGCGCCAGCATCTCGCCGACATGGCCGTGCTCGCGGCGGTCCTCGCAGTGATCTGTGTCGGAGCAGACGAACATGCGGCCGCCCTTGTCGTCCAGGATCACCTCGTCGAGATAGACGTCCTCGGCACCGCAGAGCGCGCAGGGCTTGCCGAAGCGCTGGATCTCGAAGGGATGGTCCTCGAAATCGAGGCTGACGACTTCGGTGTAGGGCGGGACGGCGTAGATGCGTTTTTCGCGACCGGCGCCGAAGAGCTGCAACGCGTCCGACATGTGCATTTTCGGATTGTCGAATTTCGGCGTCGGCGACGGGTCCATGACGTAGCGGCCGGCGACCTTGACCGGGTAGGCATAGGTCTTGGAGATGCGGCCGTTATGGGCGATGTCCTCGTAGAGCTTGACGTGCATGAGGCCGTATTCCTCAAGCGCATGCATCTTGCGGGTCTCGGTCTCGCGCGGTTCGAGGAAGCGCAGCGGCTCGGGGATCGGCACCTGGTAGACCAGCACCTGGCCAGCCCCAAGCTTTTCTTCCGGGATGCGGTGGCGGGTCTGGATGATCGTGGCATCCTTCGTGTGCGTGGTCACCGCGACATTGGCGACCTTCTGGAAGAAGGCGCGGATGGAGACAGCATTCGTCGTGTCGTCGGCGCCCTGGTCGATGACCTTCAGCACGTCATCGGGGCCGATGATCGAGGCCGTGACCTGCACGCCGCCGGTGCCCCAGCCGTAGGGCATCGGCATTTCGCGCGAGGCGAAGGGAACCTGATAGCCGGGAATGGCGATCGCCTTCAGGATGGCGCGGCGGATCATCCGCTTGGTCTGTTCGTCGAGATAGGCGAAGTTGTACGTGGCGAGATCGCTCATTCGGCTGCCTCCTTGAGATCGTCATCGCCGCCATTGCGGGCGGCGTCGAAGTCGTTTCGCATGCGGCGGACGAGATCGAGCTCGGCCTGGAAATCGACGTAGTGCGGCAGCTTCAAGTGCTCGACGAAGCCGGTCGACTGGACGTTATCGGCATGCGAGATGACGAATTCCTCATCCTGCGCGGGCGCGGTGATGTCTTCGCCGAGCTCGCCGGCGCGCAAGGCACGATCGACCAGCGACATGGACATGGCCTTGCGCTCGCTCTGGCCGAAGACCAGACCGTAACCACGGGTGAACTGCGGCGGCGCCTTGGAGGAGCCCTTGAACTGGTTGACCATCTGGCATTCGGTGACCTGGATGGAACCGAGCGAAACCGCGAAACCGAGCTCGGGCACATCGAACTCCACCTCGACCTCGCCGATGCGGATTTCGCCGGTGAAGGGGTGGTTGCGGCCATAGCCGCGCTGGGTGGAATAGCCGAGCGCCAGAAGGAAGCCTTCGTCGCCACGGGCGAGCGCCTGCAGACGCAGATCGCGGCTCATCGGAAATTCCATCGGCTCGCGGGTGAGATCGCCGATCTCGTGATCCTCCGGCATCTCACCATCGCGCTCGATCAGGCCTTCATGGGCAAGGATTTCCGAGACGCGCATGACGCGGCCGGCTTCGGCCTCGCGCAGCACCGGCTCCTCGACGGCGCCATCCTCGAGCAGCGAGGGGTCGAGCAGGCGGTGGGTATAGTCGAAGGTCGGGCCCAGCAGCTGGCCGCCGGGCAGGTCCTTGTAGGTGGCGGAGACGCGGCGCTCGATCTTCATTCGAGCGGTATCGATCGGCTGCGAGTAGCCGAAGCGCGGCAGGGTCGTGCGGTAGGCGCGCAGCAGGAAGATCGCCTCGATCATGTCGCCGCGCGACTGGCGCACGGCGAGTGCCGCCAGCGTGCGGTCGTAAAGCGAGGCTTCGGCCATGACGCGGTCGACGGCGAGCGTCAGCTGCGCGACGATCTGCTCGATACCGATGGCGGGGAGCGCGCGATCACCGCGGCGGCGATCGGCGAGCAGGCGGTGGGCATTCGAAATGGCGGCCTCGCCACCTTTGACGGCAACATACATGGGTCACATCTCCGTTGCGGTGATCTTGGTGGTGCGCGGCAGGCAGAGGAAACGGCTGCCGGAGGTGAGCACGATGTCGACGCCGCGCGGGAAGAGCGCGCGATTTTCCGTCCACAGATGCAGGAAGCGCTCGGGCAGCCCAAGCGGCGCGACGTCGGTGACGGTCTTGATGCCGGGGCCCATCAGCGCGAGGCGGCGACCGCCTTCGAGATCGGGCAACTCGATGACGAGTGTCGTCGAACGATCCGGATATTCCTGGGTGCCGGAGGCAAACAGACCGAAGGAGGAGAGCGTGGCACCTTCATCGACGAAGGCGAAGCGGGCTTCGGCCTTTTCCGGCGTGAACGGCGCGCCGGTGTGGAAGCCGAGCCATTGCGGCGTGGCGGACTTGGCCAAGGCAGGCGAGAGCCAGACGGGGGTGTCGTGATCGCACAGCGTCAGCGCGATGGCGCCGGCTGCAATGCCAAGCGGCGCCGGCGGCTCGGCATCGGGCGACACGGTCTGGATGGTGCCGGGGCGGGCCATGGCGTCCATCATCAGCTTGAAGACGCTCTGGGCGTGGAACACCGGCTCGGCGAAGCCGCCTGACAGGGCATCTGCGCCGTGGGTTTGGGCGTTATGCGTTTCGGTCTTGATTGGCATCAGTCGTCTCCGCGAACCATGGTGAAGAAATCGACGCGGGTGGCCGCGGTCTCGTCGGCCTTCCTGGCGTCAGCATCGGTGACACGAGCGGCGATCCGCGCAAGCAGGGTGGTTTCGATGGTGTCGCGGGTGGCTGGCTCCTGCCAGAGCGCATCGAAGATCGCCGAGAGGCGGGCCTTTTCCCGATCGGTACCGAGCGCCTGGGCATGGCCGATGGTGCCCGAAGCGAGGCGGATGGTGGCGCGGGTGACGGTGACCTCGCCGAGATTGAAGGCGGCACCGCCGCCGCCCATGCGGCCGCGCACCATGACAAGGCCGGTTTCGGGGCCGCGCACGGCTTGCGCCACCGGCTTTTCCGCCAATGCCTGCCAGGCCGCTTCCAGCTCCTGCCGCTCGGCGCGGGCCAGCAGGTCGACGGTGCGCTTGCGCGCCCGGTCGCCCTCACTCAGCTCGGTCTTGCCTACCTTCTTTTCCGCTAAGTTCATCGCCACATCCTTTAAATGTCTATTGATATAGACAACCATACAAGCTATACCTAGACCTAAATCGCCGAGGTGACAAGCGTGTGACATTTCGGGGGCGCATAAGATAAAGGGCTAAAATGGCTGGGCAGGTTCAGAGACAGACGGGCGTGGCGCTGTGGCGGCAGATCGCCGACCGGATTCGCCAGGCGATCAGCGCCGGCGCCTACGACGAGACGGGCATGGTGCCGCCGGAGATGGCGCTGGCCACGCAGTTCGGCGTCAACCGCCACACGGTGCGCAGCGCGCTGGCGGCGCTGGCGCAGGAAGGGATCGTGCGCGCCGTACAGGGCCGCGGCACGCTGATCGAGCGCAAGGAGCGGCTGAACTTCCCGATCAGCAAGCGGACGCGCTTCAACAGCGGCATCGGCGAGCAGGCGCGCGAGACGCGCGGGCTGCTGCTCGGACATGGCGAGGAAGCGGCCAGCGACGAGGTGGCGCGTTGGCTGAAGCTTGCGCCGGGTACGAGAGTGATCCGGCTGGAGACGGTGCGCAAGGCGGATGGACGGCCGGTCTCGAGCGCGACCTCGTGGTTTCCGGCGGCACGCTTCGCGGGCATGCGTGACGCCTACGAGACGACAGAATCGATCACCCGCGCCTTCGCCGAACTCGGCCTATCCGACTATATCCGCGCCACCACCGAAATCACCGCCGCCCACGCCGAAGCCGCCGACCTCTCGGCGCTGGAGCTGACGCCGGGCGCGATCGTGCTGATCACCAAGGCGATGAACACCGATCTCGACGGCGTGCCGGTGCAGTATTCGGTGACGAGGTTTGCGGCCGACCGGGTGCAGTTCACGATCGAGAATTGAGGGTTATCCCAGGACCTCAAGCCCATGCTTCTCGACGACCGAGAGCAGTTTCAGCGCCAGGCCACTCGGCCGCTTGGCGCCGCTCTCCCATTTCTGGACGGTGGATTCGCTGGTGTTCAGGTATCGGGCAAAGACCGGCTGACTGACATTGTTGCGCTCGCGCAGCGCCTTGATCTCCTGCGGAGCGAGTTCCGGCGGCGCCGTCAGACATGCCTCGTCGAAGCCACGCAGCGTCGCCTTATCGATGCCACCGACCTTGAATAGCGCCTCCGCCGAGGAATGGATGGCCTCGAAGGCATCGGACTTGAACTTACGCCGGGTCGTCATTGCATATCTCCTTGAATTGGCCGACACGCAGCAACTCTTCAACCTGACGGTCGTTCAATGCCGCGTAGGCCTTCGCAAGCTGGCGAAAGGCCACCAGTTCGTCGTCCTCAATATTGGTCCGGTCCTGCTTGGCGAACAGGTATTCGTACACCCAGAATTGGCCGGCCCGCGCCAGGATGATCGAACGGTGCCTGTTGTCATTGAGGCGCTTCTTGAAAACCCCGCCTCCGAGGTTGTCCGCCTGACCTTGCGCCACCTGACGGATCGCGCGGCACAGATCCTCGTCCGGAATGCGCGCCTTCCGTGCCGCCTTGGCAAACCACGATGTTTTGAAGACGCGCTCGCTCACCCAGAAAAGGTAGCACCAAGTGCTACCGAATTCAAGGTTCTAGTGGATCGGGCAATCCCCTCACCTCGCCTCCCACGGAAAGTGCCCTGCCCCGTTGCCGGCATCGAAGTCGGTGGAGAGGCTGAGGTCGCGCCAGGTGGCGTGTTCGGTGGCTCTTTGCGCGTCGTTCTGCTCGATGGCGCGGATGGCGTCGCCGCCGAGCGGAAGGCGCAGCGGCGGGTTGGCGAGGCTCGCGAGGTGGAGGATGGCGGCGGCGGCTTTTGCCGGGTCACCGGGCTGCCTGCCGTCGTAATCGCGCTGGTAGCGGGCCATCTTGCCGACGGTTTCGTCATATTCGGGACGGCCTTCGCGCAGCGTCGTGGAGGCGCCGGCGAAATCGGTGCGGAAGCCGCCGGGCTCGACGATGCTGACCTTGACGCCGAGCGGGCCGGCTTCGCGGCTCAAGGCCTCGGAGAAGCCCTCGACGCCCCATTTGGCCGCCGCGTAGGGCGCGCGTCCGGCCGGGCCGATGCGACCGCCGACGGAGGAGACCTGGATGATGTGGCCGGCGCCCTGCTCGCGCATCGGAGGCAATGCCGCCTTGGTGACGATGATGGTGCCGAAGAGATTGGTTTCGATCTGGGCGCGGAAATCTGTGAGGCTGGTATCCTCGATCGATCCGACATCGCCATACCCGGCATTGTTGACGAGGACATCGAGCCGGCCGAAGCGCTCGACCGCGGCCTTGACGGCTCGCTCGGCCGATTGCTCGTCGGTCACATCAAGCGAAATCGTCAAGACACTCGAGGGGTAACGCTGCTTGATATCGTCGAGCTGGGCGGGATTGCGCGCGGTGGCGACCAGATTGTGCCCCTCAGCCAGCACTGCTTCCGCAAGCGCCCTGCCGAGACCGCGCGAACTGCCTGTAATCAACCAAACCTGTGACATCCGAAATCTCCTTGATCCGTCGAAAGACCATATAGACCTGACGGTATCTTCTTGAAAGAAGGTACCAGGTGGATCTATACATACCTTATGGTAACTGAACTAAACGATGGTACATTCGACTTCTGCGAGACGCTGACGGATGCCGAGGACGCGCTTGCCCGCGAGATGCTGGAGCGCGCCAGCGCCAAGTGGCCGCTGCGCGTCATGCATATCCTGGCCGAGGCCAAGGGGCCGCTGCGGTTTTCACGGGTTCTGGAACGGGTGGAGGGCATCAGCCAGAAGGTGCTGACGCAGACTTTGCGGACGCTGGAGGCCGACGGGCTGGTGACGCGCACGCTCTACCCGCAGGTGCCGCCGCGCGTGGAATACGAGCTGACGCCGCTGGGCGGGGAGCTGCTTGTGGAGGTCGTGGGGCTCTGGCAATGGATCGCCAACCGGCTGCCGGATTTCGAGGCGGCGCGGAAGCCGAAGGCGGACGCCGTCTAGGGCCGTGACGCGGGAGGCCATTGGCGGGCCGTGTGCAAGATGCGGATGATCCTGATGGATTTGCCGACCAGGTCATAAACGACGATGTAGTGACGATGGACGACAAACTCGCGCGTGCCATCGACGCGCCCTGGCCGCCCGGCTTTTGGATGCAGGACCAGGCGTGCCGCCGCTTTTGAGAAGAGATCATCGAGCGCGATGGCCTCGTTCGCGTCCTCGGCTTCGACGTATTCGTAGATTTCATGGCGATCCGATACGGCCTCCGGCGCCCAGACGGCCTTCATCGTCAGCTATCGCTTGAGCTTGGCGCGCGACGCCTCGCGCCGGGCCGCAAACTCGGCCTCCACGTCTTCATTCGCTATGAGATCGCCGGCGTTTGCGGAATCGAGCCCGGCCTGCACGCTCTTACGAAACCAGGCGTCATATTCAGCATCATCCTGCTGGCGATTGACGTAATCGCGCATGAAGCCGCGCAGCAGTTGCGCGCCCGATTGATCCTGCGCTTTCGCCGCCTCGCTGAAGGCGGCCTTCAGGTCTTCCTCGACGCGGAAGGTAAAGGTGGCGTCCGGCACCGTTTGCTCCAAGTGTTGCAAGATGTGTTACGAAGGCAGTGCATCGTAACACATGGGATGCCGGGACGCCATATTGCGGCTTAGTGGGCGCCGGACATGTCGCCGAGGACTTCCTTGGACGCGACGGTCGAGTCGGCGTTGAGCTTGTAGACCATGGGAACGCCGGTCGCGAGGTTGACGCCGAGGATCTGTTCCTTGGTGAGCTTGTCGAGCACCATGACCAGCGAGCGCAGCGAGTTGCCGTGGGCGGCGACGAGCACAGTTTCGCCGCGCAGAACGCGGGGCAGGATCTCGGTCAGGTAATAGGGCCACACACGGGCGCCGGTGTCGCGCAGGCTTTCGCCACCCGGAGGGGGAACGTCGTAGGAGCGGCGCCAGATGTGGACCTGCTCTTCGCCCCACTTCGCGCGGGCGTCGTCCTTGTTGAGGCCGGAAAGATCGCCGTAGTCGCGCTCGTTCAGCGCCTGATCCTTGATCGTCTGGAGGCCGGTCTGGCCGACGTTTTCAAGGATGATCTTCAGCGTGTCCTGGGCGCGCTTCAGGTCGGAGGTGAAGGCGATGTCGAACTTGATACCAGTTTCGGCGAGCGCCTTGCCGCCGGTGTTGGCTTCCTGAACGCCGAGCTCGGTGAGCTCCGGGTTCTTCCAGCCGGTGAAAAGGTTCTTCAGGTTCCAGTCGCTCTGGCCGTGGCGAACGAGGACGAGGGTACCGCTCATTATAAATTCCTCCTGATGAGATCAGTGTTGGGAGAGCCCGAGAACATCGAGCATGGAATAGAGACCCGGCTTCTTGTCGCGCGCCCAAAGGGCCGCCTTGACGGCGCCGCGCGCGAAGATGGAGCGGTCGCCGGCGCTGTGGGCCATGGAGACACGCTCGCCTTCGCCGGCGAAGATGACGGAATGTTCGCCGATGACGGAGCCGCCGCGCAGCGTGGCAAAGCCGATCGTGCCCGCTTCGCGCGCGCCGGTGTGGCCATCGCGGACGCGGACGGAGTGCGTTGCGAGATCGATGCCACGGCCCTTGGCGGCGGCTTCGCCCAGAAGCAGCGCCGTGCCCGAGGGGGCGTCGACCTTGCGCTTGTGGTGCATTTCGAGGACCTCGATGTCCCAATCGGCGGGATCGAGCGCGCGCGCCGCCTGTTCGACAAGCACGCTCAAGAGATTGACGCCGAGGCCCATATTGCCGGACTTGACGATGCGGGCATGGCGGCTGGCGGCCGAAATCTTCTGTTCGTCCTCGACCGAGCATCCTGTCGTGCCGATGATGTGGACGATGCGGGCCTGGGCGGCCAGCGCCGCGAATTCATTGGTGGTCGCCGGCTTAGTGAAATCGAGCACGCCATCGGCATGAAGAAAGGCGGCAAGCGGATCGTCGGTGATTGCGACGCCGTTGGGGCCGAGACCTGCGATCTCGCCGGCGTCCTTGCCGATGAAGGGCGAGCCCGGGCGGCCGACGGCTGCGTGCAGCACGACGCCTTCGATCTCGTGCACCATGCGGATGAGCGCCTGCCCCATGCGACCCGCTGCACCAACCACCACCAGCTTCATCGCAGCATCGCTCATCTCAGGCGTCCATCATTCCGTATCAATAGGCATCAGAGGCGGCCGGCCTCTGCAGATTGTTGAGGCGAGCGTAGAGACCGTCGGGACGCTTCGCAAGTGTCTCGTGATTGCCCTCCTCGATCACCCTGCCCTGCTGCATGACGACGATCTTGTCGGCGCGGACCACGGTCGAGAGGCGGTGGGCGATGACGACGACGGTGCGGCCGACCATGGCCTCGTCGAGCGCCTTCTGCACGGCGGCTTCCGATTCCGTGTCGAGCGCCGACGTCGCTTCGTCGAGAAGCAGGATCGGCGCGTTGCGGACCAGCGCGCGGGCGATCGACAGGCGCTGGCGCTGACCGCCCGAGAGCGTCACGCCGTTTTCGCCGACCGGCGTATCGTAGCCCTGCGGCTGGGCGAGGATGAAGTCGTGGGCGTAGGCAAGCCTTGCAGCCTCCTCGCACTCGGCATCCGTCGCCTCGGGGCGGCCATAGCGGATGTTGTCTCGGATCGAGCCTTCGAAGAGATAGGGCTGCTGCGACACATAGGCCAGCTGCTCGCGCAGCGACTGCTTGGTCACGTGCGCGATGTCCTGGCCGTCGATGAGGATATCGCCCGACTTCGGATCGAAGAAGCGCGGCACGAGCGTGATGATCGTCGACTTGCCGGCGCCGGACGGGCCGACGAGGGCCGTCGTCTTGCCGCCTTCGGCGACGAATGTGACGCCGTTCAGAACGTTGTCCTCGCCATACGCGAAGGTGACGTCGCGGAACTCGATGCGCGCTTCAGTGACGACGAGGGCCTTCGCATCCGGCAGGTCGCGCTGGTGCGGCTGCATGTCGAGAAGCTCGTAGAGCATGCGCGCATTGACCGCGGCGCGCTCCATCTGCACCTGCAGGCGCGCCAGGCGGCGCGCGGGATCGTAGGCGAGCAGCAGCGCGGTCACGAAGGAGAAGAAGGCGCCGGGCGGAACGTTGTTGTAGATCGAGCGATAAGCGGCATAGGCGAGCACACTCGCCACCGCGAAGCCGGCGAAGCTTTCCGTCAGCGGCGCTGTGCGCTCCGACAGGCGGGCGATGCGGTTGGCACGGCTTTCGGCCGTGCCGATCAGCTTGTTGACCTTGCGCTCGAGTTCGCCTTCCATCGTGAAGGCCTTGACGATGGCGATGCCCTGGATGGTCTCCTGCATGGCGCCGACGACATGAGTATTGACGTGGATGGCTTCCTTGGTAGCCGCGCGCAGCCGCTTGGAGATGTAACGCAGCGCATAAAGCAGCGGCGGCGCGGTGATGAAGACCGCGAGGCTGAGCAGCGGATCCTGGACCACCATGACTGCGAGAAGCGAAATGAAGGTCAGCATGTCGCGAACTGTCGAGGTGACGGTGAGGTTCATCACATCGCGCACGCCGCTGATGTTCTGATTGACCTGGGCGACGATATGGGCCGAGCGCGCCTGGTTGTAGAAGCCGAGGGAGAGCTTCATCAGGTGCGAATAGGTGCGCTGCTGATAGCGCGCAACGATGTTGTTGCCGATCTTGGACAGGATGACCGCCTGCCCATAGCTCGCGAAACCGCGCATGACGAAAGCGGCGAAGATCGACAGGCAGATGATGCCGACGAGATCGGCGCGACGGTTCGCGAAGGCCTCGTTGATGATCGATTTCATGATCCAGGCGGTAAACGCCGTCGACAGCGCCACGATCACGAGACAGCTGATCGCACCGGCGTAGCCCCAGACGTGATCACGGCCATTCTCAGCGATGATGCGCTTGAGGATGCTGGTGATGCTGTCGCTGTTGACAGGCTTCTGCTGGGTTTCGGATGGTCGCAAGTTCAGGCTCTCGTATCGGTCACACCCGTCGTCATGACATTGTGCGCTCGCGCGGCTCTATAAAGAGTTGGGGCCGCCTTGGCTAGGGTCTGTCCGGGCGCCAGACTCCGGGGTCGCCTAGCGACCCCAGCGGCGACCGTCGGTCGAGACGCCGAAGCTGTCGGGCCGGCGGGCGTAGGACGACAGGCCCGAAAGGGCTGCCAGCGGGTGCGTGACGACATAGGTCGGGATCGTCGAGAGAAGGGCGGAATGCGGCGCCTTGTCCTCGAAGCCGGCGCGAAACTCCGGCTTGCACAGGGCAGCCAGGATCTTCTGGCTGATGCCACCGGAGAGGAATACGCCGCCGCGGGCCATGAAGATCATCGCCATGTCGCCGGCAACGCGGCCGAGATAGGTCGAAAACAGCGAGATGGTCTCGACCGCCACCGGGTCGCTTTCGGCGAGTGCATGCGACGTGATGTCCGCCGGATCGCTGTATTTTGGCGCGATGCCATCGGCCGTGCAGATGGCGCGGTAGAGATTGACGATGCCGCGACCCGACAGGATCTGCTCGGCCGAGACGCGGCCCTCGATGGTTTCGACATAAGGGAAGATTTCGAGATCGCGCTTGCTGCGCGGCCCGAGATCGACGTGGCCGCCTTCGCCCGGAACCGGGATCCAGGCGCCGCAGGCGTGGACGAGACCGCCGACGCCGAGGCCGGTGCCCGGCCCGAGCACGACGCGCGAGGCCACCATGTCCTCATGGGCGGCGGCATTGCCGAGGCGCTCGCGGTGTTCCGGCGCCAGATCGGAGATAGCGAGTGCCTGGGCCTCGAAATCGTTGACGATCAGGACGTCCTCGAGCCCGAGATTTTCGATCATCGACTTCGGACGCACGACCCAATCGCAATTGGTCAGCGGAATCTCGTCGTCGCTGATCGGGCCGGCGACCGCCAGGATGGCGGAACGCGGCTTGATGGCGCTCTTTTCAAGGATGGTGGCGCGGATGGCGTCGTCGATGGTCTTGAAATCGGCGGTGCGCACGTTCGGGAAATTGACCTGTTCGGCGTCGGCCGTCTCGATGATGGCGAAACGGGCATTGGTTCCGCCGATATCGCCGATCAGGATCGGGAAGGGCATGGAGGCGTCGCTGGTATCGAGCTGGTGCATGGCAGGTTCCGTTGTTGCGCGTTCGCGCGCCGCTTATGCGTGAAGATTGGCGATCAGCCTGTCGGCCGTGGCCTCGTTGAGTGCCATTGGGATATCATAGACGATCGCAAGGCGCATCAAGGCCTTGACGTCGACGTCGTGGGGCATGGGGGTCAGCGGGTCGACGAAGAAGATCAAGGCATCGACCTCGCCGGTGGCAATCAGCGCGCCGATCTGTTGGTCGCCGCCGAGCGGGCCGCTTTTCAACCTTGTGATATCGAGCGAGGGAGCGGCGTCGAGAACGCGGCCGCCGGTCGTTCCAGTCGCGAAGATCGTCCAGTTTGTCCTGAGCGTCTCCTCGTTGCGGCGGGCAAACTCCGCCATGTCGTCCTTCTTCTGGTCATGCGCGATAAGCGCAAGGCACTTGCGGCCGGCCATCAGAAGCTCCCCTCATTCACTGGCATAATTCAATCGATTTGACCGCTTCTATACGAAGCGATCAGGGTTTTAAAGAGCGGTATCGCGGTGTTCAACCGGCATCATTGCGCTGCGGGCTTGTCATCCGGAACAGGGCCTAGATCGGGCAGCTCGTCATCATTGGCGGCTGCCGGCGCGTCAATGGGCTGAGCACGGAGCACTTCAGCGGCCGAAGGGCCGCCATAGGTCGCGGCGCGCACGGAGGAGACCGAGGGAGCATCGAGAACCGCCTGGCAGGCCTTGGGCAGATCCGACACCATAACCTCGCGCGGCTTGACCGGCTTGGCATCCGGCTTCGGCGGCTTGGGCTTGGCCCATGGCGCGGGGCTGAACCACCAGGCGAGCGACTTGTCGCAACCGTCGCCGGCCACCACAGGTGCCTGCGGCTTGCAGTTGGCGGCACCCGGCGGGCACTTGATGCGGATGTGGAAGTGGGAATCGTGGCCGTATTCGGGGCGCAGCTTGCCGAGATTGGTGCGATCGCCGGTCCACGTGTCGCACATCTTCTTCTTGATCGCCGGATTGACGAAGATGCGCTCAACCTGCGGATAGCTCGCGGCGCGCATCAGGAGACGTGCATGGGCCGGCGTCCAGACATTCGGGTTGATCGTCAGAAACGCGTTCTTCTGCAGCATGGTCGTGAAGGGCAGCGCCTCGCGCTGTTCCGCCGTCATGCGGAAGTTGGGCATCGGCGTCAGCCAGATATCGGCGTCGAGGCCGATCTGGTGCGAGGCGTGGCCGTTGAACATCGGGCCGCCGCGCGGCTGAGCGATATCGCCGACCAGCAGGCCCGGCCAGCCATCATATTTGGCGGCGTCGCGCGACAGCTGCTCGATGGTGGAGAGCATCGCCGGATTGCCCCAGCGGCGATTGCGCGACAGGCGCATGGCCTGCCAGTTCGGCCCATCGGTCGGAAGCGCCTCGGCGCCTGCCATGCAGCCCTTGGCATAGAAGCCGAAGGGTTGCGGAGCGCCTTGCGTCGGAAGCTGGACGCCACCGAAGATCGCCTTGGCGCTGCCGGGGCTCGGCTGCTTCTGCTGGGCGGCGACATCGCCGGCGATAAGGCTGGCGCCGATCGCAGTGGCCAGTGCCAGTTTACCGATTGAAGAGAGCGCCTGCGCGATGCGGAAAGCCATGCCGTATCCTGAACTGCTGCCGACCATAGTCGAGTGATTTGCACCCGTTTTACCGTGAAAAGCGATTTTGGTGAATCGATGTTTTTCGCGGGCGACTACGAGACATCGCGTCGGCCGGCAGCGCCGCGCTCAGGCGTTGGCGAGGATGTCGGCGGTTTTGCGGATGCGCGACAGGCGCGGGAAGATGCGCTCGCAGGCGAAGGCGTGCATCTCGGCGGTGAACGTCGTCATCGCATCCTCGGCGGCAATGACCGCGTAGTTGTGGGCGAACGCATCGCGGATCGTGGCTTCGACGCCGAAATTGGTGGCGATCCCGGTGAGAATGACGGTCCGGATGCCGCGACGGCGCAGCTGCAGATCGAGCTCGCTGCCGTAAAAGGCGCTCCATTGATGCTTGGTGATGCGGACATCCGGCGTCAGGCCAGCGATCTCCGGCGGCTCGCGCAGCGCCTCGGCCGGCAAGCCACCCTGTGGGAAGGCGATCGGTTCGTCGGTCGGCTGGTTGACAGCATCGGCATAGTCCGCGGAAAATCCGATGGTGACGAAGACGGTCGTGCCGCCGGCCGCTTTCAGCAACTTGGCGATCGCGGCGGTATTTTCGATCACCTGCTGAGCGGAATGAGGCGCGACGGGCCTGGAAATGATAAAGCCCTGCAGATCGATGGAGATCAGGGCAGTAGTCTTGGGATCGTAAAGGGACATGGAAGGCTCCGAATTGAACATGAGGATATCCTCGCAATTGGAAATATGAGGATGCCCTCACAAAAATCAAGTGCCGATTCGACCAATCGCTCGCCGAAGCAGAAGCGCGGGCACGAGCGCGTCGCCATTCTGACCGAGGCGGCCGCCAAGGTTTTTCTTGAGAAGGGCTATGAGGCCGCGACGATGACGGAGATCGCCGCCGAGGCGAAATCCTCGATCGGCTCGCTCTACCAGTTCTTCCCGACCAAACCGGTGCTGGCCGAAGCGCTGCATATCGAGCGGATGCGGCAGCTGAACGCCGTGCTGGTCGAGCTGCAAAACGAGGTCGACGGTAAGCGGGCGTCCGAGATCGGCGACGCGATCTTCGCGCGGCTTGCCAGCTTTCTGGAGGAGTACCGTGAATTTCCGGTGCTGGCGGCACGGCGCGACATTCCCAAGGAGCGCAAGGTGAAATCGCGAGCGGAGCTGCGCGGCAACATCAAGGCGCTGCTGCAGAAGGCGAGCCCTTCGATCGGCGACGATCTCGACCTTCTGTCGGCGCTGGTGCTTGAACTGCTGAGGATTATCGTGACGGCAGCGCACGATCCCGATATCGGCGGCGATCCGCGCATGGTGGCGGAGTTGCGTGGGATGCTGCGGAAAAGGCTGGAGGAAGCGACGGCCTGAGTGATCGCCTTGGCTCTCACATTTCCGCGAGCCGGATAAAAAAGGGGGCGTCACCTGTTTTTCGCCTGCATTTCGCCTATCCTCGAAAAAAGCGAAACAATTGGGGCTGGCGAATGGCGCGTGCGTGGTCGAGACTTGGTCTGGTATTCTCTCTGCTGGGCGCTGCCGCCCTGCCCTTGCAGGCCGTCGCCCAGGAGCCGGTCTTCCGGATCGGAACCTCCACGATCGGCGAGCTGAAATACAAGCCGGGTTTCAAGCATTTCGACTATGTGAACCCGGATGCGCCGAAGGGCGGCAATTTGAGGCTTTCGGCATCGGGCACCTACGACACGTTCAACCCGTTGCTTTCCAAGGGCGAGGCCGCCGTCGGCCTGACGCTGCCATTCGAGACGCTGATGAAATCGGCGGACGACGAGTTGCTCGCCTCGTATGGGCTGCTTGCGGAAGGGGTTTCCTATCCCGACGACGTGTCGAGCGCGACCTTCAGGCTGCGCGCCGAGGCAAAGTGGGCGGACGGCAAGCCCGTCACGCCGGAAGACGTGATCTTCAGCTTCGACAAGGTGAAGGAGCTCAACCCGCTCGCCTCCAACTACTACAAGCACGTGGTCAAGGCCGAGAAATCGGGCGAGCGCGACGTGACCTTCACCTTCGACGAGAAGAACAACAAGGAGCTGCCCAACATCCTGGGGCAGCTGGTGGTGGTGCCGAAGCACTGGTGGGAGGGCACCGGGCCTGACGGCAAGCCGCGCGATATCGCCAAGACGACGCTGGAACCTGTGATAGGCTCCGGCCCCTACAAGATCGCGGCCTTTTCGCCGGGCGCCACGATCCGCTACGAGCTGCGCGACGACTATTGGGGCAAGGACCTCAACGTGAATGTCGGGCAGAACAATTTCGGCTCGATCAACTACACCTATTACGGCGACCGCGACGTGGAGTTCGAGGCGTTCCGCGCCGGCAACAGCGACTTCTGGCAGGAGACGCTCGCGGCGCGCTGGGCGACCGGCTATGACTTCCCCGCGGTCAAGGAAGGCCGCGTGAAGAAGGAGGACGTGCCGAATGCGCTGCGCGCCACCGGCATCATGCAGGCCATGGTGCTGAACACCCGCCGTGACGCGTTCAAGGACGAGAAGGTGCGCGAGGCGCTGAACTATGCCTTCGACTTCGAAGAGCTGAACCGCACGGTCGCCTTCAACAGCTACAAGCGCATCGACAGCTATTTCTGGAACACCGAGCTCGCCTCCTCCGGCCTGCCTGAGGGCCGCGAGCTGGAGATCCTGAACGGCCTCAAGGACAAGCTTTCGCCTTCGGTCTTCACCACTGCCTATTCCAACCCAGTCGGCGGCGATCCGCAGAAGAGCCGCGACAACCTGCGCACGGCGATCAAGCTGCTCAAGGAAGCCGGCTGGGAGATCAAGGGAAACCGCATGGTCAACGCCCAGACCGGCAAGCCCATGAGCTTCGAGATCCTGCTATCGAGCCCCGTGTTCGAGCGCTGGGCGGTGCCCTACGCCAACAATCTCAAGAAGATCGGCATCGATGCGCGGGTGCGCACGGTCGACGCCTCGCAATATACCAACCGCGTCCGCAGCTTCGACTACGACGTGATCTGGAACGTGTGGGCCGAAACGATGAACCCCGGCAACGAGCAGGCCGACTACTGGGGATCGGGTTCGGTGAACCAGCAGGGCTCGCGCAATTATGCCGGCATTTCCGACCCGGCGGTCGACGCTCTGATCCGCATGGTGATCTTCGCGCCCAACCGGGACGAGCAGGTGGCGTCGATCAAGGCGCTCGACCGCGTGCTGATGGCGGGCCACTATGTCGTGCCGCTGTTCTACCGTGATACGCAGTCGATCACCTACTGGAACACGATCACCCGGCCGGCCGAATACCCGACCTACGCGACCGGTTTCCCCGACGTCTGGTGGTCGTCTTCCGCCAAGAAATGAGCGGACTTGCATTGGCCTGACGGCTGGGCTCCAAATGGGCCAACCGAATCACTTCGGACCATGATCAGCGCCGGGATAGACCGGCAAAGGAAGGCTTAGGATTGAGCGGCGTTAGACTGGACAGCCTACGACAGAACTCCCCGGAGGCCGCTCGCTGATGGGAGCCTATATCCTTCGCCGCCTGCTTTTGATGATCCCGACCATTATCGGCATCATGGCCATCTCGTTCACCGTCATCCAGTTCGCGCCGGGCGGGCCTGTCGAGCAGGTGATCGCGCAGCTGACGGGCGACGCTCAAGGGGCCGACGCCCGCCTCTCCGGCGGCGGCGGCGACCTGATGGGATCGGGCATGGATGAAGGCGGCTCGAAATATCGCGGCGCGCAGGGGCTCGATCCGGAGCTGATCAAGAAGCTCGAGAAGCAGTTCGGCTTCGACAAGCCGCCGCTGACGCGCTTCGGCGAGATGATGTGGAACTATATCCTCTTCGATTTCGGCGAGAGCTTCTTCCGCAACACCTCCGTTCTCGACCTGATCAAGGACAAGCTTCCGGTCTCGGCCTCGCTCGGCATCTGGATCATGATCTTCTCCTACGGCATCTCCATTCCGCTCGGCATCCGCAAGGCGGTGAAGGACGGCTCGACCTTCGACGTTTGGACCTCGGGCGTGATCATCATCGGTTATGCCGTTCCGAGCTTTCTGTTCGGTATCCTTTTGATCGTGCTTTTCGCCGGCGGGTCCTTCTACGACTGGTTCCCGCTGCGCGGCCTCGTCTCCGACAATTTCGACCAGCTTTCGTGGTGGCAGAAGCCGCTCGACTATTTCTGGCATCTGGCGCTGCCGCTGATCTCGCTGTCGCTGGCGGCTTTCGCGACGACGACGCTGCTCACCAAGAACTCCTTCATCGAGGAGATCAAGAAGCAGTATGTGGTGACGGCGCGGGCCAAGGGGCTGAACGAGCGCAAGGTGCTTTACGGCCACGTGTTCCGCAACGCCATGCTGATCATCATCGCCGGCTTTCCAGGCGCCTTCATCTCGGCCTTCTTTACCGGCTCGCTGCTGATCGAGAATATCTTCTCGCTCGATGGACTGGGGCGGCTCGGCTATCTCTCGGTGGTCAACCGCGACTACCCGATCGTGTTCGCGACGCTCTACATCTTCTCGCTGCTCGGGCTGTTCGTCAGCCTGATCTCCGACCTGATCTACACCTGGATCGATCCGCGCATCGACTTCGAGCGGAGGGACGTGTGATGGACACCGCCGCAAAGCCCGCGACCGCCACGCCCGTGAAGCCGCCGCGCAAGGGGCTGCTCTCGCCCACCAACATCCGGCGCTGGAAGAACTTCAAGGCCAACCGGCGCGGCTATTGGTCGCTCTGGCTATTCCTTCTCATCTTCGGGCTCAGCCTGTTTGCCGAATTCATCGCCAACGACCGGCCGATCATCGCCTCCTACAAGGGCGAGATTTTGTTTCCCGTGCTCGTCAATTATCCCGAGGAGAAATTCGGCGGATTCCTGGCCGAGACCGATTATCGGTCGGACGTGATCGCCGACGAGATCAAGGCCAACGGCTGGATGATCTGGCCGCCGATCCGCTATTCCTACCGCTCGGTGAACTCCAACATCCCGCACTCGGCCCCGACCGCGCCCTTCTGGACGATGGGCGAGGAGGAGCGTTGCTCGGGCTATCCGCAAGGGGTGAACGACCCCAACTGCACCTGGAGCAACCTCAACTGGCTGGGCACGGACGACCAGGCGCGAGACGTGCTCGCCCGGGTGATCTACGGCTTCCGCATTTCGGTGCTGTTCGGGCTGGTGCTGACCATCTGCTCGGCCGTCGTCGGCGTCAGCGCCGGTGCGATCCAAGGCTATTTCGGCGGCTGGACCGACCTTCTGCTGCAGCGCTTCATCGAAATCTGGTCGTCGATGCCGGTGCTCTACATTCTCCTGATCATCGCCGCGATCCTGCCGCCCGGCTTCTTCGTGCTGCTCGGGATCATGCTGCTATTCTCCTGGGTCGGCTTCGTGGGCGTGGTGCGCGCGGAGTTCCTGAGAGCCCGCAATTTCGAATATGTCCGGGCAGCACGCGCGCTCGGCGTCGGCAACCGCACGATCATGTGGCGGCATCTTCTGCCGAACGCGATGGTCGCGACGCTGACCTTCCTGCCCTTCATCCTCTCCGGCTCGATCACCACGCTGACCTCGCTCGACTTCCTCGGCTTCGGCATGCCGCCCGGCTCGCCCTCGCTCGGCGAGATGATCGCCCAGGGCAAGGCCAACCTGCAGGCGCCGTGGCTGGGGCTGACAGCCTTCTTTGCGATGTCGATCATGCTGTCATTGCTGATCTTCATCGGCGAGGCGGTGCGCGATGCGTTCGATCCGAGAAAGACCTTCGGATGAGGGCGGCCTCGTCATGGCAGGGGTTTGCGGGTAGAGTTGGTTGTGTTGCAGCTTTTGGAGCGTGGCCGTCATGAACAAGATTGTGCGTGATCATTATCCTGTCGCCAACCTTCCCGAGGATTTGAGGGAGGGATTGGGAGACGTGGCGACGGTGCGTGTGGTCGTCGAGGTTGAGGGAAAAACCAGCCTCGATCGCAACCTTTACCCTGGCCTAAGCGAGTTCCAAGACGAACCTCGAAAGCCAATGACCGCGGCCGAGCTTATCGAAAGAATTCGGGAATATCAGAGGCACCACCCAGAAGGCGTCACTACGGAAGAGGCCGTTGCGCGCATCCGGGCTTTGCGTGACGAATGGGACGATGAATGAACCCGCCGTCGCATCTATATTTAGATACGAATATCTTCATCGACCTATTCGAAGGTGGTCCCGCGACCCGACAGCTCGAGACCCTGCTTATCTTGGCGCGGGATAAACAATCGGAACCTTATTTTTCCACGAGCGAATTGACGTATTCCGAACTGATCGTGAAACCCTATAAGGCGAAAGATGATGAAGCCTTGGCGGTTTACGATGACATGCTGAAAACCAGCGAGTGGCTAAGCGTTTTTCCGGTGGACCGGACAATTCTTCGCTATGCGGCAATGATGCGTGCAGGGAGCGGCAATCTGAAGCTGCCTGACGCGATTCATGTAGCGACGGCCTTGCAAACCGGCTGCTCGCATTTTCTGAGCGCCGATCTGGGCATCCGCGGGCCATACAGCTTGCCCGAAGATGCGGCCGCTGCTCCTCTTGTTGTTCTCCGCCCCGACGACGCCACCCTGACCTCCCTGATCGAGAGCCTGTCCTGATGTCCGAACCCCTGCTGTCCGTCCGCAATCTTTCCGTCGCCTTCCATCAGGGTGGCGCGACTTCAGTGGCTGTCGATGGCATTTCCTTCGACGTCAACAGGGGCGAGGTGGTGGCGCTTGTGGGAGAGTCCGGCTCGGGCAAATCGGTGTCGGCCAATTCGATCCTGCGGCTGCTCCCCTACCCCTCGGCCAGCCATCCCTCGGGCGAGATCCTGTTCAAGGGCAAGGATCTCCTGAAGGCATCCGACAAGGTGCTGCGCGAAGTGCGCGGCAACGACATCACGATGATCTTCCAGGAGCCGATGACCTCGCTCAACCCGCTGCACACTATCGAGAAGCAGATCGCCGAGATTTTGGAGCTGCACCAGGGGATCAAGGGACAGGCGGCGCGCACGCGGGTGCTGGAGCTGCTCAACCAGGTCGGCATCCGCGAGCCGGAGAAGCGGCTGAAGGCCTATCCGCACGAGCTTTCGGGCGGGCAGCGGCAGCGCGTGATGATCGCCATGGCGCTCGCCAACCGGCCGGAGCTCCTGATCGCCGACGAGCCGACGACGGCGCTCGACGTCACCGTGCAGGCGCAGATCCTCGAACTCTTGCGACAGCTCAAGGGCCAGCACGGCATGTCGATGCTGTTCATCACCCACGACCTCGGCATCGTGCGCAAGTTCGCCGACCGGGTCTGCGTGATGACCAAGGGCAAGATCGTCGAGACCGGTACGGTCGAGGAGGTCTTCACCAATCCGCAGCATCAATATACCCGCCACCTGCTTGCCTCCGAGCCGCGCGGCGAGCCGCCGCTTGCCGACAGCTCCAAGCCGATCGTCATGCAGGGATCGGACATCAAGGTCTGGTTCCCGATCAAGGCAGGGCTGATGCGCAAGGTGGTGGACCACGTGAAAGCGGTCGACGGGATCGATCTTTCGCTGCGCGCCGGGCAGACGCTGGGTGTGGTCGGCGAATCCGGATCGGGAAAGACGACGCTTGGGCTGGCGCTCACACGGCTGATTTCCTCGCAGGGGCGGATCAGCTTCGTCGGTAAGGATATAGCCAGCTATTCATTCATGGAGATGCGGCCGCTGCGCAATCAGTTGCAGGTCGTGTTCCAGGACCCTTACGGCTCGCTCAGCCCGCGCATGTCGGTCGGCGACATCATCGCCGAGGGGCTGAAGGTGCACGAGCGCGGGCTTTCCTACGAGGAGCGCGACCGGCGGGTTTGCTGGGCGCTGGAGGAAGTGGGGCTCGATCCCACCACCCGCTGGCGCTATCCGCACGAATTCTCGGGGGGACAGCGGCAGCGCATCGCCATTGCCCGCGCCATGGTGCTGAAGCCGCGCTTCGTGATGCTCGACGAGCCGACATCGGCGCTCGACATGAGCGTGCAGGCGCAGGTGGTCGATCTCTTGCGCGACCTGCAGCAAAAGCACGACCTCGCCTATCTCTTCATCAGCCATGATCTGAAGGTGGTGAAGGCGCTCGCCAACGAGGTGATCGTGATGCGCTTCGGCAAGGTGGTGGAACAGGGGCCATCGGCCGACATCTTCCGCGCGCCGAAGGACGACTATACCAAGGCGCTGATGGCGGCGGCCTTCAACATCGAGGCGCGGCCGACGCCCGCAGTGCAACACTAACGACATCAGAGCCCAGACAACATGCCAGCCCCCATTCTCGTCGATCTCAAGTTCAATCCCGATACCGTCGCGCGCATCCTGAAGACCGCCTTTCTCGATCGCGGCAGCATCAATATCGCCGACCCCGAGACGAAGGGGCGGGATCTTTCCGATCTCGACTACGCGCTGCTGTGGAAGCCGGATGCGGATCTATTCGAGCGGGCACCGAACCTGAAGGTGATCTTTTCCGGCGGTGCGGGCGTCGACAGCTTCATGAATCTGCCCGGCCTTCCCGACGTGCCGATCGTGCGCTTCGTCGATCACAGCCTGACGACGCGGATGAGCGAGTGGGTGGTGATGCAGTGCCTGATGCACCTGCGCCAGCAGACGGAGCATGAGCGGCACCAGCGCCAGCACCGCTGGGGCGACATGATCCCGCCGGAAGCTTCCGAGATCACCGTCGGCGTCATGGGTCTTGGCGTGCTCGGCCAGGACGCGGTGCGCAAGCTGAAGGTCATGGGCTTCAACGTCATCGGCTGGTCGCGCAGCCGCAAGGAGATCGAAGGGCTCGAGGCCTTCGATGCCGGTGAACTCGATGCATTTCTGTCGAAGACCGATGTCCTCGTCGGCCTGCTGCCGCTGACGCCGGAGACGACGGGCTTCTACAATGAGCGGCTGTTCGCCAGGCTGCGCCAGGGTGGCGCGCTCGGAAAGCCGGTGTTCATCAATGCCGGGCGGGGCAAGAGCCAGGTGCAGGCAGATATCGTCAAGGCGATCGAGAGCGGCGTGCTCGGCGGCGCCTCGCTTGACGTCTTCGAGGTCGAGCCGCTGCCCGCCGAAAGCCCGCTCTGGGACCTCGATAACGTCTTCCTCTCACCGCACAATGCCGCATCCTCGGAGGAGACCGCGCTGTTTCGCCATGTGGAGCGGCAGATCGCTCGGTTCGAGAATGGTGAGCCACTGCAGTTCGTCGTCGACAGGACGGCCGGCTACTGAGCCGGTTGGAACCATAGAGCATTCAATTCGTTAGTTTTCCGAGGCTTTGAGCTTGCCGGTCCCGGCTGGCTTCATTTCTGAAGGAGACACGCATGGCTCAGCAGATGCAAACCCGCTGGGAAAAATCCGACGGCAAGATGCATGTCGAGGAAGAGATTTCGCCGGTGAAGGCGAAGCAGGGGCGCACCGGACGCAGAATACTGACGCTCCTGATCGTGGCCCTGGTTCTCGCCTTCGTGGTCTGGGTCCCGGTGGAAATCTGGGGCCAGCGGGAGGCCGACAGTGTCGCGCCGCAACAGCCTGGCCAGGAGATGCAGTCCCAGCAGCCGGCGCCGACGGCGACCCCGCCATCCGTCGAGAACGGTAATGCGGTTCCGACGGAAACGCCGGGCACGAACCAGCCCGCTCCCGCCACCAAGCCATAAGGACAACCGGCGATACTGATCAGCCGGCACCCTGTCGCAACCCTGCGACAGGGTGCTTTCGTGCGATACGGCATTTGCGCTGGACTTTGCCGCCTGTTTTTTCGATAAGAAGGCGCACGAGCCGGTCTTCGTGTGCCGGCTCATGGCGGCACCCCGACCGGTGGGGATGGGTGAATTTGATGGCCAAGACCGATATCGCACGACGCGTCTACAATCACGCTTGGAAGCTCGATCCGATCGTTCGCAGTCTGATCGACACGGACTTCTACAAGCTCCTGATGCTGCAGATGATCTGGAAGCTCTACCCCGACGTCGACGCCACCTTCACCGTGATCAACCGCACCAAGCGCGTGCGCCTTGCCGACGAGATCGACGAGGGCGAACTGCGCGCGCAGCTTGATCACGCGCGTTCGCTGCGGCTTTCGAAGAAGGAAATGATCTGGCTCGCCGGTAACAGCTTCTACGGTCGTGCGCAGATTTTCGAACCTGAATTCCTTGCCTGGTTCTCGCATTTCCAGCTGCCGGAATACGAGCTTTCGAAGCGCGACGGGCAGTATGTGCTGGATTTCCACGGATCGTGGAAAGAGACCACGATGTGGGAAATTCCCGCACTCGCAATCATCAACGAGCTCAGGTCGCGCTCGGCCATGCGTGCGCTCGGGCCCTTCACGCTCGACGTCCTCTATGCACGCGCCAAGGCGAAGATGTGGTCCAAGGTGGAGCGGCTGCGGGAGATGCCGGGCCTGCGCATCTCGGATTTCGGCACGCGGCGCCGGCACAGCTTTCTGTGGCAGCGCTGGTGCGTGGAAGCGCTGAAGGAAGGCATCGGCCCGGCCTTTACCGGCACGAGCAACGTGCTGCTCGCCATGGACAGCGATCTCGAAGCCGTGGGTACCAACGCGCATGAGCTGCCGATGGTGGCCGCGGCGCTCGCCAGGACCGACGAGGAGCTGCACAACGCGCCCTACAAGGTGCTGCGTGATTGGAACAAGCTTTATGGCGGCAATCTTCTGATCGTGCTGCCGGATGCCTTCGGCACCGCCGCCTTCCTTCGCGACGCGCCGGAGTGGGTGGCTGACTGGACGGGGTTCCGCCCCGACAGCGCGCCGCCGATCGAGGGCGGCGAGAAGATCATCGAGTGGTGGAAGAAGATGGGCCGCGACCCGCGCCAGAAACTTCTGATCTTCTCCGACGGCCTCGACGTCGATGCCATCATCGACACCTACAAGCACTTCGAAGGCCGGGTTCGGATGAGTTTCGGCTGGGGCACCAACCTCACGAACGATTTCGCCGGCTGCGCGCCGACCGAAATATCGGGCCTCAACCCGATCTCCGTCGTCTGCAAGGTGATCGACGCCAACGGCCGGCCGGCCGTGAAGCTCTCCGACAACCCGCAGAAGGCGACCGGTGACCCCGATGAGGTGCAGCGCTACCTGAAGTTCTTCGGAACCGAGGACCGGACGGACCAAGCCGTTCTGGTCTGAGCCAGGGCAGCCGGTTCTGACGACGCCCAGCATTGTTAAGGCGAGCCAATTCGCGTAGACGATGATGCCTGCCACAAAACTTACTCCCCGGAGTTGTACATGCAAATAGGACCGCAACAGCGGATCTACGTCTGCTTTTTCCTGTTCGCGGTGTCCATGGGCGCCATGCTGTCGCGGCTGCCCGATATCCAGGATGCGCTGCAGGTCAACAAATCCGAGCTGGGGCTGACGTTGATCGGAGCGGCGATCGGGGCGCTGGTTTCCTTGACGTTTGCATCTCCTCTCGTCGATCGGCTTGGGGCGCGAACCACGGCCTTCATCACCGTGCTCGGCACCTCCGCCCTGCTTGCCCTTGTTCCCTGGATGAGCGCAGCGCCGCTGGTGTTCGGCACTCTGCTTTTCGAGGGCCTGCTGGCGGGTGCGCTGGAGATCAACCTCAATGTCGAGATCGACCGCATCGAAGCGCAGCTCGGGCGCGGCGTGATGAACCGGGCGCACGGCTTCTGGAGCCTCGGCTTCTTCGTCACGGCGCTGGCGTCGGCGGCGATCCGCCAGGCGGGCGTTCCGATCCATGTCCACCTCGGCCTGACATTTGCATTCGTTCTCGTCGTCGGCACCTTTGTCATCTCAGGGATGCGAAACGCCCCGGCGAGAGCGGCGCTGGAGCACACCGAAACGGGCCGGATCGCACTGCCGACCATGGCACTTCTGCCGCTTTGCATCATCGGCATCGCCGCCTTCCTGGTCGAGGGCGCCGGTATCGACTGGTCGGCGATCTACATGCGCGACGTCTTCCATTCGGAGCCCTTCGTGGGCGGAATGGGCCTGACGCTCTTCACCTTCTTCATGGCCTTGACGCGGATTTTTGCCGATCCGTTCGTCGATCGATTCGGATCGCGCGCCGTTGCATTCACCCTGCTGATCGTATCGGCTGTCGGGCTTTGCGCGGTGTGGCTGGCGCCGCATCCTTACATCGCCCTTCTCGGTTTCGCGCTGATGGGTGGCGGCTGCAGCGCCGTCTATCCGCTTGCGGTTTCCGCCGCGGCGCAGCGCACCGACCGGGCCTCGCACCTCAACGTCGCGGCACTGGGGCAGATGTCGTTCGTCGTGTTCTTCCTGGCGCCGCCGCTGCTCGGTGTCGTCGCCGAGCAGCTCGGCATTCGAACGGCCTATCTCGTCTGCCTACCGGTCATTCTCGGCGCTCTCGTCTGCGTTCGCGCGCTCTCGGGCCGTCGTCGGCTGGCGATGGCCTAGAGGCTCGAACACGTTCGAGCTTCTGGACTAGTGCGAGCAAGTGCTTACATCTTCCTTGGTGCCGTCGGCTTCAGCTCGGCGCGGGCGGTGAAGATACCGCCATGCCACCGTGGGAGCGCTTCATGAGTTTTCGTCCACCGCAATCGCTGACGCATCCGGCCTCCGTTGAAAGCGGATTCAACGTTCTGGAATATGAACTCAGGGCCGAGCGCGCGAATTCGCTCGGGCGCAGCGGGCTCAAGGCTGAAGCGGCGCTTGCGGAACTGAAAGCCTGGGATGCAAACCGCCACAGTGCAGAGCAGCGCGAACAGCTGCTCGACAAGGCCATAGACGCGGTGTGGGAGTTTTTCGTGCAGCGTGAAATATGCGGCTTTCGCAACGGCCGCGACGTGATCCAGCGCTACGGCGTTCCGGATGAGGTGATGGTGCGGCTTGGATCGCGCCGGCGATAGCGGCTATCCGACATCGAACCATTTGGACGCTGCGGCGTTGAGTTTCTGACAGGCTTTTCAGAAAGGAGCAGTCCGATGAGAAAAGCTATAGGAGCCATGATTGCCGCAACGGTGGTTCTCGCGGGGTCGATGAGCCCGGCTTTCGCCCGCGACCATCACCATCACGACACCGGTCGTGTCATTGCCGGCGGCGTGGCCGCGGGTGTTGTCGGCGGCCTGATCGGCGGCGCGATCGCGAACCCCGGCCCGCGCTATATCGATCCCCCGCCGCTGCGCCCTCGTTGCTGGTACGAGGATCGCGAGGTCCAGAATACGTATGACGGCGATTATCACGTCGAGAGCGTGCGCGTCTGCAACTAGCCCAGCGTAGATGGCGACCCGCGATCAAGCGGGTTGCCGCATGCGGCCGATCGCGTCGCGCCAGCAACCATACCAAAATTCGAAACGGAAAAATGGCGGACAAGGTGGGATTCGAACCCACGGTACGCTTTCACGTACACACGCGTTCCAGGCGTGCGCCTTAAACCACTCGGCCACCTGTCCTGCTGCTTGATTTGACACCCTTGGGCGCAAATCGTTGGAACGGCGCGATATATACCGATGAATTTTCCGCGATCAACCTAAATCTAACAGTTTTTTGACTTCTTCCGGTAAAAGTGCCCGAAAGACCGCCATTGCGCTTCACCCGGCACCCACCTCTTGACTCCGCCGGGCAGGGAATGGGACGGTTTGCCCTTAAAGAGGGCCGGGATCAGGGACCGGAGTGAGCAATGCGTTTCCTTTTGCGTTTGGCCAGCCTTGTTGCGCTGGCGGTCGCGGTGATTGCCGGGACGGTGGATTCGATCCAGTCGGTGGCGGCGTCGGCCGTGGTGATCACGCCAATGGGCGATGCCTGGCAGGATCTCAATCCCGGTTCGCTGGAAAGCCTGCAGTCGTCGATCGCCTATTACGTCCATCCCGGCTTCTACACGGTGGCTTTGCAGTGGCTGATGCTGCAGCCGGCCTTCGCAGTGTTCCTTGTGCTGTCGCTGCTTCTCTGGATGATCGGCTACAAGAAGCCGCCGGTCGCAGGACGCTTCGCCGCCTAGCTGAAACCAACGTGCTCAAAGCACGGTAAATGGCTATAAAATCCGCAACTTGGCGGTGATTTTGCGCAAAAATCGGCTCGTATGGGCTGTTTTTCGGCAAATGCGGCAAATTTTTACCAGCCGAAAAATTTCTCGTGAATTTTCCTTTGAGCCATGCAAGGATGCCCCCTAGCCAGGCCTCCGGGGGGAGGTCGGTGGTTCCGCAGACATGCCTGAACAAGGCTTGCGGGAGGACCCCAAACAAATAGAAACAATAGGGCTGCAATTCATGAAAAAATCCCTTCTGACTCTTCTTGCCGTCGCCGCGATGTCCACCACGGCGCTCGCCGCCGACGTCAAGCCGGCACTCGTTTACGGCACCGGCGGGAAGTTCGATAAGTCCTTCAACGAAGCTGCCTACAACGGCGCCGAGAAGTTCAAGAAGGAAACCGGGATCGCCTACCGCGATTTCGAGCCCACCGGCGACACCCAGGGCGAGCAGGCCATCCGCAACTTCGCCAGCCGTGGCTTCAACCCGGTTGTAGCAGTCTCCTTCGCCTGGACCTCGGCGATCGAAAAGGTTGCCGCCGAATTCCCGGACACCAAGTTCATCATCGTTGACGCCGTTGTCGACAAGCCGAACGTCCGCTCGGTCGTCTACAAGGAAGAAGAAGGCTCGTACCTCGTCGGCATTCTCGCCGGCATGGCATCCAAGACCGGCAAGGTCGGCTTCGTCGGCGGCATGGACATTCCGCTGATCCGCAAGTTCGAATGTGGCTACGAGCAGGGCGCGCGCGCAGCCAACGCCAAGATGGAAGTGTTCCAGAACATGACCGGCACGACAGGTGCTGCATGGAACGACCCGGTTCGCGGCGGTGAGCTCACCAAGAACCAGATCGACCAGGGCGCCGACGTGATCTACGCGGCAGCCGGTGCAACCGGTCTCGGCGTTCTGCAGACCGCCGCCGACAACAAGAAGTTCTCGATCGGCGTCGATTCGAACCAGAACCACCTGCATCCGGGCTCGGTCCTGACCTCGATGGTCAAGCGCGTCGACCTCGCCGTCTACAACGCCTACACCGACACCAAGGCCGACAAGTTCACCGGCGGCGTGCAGTCGCTCGGCGTCAAGGAAGACGGCGTTGCTGCTGCCATCGACGACAACAACAAGGCGCTGATCACGCCTGAAATGCTGGCCGCTGTCGAAAAGGCCAAGGCAGACATCATCGCGGGCACCGTCAAGGTTCACGATTACACCTCGGACAACGCCTGCCCGAAGTGATCCGCGCCTGAAATTGGGCGTATGGCGGAATCGATTTTCGCCATACGCCCTTTTCGTATCTGGAGCCTGCTGTGACTGACACGCCCGCTATCGAACTTGTGGGCATCGACAAGAAATTCGGTGCCGTCCACGCCAACAAAGACATCAACCTGACCGTCGCCAAGGGGTCCATCCACGGCATCATCGGGGAAAACGGAGCCGGAAAATCGACGCTGATGTCGATCATCTACGGCTTTTACCACGCCGATCAGGGCGAGATCCGGGTCAACGGCCAGGCCGTGACGATCAAGGACAGCCAGACGGCGATCGCGACCGGTATCGGCATGGTGCACCAGCACTTCATGCTGGTCGACAATTTCACGGTGCTCGAGAACATCATGCTCGGCGCCGAGGGCGGAGCGCTGCTCGCGCGAGGCGTGGCGTCGGCCCGCGCCGAGCTGAAGCGGCTGGAAAAAGAATACGGCCTCGAGGTCAACCCGGATGCGCTGATCGAGCAGCTCCCCGTCGGCCTGCAGCAGCGCGTCGAAATCCTGAAAGCCATGTATCGCGGCGCCGAGATCCTGATCCTCGACGAGCCCACGGGCGTTCTGACGCCGGCCGAGGCCGACCACCTGTTCCGCATCCTGAAAGTTCTGCGCGACCAGGGCAAGACGGTCATTCTCATCACCCACAAGCTGCGTGAGATCATGGCGATCACCGATACGGTGTCGGTCATGCGCCGCGGCGAGATGGTGGCGACCCGCAAGACGGCGGAGACGACGGTCGAGGAACTGGCCGAGCTGATGGTCGGTCGCCGTGTGCTCTTGCGCGTGCAGAAGGGCGAGGCCAATCCCGGCAAGGTCATCCTGTCGGTGCGCAATCTGACGGTGAAGGACGACCGTGGCGTCGTCATGGTCGACAACGTGTCGTTCGACGTGCGCGCCGGCGAGATCGTCGGCGTGGCGGGCGTGGCCGGCAACGGGCAGTCGGAGCTTCTCGAAGCGATCGCGGGCATCCGCAAGCCGCATTCGGGCGAAATCCTGCTCGACGGGCAGCCGATCGACAAGGCCGATCCGGCGCGGCTGCGCGAACTCGGCCTCGCGCACATCCCCGAGGACCGCCACCACATGGGCCTCGTGCTGAAGTTCGAGGAATACGAGAACTCGGTGCTCGGCTATCACCGCAAACCTGAATACAGCAAGGGCCCGCTGCTCGATCTCGAAGCGATCCGCAAGGACGCCATGGAGAAGATCGAGAAATACGACATCCGGCCGCCGAACCCACGGCTGAAGACCGCCAATTTCTCCGGCGGCAACCAGCAGAAGATCGTCGTCGCCCGCGAAATCGAGCGCGACCCGACGGCGCTGATCATCGGCCAACCGACCCGCGGCGTCGATATCGGCGCCATCGAATTCATTCACCGCCGGATCATCGAGATGCGCGACGCGGGCAAGGCGATCCTGCTCGTCTCTGTCGAGCTCGACGAAATCCGCGCCCTTTCAGACCGTATCCTTGTCATGTTCGCCGGCCATGTCGTCGGCGAGAAGACGCCCGATGCCGGTGAACAGACCCTCGGCCTGATGATGGCCGGCATTGCCGCGTGAGGCCTTGATGAGCACTGCTTCCACTCCCCTACCCCGCTGGATCAACTACGGCCTCATCCCGATCCTCAACCTTCTCACCGCCTTCCTGATATCAGGCTTCGTCGTCTGGCTGATCGGCGAAAGCCCGCTCGGCGCGCTGCAGCTTCTGATCGAAGGCGCGCTCGGGAGCGGCGAAGGCATCGGCTTTACGCTCTACTACGCCACCAGCTTCATCTTCACCGGCCTTTCGGTGGCGGTCGCCATCCATGCCGGGCTGTTCAACATCGGCTCGGAGGGACAGGCCTATCTCGGCGGTCTCGGCTGCGCGCTGGTGGCGCTGGCGCTCGACAAGTTCGTGCCGTGGTATGTGACCATGCCTGTGGCGGTCATCGGCGCCGGCCTGTTCGGCGCGGCCTGGGCCTTCATTCCGGCCTGGCTGCAGGCCAAGCGCGGCAGCCATATCGTCATCACCACGATCATGTTCAACTATATCGGCGCGGCGCTGATGGTGTACCTCTTGGTGCACGTACTGATCGTGCCGGGCAAGATGGCGCCTGAGACCCGCACCTTCCTCGAAGGCGGTCAGCTGCCGAAACTCGGCTGGATCATGGACATGTTCGGCGCCAAGCTGGGTGCCGCTCCGTTCAACGTCTCCTTCATCATCGCGCTGGTGGCAGCTTACTTCGTCTGGCTGCTGATCTGGCGCACCAAGCTCGGCTTCGAGATGCGCACGCTCGGCGTCAGCCCGAGTGCTGCGGCTTACGCCGGCATTCCTTATGCGCGCATCGTCATCATCGCGATGCTGCTTTCGGGCGCGCTGGCGGGGATGATGGCACTCAATCCCGTCATGGGCTCGTCGGCCCGCCTGCAGGTCGAGTTTGTCGGCGGCGCCGGCTTCGTCGGCATCGCGGTGTCACTGATGGGGCGCAATCATCCCGTCGGCATCGTGCTCTCGGCCATCCTGTTCGGCATCCTCTACCAAGGTGGCGACTGGATCTCGTTCGAGATGCCCAACATCACCCGCGAGATGATCCTCGTCATCCAGGGTCTGGTGATCCTGTTTGCCGGCGCGCTCGAATATATGTACCGGCCGGCGATGGTGCGTCTCTACCAACAGTTCAAGCGGGCGTAAGGAGCGCGACGATGGAATATTACGACATCTTCATCAGCGTTCTGAGCTCCACCATCCGCCTGTCGATCCCGCTGATCTTCACGGCGCTGGCAGGCCTGTTTTCCGAACGCGCCGGCGTCTTCGATATCGGGCTCGAGGGCAAGATGCTGGGCTCGGCCTTCGCCGCCGCCTGCGTCGCCTATCTCACGGATTCCGCCTGGGCGGGGCTGTGCGCCGGCATCGTCTGCTCGGTAGCGCTGAGCTTCGTGCACGGCTTCGCCTCGATCACCAACCGCGGCAACCAGATCATCTCGGGCGTCGCGATCAACTTCTTCGTGGCCGGTATCACCATCGTGCTTGGCCAGGCCTGGTTCGGCCAGGGCGGGCGCACGCCGCAGCTGGCAGGCGACGCGCGCTTTACGCCGATCACGCTTCCGGGTGCCGATGCGGTGCGCGAGGTGCCGATCCTTGGGCCTCTCTATGCCAACGTCATCTCCGGCAACAACGTGCTCACCTACCTCGCCTTCCTGGCGGTGCCGCTCTCGTGGTGGATCCTCTACCGCACGCGCTTCGGTCTTCGTCTGCGCGCCGTCGGTGAAAATCCGGGTGCAGTCGATACCGCCGGCATCTCGGTCAGCTGGCTGCGCTACCGCGCGGTCATCTGCGCCGGCATTCTCTGCGGTTTCTCCGGCACCTATCTGGCGATCGCGCAGTCTGCCGCCTTCATCAAGGACATGTCGGCCGGCAAGGGCTATATCGCGCTCGCAGCACTCGTCTTCGCCAAGTGGAAGCCGGTGCCCGTCATGTTCGCCTGCCTGCTGTTCGGCTTCCTCGATGCGCTTGGCAACTTCATGCAGGGCAAGCCGATCCCCGGTATCGGCGAGGTGCCGGTGCAGATCTTCCAGGCCCTGCCCTATATCCTCACCTGCGTGCTGCTCGCGGGCTTCATCGGCAAAGCCATCCCGCCGAAGGCCGGCGGCGCACCCTACGTCAAGGAACGCTAAGACCATGTCCCACGACCTCTTCGAAGCCGCCCGCGGCGCCATGGCATTCGCACATGCACCCTACTCCAAGTTTCCCGTCGGTGCGGCGATCCGCGCCGAGGACGGCAAGGTCTATACCGGCGCCAACATCGAGAACCTCTCCTTCCCCCAAGGCTGGTGCGCGGAGCCGACGGCGATCAGCGCCATGATCATGGGCGGGGCGAAGAAGATCGTCGAGATGGCCGTGATAGCCGAGAAGCTGCCGCTCTGCCCGCCCTGCGGCGGCTGCCGGCAGAAGATCTCGGAATTCGCCTCCAAGGAGACCAGGATCTACCTCTGCGACGAGGCCGGCGTGCAGAAGACCATGACCATGGACGAGCTGCTGCCATTCAGCTTCGAGACGGAACTCTGATGAAGGCGACGCTCGATCTGCTGAAGGCGCTGCTCGGCGGGCTTGCGCCGCGTTACGGCATCATCCTCGGTTCGGGCCTCGGGACGCTGGTCGGTGAACTGAAGAATGCCGTGCGCATCCCCTATGCCGACATCCCGGGCTTTCCGGTAAGCGCCGTCTCGGGCCATGCGGGCGAAGTGGTGGCCGGCATGCTCGGCGACGTGCCGGTGGTGATGCTGTCCGGGCGCGTGCATTTCTACGAGAAAGGCGACGCCAATGCGATGCGGCTGCCGATCGAGGTGCTGCAGGGGCTGGGCATCGAGGCGCTGATCCTGACCAATTCGGCCGGGTCGCTGCGCGAGGAGATCGAGCCCGGCTCGGTGATGCAGATCACCGACCACATCAACTATTCCGGCATCAACCCGCTCATCGGCGTGGATAGCGACCGGCGCTTCGTGGGCATGACCAGCGCCTATGACGGCGAGCTGGCGCAGGCCATGCGGGCAGCGGCAGAAAAGCTCGACATCACGCTCGCGCAGGGCGTCTACATGTGGTTTTCGGGCCCGAGCTTCGAGACGCCGGCGGAAATCCGCATGGCACGCATTCTCGGCGCCGATGCGGTCGGCATGTCGACCGTGCCGGAGGTGATCATTGCGCGAATGCTCGGGATGAGGGTTGCGGCGGCGTCCGTAATCACCAACTATGGGGCGGGGATGACCGGGGCCGAACTCAGTCATGACGAAACCAAAGACATGGCGCCGATCGGTGGCGCCCGTCTTGCCGCGATCCTGAAAGAAATGATCGCGGGTGGAGGACATCGATAATGAATACGCATTCCGCGAAAGAGACGGCCGCCGTGGCGCTGTCGCTTCTCGACCTGACCAATCTCAAGGACGACTGCACGGAAGTGCAGATCGAGGCGCTGTGCGCCCGCGCGCAGACGCCCTACGGCAACGCCGCCGCCATCTGCATCTGGCCGCGCTTCGTCGCCCAGGCGCGCGCCATTCTCGGCACCGGCCATAAGGTGCGCATCGCAACCGTGGTGAACTTCCCTTCCGGCGACATGGAGATCGCCGACGTGGCGGCGGAGACGCGCGAGGCAATCGCCGACGGTGCCGACGAGATCGATCTCGTCATCCCCTACCGCAAGTTCATGTCGGGCAGCGGCAAGGCGGTGAGCGACATGGTTGCCGCCATCCGCGCCGAGTGCGGGGAGACCGTGACGCTGAAGGTCATTCTGGAGACCGGCGAGATCAAGGACGCGGCGCTAATCCGTCGCGCCTCGGAACTGGCGATCGAGGCCGGCGCCGATTTCATCAAGACCTCTACCGGCAAGGTATCGGTCAATGCCACGCTGGAGGCGGCCGACATCATGCTGCGCGCCATCCGCCAGAGCGGGCGCAAGGTGGGGTTCAAGCCGGCGGGCGGCATCTCCTCGGTCGCGGACGCGGCACTCTATCTCAGCCTCGCCGAGACGATCATGACGCCGGACTGGGCGATGCCCTCGACCTTCCGCTTCGGCGCATCCGGGTTGCTCGACGATATCCTCGCCGTGCTCAGCGGCACGCAATCGACGCCCGCGGCAGCCTCGAGCTACTAACATGATCCCGCAGGAGATCATTCGCCGGAAGCGCAACGGGGAGACGCTTGCGGCCGAGGAGATCCAGGCTTTCATCGCCGCACTCGCCGCCGACGAGCTGTCCGAGGGGCAGATCGGTGCCTTTGCCATGGCCGTCTGGTTCAAGGGCATGGTGCGCGATGAGATCGTGGCGCTGACGCTTGCCATGGCCCGCTCCGGCAACATGCTCGACTGGCGCGATATCGACCGGCCGATCGCCGACAAGCACTCGACCGGCGGCGTCGGCGACAATGTCTCGCTGATGCTGGCGCCGATCGCCGCGGCCTGCGGGCTCGCCGTACCAATGATTTCAGGGCGCGGCCTTGGCCATACCGGCGGGACGCTCGACAAGCTGGAATCCATTCCAGGCTATGGAATTACGCCGGATGCCGCCTTGTTCCGCAAGGTGGTGAAAGAGGCGGGCTGCGCCATCATCGGCCAGACCGCGGCGCTGGCGCCGGCCGATGGCAAACTCTACGCCGTGAGAGACGTGACGGCGACGGTGGATTCGATACCGCTGATCATCGCCTCCATCCTCTCGAAGAAGCTCGCCGCCGGGCTGCAGACGCTGGTGCTCGACGTCAAGGTCGGCAACGGTGCCTTCATGTCCGATCCGTCCGATGCCGAGGATCTGGCGCGCGGACTGGTGGAGGTGGCAAACGGCGCGGGCGTGAAGACCGCGGCGCTGATCACGGACATGAACCAGCCGCTGGCGGACTCGGCCGGCAACGCCGTGGAAATCAGGAACTGCCTCGACTTCCTGGCGGGGCGGAAGACGGGTACGCGGTTGGAGACGGTCGTGCTCGCCTTTGCCGGCGAGATGCTCAGCCAGTCCGGTCTTGCCTCGTCCCGCGAGGAGGGTGAACGGAAGGCCATGGCGGCCCTGTCATCCGGCAAGGCGGCGGAGATTTTCGGGCGCATGGTACATATGCTCGGCGGGCCGGCCGACCTGATTGACAAGCCGGACGCCTATCTGCCGTCGGCACCGATCGTTCGGCCGGTGACGGCGGAGCGCAGCGGATGGCTGGCGTCCTGTGATACCAGAGATATCGGTCTTGCCGTCATCGACCTCGGCGGCGGGAGAAGGCATCCCGCCGACAAGATCGACCATCGCGTCGGCTTCACCGACCTGCTGCCGCTTGGCACTCGCGTCGAGGCGGGCGATCCGATTGCCTTCGTGCATGCGGCGAGCGACGCCGGCGCCGATGCGGCGGCAACGGCGCTCCAGGCGAATTACCGGATCGACGACAACGAGCCTTCGCTGCCTTCGGTGATATCCGGATATGTCGAGGTTACTGCTTGAGGTTCAGCGCGCCGTCGGCGACCGAATAGGACGCCAGCTTCTGCAGGAAACTCATGCCGACGAGCGTGGACGACAGGGCGTCGTCGCGCAGCACGAAGGCTTCGACATCGCGCACGCGGATGCCGCCGATCTCGACGCGGTCGAGCGTCACGTGCGCCGCCTTGGTCTGGCCGTTGGCGGTGTTGACGGCATAGCGAAAGTCGAGCTGGTTGGCCGTATAGCCGAGGCGCCGGGCGAGCGTCTCGTTGAGCGCGACGAAAGTGGCGCCGGTATCGATCATGCCCTGAACGGGCTTGCCGTTGATGCGGAAATCACCGGAATAATGACCCTGTGCATCCGCCTGAAGGCGCATGCTGCCGTTGCCGACGGCGACACCGGAGGTCTTCGGCTGTTCGGTGGCGGGGGAAACGTAATTTGCTGAAACGTTTGCAACTGCGGGCTTGGCTGTTTCCCGGGTGAACAGCGACGGCAGTTGCGTGGCAAGCACCGCGGCGACGCTTGCGAATATGACGGTACGCACGAGCATGGAACAGAAATCCTTCCTGTCTAAACCACGCATCATGCGGGGCCATTTAAACAGCTACGCCACAATTGCTGACAAGTTGCTAATCGCCAAACGCAAAGGCCCGGAACGATCGTCCGGGCCACAGCACTCATTCACGATGGTAAACGGAGACTTAACTACTTGGTCCCGTACATGCGGTCGCCGGCGTCGCCGAGACCGGGCATGATGTAACCCTTCTCGTTGAGGTGGCTGTCGATCGAAGCGGTGTAGATCTTCACGTCTGGATGGGCTTCCTGGAAATTGCGGATACCCTCGGGGGCGGCAAGCAGGCAGAGGAAGCGGATGTTGGTGGCGCCGCGCTCCTTAAGCTTATGGATGGCGGCGATCGAGGAGTTGCCGGTTGCCAACATCGGATCGACGACGATCATCAGGCGTTCATCGAGCGCTTCCGGCGCCTTGAAGTAATATTCGACCGGCTGCAGCGTGTCGTGGTCGCGGTACATGCCGATATGCGAGACGCGGGCCGAGGGCACCAGTTCCAGCATGCCTTCCAGCAGCCCGTTGCCGGCGCGCAGGATCGAGACGAAGACCAGCTTCTTGCCTTCGAGGATCGGCGATTCCATCGTCTGCATCGGCGTCTCGATGGTTGCCATCGTCAGCTCGAGATCGCGCGTCACCTCGTAACACAGCAGGGTGGAGATTTCGCGCAGCAGGCGGCGGAAACTCCCGGTCGATGTCTCTTTGCGCCGCATGATGGTGAGTTTGTGCTGCACAAGCGGATGATCGATGACCGTTACGCCGTCCATGGCGGAACCCTTTCTTGAATTGTTGTTATCTGACGTTTCTTTCACGGAAAACGCAGGTTCCGCAAGAGCGGAGGCGGTTTTGCACCTGCCATCCCCAACCCTTGGGCCGCCTAAAGCCTTGCCAGAAGCGCCTTTCGGGTCGTCTCGTCGACGAAGGCCGCCTCGATGCCGGTGCGTGTCATCTCGTCGATCTCGGCATCGCCGAAGCCGAATTCGGTGGCGGCAATCTCGTATTCCCGCTTCAGCGAGGTATGGAAGAAAGGCGGATCGTCGGAGCTGATGGTGACGCGGACACCGGCTTCCTTCAGCCTGCGCAGCGGGTGCGACTTGAAATCCGGGAAGACATCGAGCGCGATGTTGGAGCCGGGACAGACCTCCAGCACCGTGCCGAGATCGGACAGCCGGCGGACCAGATCGGCATCCTCGATGGCGCGGACGCCGTGGCCGATGCGCGAGGGGCGCACGACATCGAGTGCATCAGCGACGCTGAAGGCGCCGCAGACCTCGCCGGCGTGGATGGTGAGCCCGAGACCGGCTTCGCGGGCGATATCGAAAGCGCGGGCGTAATCGGCGACGCGGCCCATGCGCTCCTCGCCGGCGAGATTGAAGCCCGTGATCAGCGGGTTGCCGGCCTTGGCCGCATATTCGGCGGCGCCGATGACGCTCTCGGGGCCGAAATGGCGCTCGCCGGTGACGATCAGCCGCGCCTCGATGCCGGTCTTCGCCCGGGCGCGGCGAATGCCCTCGCAGACGCCGGATATATAGGCGTCCGCCCCCAGGCCGATGCGCTTGCCGTGATCGGGTGAGACGATGAGTTCGCTGTAGATGGTGCCGATCCCGGCGAGTTCGTCGAGATAGGTCTCGGTCAGGAGCGCATAGTCCTCCTCGGTCTTGTAGACCTCCGAGACCTTGTCGTAGCATTGCAGGAAGCTGGCGAAATCGTGCCAGATATAGCTATCGCCATCGAGATAGGCGCTGATGTCGATGTTGTACTTGCGGGCCTGGGCGAGCGTCAGCCGCGGCGGGGCGGCCCCCTCGAGGTGGCAGTGAAGCTCGACCTTTTTCAGATGCGACGTCACAGGAAGCTCCTCCCATGCTTGCCCGGGGCAATTCTCAAATGCCGGGCGACGGTTTCGCCGATATCGGCATAGCTTGCTCGGATGCCGATATCGCGCGAGCCGAGGCCGGGGCCATAGGCGATGATGGGCACACGCTCGCGGGTGTGATCGGTGCCGCGCCATGTCGGGTCGCAGCCGTGGTCGGCGGTCAGAATGACGAGATCGCCGGGCTTCAGCTTGCCGCCGACTTCGGCGAGACGGGCATCGAAGGCCTCGAGCGCCGCGGCATAGCCCGGCACGTCGCGACGGTGGCCATAGACCATGTCGAAATCGACGAAATTGGTGAAGACGAGATCGCCGTCCTCGGCGGCATCCATGGCCTGAAGCGTGGCATCCATCAGCGCCATGTTGCCGTTGGCCTTGATGACGCTTGAGATGCCCTTATGCGCGAAGATATCGCCGATCTTGCCGACGGCATGGACCTTGCGGCCATCCTCGACGAGACGATCGAGCAAGGTGGGTTCGGCAGGCGGGACCGAGAAGTCGCGGCGGTTGCCGGTGCGCTCGAAGCTGGAAGGTTTCTCGCCGACGAAGGGGCGGGCGATGACGCGGCCGATATTGTAATGATCGAGCAGAGCGCGGGCGATGGTGCAGAAGGTCATCAGCCGGTCGAGGCCGAAATGGGTCTCGTGAGCGGCCACCTGGAAGACGGAATCCGACGAGGTGTAGCAGATCGGCTTGCCGGTGCGGATATGTTCCTCGCCGTAGCGGGCGATGATATCGGTGCCGGAGGCGTGGCAATTGCCGAGAATGCCGGGAACGTCGGCGGCCCGGCAGAGCGCCTCGACGAGTTCAGGCGGAAAGGCATCGCCTTCGGTCGGGAAGTAGCCCCAATCGAAATTGACGGGGGCGGCGGCGATCTCCCAATGTCCCGACGGCGTGTCCTTGCCGCGCGAGACTTCGTTGGCCGAGCCATGGATGGCATAGACCTTCTCGGGTACCGGCATGCCGAGCGGAAAGCGACCGGAGGCTCTCTTGGCTAGATGAAGAAGGCCGAGCGCCGACAGGTTCGGCAAGTTCAGCGGGCCGGAGCGCAGCCCCTCACGGTCGCCGGCGCCGGCGGCGCAGAACTCGGCGATGTGACCGAGCGTATCGGCACCCTCGTCGCCATAGTCAGCAGCGTCGGGCGCGCCACCCACGCCGAAGGAATCCAAAACGAAAAGAAAGGCACGCGGCATGTTTCACCCAGCAACTCGGCGGCAGTCCGTTCGGACCGTCAATCGTCAAGCCTTATAGCGGCCAAGACGGCTTGGCAAATTCGCCTCGGGTCAGCAGTCGCTGCAGGGAACGTTTTCGTCCTGGCGTTGCCGATAGAAATAGCTGCGGTTGAGCCTGATGATGCTGGCGTTCTGCCCGAGGCTCGGGGTGAACATGAAGAGCTGGTAGGGATAGCTGAGCTCGGTGCGAACCAGGAAGCTGCTCGCCTTCTTGATGTCGGCGGGCACCGTCACCGCCGAATTGACGGCATAGGGACGCGACTTGTCCTGCGCCCACGACCAGAGCACGGTGGCATTTCCGCCGGCATCGATGGTGATGCCGGTGATCTTGATGGTCATACCCGTGGTTGCGTAGGGCACGAAGATAGCGTTGGCGACAGCGGGCATATCGTCCAGCCAAGACTTCGTGACGCTCTTCTGCTGGGTGACCACGTCAGCGATGGTGCCGGCGGCGCGGGCGGCGCGTTTGCTGGCGCTGAGGCCGACGGTGATCTCGACCGCGCCGACATAGAGCATGACCATGATGGGAAAGAGGATCGCGAACTCGATCGCGCCGACGCCCTCTCGATCGCCGGCGAAACGGCGGATCAGTGTCTTCAGTCTATCCAGGCTGCCGCGAACCGCCATCAATATTGCTCGTTCTGGAACGCGGTCGTGGCCACGATGAGGAAATAGGACGCCGATCCGTCGGCAGGGCGGATGTTGCTGATATAGGGGCGGATCAGATCGGTGATGATCTGCCAGCGGTAATAGGCACGCACCATGTTGATGGTGCCGGAACCACCCGGATCATATTTGAAGTCCGCGATCTTGAGGTCGGAGTAGCGATCCGTCGTGAGCTTCGGGATGGTGGTGGGAATGCTGGCGAAGGTCGAGAACTTCTGCACGTCGATGAAGAGCTTGCTCGGCGTCGCGGCTTCCGTCGTCGAGCACTTTATAAGGATAGAGATCTCGCCGCAGAAGGCCGTGCGAAAAGCAGTGCGATCGGTATTGGTGGGCGTGATCTGCCCGGTGCGCATCCGGCGGCCCATGGTATCGACCGCGTTCGACACCAGCATTTCGCCGGCAAAAGCGACGAAGGTTTCGATGATCGCGAAGATGACGAGGAAATAGGGGATTGCCAGCAAGGCGAATTCGATCGCCGCCGATCCGTCTCGGGAACGTGCGAAGGCGGCAAGTCGCCGCCTCGGTGCACATTCACGCTTGGGGGCAACACCCGCTGCTTGATCCATTTCCGTCATGGGCGCATCCAACAGCTTCGATTACGCAGTTCTAGAGCGCGATCGTTGATTTTCCGTTTCAGGCTGGATCAGAATTTTATTGGATGCGTGCGAAATGGCCGCCTACCGCTCGAGGCAAGCCGATCAGGGGGTCGTCGTGGCATCCGTCTGCTGGCTGTGCTGCTCGCAGTTCGGCGTGCAGGAGAGCACCGAGCGCTCCGTCTGGCGGAAGACCCGCACAGTATTTCCCTCATCGATCGATACGAGAATACTTTCATCCAGGATAGCGTTGCCATCGGCATCGAGAAGAACAAGGTTGGTGGTGCCGAAGCTGCGGCCCGTCAATACGATGGTCTTGGAATCGGCAACCGTGGCGTCCGCGACCTTGGCGTTGCCGACGATGACCTTGCTTACCGGCCGGTCGAGCTTCAAGACACGCGCCTGGTCCATATAGACCCGCAGCATTCCCTGGTCCTGCGCGGCAACAGATCCAGCGACGCCCAGGGCGGCGATAAGGCTGAACAGGAAAATCCTCTTGCCGCACGGCGACATATCGTTTCTCTTTCGCGGATGAATTCGAATTCGGTCACTAGCATGAGAAAAAATGGTGAACGAAGCTTTAATCTCAGGACAATTGGCCCTGGACGACATGGCTGTGTCCCGTTTTGATATACATACGGGAGCATGCGCACCGTTTTGAAGCATCGCCGCTCCGTTTCAAAGCAACTCTGACAGACTCTACTGCTCCTGCACCAGCACCATCGCTAGAATTTTAAATGTTTTTCACCCTCGATACTTACCACGCAACGCGGTCCGTGAGCTGTTTACGAAATAGTAACCCAACTCTTTAAGTCGATCGAAAGAGGGCCCGGATAGATTGCAGCCATCCGATCAACGGCAAACAGTTGGCGGACGTGCTGAACATCAACTGGAGTTAGGAGTTATCATGACCAAGCTTGTAAGCCGTTTTCTCAAGGACGAATCCGGCGCAACCGCAATCGAATACGGCCTGATCGCCGCCCTCATTTCCGTAGCGCTGATCACCGGCGCCACCACGCTCGGCAGCAAGCTGAACACCGTCTTCGTCAACCTCGGCACCAAGATGTCGACGGCTTCGACGGCACAGTAATCTGCTTCGAGAATTTTGATCGGATCAGGCGCACTGCCTGATCCGATGCAAAGGCACGTTCGCGCGTGCCTTTTATCTTTATCGGAGATTGATCCATGATCGCAGCTGCCATCTTTGTGATCTTGCCATTGTGCCTAGCGGTCGCGGCATTCTCGGATCTCTTCACGATGACGATCCCGAACAGGATCTCTGTCATCATTTCCCTTGCCTTCCTCATCATCGCGCCGCTCGCCGGCATGGCGCTTGCCGCGATATCCGCGCACCTGGCCGGCGCGCTCGCAGTTTTCACGGTGTGCTTCGTTCTTTTCGCGCTGAACGTCATGGGCGGCGGTGATGCCAAGCTCCTGGCGGCAACCGCGCTTTGGTTCGGGCTCGATCCATCGCTGATCGAGTTCCTGGCCTATGTCGGCATCATCGGCGGCGCCGCGACGCTCGTCATTTTGATGATCCGGTCGCAGGCGGATGCGATCATGGCGATCGGGCTGCCGGTGCCGCATTCCATTCTGACGGCAAAGAAGATACCTTACGGCATCGCAATCGCGATCGGGGGTTTCCTTGCGTTTCCATCATCTTCTCTTTTCATGATGGCGCTGCACGGGCTGAAATGAAGACTTTAAGTCTCCATTAACTTAAAAGCTCAGCGATTTATTAACCATAATTACACCAATTGCGCGCCATTCTTCGGGTCGAATATCTCGAATCCCGAGGAACGACCAATGAAACCCGCGCGCCTTTTGATACTTGGAGTGGCTGTCGTAGCTGCCGGCCTGGCCGGTGTGCTGGCCATGAGCCTTGCAGGCCGCGGCTCGGTCGTGACCCAGGTCAAGTCGGTCGTCGAAAAGGAACCGACGGTCAACGTGCTGGTTTCCAGCGCCAACCTGCCCGTCGGTGCGCGCCTTGACGACAAGGCCGCCCACTGGATGGCATGGCCGCAGGGCGGCGTCGTGCAGGGCTTCATTACCGAGACCGACAAGCCGGACGCGCTGAAGGACCTGCAGGGTTCCGTCGTACGCCTGCCGATCTTCGAGGGCGAGCCGATCCGTGCCGAAAAGATCGCCGATGCCAACAGCCGCATCATGTCGTCGCTGCTGCCGACAGGCAAGCGCGCTGTCGCCACCGAAATCTCCGTCGCGACCGGCGCCGGCGGCTTCATCCTGCCGAACGACCGTGTCGACGTGACCATGGTTCGCAAGGCGAAGGACAGCGACAAGTATCTAACCGAAACCGTGCTCAGCAACGTGCGCGTTCTCGCGATCGACCAGCAGATCGAGGAAAAGGACGATGGATCGAAGGCCGTCGTCGGCACCACCGCGACACTGGAACTGACGCCCGACCAGACGAAGGTTCTGGCCGTGGCGCAGCAGATGGCGGATCGCCTGACGCTGGCGTTGCGCTCGGTCGCCGACGCGCAGGAGCAGGATACCAGCGCGGCGGATTATCTTCTCAGCGGCGACAATGGCAGCGCCATCGTTCAAGTCATCAAGTCCGGGTCGATCGTCACGGACAGCACCGCGCCGAAAGCCGAGTAAAGGATATGGGAATGGGCACTTTGAAGCGGCATATGCAGCCCCTGATGGCTGGTTGCCTGTCCTTTGCGATCGGCTTTACCGGCATCGTGCCGGGCTTTCTCGTTGCGGCGATGAGCGTTTCGACCGCCAACGCCGCCGAGAGCGGCGGCATGGTCAACATCACGCAATCCGGCCCCGGCGCGCACCGCAGCCTCAAGCTCGGCCTGAAGAAGGCGATCGTCGTCGACCTTCCCGAGGATGCGCACGACATCCTGGTCTCAGACCCCGAGATGGCCGATGCCGTGACGCGTACCTCGCGGCGCATCTACCTCTTCGGCAAGACCGTGGGCCAGACGAACATCTTCATCTTCGGCGCCGACGGCCAGCAGATCGTCAGCCTCGACATCATCATCGAGCGTGACACCTCCAACCTGCAGGCCAACCTGCGACGCTTCATTCCCGATTCCAACATCAATGTCGAAATCGTCTCCGACAACATCGTGCTGACAGGCACGGTGCGCACGCCGCAGGACGCTGCGCAGGCGGCCGACCTCGCAGGCGTGTTCCTGAAGGGCGGCGAAGCGACGACGCGCACGGAAACGGCCAGTGCCAAGGGCGGCGACAGCGCCGTGGCGCTGTTTGCCGAAAACCGCCAGGCCTCGCAGGTGATCAACCTCTTGCAGATCCAGGGCGAGGACCAGGTGACGCTGAAGGTCACCATCGCGGAAGTCCGCCGCGAGGTTCTGAAGCAGATCGGCTTCGACAATCTGGTCTCGAACTCGTCGGGCCTGACGGTGGCGCAGCTCGGCACACCGGGTCTGAGCAACGCCTCCTCGACCGTAGGCGGGGGCTTGGCCGCTCTGTTCAAGAACAGCATCGGCAAATACGACATCTCGACCTACCTGAGCGCGCTGGAGCAGGCAAAGGTCGTCAAGACGCTGGCCGAGCCGACGCTGACGGCGATTTCCGGCCAGGCCGCGACCTTCAACTCCGGCGGCCAGGTTCTCTATTCGACGACCGATAACGACGGCAACACGACGATCGTGCCCTACAACTACGGTATCAACCTGGCCTTCAAGCCGGTGGTGCTCTCGTCCGGCCGCATCAGCCTGGAGATCAAGACCAACGTGTCGGAGCCGGCGCCTTCCGTCTCTGGCTCGATACCGACCTATCAGCGCCGCTCGGCCGAAACCTCGGTCGAACTTCCCTCTGGTGGCTCGATCGCGCTTGCGGGCCTGATCCGCGACAATGTCTCGCAGACCTCGAACGGCACGCCCGGCGTCAACAAGATCCCGCTGCTCGGCACGCTGTTCAGGCAGCGCACGGTCGAGCGCGACGAAACAGAACTCGTCATCATCGCGACGCCCTATCTGGTGCGCCCCGTTGCCCGCAACCAGCTGAACCGGCCGGATGACAATTTCAGCCCCGAGAACGATGCCGCGGCCTTCCTGATGAACCGCGTCAACAAGGTCTATGGCGGCCGCGAGACGCCCGTCGCCGACGCGCAGTTCCACGGCTCCATCGGGTTTATCTACAAATGATCAGGGCTGAAACGGCGATGGCACAACACAGAGATCAGTCGATGGACCAGAAGCAGATGACATCGCATCACACCGGACTTTCAAAGTCGATCCTGACGGCGGCCGCCATTGCGACCGCCCTGCTCTCAGGCTGCGCCTCGCGCGACAACCTGACGACCGGCGGCATCCCGGACGACTATCGCCAGCGTCACCCGATCGTGGTGACCGAGGCCGAGCAGTCGGTCGACATTCCCGTCGCCTCCACCGATCGCCGGCTCAACATCGCGCAGCGCGACATGGTCCGCGGCTTCGCGCAGACCTACATGTCGCGCGCGACCGGCCCGGTCTACATCCTGGCGCCGGAGGGATCGCCGAACAACGCGGCGGTTCGTCAGCTGCGCGGCCAGATCCGCTCTGAGCTTTCGGCCCGCGGCATCGCCAGCTCGAAGATCATCAACAGCTCCTACGTAACGCTGAACGCCACCGACGCGGCGCCGATCCGGCTGACCTTCACCGGCACGACGGCGATGACGACGCAGTGCGGCCAGTGGCCACGAGACATCATCAACGATTTCAGCAACCAGAATTACTACAATTTCGGCTGCGCGACGCAGAACAACCTGGCTGCGCAGATCGCCAATCCGGAAGATCTTGTCGCCCCGCGCGGCATGACGCCAATAGATGCGACGCGCCGCAACGCCGCCATCCAGGAATACCGTGAAAGAACGTCGACGATCGAAGACGTCAGCGGCTCCAGCACCTTTTGATCAGAGTTAGGACCAAACGATGAGTGCAGTCGAATACGAGATCGGGAACAGCAGCGAGCTCAGGAACGCCGACGATGCCGTGCGCATGGCGGAACTGGAGAACATGCGCCCCCTGCCCCGCATCTCGGTGCACGCCTTCTGCGAGAGCGAGGAACTGCAGCGCGTCATGGAACGCTGCGGCAGCGATCGCCGCATGTCGAAGGTCAGCCTGCGCATCACCAGCGGCGGCATCGGCGCCGCGGCCAACATGTTTTCGAGCGCGCCGACGCCGAACCTGATCATTCTCGAAACCAAGGCCAACGCCGCCAATCTGCTGAACGAGCTGGCGCCGCTCGCCGCCGTTTGCGACCCGTCCACCAAGGTCGTCATCGTCGGCTATTACAACGATATCGCGCTCTATCGCGAGCTGATGCGCAACGGGATTTCCGAATACATAGTCCAGCCGGTCGCCATGCCTGACGTCATGGCGGCGATGGCTGCGATCTTCGTCGATCCCGATGCCGAGCCTCTCGGCCGCAGTGTCGCCTTCATCGGCGCCAAGGGCGGCGTCGGCTCCTCGACCATCGCGCATAACTGCGCCTTCGGCATCTCCAACCTGTTTTCGACGGAAACCATTCTCGCCGACCTCGACCTGCCCTATGGCACCGCCAACATCGATTTCGACCAGGATCCGACGCAGGGCATCGCCGAGGCGGTCTACGCACCCGATCGCCTGGACGAGATGTTTCTCGATCGTCTTTTGACCAAATGCTCGGAGCACCTGTCGCTGCTGGCCGCACCCTCGCTGCTCGACCGGTCCTACGATTTCGACGCGCATGCCTTCCAGCCCGTGCTCGAAGTCCTGCAGCGCAGCGCGCCGATCACGGTTCTCGACGTGCCGCATATGTGGTCGGAGTGGACGCGCTCGGTTCTGTCTGGCGTCGACGAGGTGGTAATCTGCGCGGCGCCTGACCTCGCCAACCTGCGCAACACCAAGAACATGATGGACGCGCTGCGGAAGATGCGTCCGAACGACAAGCCGCCGCATCTGGTACTGAACCAGGTGGGCATGCCGAAGCGGCCGGAGATCGGGCCGTCGGAGTTCTGCGACCCGCTGGAGCTTGAGCCGATCGCCATCATCCCGTTCGACAGCAACCTGTTCGGAACGGCGGCCAACAGCGGCCGGATGATCTCGGAGATGGATTCGAAATCGCCGACCGCCGAAACATTCTCGCAGATATCGCACATCGTCACCGGACGTATCGCCATCAAGAAGGCCAAGCGGAGCGGTCTGCTCGGACTCCTGAAGCGCAAGTGACGCCCGCCACTGGATTGGAATAAGGCATGTTCGGAAAACGTGGAAATGAGAGCTTCGGCAAGACGGGCGGCGTGGTAGCGCCGCCTCCGGCCGTTACGCCGCCATCCTCGTCCGCACCCGCGGTTCTCGTCGAGCCGCAGCGCGAACCGGCACGCCAGCAGGTTTCCCCGCCGCCGATGCAGACGCCGCAGCGCAAGCGCCCGGTTCGCACCGACGAATACTACGAGACGAAGGCACAGGTCTTTTCCGCGCTGATCGACACGATCGACCTGTCGCAGCTCGCCAAGCTCGACGCCGAGAGCGCGCGCGAAGAAATCCGCGACATCGTCAACGATATCATCACCATCAAGAACTACGCGATGTCGATCTCCGAGCAGGAAGAACTGCTCGAGGACATCTGCAACGACGTGCTCGGCTACGGTCCGCTCGAACCGTTGCTGGCACGCGACGACATCGCCGACATCATGGTCAACGGTGCAGGGCAAACCTTTATCGAAGTCGGCGGCAAGACGATCGAATCCGAGATCCGCTTCCGCGACAATTCGCAGCTGCTCTCCATCTGCCAGCGCATCGTCAGCCAGGTCGGCCGCCGCGTGGATGAATCCAGCCCGATCTGCGACGCCCGTCTTCCCGACGGCTCGCGCGTCAACGTCATCGCGCCGCCGCTGTCTATCGACGGCCCGGCGCTCACCATCCGTAAATTCAAGAAGGACAAGCTGACGCTCGAACAGCTCGTCCGCTTCGGCGCGATCACGCCCGAAGGCGCGACGCTGCTGCAGATCATCGGCCGCGTGCGCTGCAACGTCGTCATCTCCGGCGGTACCGGCTCGGGCAAGACGACGCTTCTGAATTGCCTGACCAACTATATCGACCGCGACGAGCGCGTCATCACCTGCGAGGACACCGCGGAACTGCAGCTGCAGCAGCCGCATGTGGTGCGCCTCGAAACCCGCCCGCCGAACATCGAAGGCGAAGGCGAGATCACCATGCGCGATCTCGTCAAGAACTGCCTGCGTATGCGTCCCGAACGCATCATCGTCGGCGAAGTGCGCGGACCCGAGGTGTTCGACCTGTTGCAGGCGATGAACACCGGCCACGACGGCTCCATGGGCACGATCCACTCGAACTCGCCGCGCGAATGCCTGAGCCGTATCGAATCGATGATCGCCATGGGCGGCTATACCCTGCCGGCCAAAACCGTTCGCGAAATCATTTCCGGCTCGATCGACATCGTCGTTCAGGCCGCGCGCCTGCGTGACGGTTCACGCCGGATAACGCAGATCACCGAGGTGATGGGCATGGAAGGCGACGTCATCATCACGCAGGACCTGATGCGCTACGAGATCGAAGGCGAGGACGCGTCCGGCCGACTGATCGGGCGCCACAAGTCGACCGGTATCGGCAAGCCGCATTTCTGGGACCGTGCCCGCTATTTCAACGAGGAAAAGCGTCTCGCCGCGGCACTCGACGAGATGGAAGCGAAGTCGAAGGATCTCTGACATGTTCGGTTTCGATCCGATCGTCCTGGCCATCATCCTGCTCGCGGCGGTCGCCGCCGGTGCGGTGTGCTACGGCATTCTGTTTTCGCGCATCGAGACCGAGAAGAAGGCGACGAGCCGGGTCAACCGGGTGGCCTCGGCCGAGGTCGACAAGGCCAATATGAAGGCGGCGCGCGACCGCGTGCAGGAACTGTCCAAGCGCCGCAAATCGGTGCAGGACAACCTGAAGGACCTGGAAAAGCGGCAGCAGGAGAGCGCCAAGCGCAAGTTGAGCCTGAAATCCCGGTTGACACAGGCAGGCCTGTCGATCACGCCGCGGAAATTCTACACCTTCAGCGCTTTTTTCGCGCTGTTCCTGATGTTCGTGCTGTTTCTCGCCGATGCGCCTGTCATGGTGGTCTTCGGCGTTCCCGTGGTTGCCGGTCTCGGGCTTCCGCGCTGGATCCTCGGCTTTCTCATCAAGCGGCGCCAGAACAAGTTTCTCACCGAGTTTCCGAACGCGCTCGACGTCATCGTTCGCTCGATCAAGTCCGGCCTGCCGCTGAACGACGCCGTGAGGCTGATCGCCAACGAGGGCAAGGAGCCGGTGAAGAGCGAATTTCGCCGGGTCGTGGAATCGCAGCAGGTCGGCCTCAGCATGCCCGACGCCTGCGCCCGCATGGTCAACCACATGCCGCTGCAGGAAGTGAGCTTTTTCGCCATCGTCATCGCCATTCAATCGCAGGCGGGTGGCAACCTTTCGGAAGCGATCGGCAACCTGGCGAAGGTGCTGCGCGACCGCAAGAAGATGAAGGCGAAGGTGCAGGCGCTCTCGATGGAAGCCAAGGCGTCCGCCGTGATCATCGGCTCGCTGCCCTTCGTCGTGGCTACGCTCGTGTACCTGACTTCGCCGGAATACATGATGGTTCTGTTCACCGACCCGCGCGGCCACCTGATCATGGGGATTTCGGCGGTGTGGATGTCGATCGGCATCTTCGTCATGCGCAACATGGTCAATTTCGACATCTAACGGAGGACGTGCGTTGTCATCGGATCTCGCAGCCAGTCTGACAGACCCTTCCATGCTGATCGCCGTCTTGGTGGCGGTCGCCGTGTTCGCCAGCCTCTACACGATCGCGGTGCCGTTCTTCGAACGCGGCGACCTCAACAAGCGGATGAAGGCGGTTTCGACCGAGCGCGAACTGATCCGCGCCCGCGAGCGCGCCCGCATGAACGCAAAGGCCGGCGGCGGCAAGGCGTCGCTGCGCACACAGAACAACCGATCGGTCCGCCAGATCGTCGAGCGCTTCAACCTGCGCGAGGCTCTGGTCGACGAAAATACCATGAACAAGCTGAAGGCGGCGGGCTTTCGTTCGGAAAACGCGCTGAACATGTTTCTCGTCGCGCGTTTCACCCTGCCCTTCGTGTTCTTCGTTCTCGCTGTCTTCTGGGTCTTCGGTCTCGATCACCTGGCCGACAAGCCGACGCCGATCCGGCTGCTGATCACCATCGGCGTTGCCTATATCGGGTTCTATGCACCGAATATCTTCATCTCCAACCGCATGTCGAAGCGCCAGCATTCCATCAAGCGCGCCTGGCCGGATGCGCTAGACCTGATGCTGATCTGCGTGGAATCGGGGATTTCGATCGAGGCCGGCATGCGCCGCGTTTCGGAAGAGCTCGGTGAGGCCTCGCCGCCGCTCGCGGAAGAAATGGTGCTGACGACGGCCGAGCTCTCCTTCCTGCCCGATCGTCGCGTGGCGCTCGAAAATTTGGGAACGCGCACGCAGATCCCGCTCGTGCAATCCGTGACACAGGCGCTGATCCAGGCCGACCGCTACGGGACGCCGGTATCGCAGGCGCTGCGCGTGCTTGCGCAGGAAGGCCGCGACGAGCGCATGAACGAGGCTGAAAAGAAGGCCGCGGCGCTGCCGCCGAAGCTCACCGTGCCGATGATCCTCTTCTTCCTACCGGTGCTGGTCGCCACCATTCTCGGCCCGGCGGGCATTCAGGTTTCCGACAAGTTCTAAAGCGCGTCGTAATCTTTCAGATTCGCTCGTTGCGCTTTAGGTCTTTGTTTTGTCATATGTCGTTGTCCCGAAACCGGTGACCACTTTCGGGAGACATGCTTTGACGGCCTGACGCCATTCTTTGCGGTGGACGATCGGAGGAAAGCGTGGGACAAAAACGTCTGTCCCATTTTCCTGAGCGCGGAGCCGGCAATGTCTTCCCTGGGCGTATTCCTGAGCATTATCGCTGCTCTTTCCGTGGGTGCCATGAGCCCGGGGCCGAGCTTCGTCATGGTTTCCAAGATCGCCGTGTCGCGTTCGCGCATGGATGGGCTTGCGGCGGCGCTCGGCATGGGGATCGGCGGCATCGGTTTCAGCATCCTGGCACTCGCGGGGCTGACGGCGCTGCTGACGCAGTTCGGCTGGCTCTATGTCGGGCTGAAGATCGCGGGCGGTGTCTACCTCACCTATATCGCCTACAAGATCTGGCGCGGGGCGAGCGAGCCGCTCGAAATCGGCCGCGAGACGGCGGATAGAAGCGCGCTGACGCGAAGCTTCGCGACGGCGTTTCTGACGCAGATCAGCAATCCGAAAACCATCGTGGTCTATGCCAGCATCTTCGCGGCACTGCTGCCGAAGACGATCCCGCTCGAACTCTTCATCGCAATCCCGATCGGCGTCTTCGCCGTCGAGGCCGGCTGGTACACGATCGTGGCGCTGGCGTTCTCGGCGCAGCATCCGCGCCGGCTCTATCTGAAGGCAAAGGCGTGGATCGACCGGGCGGCGGGCGCGGTCATGGCCGGGCTTGGGCTGCAGCTGGTCGTTTCGAGTGTGACGGGCCGCTGACCGAGATCAATTGGTGCCGGTCGCCGCGCTGTTGCCATCCTTGGCCGCAAGCTTCTGCCAGGAGTTCTGCTGCGACAGCATCGAGCGCAGATAGGTGACATTGGCATCTGCCTGCTGCTGCGAGAGCTCACCGCGGGCGATCTGTTCGGCCTCGGGGAAGCGGCCCTGCAGGCCGACGGCGAGCGCCAGATTCTGGCGGACACGGCTATCGGCGCCCGGCTGCGCCGCTGCCTGGCGAAGATAGGTTTCGGCGGTGCGCACGTCGCCGGTCAGGATATAGGACATGCCGAGGTTGGACAGGATCGACGGCTCGTTGGGCTGGATATCGAGCGCGGCGCGATAGCGCTGGCGCGCATCGTTGGAGCGGCCGAGCTGGTCGAGAATGGCGCCTTCGGCCGAGACCAGCTTCCAATCGGGACGATCCGGCGTCTGGGCGCGGCCGATCGTATCCAGCGCCTGCTGCAACTGGCCGGCGGCGGCCTGTGCCTTGCCATAGGCGGCAAGCACGGTGCGGTCGGACGGGTTGGCGATGGCGACCTGCTGCATGACGGCGAGCGCCTGCGCATCCCTGCCCGACATGCGCAGCAGGTTGGCGTAGTTGACGCCGTTGACGGGATCGCGAGGGTTCTTCTCATAGGCCTGGCCGACGCGCTCGGTGGCGCCACGCAATTCGCTGTCATCCATCGATTCGACCGGCTTGGTGAGCTTCGGCACCGAGCCGGTGGTCATCCGGTCCTTGGTGGTCGAGCAGCCGGCAAGTGCGAGAACAACCATCGCGGCGGCTGCGCCCTGCAAGAGGCGGGTTTTGAACAGGCTATTTTCCGAGCAAGACATCGTGCGTCCCTGATATCCGAAATCGGCGCCTGACCTTGAAGCGGAACAGGGAAAAGGTTTTGACGCAATCTTCACTCCAGCAATAGTCTGTTAACCCTAACAGAGAGTTAAAAAGCAGATTCCAGGAAGCACCGAAGGACAGTCATGGCCCCCTATCAGTTCATCGAGAGACCGACCCCGTTCAACACCAAGGGCGGCTCGACCCTTCCGATCTTCGCGGTGACGCCTGCCCATATCGAGACCGGTACCATCGACCCGATTGCGCTCGATTGGGCGAAAAAGGCGGGCTACAAGGCCGAAAGCGGCTCGCTGCTGCTCATCCCGACGGCGGAAGGCCATCTCGGCGGCGCCCTGTTCGGCCTCGGCGGCAATCCCTCCGAGCACCCTTACATCACCGGCAAGCTGGCGCGATCACTGCCGGCCGGCGACTGGCATATCGAGACGGCACCGCTGACCGCCAACCGCCTGGCGCTCGGCTACGGGCTCGGCAGCTACCGCTTCGACCGCTACAAATCAGACAAGCCGGCGACGGCGACGCTGATGATCCCGCGCGATGCCGACGGCGCCGACATCAAGCGCCAGCTTGCCGGCGTCTTCCTCGCCCGCGACCTGATCAACACGCCGACAAACGACATGGGCCCGAACGAGCTGGAAGCGGCGTTCCGCGGCCTTGCCGCGCATTACAAGGCGGAGTTCTCGGTCGTCAGCGGCGAGGACCTGCGCAAGGACTTCCCGCTCGTCCACACCGTCGGCCGCGCCAGCGCCGACGCGCCCAGGCTTCTCGAAATGCGCTGGGGCAAGAAGGGCCATCGCAAGATCACGCTGGTCGGCAAGGGCGTGTGCTTCGATACCGGCGGCCTCGACATCAAGCCTGCATCCTCGATGCTCTTGATGAAGAAGGACATGGGTGGCGCCGCCAATGTCATGGGCCTGGCGCTGATGATCATGGACGCCAAGCTCAAGGTCGACCTGCGCGTCATCGTCCCCGTGGTCGAGAACTCGATCTCGTCGAACGCGTTTCGCCCGGGCGACATCTACAAGAGCCGCAAGGGCCTCACCGTGCAGATCGACAATACCGACGCCGAAGGCCGGCTCATCCTGGCCGATGCGCTCGCCTATGCCGACGAGGACGCGCCGGACCTGATGATCGACATGGCGACGCTTACGGGTGCCGCGCGCGTGGCGCTCGGCCCGGACCTGCCGCCATTCTTCACCGACGACGCGGAACTGGCGCAGGATCTTGGCGAGGCGAGCCTGGAGACCGACGATCCGCTGTGGCGGCTGCCGCTCTATGCCGGCTACGAAAAGGATATCCGCGCCAAGTTCGCCGATATCACCAACGCACCGGCCGGCGGCATGGCGGGCGCGATCACGGCGGCGCTATTCCTCAAGCGCTTCGTGACCAACACCAAGAGCTGGGCGCATTTCGACATCTACGGCTGGGCGCCTTCGGAGCGGCCGCATTCGCCCGGCGGCGGCGAGGCGCAGGCGATCCGGGCGCTCTATCATCACATTCGCCAGAGCGTTCGCTGAGCATTTTATTAAAATCCTATTTACCTTGTGGGGCGGCAGATTTGCCGCCCCATTGCGTGGCGCGATCAACTGCCGGAGAATGAAACGCCGACGAAATGAATCCGGAGGGGCCGTGCCGATCGAACTGACCGCCTCGCAGGCGCTAGGGCTCTGGCATGCCGTGACGCTCGACCAGGTGCGCCACGACGAGCGCGATTTGACATTGCGCCAGATGGCGATCCTGCTGCATATCTATCTCGTGCCGCCGCCGCATACCGTGCGCGGGCTCGCCGCCGAACTGAACGTGACCAAGCCGGTCATCACCCGGGCTCTGGACACGATGGGCGAGATGGGCCTCGTGGATCGGGTGCGCGACGAGCGCGACAGGCGCAACGTGGTGATCAAGCGAACGATCGGCGGCGCGCTCTATCTGGAGAAACTGGGCGATCTGGTGCGCGACCACGGGCGCCGGTTGCCGTTCTGAGGACTTTTGACATGACCATGCTCGACCGCCGTCTCAACGCCTATCGCCCCGACCTCGCCGAGGCAGGCCTGCGGGGCAAGGTGGAGGCTTCCCGCTTCGTGGAAGGGAGCCCGGCGCGCGTGACGGTGCCGGTGGCGGCGCTGCGGCCGGTACCCGATCTTGCCAAGGGCATCGACACCGAACTGATCCAGGGCGAGGACGTGACCGTGTTCGACCGCGCCGACGGGTGGTGCTGGGTGAAGGCTTCGTCCGACGGCTATGTCGGCTATATCAGGGAGAGCGCGCTCGACGAGGCGACGACTGCGCCGACGCATATCGTGACGGTTCAGCGGACGTTCCTCTACCAGGAGCCGGAACTGCGCAAGCCCTACAAGGACGTGCTGTCGATGGGCAGCCGGGTGGCAATATCAGGCGAGGCCGAGGCGCGCGGCAACCACTATGTAACGCTTCAAGACGGAACGGCGATCTTCGCCAAGCATGTGCAGCCGATCGGCGCGCTCGATGGCGCCGACTACGTCGATATCGCCGCGCGTTTTCTCGAGACACCCTATCTCTGGGGCGGACGCTCCGGACTGGGGATCGACTGTTCCGGCCTCGTCCAGCTATCGATGCTGATGACCGGGCGGGCGGCGCCGCGCGACACCGACATGCAGGCCGCAAGCCTCGGCGAGCCGATCGAACGCGGCGATCTCAGGCGCGGCGACCTTGTGTTCTGGAAGGGACATGTGGCGATCATGGAGGATGCGGAAACGATCATCCACGCCACCGGTCACACCATGACAGTCGTTCGCGAGAACTTCGAAGAGGCCGTGCAGCGGATCGGCTGGCTCTACGAGCAGCCGACCGGTTATCGCCGCCCCATCAGCTGACGGGCGGTTGCGGCCAGTTCGTAACGCCGCCGGTCCATTTCTCGAAAGCCCTGGAGAGCCTCAGCACGCGCATGTCGTCGAAGCGTGGGCCGACGATCTGCAGGCCGATCGGCATGCCTGATTCCGAGAAGCCGCAATTGATCGAGGAGGCCGGCTGCTCCGACATGTTCCACGGGACGGTGAAGCAGATGTGCTCGAATGGCAGAGCCGGGTCGTTGGTGGGCGAGGCCCATTCGGCGGGGTAGGAGACGATCGGATTGGTCGGCGAGATCACGGCGTCGACCTCGGTGAACAGCCTGCCGCAGGTCTTTCGCATCTCGATCGTCTGATTGAAGCCCCTGACCGCTTCGACGCCGCTGACGGCGGCGCCGCCTTTCGCCCAGCTGTAGATATAGGGCAAGATGCTCTCCCGCCGTTCCTCGCTCAGCCCCTCGATATCGCCCCAGAAGCGCGCGCGCCAGAATTTGTCGAGCCCGTCGAGCATGGCGCGGGTGAGCACCGGCGCCACCGGAACGATGATCGCTCCCACCTCCTCGAAGCGTTTTGCGGCAGCCTCGACGGCCGCCCTCACCTCGTCTTCCACGGCAAGGCCGCAGCCGGCGTCGAGCATCAGGCCGATCTTCATGCCTCTGACGTCGATATCGAGGTCCATCCAGTCGATATCGTTCGGCGGCAATCCGGTGCCGTCGCGCCAATCGGTACGAGACAGCGTCGCCATCGAAAAGGCCGCGTCCTCGACGGTGCGCGTCATCGGCCCGGCGCAACGGCCGACATAATAGGGATCGACAGGGATGCGGCCATGGCTGGGCTTCAGGCCGAAGATGCCGGTCCATCCGGCGGGCAGGCGCACGGAGCCGCCAATATCGGTGCCGATGTGCAGCGGCCCATAGCCGGCTGCCGCAGCCGCAGACGCGCCGGCACTGGAGCCGCCCGGGTTCTGCGTGATGTCCCACGGGTTGCGGCTGAGATGGTGAAAGCTCGACAGGCCCGATGACAGCATGCCGTAATCCGGGCAGGTGGTCTTGGCGAAGATCACCGCGCCATCCTCGCGCAGGCGCGCGGCGATAGGAGCGTCTTCGGCGGCGGGCTTCAGCTCGACGGCGCGGGTTCCGAGCGGCACGGGCTGGCCCTTGGTGGCGATCAGCTCCTTGAGCGTGACGGGGATGCCGTCCAGCGCCCCAAGCGTTGCGCCCTTCATCCACCGGTCGGTCGAGGCCGCGGCTTGGGCACGGGCGGCTTCGGGATCGTATGCGTAGAGCGCGCAGATCGCGGGTTCCCAGCGCTCGATATGCTTTTCGAGCGCCAGCCAGTATTCGAGCGGCGAGAGGCTCTTTTGAGAGAAGCGCTGGGTCAGCTCGCGGATTGTAAGGTCTGTTTCGGTCATGCGCTGTCTTTCCGGCCTGTCGATCTGTTAACTGCGGCTTGCTTCGCGCGGGTCGAGCAGGTCCCGCAGCCCATCACCCAGAATGTTGAAGCCGAATACCGTGAGCGCGATGGCAAAGCCCGGCAGGATGGCGAGCCACGGCGCGAGCGCCAGGAAGGTCTGTGCATCCGCGAGCATCTTGCCCCAGGTCGGCGCCGGCGGCGCGATACCGAGGCCAAGGAAGCTGAGGCCCGCCTCCGTCAGCACCGCAAGGCCGAGCTGGATGGTCGCGTGGACGATGATCTGGCTCATGATGTTGGGCAGCACGTGGCGCACGGAGATGGTGAAGCGACTGTTGCCGATGGCGCGGGCGGCCAGCACATAGTCGCGGCTCCAGGCCTGCAGCGCCGTCGCTAGCGTGATGCGCGCGAAGACGGGGACCATGAAGGTGGCGATGGCGATGATCGCGGTGAGGCGGCCTGGGCCGATGAAGGCGCCGAGCACCATGGCGGAGAGGATCGGCGGCAGCGCGAAGACGACGTCGCAGGCACGCATGACGAGGCTTTCGAACAGGCCGCGGATCGAAGCCGCCGAAATCCCGACGATGGAGCCGACCGTGCCGCCGATGGCGACCGCGACGATGGCGATGGAGAGTGAGTTCCAGCAGCCGACCATCAGCATGGAGAGAACGTCGCGGCCGAACTGGTCTGTGCCGAGAACGCCAAAGGTAAGGGGCGGCTGCAGCTTGTGGATGATCTGCATCTTGGCCGGCGGCAGCGGCGTCCATACCAGCGACAGCAGCGCCACGGCGACGAGAAACGTCACGACGGTCGCGCCGGCAATGAGGTTCGCTCTCCGGCCGAGGGAACGCCGCCTGCGGCGCGTTGCGAAAGCCGTGGATGCGATGGGCGCCATGTCAAAAGCCCTTTCGCAAACGGGGGTCGATCGCGAGATAGGAGAGATCGACGATGAAGTTCATGACGATGACCAGCGCGGCGAAGAACAGCACCACATCCTGCATGACGACGATGTCGCGCTGCGAGAGCGCCTGGTAGGCGAGCCGTCCGAGGCCCGGCAGGTTGAAGACGTTCTCCACCAGCACCGCGCCGGCGACGAGGAAGGTGAACTGCAGGCCTAGAATGGTGAAGACAGGGATGAGCGCGTTCGGTACCGAATGCCGCCAGAGCACGCTTTGCGCCGACAGGCCCTTGGCGACGGCGGTGCGGGTGAAGTCCTCGTGCAGGGTTTCGAGAACCGCCGTTCGCGTCACGCGGGTGAGCACGCCCGCCTGCGGCAGCGCCAGCGCGACGGATGGCATCAGCAGCGCCTTGACCGCCGGCCAGATGCCCGCGCTCCAGCCGGGAAAGCCGCCGGCCGGCATGAGGCCGAGGGTCGTCGAGAACAGGATGATCAGCAGAAGAGCGACCCAGAAGGCCGGCACCGCGACGCTGATCTGCGAGAAGACAGACGCCACGGCGTCGACAAGGCCGCCGCGATGCGAGGCGGCGAGAACGCCGAGCGGGATGGCGATGGCGACGGAGAGCGCGACCGCCATCAGCGCCAGCGGCAGGGTGACGGCCAGGCGCTCGAGGATCAGGCCGGCGACGGGGACGCCATAGGTGTAGGACTGGCCGAGATCGCCGGAGAGCACGCCGCCCAGCCACTGGATGTAGCGGACGAGCAACGGCTGATCGAGCCCCAGTTCATGCCGCAGCGCCGCCAGCGTATCCGGCGAGGCCGACGTGCCCAGCATGATGGACGCCGGGTCGCCGGGCAGCAGGCCCATGACGGCGAAGATCAGCAGCGAGACGACGACAAGGGTGACGATGAGACCGGCAAGGCGGCGGGAGAGCAGCGCGATCATGCGGCGGCTCGGAGGATTGAAGAGCAACCGCTAACGGGGGCGCTTGCGATGACGTTGGCATCGGCGGGTGTGATACCCCCCTCTGCCCTGCCGGGCATCTCCCCCACAAGGGGGGAGATCGACTCGTGGCGAGGCTTTCGCAAGAATTGAGCGTGGAGCGAGCGGGTGCCCCTAGCCAATCTCCCCACCTGTGGGGGAGATGCCCGGCAGGGCAGAGG